>JADJBW010000034.1 GCA_016703525.1 Actinomycetota bacterium | reverse complement strand
ACGTCACCGTGACCGTCGGTGGAGCGGTCGCAGACGAGCAGATCGCGCTGTTCGAGGCTGCTGCGGCGTTCGCGAATCCGGGTGACTGGACGATCGTCGCCTCGGCCGTGCCGCCGCTCAGCTGACGGTGCTGGAGGTTCGCTGCGATCGGAGTTCGTTGTATAGCGCTGTGGTCGCCGGCGACGGTTCGACCTCGAGGTCGGCGAGGTACACGCACAGTTCCTCGTAGGCGCTGACGAGGCCTCGTGTGTTGCCAGCGTGCGCCTCGAGTCGCATGCGGAGCCGGTAGAGGTGCTCGTCTCCGGGGAGTCCGCGCAGGCCTCGACTGATCGCGTGCCGGGCGAGGTCGTGCTGGCCCGCTTCCACAGCCAGTGCGACGAGGCGGTCGACGGCTTGTTCGATGACACGAGCCGCCTCGGCGACGTCCTGGTCCCGGTGCGCCCAGTCGTAGCCGACGGCGTCGAACGGCGGACCCTCGACCATCGAGAGCGCATCGCGTAGCGCTGACATCGCCTCGGTGGACGACATCTCATCCGCCACAACGACGGCTCTGCGGAGCAGGTCGAGGTCGGTTGTGACACGCGGGTGCAGCCGCAGCGTGCCGTGGGCACGATCGGCCGCTGGCATGACTGGGGTGCCGTCGTCGAAGTCGCCGAGCGCCCGCCGGACTGCAGCGACGAAGTTCCACACCGTCTTCGGCTCGACTGGCTTGCCGCCCCACAGCGCGTCTTGCGCAGCCGACGCGGCGAGCGTCCCACCTCGGCAGGCGAGGAGCACGGCGAGGATGAGCTCGCGCCGGCCGATGTCGGGTCGGTCCGGGATCGAAGGCACGCCGAGCACCCGCACGACGAGTTCCGGCCCGGTCGACTCATCCGCGAACAACTGGCCGTCCGAGTCGGTGATCGGTTCGCCGGGTGCGTTCGACGGGACGTCGTTGGTCGTTTGCTCCGGCAGCCGAAGTCGACCGGGAACACATGGGTGGTGTTCACACCGGCTCGTGTCCGTTGACCCGATGGATGTTGTCGATGACGGCGCTCGACGATGGGCTGGGCTTCCGTTGCTGGCGCCTTCATCTGGCGCGTGCGGTCCAAGCGCCGAGGGGTCGACGGCGTCCGGCTCGACCTCCGGGAGGTCGACGACGGCGACAGTTGCGGCGGCGAGAGCATCGGCTGTCGATGCATCGAGCCGGACCGGCGTGAAGTCGATACCGAGGGGTTCGAGTCGAGCGGACACTCCGTCGCCTGAGATCTCGATTCGTGCTCCACCATCCGCGATCGCGTCGCGGTCCGATGCCGTCACGAGTGCTGCACCTCGCCTCGGTGCGAACGTGGCATCGATGGATCCTTGGCAGTTGTTGGCGACGATGACGGTGGCCTCGATTGGTGCTGCGCCTCCAACGCGGGCTCGGAAGGTGTCTCGTGAGTCGTGCCGGATTGCTGCGCCGACGGAGTCGACGGCGTTCGCCGCTGCCTCGACCGCTTCCGTGAGTGTCTGCGCTGTCAGACGATGGCGGGGAGCGACGAGGGGATCGACGTCGATGTCGACGATCGAGACGTACGCGTCGGCGAGATCGTTGCCACAGGCGAGCTCGAGTGCGACGGAGCGGAGAAGGCCAGCAGTGCAGTCGGGAGGACCGGTGACGGCGAGGGTGCCGAAGGCCTCGAGGTCGATGAGGAGTTGGCGTCCTTCGCGTTGGCCGATGGTGACCAGTGCAGGGATGCCTGGGGGGAGTTCATCGGGTGGCACGGGACTCTCCGGGTCGTAGTCCAATCGCCACGCCCACCCGCCGTCGGCGGCGCGCCATGCGCCAACCGTTGGCGAATGCTGCGGCGCGTCCCAGAGGATCTCGATGCCGGCCTCTTCGGAGAGTTCGACGGCCAGCGGAGCGCCGGTGACCTTGCGCGGGTCGAGGTCTCGTATCAACGTGGCCATCTGCTGGCCGGCCCATCGGACCAGTGGGACGTCGGCCGCTGCGACGACGGCGATCTCGGCATCGCTCGGGATCACGGCAGCAGCCGCTGATCCACGAGTCGCTCGCCGACGCCTGAGCCACCGCAACCGAAGCGCGAGGCCGGTGCTCAGCGCGGTGGCTCCTGCGAGCCCGACGAGGATTGGGGCTGGACTTCCTCCATTGCCGCTTGTCGCCGCTTCCGTGTCGGTGGGCGTGGTCGGCACCGTCACGGCTGGAGCCGGCGCTGTGGTTGGCGGCGGTGGCTGCGGGGTCGTTGTACTCGGAGCTGGTGGTGTGGCGGTGGTCGGCGGTGGGGTGGTGGTCGTAGGGGTGGGAGCCGGCGCGGCGTCGGTCTCGCCGACATCCGTCGTCAGGTCGGGCTGGGCTGGAGCATCGACCGGTCCCGCCCTCTGTTGGGCTCTTGCGGCGCCGGGATGACGAGGTTCCAACCCACGACGATGAGGTTGGGGTCGGTGAGTTGTCTGCCGTCGGGTTGGATGCGGTCGGAGTTGGCCTCGAAGAGCTCTGGGTACCGAGTTGGGTCGCCCAGGTACTGGTCAGCGATCGAGGACAACGTGTCGCCTCGTTGCACTACGTGGACGACGTCCGCTGCCTCTGTCGGCTCGATCGGCGACTGGGGTGTCGGAAGGTGCGCGGCGCTGGGCAGGCGCAGCTGCCAGCCCGGCACGATCAGCTCGGGATTGGTCCACGATCGACCGTCTGGCTGGGGAAGTCCGCGGTTGATTTCGTACAGCTCGCGCCAGCGCAACCCATCGCCCAGATGTGCTTCGGCGAGGCTCCACGGGCTGTCGCCGCGTTCGACCTCGATCACGGGAGCCGCGTCCTGCGGGATGCCCGGTGGGGCGAGCCCCTCTGATGCGCTGGTGTCGGCGGCGGTCCTTCCGGGGCGATGGTCATCGCGATGACATGACCCGGTTGGGGTGGCTCGTGCCCGAACGAGGACGCGGTGGCGCCGGACGCGTTGGCAGCTGTGGCTCGGGGGACGGAGGCGTAGGAAGGCCCCGCGCTCTGGAGCAGGCTCAACATCAGGAGGACCCCGGCGACCAGGGTTCGAGCGGATCGTTGGAACGGCCCGGCGAAGGCGATTCGTGGTGCTTGGAATCCCCGGATGCCGGCGACGAACTCGACGACCACCGCAGCAGCGAAGGTCGCCCATGCGATCCACGCCGCCAACGTGAGCACGACGAACACCGTCGTGTCCGACACGGCGGTGTCGCTGAGCCGGTCCCACCAATCGGCGCTCGGTGAACCGGGAAGGCGGCCCCACGACGAGAGGAGAACGGGCAGTCCGGCGAGCAAGGCTGCGAGTGCAGCGAGGCTCGCCACTCCGCGAGTGAGCGCTCGCAGGCGATTCATGGCAACTCGACCTTCACGATGTTCACGGTCGAGGTGGCCGTGAAGCTGGCGGTCTCCGCGCCGGCGAGGCGGAGGAGTTGGAGGCTGGTCGCGCTGGTGACCGTGACCGTGATCGTTTCGTCGGTGATCGCGACGGTGCCGGTTGCGCCATGTGCGGCGAGGTAGTCGAGTGCGGCCCGTTCGGCTGCGACGGGGTCGAGAACTGTGAGCCCCTGCACTGCTGAGGCGGAGTCGAGTTCCTGTGCTCCAGCCCGGGCGGCGGAGCTGGCCAAGGCGAACGCGTCGCTTCGGGCACGGAGCATGGTGCCGCCGTCGATGACGAGGCCGATGATCAGCACGCACGCGACGGTTGCGCTGATGGCCCAGACGGTGACCGAGCCTCGGTCGTCGTGGACGTCGACGCGTCGACGTTGGCCAGTGGCGATCATGGCGTCCGCTCCCGGAACGCGTCGCGGACCTCACTCGCTGATCCCGAGATGGTGAGGCTGCCGGGGAGGGGGAGCACGGACGCTTCTTGCAGGTCGGCCGAGCAGGTGACTGTCACTTCGATCACGTCATCGCCCACCGACGCGCTCATGGACATCGAACGGCACGACGCCGAGCCGACGTCGAGCGTTTCGGCGACGGCGCGTTCCACGTCAGCGAGCCGGCTCTGTGGGTCCCGAGCGATCGACAGGTCTCGTGCTGCCATCCGTGCCGCAGCGTCGACGTCGGCGCGGGCGTTGCTGACCCGCCCGACGGCGATCACGCCGAGGAGTAGCAGCCCGAAGAGGGGAGCGAGGATGACAAGCTCGACCGACACCGACCCGCGATCGGATCGTCGGGCGCTCATGGCTCGATCCGTTCTGTCGGTGCGTCAACGGTGACGGACACGGTGAACGACACGCCGGGCAGGATCGACACGACCCGGCCGGAGACGGTCACGGATGACACTGCTGCGGTGCGGGTTGCGTCGACGTTGCGGTTCTCGAGTCCCCCGCCGGATTGGTCGAGGAACTCGGACGCGACGTCGATGCCCTCCGACGGTGATCCGTTGATGGTGCGGACATGGTCGAGCCCATGGCGTGCGGCGGTCTGCGCGACGGCGCGGGTGTGGTACCAGACGCCCACCTGCACGACCATGAGCAAGAGCAGCACCATGGCGGCGGATGCGATGACGAACTCGACCGTCGACGAGCCGCGGTCACGTGGTGACCCATGCTCCGGGGTTGCCGTCGGGGCGCGCGTGTTCGTCACGCGGCGGATCGAGTCCGCGGCCGTTGCGATGCCGTCGCACCGCTGGCCCTGTCAGAGCTCGAGACCGGCGATCTTGATGTCGACGGCCGCTGCGATTGCTGCCATCGCTGCGATGGCGATGGCCGCGGCGGCCGCGACGATGATCACCTTCTCGACGATCTCGCCGCGCTCCGCCTCCTCGGCGGCGCGTGCTCGTGCTTCGATGAGTTGTGCCTGGAACCAGACGATGATCGCTGTCATTGCTGTTGCCTTTCTCCGTACCGGGGTTGTGAGCCGGCCTTTCTGTCATTGGAAGAGGACGTAGATCGCGGGGAAGCCGAGGAAGATCATGAAGCCGAGGAGCAGGAGGGTCGCCGGGATGCCCATGCGCTCGGTGATCGATGCGGCATCCCGCTCGGCGTTGGCTGTCAGGCGTTCGCGGATCGACTTGGCCTTCGAGGACACCGTGTCGCGTACGGCGGCGCCTTCGTCGCCGGCGAGCGACAGGGCTGCCGCGAGTTCGGTCAGGTCGGTCAGGTCGCACTCGTCGGCAAGGCGGGAGAGCGCCTCCCACGGTGTCTCGCCGCGCACGTAGCCCGTCCGCAGCGTCGCTTGCAGTTCTGCGAACGGCCACCCGTCGCCGGCAGCAGCAGCTGTCTGGATCGAGGCGTCGATGCCGCGCCCGCTGGCCAGGCACATGCCGGTCACGTCGCAGAACGAGCCCAGCGCGTGGGAGAACATGCGTCGCCGTTCGGCAGCTTGGGTTCGGACGGTGCGAACCGATGAGAGCCCGCCGATGGCGCCGCCGGCAACGGCGAGCCAGAAGGGGATGCCGATCGGGAGGTGGACGCCGACCAGGTAGCCGCCGGCTGCGACGACCGGTGCCCAGAGGAAGCCACACAGCGTGTAGACGACGATGAGAGCGGCCTGTTCGTCCGGGGCTCGGCGGAGCACCCGCAGGTCGGTTCGCATCGAGGCGATGATGCGTTCGACCGGGCCGATTCGCCGAGCCCACATCCCCACCCGAACGTCGACGTTGTCGCGTTCGGGAGCGATCTCGACCACCGGCTGGCCGAGTCGCATGAGCGTCTGTGCAAGCGGTCGCCGAGCGGAGGGCGTTGACGGGCAACGGCGATGCGCCGATGCGATTCGGCCTCTGCGTATGCGGCCGCAGCGAGGTCAGCGAGGACCTCGCGCACGCGTCGCCCGCCCGTGGTGGACGTGAGTCGCAGCGCCGTGACGACGAGATCGCCGAGCGGATGGTCGAGATCAGTGGCGAGGTCGTCGAGCACGTCGCCGAGCGGCTCGCTGGGGAGCCGCTGCGCCATTCGCTGGATCTCGGGGCGTATTGCAACGGGCGCCGCTGCGGCGGTGGCGACCAGGACTCCCTCGACGCCTCGCGCGGTGCCCATCGAGTCGCGCAGCATCTCGGTCCACAGCGCGATGGCCTCGGTGCGTGCCTCGTGGCGTTCACGGTCGGCGCGACGGGGCATCGCAGCAATCGACCATCCGGCAACGGCGGCACCGATCGCAGCGACGGGCCAGCGTGTCAGGATCAGCACGAGCAGACCAGCACCAGCGGCTGCAATCACACGGTCGCGTTCGAGCAGGGCCTGGCCCGGCGGCCGGTGCCGCTCGGCGTTGGCAGGGCACCGGGCGCCATGACGCGACCGCCAGCCAGAGTCCCCCGGCGATGAGTGCGCCGCAGAGCGCTGCGAGCGCGGTCACCAGGCACCCCGCTCGTGGAGCGACGGGTCGTAGCCGTGGGCGACGAGTTCGTCGAGCAATCTGACCGGGATCGGCGAGGTCGGGTTCGGTGTGGCCACACCGTCAGGTCCGGCGCCGAACCAGACGTCGGTCACCACCTGCCCGGTGTCAGCGTCGTAGTGGTCGACGTAGCGGATCTCGGAGACCACCCGCCGCCCGTCACGAGTCTTCGAGAGGAAGACGACGGCGTCGAGCGCCAATGAGGCGAGCTGCATCACGTCGCCGGTCGCCCAGTCGCGTCCGCCCGCTCGGGCGTAGACCGACATGCGAGGGAACACTGACCATGACGAGTCGGCGTGGATCGTGCACATCGACCCGGCGATGCCTTGGCTCATCGCTTCCAACATGTCGATGACTTCGGGGCCCCGAACCTCGCCGACCACGATGCGATCGGGCGTGAACCGCTTGATCGTCCGGGACAGGTCGGCGAGGGTGACGCCTCCGACGCCCTCGCTGTTCGGCGGTCGTTCGAGGAACACGAGGACTTGGTCGTGCCGTTCGGGCATCCGGTCCAAGTGCAGCTCGGGTTCCTGCTCCAGCACCACGACACGTTCCGACCGCTCGCAGTCGTGCAGCAGCGCCCGCAGCAGCGTGGTCTTACCGACGCCCTGTCCGCCGCAGATGAGCAGGTTCCACCGGGCAGCGACGAAGGCCCTGAGCAATGAAGCGATGCCACGGTCGTACATGCCTCGACGGACGAGGTTGTCCTGGTCGGCGTCCACCAGCAGGTGTCGGCGGATCGTCATATACGGCCGAGGTGTCACCCACGCCGCGGCAGCGAGACGCGACCCGTCGGGAAGTTGCAGATCGAGGCGTGGGTGGGCCGGGGTGAACTCGCGCTCCATGTGGCCGCCGCGCCGAGCCAGCGCCTGGATCATCGCGATCAGGTCCGCGTCGGATGCAGCGATCGGCGCAGCACGTTCGACGACGCCATCGATGGTGACGAGCCGCACATCGTCGCAACCGTTCACGTGGAGGTCAGTGACGTCGCGCCGCTCGAGCAGCCGGTCGATTGCCGGTGCGGTCGAGAACGCGGCGGCGAGGACCGACTCGGTGATCTCGTCCTCTTCGACCTCGGAGATCTGTGGCTCGCCCAGCCGCAGCGCAGTGCGCGCACGCACATCGAGTTCGCGCCGCACGATCGCTCTCGCCATCTGACGCTGATCGGCTTCGTCCGGCGGCCGCCGACCCTCGTCGGAACAGCGGCGCAGGTAGTCGCCGATCTCGTCCGCGACGAGCCGCCGCAGCGTTATTTCGATGCGTTCAACGCCGAGGTCAGGCATGAGCACCCACCTCCTCCGGCACCCATGTCGAGAGCGAGTCGACGAACGAGCGGATCGACCGGCCGTGCGCCGACCGACGCCACCACCTGGAGGGACCACCAGTGATCAATGCCTGAGCGCCGCGCTGGTCCCATGCGATCGACCCAGCCACGGGGACATCGAGCTCGCCGGCGACCTCGCCGGGGCTGTAGCCGCGGTCGCCGATCAGCACGCCAACGACGGGTACCCCGAGCGAGTCTCGGAGCGCATTGATAGTTCCTCGACTGTGGGCGACACCGCCGAGCGTTGGAGCCAGTGCCACGGCGACGACGTCGCATCCCGCCAGTCGGCCTGCGGTTGGCTGCGTACGGTTCCAACGGCCGCCGTCGAGCACCACCGAGCCGTCCTCGCCCCGCATGGCAGGGGCCAGCCGATTGCCGATCGCCATCAACGTCGACGCCGCTTGTTCGCCACCGGTCGGCGCCAGCACGACACGCAACCCAGGGTGCACCTCAGCGGCGTGCTCCGCGAGCACTCCGGCCGGATCTGCGGTGTGGCGCAGCGCCCCGGCGACCCGGATGAGTCCGGGTTCACCGACCGGGCCCACCCAGCACTCGACGTCACCACCAGCCGGGTCGAGCTCCACGGCCATCGCGTCCATGACCGCTGCGGCCCCGATGGCCAGCGTCGTCACCCCCGGCGATCCTTTGGCACTCACAAGTCCCAGCCGCATCGTCAGTCTCCCAGCACGACGATCGTGACCCGACGGTCTGCGGCGGCGGCCGAGACTCGGGCAGCCTCGGACCGCGCGACGACGACCTCTACGGGTCGGTCTCCGCTCGACGACACCTCTCCGCCGATCCCGGCGATCCACCCTGGTACTTCAGCGACGGTGCCGTTGGTTCCGGCAGCCGGTCGGATGACGACGGACACCACAGCTCCACGGGTCATGCCCGTTGTCGGCGAATCGCCTGGCCCGACCAACACGCCCACGATCGCCTCGTCGGCAGTCACGAGCCGATCACCCGCAGGCAACAACTGCCCGTCGACAAGCAGCCCCCCGGCAACGATGTCGGTCGAGGCGACCCGCCCTACCAACTCATCGAGACGCGACGCGGGGATCGACGCAACGTCGGTGTCCTCGCCGATGGTGACGACTCTGAGGTCGCTCCGATCGATCACGTCGAACCTCCCGATGTCCGACGCGACAGCCAAAACTTCGACTCGGTCGTCGGCCGAGAGATAGAGCGAGGCGAACAGCCAGCCCCCGACGACGGCAGCGAACACGCCTCCGCCGATGCGGCCCCATCGCCGGCGAACCGGGTCCTTCTTCTGGCCCGCGACAGTCGCCTGTCGCGCAGCACGGTTCGCCGAGTCCGGCGATGCTGCTCCGTTGCGTCGAGTCATGGTCGTACTCGTCGGTGTTGCCCCACCTTCGATCACGGTCTGAACCTCCACGACGGGCCGCGCCACATCGGTCGAGCGCGTCACCGCCGCAAGTGACCCCGACGCACCCGTCGTTGCCGTCCACGAGATCGACCACGACACCGAAGCCTGCCCTGGCCATGCCGAGGGCCGCCCGTTTGCTCCGGTGCGGGTCGTGTAGATCCAGGCGCACGCGCCGGGCGCCTGGCCTGCGCCTCGGGCGTCCCAGCGCTCGCCGTGAAGCGAGTTCCGGAGCCGGCGCACTGGACCGTCTGCGCGCCCGGCTCGCCCGGCCGGAACGTCAGCTGAGGCGTAGCGGTGACGGTCACGCAGAGCCCGCCTGCGCACTCGGTCTCGGTCACGACACCGGTCCAGTTCACGACGGCGACGAACACCGGAACGCCGATGATTGACGCGGTGCCCGCTGGTGGTGATGACTCGACGACGGGTTGCGGCAGTTCGCCGACCAGTCGGCCTCGTGCGATGGTGGCCAGCGTTCCGGGTGTGGCCGCGATCACCCACCGAAAGTTGAAGGTCGTTCGGCCATCGGCGCACTCCCAGGATTGCCACACGACGTCAATGCCTTCCGGCGGGCGGTCCAGTCCGAAGTCGCCGTAGATCGTTGGGTCCTCGATGTCGTCAGACGAGGTTGACCCAGTAGCACTCGGGGGGCGGACCACCACCCGAGCCGCCAGGCGTGTCAGGGGTGCCGGGGGTCGGCACGTCCCACTCGATGCAGTAGCCACGGGGTGACCACTCGACGCACTGGGTCACGTCCTGAGCCATCGCCGCCGTGGGCGGGGTCACCAACAGACCGACTGCGGCGCCGATGGCAGCGACGCACGTGCGCGTTCGCATCACGAGTCCCCGGGCCGCGGGCAGTCATCGGGCGGTGCCTCGGTCAGATCACGAAGCAGCCAATCGTCACCTACTCGCACGACGACGACCTCGCCACCGTTGACGCCGCCTTGCGACTCGAGCGCCGCCCCGGTGCTGTCGACGATCTGGATCGAGGTGACGGTGCACACCTTCGCCACCGCCTCGGTCTCGCTGCGAAGCTCGACCGATTGCACGGTTGAGTCGTACATCGCTCCTCGCGGCCCGGCGCGGTAGAAGCGGCCAGCGGCGGCCTCGCTCGCCCAGAATCCGAGTGCCCCGGTCGCAAATGCGCTGTCCTCAGGGAAGAGAGCCAGGTAGCGGCCGACCAGTGCGTCGTCGACGTTCGAAGCGACGCTCGGGTTGGTGAGGATTTCGGCGACCACCGCGTCGTACGAGTCGACGAGCTGCTCGATGGTTGGTTGGAGGCTCTCGCTCGTGACGACCGTGCTCGGTGGCGACGTCGAGGGTGCCGCGCTGGTTGACGGAGCGTTCGTCGTTGGTGCCGGCGTCGAACTCGGAGCAACGGTCGAGGATGGCGGGGAGCTGGATGCGGCGGTCGTGTTCGGCGGCTGCGAGTCGGTCGTCGGCCCGGCCGCGCCGTCACCCGAGCATCCGCTTGCCAGCACGCCGGCCGTCAGCACGATTGCAATCAGTCGATCTCTCACCACGGAACCATCACCCCCACGACGAAGCCGAGCGCGAGGCCCGGCACGAACGGAATGGTCGGCTGGCCTGACGTGAGGTGCCGACGAGTCCCTCTCGCGATCACGGCGACGCAGCCACCGATCACGCACGCCAAGACGATCATGACTGCGCCGGCACGCCACGAGACAGCGGCAGCGGCAGCGAAAGCAACGACGGTGACCTTCACGTCACCGAACGCGATCGCCCCGGGCAGCGCAACCCACAGCGCGCCGAGAAGAACGCAAGGACGGCTGCGCCGACCAGGCGCGGAGCAGCGGGCTCCACTCGTCGTTCCACCATGCCGCGCCGATCAGGCTCGTCGCAGTCAGACCCGCAAGCACCCTCACTTGCGTCGCGGGGAGCCGGTGGGACGTCGCGTCCGTGACTGCGAGAAGCAAGCCCGGCCCCAGCGACGAGGGAACCGGCGGAGTCCGTGGGGCCGCGTGCAGGATGAGAGCCGCAGCGACCGAGGGCGCGGCGGCCGAGGCCCAGGAGGCGGCGGTCGTGACCGCCGGCGGGCCGGGGATGGTCAGCGCTTGGCCGGTTCCCATCTCTGGCCCCCTGGGCAACTGGACAGATCGGCGCCCGAAGGGCGCGCTGGCGGAGCGCGTGGTGTGTGCACACCATGGAACCCACCCCGCTCGGGTCCGGCGCGCGACAACTCGGTCGACGGACCCGGTGACCGGGCCGCGGCGGACTGGTGAACGGTCCCCGCAGTCCAGGACTGCACTCCGATCGAGTTGGCTGAGCATCGTCGCTCTTCCCCCATCCCGACCGCCGCAGGAGCGGCAGCTGAGACGAATAGTACTGCACAAAACTGCGGGCGCAAGAAAAGCACTGAGCAGGTAATTCCTGCACCCGGGCCGCTTCGCCTATGGTGGTCCCGATGACCTACGCCGCAGATGGGCAGCGGCGACGGGGTCGCCCGCCGCGTATCAGCCGCGACGACATCGTCGATGCTGCCTGCGAACTCGGAATCGAGAACCTGACCATGGCCGCCGTGGCCGAGCGCCTCGGCGTCACTCATCAATCCTTGTATGGCTGGGTGCAGGATCGCGATGAGTTGATCGACCTGGTGTCCGACCGCCTCATCCGACGGATCGAGATCCTCCCGCCCGCC
>JADJBW010000033.1 GCA_016703525.1 Actinomycetota bacterium | reverse complement strand
CTCGAACTGGTCGGCGAAGGCCTTGATGGCCGCCTCGAACGCCGCCTCGTCGCCCAGCTTGCCGTGGTGCGGATGGTGTCGAGCTGGTCGGCGTGACGGGTGCGGAACCACTCGAGCAGGCCGGCTTCGAACTCGCCGACCTGGGCCAGCGAGATGTCGTCGAGGTACCCGCGGGTGCCGGCGAAGATCACCACGCACTGCTCCTGGACCGACATCGGGCTGTTGATGCCCTGCTTGAGCAGCTCGGTCAGGCGGTAGCCACGCTCGAGCTGGGCCTTCGACACGGCGTCGAGGTCCGAGCCGAACGCTGCGAAGGCCTCGAGCTCACGGAACTGCTGCAGGTCCGACTTGAGCGTGCCGACCGAGGTCTTCATGGCCTTGATCTGCGCCGCCGAGCCCACCGGGACACTGAGATGCCGACGTCCACCGCGGGACGGACACCGGACTTGAACAGGTCGGACTGGAGGAAGATCTGCCCGTCGGTGATCGAGATCACGTTGGTCGGGATGTAGGCCGAGACGTCGCCGGCCTGCGTCTCGATGACCGGCAGGGCGGTCAGCGACCCCTTGCCCATCGCGTCCGACATCTTGGCGGCGCGCTCGAGCAGGCGGGAATGAAGGTAGAAGACGTCACCGGGGTACGCCTCGCGGCCCGGCGGACGGCGGAGCAGCAGCGACAGCTGGCGGTAGGCGACGGCCTGCTTGGAGAGGTCGTCGTAGACCACCAGTGCGCTCGCCGTTCTCCATCCAGTGCTGGCCCATGGCGCAGCCGGCGTAGGGGGCGAGGTACTTGAACGGTGCGGGGTCGGAGGCCGGGGCCACCACCACGACGGTGTACTCGAGCGCCCCGCGGGCCTCGAGGGTGGCCACGGTCTGTGCGACCGTCGAGGCCTTGAGGCCGATGGCGACGTAGATGCACTTCACGCCGAGGCCACGCTGGTTGATGATCGTGTCGATCGCGACCGTGGTCTTGCCGGTCTTGCGGTCGCCGATGATGAGCTCGCGCTGGCCACGGCCGATCGGGATCAGCGAGTCGATCGCCTTGATGCCGGTCTGCATCGGCTCGCCCACGGGCTGGCGTCCCATGATGCCGGGCGCCTGGATCTCCATGCGGCGGTCCTGGACGTTGGTCAGCGGGCCCCTGCCGTCGAGCGGCTCGCCCAGCGTGCTGACCACACGGCCGATGACGCCGTCGCCGACGGGCACCGAGAGAGGATGTTGCCGGTCGCACGGACGGTCTGGCCCTCCTCGATGTGGTCGGCGTCGCCGAGCACCACGGCACCGATCGACTCCTCGTCGAGGTTGAGCGCCAGGCCCAGCAGGCCGGACTCGAACTCCAGCAGCTCGTTCACCGCGGCGTCGGGCAGGCCCGACACACGGCGATGCCGTCGCCCACCTCGATGTTTACAGCCGACCTGGGTCAGCTCGACGTCGGGGGCTGAAGCCCTCGAGGTTCTTGCGGATCGCCGCTGAGATGTCGGCGGTGTTGATGGGTGAGTTCTGCCATGTCGGGTGTTCCTGGCGGCGGTCGTTCGGGTGCGAGCTCGGATCCGTTGCGGATCAGAAGGCGTCGCGGAGCTGGTTCAGGCGGGTGACGGAGCCGTCGAGGACCGAGTCGCCGATCTGGGTGACGACGCCACCCATGACGGTCGGATCGACGATGTTCTTCACGGTGACGTCGAGGTTGGTCCGCGCCTTGAGGGCGGCGGCCAGACGGCTGATCTGCTCGTCGGTGAGCGCCACGGCGGAGCGGACCTCTGCCACGGCCTCGCCACGGTCGGTGGCCGAGCGCTGCACCAGGTCCTGTGCGATCTTGGGCAGGTCGGCGGCACGGCCGGCGCCGACCACCATCGACACGATCGCGATCGTGGTGGTGGTGGCCTTGCCCTCGAGCAGGTCCTCGACGACCTGCTGGCGGCGGGCCGCCGGCAGGTGGGGGTCGGTCAACGTGGAGCGCAGCTCCTCGCTGGACTCCAGGACGCGGCCGAGCCGGAACAGCTCGTCCTCGACCTCGCCGAGGTTGCCCTCGGCTCGGGCGACGCTGAACGCTGCGTCTGCGTAGGCGGTGATGCGGTTGTCGCTCATCTTGTGGCTTCGCTTCGTTCGAGTGGCTGCGATGTCAGTTCTGGGAACCGACCTGGCTGATGTACTGGTCGATCAGGCGCTGCTGGGCCTCCGGGTCCAGCGAGCTCTCCACGACCCGCTCGGCAGCACCGAGGGAGAGGCGGGACAGCTCGCCGGAGAGGTCCGACTCGGCCTGGGCACGTGTCGAGGCCAGATCGGCCTGGGCACGTTCGCGCAGGTTGGCGATGTCGACCTCGGTCCGTGCGGCGATGTCGACGGTCAGCTGGTCGGCGCTGCGACGGGCCTCCTCGATGAGGCGGGCGGCCTCGCTGTCGGAGTCCGCGAGGGCTGCCTTGATGCGGTCACGCTCCCCCTCGGCGGCCAGACGGGTCTGGGCGGCGGCGTCGAGCTCGGTCGAGATGCGCTCGATGCGGCCGGACATTGCCTCGGCCGCGGGCTTGCGGGCGAACTTCCACAGCAGGAAGGCGACGATGAGGAACGACAGCGTGCCCCACAGGACCTCCTTGAGGTCGTGCGGGAGCCAGAACCCGTTCTCAGCGCCTTCCTCGGCGGCCAGCAGTGCGATGTTGTGCAACATGTCGTTCTCCAACCCGCTCAGCGGTTCCCGCCGGCCTGGTTCACGTACTCGTCGATCGTCGCCTGGTTGCCGGCGACGTCCAGATCGGCCTGGACGACCTTCGATGCTGCGGAGACCGCGAGCTGGGCGACGTCGCCCTTGAGCTGGCCGAGCGCGACCGCACGGGCGGCGTCGAGCTCGGCCATCGCGGCCTGACGCTGCTCGGCGATCTCGGTCTCGACCGCACGCACGGCCTCGGAGCGCTGTGCCTCGGCGGCCACACGGGCCTCCTCGACGATGCGGTTCGCCTCGGCGGGGCCTCGGCGAGCGTCGCGTCGTAGTCACGGCGCACCTGCTCCGCCTGGGTCTCGGCGGCCGACGCGGCCTCCTGGTCCCCAGCACCTGCTGTGCCCGCTGCTCGCGGGCCTTCATCAGGGGTGGCAGACAGACGTAGCGCAGCAGGATCCACAGCGAGAAGAAGCCGACAGCACCCCAGAAGATCTCACCCAGCTCGTCGGGGACGACGGGGTTGATCGACTCGGCGGCTTCGGCGGCTTCGGCTGCGAGCACACTCACGTGAGCGAGCATCAATGCCTCCTCCGGTCTCCGTGGGACACGGGACGGTTAGTACGTACAGATGGACAGTCGTCCGGGGACGGGCCCTCGGATCAGACGAACTTCAGGAGGATGAAGACCACGAAGCCGATGAGGGCGAGCGCCTCGGTGAAGGCGATGCCGAGGAACATCGTGGTCTGGACCTGACCGGCCGACTCGGGCTGGCGGGCCATCGCCTGCACGGCCTGACCGACGAGGTAGCCGATGCCGATGCCGGGGCCGATCGCGGCGAGGCCGTAGGCGAAGCCCGCGGACGACGCAGCGCTGATGCCCTTGGCATCTGCAGCGGTGGCTCCGTCGGGCAGCTGGGCCAGAACGGTGTTGGCGGTGTTGACGATGGCACTCATGTTGGGTTGGTACTCCTGTTCGTGGCCGGGTCCGCCGGCCAAGTGGTCAGGTCTTGTGGAAAGAACGTGTGCGGGATGCTCGGCGTGTCGCGCCGGGATCAGTGCTCGGGGCAACGCACCACCGATGTACGGCGGTCAGCAGGGCGAAGATGAACGCCTGCAGGAACGCCACCATGAACTCGAAGCCGGTGAAGGCGACCAGCATGGCGAAGCTGAGCCCACCGACGATCGTGAGGATGCCGGGAGCCGACCAACGTGATGGTCAGCACCGTGAAGGTCACGAGCAGGATGTGGCCGGCGAGCATGTTGGCGAAGAGTCGCACGGCCAGCGAGAAGGGCCGGATGAGGAAGGTCGAGAGGAACTCGATCGGCGTGACCAGCAGGTACAGCGCCTTGGGCACGCCGGGCGGGAAGAGGGCGGACTTGAAGTAGCCGAGGCCGTTGTGCTTCACACCGACGCCGATGAACATGACCCAGGACACCATCGCCAGGACGAGCGGGTTGGCCATGCGGGCGTTCGCCGGCATCTGCGATCGTGGGGATGATCTCGAACAGGTTGCCGATCCAGATGAAGAAGACCATCGCGGTGAGCATCGGCAGGTAGCGCATGCCCTCCTTGCCGATGGCGGGCAGGATGACCTGCTTCTCGACGAAGTCGATCGCCGTCTCGGCCAGGTTCTGCAGCTTGCCGGGCACCGCCGAGGCCTTGCGGCCAGCGAAGAAGAAGAACAGGACGGGCACGATCATCGCGATGAGCGAGATCAGGCCGATCTTGTTGAAGCCGTACCAGGTGTCCTCACCGAAGAGGAACGGCCACTTGACGATGAGGTCGATCGGCGGGAACTCGACGCCGCCACCACCGCCTTCTTCGGAGGCGAGACTGCTGGTGACCGGCGAGGGTCTGGACGCCTGACATTCGGAAGGGCTCCTTCTACTGCGCGTTCGGCGCCGAGGGCGCTGCGTTCGACGAGGACGGGACGGCGTCGGACGCCGCGGCGTCGTCGGCGTCGGAGGACGGGAGGTACGGGTTCGGGGTCGGCTGCGGCTTCAGCCCGGGGGACGCGAGCGTTCCCGAGACGTAGCGCATCTCCCCAGAACAACAGGCCAGGTGGGCGACGATGAGCGTCAACCCGAGTGGCACCAGCTCGACCCACCAGGCGTCACGCACGAGCATGACGGCGAGGAAGATCAGACCCAGGCGCAGCAGGAACCCGAACAGGGCGGCGCCGGCCATGAGCGCCGCGCTGATGCGGCCGGTCACGGCGAGGAGGTAGGCCGACAGCAGGAAGTTGCCGACCACGATCAGCAGTGCGTACAGCGTGGAGTAGACGCCCTCGATGCCCCAGATGGCAGCCGAGCCGAACACGACGACCGGGGCGAGCCACAGGCTGCGCTTCGCCAGGTCGAGCGCCACCGACATCGCCGGGGAGGGGCCGTCGATGCGGACCTGCATCGGATCGGTCGTCATCGCTCCCCCTCGAGCGGGTGCGGCCAGCCGGTCGCCCCGGGCCTTCGCCTGCGCACGGAACTGCTCGGTGAGTGCGTGGCCGACCCACGGGCCGACTCGTCGAGCTCGGCCATCGAGTTGCGGTACTGGTAGTAGATCTTGGCGAACGACCCTGCGATGCCGACGAGCGCGAACAGCAGCGTGAACAGCGGCACGGTCCCGATCGTCCGGTCCAGCCACAGCCCCAGCAGCGCCAGGATGGCCGGCGCGAGGGCGAGCTCGAACGAACCGTGAACGGTGCAACGACCGCGTCATGTCGCGGGCGGTCGACCTCGGTTCGGTGGACTGGTTCGTCTCAGCAGGCATGGTCGTGGGGTCCGAGCTCCCGGGTGGCACGTGGCACGTCACCGGGTCGCTTGTGAAACCGTTCGCAATCTACGGGCTGCGGCGGGGTCGGGCAAATCCGTCGGCCTCGCGGTCCGCGGCTCCCGCATCGGCCCGATTCAGGTCTCCGACGGAGGGGACACCACCTGGTTGGCCGGCGCCTCCAACGTGGAGGGCAGGCCTGCGGCGCGCTCGATTGCGTCGACGATCCGGTCGGTGTTGGCACGGCCCTCGTAGGTCAGGCGGATGAGCCAGAAGCGCAGGTAGCGAGCGATCGAGTAGCGCACGAACAGCGCCACGGTCAGGACGACGCCCACCACCAGAGAGCGTTGCTCCCCCTGGCCTGAGCTGCCGCGCAGCTTCAAGCTGTCGACCTCGCTCCTGAACTGCTCGATACGTCGCTTCATTCTCATTCGGCGGGGTCACCACCCAGATAGGCAGCGGATAGTTCGTGTTCGACATCGGCCGGCGAGCCGACCTTTCGGTACCAGACCGTTGACCATGATGGCGGCGAGGTCGGCCACGCCCAGCACGGTGCGGGCGAACTGCTCGACCACGAGGATCGAGGTGCCCGAGCGGGCGATCTGGGAGACGATCCCGTACAGCTCCTCCACCACCAGCGGCGCCAGGCCCATGGACAGCTCGTCGAGGAGCAGCACGGCAGGGTCGACCGCCAGGCCACGGGCCATGGCGAGCATCTGCCGCTCGCCGCCCGACAACGTGCCGGCGACCTGGGTGCGCGCTCCTTCAGGCGGCGGAAGCGCGTCGTAGGCGACCTCTTCGATGGCGCATCGACGCTCCGTGAGGTCGCCATCAGGCAGGTTCTCGCGCACCGTCAGGTTCGGGAAGATGCCCTTGCCCTCGGGGATCGTCGTGACACCCGCGCGGGCCAGGTCCTCGGCCTTCACGCCGGTGACGTCGCGCCCGGCCAGCAGGACCGAGCCCGACGTCGGGGCGATCAGGCCGCAGGCCACCTGCAGCGTCGTGGACTTGCCCGCGCCGTTGGGGCCCAGCAGCGCGACCACGGTGCCCGGCGGCACCGCGAGGTCGACGCCGTGCAGCACCTCGATGGAGCCGTACGCGGCACGCACGCCGCGCAGCTCGAGCAGCGGTTCGACGGGAGCGGGCGCCACGGGGGTGGTCATGCCGCTCCCCCGTCGACCGGCGCGGTGCCCAGGTACGCGGCCAGCACGGCCTCGTTCGAGCGCACCTCGTCGGGGGTGCCCGAGGCGATGATCTGGCCGAAGTCAACACCGAGAGGTGCTCCGCAGACCGCATCACCAGCGCCACGTCGTGCTCGACCAACAAGATGCCCAGTCCGTTCGCCGCGAGGGTCACGAGCAGGTCACCGAAGGCGTCGGTCTCGGCGTCGTCCAGGCCGGATGCCGGCTCGTCGAGCAGCAGCACGGAGGGCGGGCGGCGAGCGCACGCCCGAGCTCGACGAGGCGGGCGTGGCCGGTCGGCAGCGAGCCGACGAGCTCGTCGGCGAGGCCCCCGAGGTCGAGCCGCTCGATGATGAGGTCGATCTCGGCCTGGGGCTCGGGGTCGCCGCCGGCGTCCAGGTACTGCGGCAGGGCGGCCTTGCGCCGCGACCAGCTGCGACGGATCTCGAGGCCGACCTGGATGTTCTCGCGCACGGTCAGCGACGAGAACACCTCGAGTCGGTGGAAGGTCCGACCGATGCCCAGGCGTGCCCGCTTGTGGGTGCCCAGGCCCGAGATGTTGCGACCGTCGAGGCGGACCTCGCCCGACGAGGGCTGCACGACGCCGCAGATCGCGTTGAAGGTGGTGGTCTTGCCGGCGCCGTTGGGGCCGATGAGCCCGCTGACGCGGCCGCCCTCGACACGCAACGCGCAGTCGCTCACCGCGAGGTGGCCACCGAAGCTGACCGAGATGCGATCGACCTCGAGCACGCTCATGCCGGCACCTCGCGACGGACCGGGTCGCTCACTGCGCCGTTGGGCCCACGGAGTGGAGGGGCTCCTCGTCGATGCCCAGGGCCCGGCCCGCTTCCAGCGCGCCGGCGTGGGTGAGCGGGGGCGTCGAGGCCCCCGTCCGGGGAGCCGACTCGACCGATGGAGCGTTCGGCATCATCGCCTGGCGTTCCCGGTGGATGCCGATGGCCACCCGAACGACCAACAGCGTGTAGACGAGGATCGCGACGACGCGCATGCCGTGGGACTCGATGGCGGTGGCCCACGGGATGAGCAGCGCACCGACCACACCCAGGCCGAGCCAGATCTCCATGGCCCACCGACGGCCGGGCACACCCGAGAAGAACAGGGGTGTCGCCGGTGCCAGACCGAAGGCGAACACCGTCATGGCGGCCAGGAAGGTCCATCCGTCGATCACGTCGGTCCGCGCCAGGAACCAGATGAGCACTTGCGCCCGCGCCGGTCACGGCCAGGCTCGGCGGGGACTCGCCGACCGCCTTTGAACCCGGCGGCGAACTGCGGTGCAGCCCCATCGGGGTCACGGCCCAGGCTGATGCTCATCGTGCCCGGCATGAACGCCAGGAAGTCCTTGACCGACAACGACACGAAGCCGAACAGGCCGATGGCGTTGGCGGCGAACAGGGTCGAGAAGATCGGCAACGCGCCCAGCAGCAGACCACCGAAGAACGCGCTCCGCCACCGAACCGATGCCGCCGACGACGGCGATCATCGTGATGGACAACGACGACGGCAGCGACAACGTCTCGGCCAGGAACGTCCGACCGGACGTCGCTCCGGCGGCGCCGGCGATGGCGGCGGAGAGCGCGAACACGCCGACCTTGGTGGCGGTGAGGTTCAGCCCGAGCGTCGCGCAGGCGATCGGAGAGTCCTTCAGCGCGGTCAGGCGCCGGCCCCCCGAGCTGCGGCGCAGCACGATCAGCAACGTGCCGATGACGGCGAACAGCACCGCGAAGAAGCCCAGCTGCCCGTAGTCGCTGTCGATGCCCCAGATCCGGAAGTCCAGTCGTGGCACCTGTCGGTTGCCACCCGGCATCACACCGGTCTGGTTGAACACCATGGACGAGCAGAACATGGCGAACGCCGCATTGGCCAGCGCCAGGTAGATGCCCTGGAGCCGCAGCGCCGGGAAGGCGACCAGCGCACCCACGACCGCGCACAGCCCGATGGACAGGAACACCGCCCACGGCTCGCCGTTGGCGCCCCCATGCCGCCATCGCGACCGCGCCGATGCCGGTGAAGGTGAGCTGGGCGAGCGAGATCTGACCGGCGTAGCCCGTCAACGGCACGAGGGAGAGCGTGACGACCGCGGTGAAGAAGCCCGTGAGCAACAGGTTGAGGTTCGGCCCCGAGATCAGCGACCCGAGCGCTGCCACCACCAGGACGAACACGACGCCGCTGATCACCGCGAACTTCAACGTCGGCGGTCGAGAGGGCGCGGAGCGGCGGGCGGTGCCCTTGGCGGTGAGCCGGTCCTGCGGCTGGAGCACCATGACCACGAACAACATGATCGGCGGCAGGGCCTGGGTGACCGCACGGAGGCTGATCGGACCGATGGTGGTCGACTGGTCCAGGTAGCCGATCACATAGGACTGTGCGAGGCCGAGGATGACAGCGCCCAGGAACACACCCGGCAGGCTGCGCAGGCGGGCCGACCACCACCGCGACGGCGTAGGAGTTGATGAAGATGAGCGTCAACGTCGTGGCGCTCAGCGTCTGCTCCGGGGCCAGCAGCACGCCAGGCGATCGCCGCCATGCCCGCCCCAGAGCCACGACATCATCGAGAGATGCGCCCGGACGCCCGCCGTTCAGCATCATCAGCGAGCGGTCGTCGACGACCGCTCGCATCGCGATCCCGAGCCGCGTGAAGCGGAACATCAGCGCCAGGGCGGCGGCGACCACGATCGCGACACCGAGCGTCATGAGTCGCTGGTAGGTGACGACCACGCCGACGATCTCGGTGGTCTTCCCGTCGAAGAACGGCGGCACCGGTCGGCCGACGTTCGGGTCCCAGATGACGTTGGCGATGCCGATCAGGGCCACCATCAACGAGATCGTCACCACGATCTTCACCACGTCGCTCGTGCCCTCGATGCCGCGCATGATGACGCGCTCGATCAGTGCGCCGAACAGCGGCCCGATGACGAACACCACCAGGATGATCGCCGGCACGATCGGCACGCCCCAGGCGATGTGCACCTGCCAGAACATGAACGCCGCCATCATCGAGAAGGCGCCGTGGGCGAAGATTGAAGATGCCCGACGTCGTGTAGGTGACGACCAGACCCGACGCGAGATCGCGGCGATCGCTGCCGTGGCCAGGCCACCGATGGTGAAGACGAGAACTTGTCCATGGA
>JADJBW010000032.1 GCA_016703525.1 Actinomycetota bacterium | reverse complement strand
CGACGATGGAGGTGTCCGAGTGGCCGGAGGAGGGCGCTATCCGAACCCGGACGGCGAGCGCCGCAACCGGGCCGAGCGACAGTTCGACTGGACGGTCCTCCCCGCAGAGGGGCGTTCGGGCCCTGTGCCGGCGCTGCCGAAGTGGCGGCCGTGGACGCAGCAGACGCTCGAGTGGTGGGACGAGCTGTGGGCGACGCCGGAGGCGACGCAGTGGGATCAGACCGGTAGGTCGCTCCACGCGTACGCGATCCTGCATCACGAGCTGATGCTCGACGCCGAGCGCGAGGCCAAGGACCGCAAGGCGTCGTCACTGTCGGCCGAGATGCGCCAGCACGAGGACCGACACGGCCTCTCGGTGAAGGCGAAGATGCAGTTGCGCTGGCGCGTCGCCGCGTCGGCCGCGCCGCCCGTCGAGGGCAAGGTGATCCACCTGGTGCCGCGACCGGACCAGTCGGAGATGCCGGGCAAGCGATCGAAGAAGGCCGAGTGGGTCGCGTGGGCGGTGGCGTGGGGCGCTGACCGGTCCGCGGCGGAGAAGCTGACGAAGGCCGCGCTGATCCGCGAGTTCTCGTCGGTGTCGCCGGCTGCGCCGTCGCCGGTGGTGGCGGGGCAGCGACCGCGATCGAAGGCTGCCCAGCGCCTGCGTGAGCGGTCGGGACGGTGACGCTCGGTCCTCTCGGGCTCGTCGATCTGGACGACCCGCCGCTGTCGCTGGCGGACGAGGCGATCTCGCTGGCGGAGGAGTACCTGCGGGTCCCGTCGGGCCTGATGGCCGGCGAGCCGCTGCAGCTCACGGCCGAGCAGATCGAGTTCCTGATCGAGTGGTACCGGGTGACGCCGGATGGCCGAGCGTTCGTGTGGGCGCGCGGGATGCTCGTGGGTCCCAAGGGCTGGAGCAAGAGCCCGCTCGGCGCGCTCGACGCGTTCTTCGATCTGGTCGGCGGGTCGGTCCCGGACGGACTCGACGCCTACGGCAACCCGGTCGGTCGGCCGCACCCGGCGCCGTGGGTGCAGATCGCCGGCACGAGCGAGGACAACACCGACAACCTCTACGGCCAGTTCTACGAGGCGCTCAGGGACTCGCCGGCGCTCGACGACTTCGGCATCGACCTCGGCCTGACGCGCACGTTCCTCACGGGGCGGCCGGGCAAGGTGGAGCCGGTCACCGCGTCGAGCACGAGCAGGACGGGTAACCCGATCTCGAAGGTGCTGCGCGAGGAGACGTGGCTCTGGTTCCGGTCGAACGGCGGGCACGCGCTCGCTGCCGCGCTGAACCAGAACGCCCGCAAGATGGCGGGCGCCCGGATGCTCGACTTGACGAACAGGTGGCGGCCGGGGACGGACTCGACGGCGGAGCGCACCGCGAAGGCGATCAAGGCGGGCCGCGACGGCACGCTGATGGTCGAGATCGGTGGCCGCGAGGTGCCGGACATCTTCGACACGGAGGTGGCGCTCGAGGGCCTGCGCGACCGCTACGGCTCGCACGCCACGGAGCGTGGTGGCTGGGTGGATCTGCGCCAGTTGCTGAACGACCGCCCGCCGGGCGACACGACGGAGCAGGCGTGGCGGCAGCTGTATCTGAACGAGGAGACGGCCGAGGTCGGCGACGCGTTCGACCCGATGGCCTATGCCGAGATGATCTCGGCCGACGCCCATCTCGTCGAGGGCGACACGATCGCGCTGGGTTTCGACGGCTCGGACACGACCGACGCGACGGCGCTCTACGCCGTGCGCTGGCCGGACTGGACGGTGTTCCCGCTCGCCGTGTGGGAGCGCCCGCACGACCCGGTGACGGGCGCAGCGGTGAGGACGTGGAAAGTCCCGCGCGCCGAGGTGAGGGCGAAGATCCGCTGGGCGCTCGAGACGTTCCGTGTCGTGCGTGGCTATGCGGACACGGCGCACTGGCAGACCGAGATCGACGAGTTCTCCGACGAGTTCGGCGAGTCGTTCATGCGGTTCCCGCATCACTCGTCGTCCCGTATTGGGCCAGCGTGCGAGCGGTGGTCGACGATGTTCGCAGAGCGGACGCTGCGCTTCGCACCAGATCCTGACGGGTTCCTGGTGCGGCACGCGACGAACGCGACGCCGGAGCCGTGCGGCCCGGTGAAGGCGGGGTGGTGGCGGCCGGCTCGCAAGGTCGAGGGCCAGCCGATCGACGCATTCTCGGCGGCGATCTCTGCAGTCCACGCGCTTGGCGACGCCGTCGCCGAGGGCAAGGCCAGCCCGGACGAACCCGAGTCTGAGGCGATCGCGATCGTGCTGTGAGGAGATGACCATGAGCAGCTTCCCTGTGCGTGTCGCCGCGAAGGCGCAGACGTTCTCTCCGGTCCGCGCTCTGCTGGCGATCCTGGTTGCCCCGCTGTGGCTGCTCGGCGCGCTGGCGGGCCTCGCGTGGCTGGCCGCGACGTGGGCGTTCGCTGCGGCGCAGGTGGGGTTCGCCGACGTGCTCGAGCGTGGCCGCGCCGCGCAGCGGTCGGAGCTCCCGCCGGCTGCGGACGGTGACTCGTGACGATGCTCGACCGCGTCGCCGCGGCGCGTTCGTCTCGGTCGATCGCCCGTGCGGACCCGGTGTCGCTCGAGGAGTTCGGGCTGCTGCTCGCCACGGGTAACGGTGCGGCGACGCGTTCGAAGGCGGGGGTGACGGTCGGCCCGAAGCGCGCTCTCGGCATCACCGCCTGGTTCTCGGGCGTCCGGTACCTGACCGAGTCCGTGGCTGGCCTGCCGTGGCACGTGTACCGGATGGACGGCATCGAGAAGGTTCGGCGTGCAAAGCCGCCGTGGCTCCGCAAGCCGGATGTCGAGCAGCCGTGGTACGGGCTGATGGAGCACATCATGATGTCGCTGCTCCACCAGGGCAACGCGTACGCGTTCAAGGTCCGCAACGCCGCCGGCCAGGTGGTCGGCCTGCGCGAGTTGTTCCCCCGACCGGATCACCCCGGCCATCGCCCCTGACGGGTCGAAGCGGTTCCTCGTCGACCGCAACGAGACGCAGTACACCACACGCGAGATCCTGCACATCCCGGGACTCGCCTACGACGGCCGGCTCGGGCTCAACCCGATCCACGCTCTCGCCGACTCGCTCGGCGCCGTCGCCGCCGCAGACGACTACGCCGGCCGCTGGTTCGCCAATGGCACCCACGTCGGCGGAATCATCTCGGTCCCCCAGGAGCTGAACAGCGTGCAGGCCGAGCGGCTGCGTGGCGAGTGGGACAGGTTCCACGAAGGGCTGCTGAACGCCCACCGCACCGGCGTCTTGTCGAAGGGCGCGACGTATTCGCGCGTGTCGCTCTCGGCGGCGGACGCGCAGTTGATCGAGACCCGCCAGTTCGGCATCGCCGAGGTGAGTCGGATGCTGCGCATCCCCCCGCACAAGCTGTACGAGTTGTCGCGTTCGACGAACAACAACATCGAGCACCAGTCGATCGAGGCGATCACGGACTCGATTCAGCCGTGGGTGGAGCGCATCGAAGCCTGGCTCAACTTCGACCCCGACCTACTGTCGGTCCCGGGCAACTTCATCGAGGCATCACTCGAGGGCAAGCTCCGCGGCGACTCGACGGCCCGCGCCGGGTTCTACAGCCGGGGCATCCTCGACGGCTGGATGATGCCGGCCACCGCCGCGCGGCTGGAGAACCAGCCCGCCGGCGCCGAGCTCGAGTACTACCTGCGGCCGCTCAACATGGCCGTGATCCGACCTGGCCAGCCCGACCCGGCCCCGGACCCGGCCGCGCCGGACACCGCCACAGGAGGTGACGCGTGAGCGCACTGATCATCGAGCGCACCGTGCCGCTGCTCGACATCGAGATCAACCGCACCGGTGACGGCCGGACGGTCACGGCGTACGCCGCGACGTTCGGCACCCCGTATCCGGTGGTCGACGCCGAGGGCGACTACGACGAGATCATCAACCGCGCCGCGTTCAACCGCGAGCTTGGTCGTGGCTTCGGGCACGTGTCGGTCGTCTACAACCACGGTCTGACCCTGTGGGGCACCCCGTCGGAGATGGATTCGGTCCCGGTCGGCGTGCCTCTCGACATCCGCGCCGACGGCACCGGACTGCTGACGGTGACCCGGTACGGCCGCAGCGCACGCGCTGACGAGGTGCTGCAGGCGATCGCAGACGGGCTGATCCGCTCGCAGTCGTTCCGTGGCCCCGTGTACCAGTCGGCCCCCTCGCGTCGCCAGCCCGGCGGACGCTCGCTGATCGAGCGGATGCAGCTCGGCCTGCGCGAGTACGGCCCGACCCCGTTCCCCGCGAATGACACCGCTCGCATCCTGGCGGTGCGGTCGTCTGCGCTCGCCGAGCAGATCGCTGCGCTCACCGATGAGCAGCGCGATGCGCTCGCCCACATCCTGCAACCTTCGCCCACCCCCTCGAGCACGCCCCACGACGAGACCCAGGAGCCCGCTGAGGCCACCCCGTCCGTCGATGGCACCGACTCGGGCCAGGAGGCAGAGCCCGGCGACATGTCGTCGCTCGAGCTCGCAGAGCTGGCTGCCGCCGTTCGCCGGCGTCGCCTCGCGCTCTGACCCCCCACCACCACTTCGACTCCCCAAGGAGCAAGCCATGACTGCCGAAGAGATCCAGGCCCTGCGTGACGAGGCTGCCCGCCAGCTCGACGCCGCCGACGACATCACCCGCACCGCACAGGAGGCCGGCCGTGGCCTCACGCCCGACGAGCGGACCGCCCACGACGCAACGATCGCGCGCCACGACGCACTGGTCTCCGAGATCGCCCGCGCCACCGACGCCGCCGGCGACGCCGTGCGGTTCGACGCTGCCGACGTGCGCCGCTCGCGGTCCAACGTCCCGAACGTGAACCTCAACCGGCCGACCGTCGGTGACGGCGTGACCCGCGACCTCGACCACTTCCTGTGGTCGACGAGCGACACGGTCCGCGCCTCCGCCGGCACGGCGCAGATCCCGGTCGAGCAGGTCGTCATCCGCGCCAAGCTCGACAACGGGCCCGGCAAGGTGGCGCCGCGGATCAACGCGTTCCGCGCCGAGGACCGCGAGGTCGTGCGTGCCTTCCAGGCGACGGTGGCCGAGATGGCGATCGTCGGCATGTTGGTCGACCGCGACGCCAACACCTCGGCCAAGGGCTTCCAGTTGGCCCGCAGCCTGCCGCAGTACAAGGACCGCTGGTCGCACATCCTGCGTGCGCTGGACGTCGACACGTCGACCGCCGGCACCGAGTGGGTGCCGACCGGCATCGGCGCGACGCTGCACGAGAAGGTCCGCGCGTCGGGTCGGGTGGCTCCGCTGTTCGCCCGGATCAACCTGCCCACGTCGCCGTGGAAGTGGCCGATCGAGGGCACGGACCTGACCGCCTACCGGGTGGCAGAGCCGACGTCGGACACCGCGTCGAAGGTGACCCCGTCGACCGGCACGACCGTTGCGGCGCAGTTCGACGCCGAGATCTTCGGCGCTCGCACCCTGTGGTCGAAGACCCTGGACGTCGAGTCCGCGATCGCGATGGCGGCGTTCCAGCAGGCTCGCCTGGTGCAGTCGTTCGTCGATGCCGAGGAAAAGGCGATCCTCGACGGCGACACCGACGGCACCCACATGGACACCGACGTCCACGCGCTCGGCGCGACCGATGCCCGTTTGGCGTGGGACGGGCTCCGCAAGAAGGGCATCGCCCAGACGACGCCGGCGACCGCCCAGACGGCGACCTCGGTCGCGAACCTGCTGCTGCTCCGCAAGGCGATGGGCAAGTGGGGCGTCAACCCCGCGAGCCTCGCCTACATCGTCGGCGTGTCGGCGCTCCACACGCTGCTCAGCGACACCAACCTGCTGACCGTCGACAAGCTCGGGCCGAACGCGACGATCCTCAACGGCATGATCGGCATGATCGGCGGCGTGCCCGTCGTCGTGTCCGAGCACATCCGCGAGGACCTCAACGCCAGCGGCGTGAACGACGGGATCACGACGACCAAGACGTACAACCTGTGCGTGAACCGCGACGAGTTCGCGATCGGCCAGCGCATGGCCTTGGACGTCGAGACGAACGACGTGCTCTACGCCGAGACGTTCCAGCGGGTGGCCTACGCGTTCATGCGTGAGGACTTCCAGCACATCGGTGGGGCCGCGGCGAACGACGACGTCGCGATCGCCTACAACATCACGCCCTGATCCGGGGTCCGCTTCGAGGGTCGGGACGGGCCACGCCCGCCCCGACCCTCCCCACTCGACGTTCTCTCACCCTCGCCGCGCATCCGCCCGTCGCAGCGCGCACCACCCGACAAGGAGCCCCTCATGGCACGCACCGCATCCGGCGACACCAACGCAGGTGAGCCGTACATCGACATGGAGTCCGACGTCCACCTCAACGGCGCGTCCGTGTTCGCAGAGGGG
>JADJBW010000031.1 GCA_016703525.1 Actinomycetota bacterium | reverse complement strand
GGCACGGGTTCGAATCCCGTTGGGGGTACACCTCCAAAGCCCCGAAAACTCGGGACTTTCAGGAGTCGGGCTCACCACCCTCATCCGGTTCATCCCGCGAATATCCCGCGACAGGTTCTGAAGTGGGGTTTCCGAACGCCTCATCGAGTCGATCTGCGACGTCCTGATCCCGCGAATCCGCCGCTCGTTGGTATCGAATCGCGGCGGCAGTCGTCGAGTGACCCAGCCGCGACATGACCTCCTTCATCGTCGCGCCGTGTTGGGTGGCGAGCGTGCCGGCGGTGTGCCGCAGGTCGTGGAACCGGACGGTCGACACCCCGACGGACTTCCGGGCGGCTGTCCAGCTCTTCTTGAACCAGCCGTCGCTCATGACGCCGCCGGCCTCGCCAGGGAAAACAGCGGGCTGTCCGGTGAGCCGTCCACGTAGGTCTCGACGTGATCGTCGAGCGCGTCCAGCACGAACCGGGGAGGGCGACTGTTCGGCGGCTGGCGAACGTCTTCGGGTCCTTCCGGCGTCCCGCTTGTCGATCGCCTCCTCGATCGTGACGGTGCCCTTCGACGCGTCGTAGTGGCGACGACGAAGTGCGCTGAGCTCGCCATACCGAAGCCCGCCGAACCCTGCGACCAGGATCATCATTCGCAGTCGAGGTGCGCGCCTCGACCGAGCTCGAACACGACTTCCGCCGGTACGAATGCGCGGTCGGTGACGGGATCTTGGCCCGCACTGCCGGACGGTGCACGGATTTCGACCGATGAGTTGATCGTTCACCGCTGTCGCGAGGATGGCCTTCAGAATGCGGTACGCCTTCGCAGCCGTCGCCGCCACCCGAGCGGCAAGCGTCTGGTTCCAACTGCGAACTCGTTCAGGAGTGATCCGATTGATCGCGAGCTTCCCGAACTGCGGATAGATGTGCCGCTCGAGGATGTCGGCGTACGTCTCCTTCGTCATGATGCCGAGCCGGCGGTTGCTCAACCACTCCTCGGCGTACGAGCGGAACGGCTTCTTGCCGGCGCGAGGGTCGAACGTGATCCTCGTGCCTGCTCGGCCTCGAGCTGGCCTCGGTAGGACTTCGCCGTCTCGAGGTCCGGGAACGTCTTCGATCGCTCAGCTGCGTCAGGGGTCGGTCGCCACCGAACGTCGAAGCGGGTCAGGCCGCCGGGCGTCTTGCGCTTGTGAATTGACGCCATCAGCCCACCGCCCTCTGCGTGACTTGCGGTGAGCCGGTCGTCGACGAAGTCCTGCACCGCCGCCGCCGGAACACGGGTCGCCCGACCGATGTGCACGCACGCCGGTTGACCGCTGGCGATGAAGGTTCGAACCGTGAGCGTGTGGCCGATCGACAACCGGCGAGCGGCCTCGGGGATGGTGGTGCAGGATGGGTTCGGTCCCGATGTCGGCGGCAGTCGTGTGACCGCTATGCGCTCGACGCCGACTACTGGCGGACAACGCCGCCGGGAAGGTTACTCCGGAGCATAGGAGCCTCCGTGGTTGCAACGGGAGGCAGCTCTCGAGCTGCGAAGCCTTTCGGCGTGAGAAATCGCCGTTGGGCGCACTACTACTGGGTTTACGCTCCGCCGGAACCGCCGGCTGCGGCCACAGCTCGATCGAGACTGCGCCGCACCCCCGCCCCCGACGTTGGCTGCGATGTCGTGGCGGTCGAGTCCTCCGCTGGCGGTGCAAGGAGCGCTGCGCCGAACAACGCGGCGCGGACGGCAGCCCAATCGCTATCGCGCCACGCCAAGAAGAGCTGCAGAGTGGTGAGGACCGGGTGGGTCTGTGCCGCGAGGAACTCAGGCCGCGTGTACGGATCGCTAGTGCGATCGAGCGGCTCCTTCTTGTGTTCGTGATTCAGGATCAGGGCCCCGCCGTCGATCCGTTCGGCTCCTGGCGAAGTGTCGGCCCCGGCGACGTGTCTCACCAAGTCGCTGTAGAGACGCTCGCCCGGTGCGCCGCTCGCGGACTTCACTTCGACGAGTCGGCATGCGTGTTCAAACGAACAGCGGAGGTCTGCGTTGATCGTGTCGCCGATGGACTTGTCCAGGTCGACAACGTCGATGCCGGCGAGCCGGAGAAGAGCAGCGACGGCGTCGACGAGATCTTGGCCCGTCCCGTACAGGAGAGCTGATGCCGGATGTCGGTCGCTCGCGCTCTCTCTGCGTCGAGCTTGCCGTTCAACCTGGCACGCTCCGCCTCGTAGTTCGCCTGGAGGTCGGAGATCTGGTGGCGCAGTTGCAGTTCGGTCGTCGTCAGCAGGGCGTCGGGAAGCGCTATGGATGCACGAGACCGCCGCATCGCCGCTGGAACGTGCTCGGGCAACCCGTGGCTCGTGGCCAGTTCAGCACGAGTTCCCAGGGAACGTCCTGCGGTACGACGTAGCGCCGCTCGGATCCATCGAAATCCATGCGCCGACCACCGTCTCGCCGAGCGGGGTGACGAGGATCGGGGTGGTCGATCCCCTCGGGCGGGTGGTACGTCAGGTCGCCGAACGACGGCGCGACGTCGCGCCGCTGAGTTCGGTCGTCCACCACGCAAGTGCTGGGGGTTCGCGTTCAAGGAAGTCCGCAGGCCGAGGTCGCGATCCGCGCCAGCGACTTGCCCGTGAGGGCCACCCATGCGCTGCCGTTGCCGAACCGCGTGCTGACGACGGACGTGTACAAGTCGCCGAGGCTTACCGGTCGTCATGGTTGCTGAACACGTTGTGCGTTCCGATTCGGTCAGCCCGAGCTTGCTCACGGTCAGAGCAGGCTCGCGCGACTCGCGGCACCGTCCGGAATTCGCCTGTACTCGTCAGCGCCTTGGCCGTGGAAGATGCTGGGCTGGAGGGGGCGACAACGCGGTCCGCGACCTCGTCCCGAGCCATCGCGGCGTGAACCCGGCGGAGTCGCCCAGTCAAGTAGTCAGGGTTCGCGGCGTCGGGAGCACCTCAGGTTCTTGAGCGCTATTCACTGCGTCCTCGTACTCCGACTGTCTTGCTTCGACGTCGGCCCAGTACTCGGGGATCGGTGCCGGTCGAGATAGGGGGATCAACTTCGTCGAACTCATACCTGAGACATTCGGTAGTCGTGGAGGGCCATCCCTCGGACGAATACGTCGGACCACCGACACGAAATCACGATCAGACCGATCGAACCGAGGACACAGACTCGCCGCTCCTGACGGAGCGGCAGTGACCGGCTGCGCCCTGGGGACATCCCGCTGTTCTGAGGTCGGTGGCGAATCGACTTCGGTGGCGAGGTCGAGTCGACGGCAAGGACGGCTCGGTGTCGGGCTGCCTCGGACTCGTGGTCGGCAACGCCGCTGCGGCTGCGAAGGACCGGCGCCGGGTGGAGATCGTTGGGTCTGACGGAACAGTCGCGGCGTTGCGATCGACGACGTCGGAGTCCTGGTGACGCCTTGCGGGTCGGCGATGTGGCCCGTTCGAGTTCAACGCCTGCTCGCAGATCGCGGAGGCGGATCATCTGGAGGACGTGATGTTTGAAGTTAGTCGAGATCGACCGGCTTGTTCGGGCGTCGGACAACCTGCGTCGGCAGGTCGGCAACGTGACCGAGCTGGCGGCGTCAATGCGGTCGATCGGCGTGCTGGAGCCGCTGTTCGTGACGCCCTGGCTGGAGGGCTTCGTGGTCGTGGCGGGCCACCGTCGCCTCGCAGCAGCTCGCAAGGCGGGTCTGGAGGTCGTGCCGTGCGTGGTCCGGGAGATGAGTGCCATGGAGCGCGTGATAGCGATGGTCGTCGAGAACGAGCAGCGCACGGATCTTTCGCCGGTCGAGGCGGCCGAGGGGTACTTCCGGTTGATCGACCTCGGCATGACCCAGCGGGAGTTGGCGAGGCGCGTCGGTCGCACGGCCAAGCACGTCGCATCAAGGCTCGCGCTACTGGAGTTGCCACGGTCGACCTCGTCGCGGGCAGGTCCACCGAGGCGAGTTCGGCCTGGGGCGGCGCCGGCATTGCTCGAGCTGGTGGACGAGCCAGAGGTGATCGAGGAGATCGTGTCGGAGCAGCCCGATGACATCGAGCGGGCCGTCATCCGGCATCAGTCGATCGTGGAGCGGGCGGCGACGCGTCGCAGATGGACGGGTCACCCGACGGCTCCGCTGGACGACGCAACGGACCGGGTCGGTGGTGGTGATCATCAGGACGATCTCGAGGAGACGGATGTCGCCCGTCGCTCACGGGAGCGACGTCAGGCAGAGGTTGCGACTCGCCGTGCTCAGGGCGAAGCGCGTGTTCGACGGGCGGCGTTCGTCGGCGAGCTGCTCGGTCGACGCCTTCCGAAGGCCGATGTCGCAGCCCACGTCGCCTTCGTCCTGATCGACACCGTGTCGACCAACCGGGCACGTCTCGCCTGTCGTTCCCTCGACGTGGAATCAGTCGACGGGCCGTTCGGACCCGACTGGCGGACTGCCCTTGCGGCGTTCGCCGACGGGTCGGTCCGTGATCGTGATCGGGCTGTTCTTGCGATCTGTCTTGCCAAGGGCGAGGAGTCGGCTGGGGCGGGCTACCCGACATCGCTCGGTTGTGCCCACGTCCGGTTCCTGGCCGACTACGGCTACGAGGTCGGCGACGGAGATCCGGTCGAAGCTACCGAGGGGGATTCGGACTCCGATGGACTGGGTCGTAACCATGACGCTGCGTGACCTCGCCGAATTGACACATACGTGTCAGGGAAATCCTGACGCTGGGCTTGATCGGGCGGAGCGCGTCTCCGATCATCAGGGTAACCCTGACGATCGGATCGCAGCTGTGTCTGCCTCAGCCACTGAACCTCGCCGGGAACCTCACTGCTGAGTGGATCGCCTCCGTGCGATCCGCTACGGTAGTCTGTGGTTCGACGCCGACAACGACGTCAAGGGATTCGATGCTCTCGGGGACTACGCCGAGATGTTCTGGCTCCCGATCATCGGGCCAACGGCGACGTTGACGCTCCGTCGGTTCTGCCAGTGGACGGACCAGGCGCCGAGTGGCCTTCGGGTCGGCCTGGGGAGCTTGGCGGCAACACTCGGGGTCGGCAAGGGAACGTCGCACAACTCGTCGGTGGTGCGAACGCTCACCCGTCTGGTCGACTTCGGCCTGGCTCGCCGGGAGGGTGACGCTCTTGCGGTACGTCGCATGGTCCCGATCGTGCCGGTGCGTCTGGCGGAGCGATTCCCAGCTGGTCTCGCCGACCGGCACCGGCAAGTCATCGAAGCACTCGCGATTTCGGCGGAGTCGTGAGCGGATCGAGCACACCGGTTCCGCAAGCGCTCCGACGCCTCACCTTCGTCGGGGTGCGGGGCGGCCACAGGACGTCGACCTCGCCAAGTGCGGCAGCGTGCTGGGCCGAGCGCGAGCTGGTCCAACTCGGCGGCGGCAGTCCCGGCGATCTCGCAGCTCTCCTCGGAGTCACCGAGCCTGTGGCCGGCGGCTCGGTAGCGGTAGCTGCCGGCGTGACGCTCACCGCGGCACTTGACTCTGATAGGTCAACGGCTGTCGTCGTCGATGGGGGCGCTTGTGGGTCGGACGCGGTCGTCGCAACGACCAGGCCCGGCGAGGCCGTTCTCGGCGTGCTGCGGGGCCCCTGCTACCTCGGGCTCCAAACCCTCGGTCGGCTCGACACCACGGGGTGGGCCGGGCTGGTGCTCGTGCGCGAGCCGGGGCGGGCGCTCGACCGTCGAGATGTCGAGGACATCGGCGGGATCCCGGTGCTCGCAGCGGTCGAGGTGTCCCCGGTGGTGGCACGTGTCCTGGACTCCGGCCTTGCTCTCGGTCGGCTCGGCACGATGCGCGAGTTCGCCGAGTTGCATGTCGCTTTCGGGAAGCTCATCGAGCGTCCCATGTCCACGATCGATCGCGTGCTCGCCCGTCATGGTCGGACCCGGACAGAACCCTGCGAATCGACGTACACAGACTGGCGCCTTCCGCCGATGGCGGAA
>JADJBW010000030.1 GCA_016703525.1 Actinomycetota bacterium | reverse complement strand
CGGCGCCTGCCGGTGATCGGCGTCCGCCAGGTGGATGGACCGCCTCGCCGCCAGTGTTGGGACCACCCCGTGGGCTTCCGGGGTGGTTCAGGTGGTGGCGGTGTCGAGGGCGGTGATGCGGATCATGTTGTAGACGGCGGCGGTCATCTTGAACCAGGCCCGATTGCGTTCTCGGCCTCGGTAGCGGAGTTGTCGTCCGCCGCCGATGGTCTTGGTCCAGCCGAAGGGTTCCTCGATGCGTTTGCGGATCCGCATCGACACCTGATGCCCGTCGTGGCGGGTGGTGCGCCCGTCGATCGCTGAGCTGCGGTGCTCGGACTCGTTCTGAGCGACATGGGGAGTGAACCCGAGGCTCGCGCGTCGCGCGACGAAGCCTTTGGTGTCGTAGGCCTTGTCCGGCAGACGGTGCGCCGCCGCTTCGACGCCGGGAACTTGGCCAGCAAGGCCAAGGCGGTGGCTCGCTCGGCGTAGCCGTCGGCGAGGTGAGCTCGGCACCGACGATCAACGCCGAGCGGTGCTCCATCAACAGATGCCCCGCGAAGCACAGCTCGCCGCCGGTGTTGTGGCTCTTGCGATACAGCCGCGCCTCGGGATCCGTTGTCGACTCGTGCGTGTCGTTCTAGCGCTTCTGCCTCATGATCCACCTCGACGTTGCGGCCCTCGGGCGGCTCCGAGGCGGGCCGTCTTTTGGTTTGAAGCTCTTGTGCGACGCCCACGCCTCCAGCAACGTGCCGTCGACGGAGAAGTGATCCGACGACATGTAGCGGCGCAGCTTCGCCTGGCGGACCACCGCGGCGAAGAACTCGTCCGCGACGTCGTGTTCGAGCAGGCGTTGGCGGTTCTTGGTGAACGTGGTCGGGTCGAACGCGAGTTGGTCGATGCGCATGTCCAAGAACCACTTGAACAACAAGTCGTAGTTCAGTCGTTCACAGAAGGCGCGCTCCGAGCGGATCGAGTACATCGCCATCAACACCGTGGCCTTCAACAACGCTTCGGGCGGCACGCTCGTTCGACCGCCCGTCGCGTACATGCCGTCGAAGACCGGGTCGAGCTCGTCGAGGATGGTGTCGACGACGACGCGGATCTTGCGGATCGGATGCTCGGCCGGGATCAGGTCCTCGGTCGAGACCGTGGTCAACATCGCCATCTGCGGATCGGGTGCTCCACGCATGAGCACAGTCTTTTCGATCCCGCACGAAAACGCGAGCACCCTCAGATGATTTTCCGCACCCTGCTAGCGACGGCACCACGCTCGTCTTTTGTGGTGGGTGCGAGTCGTGGCCGAGACGCTGGAGGAGATCCCGCTTGCGGAGTGGCCGTCCGACACGTCACGGCCGCCTTCACCTGTCGACCGGGTCAACCTCACGGCGCTGGGCGCGTGCACGTGACGGCTATCGTGGCTGTCGTGTGGCAGCTCTACCTGTGATCTGACGGACACACCCCCGCCGATGTGGTGAGCGGGTGTTCGGCGGCGCCGTGTCCTCGGTTCCGCCTGTCCGTTCGATCGCGCCCAGCAACCCGTCTCGGGGCTGGGAGAAGGAAGAGTTCTCATGTCCATCCACAGCACTGCCCGGGCGCGGTCGCGCCCGCAGTTGGTGACCTCTGGTGTCGGCGTCGAACGCGGCGGCCGCCTGGTGCTCACCGACATCTCGATCGCCGTCACGACCGGCACCCGACTCGGTGTCGTCGGAGAGAACGGACGCGGCAAATCGACGCTGCTCCACGTACTCGCCGGCCGGCTCCCACCCGACGCCGGGGAGGTCACGCGCATCGGCAGTCTCGGCATCGCCGAGCAGGAGATGACCGTCGAGCGAGGCAGGACGATCGGCGATCTCGTCGACATCGAGCTGGCCGACACCCGTGCAGCGATGCACCGTCTCGACGCGGCCACCAGCGCACTCGCGGAGAGCCGAGCAGGCGCTGACGTCGAGTACGCCGCAGCGCTCGACGACGTCACCGCGCTCGACGCCTGGGACGCCGACCGGCGCGTCGACATCGCACTGCAGGAACTCGGCGCGATCACCGACCGCAGCCGCCGGCTCACCACCATGTCGGTCGGGGAGCGCTACCGGGTCCGTCTCGCCTGCCTCCTCGGAGCGCACCACGACTTCCTGCTCCTCGACGAACCGACCAACCACCTCGACCAGCACGGGCTCGAGTTCCTCACCGACGCCCTGCGCTCCACCAAGAGCGGGGTGGTGCTCGTCAGCCACGACCGGGCATTGCTCGCCGACGTCGCCACCCACGTGCTCGACCTCGACCCCAGCATCGACGGACGCCCACGCCTCTACGGCAACGGATACGCCGGCTACCTCGAAGGACGCACACGCGAACGAGTTCGCTGGGAGCAGGCCTACGAACGCCACCAGGTCGAACAGGCCCGACTCGCAGACGACCTGTCGACCGCACAGAACCGCCTCCAAGCCGGATGGCGACCGCCCAAAGGGACCGGCAAGCACCAGCGGGCAACACGCGCGCCGAGCCTGGTGCGCGCCGTCAACCGACGCCTCGACAACCTCCACGCCCACGACGTCACGAAACCGGTGCCACCGCTGCAGTTCCGCCTGCCCGAACTTCCCACCATGCGCGGCGTCACCCTCCTGCACGCCGAACAGGTCACCGTGACGAACCGGCTCGCCACACCGGTCACCGTCGAGCTGTCGTCGGGCGACCGGCTCCTCGTCACCGGACCGAACGGCAGCGGCAAGTCAACCCTGCTCGCCGTCCTCGCCGGCCACCTCCACCCCGACCACGGCCACGCACGTCTCGCCGCCGACGCCCGAGTCGGACTCGTCGCGCAGGAGTCCCCGTCGGCCGACCGCCGAACCGCACGCGACGTCTACCGAACACGCCTCTACGAACTCCTCAACAACGGGCTGACCGAGGCCGAGACCGTGTCGCTGCGCTCCCTCGGCCTGCTCCAGTCCGCCGATCTCGCACGACCCGTCGCCGAGCTGTCCATGGGCCAGCAGCGACGCCTCGACCTCGCACTCGCACTCGCCGCCCGACCACACCTCCTGCTCCTCGACGAACCCACCAACCACCTCTCCATCGCGCGCTCGTCGACGAACTCACCCAAGCCCTCGACACCACCCCAGCCGCCGTCGTCATCGTCACCCACGACCGCCAACTCCGACACGACCTCCAACACTGGCCCACCATCGCACTCCCACAACACCCACGTCACCGGGAATAGATCGGGCTTCGGACCACTCAGTCACTCGCGACCTCCACACCCACACCGCGTACGTATCGGCCCAGCGTCGCCACCTCGTGCCACACGACCCCACACCGAGCGCCGTCATCGTCCGGGGAAGCCCTCGATAGTCATGTGCTCACTGGTCCTGTCCGGTCTTCGGGTCGTTGCGCCAGAGAAGGTGGTGGGTGACGCCGCTGGGACTGGGGATGGTTTCGTGGTGGAACCGATCGTCGAACTCCTCGGGGGATTCCCACAGTCGGACCCCGCCGCCGAGCGTGATCGGAGCGACGACGACGTGGAGCTCGTCGACAAGCCCTGCCTCGATAAACGACCGGACGGTCGTAGGGCCGCCGCCAACGCGAACGTCGAGTCCCCCCGCGGCGACCTTCGCTCGCTCGACGGCCTCGACTGGTGAAGCGTCGAGGAAGTGGAACGTAGTGTCAGCGAGTGTGATCGATGGCCGCTCGTGGTGGGTGAGCACGAACACCGGTGTGTGGAACGGTGGAGTGTCACCCCACCAGCCCGTCCACTCGTGGTCGGTCCACCGACCGCGCTGGGGCCGAACTTGTTGCGACCCATGATCTCGGCGCCGATCCCGATGGCGAAGTCACGCTCGAAGTAGTCGTCGATGCCACGAGATCCGCCGGGCCCGGTGCGGCCCGGCCAGCTCGCCGTGTCGAATCTCCAGGCCATCAACTCGGTCGGGTCGGCGTGGCCGAAGGGCCGCTCGAGGGTTTGCTCCTCGCCGGTCCCATAGCCGTCCTGGGAGACGGTGAAACTCTGAACTCTGACCCGTTGCGCCACACGCACTCCCTGTTTTGGTCGACTGGTTGCGAACTGCAATCAGTCGGCCCGACTCTAGTTACACTGCTTTCATGGCGCAACCGGTCGATCATGAGGAGTTGACGATCCCTGACGGACGATCGGGCTGTCCGATCAACATGACCATGGAGTTGCTCGGCGACCGTTGGAGCCTCGTCGTGCTCCGCGATGTGATGTTCGGCGGGCGCACGAGGTTTCGCGAGCTCCTCGGCAACTCCCTCGAGGGCATCGCCAGCAACGTTCTGGCATCTCGCCTCGCGAAGCTCACCGACGCAGGGCTCCTGAGCCGCCACCCGGTTCCCGGTCACCGTCAGAAGGTCGACTACTTCCTCACCGAGGCCGCAATCGAACTCGTTCCCTTGATCGTTCAGCTCGGGGCCTGGGGCGCACGTTGGCTCCCCACCACACCGGAGCTGACCATCCGTGCCCAACTCCTCGCCGACGGCGGCCCCGACATCGCCGAGCGCTTCATGGACGAACTGCGGCGCATCCACATCGACCGCCAGCCGCCACCAGACGACGGGTCCTCGCCGAACTCGACGCCGCCTACCACCACACCATGGCGCAGTCGTGACGAGCGGCCCTACGAGCTCGACCACACGAAGGACGATGAAGCGCTCGTTCTGGAACGCGATATCGACACTTCCGGTCGCCGGGAGCGTCGTCGCCTTCGCGTTCTTGACCGCGATGTCCGGCTCCGGCGGCGACAGCTCTCGACACCGTCGAACTCCCGGACGTGTTCCCGCTTGCCGGCCGGCGTGCTCGCCAGCGGGGATGCGGAGCCGCTGGAGCGTCCAGGGCGGTGAGCACGCGGTTCACCCAGCGCTGACGTGTGGTGAGCCGCCAGTCGTCGACGTCCTCGCGGTCAGCACGGAAGCGCTCGGCGGCTCGACGCAACTGCTCGAGATCGACATCACCCGACACCGACACCACGCTGGTCGCCAACGCCACCGATCCCAGGCGACAGCGACCACCAAAACGGCTCCGACACCTGGCAGCGCACCCACCGCCGGATGCCAACCACCGACCAGCGATGCGACGCCGCCAACCACAGCAGCCGGGGAAATCCTCCCTGCACGACACGCACGTTGCTCACGCCGGCGCGGGCGACGTCGACGGACTCGGAGCCGAGCGAGCATCGTCGACGTGCGGGCTACCTCTCCCGCTGGGCGCGCTTGTCGCACTCGCGCTGCGCCGACCCCAGCGAAGAGATCGAGTGGGTGCTCGCTCTTGGCGCTGTCCAGATCGCCGATCGCCGCAACGGCGATGGGAGTGGTTGGATGGTGCTGGCCGATCCGGAAGGGAACCGGTTCTGCATCGTTCGGAGCGACGAAGAATGTGCGGTGACCTCGGCCTCGGTGTCGGTTCTCCGCTCGTCGCAACGGCCAGGGGAGGTCAAGTCGATGCATCCAGGTCCTGTGCGACGTCGTTCACGCTGGCCGAAGGCGCCGAGTTGTCCTACCTTGCGGCTGGTGATCCTCGCCGACCTTCGGTGCTCTTGATCCACGGGTTCGCGAGCTCGGCCAACACGCTCCGCGACGTGATCGGCCCACTCGCAGAGATTGCCTACGTCATCGCTCCTGATCTGCCCGGGTAGGGTCGCTCCGACGTGTTGCCGCATGCCACGTTCGACCGTTACGCCACCGCCGTTCACGAACTGCTCGTTCATCTCGACGTCGGTGATCGCTTCGTGTACGTGCACGACTGCGGCGCGCCCGTGGCCTTGAGTATCGCCATGGGTGAACCAGAGCGCGTCACGGGATTGATCATCTAGAACGCCAACGCACATTGCAGGACCTTCCGCGGATGGAAGCCCACGTCTTCGACGCTGGCCACTTCCTTCTGGAAACCCACGCCGCACCCGCTGCAATGCTGATGGTCGACTTCGTGGAGCAGGTCACGCGGACAGCATGATTCGCGGGCACAGGCATTGCGCGATGAAGGCCCACAAGCCTCCTCGCACAGCCCAGGCCTTCGACGTCGGGGCCGAGCTCATTCGAGAGCCGCGGTGGTGGTCCACAGGCTGGTTCTTTACTTGGTGGCGGGGGCAGGATTTGAACCTGCGACCTTCGGGTTATGAGCAATATGGTCGCGAAATCCAGGACTCCTGGTAGACCGGTATTATCCCTGGCCAGGACCACTCTACGACCAGACGCTCTTATCCGCAAGTGACCGTTGTTGACCGTGGTGTTGGTACATATTTGGTACATGCGATACCTCTAGGGCGCGGCCACGGAACGTGGCCGCTACGTCGCACGGAACGAACCTGGCCGTTCGATCAAATCCGATGGTACCTGACCGCTTGGGCAACGATCGCGGCGAGCCTCCTACGACACTTCGACCGTCGAGGTGGGAGTGCCGTAGCGCGCGGGGAGTGTCGAATGCATCCGCGGCACGACGATACACCGAACACCTCAAGGCGGTGGGCGTCGACGTTCGGGTCGCTGGCTGCGGCGGGGCGCGGCACGATACTCGCCGGTTGCTCACCGCACACCCGAAACTGAACGACGGGGCCCCCGCATCTCGATTGTTCCGGTCGTCTGCGTCCGCTGCGGAATCAGCCGGTGGCTCCTCGTTGGGTACAGAGCTGGAGGGCGATGTCGACGATCATGTCTTCCTGCCCACCGACCAGGTTGCGGCCGCCGCACTCCAGCAGGATGTCGCGCACGTCGACGCCGTACCGCTCGGACGCCGCCTCGGCGTGGCGGAGGAAGCTCGAGTACACCCCGGCGTAGCCCAGCGTGAGCGTCTCCCGGTCGACCCGCACGGGCCGGTCCTGGAGCGGCCGCACGATGTCGTCGGCGGCGTCCTGCAGCGCGAACAGATCACAGCGGTGCTTCCACCCGTAGAGATCGGCGACGGCGACGAACGGTTCGATCGGGCAGTTGCCGGCACCCGCCCCCTGACCGGCCAGCGACGCGTCGACGCGGGTGACGCCGTGCTCGACGGCGACCACCGAGTTGGCGACCGACAGGGAGAGGTTCTCGTGGGCGTGGATGCCGATCTCCGTGTCGGCGTCGAGCACGTCGCGGTAGCGGTCGATGCGCTCGGCGACCCCGGCCAGCGTCAGGCGGCCGCCGGAGTCGGTCACGTACACGCAGTGCGCGCCGTAGGACTCCATCAGCTTCGCCTGCTTCGCCAGCTCGGCGGCGGGGGCCATGTGCGACAGCATGAGGAAGCCGGAGACGTCCATGCCGATCTCGCGCGCCGTGGCGATGTGCTGCGCCGACACGTCGGCCTCCGTGCAGTGCGTGGCGATCCGGACCGAGCGGACACCGAGGTCGTAGGCGCGGTGCAGGTCGCCGATCGTCCCCACACCGGGGAGGAGCAGCGTCGTGAGGCGCGCCTGCTGGATGACGTCGGCGGCGGCTTCGATCCATTCCCAGTCGGTGTTCGAACCCGGTCCGAAGTTCAGCGACCCGCCTGCGAGCCCGTCGCCGTGGGCGACCTCGATCCCGTCGACGCCGGCGGCGTCGAGCGCGACGACGATCCGCTTGACGTCGTCGGGGTGCAGACGGTGCCGGATGGCGTGCATGCCGTCGCGCAACGTGACGTCCTGGATGAACAGCTCGGTCATGCCGTCACCTCCTGAGTGGCCCGGGCGAGCTCGCGCTCTGCGAGCCGCTCCGCGACGCGCAGCGCCGCCGAGGTCATGATGTCGAGGTTCCCCGCGTAGGCGGGCAGGTAGTGGGCCGCCCCTTCGACCTCCAGGAACACCGACACCTGGTGCGTGGGTCGTCGCCCGCCGTCCGGTGCGAGCAGCGTGTCGATCGGCTGGTCGGCGGGGATCGCGTGGATCTGCACCTGCTGCTTGAGTCGGTACCCGGGCACGTAGCCGGCTACCGCCTCCACGACCCGCTCGACGGCGGCGGATCGACCCTGCGTCTCGCCGTCCGCGGCATCCACGAGGCAGAACACGGTGTCGCGCATGACGAGCGGCGGCTCGGCGGGGTTCAGGATGATGATCGCCTTGCCCCGTGCGGCGCCGCCGACCGACTCGATCGCCTGCGACGTCGTCTCCGTGAACTCGTCGATGTTGGCGCGCGTCCCGGGACCCGCCGACCGCGACGCGATCGAGGCGACGATCTCCGCGTAGGCGACCGGTGTCACCCCGGCCACGGCGGCGACGATCGGGATCGTCGCCTGCCCGCCGCAGGTGACCATGTTCAGGTTCGGTGCGTCGAGATGATCGTCGAGGTTGACGACGGGGACGACGTACGGTCCGATGGCCGCCGGGGTGAGGTCGATCAGCCGCTTGCCGTGCCGGGCCAACTTCGCTGCGTTCGCCACGTGGGCGCTCGCCGACGTCGCGTCGAACACGATCGAGATGTCGTCGAAGTCGTCCATCGCGATCAGGCCGTCGACGCCGTCCGCCGTCGTGGCGACTCCCATCCGACGGGCGCGGGCCAGCCCGTCCGAGTCGGGATCGATCCCGACCATCGCCGCCATCTCGAGGTGCTTCGCGGTGCGCAACACCTTGATCATCAAGTCCGTGCCGATGTTGCCGGACCCGATGATCGCGACCTTGGCGCGCGTTGTCATGAGCTGCTCCCTTCGTCGTCGTCGCTGAACGTCACCGTCACGGACCCGAGCTCGCTGATGTCCGCGGTCACGACCGCGCCGGGTGTCACGGGCCGCATCGGTCCGAGCGCCCCGGACAGCACCACCTGTCCGGCACGGAGCGGATCGCCGAGCTCGTACGCCTGGCGTGCCAGCCATGCGAGCGCCACGAGTGGTCCGCCGAGGCAGGCGGCACCCGTGCCGCTCGACACCTCGACCCCGTCGACACGCATCGTCATGTGCACGTCGGCCGGCTCGAACTCGGCGAGCGTCCGGCGCTGCGTCCCGAGCACGTAGGCCCCCGCCGACGCGTTGTCGGCGACGGTGTCGCCGATCGAGATGTCCCAATCGGCCACCCGGCTGTCGCAGATCTCGATCGCGGCGACCGCGTGGTCGACCGCCGTGCGGATTCGGCTCGGGTCGAACGCACCGTCGGCCAGGTCCTTCGTTCTCGGCGGGGGTCCCGATGGTGACCCGCACGCCGAACCGCTCGATCGGCCGGACCAGCACACCGGCCCGCTCGAGCTCGTCGACGAAGGTGTCGGGGACGTCGTCTCCCGGGAGGAACACGAAGTTGGCGGCACTGTCTGGCACCGCGACCCCGAGCTCGCGCAGCCGGGCGGTCACCCGCTCACGTTCGGAGCAGACGGTGCGCACCCGCGCGTCGAGCTCGCTGGTGGCCGCCAGCGACGCCGCCGCCGCCGCGCTGGAGAGGCCGCTCACCGTGAACGGCGGCGAGTCAGGCCGAGCGCTGCGACGACGGCTGGATCGGCGAGCGCGTAGCCCACCCGGAGCGCGGCGAGCCCGTAGGCCTTCGAGAACGTGCGGAGCACGACCACGTTCGGGTGATCGCGCCACCATCGGCGCTGCTCGGAGGGCCGGGCGAACTCGATGTACGCCTCGTCGAGCAGCACGAGCGCGCGGTCACCGACGGCGTCGATCAGCCGCCCGAGCGACGCGGGGTCGATCATCGTGCCCGTCGGGTTGTGCGGGTTGGTGACGACGACCAGCTTCGTGCGGTCGTCGACCGCCGCGATCAGCGCGCGACGTCGCTGCGCCAGTCGCAGTGGCACCTCGACGAGCGGGGCGCTGGCGAGGCCGGCCGCGATCGGGTAGGCCTCGAAGTTCGGCACGTGGGCGACGACGCGATCGCCGGGAGCGACGAAGGCAGCCATCAGCTGCCAGAGCAGCCCCGACGACCCGGCGCCGACGGCCACCTCGGTGACGTCGACACCGAGCGTGCTCGCCAGGATCGCCTGGAGCTCCTCGGCCCGTGGCAGCGGGTAGCGATTGATGTCGCCTATCGCCTCGGTCAGGGCCCGCTCGACCGACGGCATCGGACCGAACGCCAGCTCGTTCGAGGAGAGCTTGACGGCGGTGCCGCTCCCGTCGACCGGCGCGGATCTCCCGGCGACGTAGCGGCGAACGCTACGGAGCGCCGCGACCGGGTCGACCCGCTGGACCGTGCTCATGATGTGGGCTGGCCCTCGTACCGCTCGAAGGTCGGCGGCTCGACGCACGACGCGGCGGCGAGCTGGCTGAAGGCGCGCACGTTCGCCTCCTCGGTGTGGGCGTGGTGGGCGGCGGCGTCGGTCCACACCTCGATCAGGCACAGCCGGTTGGGTCGCTCGACGCTCCAGCTGAGGCCGTAGTGGATGTTGCCGGGCTCGGTCAGCGACTTCGCCTCGAGTGCGACGGCCGCCTCGGCGACCTCGTCGCGACGCGCGGGCTCGATGTCGGCCCAACCGTGGATGATGATCATGGTCGTCTCCTCGCTGTTCGGCCCGTGTGGGCGGTGATGGGAAGGTATCGGCAGACCTTCATGTCTGTCGATGGATTCGACAACATGCCTTCCAACTCGTTCCAAATCATCGCGACTCGGGTACGCTTCGGTGGGAGCTCATCACTTTGACGATCGATTCGAAAGACGAGAGGACCCGCCGATGGAGATGGACGACACCAACTGGGCGATCCTGACCGCGCTCCAGTCCGACGCCCGGTTGTCGTACAGCGAGCTCGGTCGCCGGGTGCACCTCTCGCCGCCCGCGGTGGCCGACCGCGTCCGACGCCTGGAGGAAGCGGGCGTGATCACCGGGTACCGCGCCGTCGTCGACGCCACCGCGCTCGGGTGGACGGTACGCGATCGTCCGGATGTCGTGCCACGGGCGCGATGCGTGCTGCGCGACCCCGACGTCCCGAACTGGCCGGAGATCATGTCCGTCGACCGTGTCACCGGCGACACGTGCTCCGTGCTGCGGCTGCGCGCCCGCTCGATCGAGCACTTCGAGCGCGTCATCGACGCGCTCGCCGAGTTCGGTCGGCCGTCGAGCTCGATGGTGCTGTCCACCCCGCTGCGGTGGAAGCCCGTCGAGCGCTTCACGAACGACTCGAACCCGGCCACCCAGGCGTGACGCGTCGGGTCACCGCGCATCGAATCACCCGGCATCGAATCACCCGGCATCGGATCACCTGGGGTCGGCGTCGCGGTCGACGCGCTCGAGCCGCATGTGCAGCGCTTCGGGAGGATCGGGACACGCCACGAGCGGTCGATCGTCCAGCCACGCATCGCCGCCACCACCGACGCGGCCGCTGATGAGCGGCAGCACGGACGCGATCGCGAAGTAGCAGAAGCCTTCGGGGCGTGCACGACGAGCCCGTCCTCGTCGACCTCGAACGAGTCGCCGATCTGCAAGCCGCACGCCGAGTAGTTCATCGATTCCACCGTGCAGCGGATCACGGAGCGGCTCACCGGTCCGGCTCCGCGACGATCCGCATGACGACGTTCTCGCGCGCGTCGGGACAACAGATGTACGGCTTGCGGATCAGCCAGTCGTCCGCCGGGAGGTCGACCTGACGGAGCGGGAGCACGGGGATCACGGCCGCGATCGCGTACGGGCAGAAGGGCCCGTTCGGTGTCCGCAGCCGGCTGCCGTCGATCTCGAACCAATCACCGACGGCGATCCCGCACGCGGGCTGGTCGGCACGCTCGACGACGACCCGCAGCCGCCGGGCACCCGGCTCGATGGCGGGGCGGGGCGCGGCGCTCATCGGGGGCTCCAGCGGCGCAGCGATCGGAACCCGCCGTCGGCCGGGTCGTCGGCGACCGTGAACCCCCGTGCCGGCTCGTCGATCACGGCCTGGGCGTGGAGCGCGAACAGCATCGGCCGTGCGCCGGCGTGGGCGAGGGCCGCGTAGCCGTCGCACAACACCCGCTGCAACGGGTGGTCGTCCATGATGTAGCGCGATCCGGCCAGTTCGGTGCACACGGGGAGGACTCGCCGGAGCGCCTCGGCAGCCATCGCGTTGGCGGCGGTCATCCGAGCCGTCTCGGCCGGCGACATCACCGCGCCCTCGGTGAAGAGGATCTCGTCGGTCATGCGGGCGATCTCGCGCACGCCGGAGTACGCGAAGTCGACCTCGGCCATCGCGTGTCCCAGGGCTTGCAGGGTGGCGCTGTCCGGCCCGCGCGCGCTGCCCTTGCCGCGCACGGCCTCCCCCGCGAGGTTGACCGCGTGGCGAGCGACGCCGAGCGCCACGCCGGTGAGTGCGTAGTGGCAGGCGGTGACCGTCTTGTTGAGCGGGTCGGCGGTGGGGTCGAACGGGGCCTCGCGATCGAACGTGTGGGCGGCCGGGACGAACACCGGCTCGGTGATCCGGTACGACGTGCTGCCCGAACCCCGCACGCCGAGCGTCTGCCAGTTGTCGAGCCGCTCGATCGCGTCGGGTGGCAGCCACGCCCCGATGAGCATCTGCTGGCCGTTCGAACCGGGAACCGGTTCACCGTCCGCGTCGACGACCAGGCACCCGCCGACGACGTGATCGGCGGTGTAGCTCCCGCTGCCCCAGTCCCAGTGGCCCGAGACCATGAACCCACCGTCGACCTGGGTGGCCTGACCCCGGGGATGGAACGAGCCACTCGTCGGGCGGTCGGTCGTCGGGTGAGATCGGCGAACGTCTCCGGCGCGAGCCGACCGGCGTAGAAGCCGCCGGCGTTGAGCACGCCGACGTTCCACCCGGCGGAGGCGTCGACGGCGGCGATCTCGGCCACCACCTGCACCTGCTGCTCGAGCGTCATCTCGAGTCCGCCCCGGGAGGCCGGGAAGCCCATCTCGAACACGCCGGCGCGACGCACTGCGGCAGCGGCCGCGTCGGTCAGCTTGGCATCACGTTCGATCGCGTCCGCCTCGTCGGCGATCAGCGCGGCCAGCGCGTGCGCGTTGTACATGACCGCATCGGCGCTCGTCGGGTCCTTCAGGTCGACGGACGCGAAGGCGGTCGCGACGCTGGGTTCGGGACCGACGTCGGGACTGCGGTCGGACGTGGCGTCGGGGCTGCTGTCGGCGGTGGTCATGTGATGCTCCAATGACGATGGTGCGAGAGGTTCGTGCGGTCCGGTCAGTCGATCGGCTCGCCGCCGGTGATCCAGATCGTCTGGCCGGTCACCGCCCGACCTCGGGGCGGACGAGCGAGGCGACGGCGTGCGCGACGTCGTCGGGAGTCGGGAACGCACCGAGGGCGAGCCGGCGCTCCAAGTCCGCGGTGAGTGCCTGCTGTTCGGGTGTCAGCTGCGTCGGCCGGTCGGGATCGACGACTCGTCCGGGCGCCACGATGTTCGCCGTCACCCCGTGCCGGCCCTCCTCGAGCGCCACGTACCGGGTCAGGGTCGTCGCCGCCGCCTTGGCCGCCCCGTACGCGGCGAAGCCCGGCGCCGGTCGGCGCATCAGCGCTCCGGCGACCAGCACGATCCGGCCCTCGCCGTTGGCGCGCATCGACGGGAGTACGTCGCGGCACAGCGCGGCGTGCGCGAGGACGCCGGACAGCTGGGCCTCGAACTCGGCCAGGTCGAGCTCGCCCACCGGTGCGATGGCGCCCAGGGAGGGTGGGCGGCGTTGACGAGCACGTCGACGCTCCGAAGTGCTCGGGAGCGCGGCGCGACGGGAGCGGACGGCCCGTCGGTCGCGGCGAGCTCGCCGGACACGGCGAGGTGGTCACCGGCCAGCTCGTCGACGACGCGCGCCGCGGCGGAGGCGTTGCTGTGGGCGTGCACGGCGATCGCAGACCGTCGGACGCCAGTGCCCGACAGATCGCCGGGCCGAGCTTGCCGGTCGCGCCGGCGACGAACGCCGTCCGTCGCGCCATCAGTGCAGCACCGCCGCGAGGAAGGCGCGCGTCCGCTCGTGCTGGGGGTTCCCGAGCACCTCGGCCGGGGTGCCGTCCTCGATGATCCGGCCGGCGTCCATGAACACCACGCTGTCGGCCACCTCGCGGGCGAAGCCCATCTCGTGGGTGACGACGATCAGGGTGATCCCGCCGGTCCGGGCGAGGTCCTTCATGACGTCGAGCACCTCTCCGACGAGCTCGGGGTCGAGCGCGCTCGTCGGCTCGTCGAACAGGATGAGCGGCGGGCGCATCGCCATCGCGCGGGCGATCGCCACGCGTTGCTGCTGACCGCCCGACAGCTGCGACGGGTAGGCGTCGAACTTGTCGCCCAAGCCGACCCGCTGGAGCAGTTCGCACGCGTACGGCTCGATCACCGAGCGCTTCACGCCCTTGGCCTTGATCGGGCCGAGGGTGACGTTCTCGAGCGCCGTCATGTGTGGGAACAGGTTGAAGTGCTGGAACACCATCCCGATCCCGAGTCGTTGCTCCGCCGCCCGGCGGTGGTGGAGCTCGTGCAGTCGGCCGTCCGGTCGCAGGCGGTACCCGATCAGATTGCCGTCCACCCGCACCTGCCCGGCCGAGATGACCTCCAGGTGGTTGATGCATCGCAGCATCGTGCTCTTGCCCGAGCCCGACGGGCCGATCACGCACAGGGTCTCGCCGCGCTGGACGGTGAGGTCCACGTCGTACAGCACCTGGTGGTGACCGAAGTGCTTGCTGACGCCGACCAGCTCGACCATCGGCTCCTGTGCCACGTCGTCCCCTCTCATCGCTCCGCCACCTTCCGCTCGACGAAGTACTGGCCGATCGAGAGCACGACGATCACGAGGAGGTACCAGATCGTGGCGACGAGCAGCATCTCGATCGTGCGGAAGTTCCGCCCGGAGATGCCGAGCGCCACGGTGAGCAGGTCGCCACCGGCGATCACCGACACGATCGCCGAGGCCTTGAGCATCGATATCAGCTCGTTCCCGAGCGGCGGCACGATCACCCGGAGCGCCTGCGGGAGCACGATGTGCCGGAGCGTCTTGCCCGACGTGAGTCCGATCGCTTTGGCGGCCTCGTGCTGGCCGCGCCCGACGGCGAGCAGTCCGCCGCGCACGATCTCGGACATGTAGCCGGACCCGGCGAGCGACAGGCCGAGCACGGAGGCGCGGAACGGGTTCATGACCTCGCGGACGGGCCGCGACCAGAACGTGATGTCGGTGAACGGGATCGCAATCGTGAAGTTCTTGAAGAACAGCCCGAGGTTGCCGATCAGGATGAGCAGGACGATCAACGGGATGCCACGGAAGAAGAACGCGTAGGCGGCGGCCGTGCCGGACACGATCTTGCTCGGCGAGAGCCGCATCACCGCGATGGCGACGGCGAGCGCAGTGCCGAAGATCGTCCCGAGCACCGTCATCTCCAGGGTCTTGCGCAGACCGCGGAGGATGTTGTCGTCGAACAGGTAGTCCCCGACGACGGACCACTCGATGTTCGGGTTGGTCGCCAGGCTGTTGGCGATGACCACGACGACGATCGCCACGACGGCTGCGAACGCGCCGCGGCCCCAGTGGCGCAACGGCACCACGTCGGCGCGCACGGGCGGTCGGTTCGTCCGCAGCTTGGTACTCATGGACATGTCGAGCTCTCCTCGGTTCGATCGTCGGCCCCGTCGACGGGGGGTGCGACGCGATGGTGACCGCCGGCGACGCTGGCGGCGGTCACCATCGTCGACATCAGCCCTCGGCCACCTCGCCGGCGGGCGTCCCGGTGATCGGGGTTGATCACGACTTCCTCGGCGGTCACGGAGGCGGCACCGATGCCCTACTCCTCCATGATCGCGGCGTAGGTGCCGTCCTCGATGACCGTCAGGAGTGCCTCGACCAGGGCCAGGGAGACCTCCGGCTGATCCTTGCCGACCGCGATTCCGGTGTACTGGGCCTGGTACTCCGACTCGGGCACCTCGGCGGTCGCGAAGCTGGCGACGCCCGAGGCGGCCGCCTCGTCGATGCTGGTCGTGCTGTCCAACCAGCCGTCGATCGTGCCGGCCTGGATGGCGCTGATCGCGGCCGTGGCACCCTGGTACTCGGCCGGGACGATGGCGTCCTCACCGTTGGGTTCGCAGGCCTCGGCGTTGATCTTCTCGAGCAGCTCGGTCTGGACGGAGCCGACCGGGACGCCGATCGTGAGCCCGCACGCGTCGGCCAGCTGGCCGATCCCTTCCGGGTTGCCGTCGGGCAGGAGTAGCGACATCGTCGTCTTGTAGAACGGGATCAGGTCGACGATGCTCAGCTCACGCTCTTCGGTGACCGAGACCTGGCCGAACAGCGCGTCGACGACGCCCGACTGCACGCCGGGGAGCTGAGCGGGCCATTGCATGTTCTGCCACTCGACCTCGACGCCGAGGATCGGCGCCATCGCAGCCGCCAGGTCCGGGGCGACGCCGACCGGGACGTTGGTGTCGTTCGGATCGACCGCGATCGTCGGCGGGGTCTCCCACAGCGCTCGAAGCTGAGCGAGTCGCGGTCGGCGAGCAGGCCCTCGGCGGGAGCGTCCGCCGGCTCATCGGCCGGGGCGTCGGCGGGCTCGTCGGCCGGGGCGTCCGCCGGCTCCTCGGCGGGCTCCTCGGTGGGAGCGTCAGCCGGCTCGTCGGCGTCGTCGTCGTCGCCGCCGCAGGCGCTCACGAGGAGCGCGGCGGTGACGGCGAGCGCCAACGCGCCGCGGGTCGTGTGGTTGGTACGTGGTCTCATCGTGGTTCCTTTGTGGGTGATCGGGTGTGGTCGGGGTTGAACGGGTCTCGATGGGTCAGGATGCGCGGCAGGCCCCGTGGGGCTCGGGCGGCTCGGCTCAGTGCCAGGCCACCTCGCAGCCCTCGCCGCGGAGGGCTGCCTCGATCAGGTTCCGCTCGTCCGCGGACGGGAACGTCCCGATCCGGAGGACCGCCGCGGCGTACTCGTGACCGTAGCGAGCCCCGAAGTCGGCCAGGTCATCGGCTCGGAGCGCGTCCTCACCGACGCGCGGCCCGAGGCGCGCGAGCCGACGTTCGGGTGACAGCCCCGCCGTGGTCAGCAGGGTCGCGGCATCGCGTTCGGCGTCCCCGTCGCCGCGCTCGACGATCACACCCAGGCGGTGGCCACCGTCGGCGACCTGCTGGGACAGCGTCGCCGCGAGGCGATCACGGAGTTGGTCGGCCAGGATCGTCACGACGCGTCGATCGGCTCCAGGTCGCGCGTCCCGGCCTCGACATCGAGGATCGGAGGGGCCTGCACCGACAGGAACCGCAGGCTCGACTCGCCGGTGCGCACGGCGTGGAACACGCCCTTGCCGATGCGGAGCCGGTCGCCGGCCTTCACGGCCACCGCTTCGTACTCCTCACCGAGCAGCACCTCGCCCGCACCGTCGAGGAAGTAGAGCACGGTCTCGGCCAGGTTGTGCCGGTGCATCGACGACTCCTGACCGGGCAGCACGTCGACGAGATCGGCGGCGACCTCCGACGCGAGCGGGGTGTCACGTCACCTGCATGACATGGAAGACGTCGTGCAACTCGACCTCCAGGTCTGCGTCGAGAATCTCCGGGTTGATCACGTCACTGCACCTTTCCGAGTGGCTGGTCTGTACTGGTGGTCTGTACTTGTGGTCTGTACTGGTGGTCAGGTCGCGAAGGCACGGCGCGCCTCGGGGAAGACCTTGCTCCCGAACACGCGCAACGCCTCGTTGAGGTCGGGGCCCATCGGTGGCCCGAACGAGATGTGCTCGACGCCGTGGTCGACGAGCGTGGCGATCTGGTCGAGCACGTCGTCGGGGCCGCCCCAGACGCCGAGCGTCATCATGCCGGCCGTGACGGCCCGCGCTCCGGCGTCGAGGCCCTCGTCGAGCACGACTCGCTGCACCATCTGGAACTCGGCCGGATCGAGCCCCTCCTCGACGAGCGCGTCGGGCGACAGCGAGCCGCTGTACTGGGCGATGTGCCGGGCGAGCTGGAGGCGGGCGGCTCGCGATCGTCGTCGATCGAGCACCAGATGCACGCTGCGAGGTCGAAGCCGTCGAGCGAGCGCCCGTGCGCCTCGGCGCCGCCCTGGATGAGGGTGCGCGCCCGCGCGAAGCGACTCGGCGGGAGGCACAACGGCAGCGCGCCGTCCGCGAGGCGACCGGCCAGCGCCAGCATCTTGGGGCCCATCGCGCCGATGTAGATCGGCGGTGGGACGTCGGGCCGGTGCTCGAGGACCGCGCCGGAGGTCCACCCGTCGGCGGCGAGCGGCTCGTCAGCGGGAGAACCGCCGTTCAGGAGCGCCCGGATCGCGGCGACGCCCTCGCGGGTGCGCTGGACGGGCGACGGGGGCACGACGCCGGCGTGGCCGAAGAACACGTCGGAGCCGGCACCCACGCCGAGCAGGAAGCGGCCGTCGGAGAGCGCCTGCATCTCCGAGGCGATCGCCGCGATCTGGCCGGGATGCAGGGTGACCGGGTCGACGACGCCGACCCCGGGAGGTGGATCCGCGACGTCGCCGTCGCGGCCGCCGCCAAGCCGATCAAGCCCGAGCGACCGAGAAAGTCGTTGCCGGTCCAGATCTGGTCGAACCCGGCTTCCTCCGCGGCGACGGCGCGTGCCATCGCGGCGCGGGGGCCGCCGCTCATCCCGGCTCGAACGCTGAATCGCATGGGCAGATTGTCGCGGAGGTTCACGAATCGGTACAGAGGGAAACGAAGGAGTGACGAGGACGTGAACTACGAATCGAAGGCTGATGACCGGGAGGTCGCCCTGACTCCGCTGGGATCATGCCCCGGAAACACCCTGGAAACAAAGTCGCACCCGCCTCAGCCACCATCGGACCGGACGAACTCGCCGACCAGGTGTGCGAACTCGTGCGCGGTGTGCTCGAGGGGGACACGGCCGTCGGCGATCGACGCGACCCACGTCGGCCGGAGATGTTCGACCAGGGCCGCGGTGTGTCGGCTCGCGAACGGGTCGTGAGCGTGCTCGACGACCAGGACCGGGCAGCGGACCGCCGGGCACCGCGCCTCCATCTCGTACCGGCCGACCGCCAGATGTCCTTCCGCGCTGTCGGCGGCTCGCAGTGCGTCGGCGAGGTACCGATCGAGCAGCTCGTGCCCGTCCGGGTAGTGCGGACGGCGCTGGTTCCACAACGCGAGCAGATGGTCACCGTTGGGGTGGTGCGTCGCCAGATCGACCGGTGGCGGCTCGGCGGCCCGGGCACGTCGCGCCGCGGCGTCGATCCACGGTGTCGACGACAGCACCAGCGACGCGACGCGGGCGGGAGCGCGCGCCGCCAGCTCGAGCGCGACCACTCCGCCGGTGTGGTGTCCGCAAGCGTGGAACCGATCGAGTCCCAGCGCATCGGCGACGGTGAGCGCCGCGTCGGCGTACCCCTCGATCGTCGGCCCACCCGGGATGGGATCGGACGCTCCCATCCCGGGAAGGTCGTAGGCGATGACGCGCAGTTGCGGCGCGAGCAGCCCGATGACCTCACGGAACTCGTCCCACGAGCGCGGGGTCTGGTGGATCAGGAGCAACGGCGTCCCGACGCCCGCCTCGGCCACGTGGATCTGGCCGTACGGCGCGTCGACGTAGCGACGCGCGAGACGCCGGGGTGTCACAGGTTGGCCTCGATGAAGTCGATGCTGAGGGGGTTGAACCAGTCGGCTTGTTCGTGTTGGGGCCAGTGCCCGCACTTGCCGACGAGCTCGAGCCGCGAGCCGGGGATCGCTTCGTGCATCGCGGTCGCTTCGGGGATCTCACCGAAGGGGTTCTCGTTGCCCCACACGACCATCGTCGGCACGCTGATCTTCGCGAGCCGTTCGGGTCGCATCAGGTTCCGTTGCCGGATCTCCATCTTTCCTGCAAGCACAACAAGTTGTGCAGGTTCGCGATGAAGTCCGGATGGTGATAGATCGCGTGACGGATCTCGACCAGCTCCTCGCTGACGTCTTTGTCACCGTCGTACATCAACAGATGCAGCCGCTTGCGGGTCAGATCGATGTCGTCCTCGGTGACCGCCTTGGTCGTCGACGACTTGATCCGTTCCATGATCTGCGGGTTCGCCTTCGTCCCCCCGGCCGCCACCAACTGCAAGCTCGCCACCCGCTCCGGTTGCTCGCTCGCCAACCAGCCCGCCACCCAACCACCGAGCGACTCCCCGACGAAGTGAGCAGCCTCGATCCCCTGGGCGTCGAGATAGGCCACGAGATGCTCGACGTAACGCGGGATCTCGTACGGGTAGTCCGGCTTGGCCGTGTACCCGTGCCCGAGCATGTCGATCGCATGACACCGAAACCCCGCCTCGACGTGGGGCACGATGTTGCGACTGAACGCCTCCAGATGCCCGCTCGTGCCGTGCAAGAACACCACCGGCGGCCCACCGACGGGACCCGCCGTCAACGCCCGCGTCGCGACACCGCCTGCGTCGACGAACTCGACACAGAACGACACGCCGGTCAGATCGGTCCAGATGCTCATGAAGATTCCTCCAGGGGATGGTGTGACGGATCGGAATGGGGTAACGGATCGGAATGGTGCGACGGGTCGGGTTCGATCACCGCGACGGCCATGCCGGTCAACCACTCCGGCATCGGCGAATAGCACACCGTCTCACCGCCGGGTGACCGAGCGCGGCCGCCATCACGAGCCAAGCACGCACCTCGTTGGCCCCGTTGCCCGCGGCCGCGACGAGCGACTCGTCCGTGTACCGCGACGCGAGCTCACCGAGCCGGCCCCGTTCGACCAGCTGCAACACCTCCCGGTCGAAGCCCTCGTTGAGGCGCGGCGTCGCACCCGTCACGATCGGACGCCGGCGCGGCTCGAACTCCTCCCACCGGCCCCGACCCTCACGGAAGCTGCGCGCCAAGAACTCCTCGTCGTCACCGTCAGGGGCCCGCCAATCCGGGAACGGGATCGCATGCGACAGCCCACCCGTGCCGACCACCGCCACGCGCCGATCTCCGGGCAACTCCTCCACCGTCCGCGCCAACGCCTCACCCAACGCGAGACACCGCGCCAACGTCGGCAACGGCGGCCCGAACACGTTCACGACCACCGGAACGACCGGCAGGCCCACGGGCACCAGATACTGGATCGCATGCGAGATCCCGTGATCGACCTGCAGATCCGTCGAGAACGCCACATCGAAATCCCGGGCGAGCAACCCCTGACAGATCCCGAGCGCGGCCGACGGATCGGTCAGCTGCGGCCCCGACGGCGTCCCGTGCTCACCCGCCGCCACCACACGATCAACACCGATCGTGAACGCCGGCATCAAATCCAACCAGAAACCACGAAAGTGATTCGAGCCCACGATCACCACGAGATCGGGCCGGGTGGCCCGGATGCGTTCCCGCACCGACCCGAGTGCGTCACGGTAGGCGTGCGCGCGCGGCAGGTGATCGACCTCGTCCCACTTCGTGTTCATCAGCGTGGTGTGCGAAGCGGCGGCACCGATGACGATCGAGCTCATGCGTCACCGTCCCCGGCCACGCCGAGACGGTCGACCGCCACCCGGATGAGGAGCTTGGTGAGCCGCTCCATGTCGTCCACCGCGACGGCGTTCATCCCGAGCTGGAAGTCGACCGCGAGCCGGTCGGGCGACACCTTCGGCAGCCCCACCCGCGCCGTCGGCACGCCGTGGGCGCGCAGGATGTTCGCGTCGGTGGCGCCGGACAGCCCGGCGATCGGCGTGGGCGCGGTGTTCGAGCGACTCCCAACAGCGGATCGCCGAGGTGATGATCGCGGCGTCCGTGTCGGTCGCCGTCCTGGGATCGTGACGGTGTTCGGAGCACGCCGCGCCGGCGCTGATCTCGGCAGCGAGCCGCGACCTCGGCGGTGAACGCTCTGCGCCGCGTCGGCGGGGTCGGTCCGCGGGCTGATCCGGAGATCGATGTGGAACCGGCAGACGGCCGGCGTGAACGCGACCAGGTGCGGCCACCCGGCGTCGATCGCGGCGACGACGCCCTGCGGCGCGACGAGCCCGTCGCGGTGCTCCTCGGCCCACCGGGGGAACCAGGCCTCGAGGCCCCGCACGATGTGGGCGGCGTCGGCGATCGCGTTCCGGTAGGGGCAGGAGGTGCCGGCTGCCGACGTAGGTGTGCGTGCCGCCGACCGCGACGGTGAACCACATCAGCCCGACCTTCTTCCCACGAGACCGCCCACCCCGTCTTGGCGATCACGGCTTCGTCGGGACGCAACAGGTCGACGAGCGCCGCGCACCCGGCTCCGTGGCCGTCGGGCAGATCGGGACGGCGCCGATTGCTGGGCATGCCCCCGGCCCCGAACCCGACCATCAGGTCGCCAGCCAGGCGTGCTCCGCTCGAGGCGAGCGCCTCGGCGGCCGCCAGCACGCACGCGCCGTGACCCTTCGGGTTCTGCGCGCCGAGGCCGATGACGAGGTCGTCGCGCACCTCGGCTAGCGGCCGCATGTCGGGTCGCAGCTCGGGTCCGGCCCACGGGAGATCCTCCGTCGGATCGCCGGTCGTCACCGTGTCGAGCGGCGCGTAGAGCAGCAGCGACCGGGCGTCACCGGCACCTAGCAGGCGGCCGTGGGCGTTGGCCATGTCACCGCCGACCCCGTCGCGGGCGGTCAGGTCCTGGACCTCACCGTTCAGTCCGGACGACGCCATCTCGGACGCCAGGAAGCGGGCGAGCGGGCCTTCCTCACCGGTGGGCGACGCGATGTCGACCATCGCGGCACACAACTCGACGAGCCGCTCGCGCGCGACCGACGCCTCGGCCGCGGCGACGACCGTCGACGGGTCAGCCACGCGGGGCACCCACCCAGGTGCGGGTGGTGCGGGTGAGCAGATGGACGAGCTGCGTTCGCATCGTGGCCGCACCCGCGAGGACGGCGGCGACGACGAACAACCTCGTGACCCAGCGACGCATGGTCAGCTCCCCTCCGGTGCGAACCGATCGTCCTGGTCGAGGAACCCGGACACGATCGAGTAGTAGTGCTGCGGGCGTTCCTCTTGCAGGTGGTGCGATGCCTTGTCCATCACGTACAGCTGGCCGTGCTCGATCATCCGGGCGAGCATCAGTGGGTAGTCAGGCGTCAGGAAGTCGTCGTACATCCCCCACGCGAACAGCACCGGGCACTGGATCCGGCCGAGCGCCTCGCTCAGGTCCTGCCACTCACCCCGCGGGCTGTCCGAGCGCGCCGCCAGCTCCATCTCGTCGGCGTCGATCGACTGCTCGTACCGCATCGTGACCGTCGCATCCGGGATCTCGTCGGGGTCGTACCACTCGAGATCGGCCATCAGCTGGCGCATCTTCTCCCAGGACGGTCCATCACCGCCGAAGTAGGCGTCGCGCGCCTTGCGGCCGCGCCGTCCGCCTTCCGGGAGTGGGGCGAGCGGTCCGTGGAACACGGGCATCGAACCGGTCACGACCAGGCTGCGGGTGCGCTCCGGGTGGTTCGCGGCGAGGTTCAACGCGATCGTGCCGCCCCACGAGTTGCACACGAAGTCCGCCCGGTCGACGCCGAGCGCGTCCATCAGGTCGCAGATGGTGCGGGCGTGGAAGTCCCACATCGGTCCGGTGATCGTGCACTTCTCCGACTTGCCGTACTGGAGCAGGTCGACGAGGTAGCACGTGCGGTCCTGCGCGAAGAGCGGGGCCACCGGCCCGAAGTCGCTCCAGGCCGTGCACCCCGGTCCGCCCCCGTGCAGGAAGAACGTCGGCGGCCCCTCGCCCAGCTCGATCACGTGGTAGCCGAGCCCGCCGGCGTCGACGATGCGGCCGCGCGGCTCCGGTCGGATGTCGACCGGCATCAGCGCTCCTCCGTCTCGTCGGCGGCGTTCACCTCGACGGGCACCGCGGGGTCGAACGGGTTGCCCTCCTCCACCAGCCGACGCCACTCGATCAGGGAGATGTCGGGTCGGTACAGCCGTTCGGGTGGGGCGTCGGTGTTCTCCACCATCCAGTGATCCTGGCTGGAGAAGTTCCCGTGGAACAACCAGCGGATCCCGCCCAGGTATTTGAGGTAGAACCCGGCCCGCTGCAGCCCGGACTTGAACTGGACCATCACGCCGACGTACTTCGTCCGCCCGGCCTCGATCGGCACGTAGAACTCGTAGTGGATGAACTGCGGATAGGCGATCCGGAGCACGCCGGGCAGCGACAGCGACGCGAACCCGGCGAACCCCTGACCCTCGATGTAGGGGTCGCTCTTCTTGGACCCGCCGGTGTTGCCCAGCAGCTTGCCCCGCTGTTGCTTGGGCTTGATCTTCCACCAACGGTCGTTGGACCAATGGCCCAGGCCCGGGAAGTCGGCCTCCCAGTGCCGCTCGTCCTCGATCCGGTAGATCCATCGCCCGTGCCGCTCGATGTGCACCTTGTTCCAGGTGGGCCTCATCTTGAAGATCCGCCAGTAGCTGGTGCGGTGAAGGTACTTCGCGTGATCTTCGTCGAACCCGTTCTCGGCGTACAACCGCCAGTCCCCACCGCGGTCCTGGATCCGACCGCCGACGGCGAACGCGGGTGGGTCGACGAGCTCCTCGGGGAGCTGGTCGGACAGCGGGTGCGGCTCGCGATCACCGATGAACACCCAGATCAGCCCGATCGCTTCCTCGGTCGGGTGGGTGCGCACGGTCGCCTTGCCGCACATCGGGGAGTCCGGACCGTCGGTGATCACCGCGACCAGCTCACCGGTCTCGAGGTCGAACGTCCACGCGTGGTAGGCGCAGGTGACGGTGCCGGGGAACTCCTCCTGCCGAGCGACAGCGGAACGCCCCGGTGGGGGCACCGGTCGTGGAGGGCGTGCACGGTCCCGTGCTCGTCGCGCTGCAGGACGAGGTCCTCGGCGCAGACGCGCACTGCCACCGGATGGCGACCGACCTCGGCCGACCACTCCACCGGGTACCAGTAGTTCCGCAGTCCGTCGGCGGCCGCGTCGTACACCGGCCACGACGACCAGTCGGCCCGCCCTGCCGCCTCGCGAGCTGCGTCACCGCGCCGTCGCCGCGCCATCACCTCGGCGACCCGTGCGTCGGCCGCGGCGGCCGAGTCCGGCGTCGTCTCGGTCGTCCCGGTGCCTTCGGTGAACGTCATGGTTCCTCCCTGTTCTCGGAGTGTTCGTCGAGGACGAGCTGGCCGACACGCGCCCACATCGCCCGCGACGTCGACAGGTGGACGCTCAACCCGACGAGGTCGCGAACGAGCTGCTCGAGCGGGTTCACGTCGTAGATGGTCTTCGACCCGTAGAGGTCGACGCAGATGTCGAGGACGCGGCGTGCGAGCTCGGTGGCGAACGGCGCGTCGCCGCGGGCGAGCGCACGCGGCGACGGTGCCACGCCCGGGGTGAAGATCTCGTCGTCGAGGCGTGCGATGCCCGCGTAGATGGTGGCTCGCATGCCACGGACGCAGGAGTCAGCCTCGCCGAGCAGGGCGAGCGCGCGCTCTCCGGGGGCACGGGTGCCGGAGCGGCGGGCGAGCTCGGTCGCCACGATGTCGATCGCGCTGCGCGATGCCGATCGAGATGCCACCCATGCTGTAGAAGGGCAGGTCCGGGTGCTTCACCAGTGGGGAGGCGTCCGCGTTGCCGGCGAAGAAGCGATCGAAGGTGTGATCGGCCGGCACGAACGCGTCGGCGACGCCGTACCCCTGGCTGCCCGAACCACGCAACCCGATCGTGTGCCAGTCGTCGCGCAACCGCACCTCGTCGCGGGGGAGCCAGACGCCGAGCGTCAGCTGCGAACCGTCGGGCTTGAGGACCGGTTCGCCCTGCTCGTCCACCACCTCGGCGCCGGCGACGACGTGATCGGACGAGCGGATCCCGCTCCCGAAGTTCCAGTCCCCGGTGACGCGGAAGCCGCCGTCGACGCGGCGGGCGACCCCTTTCGGGTGGAACGACCCGCAGGTGGCGAGATCGAGCGTGGGGTAGAGCTCCGCGAAGGCGCGATCCGGCAGCCGTCCCGCGTAGAAGCCGGTCGCGGCCAGCACCGTGACGTTCCAGGCGAGGGACGCGTCGATGCCGGCCACCATCTCGACCATCCGGGTCTGATCGGAGATGGACATCTCCGGCCCGCCGCGGTCGCGGGGGAAGCCGACACGGAAGACACCGGCTGCTCGACAGGCCTCGGTCATCGCGTCGGTCATGAACCCCTGCGCGTTCGACGGCTTCGCCTCGCGCTCGGCGATCGGCAGGATCGCCGTGACGTTCTCGAGGATCGCGTCCGACGTCGTCGGTTCCCGCAAGTGGTCGAGCCCACCGGTCTGTTCGTCGGTCTGATCGATGGCGGTCACGCGCACCTCACCTTCTCTCTCAACTCCGGCAGCACGCGGCTGCCGAGCAAACGGATCGCGGCGACCGGGGACTCGCCGAGCGGCTGGCCGAACGACAGGTGCCGCACCCCAGCGTCGATCAGGCGCCCACACCGCTCGAGCACCAGGTCGACGTCGCCGGCCACCCCGAGCTGCATCATCGCGTCGTCGACGGACGCGAGGGCCTGCTGTCGGTCACCGGCGTCCCAGCGCGCCTGCACACGCGCACACCGTTCGGGGTCGAGTCCGGCGCGGGCAAGCACCTCCGGCGCGAGATGCCCACCCGCCGCCGCGATCTTGGGGCGCAGCCGCTCCCGGGCAGCGTCGGCGTCGTCGTCGATCGAGACCCAGATGCAGCAAGCCATGTCGAACGCGCTCGCCGTGAGAGTCCCGACCTGCTCGCGCACCCACTCGGCGTGGGACGGCGGGAGGCACAGCGCGAGCACGCCATCGGCTTCACGGCCGGCCATGGCGAGCATCTTCGGGCCCATCGCGCCGACGTAGATCGGCGTGGCCGGCACCGGCGGCCCGACCAAGCGAGCGTGCTCGCTCCACCCTTCCTCACCAGGCAGCTCGGAGACGGGACGGTCCTCCAGGAGCGCCTTGACGATGCGCAGGCTGCGCCGAGTCCTCGCGACCGGCGACGCAAAGTCGAGCGCCGCCCAGCGGAGATACACCTCCGACCCGGCACCGAGGCCGAGCAGATAGCGACCACCGGACAAGTCCTGCAGGCCGGCCACCAGCGACGCGATCTCGATCGGATGGAGCGTCACCGGATTGAGGACGCTCGACCCGACTCGGATTCGCGACGTCGCCGCCAGCGCGAGGGTCACCGGCACGATCCCGGAGCGCTTGAACTGGTCGTTGCCGGTCCAGATCTGGTCGAAGCCGGCCGACTCGGCTGCGACCGCCGCCGCCGTGAACTCGCGGGCTGCGGTCCCGCTCGGGAGACGCACGCTGAACGTCAAGGGGTCGCCGGGCACAGTGACTCAGTGTGGTCCAACCGACATGAGGCTGTACAGAGCGAGTCGAAGGTCAATCCATCTAGATGGCGTTGATCTGCAGGCGTGTCAGTGCATGCCGTTTCCGATCGCTGCCATCCCGCCCTTGAGGAGCGCATCTTGAGATCGTGCCCCGAGCAGAGCAGGTCACGCGCAATCGGTTCTTGAGCCTGGCCTAGCGGGGCTGAGCCGCTGACTCAAACGCGCGCGAACTGGTGCTCAAGTCCGACCTTCGGGTTGGTGACCCGAAGTGCCGATGAAGAGCGATGTCATACATCGTGCAACGCAACAACCGCTTCTACGTCGTCGCCTACAACGGCCACGACCCGATCACCGGCCGTGAGCGACGCTGCTGGCACCCCGCCGGCTCCGACCCTGACGATGCCGAAGCCATGCAGCGCCGCATCGACCGCCAGCGACCCGAGCCGACGTGTGCGGCGAGCCTGGGCGGGTTCATGTCCACAACGTGGCTCGCCACCAAGGGAACGCTCACCCGTGCCACGGCGAACAGATATCGGTGGATGATCGACCACAACATCGCGCCACGCGTCGGCACGATCCGACTCGACGCGCTGCGACCCGACGACCTCGACGCCTGCTACGGCGATCTCATCGCCAACGGTGGCCGCCGCCGCCGGGGCCTGTCACCCAAGTCCGTGCTCGAGATCCACCGGGTGATCTGCAACGCACTCGACCTCGCCGTCGACCGCCAACTCATCGACGCCAACCCCGCCCGCCGCGCCCGACCCCCGAAGCGAACGAACCGCTCGACCGTGCCCGCGATCTGGAACGCACAACAGCTCGGCCGATTCCTCGCTGCGGCGAGTCGCCTGCGGTTGTACCCGGCGTTGCATCTCGCTGCGCACAGCGGGATGCGACGCGGCGAAGTCGCCGGACTCAACTGGGGGCGACCTCGACATCGGCGCATCGAGTCTGTCGATCGTGCGGTCACGGCAAGCCACGATGGGTCGCACCGTCGAAGGTCCCGTGAAGACCCGCACCAGCCGCCGCCGAATCGACCTCGACCCCAACGCCGTCGAGCTGCTCCAGCAGTGGCGACACCGTTTGGTCACCGAAGGTGCGACGCTCGAGCCGTCGACACCGATGTTCCTCAACACCCGGCACCGGACGCCGTCGCCGGAGTCGTTCTCGCAGCTGTTCGGTCAGATCATCGCCACGACCGATCTCCCGCGGATCCGGTTCCACGACTTGCGA
>JADJBW010000029.1 GCA_016703525.1 Actinomycetota bacterium | reverse complement strand
TGCCTGGTTTCAGCAGTTGGCCATGGCGTCAGCGCATCGCAGATCTGGCGCCGGCCACCGACTCCGAGTGAGCCGAGGCGGACGGTGAGCACGGACTTGGGAACGGCAGCGGGTTGTCGAAGGTTGCGACGCTCTCCGTGGTCGATCCCTCGTCTGGCCCGACGGAACTTTCAGGTTGGGATAGCTCGGATCGTGCTGGTGACCGGCGCCACCACGACGTTGTTGAGTACGGGGATGACCTCGTCCCGGGACACGATCAGCACGGGCCGACGCTTCCGGTTCAGTGTCTCCATGAGCCAGAGCTCGGACTGAGCTACCACGGCTCGGCCTCCGTCCGCGCGATGGCACTCGCCATCGCGAAGCTCGTCATCATCGGCGGTTTGCGGATGCGTCCGGTACGACGCAGCGATGGCCTCACCGACCCTGAAAGCGACGGACCGAGTCGGCCCAGGTGGTGCACGCCCTGGCGGATCACCGCCGACCGACTCGTGCCGACGCCCTCCTCGACCAGCGCGTCGATCATCGCCAGCTCGTCGTCGCTGAACCGCGTCAGGACAGGCGTCGTCATACAGATCGCTATACGCATCGTAGAAACGCGCACGCACCAGGTGCCAGCCGACTCCCGCCCGGGCCCGAAGTGGGGTCACCCGCTGGGGGTCCCCTGGCTGGGGATGTTCGAACGGTCGCCGCTCCGAAACTGGGGCCATGTCGTCCTCGAACCCTGCTGCCCGCGATCCGAAGCCCCAGAAGCCGGGCGGCGCGATGATGTCGCCCGATGTCACTCGCCGTGCCGACCTCTCGATGGCGGCGCCGATGCGGTGAGGGAGCCGCGGGGTGAGTACTCCTCAACAGGCATTCGTGCTGCCGGTGGGGACCGTCACGTTTCTCCTCACCGATGTCGCCGGCTCCACCTCGATGTGGGAGCGCGAGTCCGCTGAGGACATGCGGACCGCGATCATGCGCCATTACGAGATCTTGTCGGAGGCCGTCGATGCCAATGGTGGCGTGCGTCCTCAGGAACAGGGCGAGGGCGACTCGATCGTCGCCGCGTTCGCCCGGCCTTCCGACGCAGCCTCCGCCGCCCAACTCGCGCTCGCGGCGGAGCGTGTGGCCGACGACCAGCCCGGTATGAGTGCGGATGGCGATCCACACCGGCAGGCCAACCTTCGAGACGACGCCAGCTACGCCGGGCAGTCGATCATCCGAACCGCCCGGCTTCGCAACATCGGCCACGGTGGGCAGGTCCTCGTCTCCGGCGCCACTTTCGCGACCTGGCGGTGGACCAGGCCCGCAACCGCTTCGTCCTGCGGTCCCTCGGCGAGCACCGGTTGCGCGATCTCGGTCGCCCCGAGCATGTGGCAGTTGGTGGTCCGGACCTGCCCGACGACTTCGGCGAGCTCGCCACGCTCGACTCGATGCCCAACTCCCTGCCGGTCTCGTTGTCCCGTTCATCGGTCGGGGAAGCCGAAATCGCAACGCTGGCCGGCCTGGTGGCCTCGGAACGACTCGTGACCGTGACGGGCACCGGCGGAGCGGGAAAGACCCGTCTCGCTCAGACAGGTCGGCGCCGGGTTGTTGGATCGGTTCCCCGCTGGGGTGTGGTGGGTGGAGCTGGCGCCGCTCGACGGCGGCGGGGTCGAGCCGGCGATCCGCCGCGTTGGGGCTCAGCGAGGGCACAGGCGCCGCCGCTGGCCGAAGGGGTACGGCGCAAGCTTGAGGCGAACCGTGTCTTCTCGTCGTCGACAACTGCGAGCGTGTCGGCGGCCGTCCAAGCGATCATCGACGACCTGCTCCGACACGCCGCCACCCTCCATGTGCTGGCGACCAGCCGGGGCATGTTGGACCTGCCCGGCGAACACGCGTGGCGGGTACCACCCCTGGCCCTGCCGGATCCGGCCGCGGCACCCAGCGTGGAGTCGCTGTCGCAGTTCGATGCTGTCCGCCTCTTCTGCGACCGAGCGCAGCGGCCGGCCGAACTTCGCCCTCACGACGGAGAACGGGCCGGCGGTCGCCCAGATCTGCCGGCGGCTCGATGGCATCCCGTTCGCCATCGAACTTGCCGCGGCACGGTGCCGCATGCTCGACCCTCAGCGCATCCTGCTCGAGCTCGACGACGCCTTCCGGATCCTCGCCGGTGGCTCCACGGCCCTGATGCCTCGCCAGCAGACGCTCGACGCATCCATCACCTGGAGCTACGACCTCCTGTCGTCGACCGAACAGGCGCTGTTGCGACGGCTCTCGGTGTTCGTCGATGGCTGGACGCTCGACGCGGCCGAAGCCGTGTGCCCTGACCCAGAAGGCACCCTCGGCACGATTGCCGTGTTCGATGCGCTTGACCGGCTGGTCGACCATTCCCCTGTCCACGACGGACACCGAATCAGGCCTGAGGTTCGGCATGCTCGAGACGATCCGTCAGTACGCCCTGCGCCAGCTCGACACCGACCCACGGGCGCGACGCGACGCACCGCCGCCACAGCGAGCACTTCACCTCTTGGGCCCTCTCGCACGGGGACCAGATCCTGCGTGGCGGCAGCGACACCCTCCTCGAGTTCATCGACGCAGAGCGATCCAATCTGGTGGCGGCAACCGAAGTCGCCACCACGAACGGCGAGGCCTCCCTGGCGATCCATGCTCTGGCTGCCGTCGCTCTGGTCATGGAGCTCACGAGTTGGGCTCCGATGAGCACGATCTTCCTCAACCTTCTCGACCGGATCCGAAGCCGTTGCCGAGATGGAGGACGAGTGGCTGGTCCACCAGGTGCGATCGGCCTTGCACGCCCTCCGCGGTGACGTCACGAGCCAACTCCGGGGCCTTCGAGGACATGCAACGAGCCGCCGAGTCCGCCGATCAGCGGATCGGGGTCCAAATCGCCCGCTTCGCCACCCCTGACGATCTTCGCAGCCGGCGGAGCTCCGATCTTTGACGAGTTGCTCGACGCTGTCGCTGAGATGGAAGGCCTCGACCCGACCTGGGGACGATCGCCCGGTCGCACCTGGCCCTCTCTGCGGCCTACCAGGGCCGACTGGGCCTGTTCGATCTCGTGATCTCGGAGATCGATCGTGGCGAGGTCGTTCTGAACTCCTGGGGGTGGGCGCGACCTGATGGAGGGCATGGTGTGCTTCGCCCGTGGCGACTCCGTGGCAGCGAGCGAGTCGTTCACGTCGGCGTTGGCCTCGCGTTACCGCCCCTTCGGGACAACCGGCATCGCGGAGAGCTTCCTCGCGCTCGCCAGTGCCGACCTCGGCGTCGATCTCACGGCAGCCCCGGAGGAGCGGTTCCGGCTGTCCTTCGAGGTAGACGGCAACATCATGGGAGGGCTCTCGGCCGACTGGATGCTCGCCATCCACCACCTCCTGACCGACGACATCGAGGCCGCTCGCTGCGCCATGCGGCGATCCCTCGACAGGTCGATGGCCACCGGCATGGCCGGCACCGGCCCGAACGAACGCTACGCACTCGTCGCCGCCGGGATCGACGACTTCGACGACGTGATCACTGCGGACGGGACCCACCACCACATCGTCGAACCTGCGGGCCCAGGCCGAGCAACACCTCCGACGGGGCGATACCGGCGAGGCGCTGTCGCTGGCCCACCAGGCACTCGACGTGGGGAGCGCCGAGGGTGCACTCCGCAGCACGGCCTTCACCCTCGAGTGCATCTCGCGGATCCTGGCCGCAGCGGCCCACCACACCGAGGCAGCCCGCCTCCTCGGTGCATGTGATGCCTTTCCGAACCCAGCGCGCAGCATTCGGTATCCGTGCCTGCAACGTCTCCTCGACTTGTCAGCCGGTACATCTCGTGACGCTCTCGGCGACGAGGAGTTCGATGCCGCAGTAGGCGAGGGTGCCACCCTGTCACTCGAAGCCGCGGCCGACTACTGCCGCCGGCTCCGCGTCGCCCACAACACGACTCGCGTCGGATGGGACGCGTTGACTCCCACCGAGGCCCGCGTCGCCGAACTCGTCGCCGAAGGGCTCAGTAACCCCCAGGTCGCCGCCGAACTGCTGATGGGAACCGAGACTGTGAAGACCCACCTGTCACGGAGTCTTCGACAAGGTCGGCGTGTCCAACCGCAA
>JADJBW010000028.1 GCA_016703525.1 Actinomycetota bacterium | reverse complement strand
GACAAGCTGCGCGAACAGTGCCCGGTCGCGGATGATGGAGGGCATGGCGGGGCTCGGCGTCCACATCATCAGCCGCTACGAGGATGTGTAGCAGCTGGGCGTTGTCCGAACCCGCAGGTCTTCAGCTCCGACCTGGTGGCGGTCGACATCGGCCAGGAGCGTCCGCTCATCCCCGCTGCAGATCGACCCGCCCGACCACGCCCGCTACCGCTGCGTACATCGATCCGACGCTCGGATGAGGTCGCGGCGCTTTCGAACCCGATCCGGCGGGTGGTGCACGCGGTCATCGACCGGTTCATCGACCGAGGAACCGTCGACGCACACGCCGAGTTCACCGTCCTGATGCTGCGTTACCAGGTGTTCCTGCAGATCACCGATCTGACCGGCTGTGACGAGGCGCCTGCCGACCCTCCTGCCACTGGAAGGACGAGATCATCAGGCCGGGCGCGGAATGCTCGAGTCGAGGAGGCGATGCCGCCACGCCGCCGGTCGTGCCGTGTACGACTACTTCGAGCAGGTGCTGGCCGATCGTCGTGCCAACCTGGGAGACGACCTGATCAGCCGGATCATCACCACCGGGAGACCGACGGTCGCACCATGTCGCACGACGAGATGCTCGGACATCTGCTTCACCTGTTCATCCTGGCCGGTTCTCGACACCGCACATCCACGCTCGACGCGCTCTCGCGCCTACCTGGCGCACCCCGGCGATGCGGCGACGGCTCGTGGACCGCCCTGAGGACACGCCAGCGGTGGTGGAGGAGCTTGCTCGGATGGAGACCCCCGTCATGCAGATCCTCACGTGCTCGCCGAGCCGGTGGAGCTGCACGGCGTGTCGATGGCGGCGGGCGACACCGCGATCATCATGCTCGGCTCCGCCAACACCGACCCGTCGGAGTTCGGCGACAGTGCGAGCGGGTTCCGATCCCGACCGCGACGTGAACCGACACCTGAGCTTCGGCGGCGGCCCACCCCGTTGCCTCGGGTCCCACCTCGCCCCGGCTGGAGCTGCAGATCGCGCTCGAGGAATGGCACCAACGGCGCTCCCCCGAATACAGAACTCGAGGCGGGCGCCGAGCTCGCCTACTCGCCGGAATCCGTGAGATCGAACGGCTGCCGCTGTCGTTCCCCGTCGCCGCTCGGTGGCGTGACGTGGCAGCCGGATCCGCCTCGACGTCGACGCCTGCGTGGGGCACGGCCGGTGCTGCGCGCTCGCACCGCTGACGTTTCTTCCCGACGAGCTGGGTCACTGCGAGGTCGTGGACGAGGCGGATGAGGCGACGGGCGAGCGCTGCGACGAGGCGGGCGATCGTGTGCGCCGTGCGGTCGCCGTGTCCGGAGGACGCGCTGCGTCTGGGCCCGACACCGACCGGCCCACCCAGGTGGGCGGCTCCGGGCGGGGCGATGCCGAGGGTCTCGATCCGCCCGGTGGTGTACTCCACGGCCCCCGCAGGAATCCGTCGGAGGTTGCCGGCCTTCACCGCCGGGAGGTCCGGAACCACCCCGGCACGAACGCTTCGGTTGCGCCGCTCGCCAGGGACACCCAGCACCGCATCGACGATCGCGGCCGGCGGCAGCGGCTCGATGTCGGACAGCGACGGATCGTTGTCGGGGAGTTCGAACAGCTCCGTGGCGAGCACGCCCGGCTGCACGACGTGCACGCCGACCGGGCACCCGGCCACGCCGAGATCGACCCGGCAGTCCCTCCGCGTGCGCGGTGATCCGCCGCCCTTCGACGCCGAGTACACCGCCTCGTTCGGCGGTGCGAGAGCGCGGCGACCGACCCGATGAACACCGCGTGACCGTTGCTCGCCGCGAGGTCGCCGAGTAACGCCGTGGTCAGCCGGATGGGCGATTCCAGGTTGATGCGCAGCACGTCGGCGATCTCGTCCGGCCGGTGATTCCACGCCCAGCGGCGTTTCCGGGATGCCGGCGTTGTTCACCAGCACGTCCAGCCCGCCGAGGTCGTCGACGCGGTGTGGGCGAAGGCGTCGATCCCGTCGAGGTCGGCGAGGTCGAGCCTACCCCAGGCGCGGCTGTCGGGGGAGTGGCGGCGTACCTCGGCAAGCACTGCGTCGAGTCGGTCGGGGCGGCGAGCGGCCAGCCCGATCACCGCGCCCTGCTCGGCGAGTCCCATGGCGAGCGCCGCTCCGAGCCCCGACGGCGCGCCGGTGATGAGCACCCGGCGACCGGACGGATCGAACATGGTGACCTCCTCAGTCCTGTGGAACGACGAACACGACGCGGCCGCGTACCCGGCCGGCGAGCGGGTCGGGAGCGATGTCGGGCGCCTCGGCCAGCGGGCGGACCGTCGTTGCGGCGAGCGCCCCGGCGTCGAGGTCGGTTGCCAGCCGCTCCCACGCCTCGTGCGGCCGCGGCGCCGGGGCCATCACGCTGTCGACGCCGGCGAGCGTGACGCCGCAAGGATGAACGGCGCGACCGACGACGGCAGGTCCATGCCTTGGGCGAGACCGCACGCGACCGTGCCGCCGTAGTGCGTACCGGCGAGCACGTTGGCGAGCGTATGGCTCCCCACACAGTCGACGGCGGCCGCCCAGCGTTCTTCGCCAGAGGCCGCCAGCCGCTGAGCTCGGCCCGGTCGATCACACTCGCTGCGCCGAGCCGCGCAGATACGGTTCCTCCTCGGTGCGCCCCGTGGAGGCGATCACCTCGTGGCCGGCCGCGGCGAGCAGAGCGACCCGCAATGCTGCCGACGACCGCCGCGGCGCCGGTCACGAGCACCGGTCCGTCCCCGGGGTCACTCCGTGGCGTTCGAGCGACAGCACGCACAGCATCGCCATGTACCCGCGGTGCCGATGGCCATCGCCTGTTCGGGGCTGAATGCGGCGGGCAAGCCGACAAGCCAATCGCCGGGGACGCGGGCACGCTGGGAGTAGCCGCCGAGATGGGTTTCGCCGACGCCCCAGCCGTTGGAGCACGACGCGGGGTCACCACGGCGATCCCCGCCGTGTTGACTCGCGGACGTTCCCGGCGAAGTCGATACCGGGGATCATCGGCCAGCGCCGGACCGGGCGACGCCCGGTCAGCGCCAGCCCGTCCTTATGCGTTGATGGTGGTGTGGCTGACGTCGACGGTGACGTCGCCATCCATCAGGTCGGCCCTCGTCAAGCGCGGCCCAACGGACCTGTTGGTGACCGTCCTCTGTCGCGGGTGAGGCACCCCGCGGAGAAATCCGACACAACGACCCCTTCGTCGGCGTGGGACCGTATCGGTCTGCCGGTCAGCCGTCGCCGTGAACGACCGCCCGGCAGTCGATCCAGCTGCGGCGCGTGCGCTGTCGAGGTCGGCGAACGCCGCTGCCTCGGGTGCATCGAGCAGGCACAGATCCGCGACGGCGCCGACGGCGACTCGGCGCGGCCGACCGCCGGGGTCCGACGGCGAGGTGAGGAAGAGGTCGAGCGCGACGCCCGGAGTGACGCGCTCGGCGTGGCCCAACACCGCGCCCGATCGCGTGGTGCGCGTGGTAGCGGCGCGCATGGCCTGCCACGGGTCGCCCGGCCCGTACGGCGCGTCGGTCGAGCCGCCCACGCCGACGCCCGCCGCCATGAGCGACCCGCACCGGTAGAGGTGCGCGATGTCGTCGGGGTCGACGTCGGCGAGGTAGCGGTCGCCGCGGGCGGCCACGAACGCCGGCTGGGTCACGACGGTCAGCCCGAGCCGGCGGGGTCGTCGATCAGTTCCGACGGCAGGACCGACCCGTGCTCGATCCGGTCGCCGGGGTGGCCGGCCGCACGCCACGCCGCGAGCGCGACCACGGCCGCCCGCCGTCACGCAGTGGACGGCGACGCACCGGCTCGCTCGGTGCGCGGCGCCGATGTGCATCGCGAGCTCGTCGGGCGAGGGAAGCGTCGTCGCGCACGACGAGCTTGACCGGGGCCCGCTCTAGCGCCGGCGGGCGCCTGGGGTCGCGACAGCGCCGGTCCGCCGGTGACCGTGACCCGTTGGGAGATGTCGCCGCTGCGCCGCGGCGGCCAGCAGCGTCGAACGCGCTCGGATCGGCGAAGGGGTCGCGTCGGTCACGCCGGTGACGCCCATCGGCGCGAGGGAGGTCGAGACCTGGCGCAGCCAGGCGCGAGGTCGTCGCCCCGGTTGTCACGCCAGCGCGCCCAGGGCATCGTCATCGCGGAAGACCCGGCCCGATGCCTGGGCCGGGCTCGGTCAGGCGCTGTGCCTCGCCGTTGAGCATCCAGGCGGCGCCCGAGCGGTGTTGGACCCGCACCGGCCGATGCGGCGCGAGCCGGTCGAGTCGGTCGCGATCCAGCGGGCCGAGGCGCTCGTCGTAGCCGACGATGCGCAGCCACCCCGGCGATTCGAACGGCGAGTCGGTCGGCGCCGCTGTCGAGCTGGCTGCTCGGACCGCCGCGTCGAACGCAGCGCCGTCGGCGGCGGCCGACACGTCGAGCGACCAGCGCGTCGCCGCCATCGCGAGGAGGTGCAGGTGATGGTCGTGCAGGCCCGGGATCAGCAGGCCGCCGCGTGCGTCGGTCACGTCGGTGTCGCTGCGGTCGAGGTGCGCCGCGATCGCGGCGACGCGGCCGTGTTCGATCCGCACGTCGGCGCCGCTCGGCCGACCCCGGGAACGGTCGTTCCCGGCAGCGTCGCGTCGACGACTGTCGTCGGCGGTGCATCGGTCGATGGTGCTCGGCGCGGAACGGCGAGGCGGCGACGCCGGCCGTCGCCACATCGACGAGGCCCGCTCCGTCCGGCGGCCACGAGTTCGGCGGCGGCGGTCGCCGCGGCGATCCCGCTCAGCGGATCGGCGATGGCATCGCCCAGGAAGCACGGGCCGCCGGGGCCGTGGCGGCGACTAGGCCGCCGGCGACCCGCCGCGTCGTCGCCGAAGGCCGCGGCCGGACGCCCGCCCGTGGCCCGTGATCGACACCCACACGTGCGGGTCGGCCGGAGGGGCGGGCGATCGACTCTCGGCATCGAGCCCGAGCTGGGCGAGCGCCCGCGGCGCCCGGCTCGACTCGATCACCATCGGCGCCGGTCAGCAGCGTCGAAGGTGCGACCGCCCGGCCTCGGTGGCGAGGTCGACCGACCGGGAGGTCTTGTGGCGGTTCAGCGATCGGAAGAAGCGGGGTCGCCGCGGCGTGCGCCGTCGGGTCGCCGTGGTGATTCGACCTTGACCACCTCGGCCCCGGCCCGCCCAGCATTACGCCCGCAGAGGGGCCGCCCACAGCGCGCAGGTCGACCACGCGGATGGGCCCTCGTGTGCCGCTCCGGGCGGCCGGCCGTGGGGCGATCGGGAAGGGCGTGGACGGCAACCCGCGATCGGCGATGGGCGCGCTCGGCGAGCACGCCCACCGGCAGGCCGAGGAGCTCGGCCGTCGCCGCGATCGTCGCGCCGTCCGCCGCGGCCAGCGCCTCCGCCAAATCCGATGCGGGGGAGGCGGTGCCGAGCAGTGCGATCCATGCGTGACCGCCTCGACGTCGCACGCCCGGGCGAGCGACACGGCGACCCCGCCGCGGCACCGGACGAGACGGGTTGCGCCGCCGCAGCTCACCCGCCCCCAGCCCCAGCCGGTGGGTGCCAAAACCGCGCGACCGGCCGGGCCCGCTGGTCGATGAGCTCGAACGGGTTGACCCGCACCTCAACGCCCCCAACTCGCAGTCGCTCGGGCGAGCCGGTCGGCCCAGTGTGGGGCGGCGCGTCGGCGCCCGGAACGATCGAGGTCACGGGCCGAGCTTGGCATGGTACGGTCCGCCGATGCGGCGCTCGGTGCGGTCGGGGATGACCTGGTCGCCGTTTGCTCGCCCCGACCGAACCGGACGTGGCGGGCGAGCTGGTGCTGCTGTCGGCCCCGCCGAGCACCGATTCCGGCCGGATCGATGCCGCTGTCGAGCGGCTCGCCTTGGTGCCGACGATGGTGCTGGCCACACCCGACTGTCCGCTCTCGGCGCCGGGGGTTGCGCCGCTCGCCGACGCGGAGATCGCCGAGGCCGGCGAGCAGCTCGACATCGAGTTGGCCACCGCCCGGTCGCCCCTCCCGCCGCCGCAGGCTCGCGGTGGTGCTGCGCGGGGCGGAATCGCGACCATCGCCGAGGGGCTCCAGCTCGAATCGGCGGTGTTCGCCGCGCTGCGGGTGGGCCGGAGCATCGTGCCTGGCGGGCGGATCGACGGGTGCGAGCTCGCGTCTCCTCGCCGACGCCACGGCTGCGAATGGAGCGCCGCGGCGGCGTGCTGAGCGTGACGCTGCAACGCCCCGGCCGGCGCAATGCGCACGACCGGGCGCAGCGCGACGAGCTGGCCGAGGCGCTCGCGATCGTCGCGGCCGACCCGGGCCTTCACCTCCGAGCTGCGCGGCGACGGCGCGGCTTCTGCAGCGGCGGTGACCTCGACGAGTTCGGCACGGCGCCGGACCCGGCATCCGCGCACCTGGTGCGCCTCGAACGATCGATCGCGGTGCGGTTGCTGCGCCTGCGCCACCGCACGACGGTGTGGATGCAGGGGCCCTGCGCAGGTTCGGGGGTGGAGCTGGCGGCGTGCGCGGGCGCGTGATCGCGCACCCGATGCGACCTTCGTGCTGCCGGAGTTGGGGCTTGGGCTGATCCCGGGCGCCGGCGGAACGGTCAGTCTCGTGCGTCGGATGGGTCGGCATCGCACGGCGTGGCTCGCAACCACGGGACGCACGATCGACGCGGCGACGGCGCGACGGTGGGGCCTGGTCGACGAGATCGAACTATTCTGACACTCACGTCGTGTTTGGCCGGTGGTCGGGGGACCACCACCGGGGACACCGATGTCGGACTACGAGTTCTTGCGCTACGAGACCCACGACGATGGGCGCATCGTGCGCATCCTCCTCGACCGTCCCGAGGCCAGAAACGCACAGAACCGGGGACTGCTCGTGGAGCTCGACGCTGCGTTCCTGCGGGCCGAGGCCGACGACACCTGTCGCGTGGTCATCCTGGGCGGCACCGGCGGCGGAGAAGCGGATGCTGCAGGAGTGGCACTACTACTTCCAGAACACCCTGCGCTGGCGAAACCTCCGCAAGATCACCGTGGCGCAGGTGCAGGGCCCCGTCTTCGCCGCGGGCCTCATGCTCATGGGTGTTGCGACCTGATCATCGGCGCCGACGACGTTGTCTTCGCCGACGTGGTCGGCACTCGGCTCGGCATGTGTGGCCTCGAGTACTTCGGGCATCCATGGGAGTTCGGCCCCCGCAAGGCCAAGGAGCTGCTGCTCACCGGCGACAGCCTCGATGTCCACGAGCGCATCGCCTGGGCATGGTGTCGAAGGTGTTCCCGCGAGCTGAGCTCGACGACTCCACCCTCGACTTCGCTCGCCGCATCGCGGAGCTGCCGACCATGACCGCGCTCATGATCAAGGAGTCGGTCAACCAGACCGTCGACAACCAGGGCTTCACCAACGCGTTGCAGGCAACGTTCACGCTCCACCAGCTCAACCACTCCCACTGGGCGGAGATGCACGACGACGGGTGGCCGGCCGCACGACCCGAGGACGGCGTCGCGTCGTGGAAGGACGCGCCGCCGATCGTGCCCGCCGAGGTCGTCGGTGCGCGCCGCGCCCGGCGCCTGAGCGATGGCCGACGTGTCAACCCACGGCGAGCATCGGTTGCTCATCGACGGCGCACTGGTCGATGCCGAGGGCGGCGACGTTCGAGAACGTCAACCCCGCCACCGAGCAATGCTCGGCCTGGTCGGCGATGCGTCGGCCGCCGACATGGAACGCGCCATCGCCGCGGCCCGGCGCGCGTTCGACCACACCGACTGGTCGACCGACCGGTCATTGCGGCGTCGCTGCCTGGAACAGCTGCAGGCGGCGCTAGAGGACGAGCGCGAGGACCTGCGTTCGGAGCTCGTGGCCGAGGTCGGCTGCCCCGTGCTCACCACGTACGGACCGCAGCTCGACACGCCGCTGGCCGATGCGCTGCGCTGGCCCACCCGGATGATCGACGAGTTTCCGTGGCGCCGCTCGCTCGACCCCGCCGATCCCTTCGGCCTGGGAGCCTTCAGCGACCGCGAGGTGTGGAAGGAGCCCGTCGGCGTGGTGGGCGTGATCGTGCCGTGGAACTTCCCGATCGAGATCACCCTCAACAAGCTCGGACCCGTGTTGGCCATGGGCAACACGTGCGTGATCAAGCCCGCGCCCGACACGCCGTTCAACGCCACGAGACTCGGGCGGATCATCGCCGAGCGGACCGATCTGCCGCCCGGTGTCGTGAACATCGTCGCCTCGTCGGACCACCTGGTCGGTGAGGTGCTGTCGACCTCGCCGCTGGTCGACATGGTGGCGTTCACCGGATCCACGGCGACCGGCAGGCGCGTGATGGCGCGGCCGCCCACGTTGAAGCGGGTGTTCCTCGAGCTCGGCGGCAAGTCGGTGAACCTGATGCTCGACGACGCGGACATCGCCAGCGCCGTTCCCGCCTCGGCGATCGGCTGCTGCTTCCACGCCGGCCAGGGCTGCGCGATCCCGACCCGGCTGCTCGTGCCGCGGTCGCCTGCGACGAGGCGGTCGACACGCGCCGAAGGGTTCGCGGCGATGACCTACGGCGACCCGACCGGCGCGTCAACTTCATGGGTCCGCTCGTGTCGGCCCGCCAACGCGAGCGCGTGCTCGGCTACATCGACCGGGCGCGACTCGACGGCGCGCGCATCGTGTGCGGCGGCGGCATCCCCGCGCACCTGCCCACCGGGTACTTCGTGGAGCCCACGCTGGTGGCCGACGTCGACAACTCGATGGAGATCGCCCGCGACGAGGTCTTCGGCCCGGTGCTGGTGGTGATCGCCCACGACGGCGACGACGACGCCGTGCGGATCGCGAACGACAGCCCGTATGGCCTGTCGGGCATGATCACCTCGACCGACCTCGACCGGGCGAAGCGCGTGGCCGCTCGCATCCGCACCGGCACCCTCGGCATAAACGGCGGGCTCTGGTATGGCGCAGACGCCCCGTTCGGCGGCTACAAGCAGTCGGGCGTCGGGCGCCAGTGTGGCCTCGAAGGGCTCGAGATCTTCACCGAGACCAAGACCGTCGGGTGGCCCTCGGCCTCCGCCGACTGAAGGAGCACAACGTGTCAGGACCGTTGGACGGAATTCGCGTGATCGAGGTGGCGAGCTGGATGTTCGTGCCGTCGGGAGGCTCGGTGCTCGTGGACTGGGGGGCCGACGTCATCAAGGTCGAGCACCCCGAGACCGGCGACCCCCAGCGTGGGTTGATCACGTCGGGGCTGCTGCCCGGCGGCAAGGGCGCCGTGAACTTCATGATCGAGCAGCCCAACCGCGGCAAGCGATCGGTGGGCATCGACCTCGCGACGGCCGACGGGCGTGAGGTGTTGATGAAGCTCGTCGGACGGCGGACGTGTTCCTCACGAACTACCTGCCGCACGTGCGCGCCAAGCTGGGGATCGACGTGGACGACCTGCGCGCCGTCAACCCGAACCTCATCATCGCCCGAGGCTCGGGCGCCGGGCCGCTCGGGCCCGACGCCGCGAAGGGCGGCTACGACGGCGCGTCGTTCTGGGCGCGTGGAGGCGTGGGCGTGTCGATGCCCGACCGTGAGGGGTGGCCGCCGGGGCAACCGACGCCGGCCTTCGGCGATGTGATGGGCGGGCTGACGATCGCCGGCGCGATCGCCGCGGCGCTGCTCAAGAGGGAACGCACCGGCGAGCCGAGCGTGGTCGATGTGTCGCTGCTCGCCACCGCGATGTGGCAGGTCTCGCCGATGATCATCGCCTCGAAGCTGTTCGGCTTCTCGAAGATCCCCCAGGGCGACCGCACGAAGTCGCCGAATCCCGGCGTCGGCACCTACCGAACCGCGGACGACCGCCACATCGCACTGATCCTGTTGCAGTCCGACAAGCACTGGGCCGACTTCGTGGAACGGCTCGGCGTTCCCGACATGGCGACCGACCCGAAGTTTGCCGATGCGGCCGCCCGGGCGCAGAACTCGGGGGAGTGCATCGCCCGGCTCGACGAGGCCTTCGGGGCGCACCCGCTGGACTACTGGAAGGACGCGCTCGCCACGTTCGACGGTGTGTGGAGCCCGTTCCAGACGCTCGACGAGCTGTACGACGACGTGCAGGTGCAGGCCAACGGCTACCTGCCGTCGATGGTGGCCGGCAACGGCGACGACGTGCAACTCGTCGCGAGCCCGGCGCAGTTCACGAGATCGCCATCTCGGTGCAGCGCCCCCGAGCACGGCGAGCACACCGAGCTCGTGCTGATGGACCTCGGCTACGACTGGGACCGGATCTCCGAGATGAAGGACTCGGGCGCCGTGCTCTGAGTCGGCCCGATGCGGCGCCCGGTCCGGTAGCCTCACCCACGCTTCTCTCGTTGTTCTCCGTGGCATGATCGACGCCCACGCCCGACTTGCACGCCCGACCCGGAGGCCGCCTGACATGCCCGACGACACCTTGGGGAAGGGTTCGGGCCACGGTCGCGTCCCGGGGCTCGATGGGCTCCGCGGGCTCGCGGTGCTGCTGGTCGTACTCGCCCACGCGAACATCCCGATCGTGCGCTACGGCGGGATTGCCGGGGTCGCCCTGTTCTTCGTGCTCAGCGGGTTCTTGATCACGACGCTGCTGGTCCGAGAACGGCGCCGATTCGGCCACGTGTCGCTGCGGTCGTTCTATGCCCGGAGGGCGCTCCGGCTGCTTCCGGCCCTGGTGGTCGCGATCGCGGGCGGTGTCGTGCTGGCGATTGCGGTGGGCAGCGATCCGGTGACCATGGCGAAGGATGGATTGGCGAGTCTGTTCTACCTCGGGAACTTTCGGGATCAGCTGGGGCTGTACGGCGGGCCGTTCGCGCACCTGTGGACCCTGGCGATGGGGGAGCAGTTCTATCTGCTGTGGCCGCTCGTGATCGTCGCGACCGGATCGTGGCGCCGAGCGGACGTGGCGCGAGTCGCGCTCGCGATCGCCGGCATCAGCCTGGTGGTTCGCTTCGGTGTCGGGATCGATCAGCGACCGGGCTACCGGATCGCCTACTACAGCCCTCAGACCAACGTCTACGGATTGCTCCTCGGTAGCGCCGCGGCGCTGTGGATCTCCCAGCGCCGCCGGCGTGTCGAGTTCCCTTCGTGGTTCTGGTGGGGGAGCCTCGTCATGTACCTGGGGGTTGCGACCGTGCCTGGGATGAAGAACGGCCTGCGCGAGATCAACGACAGCTCGACGCTCGTGACTCGAATCGCCGCCGGTCCGGCAGCGGCGGTCTTCGGGCTCGGCCTCGTGCTCGCGGTCGCGACATCGAACCCGGCGCTGCCCGGCTGGCTGACATCCCGCGTGATGCTCTTTCTGGGGAACATCTCGTACGGGCTGTACCTGTGGCACGAGATCCTCGACTGGACGATCGGGCACAAGCTGGGCTCGACGGGCTTGCGGGGCCTCGCGGTCGGGTCCTGTTCGGCGGTCCTCGCCGTCGGAGCAGCGGTGCTGTCGAAGCGCTATGTCGAGGATCCGTTTCTTCGCCGTAAACAACGGTTCGAGCGGACAGCCCTCCCGGGGACATCCGCGTCGGAGGACGCCGGGGTCAGGCGCTGAACAGTGCGTCGAAGTCGATGCTGTTGGTGAACAGGCCGCCGCTCAGGCCGCCGTCGGTGAACACGTTGGTCGCCGCGACGTAGCTCGACCGCGGGCTGTTCACCATGACGAGCGCCCACGCCTGCTCGTCGGGTCGCGAGTTCCGACCGACGGGTTTGGGGAACCGCTCGAAGAACTCGGCGCCCATCTGTTCCACGAAGCTCGGCATCATCGGCGTGTCGGTCGGGCCGGGCTGGATGCTGTTGATGCGCACCCTCGACGCCACCTGGAACCCCGCCACGCCACGTACGCATTGATCGCTTCCTTGGAGAACCCGTAGCCGTTCGCAGCGATCGCGTCGTCGTGCGCGTCGCACCACGCGGCCCCGGCATCGAAGCCGTCGGTCGCGAGCAGCCCGCTGAGCAGGTCGACGTTCTGCTGCCAGCCCATCCCGGCGGCCGACGAGATGAACCCGATCGAGCTTCCGGCGGGCATCGACGCCAGCAGCGCCTCGGTGAGATGGCGGTGGCCGAGGAAGTTGACCCGCACGATCCGTTGGCCGGGCGCGGTCGTGGGAAGCCCCGCGCAGTTGAACAGCGAGTCGACGGTTCCGCCGATCGCCGCGACGGCCGCGTCGATCGACGCGGGGTCGGCCAGGTCGCAGCGGCGCACGGCGTCGGGCCCGTCGGGACCGTTCGGTCCGTCCTGGATGTCGAGCCCGACCACCTCGGCCCCGAGTTCGCGCAACAGCCGCGCCGTCGCGAGTCCCATACCCGATGCGGCGCCGGTCACGACAACCCGGGCCCCCTCGTACTGCAGCACGTCGATCACGTTCGATCCCCCTGTGAAATGGATGGTTCCTTGGGCAGGCCGAGGACCCGCTCGCCGATGATGGTGCGGTTCACCTCGGTCGTACCGCCCGCGATCGTCAGCGACCGCGACGCCAGCAGTTCGCGCGCGCGAGGGCCGGGGCCTTCGCCGCCACGGTCCCGATGCCGGCGACGTCGACGGCCACGTCGGCCAGGCGCTGATCGCCGAGCGACCACGCCAGCTTGATCACGCTTCCCTCCGCCCCCGGTTGGCGACCGGCACGTGCCGCTCCCAGCGTGCGGTGCGCCAGGAACTCGAGGATCCGGGCATCGACATAGCACTCGGCGATCGCGGCGCGGATCCGTGCGTCGTCGGCCGGCCTGCGCCCATCGTGGTGCACCCTCGTGGCCTGTTCGATCAGGCGGTCGAGCTTGCGGCGCCGTTGCAGCGCCAGCACCGCGACCCCGGCGCGCTCGTTGGACAACGTGCGGGTGGCCACCGCCCACCCCTCGTGGAGCGCGCCGAGCAGCGCGTCCGCCGGAACTCGCACGTCGTGGAAGAACACGTCGGCGAAGCCCGCGTCGCCGGCCATCGTGGCGATGGGGCGGACCTCGATGCCGGGCGAGCCATGTCGACGAGGGCAGCTGATCCCGCGATGGCGCGACGCGTTCGCGCCGGTGCGCACGTACAGCTGGCACCAGTGCGCCCGGTCGCCGTTGGAGTTCCACGTCTTCTGGCCGTTGACCACGAAGTGGTCGCCGTGCAGTTCGGCGCGGCACCGCAGCGCCGCGAGTCGGATCCGGCGTCGGGTTCGGACATGCCCTGGCACCAGATCTCATCGCCGCGCAGCATCGGACGCAGGAACCGCTCGCGTTGTTCGGGCGTGCCGACCGCCATGATCGCGGGTGCGATGTTCGCGACCCCGATGGCGTTGACCGGTCCGGGGGCGCCGGTAGCGGCCAGTTCCTCGGCGACGGCGAGCTGCCCGCCAAGGTCGGCGTCGCGGCCGCCGTACTCGGCGGGCCACGCGACCGCCGCCCATCCGGCGTCGTAGAGCTCGGCGTTCCACCGGCGGTGCGCCTCGAACGACGCATCGGTCACCGGCGGCGCGACTGCGGCGGCCGTGTCGGGCGTGAATCGTGCCGCCAGCCAGGCGCCAGTGCCGTCCGCATCGGAGACGACCGGGCACCGTCGCTACCTCCCCCCCGCGGCGGACGTCGCAGTAGGGGATCGCGGTCGGCCGCCGCCTCGCCGGGCATGCCGAGGAGGCGCTCGGCGATGATGTTGCGCTGGATCTCGTTGGAGCCGCCGCCGAGCGACACGCCCTGGCGCGAGAGGCTGTCGAGCCCGACCCGCCCACCGGCGGTCGGCGCGTCGTCGGGCCACGCCGCGGCGGTCGCCCCGGCCACCTCCAGGCCGATCTCGGAACGGCGCATAACGGCGGTGGCGCTGAACAGCTTCATCAGCGACCCGGCGGGCGGTGGCATCGCGCCGCAGGTCATGCCCTCGGTGACGCGGCGCACGAGATGGCCGCCCACGAGTTGGCGCACGTGCGCCTCGGCCACGAGTTGACGCGCGTGCGCGTCGCCTTCGAGCCCGGTGGCCCGGACGGTGTCGATCACGCTGGTGTCGACCGCGGCGCTGTCGTGGCCGATCGAGCGCCCGCTGGTGTACGGCGAGCCGCCTCCTACGGCCATCCGCTCGTGGATCAGCAGCCGCGAATCCATTCCAACCGTCGTCGACCTCGCCCCCACGTCGCCGAGGGGCATCACCACGTCGTCGAAGAACTCCTGGCAGAACTCGAGCGTGCCGTCCACCTGGCGGATCTGCTCGACCGTGACCTCCGGGCTCATGGATCTTCAGGATGAACATGGTGAGGCCGCGGTGCTTCGGCACATCCCAGTTGGTGCGGGCGAGGCACATCGCGTAGTCGCTCGCGAACGCGGCCGAACTCCAGATTTTGGAGCCGTTCAACCGGAACTCGTCGCCGTCGCGATCCGCTCGGGTGAGACAGCCAGCCAGATCGGACCCGCCCGAGGGCTCGGACAGGAACTGCACCCACAGCTCCTCGCCGCGCAAGATGGCGGGCAGGTGGCGCGCCTTCTGTTCGTGCGTGCCGAACTCGACCAGCGTGGCGGCCAGGATGCCGAGCGTGGGGACGTTGAGCGAGAACGGCATGTCGTAGGGCGCCGACTCCTCCGAGAACGCGCGCTGATATTCGACGGGCAGGCCGAGCCCGCCGTACTCGACCGGGAAGCAGATCCCGGCGAAGCCGCCCTCCCAGAGCTGCGCCTGCAGGCCGCGCTCGATGTCGCGGCGCTCGTCGCTGCGGTCGTTCCAGCCGTCGCCGATCGGCGCCATGTTGGCGGCGAGCCACGTGCGTGCCCGTTGGCGGAAGTCGTCGAGGCCTTCGGCGGCACGGGTCATGATGCGGCTCCGAGCAGGTTCGTGGCGATGCGTTCCGCGTGGAACTCAGGCGTGCCGACCGTCGCCCGGTTCACGGTGGCGCGTCGGAGGTAGAGAGTGGAGGTCGTGTTCCCACGTGACCCCGATGCCGCCGTGGAGCTGGATGCAGTCCTGGACCAGCTCGGTGGCGTGCGGGCCGACCCACGCCGCCGCGGCGCTCGCGAGTTCGGCTGCGTTGTCGGCCTGGGCGGCGACGGCGCGCACGGCACCCGTGGTGATCGCGTGGCTCGCCTCGAGCCAGAGCTTCTGGTCGGCGACCCGATGCTTGAGCGCCTGGTATGAGGCGAGCGGCCGGCCGAACGAGTAGCGATCGCCGAGGTACTCGATGGTCATGGCCAGCACGCGGTCGATCGCCCCCACGGTCTCGGCGCACTGCAGCACCGTCCACACCTGCAGTTGGCGCTCCGCGCACGCCGCTCCGCCCAGCAGTGTGTCGGCGGGAACCGCAACGCCGTCGAAGCGCACCTCGGCGAAGCGGCGCACGAGGTCGAGGCTGCGTAGCGGCGTGACCGTGACGCCGGGGGTGTCGGTGGCGAGCAGCGCCTGGCCGACGCTCCCTCGGTGACGGAAGGTCACGAGGAGGTGGTCGGCTGCGGCGGCGGCCTCCACGGGTGTGCACCGTCCGGTGAGCACCACGCCCGTGGTCGCGTCGGTGCGGTCGGAGGCCTCGATGGGCGACGGCCCGCACCACGTCGCGACGGCCGATCCGTCGAGCAGTCCGGGGAGGACCGCGGCGCGTTGTGCGGGCGATCCGCTCCGTCCGACCGCGTCGGCGACGACGTTGACCGGCGCGAGCGGGCCGGGGGCGACGCAGCGCCCCATCTCCTCGGCGACGAGCGCCAGGTCGCTCAGCCCGTGTTCGCTCAACGCGCCACCGCCGGCGGACTCGGGCACGAGCAGCGAGGTCCACCCGAGCTCGGCGCCTCGGCGCCACCAGCCCCGATCGAACCCCTCGGGGACGGCTTCGGTGGCGCGCACCGCGGCCGTCGAGCATTCGGCGGCGAGGAACCGCCTCGCGGTGTCGACGAACGCCTGTTGATCGTCGCTGAGCTGCAGTTCCACCCCGCTACCTCCCCCGATTCCCACCGTGGCGGGCAACCCCGGTGTGGTAATCTAACACTGATGTCACCTCCGGGTGGCGCTGCATCGGAACGTCAGGGGGACGCCATGCCGTCACGTCAGCTCGACTTCGAAGTCTTCGATGCCGACAACCACTTGTACGAAACCAAGGAGGCGCTCACCCGCCACCTGCCGTCGCAGTACGAGGGGCTCGTCCAGTACGTCGAGGTCAACGGGAGAACCAAGATCGCGGTGCGCGGCCGCATCTCCGAGTACATCCCGAACCCCACCTTCGATCGGGTCGCCGTGCCCGGAGCGCAGGAGGAGTACTTCAAGGTCGGCAACCCCGAGGGCAAGAGCCGCCGCGAGGTGCTGGGCCGCGGCATGGACTGCCTTCCTGCCTTCCGGTCGCCCGAGCCTCGGCTCGAGATGATGGACGAGCAGGGCATCGACCGGGCGATCATGTGGCCGACGCTTGCGAGCCTGGTCGAGGAACGCCTGCGTGACGACCCCGAGGCGATCCACGCCGTGGTCCACGCGCTCAACCGATGGATGCTCGACGAGTGGACCTTCAACTACGAGGACCGCATCTTCTCCACGCCGGTGATCACGCTGCCCATCCTCGACCGTGCGATCGAGGAGTTCGAATGGCTGGTCGACCACGGCGCGCGGATCATCCTCATTCGCCCTGCTCCGGTACCGGGTTGGAAGGGGCCGCGCTCGTTCGCGCTGCCCGAGTTCGACCCGTTCTGGAAGCTGGTCGAGGAGTCCGGTGTCGTGGTGGGCATGCACGCATCCGACAGCGGGTACACCCGCTACGTGAACGAGTGGGAGGGGTACCGCGACGCCGAGTTCTTCCCCTTCCGCACGCCGTCGGGCTTCACCACGATCGTCACCGGCATGCACCGCGAGATCATCGACACGATCGCGTCCGCGATCGGCCACGGCCTCTGCAGCCGGTTCCCCGGGCTCAAGATCATGCCGGTCGAGAACGGCAGCGGCTGGGTGCGGCCGCTCATCCACGACATGGAACAGGCCTACAAGTTCAATCCCGGCGTGTTCGACGAAGACCCCGTCATGGTGCTCAAGCGCAACGTCTCGATCCATCCCTTCCATGAGGAGGACACGGGCGGGCTGATCGACGTGATCGGTGTCGACAACATCGTGTTCGGCTCGGACTATCCCCACCCCGAGGGCCTGGCGGATCCGATCGCGTATGTCGACGAACTCGCCGGCCTGCCCCCCGAGAGCGTCGCCAAGGTGATGGGCGGCAACCTCGCCCGGCTCATGGCCGTCGCCTGATCGGCGCCGGGCGGGTCGTGTCATGACGGGCGGGGCGCGCGAGCCGAGTTTCCCCACGTTCGTTCCCACGAGCGCGGCGCTCATCCGTCACGTGGCCGACGCGTGGGGGGAGCGGCCTTTCGTCGCCCTCGGCGGCGAGCGCCTCACCTACGCCGAGGTGGAGCGTCGTTCGGCGCGACTCGCGAAGGGGATGCTCGCGAGCGGCGTCGGCAAGGGCACGCGTGTCGGCCTCCTGGCTCCGAACGGCCCGGATTGGGTCGTGGCGTGGTTCGCGGCGACGAGGATCGGCGCCGTGGCCGTGATGCTCAACACGTACAACAAGGCCGCGGAACTGGCGCGTACCCTGCGCCATGGCGATGTGGCGCTGCTGGTCACGATCGGCGCACACCTTGGCACCGACTACCTCGACCGGGTCGAGGCTGCGGCCGGGGGATTGGCCGAACAGCGGCATCGGCGCCTTTTCGTGACCGAGCTTCCGTACCTGCGATCGATCTGGGCGATCGATGCGGCGCCGCGGCGATGGTGCGGGCGCCTCGACGACCTTGCCGCACGCGGCGACGACGTGCCCGACGCCGTGCTCGCCGCGGTCGAGGCCGAGGTGCACCCCTCGGATCCGATGGTGATCGTGTACTCCTCGGGTAGCACCGCCGAGCCGAAGGGCGCCGTGCACACCCACGGCGGGGTCGTGCGGCACTCCCACAACCTCAACCAGATGCGCGACCTCCGCTCCGACGACGTGCTCTACACGCCGATGCCGCTGTTCTGGGTGGGCGGGTTCAGCTTCACCCTCGTCGCGGCGATGCACGCCGGGGCGGCCCTGGTGTTCGAGGAGCGGTTCGAACCGGGCGCAACGCTCGACCTGATCGAGGCCGAGCGCGTCACCCAGGTGCTCGGGTGGCCGCACATGGCGAAGGCGCTCGCCGACCATCCGACGTTCGGGTCGCGCGACCTCTCGGCGGTGCGCGGAGGCACGCTGTCGACGGTGCTCGCCCGGGGCGTTCCCGGCGCGGCCGACGCACCTCGCGCCACGTCGCTCGGCATGACCGAGACGCTCGGCCCACACACCTTCGACACCACCGACGACCTGCCGGCGGGCAGCACCGGAAGCTTCGGCCGGTCGGTGCCGGGCGTGGAGCATCGGGTGGTCGACCCCGAGACCGGAACCGACGTCGGCATCGACGCGACCGGTGAGCTGTGGGTGCGCGGCTACCCCCTGATGGACTCGCTGAACAAGCGCGAACGGGCCGACACGCTGACCGCGGACGGCTGGTACCGAACCGGCGACGCCGGCTTCTTCGACGCCTTCGGTCACTTCCATTTCACGGGACGCATGGGCGACCTGATCAAGACCTC
>JADJBW010000027.1 GCA_016703525.1 Actinomycetota bacterium | reverse complement strand
CGGCCTGGTCCGTCTCGGATTCCTGGCATCGTTCATCTCGGAACCGGTGCTGAAGGCTTCATCATCGGCCTCGCACTCGATCATCATCGGTCAGGTCCCCAAGCTGTTCGGCGTCAGCAGCGGCGACGGCGACTTCTTCGAGAAGTCATGGGACCTGATCACGCAGCTGGGCGACACCCAGTGGCGAACGTTCGCCGTCGGTGCCGGATCGCTCACCGTCGTACTGCTCCTCCGACGGTTCGTACCGAAGGCCCCGGCCCCGCTCATCGCCGTGATCCTCGGGATCGTCGCAGTGTCAATGTTCGACCTCGCCGACAAGGGGGGTCGACATCGTCGGCCACATCGCCTCCGGTCTCCCGTCGCTGGGACTGCCTGACCTCGGATGGTCCGACTACACGGGACTCGCCGGATCTGCATTCGGCGTACTGCTCGTCGGATTCGCCGAAGGACTCGGCGCCGCCAAGACCTACGCCCAGAAGCAGCACTACGAGATCGATCCGAACAAGGGCTGATCGGCCTCAGTACTGCCAACCTCGGAGCCGGCCTCACCTCGGGGATGGTCGTGAACGGCAGCCTGTCGAGACCGCGGTCAACGGCTCCGCAGGTGCGACCTCACAGCTGTCGGGCCTCTTCGTCGCGGCGTTGACAGTGTTGACGCTGCTGTTCCTCACGGGCCTGTTCGAGAACCTCCCCGAAGCCACGCTCGCCGCCGTCGTCATCGCGGCCGTCGCGGAGCTCGTCGACGTCAAGGCCCTCCGGCGGCTCTGGCGCGTGTACAGCGCGGAGCTCGACGAGATCTACGGCCCGGTCGCCCGTGCCGACCTCATCGCCGCGCTCGCCGCGATGTTCGGGTGCTCATCTTCGACACGCTCCCCGGACTCTTCATCGGCATCGCCGTATCAGTCCTGCTGCTCGTCTACCGGGCGTCACGACCGCACGTCGCCGCGCTCGGCCGATCGATCGACGGCAGCCACTGGGTCGACTTACCGCTCGCCATGCCGGCGCGTCGGCCGTCGACGGCATCGTGGTGGTCCGACCCGAGTCCGGGCTGTTCTACGCCAACGCCGACAACGTGAAGTCCGACATCAACACCCGTGTCGATGACACGATCACCGCTCTCGTTCTCGATCTGGCCGACGTGCCGACGGTCGACATCACCGCAGTCGACATGCTCGTCGATCTGGCCGACGACCTCGACCGACGAGGCGTGCGATTCGCGTTCGCCCGCGGCATCGGCCAGGTCCGGGACGTTCTCAACGCCGCCGGGCTGCACCTCGCCGGCCGGCCTACCCCACCGTCGACGCAGCTGTCACAGCGCTCACGCGCTGAGACCCATCGGACACGGTCTCATCGAGGTCGCTCCTGAACATCGAGACCGTGCCTCGAGACTCCGGTGCTCGTCGGGTTGGTTCCGAACCGAGCATGAGCCGATGGGAGATGATGGCTTACATCATCGAACGCAAGAACCGCTTCTACGTCGTCGCGTACGACGGCATCGACACGCCACCGGGCGAGAACGCCGGGCTGGCATCCCGCGGGTCACAGCCGAGTAGACGCGGAAGCCATCTGCGCCAGGCTCGGCGCCATCCCGGCAGCCGACACGCGATCACGGCCGGGCAGCTCACCTTCGGCCGCTACCTGACCGAACGGTTCCTGCCGATGCGCCGGAACCGCCTCCAGTCCACCACCGCCTACCGCTACGAATGGATGATCGACCACTACATCGCCCCAGCGCTCGGGCCTATGCCGCTGCGCCCAGTCCGAGCGGAGCACCTCGACCGCCTCTACGCCGACCTCCTCACCGACGGCGGCGTCAAACGCTCCAGGTCTGGCACCGAAGACGCGTCTCGTGATCATCCGGTCCGCGTTCACCCAAGCCGTCCGCCAGACCTCACTACCGCAGGAACCCGCGCTCGGCGCACTGCCCCCGATCCGGCTCCGCCAGCGCAGCGCCTGGTGCTGGACCGCCGAACAACTCGCTGACTTCCTTGCCGCCACCGGCACCTGCGGTTGCATCCGGCCTTGCACCTCGCCGCGTTCACCGGCATGCGGCACGCAGTGAGCTCGCCGGGCTCCCGCTGGGGTGACTGGCACAGATCCACCCATCGCCTCTCCATCGCCCGGAGCCGCCAAGTCGTCTCCGGCCGCGCCGTCGAAGTTCCGGTCAGGACCCGAACCAGTCGGCGGTGCATCGACCTCGACACCGAAGCGGTCCTCGCGCATGGCGGCGCCGACAACAGCGAGACGGGCACCCGAACCGCACGAACGATCAGATCTTCACCAACACCGCCGGCGAGCCCGTCCACCGCGAGTCGCTCTACCAGCTGTTCCACCGACAGGTCCGCCGACTCGACATGCCCCGCATCTGCTTCCACGGCCTCCGCCACACCCACGCATCGCTCCTCGTCGCCGCCGGCACACCCATCAAGGTCGTGTCCGAACGGCTCGGCCACGCCAACCCCGGCTTCACGATGGCCACCTACCAGCACGTCATGCCCGGCATGGGCGCCGAAGCCGCCGACAAGTTCAGCCAGCTGCTCGCCACCAGCCGGTAGACGTCAACCAGGCCCGCCTCCTGGGAACCCGATAACCGCAAGAATGCACTGGACCGGTCGGTAGATCGACCCAGTAGACGCCCTGCAACCGAGAACGTCGAAAGCCCGGAATCCCTTGAGATTCCGGGCCTTCCTGATGCGGCGGGGGCAGGATTTCAACCTGCGATCTTCGGGTATGAGGTCATGACCCTATCTCCAACGAGCAGACGTTCCTTGCCAGGCTCGTTCGAAGAAGTGGACGTGGTCCCGTCCAGCTTCCACCTGGCCACGACGTGAACGAGCAGCGCGAGCTCGCGTCATTGATCCGCGGATGGGTCACCGATGTCTGACACGCCGCGTGGAGAGGCGATCTCGACCAGGCGTGGCGACCTCCACTCAGCGACGTTGCGGGTCGCGACGAGAACCGGCCGCCGGGCGTGGTGCACCACGTGGCTGGCGACCGACCCGAGCAGCAGGTCCCCGAGCCCGCCGTGGTGGCGGTGCCCCACGACGATCAGGTCGGCATCGAGTTCGTCCGCCGCGGCGAGGAGCGTCTCGGCGGGGCACCGTGACGCACGGTGAGCTGCCAGTCGCCCGGGTAGCCCCTGCAGATGCGCGCCGGCCAGTCCCGTCAGCGTCCTCTCGAGCTGTCGCTGGGACTCGTCGTACTCCGCAGCGGCGGGGATGCTCCCTCCGAGCATGGAGGGGTGCGGGTGGACGTGGACGAGCTCGAGCCGTGCGCGATGCGGGCCGCGACGCACGGCCAGGTCGAGAACGTAGAGGGATTCATCGGTGTCGTCGATGCCGACCAGCACCTCACCGATCGCTGCGACATCTGCGTCGTGGAAGTTCATGAAGTCGCTCACTTCTCGACCGAGGTCGTGGTGGATGGGTCGGCGTCATGATCGGCGAGCACCACGACGTCGTCGCTGTTCCCGCCCCGGGAGCGCGCAGTGCGACGTAGATCGCTCGAGGATCAGCACTCCGGCCGACGCCCACATCGCGGTGGAGTACCCGCCGATGACCGAGGACTGGATCGTGCCGATGACGGCCGGTGCGTCCCGGCCGGCGTCCGCCGCGGCTTGGTAGCCGCCGGCAGCGGAGTCGCGCACTGCGTCGATCACACCTGGCGGCAGCGATGCAGCCGCATCGCCGACGGTGCGCCGGTAGCCGGAGATCATGGCGGAGCCGAGGATGGCGATGCCGAGTGCGCCGCCGAGCTCGCGGGACAGGTCGTTGACGGCGGAGGCCACGCCCTGCTTCGCAGGCGGCAACGAGTCGATGATTGCCTCGGTCGCAGGCGGTGCGGCGAGGCCCATGCCGAGAGCCGAACAGGATGCAACCGATCGCGAACACCCAGTAAGGCGAGGACGTCCCGATCAGTCCCATGACTCCGCAGCCGGCGGCCATGAGCAGCAGCCCAGCTCCCCCGACGGGGCCTCGGCCGAACTTCGGCGACCACTTGCCGGCCTGCGCCGACATCAACGGCACGAACGGGCCGAGCGGCAGGAAGGCGAGGCCGACCTTCAACGGGCTGAAGCCGGCGACGAAGGGCCAGGTACTGCGAGGCGGTGAAGAAGAAGCCGAACACTGCGAGGAACTGCACGAAGATCGAGATGGAACCGGCGGAACGCACGCTGACCGAAGAGCCGGACATCGAGCAGGGGTCGAGCGGTGCGCAGTTCATGCAGTGCGAAGCCGCCGAGCCCCACCAGCGCGCGGCGAAGCCGGCGACGTGAGCAGATCGGTCCAGCCCTTCACGGGGCCTTCCGTGATGGCGAACACGAGCCGGCGATGCCGACCAGCGACAGCACGGCGCCGACGGGGTCGAGGTTGGCGTGCTCGGGGTCGTTGGTCTCGGGAACGAACAGCAGGGTCAGGACGCCGACCGCAGCGGCGGCGATCCCGAGGGCCAGGAAGATCGAGCCGAACCAGTAGACCTCGATCAACGCGCCGGCGCCGATCGAGCCGATGGTGCCGCCGAGCGACGCCGCAGCGGCCCAGAGGCCGATTCCCTTCATGCGCTGGTCCAGCGGCAGCGAGCCGGTGATCGTCGAGAGCGTGCCGGGGAAGATCAGCGCGGCGCCGAGACCACCCACCGCACGTGCGATCAGCATCTGCGTCACATCGCCGGCGAAGGTCGCCCAGATCCCCGCCACGACGAACATCGAGAACCCGATGAGCATGACCTTCCGACGTCCGAACTTGTCGCCCAGTGCCCGCGGGAGCAGCAGTGCGGCGAGGACCAGAGCGAAGATGTCGACGATCCACTGGACCTGTGACGACGTCGCCCCGAGCCCTCGGGCGATGTCCGGGAGCGCCACGTTCAGGCTCGACACGCTGGCGATCACCAGGACCACCGCAAGGCACATCGAGGCGATCACCCATCCGGGCTTCACACCGGGTGGCACCTGGCTCCACTGCGGCGTCACGTCCTCGGTCATCGTGCCTCGTCCGCCCCCACGCTGGACGACCGACCCTCGGACGCCGTTGGAGCTGGCGCAGAGTATTGGACCGTGAGTACAGAAATCAACACTGAGTCGAGGTTGACGGTAGGATCCGGGTGTGCGCACAGACGACGACCTCGATCCCCGCGTGCGGCGCACGCAGCGCGACGTGGTGCAAGCGGCCAGTGAGCTCCTGCTCGAGGAAGGTTGGTTCGCGCTGACCCACGCGGCAGTCGCGTCACGCGCCGGCTACTCCAAGGCGACGCTCTACAACCACTGGCCCGACCCCGCCGACCTCGGCCGGGCAGCATTCCTGCACGCGTGCGCGACGCCCCACCACGAGCCCACCGGCGACCTCCGGACCGATCTGATCGGCGAGCTCACGGCGTTCAGCGACGCGCTCGTCAACCACCACCTCGCCCGGGTCATCGCCGCGCTGGTCGAGATGTCCGCCAGCGATCCCGCTTCGGCCGAGGTGCTCGCGACCTTCCAGGCCGAGGGCAGTGCGCCGATGCGTCAGATCCTGGTCGACAACGGGTACACCGGCGAGACCGGCGACGTGATGCTGGAGATCCTCTCGGGAGCAGTCCTCTACCGCTCGATGCTGCTGCAACAGGCGCCCACCGCCGACCACATCGAGCTACTCGTCGACACCGCCCTCGCCAACTCCGAGCGGTGACCGGCACCGATCTCGTCCCTCCGACGGGGTGAACGCGAGCGGCCCAGGAACCACGCTCCGAAAACCACAACAGCAAGCCGAAGGCGTGCCGATGTGGTGAGTTTGACACCGCTCAAGGCCGGAATGCCGCGCGCCGCGCCCTGGGCCGCGGAGATCGCAGAACGGTTGCACAGCGATCGACAGCGACGCCCTCAACTAGTGCGGTCTGCGAAGCACTGGGTTCGCCCGATCCACCAACTACAGCATCATGAACGGGACCGGCCGCCGCGACTGTTCGACGCCTACCGCGTGCGGCGACCACTCCGAACCTCGCGCTTCCGAGGCGGTACGCCGGAACCGCTCAGCCGAGGACGCTGGCAAGTGCCGCTGTCACGGGTCCAGAGCGACGCACGTTGGTCACCTCGCCACCTCAGCGGACGCGCGGCCCCGTCTCATGGCCAGCTCGTTCGCTGAGTTCGGTGACGATTCGCTTCATCTCTGCCTCAGGGAACGGCGGAGTACGGAGCAGGGCGTGGAAGAACAAGCCGTCGCCGACGAGGCGTACATAGTTTGCGAGGCTGGGCTCGAGAATCTCGAGGGGGCGTGCGTACCGTTGGCACGCCTCGTGGACGACCGCTTGGAGGCCCTCGTCCGCACCGTGCATCGCAGCGATCAGGGAACGCCACAGCTGGTCCTCTGCGGCATCGGAAGGTTCGTAGGTCAAGTACCAACGAACGAGTTCCGAGGGGTCCGACGGCGCCCGCCCGATCGCCTCGTCGATGCGGTCCAACACGCGTTGACCGAAACCTGCGAGGAGAGCCGCTTTCGACGGGAAGTGGTAGATCAAACCGCCCTTGGAGACTCCGGCTTGTTCGGCCACCGCGTCGAGGGTTGCGCTCGATGGTCCTTCGGTCAGCAGGGATCCCCTCGAACGTGTCGAGGATGAGCTCCCCTGTTGGACGGGCGGGCCGTGTCAGTCAGCTGCCTCGGTCGGAGCCACCCCGCCGCGAGCGCTGAAAGCTGCCCACACCGCCGCCGCCACCAGCGCTGCGCCAGCGACGAGCGCCGCGGCCTGTGCGCCGTCGACGAACGCCGAGCTGGCGCCATCTCTCAGGAGGCCGGCCAGCGGCTCCGGTAGGTACTCGGACGTCACTACCGCAGCACCCAGCGTCTCGCGGGCGTAGTGCATAGCCTCGCCAGGTATCCCGGTGAGGTCATCCATGTTGGTCCGATAGACGGCGTTGATGACACTTCCGAGGATCGCAGTTCCCAACGCGATGCCGAGCTCGTTCGCCGTTTCGGACACCGCTGCACCTGCACCCGCCCGCTTCGGGGGGATCGAGGCAAGGATTCCGTCGATCGCGACGGTCATCGCCATGCCGAGACCAGCGTTGAGCAGGACCATCGCGACCGTGATCAGCGGCACCGTGTCCGTGGTGATCTGGCTCATCGCCCCGAAACCAACTGCCGCCATGCCGAGCCCGGCCGCGATCACCGCGAACGGTCCGAAGCGGCGGGCGGCCGCAGGACTGAGAATCGTTGCGACGATCGCCGCGGCGACGCCCGGCAACATCTCCAGCCCCTGCACGCAGCGGCGACATCCCGACGACCAGCTGCAGGTACTGGGTCACGATGAACATCGTCCCCGCGAACCCGAAGCAGGCGATCAGGTTCCGCTGACCGCCATACGGAAGCGCGGAACCCGGAACAACGTGACATCGATCATCGGGGACTTCGACCTCAGCTGACGTCGAACGAACAGAACGCCGGAGACTACGCCGACGGCCAGGGCCACTGGCGCTTCCACGTTCCAACCATGCTCAGCGAACATCTTGATCGCATAGACCACCGGCAAGGTCGTGCTCATCGACAACACAGCGCTGACCAGGTCGAAGCGACCGGGGTTCGGGTCCTTCGATTCCGGGACGAGCAGCGGGGCGAGAAGGACGAGCGAGACGGTGAACGGCACGCCGATGATGAACACTGATCCCCACCAGTAGTGCTCGAGCAGGACTCCGCCGACGATCGGACCGATCGCTGCGCCGACGGCGAAGGCGGTTGCCCAGAGGGCGATGGCGGTCTGGCGTTCCCGCGCGTCCTGGAAGATGTTGCGGATCAACGAGAGGGTCGATGGCATGAGGGTCGCTCCTGCGACGCCGAGCAGGGCGCGACGCGAAGTGAGCATCTCCGACCTCGTCGAGAAACCGGCGAGGAGCGACGCTGCACTGAATCCGGCGGCACCGATGATCAAGAGTTTGCGCCGGCCGACCCGGTCACCGAGGACGCCCATCGTGACCAGCAGCGCGGCCAGCACGAACGAGTAGATGTCGATGATCCAGAGGAGCTGTGAGCTCGACGGCTCGAGCGACTCCGACAGGGCCGGCACCGCGAACCCGAGCACCGTCGCGTCCATCGAGATGATCAATACGGGAAGCAGCAGGACGATGAGCGCCCACCACCGGCTCCGATGTGTTTCAGGTGAGATTTCCATGTCGTAACTATACCGACTAGTCGGTGCAGTTACGACAGGGCATCGGTCACTCGAAACCGAGGGCGTCGTGCTCGCGCATCGCTCGAACGGCGGACACGATCGTGTCCGGGGCTTCATAGGGCAGCATGTGCGCGTAGCCGTCGAGGACGAGCAGGTCGGAACCGGCGATGCCGCCGTGCAACTCTCTGGCTCGCACCGGTGGTGTCAGCCGATCGTTCGTGCCGACGATGATGGTGGTCGGCACCGTGATGTTCGCGAGGCCGGGACGGAGGTCCATCCGCCCCATGGCGGTCAGGAACCCTGCGCGTGCAGTTCCGGTGGCGGCGAGCATTGCGTCGTTCATCGCTCTCACGCTGTCGGGGTGGGCGTGGGGGTCAGTGCTGGTTCCGTCGGACTTGGCTTGCCTGTTTGGTGAGCCACGGAGTGCGCCGATCGCCGAGGAACGCCTGCGAGATCGGACCGGGCACTCTGAGCCAGCCAGGTTGTGCAGCGGTCGCACGAGGACGACGCCCCGGACACGTTCGTTCAGAGTCTCGACGTGCTGGCCGGCGAACGCTTGGATTGTCATTCCGCCCATCGAATGACCTGCTAGCACGACGTCGCGGGAGGTCTAGGTCGAGGAGGATCTGAGCAGGTCGTCGCCGAGGCGAGCGATGTTCGGAGCTTCGTCGCCGAGCGTCGAGTCGCCATGTCCGCGTTGGTCCCACAGCACGACTCGACAGCCTGATTCGACCAAGCGTCGGGCGACGGCTCCCCAGAGGCTCATCCCGCCCATCCAACAATGTGCGAGCACGACGGTGGGTCCGCCTGATGGTCCGACGACAAGGGTGGCGAGCCGGGCGCCGTCGTCGGTGATCAGGGTCCGGTGATCGCCCTCCGGCATGAGGAGCCCCTCGGGTCCACAAGGGTCCGCCACGACGCCGACGGCGCGGTGTGAACGGCGGCGTACCGCGGCGTACGCCACTGCGGCGACGGTCGCGGTGACGATCAGTACGCGACGCTGGCCGGTGGGGAGCAGCGTCCGTCGCTTGGAGGTTTCCGGGACGTTGATGGCATCGTCAGATCTCATTGCGACGTCCGTTTCCGTCGCGGAGCACTCGGCGGAGGATCTTCCCGCTCGCGGATTTCGGTATTTTCCTCGACGAAGTGGATGTCGCGGACCTGCTTGTAGTGAGCGACGCGCTCGGCGACGTACGCCATGAGGTCGTCCGCGCTCGTCTCAACGTCCGGGCGGAGTACGACGAATCCGGTCGGCAGTTCTCCAGCTTCCTCGTCGGCCACCCCGATCACAGCTGCGTCGCTCACTGCGGGGTGTGTCAGCAGTAGGGCTTCGAGTTCGGCTGGCGGGACTTGGAAGCCCTTGTACTTGATGAGCTCCTTGAGTCGGTCGACGACGAAGAGGTGTCCGTCTTCGTCGATGTGGCCGACGTCGCCGGTCTTCAGCCAGCCGTCGCCGTCGACGGTCTCCGACGTGGCGATCGGGTTGTTCAGGTAGCCCTTCATGACTTGGGGTCCTCGGACCCAGACCACCGTTGCCGCCGACGTCCACGTCGTCGCCGCTGAGCGGATCGACGATGCGTACTTCGGTGTCGGTAGAAGCGATCCCGACGGAGCCGGGCACGAAACCGCCGGCCGGTGTTGCGTGGGAGATCGGAGAGAGCTCGGTCATCCCGTAGCCCTGAACAACTTGGCATCCGAGCCGCTCGCCTGTCTCGTTGGCGAGCTCTGCGGACAGGGGCGCAGCTCCGGAGAAGACGACATCGAGTGTCGACAGATCGTATGAGTCGACCAACGGGTGTTTCGCGAGCGCGACGACCATGGGGTGGAGCGACGAACGCGGGGTCAGTCCATGTTGTTCGTGGAGGGCTAGGAACTGTTCGAGTTTCGAACCTCGGCATCGTCACGATCGTTGCCCCGTGCGCGAGTCCGGAGGTTCATCAGGACCTGCATCCCGTAGATGTGGAAGAAGGGAAGGACGGCGACGAATGAGTCACCTTCGGTGAACTCGAGCACGGCTTGCGACTGGATCACGTTCGCGACGAGGTTCCGGTGCGTGAGCATGACCCCTTCGAGAGACCCGTCGTGCCTGACGAGTACGGCAAGGCAACGACGTCATCAGGGGACACCGGAACCTGCGTGGCGAGCGGCAGCCCTTCCAGGTCGTAGATCGAGCGCTCGTTGGGACCATCGTCGATCAGCAGCACTTCTTCGACACCGGAGCCCGAGAGCATCTCTCGCATCGCCTCGGCGAGCGACGCTGTGGTGACAACGAGTTTGGCGTCGGCGTCGGCGAGCTGATGGGCGACCTCGCCGGGCGTGTAGGTCGGGTTGATCGTCGTGACGATTCCGCCGGCGAACGCAACTGCGTGGAAGACGACCCCGTACTCCGGGGAGTTGGGGGCCATGAGCGCGACCACGTCGCCAGGCTCTAGACCCCAGCTCACGAACCCGCCTGCCAGACTGCGTACCTGCTCTGCGAACTCGGCGTAGGTGGTAGCCCGTGCGGTCGCACCGTCGACGAATGCCGAACGGTCCGGCCGGGCCGCTCCGCCGTTGAGCACGAAGTCCGTCAACGACGAATCCGGGATCTCAACTGTTGGCAGGTTGGACGTGTAGATCACGAAGGTTCTCCATGAGGTCGAACGGGAATCTGGGTGAGTTGGTGGAGCGGACCGCCGGCGCGCAGCGCGCACGAAGCCGATCAGCTGCTCAGTTCGCGGACGGGTTGTCCGGTTGTTCGGATCGGAGCGACCCGACGAGCCGTGAGATCAGCGATGACCAGTCGTCGCTTTCGACATTGGGGAGGCTCATCACGCCAGCGAGGCGCGCGCCGAGCGTCAAGAAGGTGGTGAGACGGGCGACGGCCTCCGCGTTCACAGAAGGGTCGAGCGTGCCGGCGTCCTGCTCCTCGCGAATCGTGTCGACGATCAGCTGTTCGCCGTCCACGAACCATGTGCTTACCAGCTCAGCGACCTCGGGGTGTTGCTTCGAGGCCACGATTGCCTCGACCATCAGCGGCGTGTCGAGCGACGACTCTGCTTCGAGCGCGGTGCCGGCGAGCGTGAGGAACTCGCTCATGTCGGCGACATGCTCGTTGAGTTCCGAGTAGTTCTCGAGGTGATCGGCGCCGACCAAGTCGGTGAACTCCTGGCGGCCACGCTCCTCCACCACGGCGAAGAACAGCCCCGCCTTCGAGCCGTAGTGCGAGTAGATCGCGCCGCTCGACAGCCCGGACTCGCGAGTGATGTCCGAGATGCTTGCGCCGTCGTACCCCTTCTGAGCGAAGATCTCCGCTGCTGCGCTCGCGAGCTCCGCTCGGGTCTGCTCTGATGTCACCCTGCTTTGCGTCCCATGTGGGCTGGTCCTTTCGAGCGTCGAACGCTGAGTGCGCGATCCTGCGGGACGGCCGACTGATCGGCGACGTCCTGGTGCCGCGCATCGGATCGACTCCAGGATGGCCCCACGTCGACGCGCCGATCCGACAACGACGAGCGAACACGTCGATGACGTGGCCGGGCATCCTCATTTCTCGATCGCCGACCGAGCCGATCGAAGAACGTCAACGGCGCCTGGTGCAGCGACGCCGGTAGCCGCGAGACCAGATCGATCGCGACCCCGTCCCAACCGATCACAACCCGGCGCCGGTCCCGCTGCACCGCGGAGGATCGTCGCCGCCGCGCGTCCGGCGCGCCGTCCGAGCGAACGACTGGAACGACTCGTTCAGATCCTTGCCGGACTTCTCTGCGGCAGCGAGCACCAACGGGTCGGTTCGTCCGTTTCCGACGATGTTCGTCTTCACCCTGCCGGGATGAACCGTGGTCGCCGAGACAACGCTCCGTTCGCTTTGAGCTCCATCCGAAGCGACTCCGTGAACCCGCGAACCGCGAACTTCGCAGCGTTGTAAGAGGACTGCCGGGGCACGCTGACTAACCCGAACACACTCGACACGTTGACGACGTGGCCGTCGCCGGATGCCTCGAGATACGGGAGGAACGCCCGGGTGCCGTTGAAGACACCCCAGAAGTTGATGTCCATCAACCAGTCCATGTCCTCGTCGGACATGGACTTGAAGTCGTAGTCGAGATTCACCCCTGCGTTGTTGAAGATCAGGTTCACCGCACCGTGCTCGGCAACCACCTCGTCCGCCCACGTGTAGATCTCATCCTTCGACGCGACATCAACCACGCTGACAGAGACCTTCACATCGTGTGCCTCGCACGCCTGGTTTTTCCAAGCCTCGGGCGTCGATGTCGCTGAGCGCGACGTGGCATCCGGCGTCGCTCAGCGCGATGGCAAGTGACCGGCCGATGCCGGAGCCTGCACCTGTAATGGCGGCAACTTTTCCGTCGAACGACTTCACCGTGGATCCCCTTGCGTGTGTGCGGCAGCGAGTTCGTCGCTGCGTCGCAGCGGAGTGGGGTTCGTCAGTTGCAGGACCCCATCGTCGAGCGGGCTCAGTCGCATCGACCGGTAGTCGTTCAGGTAGTTCTGGTGAACCACCCATGGGAACGTGTCGCCCGTCTTCGGGAACTCGTCGACGCCGCGCTTCACGTACCCGGACGTCAGGTCGAGGAACGGGGCGACTGCGATGGCCTGGTCGCCGCGTGTCGGAGTCGCCTGTCGCAGCCCGGTCTCCTCCATGCGACACAACACGTCGGTCACCAGCTCACATGAGAGCTCGCACTTCAACGTCCACGACGAGTCTCGTGTAACCGAACGCGAACGCCAGGTTCGGGACACCTTCGAGCATCGTGCCCTTGTACGTCAGTCGTTCGGTCGCATCGACCGGTTCTCCGTCGACAGAGACGCTGATGCCGCCGAGGAACAGCAACTCCAGGCCAGTCGCAGCGACAACCACGTCGGCGGCGACCTTGTCGCCAGAAGCGAGCTCGATTCCGTCGGGAACGAACCTCTCGATCTGGTCGGTCAGCACCGACGCCTTCCCCGCCGCGATCGTCTCGAAGAGTGTCTCCGTCCG
>JADJBW010000026.1 GCA_016703525.1 Actinomycetota bacterium | reverse complement strand
TACCGAGCCTGGCACCAGCCGAGAAGTTGCAGGACGCGTGTTCGGGGGCCAGCCGCCCGCCGACCTGCCCGTCGACGATGTGCCCGGCGGTCCATGGGTCGCCGGGCCGGGCCAAGCCCCCGCACCTGCGACACCGGGTGGTCGGGTCGGCTTGCGCCCTCGCTCGCACACGTGCTGCCTGCCGGGGATACGCGCCACGGTGATGCGGTCCAGCCACTAGCACGCACCCCCACTCGATCCGATCGTTGAGCGTGCGTGGTGCCGCGGGGGCCGGAATCGAACCGACATCTCGCCTTCGCGCGCTCGTCCTGGTCGAGCTGCCCCGCGACACCACGCCACGTCCGGGCCGCGCCCGGTGCGGAGGGAACCGACGCCCCGACGCGGCGAGGGGTGCGCCTGCGTACAGGTCACACCCCTTATCAAATTGGCACGATATCGGGTTGGGTCGCGTGGGTCAACCCCGATTCGTGGGTGATCCCACCCATGCGCAGGCGCTCGACACGCTCGGCACGCCAGTCCGACCGGGACAGGTCCGAGCGCCGCCACGACGACCGGCACGCCTCGCACACCCGCCACGGCGCGGGGTCCTCGGCCATCGTCTCGCGGTCCTGCGGGATGGGGCGCAGGACCACGACGGCCGGGAAGGCGCCGGCCTCCTCGCACACCTCGCACACGCCGCGGCCCGCGCCGTTGGCGGCCTGCAGATCGAGCCCCGCCTCCCGCTGCACCCGCTCACCGGGCTGAGCCCGCCCCAGGAGCTCGACAGCCGACGAGGCTGCACGGGCGAGCGCCATCAGCGCTCGCGAGAACTCATCCGGGCTCGGAGCCCCCCCGAAGGCCCTGTCTGTCGCCGCCGACCCTGTCGGGTCGCTTACCCCCGACGCGGACCCGCCAGCCCCGCTGAGGCCACTACGGGGGCCCTGGGCCCACTCCCTGCACCTGCGCTCAGCCGCGAGCCAGTCGCCGCCCGCCACGGCCGAGCGCAGGTGCTCCAGGTCGTCGGCCATCCGTTGCATCGCTGGTGTGGTGGTCATCGGGTCCCTCCGGTGGTGGTGATCGAGCGCGGCCGGCGGAAAGCCAGCAACTGCGACGAAGTATTGCGCGGGGAGCGCTGCGGACGCCCCGACGGCTGCGGCCTGGTGACGCCGAGCACGTGGAGCACCCCGAGTGGTACGAGCCCGAGGCCAGCAGCGATGTCGAGCACGTCGGCCGACTGCGGCCGGTACCGGCCGCCCGCGATCTGGTCCTGGCACTTCACGAGCACCGTGCCGCCTCGCCGAGTGACGCGGGCGCACTCGGCGAGCCCGAGTCGGTACAGGTCGCCACGATCGGTCCAGCCGTCGGCCACGCCGTACCCGGCGTCCTCGGCGCAGCTCCCGCCGGTGCCGTTGAGCTTGTACGGCGGGTCGAGCACCGCGGTGTCGAACGCCTCCGCCGCGAACGGGAGGTCGCGCACATCGCAGCGCAGGTCGATCAGCCCCGCCGCGGTCAGCGCCCCGTCGGGGTCGAGGTCGCAGCGCACGAGGTCCGGCGGCGACCACTGGCGCCAGAACCGGCCGAGGTTGTGCGTTGCGTCGAGGACGCGATCGCCGATCCAGCCGAGGGACGCCGCGTCGACGATCGCCGCGGCGTTCGTCCGGCGATGCGGGTCGATAGCTGTGATCGGGTGTGCGGTCGTGGTGGTCATGGTGGTCATGGGTTCCCTCCGAGGTTGGCGCGGTCGTGGTGGTCAGACGAGTGGGACGAGTGGGACGCGGTGGACGGGATGGCCGGGATGAGCTCCCACGCCTACCGCGTCCGCGTCCGCGTCGTTTGGGGGTGTTGACTTCGCCCCGGATGGGACGCCGCCCCCGACCGCGTCCCCCGTAGGGGAGGGGACGCGGTTCGGGGGGGTCGCGTCCACCGCGTCCCGATCGTCGGGACGCGGTGGGACGCGATGGACGCGATTCCGAATTTCAGTGCTTTTCGTGTCATTCCCTTTCGCGTCCCGATCGTCGGGACGCGGTGGGACGCGATGGACGCGATTCCGAATTTCAATGCTTTTCGTGTCGTCGGTCACCGACGCGAGATCGTCGCGGTAGTCGGCCAGCGACACGTACGACGCCGCGCGCCCCTCCCCGACACGCTCCGCAAACCCGAGGTCGACGAGCTGACGCAGCGCCGTCCGGACCGACTCGCCACGCCCCCGCACCCCGCCCTCGATCATGCGACCAGAGGCGCCCATCTCTCCGACCTGCTCAAGGTATCGAGACACCCGCTCCATCAACTCAGTGAGCAACGGCGTCCCAGACATGTCCACGTCGGGCGGGCGCACGACCACCCGGACCCCGCCAGCGCCATCCGGCGCCATCACGATCTCGGCGACCGTCGCGCCAGCCTGATAGTTGCCGCCGCGATCTTTGGAGCACTTCACGGCAGCGCGGCCCGGAGCGTCGCGGGTGAACGCCTGCGACGTCACCAACCCGTAGGCCGCCCCATCGATCGCCGCCAGCTTCCGCTGCGACCCGATCGCCCACCGGCCCCGCGCCTCACTGTCCTTCACCACATGGTCGAGGATCAGCACCGCTGCCCCACCATCAGCCAGCCGACGCGCCGTGCGCGCCATCCACGTCGCGACCTCGCCGTCCGAGTTCTGGTCCAGCATCGAGTGGGCGAGCGCCTCACCCATCGAGTCGAGCACGACCAGAGCACACCCGTCCGACACGTCAGCCACGTTGCGCGGCAGCCCGCCGCCGACAACAGCGAAGGTTGGCTCGGCGTACGCGAACCGGCCCCCGCGGAGCGCGTCGGGCTTGACGCCGAGCTGCATCAGGCGACGCACCGCCGTGTCGAGCCGGTCCTCCCAGTCCAACCACAGCACACTCCCGCCATCGGCGAGGACCTGCGCCGCCGCCATCAAGGCGACCCACGTCTTTCCTCCGCCGGGCTCGCCGGCCAAGGAATGCACCTTGCCCGGGTAGAGCAGCCCGGCACCGTCTGACCTCCGCAAGAGCGACGGCGTCGGCGGGACCCACTCACCGCTCAAGATCGCGTCGATATCCTCCGAGCTCGCGATCGGCCACCCCTCATCCGATGGACCGGGTGCGGCCTCGATCGGCGGGAGCGGTGCCTCGACGAGATCCGCGAGGTCGACACCCGCTCCCGCCTCGGGCGTGCCCCAGCCTTGGGCAGCCAACCAGCGGGCCGCCGCTGAGTGGTCACCGCTGAAGCGGGTAGCCGCCAGATACCCCAGCCGCGAGTATGTCGCCTCGGGTTCCAACCCCATTCCCCCGAGCGACGAGGTGAACACTTTGAGTAGGTCGGCGCCGCCGTAGTCCGTCGTCGCGGATGTCCCGTCGCGCGTGTCCTTACCTGGGCGGGTCCAGTGATGCTCCCCGGAGCGGTCCACGTGGTGCAACGTCCACCCGTCCCGCTCCAGCAAAGTCGCCCAGCTCGTGGCGGCCGCCCAACGGTCGCCGGGTCGATCACCGACGCCGACAGCCACCGACGACGAACGCTCGGCGATGACAGGGCGGGCAAGGGCCTCGATGAGCCAGCCCGGCGCCGCGGCGATCCCGCATTCCCACGGCGCCAACCCATCCACCCACGCGTACGGCTGGCCGGTCGTCGGATGAATCGACGGCTCCACCACGATCTGACCGCCCGCGCCACGAATGTCCACCCCCGGCGCCAAGCGCCCGTTGCGCACCTCGTGCGGCGCCTCGAACAGCAGGTGCCGCCCCCCGCCCCCCGTCACAGCCTCAACCGTCTCCGGCGGGTCACCGTGCTCAGCGCACAGGGCTGCCCACTCCTCCTCACCATCAACCTCGTGGCGGTCGATATCGACCGCGAACACCCACCGCGTGTGCGCCGTCAGATCATCGAGCGCGCCGAGAGCCAGCCCGACCCCGTGGTCGGCGTACGGGCCCTCCCACCACCCGCGGATGGTCCACGCGTCCACCGTCGCGGCGTCCTGCCACGCGGCGATCGGCGGGTGCTTGCGTCCAGGGGTGATCGGGATCACCCGCAGCCCCACCGACGCGCACAGCAGAGCACACCTCAATACCTTGTCTTCAGTGTCGTCCCTCATCGTGGGTGCCGCGGTCGCGAACCGCCGGCGGGCCTACCCCGCTGACACCCCCCCACCCCGCTCGCTCAGACGAGTGCCGACGCGTCAACCGCCGGAGCGGTCGGCGTCGGCACCGGCTGATCGAGCTGAGCGTTCAGAGCATCGGCACCGGTCGGTGCCCGGTAGGCGATCGACCATTCCTCGACCTGCGAGGTCGGCGACGGCCGGCCCACCTTCACCGCGATGGCCATGCGGCCACCCCACGAGGAGGGGAACCGCTGGCCGCTATCGCGCAGGTGTGCCTTGATCGCTCGTTGCAGGCTCTCGGCGGCGGCGACCTTGCGCACGCCGTCGTCGGTCGCGTCGCCGGGATCGCGCAGATCGGTCGCGAGCGTGATGACCCACTCCGTGCGCGGCAGCCCCGACTTCCGGGAAAGCACGACCTCCCCGTCGAAGCTCTTGACACGCTCCTCGATGTCGACGAGGTCGCCAACGATGGTGTCGCCGGTCTCGGCGAGCTTCACCCACTTCCCGCCGAGCCGCTGGGCCTGATCGTTGATGCTGTCTGCAAATGACATGTTCAGTCTCCTGTTGATGGTGTTTGTTGGTCTCAGGCGATAGCGGCCATCGGGCGGCCATCGGCAGAGAGCTGGTAGGTGAGTCGACCCTCGGAGAGGGCCCGCGCCATGTCGCGCAGGGCGTCCGCCTCGGCCGCGGTCAGCGCGGCAAGAGCCACGCCCGTCGACACGCTCTGCTGGAGCGCTTCGCCCATGACGACGCCGAGCAGATCCCGCGCCGCCTCGTCGCCATGCACCGCCGCAGCGAGCGCCGCCGAGAACCGCGCCGCCTGGTCAACGGTGCGCTGCTGGGCAATGCTCAGCGAGGCGCCCGCCGCCTGAGCCTCAGCGGCCCACACTTCCACGACCTGCCTCGCTGGGTGCTGGGCGAACCGCTGGGCGAGGCCCGCGTATGTCACATCGTCGATCCGCCCCGCACGCGGCGCCGCGTGCGGCTCAGGGACCGGCGTCGGCTCGGGCACCGGCACTAGGGTCGGGTCACCAGGCGTGAACGCCGCAGCAGTCTGCGCCTCGACGCGGTCAATCGCCGCCGCGATGGCGTCGATGTCGGCGTGCGTGCGCCGGGCATCCCGCCCCTGCGCAACACCCTCCGGCCATGCTGCGACCAGCATCTCGGCCCCGCCCGCCGGCAAGCTGGCAATGCGGTCACGCAGCCACTCGGCACGCCGCTCGATCGTCTGATCCGCAGGGACCTCGGCCGTCGCCGGCGGCGAGACAAACGCGCTCACTAGGGACCCGTCACGCCCACGGGCGCGCCACCCGCGCACCGTCGCACACAGCTGCGCCGCCTCCCACCCGGCCGACAGGTCGGCCCAGTGGAGCGAGCACTCAGCCTTGCCCGCAGGCAGGTGGATGATGAGCCCCCGAGTCTGGTCGACCTCACCGAGGGACTCGTACCCGTCGCCGCCGTCCCACACCTCACCATGCGCGTAGCACGCGAGCTGCGCCGCTATCGCCAGGTGCGCCCACTCGATCGATCCGGTCTTGATGTCCGCGATGTACCGTCGCCCGCCGACCTCCACGAGCCGGTCAAACGTCCCCGCGACCTGGAGCCCCGGCACGCGGATGATCCGCTCCATCATCTCGGGGAGAATCCGCACCCCTGCATCGTCGAGCGTGCGCCGGTAGGCGGCGATGTCGTCCGCCCACTCGCCGAGGTCGACATCCATCCCGGCGTCGACCAGCTCGGCGAACCGGTGCAGCGCCGTCCCTGTGTTCGCCCCGGCGCCGCTGCGCGCAGCCTCCTTCGCCTGGTCGACGACACGGTTGAGCGCCGCCTTGTCGTCGCGGTGCGACGCGACCAGGGCGCGCAGGTCGGCACGCTCAGCGAGCCCGAGCGCCGTCATGCGGCACGCCCACTTCTCCAGGTTGCTCGTGTCGTCGAGCGCTTTCACGAGCGTGGTGACCCTCGTATGCGCGACGGGCTTCAACTGCCCAGGCACAGGCAGCAAGTAGCGCCCCCACCGATCCCGCTTCGGCTCCGGTCTGGTATTCATGGTTCCCTCCATTGGGTTGGTTGGTTGCGGCGACCGGGCTGGTCGCCGTCGTCGGCCGCTATCTCGGCCGCGAGTTGGAGCCACACGCGGGCCGCGTGACGCGGCGCGGGCCGGGCCATGTCGAACCCGCCCCACACCAGCCACGTCTCGACCGCGAGGGCGTGCGTGACGCACTCGCAGCGCACCGGGCACGGCGTGCAGATCGCTCGGGCCGCTGCTTCGCGTGCGGCTTCGGCGGCGCGGGTCTCCGGGGTCTTCGGACCGCCCGGCCCCCGGTCCGACGACCACACCGCAGCGTCGGTGCCGACGCACGGCCGGTCGCGGCACGCGAGCACAACCCGCAGCTCGGGTGTCGCCACGCCGAGAGAGATGCGGCGCGTCATGCGTCCCCCTCGACATCGAACAGTGCTGGCGCCGAGCGCGCGACGTCGGCACCCGACGCGGCAACCGCTGCGAGTCTGCGTCGCGAGATGTCGACATATTCGCCCGACAGCTCGATCCCGATGAACCGGCGCCCAGCCATTAGAGCTGCGACGCCAGTCGACCCCGAACCGGCGAACGGATCAAGGACTAGCCCCCCCTCTGGGGCGAACCGCACCAGGTCGCGCAGCGCCGCTTGCGGCTTCTCTGTCTGGTGCAGCTTGTCTCGCGGCGACGCCGCTTCCCAGACCCCAGGCAGACACGCTCCAGAGCGTCGACCCTTCGACCCCCACACGATGAACTCGGTGTCGTTCCACAGCCCCCCGGCTGTTGGCCTAGATCTGCCTTGAGGCTTCCGCCACACGCCGATCCCGCGCCAGCTGTATCCGCCGCATTGCACAGCGTCCGTGATCGTCGGAAGGCTCCGCCAATCGGTCCACACCGCGACAGCGCCGCCATCTACCGTGACCCGCCAGCACTCAGCAAGCCACAGTGACGCCCACGCGAGCAGCCCGCGTTCCGAACGGTTGTCGCCGTAGAAGTCCGGCAGTTGCGACCCTTTCAAATACTTGTCGCCCGTGGGGCGGGCACGGTCGGAGCGGAACGCCCCGCCCGACGAGTAGGGCGGGTCCGTCACTACAGCGTCGACCGTGCCCGCCCCGAGTTCCCTCAGAGCCAGGAGCGTGTCGCCGTGGCGCACCTCCCACCCGGTCATGACCTGCCCCCGAACTGCACGCCGGGTTCACCTTGGATCGAACCGGCAGCAGCCGTGCGCCGCGCCGCCTCGGCGCCGACGTGGAGAAACACCGTGACCGTGTGGACCGTGGCGCACGCAGGGCACACCATCCGTGCGTCGAGCTCGGAACCGCCGCGCCGCCTGGTCGACGACACCACGGTGAGCGGCACACCACCGTCGGCCGTGTCGTCGCACACCGCGCACGCCACAAGAAGGGCGGTCATGACGCCTCCCCTGGCTCATGGTCGTCGCCGATCGGCCCGATAGCGTCGATCGACGGCCCCTCGGCGAAGCTGGACTTGACGACCTCGCACACCGGGATCGTCCCCTCGGGACCAACCCACTCGGCGTCGTGGAGGTGATCTTCGACCGTCCCCCACTCGGCGAGTTCGCCGAGATTGCACCACGCCGTCACCCGCATCAGCTCCCCGCACGCGTCGACCTCGTACCACTCACCCCCGATCTCGGTGGGGCCGTCCGCCTCCACTACCTCGGTGATGTCATGCCAACCGTGGAGCGACCCACCGGCGGCTAGGAAGGCCGCGGCGAGCGCCTCGACATCGTCGACTTCCTCGCCGATCCAGCCACATGGGCTGTCGGGGCCCATCTCGTGGTTGGCGACGAGCCTCAGTCCGCGGGTGGTGGGGTCCCAGTGGATCTCATGCAGAGCCATGGTCACCACCCGTTGCCGTAGCCGTCGCCCTTGCCGTAGCCGTCGCCCCTGCCGTCGCCCTTGCCGTTGCCGTAGCCGGTGCCGTCGCCCCTGCCGTCGCCGCTGCCGTTGCCGCTGCCGCTGCCGCTGCCGCTGCCGAAGCCGTAGCCGTAGCCGTCGCCGAAGCCGTCGCCCCTGCCGGAGCCGTAGCCGGTGCCGTCGCCGTAGCCGTTGCCGGTGCCGTAGCCGGTGCCGTCGCCGTAGCCGTTGCCGGTGCCCGTGCCGTTGCCGTAGCCGGTGCCGACCACTGAGATGGCGTCCTCGCCGAGCGACGTGAGCGGAGTCACAGGTGCTCCGCCCACGCCTCGGCGTCCACGTCGATCGTCAGGACGACCGCGGCTGCGTTCGCCCTGACCGTCCCGGCCGGATCGAGCTTCGTCGTAGCCGTCGGGCCGTCGACCAGTTCGCCGAGGCCACGGGTCGTCCCCCAGAAGCGCACCACAGACGCATCGCGGACGACGACCTCGTCGCCGTCCTGAGCCCATCGGCCGACGACAATCCAGCCGCGTTGGAGGACGACGATCCGCACCTCGCTCGGCGCGGCCACCTGCCGGCACTCGACCCCATCGACCATGATGGTCTTCGCTGCTTCACTCATGATGTTCTCCTTGTTGGTTGGTTGGTTGGTTGAGGGCTCGGCGGCATCGCACGAGCCCAATGGTCAGCACCGCGGGGATCGCGGCGACCGCACACAGGACGGTGATGGTCATGCGACCTCCGGACCGTCGAGGCGGAGTCCCGCCTCGCGCTGCGCCTCGCGTGCCTTGGCGAAGGAATCCTCGAGCGCCTGCAGAAGGTCGACCGCGCCGGGCGGGTCGTACTTGGCCATGTCTGCCGTCGGCGACACCTCGTCCGACCGTGATGCATCTCGCTGCTTGTCCGCCACGAACAGCTCGGCGGGGTCGATGACCGGGCCGAAGTGACGCCGGGCGAAGTCGAGCGCCTGGCGCTCCGACACGAACGGGCCGAGATGATGCCTCCGGTCGGAGGTGGTGTGGACGGTGTGGACGGTGAGCACGGTGTGACTCGTGGCGGTCCCCTCCTCGGGGGCGTACCGCACGATCTGGTCGACCGCGATCACATCGCCGTCGAGCGTCCGCACCCACACGCGCTGCCCGGTCATGACTCCACCTCCGGCATATGGATGATCTTGTACGTGTAAAAACGGGGCAGTCGGATGGGGGTAACCCCGCCTGTGTGCATCCATTTCCCCCGCCCGCGGCAGATCCACGCGTCCGCCTCGTTGCCGCAATCGTCCACGACGATAGTCCCGGCGGGGAGTTCGTCGGACAGTCCGTCGTCCCCGCCGAACGTGTCGTCCACGGCGAGCCGCCGTCGAGGGCGGAGATCCCCGCCTCGGCATGAACTATCGGGGATGTGTGGGTCGTCCCACTCGACCCGATACACGACACTCAACACCCTGCCGGTGGACTCGCCCCCGCCACGGTGTCTGTGTGTCACCCTGTCGCCAGGTTTATAGGTGATCTCGTCCATCAGTCCACCCGGTCGCCCACCGCGAACTCGCGTTGCTGCCCGGTCATGATCGACCCCGGAACAGGTCGGCCCGGCGCGCCTCGGCGGCGTCGCGGCGGGCGATGATGATGGTGAGCGCGAGGCTCACGCTCACGGACACCGCGGCGATAGCGGCGACAGCCAGTGTTGTCATTCGGTTTCCTCCTGATGGTGGTGTCTGTCGATGGCACGCCCGAGGGTGATGCCGATGGGGATGCTGAGGGCCACCCACCACGCCAGGGCGGCCCACACGCTCACGAGCGGAGCGGGGAAGGATCGATGTCGATAAGCCCGGCACGGTGTGCCTGGTACGCCCACCGGTCGACCTCGCGCACGTACACGAACCGTGACCCCCCCGACACGCGTCACGAACGGCCCACGGGCGGCCTCGCTGAGCCAGCGCGTCGCCGGGACGCGCTGGCTAGTGGGATGGCCCATGGGCGTGACAGCCAGCCACAGGCCGACAGCGCTCATCGCCACGCCCGGCGGCTTCCACAGGATCACCCCGCGGGGGGCGCGTGCTGCGGTCATCTCGGCGTCGAGCTGGTCGAGCCACGTCGCAGGCGCCGGCGACTTCGCCGCCTTCACCTCGACCACGACACCGGGGATGCCGTCAATGTCGCCCATGCCGTGGACGTCCGCTCCCCGCGAGGTGCGGTCGGCGGGGACGCCGAGCGAGCGCAGGTAGGAGACGACGGCACGCTCGGCGGTCGCTCCCTTGCGCCGGGACATCGCACCCATCAGGCGACCGCCTCGAACTCGCCGGCGGCGTCGAGCCGGTAGGGCGTGTCGGGGAGGAGTGTTACTCCGTCCACCTGCCCGACGCTCAGCCGTCTGCGGCCGGAGTCATAGCGGTGGATGATGAGCACGCCACCGTCGCCCGCGGTGGCGGTGCCATCGTAGCCAGCCGTGGCGGTGCCACGGTAGCCAGCCGTGGCGGTGCCACGGTAGCCAGCCGTGGCACTGCCACGGTCGCCCGCCGTGGCGGTGCCACCGTCGCCCGCGGTGGCGGTGCCACCGTAGCCCGCCGTGGCGGTGCCACCGTCGCCCGCCGTGGCGGTGCCACCGTCGCCCGCGGTGGCGGTGCCACCGTAGCCCGCGGTGGCGGTGCCACCGTCGCCCGCCGTGGCGGTGCCATCGTCGCCCGCCGTGGCGGTGCCACCGTCGCCAGCCGTGGCAGTGCCACGGTAGCCAGCCGTGGCGGTGCCACCGTTGCCAGCCGTGGCGGTGCCACCGTAGCCAGCCGTGGCGGTGCCACCGTCGCCCGCCGTGGCGGTGCCACCGTCGCCAGCCGTGGCAGTGCCACCGTCGCCAGCCGTGGCGGTGCCGTAGACCACAGGCAGTCCAGCCCCGCCGTGAGCGGCGATCCACCCCGTGGCAGTGCCACGGTCGCCGACGTGGATCACCTCGGCGGACCGAAACCGGACCTTCGGCGGGACTCCCATGTCGATACGGGTGGCGATGTCGCCAGGGTCGACCGCCACGATCGCCCACGTGAGTGACGGCGTCAGGAGCGAGCCGTCGCCGCAGCCCCACAGCAGACCGTGCAACCCATGTCCGCATTCGATCGACGGGTCGGGGTCCCAGTCTGGTGCGACTGCGACCCCGCCGACCTCGGTCGGCCAGCGGAACCCGCCGTAGCTGGCGCCGTCGGCGCGGTGGGTACGCAGGACCGCGTATCGCCCGTCTGGAAGGGTGGGCCACCCCGGCGCGCTCATCGCACCTCCTCGGGTTGCGGCTGGACCGCCTCGGGTGGTGCCGGTGGTGCCTGGCGCAGGTCGGAGCGATTCACGACGTACAGCCGCTGCGGGTGGTTCGCGTAGCAGCTGCGGACCACAGCCTGGACGTCCTCGACGAGGACGACCTCGAACTCGCCTGGCACGCTGGCCCAGCACACCCGGTCGCCCGGCGCCAACGCCGGACGGACCCCCGCGGAGTTGACGAGGACGATCTTGTCGTCGGCCTCGCTCCACACGTCGTAGCTGACGAGGCCGCCGCGAAACACGTGGACGGAGTCGACAACCCCCGGTACCCACGTCCCATCCGACACGACCTCGACCCGTTCGCCGAGCACGTAGCCCACTTCGATGGTGCTCACGCGACCACCTCCGGTGCGAGCCCGCCGATGATCGCGATCACGGCATCGACGCACGTGGCCCGCTCGGTGTCGGTCATGTCGAGCGACGCGACGGCCGAGGCCAGGTCGTCGAGACGATCAGCCACGACCCGTACCGCCGGCGAGCCGGACGACCACAGGTCGCCGATCGCCTCGGCGAGCGAGTCGCGATGCTCGGCGAGCCGCCGATCGTCTCCGGTCTGGTCCCCGTTGAACGCGGCGGCGATGAGGCGGTCGAACGTCGCGGCGTCGGCCCGCCGGAGCGCCTCGGCCTGCGCGGCTGGGTGCAGATCCCTGTCGGTCATGGTGTCCCTCTCTCTCCCTGTGATTCGGTGTGGTTAGTCGACTGGTGGTGTGGCGTCGGCGGGGATGCGGATCGACCCGCCGACGGTGAGACGCATCGCCGGGAGCCGCCGATCGTCGATCGCCCGTCGCACCGTCGAGGCGCTCACGCCCCACGCGGTGGCGAACTCGTCGACGCTGAGGGCACGCCGCTCCGGGCGCACGGTCGACGCCACGAGACCCTCGAGGTCTGCGCGTGTGGCGGTCAGCTCGGCAGCGATGGTCGGCGCGAGTGCTGCGGCGACCGCGAGCACGTCGCCCTCGGTGAGGGTGCGCGGGCCCCTGCTCAGGGGCGACACGCTCATGCGGCACCGCCGCGGGCCGCGAGCCATTCCGTGATGTCGCCCTCGACCCGCCGGAGGTGCTTCTCCACCGAGGCGGCAAGCCGCTTATGGTCGGCGGCGGGCCAGTCCCATCCGCCTGCCGCCACTTGAGCGCGCATCTCCGCTGGCGAACCGCGGAAGCACCCCGCCTCAACCACGAGGCCCTCGGTGGTGGACCACCATCCGAGGATCTCACGTGGTCCGATCCCGCACGGGCCGGAGCGAGCCCACACGAGACCGCGGGTCGCGTCGAGGAAGGCGCCGCTCAGGTCGGCGCCGCTCAGGTCGGCGTAGCTCAAGTCGGCGTAGCTCAAGTCGGCGTAGCGCAGGTCGGCGCCGCTCAAGTCGGCGTAGCTCAGGTTGGCGCCGCTCAGGTTGGCGCCGCTCAGGAAGGCGCCGCTCAGGAAGGCGCCGCTCAGGTTGGCGCCGCTCAGGTTGGCGCCGCTCAGGAAGGCGCCGCTCAGGTTGGCGCCGCTCAGGAAGGCGCCGCTCAGGTTGGCGTAGCTCAGGTTGGCGTAGCGCAGGTTGGCGTGGCCCAGGAAGGCGCCGCTCAGGAAGGCGCCGCTCAGGTTGGCACGGCTGCCCCCTTCGCCCGCCATCCACAGCCGGTGGGCCTCGATGACCTCTGCGGGTTCCGTTGGTGTCATGCGGCACCGCCGCGGATCTCGGCGAGGGTCGGCCACCCCCACAGCTCGGCGGGCTCGACATCGAGCGCATCGGCGATCGCGAGTCGCACCCTCGGTGAGGGGTTCATCGCTCCGGACTCGATCAGGCTGATCAGCGGGGAGGACACCCCGGCTGCCGCCGCGAGCTCGGCCTGGCTCTGCTCGCCTCGCTCGGCCCGCACGCTCTCACCGCAGCGCCGGAGCCAGGCCGAGGCGATCTCCTCGTGAGTGATGCTCATGGGTTGAGTATCGCTGAAGTCTTGAGGGATAGTCAAGACTAGACGTGAGGATTTAGTATGGGTGAAGTCACCCATGGTGAGGGCAGGTGTCTGGGTTTCGGCTCAGGGGACCTACGGTGAGCGACGATGCGTGACCATCGAGTGCAGCGACTGCGGGATCTGATGGACGCCGCCCCCTACGGGGTGCAAGGACGGCTGGCCGCCTGGGCCCCTCCCTCGCACATCACGCCGCCGATCCTCGCGCGGCGCGCCGACAGCCACGCCGGGTGCGCGGTCGCTGCGGGAAGCGGGCGGACCGCGACCGCGCCGAGGCCTAGACGCGGCAACGGCCCGCCACGAAGGCGGGCCGTTGCACTCACGTTCCCGGTGTTATCGCCCCGCCGCCCACCTCTGCGCCGTCCGCAGCGACACCCCCACCGCCTCGGCAACCACCGCCGGCCGCGACCCAGCAGCGAGCATCTCAAGACCTCGCGCCCGCGCCGGAGACTCGGGCGGCCCTCGACGCCGCCGCGGGGCCTCGGCCGCGTCGAGCCAACGCGACACAGTGCGCGTGCTCCGCTCCACCCGCATGGCGATCGCCTCCCGCGTCGCGCCGGCCGCAGCCATCGCCACCGCGACCGCCGCCGGGTCAGCGGTGAGGCACCCATCGCACACGCACGCCACCGCGCCCTCGACGAAGTGGCCGCAGCCAGCGCAGCGCCAGCCATTCGCCGAGCGATCCGCTCCGACCAGGGTAAAGGCCTCGACCCGTCCGGCCCCGCACCAGCAGCTCCCGGGGCGGGAGCCCCGGGAGCTCACCGCTCGCTCGCCGCGAGCCCGAATTTCGCCAGCAGGTCGGGGTCCTGCGGGTCGGAGTCGGCGAGCTGCCCGGCCAGGGACATCAGCTCGTACCATGCGTCGTCGCTCATGGCCTCGGCGGCCTCGGCGTCCTCGGCACTCCATCCGCCGTTGCGCATGTAGTGGCGGGCATCAAGGCCGTTGGCCCCGATGATCAGCGCCATCGCGGCCACATCCCGGTCGGATGGGTCGCCCATCATCTCGGCCAGGTAGCACCCTCCGTCGCCGATGCGCTCGAGCTCGTCGTTGATCGCCGCGGGCGTGATCCACGTGTAGTCGATGCGCTCCGTCTGGCAGGCCGAGTCGGTGTCGTCAGTCGTGATGGTGGCTTCGGTGCTCATGGTGTGGTGCTCCTTGGTGTTGCTGTTGGACAAGGACCACTTCTACTCCCCCTGCGACACCATGTCAACAATCTGCCACAGAAATATCCAGGGCAGCGCCGACCACCGCAGCGTGCATCACCCCGCGCGCGCGAAAAGGCCCCCGTCACGCGCCGTGCGGGCAGCAGCGTGACGGGGGCCCGGCGCGCTCCACGCCGAGGGTGGGGGACTCAGCGGAGCACGATCACGAGGCCAGACGGCGCGCCAGTGCGTCGGCGATCGCATCGGCCAGCGGCGCGGCCTGGATCTCGCCGAGCCGCTCCACGATCGCCTCGGCCAGCCCGGCGACCGGACCGCCGGCGGACGGGCGAGACGCGACAAGCTGCTCGAAGAAAGCCGGGTCGAGGCCCTCGACGACCCACCCCATAGCGCCGCCACCGAGGAAACGGTCAAGGGCGACCTGGTCGGCCGTGAGTGGTACGGACGCGGTCGCGTCGACCCGCGCAGCGCGCCCGCCCGTGTCCACCAGCGTCTTCGGGGCGATGCCGTCGATTCGCTTGCGCAGGTCCTCGACCTGCACGCCGAGCGCACCGATAGCGGTCGTGATCTGTGCGACCTCTGCTGCCGACATTTCGTCTCCTGTCGTGATCGAGGGTTGCCCGGCGAGACGCCGAGCGGTAGTCGTGTCGCGGGCCACGTCGGTGGGGCGGCCCATGTATTCGTAGTGCATCGCGTCTTTGCGGCCATGGTAGGAGCCGCCCCACCGGAACCCGCACGACGTCCACATGTCGACCATCCACGCGGGCATGTCGGTCACCAGCTCCGACCCCATCGGGTTCGAGCTGGCGTTCAGGTCGACCGCCAACCCCCAGCTGTGGTTGGAGGGCGTGCTCGTGCCGCGGATCGGCCGCGACGCGTAGCCCCAATCGTCCGCCACCGGGTCAAGGGCGTATCCGCGGCGCGCCGTCTCGCTCAGCAGGATCGACACGAGCTCGACGATCTCGGCACGCACGAGCAGACGGACACCGCCGCCATCAGCCCATCCGCATTTCTTGCGGTTGTCGGTCGGCCAGCCCGGCCCCCAACCGCGAGACTCGGCCGTCGCCATCAGTGTTCCGCGCCGTCTGCGGCCGGGATCAAGCTCGCGGTCGATCGGTCACCAAACCAGGCGGTGATGAGCCCCATCACCGCGGACGCCCCAGCCGACGCACCGCCGACCGCGAGTGCCTGCCACGACGACAGCGACGTGACCTCCAGCCCGGCGGCGCCGGTCGCCAGTGCGGCGCATGTCGCCTGGATGAACGTGCGGACCATCCGCTCTGCGATGTCGATGAGTGCGAGCTTGTTCATGGTGTCCCCTCCTTGGGGTCTGTCTTTCGCCGCCCGCCGACCTGGCGAGACGCGATCAGGGTGCGCATCTCGGGGGCGATCGCAGCGACGACTCGCTCGCCGATCTCGGCGGCGATGTCAGCGAGCACGCCCTCGCGGAGGAGCGCTATCTCGGCCTCGAGACGCCCGATGTCGGCGGCGCAGCGTCGCTCGGTCTGCCCGAGCTCCTCGCGCGACGCCTGCCAGGCGTGTTCAAGCTGGTCGGCCCGAGCGGACGCTGCATCCGCCGTGGCGCGCGATGTGATGCCGGTCGCCGCGCTGATCACGGCGATCGCGCAGCCGATCACGGCGATGATGGTTGCTGCCATTGTTCCCCTTCGGGGTTGGGCGGACGCCGCCGCCAACAAGCCCCAGCGGCGTCACCGGCCGCGCTGACCCCAGGGGAACCGGAAGGGTCAGCGCGTCGGCCACAGCGGGCAGCGTCCGTGATGATCGATCAGTGCTGAGCGCAGGTCCAGCCCGTCGGGCTGCCCGCGGTGACGCCGACGCGCCAGCCGGTCGACACGGGTGGCGGTGGTGTCGTGTTGACCCACACCTCGACGGTGAACTCCCATGTCTCACCAGCGGGCCATGATGAGGTGTAGGTGTCGTGCGACGGCGTCCCCCACTCGAACCAGCCGAAGAGCGGGTACGTCTCGTACGGTTCCCCAGCGCCGACAGCTGTCGTCACGACGAAGGTGAGCACTTCCGTCGTGCCAGCCTCGATGTCGACGCCCCATGCGCGCTCGGGGTGAGCGGTCGCCCACGACACTTCCGGTGGCGGCGGCGAGCCACCCAAGTCGACGTGCACGCCTTCCGGGCCGTACCCGGTCCACGTCACCGCGTACGGCGGGTCGGTGAGGTCATCGGGGCCCGGCGACGCTGACGACACCCCCGGCGCCTCCCCGAAATTCGCAGCAAGCGCGAACTGTCCGCCGGATCCAGGGGCCGTATCAGCGCACACGACCCGCAGTAGCGTCGGGGTGACCCACACGCCAACCGAGATGGACCCGCCAGGGCTGCTCCCCTGCACTCGCGGTCTGAGCGGGCACCCCCACGACAGGTACACATCCGCCGCAGGGACCACCGGGAGCGACTCGACCGGGACACCATCCCAGCCGGTCGGACGGTACCCGCCGCCCGGCAGATGGAGGAATGCCGAGACGAACGGCGGGATGCGTCCCGATTCGCCGGTCCACGTCACCGCGGAGGTAGCCGCCGGGGTCGAGCATGTGATCGTCACCGCGAAGGTCGCCCCGACCACCACCGGATCACCGGCGCCAGGCAGCCCCGAGGTTGCGACGGTCAGCCCCGCCGACACCGCCGAGTACGTCCTACCTGACACCGTGAGATCGACAAACGACGGTTCGATGCCGTCGACCCACTCCCATGTCCCGGTCGACGACGGCGAACCGCCGACGTCAACGACCGACCCGGTAAAGGTCACGGACCGCGGCAGCGCCGCTCCGAACCCAACAGCGAACGGAGCCCACGGGTAGCCGTCGCCCCACACCTCGGGCGGCCCGACCCATTCGATCGCGATCACGGCTGCCACACCGTGACGACGCCGCGCACCGTCTGCGCCGTCAGGAGCGCCGACGCGACACCGAGCGTCACCCGCAGATCAACTGTCGCGCCCGACACATCGATCGCGGCGACACCAGCGCTCGACCGGATCGACGACGTACCCGTCGTCGACACGGTCACCATCGACGACACATCCCACGTCATCTGCGACGCAGAGTCGCGCCACAACCGGACCCTGATCGGCCCCGCATGACGACCCGTGGCCGACTGGGAGATCGACTGCGGTGACGACCCCGACACCCACACCGTCACCCCGCCGACGACAAGGGTGAGCAGCATCGACGCCGCCGAGACGTTGCACCGCAGGTCGAACGCCAGGTCGATGTCTGCCTCGCCGTTCGTGCCGATCGTCGGCAGCACGATCGGCGACGCCAGAAGCGACGACTGTGTCGTCGTGTTGGCGATCGTCGGCCCGGCGGCGAGCAGGGTCCGTGTCGGGCTGGACGGCGCAACCGCCGCGATCTGCCCGGCAAGCCACGCCTCGTCGACCCCGAGGTCTACTCGGCGCCGCTCACCGAACACCGGGTCCTGCTCACGCACCACGACGATCGAACCGTCGCTGGACACAACTGTCGAGGCCGTGAGGTAGCCGAGATGCTGCGGAATCCCACCGTCGGCGAGCGGGTCGACCATCACGCCGAGCAGCTGCCCGTCAAACCCCGCATCGACACCATCAAGGTGCCCGCGCGCCAGTTTCACAACTGTGTTGTGGCCGATACGGGCCACGTCGGTCCCCTGGATCGACGTGGGCCGCGTCACCACAGCACCGAGCGTCGGCGGGTCGGGCACCTCCCACGCACCCGCCACAGCAGGGTCGGTCGACTCCTGGAACAGCACCTCGCCCGCGGCGAACGCGACACCGCCAGACTCGACCCTCGCGAGCACCGCGGCACCCGCCCCGGCGTCCCACTCGACCGCCGGGTTCTCGACCGGGAATAGGTCGATCGTGTTGCCCGGCAGACGCGGCGGAAGCACCGCCGCCGCGTCAAGGATCGAGGCGAGGTCAGTCCCCGCCCCAACCTCGACCAGCCCGGCGCCACCACCGAACGCCGTCAAGTCCACCGCCACAAACGCCGCACCGACACGCGGCGCGGTCAGCGGGTCGACGGCCTGCGCCGACCAGACCTCCCCGGCCATGTCGGCCGCAGACCTCGACATGACCAGCGTCCCCGCGGCGTCCACCACGTACAACCCCGCGGGATCGCCAGCAACGAGGACCGTCATCCCCTCCCACGGCGCGCCCGCAGGCAGCGTCCCCGGATGCGTCATGAACGCCGCGACCACCTCGCCGCCAGCCGCTTTCCCCGCGAGCGCATCGACCAGCCCTGTCACCGCTGCGAGCGGATGCGAGTCCGCCGCGTCGCGGCCCGACAACGCGCCGTGCACCGACACCCCGCCACCAGACCCAGCCACGATCGGGCCACGGACAACCGTCACGGACCGACCATCGACCACGAGACGCCGCGTCGGTGCCTGCACCGTGAGCGCGCTCACGGCCCACCCACCAGTGCGGGCGTGACCGTCACCGCGCCGCACAGCGTCGCCACATCATCGATCCACATGCCCCACCACGCGCGCCCATCCACGAGCCCCGCTGCGAGCGCCGCCGTGTCCACCCCCGTCAACGCGAGCGTGACGCCACCGGCGTCGACGTCCGCCGCGAACTCGGCCAGCACCGCGCCGCCGACCCGGTCGACAACGACTGCCGTCACCACCCAGGCGGACGCGTCCTCATCAGGCGAATCGATCCGCAGCGACAGCGGCGAACCGGCCGTCACCCGATCGAGCGCCAGGTCCGTCGGCCCGACATCAAGAACTGCCATTACCCCTCCTCATTCCGCCGCGGCAACGCCGACTAGGCGCACCGACACACCCTGATGCCCGCCGGCCGAGACCGTCTCGACGTTCAGCCAGTCCAGCACCGTCACGACGACGGGAGGATCGAGCTGAGCGCGCGCGAACTCGTCACCGGACGGCAGCGTCGCCGAGCCGATCGGCGAGCCGTTCAGCTCGACGGCGACCGAGGTCGACCCGCTCACCCCAGCGACATCACACTCGACCTCCAGGTGCGTGAGCAGCACCAGCTGTCGAGGCCGCTCAGGCGACCCGCGGTCACCCGCGATCGTCGTGCCGCCACCGATCGAAAACGTGAACCCGGCCACCGACGACGTGCGCGACTCGATCACATCAGGCGACGAAGCGATCGCACCCTCAGCCTGCCCGTCAAGCGTCCCGATCGTCCGGCGCAGCACCCGGTCAGTGCGCTGCTCCAGCGTGTCGCGCATCACGCCGAGTGTGAGCGTGAGCCGACCGTTGCCGTCCTCATCCGTGCTCACCGCACGGCCGAGCACCCGCCACGACGCTGCCGCCATGTCGATATCGGGCGCCGTAATCGTGTCGCCGACCCCGATCTCAACACCCTCGGTCAGGCGGATCATCACACCCTCGGCGGCACGCCGCGCCTGACTCAAGGCGCCCGCCGTGCCGGCCGCGTCCCAAAACACGGCGACACCGTCATCGACCTGCGGCAGCGACAGGAACCCCTCACGCCGCGGGGTGATGCCGAAAGGCAGCTCGTACCAGCCACCCGCCCACCGCCCGAAGACGGTCGAGACGGTCGGCTCATCGACCGAGTGACGCATCGACAGCAACGGCGCATCGGACGCCGCGCCGTAAGCAAGCTCGACCCCCGACGCCTCGCCGCGGCCAACTCCCCCAGCGGCCGGCGCCTGGAAGCACAGCAGGTGCCGCCCGCCGTTCGTCGTCGGGGCCGTGCCCCACTCGACCCAGGCGTCCGTCAGCTTCGCCAAGGCCTCGACGACCGACACCCCGCACGGAATCGAGATCTGGTCCGCCTCATCCCACGCGTGCCCGGCGGAGTCTTCGACACCATCAAAGCCGAGAGTCCAATCGAGCAGACCGCCACGCGCCTGCGCCTCGGCGAACAACCGCGCCACCACCGCCCCCGGCGTCCACTTAGGGCGGGCGACGCCCGGGGCGAGGTAGCCCCAGCTCGTCGAGGTCGACAGGATCGGCGTGAGCATATCGCGCGTCGGCCACGCCGGAAACAGATCGAGAGCGACCCACGACTCGGCGGCCCCCGCACCGACCTCGACGTCGACAACGAACGTGTGCTCACCGCCGGAGAACTCCACCCGCGCCCGCCTGGTGCGCTCGGAGTCACCCTCCACGCGCACCGCCAAAGCCCCGTCGACCCACACGTCGGCCGTGTTGCCCGGCGGCAACACGACGAAAAGGTCGTGGTGCCCCGCTGCAACCTCGGCCTCAATCGCGACCTGCCATCGGTCGCCCTCAGCGATCGAGCTCGGCCCGATGCGCGGCGTGTCGAGACGCGGGTACCCCTCGACATCATCGACCCTGTCCCACACTGGGCCGAGATTCGCCGCGGTCGGCCACGACCCGCGGTCCACCCACGTCGACACAGACGAGAACACTCGGACATCACCAGCCGGTGTCGAACCAAGCGTGAACCCGTCGAACGGTCCACCCTCCACCACGACGAACCCGCGATCGGGCAACACGAGAGCACGGGTCAGCTCGTGGGCGATCGACAGCAGGCCATAGCGCCACTCGTCGCCCCCCTCCTCGCCGCCCGACACGGACTCGCGCTCGATGCTGACGACCTGCGCCACGTGCGTCGTCACGCCGAACTCGCGCACCTCGACCACGGCCCCAAGAGCCAGTGCCTCCGGCGCCACGGCCGGGATGACGCACGACCCACCGCCGACCGCGCTCATGCGGTCCTCCACCTGGATCGAATGCGCATATTCGACGCGCACCCCATCCAGCCACAGCGACACCTCAGGCTCAGCAGGCGCCACAGGCGTCGGCGGAGGCGTGTATACCGCCGTCACGCGAACCCGCCCGCCGGAACCCGCAGCTCCAACGTCATGCGCCAAAGGTGCGCCTCGAACTCGCCGGGCACGAACCAGCAGTGCACGTCAGCCGACAGCGTCGACCCCCCCGGCGTCTCGAACGTTGCCGGACGCAACCGGTTGCCGGTGGCCGCCCAGCCCGTCTCGACGTTGGTCCGCAGGTAGTTGAGGTTCGACTCGAACCCCTCCTGCTCGTCGGCGAACTCGGCGCCCGTGTGGTCCCACCGGCCGGCCATCATCATGTCGAGCGACCACTGCGCCGAGGTCCCCCGCAGCGGCACCGGCAACTCGCCATCCATGCCGGGCACCTGCACGTACGAGCCGCGCAACGGCGACCCAAACAGCAACCGCCCCGGGTCGCGCAGGCGCCACGCCGGACACGTCATCGGCACACCATCGATCGTGAGGAGCCCAGCGGGCGCGCCAGAAGACCAGAACGGCACGATTCACCCCCCCGTCAATCCGCGGCCATAGCGGAACCCTGCTGACCGCACGCTCTGGACCACCGCCGCCCCGGCATGCTCCGGCTTCGGGACCACATTCGTCACGTTCACCGTGAGCGCCGCCCGCCCGTCCGCGCCCGCCGGACCTGCCGCCGGCGCACCACGCTGGGCACGCGGCGTCTGCCCGAACCATCCGACGCCGAACGGGTCCAATAGGCCGGGCAGCACCTCGTTGGACGCCACGATTCGGTCCGCGGACGACTGGAGGCCAGCCGCCAACTGATCGGCAGCGCCCACCGCGGACCTGAACCGCGCGTCGAGATCCGCGGCGATCGACGGATCAAGCATCCCCCGCGCCGCCAGGTCGTTGAGTTGCGCCGACACGCTGTCCATGTCCGTCGCACCGGCGCTCACCGACTCAGCAAGCGACGACGTGGCGACCTGCACGCCGATCGCCGCCTGCGCAACATCGCGCTGTGCCCGCTCGATCTCCGCAGCGTCAGGCCCCGCCTTCGCCTTCGCCGACGAGACGCCGCGCTCAGCCTCGGCCACATCGGCCTGAGCGTCGCGAATACGGCGCGACCGCTCGCCCGCGTTCCTCTTGTCCTCTTGGAGGCGGGAGTTTGCCGCCTCCAGGCGCTGAATCGCCTTGTCTCGATCGGTGAGCGCCCCAGCGTCCCCCTGGTTGCGCCCGAGGCGCTCGTTCGCGTTCCGCAGCTGCGCCTCGGCCTCGGCGAGCTGCTGCTGCGCCGACTCCGCCGACAACCCGAAGTTCTTCTCGCTGTCCTCGGCCAGGATGTCGTTTAGCCGCTGCTTGGCGTCACCGACGCGGCCATAGGCGGTCGTGACCTCCTCGCCGCTCGTGCGGGTCTTCTCGGCGAGCGCCTGCTGCGCCGCCGCCAGACGGTCGTTCGCGGACAGCAAACCGAACAGCGGGTCGAAGGAAGCGCTGAGCGCCTTGCCGTACCCGGCGACAGCACTCACCCCCTTCTCGCTGTCGCCGGCGAGACCCGCCATAGCCTTGCCGAGCTGATCGAGATCGCCCGCCGACTTACCGGCCGTCGCGGCGTACGTCTGCCACGCATCCGCACCGGTACCGAGGGTCACGCCCAGCTCGTCGAGGTAGCCTTGCGCCTTCTCGGCGCTCACCCCTACCAGTTCGAGGTAGGTAGCCAACTGCCGACCGGCGGCCTGCTTCTCCTCCTCGCTCAACCCCTTGAAGGCGGCGCGCAGCGTGTCCATCTGACGGGCGACCGCTTCGGCCCTGTTCGCCGCCTCATCGTCCTGCGTGCCCAACCCGAGGAAGTCCTGCGCCCCCCACGCGATCTTCTCGAACGCGTTCGTCGGGCCGATGTCGACCGTCCCGCCGAGCACCTGCGCAGCGCGGTTCATCTCCTCGGCGAGAGCACCTGTGTCGACGCCCTTCACCGCCTCACTGAGACCCTCGACGTCGCTGACGATCGCGCTGAACGCCTCGTCACTCTGGTCGCGCAACTCCGAAATGGTCCACGTCCACGCAGCGACCGCCGCGCCGGCGGCCGCCAACGGCCCCACAACCCCAGACACAGCCGACCCCATGCCACTCGCAGCCCCGGTAGCCGCCGAGGTCGCAGCCCTCATACCGCCGAACGCCTGACCAGCCTTGATCGCCGCGCCGCCGATCGTGCTCACCGTGCCGACCACCGTCGTGCCGATCGCGGCCCACGTCACGATCGCGCCGATGTTGTCCCGCAGCGGACCAGGCAACGAGGCGAACGCGTCGGCCACCGACGCCACCCCACTCGCCAGCTGCGTGAAGATCGGCGTCGCAGACTGCCCGAGCGTCGCTAGAGCGTTCTGCATCTCGGCGACCGCCGCGCGCTCCTGGTTCGCCTGAGACGTGCCGATCGTCCGAGCGAAGTCCCCGGACGCGTCGCGTCCGGCCTGGCTCGTCGTGATCAGGCTCGCCCGCGCCAGGATCTTCTCCTGCTCCGTGAGCTCGCGGTTCGTGCTCGTGATGCCGACCCGCAGCGCCTCGGACCGCGTCGCGGCCTCGGTCAGGAACACCCCGAACTGGCGGAGAGGCTTCGCCTCCCCCACGAGCCCCGACTGGATCGCCTCCAGCGCCTGGTCGGTCGACGTGTTTTTCAACGACGCGAAATCGCCCGCCAACTGCACGAGCTGCGTCGAGAACCCGCCGAGCGCCTCAGCGCCGATTCCGGCCTCCTTGCCGAGCGCGCCGAACACGGCGCCCGCCTGGATCGCCGCCGTCTTCCCGATCCCCGCCGTCTTCGCGGCGGTCGCGGCGTAACGCTCCAGCGCCGCGGCACCCTGAGAGCCCATAGCGACGTTCGCCGCGTTGATCGCCTCGCCCATGTCGGACGCCGCCGACGACGCGATATGGATCCCAGCCAGCGCCAGCGCACCGCCCGTCGCCGCCTTCGCGCCGAACGCGATCATTGACGACCCAGCACGACCGGCACCCGCCTCGGCCGCGCCCATCGACGCCCGCGAAGCGACGCCCAACCGCTCCATCTCGCCGATCGCCTGCGCGCCGTTCGCCGTGATCAAGATCGACACGACATCGTTGAACGAAGCCACTCAGCCCCCTCTCACGCGTACGCGTCGAGCAGCATCCGCAGATCACGCGGACGCTGACGCCGGGTCACATCGGGCGGCCAACCAAGCCGGTGGGCCGCCCAGACGATCAGGTCGTCGCCTGGGGCGCCGTCTCGCGGGATGCCAGGCACCCCGCTTTTGGGTCGCCGCCCTCGTACCACGCAGGCAGATCATCCGGGATCGCGGTCAACGCCTCGAAAACCATCCGCGGCGTGATCTTTGCCGGCTGAACCACGCCCGCCTCATCACAACACGCCAGATACAAGTCACCGAGCGCCTGCGGAGGAACTTCGCGATGCATCGGCGCCGCGAGGAGCAGCCCCCACGACACCGCGTGCCGCTGAGCGATGTCCGCCACGACGCCGAACTCGAGGTCGTGCTCCAGAGACACCACGCGCCCGCCCGGCACCGTGATCGCCATCGTCTTAGCCGCCGGCGGATCAGGCGTCGCGCCCTCACCACCGGCAGCCTCAGCCTTGGCCCCCACCTCGGCCGTCACAGCGACGTAAGCGGGGTCGCCGCCTGCCACTTGCCCGACACCGTGACGACGCCGCCGACATCGGTCTTCAGCGCTCCCGAGATCGTCACCGTCCCCTCATACCCGAGGGCCGGTTCGTTGATGTTCGGGATCAACTCGATCGTGCGCGGCAACCCATCGGTGGCAGCCGCCATGATCAGCGTGAGGGCCGCCTGACCCTCCTCCAAGTAGAGCTCGAAGTCACCCGTCGCGCCCGGAAGACCCAGCACGTACACCTTCGTCGTGTCACCCTGCGCCGTCGCGTCGATCTGGTCCGCCGTAGCGTCCCAGCCCCACGACTTCACACCGGCGATGACGGCCGGTGTGGCGACATCGTCAACGCCGAGCTTGAGCCGCGCGTGGCGGCCCGCAATTCTTGCAGCCATGTGTCCCTCCTTGGGGGGGCATCCAGGAGCGGCCGCTCTGACCGCCGAGGACTGGTGGTCAGGGGCGGAAAACCCGCCCGAGTGCCCGCGTCTGCTCGCGGGCGACGATCCGTGGAACCTGCGGGACGGCGACCTTCGCCATCCGCTCCCAGGTGTGGTGACCGCGGGTGCGCGGGATGCGCGCCCAACGTCGGAGCCCCTCCGGGGTCCTGATTGCGGCGCGCCCGCCGAGCCCGAGCCCGAACACCACTGACGCCTGACGCGCCCGACGAGAATTCGTGCCCTTGCGCGTTCGCCCCGTCTTCGTCGTCTGCCGATACGTGGCGGACTTCGCGTCCTTCGGGGTCACGATGTGGGGCTGCTTGTCGACTTCCAGGATCACGAGCGGGCCGACCGGCTTGACCAGCGAGCCCGTAGATAGCCGCTTCGTCGCCACGCCGATCACACCGCGCTCTGACCGTCCGGGTCCGTCTCGTCGAGGTCGATTCACTCCGGATAGGCGCATGTCGCCGCCCGTGTCCTTGGCGATCGCGGCGAGCGCCTGCGCCTCGAACCACTTCGCGGCAGCAGCCTCACCGGTCTTCTGCGAGGCCCCAATCTCGGCGCCGAGCCGCTGAAACTTCACGGCCAACTCGACGGGTGTCGTCACAACTCAAGCCGGACCCACACGCGAGCCCCGATCAGGGTCTGCCCGCCGAGTTCAACCGTCCCGTACTCGTCGACCCGCTCCCAAACCACGCCCGCATCGCCGTCGAGTGCCCCTGCGTCGTCCAGTACCTGGCACACCCCGGACGGACCGTGCACCAGGTCGTCGAGCAGATCGAGGCCGTCCTCCGTCCGCTCCGTGACCACGCGCACCTCGACACGCACCGTCGCCCCGTAGCCCTGCACCACCGGCTCCAGCGTCCGCTCGCCGAAGAACACCGCAGGCGGCTCAGGGGCCGCCAACGCACCCGCCCGAGCAACCGTCACCGTTGACGGCATACCCCGGCGCAACGTGGCCGCGAGACCCTCAAGGGCATCACGCATGCGGCTCATGCGAGGCCCAACACTCGGTCGGCGCGCCGCAGGGGCTCCAACATCCGAGCCACGTCACCATCGAGACGACCGGACACGCGCACCGCCCCGAAATCGTCGATACCCTCGACGCCGCTCGGCGAGTTGCGACGAGCGTGCAGACGCGCCGTGTGCATGAGCGTCGCCTGACACACGCGAGCCGGCACGGACGGCCACCCCCACGCGCTCGACGTGACCCGCACGTACGCGCTGAACGCGCCGTCGCCGACGATCGTCGTCACCGGAGTCACGTTCCACGGCTCGGCATGCCAGGTGACTGCCGCAGGCGTCCACGCCACACCATCCTCGGACTCCTCCACGCCGTCGATCACGCACACGTCATCGATCAGGACACGCGGCGAGTCGGCGACATACACGCGACTCGTCACCTCAGCGTCGACCGGCGCCACAGCGAAGGAACGGCCGCAGTGTGCATCGATGTCCTCGCACGCCGAGGCCAGCACAGCCGCCAGCACATCGTCCGGAGTCGGCGTCGTGCCGGGTCGGCCGATCCACGCCCTGCACTCGGCGACCGTCGCATACGACATCAGTCTTCGCCCTCGACCGCAACCTCGGCGCGCTTCGCCGCACGCTTGCGCGCCAGGGGCGCCGCCGCCGTCTCGCTCGGCTGCGCCGTCGCGGACTCCCGCCCACCATCGACCACCACCGCAAGGCCGGACGCGACCATGTCGCGCGCCTCGGGACCCGGGATGACCGCGACCGAACCCGCCGGCGGCCACTCGACCCCGTCGCGCGTACCGCTGAGCGACACGAGCAGGCGAACGCCTACCGGACCGTCGCCCGTGGGGAGGGTGGGGGCGACACCAGCGCCACCCCCACCGCTCACCACAGCCATCAGGCCGACACCCCGACAAACGCCTTGATCGCGCCGGTCTGATCGACCGTCATGCCGTCAGCACGGGCGACAACCTTGAACGTCACGAGATCGGACGAGAACGCGAAGTCGTCGCTCCGCTCGAACCGGACGCCGCCAGCGAGACGCACCCAAAAGGCCGAGAAGTCGCCAAACAGCACGGACTTCGCCGAGTTGTCGGCCGCCGCGACGTTCGGATCGGTCGCGACCGGCTTGCCGAGCAGCATGTCCGGCTGACCGAGCACGAGCGACGGCTGCCAAAGGTACTGACCGTTGTCGTCCTTCAGCTTGCGCAGATGGGCGGCCGTCGCGTCGCGGAACATCCAGCAGCACGACGAGCTGGCGCGGTACGGCGAGATGACCGAATACATCAGGTCGATCAGGTCGTCCGTGGTCGGCGTGGTGGCCGCACCCGTCTTCCCCGCGGTGGCTTGCGTCGCCACACCAGCCGGCTGCGAGGAGCCCGACCCGGTCACAAGGGCCGCGCCCAGAGCGTTGCCGACAGCGCGACCAGCCTGCGCGGCGATGAAGCCGAGCAGATCAACGGCCGTGTCATCGATCAGCTCACGCGACACCTGGATCGTGGCGCCGTACTTGTATGCGCCCAGCGTCCGCTTCGCGAACGCCGGGTCACTCTCGGCGATCGCCGCCGCTTCAGCGGTCAGCGCCGCCGTCGAGAAGGCCGTCGTGGTCGGCACCTCGATCGACTCACCGCTCGCCGTCTCCAGAAGCGTCGGCCCTGCAGCGAGCACGCCGGACACCTCCACCATGTGCTCGACCAGGCGGCCGTAGAACGTGGTCGGGACCGTGTTGCCGCCCGCCGTCGCAGTGCCTTTCACGAGGTCGCGCCGCTCGGGGGCGACCACCACCGAACGCTGCTCGCCGCGCAGGAAGCTGCGCAACTGCGCGCCGACATCGTCCACGTCGGCACCGCCGTCGGACTCATCGAGGGGGGCCAGCCGAGCCAGAGCATCCGCCGCGTCGCGGCTGCGCTGCTCCTGCTCCATCAGCTCGGCGACGCGGTCGCCGAGCGACCGCACCTCGCCGTCGAGACGGTCGACGCTGGCCAGCTCTTCACTGGTCAGATCGCGACCATCGGCAGCGTCGAAGATGGACCTGATTTCCGTTTCGGCGCGCAACTTCTCATCGAAGGCGCGCCGCGCAAGAAGGAGGCTCATGGCCTCTCCTTTCCTCTGGGTTGTATGTGACGCCCGACTTGGGCGCCGAGTTGGTTGTCGCCCGGCCTGTGGCTCAGTGATTCCGGGCTCGTGCCGCCCAGCGGCGCGCCGACGTCGGTCGCGCGTGCTGCGCGTCGACCTCCACGGCGGGGACACCCGCGGCCTGCGCCGGGGTGAGCATGTCGGCCAGCGCGTTACGCCGCGCGGCCGCGATCAGGTCGGCCACGTCGTGGCCAGTGGACACCGAAAGGCTGCGCAGCGACACCGCCAACTCGTCATCCTCGGTCGCCAAATAGGCGGGGAACGTCACCGGGCCAACGTCGTACAGCGCCGCAATCGACCGCAGCCGCCGCAGGGGGAACCCCTGCTCGGTCTGCGCCCACTCCACGCCATCCGGCGCCACGTCGAACGAGAACGACGACCCGCGCAGCGTCCCGCGACGCGCCTTGGCGGCGGCACTCTGACCGTCCGGGTCCGTCTCGTCGAGGTCGATCGCGTACCGCAGCCCGACCGCGTCGGACGTGAGTTGGAGCGTGCCGGACAGCGTCGTCGCCAGAAGCCGTGACGGCTCGTGATTCAGGAGCCCAGCGATGTTGGAACCACGCCCCAGCACATCGTCGAACGCCCCCGGCTCGACGACCTCGACGAACCCGCCGAGATTCTGCGAATACCGGCCGTACACGGCCGCGTAACCCTCCAACGTGACTCCACCACCAGCGGAATCCCTGCACTCAGGTGCATCCAGCCGGTACGAACGAAACTCACTCACGATGCCTCCCTTGGGGGCAGGTTTTCCCACGCCCGAACCTCGTCCACCCCGATAAACCCGGCGCCGAGCCCCGCCGAATACGCCTCATAGCGAGCACCGAGATCGCCACGCAGATACGCGCCCGTGTTGAACCGCACGACCTGCCCCGGCGGAACAAGGAGGGAGAGCGCCTCCTGGATCACCACCAGGTCGGCGTTCACGCGGTCGATATCGGCCTGCTTCGCGTCCGACCGGTTCGCGTACGTGACCGACGACCCGCCAGCCGACAACCCGACCGTTGCCGGGTCGACGCCGAACGCCTGAGCGACCTGCACCCCGACCACGGTCGACACATCCGACCACCTCGTCTCCGACGACCCCGACGACCCCGACGAATCGACAGTGCTCACCCGCAACCCCGAACCCAACACCGCCGGACGACGCTCCCGCCAGGCACTCACCACGCGGTCACGGATCTGCTCGGCCTGCTCGGCCGTGAGCGGGGTATCAGACTCCACCGTCACTGACGGAACGGCGCCATTCCTGAACCAGTCGCGGCCGTACTCCTGAGCCAGCTTCGACAACTCCGTCAGGCCGAGCCGATGCAACGGAGGCGACCCAGCGGCATGCCCCGGAAGGCAGAACGTCGACGGGACAACGACCACATCACCGAACGGACGCACCTGCCCATCGATCGACACCACCGGAGGCGCCCCCGGGCTGATCTGCACCCGCGACGGATCGACCCAAGCAACGCCAGTAGGCCGTTGATCCGCCCCCCGACCAAGCACCACCCCAACGGCGTTGCCATACAGGTCGCGGCTGATCATCATCTGGGCCAGCCAGATCGACCGAAGCTGATGCGGGTCAGGCCGAGTGATCTGCGTCGGCTGCGGCGACACGGCAATGGCAGCTGCGCCCACATCGCGCAGCGCCTCGAACGGCAACTGCGCCACAAGGTCGGCGCGGTGGCGCACACACGCCACCACCGCGGAAATCCCGACCGCCTCATGCGGCGTGTATGCGCCAGACCTGACCAGCTCGCCAGCGTCCGAACCCCACACGTCCTGGAAGCTCACGGCTCGCCGCTCCGAAGCGACCAGCCCGCGCAGCCCCCTCACCGATCCACCGCCCAACCGACAGCACCGCACGCGACGCCAGCCACCACGAGCGCCGCAGGCACACACACGAGCGCCACCCCAACGACCACGAGCACAGCCCCGAGGGCCTGGAGGGTCACAGCGAGCACAGCACCTCCATCACCACGCGAACACCGGCTTCGGTGCCGCTTCCTCGACGGCCGGCTTCGGGAGCACCGCCACCGCCGCCGTGATCGCCTCCAACGGCGACACAGGCACCGACGCCGACCTGGCATCCCAAGCGAACCCGTCGCCAATCAGCCGGACGCCAGCACGGTCGCCAGCGAGATCGAGCGGAGGCTGCTCCGCGTGGCGGCTCAGCCGCCCCTCACGCGCCGCCACATCGACAGCACCACACGCCGCGGCCCAACGGGCGCCCGGCAGAGGCTCCATGATCGACGCATCAACACCCGCCGACACCAACGCCTCAAGCACCGCGCCAACCTGCGCAGCAGTCGCCCCAGCGTTGTTGTGCGCCACCGCCGGCGGCGACCATCGCTGAACCAACTCGGCCAGCCTCTCCGGAAGCCACCCCACGCCCTTGCGGTGATCGACCAGCTCGACGTACGGCGCGTGCGCCGACCCGACCGCCACAGCGATCGACGCCGAAGCGCCAGCGGCATCCACCGCCCACCCAAGGCGCACGGCGCCGGGATGCATCTCCGGGGCGAACTCAATCCGCGTCGCCGCCCAATACTCCGCCATGTGACCGGCCCGCTCAGATGAGGGCATCGGATCCCAAACGCACAGGTGCTCCCGAGCGAACCCTTCCGGGCCCAACCGCTTGAACTGCTCCTCGAGGAACTCCATGCCGCCGCCACGACCGGCCGCCACGACCGGGTTAGCCGAACGCCACAGGCCGCGGTCCTCGACGTCAACAGGCATCTGCACCGGCCGCCCAGCCCCGTCGAGGCTGACCCTCTCGGCCGTGTGACCGATGTACCCGAACGCGCCAGGCGCAGCGCTCAAAGCCCTGCAGCGCATCATCCACCACCACTCCGACCGAGCGCCGAGCGCAGCGGTCCCGCACGCGTTCAGCTGCGGGTCGGCGTTCGCCAGCAGCGTCGGCGACACCGCCTCCATGTGCTCCGACGTTGCGTGCTGCGACTCATCCACCACCAGCCGAGACACGTCGTCCACGCCACGCGCCCCGCCATTCGTGCGCGTGCGATACCAGATCGTCCCGCCATTCACCATCTCGATCATCTGCTGACCGGTGCCCGTCCACACCCGCCGCACCTTCGACCGCAGATCCTTGTGGTCGAGCGCCGCCAGCATCCGTTGTTGCGTCTGCGTCGCCAGCAGCACCGCATCATGCACCGTGTGCAAGATCGCCTCAGCCCGCTGGACGAGCCCCCACAGCTCCACAACCTCGATCTCGTCGCCCTTGCCGTTCTGGCGAGGCATCTCCCTGCCGGTCGTCCGGGCAGCCCACATGCCCGCAGAGTCCTGCGCCATCATCACCTGCACCGCCAGGCGCTGCGTCGGGTCGAGCTTGCGGCGCCGGTAGTGCTCCCACAGCTCTATGGCAGCCTCAGCCTCATCCAGGCTTGCGGCGCCGGGAGGGAGGACCAGGATCGCCGGCCGAGGCTCGGCGTCGAGCTGCCAACTGATCGACAACCGACACCTCCTCCACCACGGGAGCAACCGCCGGCACGGCCGCAGCGGCAGCAGCCATCTGCGACGCCAACCGCCCAAGATCAGCCCGCAACGCACGCGCCTGCGCGTACTTCGGGGCCGTCACGATCTGACGAACATTGCCCTTGTCATCCCGCATCGCCAATGTCGACCCGTGCTCCGCCAACCACGACTCGCACGCACGCAGCTCCACGACCGACTCACACCACGCCCGCAGGAGCTCCGCGTGGACCGCCGACACCGGCGGAGCGTCGGCCACCACAGCAGACCACACCACAGCAGCCCCGGCGGACATGCCGCCCGGAGCGTCGATCAGTCCCACGACACCCCCACCCGACGCAGATCACGGCCGGTCGGCCCCGGCCGTGGTGGCGAGCTTGCGTGCCGTGGCGGGGTCGATGGGCACGGGCCGGATCGTAGTGGTGTTGGTCACGATGCCACCCGAAGTGTCGAGTAGTGGACGCGGTAGGTGTTGTTGCGGGACGGGTGCGACACCTCGGCCCGCTTCGGGCCGAGGGCGACCACGCGGCACACGCCGGACGTGAGAGGCAGGGGTGCGCCGTATCCGGTGGCGATGACAGCCACGTCGCACCCCACGGTGATGGGCGTGCCCCACGGGTCGAGCGGCGCTCCCGTCGCGTCATGTTGAACGAGCGGCGTCATCACTGGCTCCCGCCATATCGAGTGACGATCCATTCCGCCAGCCTGATCGCTTCGGCGGCAGGGACGGTCACCGTCACGGTCCGCCCAGAGAGGCCGACAGCGAGGTGTGCCCTGCCGCCGTCAGCGAACGTGGCGACGGACGCCGCCTCGTCGCCACCAGGGAACGTCTCGGTATCGCCGTGTCGAATGATGTCGGGCGCAGCCATCAGGCGTTCCGGGGGGCGTCGTAGCGGATGGGGACGGTGCCGCCGATCGCCACGATTAGCGCGGCGATCGCAGCGGTCGCCTCGTACCCAGCTATGAACGCAGCCGACCCAACTGGCGCGGCGTCCTTGGCGTTGAACGCTGCGTGGTAGGCGGCGACCAGCGGATCGGCCTCGGTGACGGTGGCGTCGAGACCGGCGACACCCTTCACGATGTTCTGGATCGCCGCCGTGTCGTAGGGGGACTCCTCGGCGTCGTGGGTGATCGAGATCGTGAGGGTCAAGGTGTCGGTGGTGGTGGCTTCTGCGGTGTAGGTCATGGTAAGCATGTAACCACAACAAGTGGTAACAAGTCAACCATCACATCGGTAATTCTCTAACCACGCGATAGTGGTAACCATGCAACCGGCCGAGGGCGTCTGATTTGGGTCACGCCAACGCGCCCTGGACGCCAGAGGGCAGGAGAAGATTGTGCGAGCGGATCGACGAGGGTCGTTCGATCAGCCACGTCGCCGATGAGTCCGGGGTGTCTCGTCAGCGGCTCGGGGTCTGGTACCAGCGCTGGTTGAAGGAAGGCGAGGCCGGGCTACAGGACCACTCGTCACGACCGTTGCGCTCGCCGAACCTGCTGTCTGACGAGATCGGCGACTGCGGATGGGCATCCCCGCCTTCTTCAGAACGGCGGGCGGACCGATCCTCGTCGTGATCGCCCTGAACGTCGCGACGAACACGCTGTCGGCTGGGTGGATCATCGCCTGCATCCCGCTCGCTATCACGCTCTATCGGTCCGTCGCGTTGCGGCGAACCGATCCCGAAGGAGGGTCGGGACCTAGCTAGAACGCGAGCCCGTAACCCTCTCTGGACACCCCCACCATCGAGGCCGTGGGGGTGTCCAGAGAGGTAGGGGGCGTCGGAATCGTGGACTGGTTCGCCGGTGTCGGGGCGAACCAGAAACGGGACGGGTCCTAGTAGGTGCAGGCCCCTACCCCTTCTTGATCGGAGTCCATACCGATGCTCGCCTCACTGTTCGCACAAACCGCCGCCGGTGGTGGCGGCAACTTCCTTTCGTCATCCATCGGCAGGTTGTTCATCTGGCTCCTCGGCAACATCGGCTGGGTCGCAGGGCTCTCGATGCTGCTCCTCGGAGTATTCAAGGCGATCCGAATGGGCATCGGCGCTTTCTTCAAGATGGCGTTCGCTGCGATCCTCATCGCGATCGTCGGGAACACCGCCGGCGGATGGATGCAATCCGCTGTCGACAAGGGCGGCAACACGTTCGTGACAGTCGTCGAGGACGGTGTCAACCAGTTGCCGTCCGGGTCCTGACCGATGGGCGAAGGTCCTGTGATGATGGCTGTGACCGCGGCGACGCGGCGCAGCCGTCAACGCATGTCGCTCGGGGCTCGCGCGTCGAAAGTGATCCCAGCGACGTTCGAAACCGCCGCCTATAGATCTTCGTTTCGTCCATAGACAATTGACCCTCGAGCAGCCCCGACCGTCAAGAT
>JADJBW010000025.1 GCA_016703525.1 Actinomycetota bacterium | reverse complement strand
TGTCCGACCTTGCCGGCAGATCGGCGCGCCGCAGTGCTGGCGTGATGGCGGGAGCTCGCAGGGCTGCCGAGGACGAGCACGCCGCGATCGCTGCGGAGGCGCGCGCCGCCGGGATCGAAGTGGTCGCCGTGCACCGACTGGTACGGAGCGCACCGCTCGACGGGATCGACGACGCGATCGAACGGCTCGCGGTCCCGCTGCCGGGCGAGGCGGTGCTGGTGAAGGCGAGTCGCGTCGCCGGCCTGGATCGGCTCGCCGCCTACTGGTGCAACCGGGAGGAATAGCCGGCAAGGACGGCCGCGACAGCGGCGCCGGCGAGGAGGACGGGCCGATGCCCCGTCCGATCGATCACCAGCCCGGCGACCATCGACCCGACCGGCACAAGGCCGGCCCACGCCATCATCCACAACCCCATGACCCGCCCTCGGACCGCGTCGCTCACCGACTCCTGCACCGAAGTCGACAGCGACGTGATCACCACGAAGTACGAGAAACCGGTGACCGCGACCAGCAGGTACGCCGGGCCCGGTCGGTCCATCAGCGAGTAGGCGCCGAGCGCGAGCGCGAACGTCGCCAGGCCCCAGCGGACGACGATGTGGCGGGGAAGGAGCGCCAGGCCGGTGCCGACCGCGATCGCTCCGGCGGCGGCTCCGAGGCCGAAGCAGCCGAAGAGGACGTAGAAGCGATCGGCCGGGAGGTGCAGATCGGTTCGGGCGAAGCCCTTCATCTGGTAGATGAACACGAGCGAGAAGAGCGAGTAGACCGACACGATGACGAGTGCTCGGCCCACCACCGCGTTGCGGCGGGCCTCGTCGAACCCGCCCCGCAGCCGTTCCATCGGACCCTCGCCGGACGGCGCGGCAACCTGGGCGGGGAGCCTGACGCCGAGCACTGCGGCGATCACGAACAGGTAGGTGATCGCGTTGAACACGAAGGCGTGCGACGGTCCCTGCAACCAGCCCGTGACCGCCAGGAGCGGGCCGATCACCCGCGACGCGTTCATCTGCGCCGAGTTGAGGGCGACCGCTCCGGGGAGATCGAGCTTGCCGACGAGCGACGGCAGCATCGCCTGGCTGGCCGGTCCGTTCGCGGATCCGACGATGCCGATGGCGGCGACGACGGCCACGATCGACCACCAGGGCGGGGCGGCCGAGGCGGCGACGGCCGCCAGGACCAAGCTGAATGCGGCCTGGAGGGCCGCCGAGACCGCAAGCAGCGTGCGCCGGTTGATCGCGTCGGCGATCACGCCGCCGAACGGCGAGAGGAACAGGATCGGCCCGAGCTGTGCGAACGTCACGATGCCGACGAAGGCGCTCGCTCCGGGGCCGTGATAGCCGGACCGCTGCGTGAGTTCATCAGCGAACGAGATCAGCGCCACGTTCTGCATCCACGTGCCGATGTTCGAAGCGAACGTGCCGGCGAAGACCCAACGAAACGACCGGTGCTGGAGAGCTGCTCGGGGGGACCCGGGGCGGGGTGTGGTGGAAAGCACGGGTGGTGGGCGATCGCGGACTCGAACCGCGGACCTCACGCGTGTGAAGCGTGCGCTCTAACCAACTGAGCTAATCGCCCGCGGGGCGCGACGATATCACGTCCGGAGGGGTCGGATGACCGTCACGGGCCGAACGCTGCGACCGTCGTGGTGGTGGTGGTCGACCGAGGCTGATCGGTGGTGCGGTCGGGCCCCGCATACGCCGTCACGACGAGGAGAAAGGCGGCGACGGCGATCGCCACGATCGCCGGGCCGCGGCGAAGGAGGAATGCCGCGGCGTGTGACAACTCGATGTCGTCGTGCTCGTCGTCGCCATGTCCGGCGGCATCGTCGCCGAACGCGCTCGGCGTCTGGGAAGCCCTCGGCGCGGCGGCTCGAGTCCCGGCGGCCGCCCGAGCCCTGGGGGTCGCTGCGGTCCTGCGGTCGTAGTCGACGCGCGCTGCGGGATCGCGCAGCACGGCCCACGCCTCGTTGACCTCGCGCATCCGACGCTGGGCGAGCCGGGTCTCCGCGTCGGTGGCGTCGCCTTGGCGGTCGGGGTGCAGGCGCCACGCGAGATCGCGGTACGCGCCGCGGATGTCGGCGGTCGTCGCGTCGGGCGCAACGCCGAGGACGCGGTAGAGCGAGCGCTCCTCCATCGGGAGGGAGTCTTGCAGACCCCGGTGGCGGGCGGGCCGGCGGCCTAGACGCCGAGCGAGCGGCCGATGACCTCCTTCATGATCTCGGTCGTGCCTCCGTAGATCGTCGTGATCCTCGCGTCGAGGTAGGCCCGGGCGATGGGGTACTCGAGCATGTAGCCGTAGCCGCCATGGAGCTGCAGACAGGTGTCCACCGTGCGCTTCTGCATCTCGGTGCACCACCACTTCGCCATGGCCGCCTGCTCCGCGGTGAGCGTGTTGTCGTTGAGCTCCACCACACACGCGTCGACGAAGGTGCGCCCGATCTCGATCTCGGTCGCCATCTCGGCGAGCTTGAATCGGCTGTTCTGGAACGACGCGATCGGCTGTCCGAACGCGGTGCGCTCCTTGGTGTAGGCGAGGGTCCAGTCGAGCGCCGCGGCGGCGTGCGACACTGCGGCCGCGGCGATGCCGAGGCGCTCCTGGGGAAGGTTGTTGACGAGGTGGCGAAAGCCATGGCCCTCGGTGCCGAGCAGGTTCGCCACGGGCACGCGCACGTCGGTGAAGAACAGCTCGGCGGTGTCCTGAGCGTGCAGCCCGATCTTGTCGAGGTTGCGCCCCCGCTCGAACCCCTCCATGCCGCGTTCGACCACGAGCAGGCTCATCCCGGCGTGACGCTGGGTCGGGTCGGTCTTGGCGGCGACGATCACGAGATCGGCGTTGATGCCGTTCGTGATGAACGTCTTCGAGCCGTTGAGCACGTACACGTCTCCGTCGCGGATCGCGGTGGTGCCCATTCCGGCGAGGTCGGACCCGATTCCGGGCTCGGTCATGGCGACCGCCGTGATGAGCTCGCCCGACGCGATGCCGGGCAGCCAGCGCCGCTTCTGTTCGTCGGTCCCGTAGGCAAGGAAGTATGGGAGCGTGACGTCGTTGTGGAGGGTGAACCCGGCGCCAGCGGCCATGACGCCTGCCGCGGCGATCTCCTCGACCACGATGAGGTTGTATCGGAAGTCGCTCACGCCCGGGCCGCCATGGGATTCAGGCACGTCGAAGGCGAGGAACCCCGCGGCGCCGGCTTCGAGCCACACGTCTCGAGGCACGATCCCGTCGGTCTCCCACTGCTCGGCGTTCGGGACGACGCGGCGGTCGAGGAACGCTCGGTATGCGTCGCGGAACATCTCGTGATCGGAGCTGAAGATCGTGCGTGCCATACCGCGTTGACTACCACAGCGCCGCCCCGGCGTGTTCCGCCGAAGCCGGTGCAATGCGGACGACGCTCGGCCCCGACCGTAGGCTGTGGCGCGGGCGGAACGGTCCGTCGCGGACGACACGAAAGAGGACGTGCGGTGCTCACCGAGGAACACGAGATGTTTCGATCGACGGTTCGTGGGTTCGTCGAGAGCGAGATCACGCCGCACGCGGACGAGTGGGAAGCCGAAGGGATGTTTCCGGCCGTGGAGCTGTTCGCCAAGATGGGCGATCTCGGGCTGCTCGGCCTCAGGTACGAGCCGCGATTCGGCGGTGGCGGCGCCGAGCCGATCTTCACCGCGATCCTCCACGAGGAGCTCGGCCGGATGCCCTGCCTGGGCGTGGCGATGGCGATCGGCGTGCAGACCGACATGGCGACGCCGTCGCTGCACCGCTTCGGCTCCGACGAGCTGCGCGAGCGCTACCTCCGTCCGGCGATCGAGGGCCGCCACGTGGCTGCGGTCGGCATCACCGAACCTGATGCTGGCCCGATGTCGCCGCCATCAGGACCCGGGCGGTGCGCGACGGCGATGAGTGGATCATCTCGGGCCAGAAGCTCTACATCACCAACGGGCTGCAGGCCGACTGGGTCTGCGTGCTCGCCCGCACGAGCGACGAGCCGGGAGCGCGCGGCATGTCCCAGATCATCGTGCCGACCGATGCTCCGGGCTTCTCGGTGAGCCGCAAGCTCGACAAGCTCGGCATGCGATCCTCCGACACGGCCGAGCTGGCCTTCGACGAGGTGTGGCTTCCACCAGCAGATGCAGCAGTTCCAGGACGAGCGCATGGTGGCCGCGTACCAAATGGTCGGGGCGATGGACACAGCGCTGGTCCGCACCGGCGAGTACCTGCGCGAGCGCCTGGCCTTCGGTCGCCCGCTCATCGCGAACCAATCGCTCGCCTACAATCTCGCCGAGCTGGCGAGCGAGGTGGAGCTCCTTCGGGTGTTCTGCCGCCACGTCGCCGAGGAGCAGGGCCGGGCAGCGACATCACCCGCCTCGCCACGATCGCGAAGCTCCGTTCGGGACGGCTCGCCCGGCGGGTCGCCGACACGTGCCTGCAGTTCCATGGCGGTGTCGGCTACATGGAGGAGACCTGGACGGCACGGTTCTTCCGCGACACCCGCCTGTGGTCGATCGGCGGTGGCGCCGACGAAGTGATGCTGCGCACGCTGGCTCGCCTCGACGGCTTCTGGCCCGAGTAGCGCCGCAGCGAACCTGCCTGGGCCATGTGGTAGACAGGCCGCACAAGTGAACACACGGGGAGCTCGAGCGCCGGGCTGAGAGGGTGGGGAACGCACCACCGACCCGCAGACCTGATCTGGGTAATGCCAGCGGAGGAATGATGAACCGAGCCCTCGTGGTGGTCGCTGGGCCGACCACCGATCAACCGGTGGGGATCGACCGCCGAACATCCGACGTGGTGATCGCCGCCGACGGCGGCGCGGCGCTGGCCGACGTGCTCGGCTGGCCGATCGACGCACTCGTCGGCGACTTCGATTCGATCGAGCCCGACACCCTCGCTCGGACGCGTGCCGCCGGCGCGACCGTGCGCGCCTTCCCCAGCGACAAGGACGAGACCGACCTGGAACTGGCGTTGGCCGAGGCACGCGAGCGGGCGGCCGACGAGGTGATCGTCGTCGGTGGTGGGGGAGGCCGCCTCGATCATCTGCTCGGCGTGATCGCAGCGCTGAGCGGGCCGATCGTGCGCGATCCGGGCTGGCGTCCCCGGGTCGAGGCGCGGCTGGACGGACAACGAGTCGTGGCGGTCGACGACTCGTGGAGCGAGCGCCTCGACGAGGATGCGGTGTTCTCGGTGATTGCGGTCACCGACCTCGCGGAGGTCTCGATCGCCGGAGCACGGTGGGAGCTCGACCATCACGTGCTGCGGCGCGGCTCGTCGCTGGGGATGAGCAACCGGGCGATGGGGCCGTCGACCGAGGTGACGGTCTGGTCCGGGTCGGTTCTGGTCGTGCTTCCCGTGATGCCGGCGGCGAACACGCTGGAGGCGACGCGATGAGCGAACGCGCTTTGCGGGCAGACAGCACCGATTCCTGCGCGGCCGCCGGTGGGTGGCGGCGATCGCGGTGCTCGTCGCGTGCGGCCCGGCCGCCGCATGCGGATCGAACGATCCCGACGACGGTGCGGGCGCAACGGGACATCCGACACTCACGTTGGTGACCTACGACTCGTTCGTGCTGGACGACACGGTGAAGGCGCTCGTCGAGTCGAAGCTCGGCATTCGCCTGAAGGTGGTACAACGCGGCGACGCGGCCGCCGCGTTGTCGACAGCAGTCCTGACGGCCGGCAAGCCCGAGGGCGACGTGTTCTTCGGAGTCGACAACACGCTGCTCAGCCGCGCGCTCGCAGCGGATGTGTTCGTCGAGTCGAAGGTCGAGGTGCCCGATTCGGTGGTGGCGTCCTTGCGCCTGGACAGCACCGGCCGCCTGGTTCCGATCGACACGGCGCCCGTGTGCGTCAACTACGACCGGGACTGGTTCGACGAGCACGATCTGGCGCCACCGACGTCGATGGACTCGCTCGCTGACCCGGCGTATCGGGGACTCCTCGCCATCGAGAGCCCCGTGACGTCGTCGCCGGGGCTGGTCTTCCTGCTCGGGGTCGCGTCGGCGCTCGGCGCGGACGCGGACGCGTTCTGGGCGTCGCTCGCAGCGAACGACGTGGCCGTTGCCGGAAGCTGGGACGACGCGTGGAACGCGATGTACACGGTGAACGGCGGCGACCGTCCCCTCGTGCTGTCGTATGCCTCGAGCCCCCCGGCCGAGGTGTTCTACTCCGAGGGTGCGCTGAGCGAGCCTCGGTCCGGTGTGATCGAGTCGACGTGCATCACCCAGGTGGAGTTCGCCGGGGTGTTGCGTGGTAGCTCCCATCCGGCGCTGGCGGCGCGCCTCGTCCAGGAGATGCTCGGGGCCGACTGGCAGGCCGCGCTCCCACTGACCAATTTCGTGTTCCCGGCGCGTTCCGATGCGGCGATCCCGGAGGAGTTCTCGTCGTTCGCCACGGTTCCCGCCAACCCGATTCGCCTTGATCCCGCCACCGTTGCATCGACCCGGGATCGGCTGGTCGATCGTTGGCGAACCGTCATGGAGTGAGACGCGCTCGGACGCTTGAGCTGCCGGGAGCGGCCGCCATCTCGGGCCTCGCGTTCCTGGTCGGGTACGCGTGGCCGCTGGCCGCGATCCTGCTCCGATCGGTGAACGGCGTGGCGGGCCGCGATGGCCTGGGGGCCGATGCGCTTCGATCGGCGCTGACCGATGGCCGGCTGGGCCGCGTGGCCGGATTCACCGTCGGTCAGGCGGTGGTGTCGACGGCGCTGTGCCTCGCAATCGGCGTGCCGGTCGGCTGGGTGCTCGCACGCCTACGGTTTCCCGGTGATCGTATCGCAGCGGTCATCGTCGTCGCGCCCTTCGTCCTGCCGACGCTTGCCGTCGCGACCTCGCTCCTGGCGCTCGTCGGCGGGCTGCCGGCATCTCGCAGCGGCCGGTTCGTGCTGATCGTCGTCGCGCACGTCGTGTTCAACGTCGGGGTCGTGGCGCGAGCGACGATCAACGGCGTCGCGCAGGTGGATCGTTCGCTGATCGAGAGCGCCTCGATCGCCGGCCGTTCCCCCGCTGCGGTTTGGTGGTCGGTGTCGCGACCGCTCGTGGCGCGGCGGTTGGCCCCTGCGGTACTGATCGTGTTCGTGTTCTGCCTCACCTCCTTCGGTGTGGTGGTGGCCCTCGGCGGTGCGGGCCTCACGACGGTCGAGGTCGAGATCTGGTCGGCCGCCACGCAGACCCTCGATCTTTCCCGAGCCTCGGTACTCGCCGGGCTGCAACTGCTGCTCGTCATCGCCCTCGTGGTGGTGGGGCAGCGGCTGGCGGTGCCGACCGTGGCCGGCACAGGTACGCTGCGTCGGCGTCCACGGGGGATCGAATGGGGCGCCGTCGCTGCGGTCGTCGCGGTGGTTGCGGTGCTCGGGGCGCTCCCGGTGGGGGTGCTCGTGGCACGATCGGTGTCGCTCGGCGAGGGAGCGTGGGGGCTCGACGCCTACCGGAGTCTCGCCGTGGCCGGCTCGCGATCGGCGCGGGCGGCGACGGGCAGCGATGGCCTCGGCCCGGTGGTGATCCGTTCGATCGTCGCGGCGGTATTCGCGACTGCGGCGACGATGGTCGTCGCGCTGGCGGTCGCCTCGGTTGCGTCGGGGGCGAACCGAAGCGCCCGGTGGGTGGAGCGCCTGGCGATCCTGCCGCTGGCGACATCGTCGGTCACCCTCGGTCTCGGCGCGCTCATCGGGTTCGGAACCTGGGGCATCGACCTTCGTGGAACACCCATGCTCGTGGTGTTGGGTCAGACGGCCGTGGCGGTACCGGTCGCCGTCGGCATCGTCCTCCCGGCGGCGCGCTCCCTCGACCCATCGCTGCGCGACGCGGCCGCGACCCTTGGCGCCCACCGTCGACGCCGTGTCGGTGGCCTTGCCCTGCCGCTCATGCGCCGCTCGCTCTCGACGGCCGCGATGTTCGCGTTCGCGTTGTCGATGGGCGACTTCGGGGCCACGGTGATCCTCGCACGCGGTGACGCAGCGACACTGCCGATCGTGATCGGACGCCTCGCCGGGCGGCCGGGTCCCGAGTCGGTCCGGCTGGCCTCCGCCGCGAGTGTCGTATTGGTGCTCGCGTGCATCGGGCCCGGCCTGACCTCGTCTTGGCGAGACCTACACTCTCGGCGATGCGCGCATGGAGTCGTCGGGGCGGACCGAAGCGCGACGGTCGGATGCGGTCGACGCGAGAGCGGCCACCGTCGGCGCCGCCGTAGTGGTGGTGGCGTTGGTCGGTGGATCCGGTGATCGTCGCGTCTCGGCGCAACAGGGTGCCGGCGCGGGCACCACGTCGAGTACATCGACCACGACAACGACCACGACATCGACCACGACGCCGGAATCCACTTCCACCACCGTGCCCGCCGAGACCACCACGACCACCGAGGTCGATCCCTTCGCCGGCACCCTCGACGGCCAGGTGGCCGAGCTGGGCTACTCCGGCCAATCAGTCTTCGACCCGGCCTCGCGCGCCGTGCTGATCGATCAGCTCGCCGCTGCCCGCGAGCGCCTCACCGACGCGACGTCGGCGCGGCAGGCGGCCGAGAACGCCCTGGCGGCGTCGATCAACGATGTCGCTTCCGCCGAGCAGCAGGCAGCGGCATCCGGCGCCACGACGCAGACCCAGGTGGTCCACGCCGCCGAGGCGAAGGAGCGGCTCCGCAAGCGCGTGGTCGAGTCGTATGTGCTCGGCGATCGGCGGCTCGACATCTACACCGTCGTCGACGACCCGGTCACCTTCAGCCAGGCGCGCACGTACCTGGAGTCGATCACCGCTGCCGAGAACGACGCGATGGCGCAGTACCGCCAGGCTGTCGCCGCGTTGGACTCGGTGCAGCGTCAACTCGTCGATCAGATCGCGGCGCTCCGACGGGCGGCGACCGAACGCCAGGCGGCGGTCGACCTCACCGGCGTGCTGCAGCTCCAGGCGATGTCCGAAGTCGCCTCGTACGAGGCGGGAAGCCACGTCTACGTGCCGGGATTCCGAATGCCGGTCGCCGGTCCGGCGCACTTCATCGACAGCTGGGGCTTTCCACGAATGGCCGGCACGGCGAAGGCCCATTGGCACGAGGGCATCGACATCATGGCTCCGGTGGGTCGTGAACTCGTCGCGACCGAACCCGGCACGATCTTCAAGGTGGGCACCGTGGGGTTGGGCGGCCTCCGCCTGTGGCTTCGTGGCGACAGCGGAACGGAGTACTACTACGCCCACCTGTCCGCCGTGGCGCCCGGTATCGCCGACGACGTCCGCGTCGCGGCCGGCGACGTGGTCGGGTTCGTGGGCGACAGCGGCAACGCGTCCGGCGGACCGGCGCATCTGCACTTCGAGATCCATCCCGGCGGTGGCGCGGCGGTGAACCCGTTCCCGCTGATCAAGACCGCGTGGGGCGCTGCGCCGATTCCGACCCAGGCCGAGGCGCTCGCCGGGCCGGTGCGCGTCCTTGGGAGCGGGCCGATGAACGTCACCGGAACGCTGCGCGCCCCGATCGATCCGGGCCGGCTCTTCGAGATCGTCGACGATCTCTCGACGTATCCGCAGTGGTTGGAGATCGTCGCCCGCGCGGTTCCCGAAGCCGACGGTTCGGCCTGGTCGGTCGATCTCCGCGGCCAGCTCGGCCCACTTCGACGATCGAAGCGGCTCCGCATGGTGCGCACGGTCTCGACCTTCGACGGCCACCACGGCGAGGTTCGCTTCGAGCGCCGCGAGCCGGGGCGGTCGCACTCGGCGTGGGTCCTGCAAGGCGAGGTCGAGCGCGATGCCGACGACGCCGTGCTGACGATGCGGCTGCACTACGGCGGGTCGATGTGGTTGCCGATCCTCGATCGGGTGCTCCGCGACGAGATCGAGCGCTCACGGCCACGCCTCATCGCGTTGGTCGAGGCTGAGTGACGGCGTCAGGCGCCGCGCCGCAGGCGCGTCGCCCACCTGCCGTCGGTTCGTGTCACCACGACATCGAGCCCGAGAGCGCATGACAGGGTCTCGAGTGGAGCGTCGACCCGATCGGTCCGGCCGCGACGACGCGGCCGTGGTCGAGCAGGAGCGCATGGTCGAACGACGCCGGGATCTCCTCGAGGTGGTGCGTGACGAGCACGGTGGTCAGTCCGGGGTCGAGCGCGTCGAGGTCGGCGAGCAGCGTCTCGCGTCCGACGAGGTCGAGTCCCGATGTGGGCTCATCGAGGAGGAGCAGTTCGGGATCGCACATGAGCGCTCGAGCCAGGTGGACCCGGGCGCGCTCGCCGCTCGACAGGGTGGCGAGACGTTCGTGCGACCGTCCGCCGAGGCCAACGGCGGCAAGGATTGCTCGAGCGCGTTCGCGCTCGGCGTCGCTGTAGCGGTGCCACCAGGGTTCGAGCGCAGCGTTCAGCGCGCAGACCACGACGTCCTCCGCGGCTAGGTCTTCGCGCAGCAGCGATGCGAACGCCGAACTGACGAACCCGATCCGGCGCCGCAGCATCCGCACGTCGGTGCGGCCGAGCGTCTCGCCGAGCACCTCGATCGAGCCGCGCGACGGGTGCTCGTAGAGCGACAGCAGCCGCAGCAGCGTCGTCTTGCCGCAGCCGTTCGCGCCGAGCACAACCCATCGCTGGCCGCGGCGCACGTCCCACGTCGGCACCGTAAGGATCGTTCGGCCCGACCGATCGACCGCGACGCCGCGCAGGGACGCGGCGGGTGGCCGTTCAGCGATGCTTGCGTGCGACATAGAGCTTCCGGGCCGGGATGGCGATGAACTCGGTGGAGGCCAGCCCGATCGCCACGGTGATCAGCGTCGACACGGGCAGCGTGATCCCCCACGGGTGCGCGTGGCGCTTGGCCTCCTACGCGGACTCGCCGTTGATCAACACGAACGGCACCATGTGCCAGATGTAGATCGCGTAGCAGGCGCTGCCGACCTTGCCGACGAGGCGACGGGTGTACAGCCATTCGATCGGGCGGATCTCGCGACCACACGACAGCGAGACCACCGAGATGCACGCGAGCACCATGCCAACGGGCCACAGGAACCAACGGGCCGGCTCGATCAACCACGCTGCGGCGAGGATCGCCAGGAAGGCCGGCGTCGCCGCGTACAACGGTTGATCCCATCGGCGGGGTTCGCCGCGTCCACGCGCCGCGAGCAGGTCGCGTCGAAGCAGCGCGGCGCATGATCCCAACACCAGCGTCTCGGGTCGGAGGCCGAGCTGGGGGACCGGTCCGAGGCTGCGCCACGCGAGGCCGTGCAGTACCAGCATCGCCAGCGAGCCGCCGATCGCGGCGATCCACAGGAACGGCGCTCTCGGCTTGGTCTTGACCATGAGCCCGGCGACCATCGGCGCCCACAACGCGTAGTACCACTCCTCGAGCGTGAGCGACCAGTAGTGGGTCATGCGCATCTGGTCGGCGTTGCGAATGAAATCGCCCACGAGCGGGTACACGTAGAAGAACGCGCCGAACGCCTCGACGAGGGTGGTTCGATAGGGGAAGACACCCACCAGTGCGAGCGCGACCTGGACGCCGAGGCACACGACCAGTTCGGGGATCAGGCGGACCGCCCGGCGCTCGTAGAACGCCCGGATCGAGATGCGGCCGCTCCGCTCGCGTTCCTCCAGCAGCAGCGTCGTGATCAGGTAGCCCGACATGGCGAAGAACATGTCGACCACGAGCTGTCCGCCGAAGTCGGAGAACGTGTAGTGCACCCACAACACGGGGAACACGAGGATGCCGCGGAGGCCGTCGAAGTGCGGGACGTGCCCGAGCCGAGGGACGTCGGCGTGGAGCGTTGCCGCCGCCCATCCCACGGGGGAGCGACGACCGTTCGCGGCCACGCCGACCGGGAGCGTCATTTCAGATTCGGACATGTCTTCGTCCCCATCAGCTTCACGAGTTGGGTGAGGTCGGACTGCAGGCACGCCGCACTGAGGGGGCTGCGCAGGATCGGGTATTCGCGCCACGTCCCGTCGTCGACGAGCCGATCGATCGCCGGGTTGGCCCGTGCATAGATCGCGTGGATCGACCCGAACTCGAGCGGGATCTCCAGCACAGTCGCCGCAGGCGGAAGGTCGCGCAGGTCGGCAATGGGGTAGTACTCGACCAGTTCGCTGAGCCGGTAGTTCTTGCGATCCGGCTGCGGAGTGATCGCCCCGTCGAGTGCAATGATCAGGTTCACCCGACGTCGAACGAGATAGTCGATGGGTGCGACGAGTTGGTGCCCCGGCAGGTAGAAGTCGCCGTAGAGGCCATGCGCAGCGACGTAGTCGTCGGTGAGGCCCAACACATCGACCGACTCGAGTCGGGAGAAGTAGGGAAGCGCCCCCGCCGCGCTGACCGCCAGGATCGGTCGGTCTGGATCGGCGAGATCGCCCGGAAACCGTCGTGCCAATTCCTCACCGGTGATTCGCAACAGGCGTGTGCCCTCGTTCATCGCGCCGGGGTTCTGCACCCCGGGGCTCAACGGGGAGGTCACCAGGTGGTTGGCCGAGAACGCGAGCAGGCCGACCAGCAGCGCGATCTGGCGGCGTCGACCGCGGATCGGATCGAGCATGACCGCGAGTGCGATCGCCAACGCCGGCATCGCTGCCGCGAGGAACCGGAACTCCATCCAATCGCCCCCGACCCACAGCGCATAGAGCGTCCACATGGCGCTGGCCGTCACGAGCGGCACGAGGAGCCGGTGCTCCCGCAGCGCGGGGCGGAGCGTGCGGAGGCGGCCGATCAGCAGCGGCGCCGAAGCTGATCGCGGCCACCGCAAGGTAGATCAGCCCCACGAGGAACATCTGCACGCGAGAGCCGCCGGTCTTCGCTGCCAGCGTGTTGGGCAGCAGTGATCCGTAGTAGTCGAGCTTCCACCAGGCCCACGCGACCAGCGGGATGGCCCCGGGAAGCACGAGTGCCGCGACGCGACGGCGCAGCGATGCCGGGTCGTGGCGCTCGTGGGCGACGAAGGCCCCGAACCACACGAGCAGCATGAGCGCCGAGTCGAGGCGGGTGAGTAGCGCGGCCGCGGCGCACACGGACGCACCGATCCACGGGCCGATCCGACGCGTCCAGCCGCCGTCGCGATCGAGTGGCATCACGAGTGCGCCCAGCAGGAACGCGCACTGCATCAACGTCTCGATCCCGCTGGTCGAGAAGCGAATCAAGGTTCCGTTCACCGCCACCGCCGCGGCGGCCACCAATGCCAGCACATCGTCGCGGAGCACGCGCTGCGCGAGCCGGTGCGACGCAAGGATGGTGGCCACGAAGCACACCGAGCCGAGCACGTGACTGAACAGCAGCGGGTCCCATTCGAACCGGATCGGCGCAGCATGGATCAGCGTCCAGAGGAAGTTCGTGTAGCCCTCGACGCGTTCGCCGGGGTTGAACACCAGCCCGCGTCCCTCGGCCAGGTTCCGCGAGTACACGTAGCCGATGTACGCGTCGTCCACCGCCCACCGGGTAAGCCACGCGAGCCCGACCCCGACGGCGCACAGCGCAGCGAGCGGCCTGCCGGGGGAGGCGGCGACCCGTCGGAGGACTGGAATGTCGCGCAGCGCGGTGTGCGGCACCAGGTCCCTCCAGGTTCACGGCGACGACGGCGACGTGACACTATCGCCACGGCCCTCGGCAGCGGTGACCCCCCACCGTGCGGTCGCTTCCGCCGCCGTCGCTGTGACATCCGCCATACCGGGAACCGAACGCGGGCCCGGAACGACAGCCATGGATGGTGATCTGCATGAACCGTCGCAACTATCTCGCCCGGCCTCAGCTTCGAGACGAGCGGCCCCGTCGGCCGGTGCGCTCGGCCGTCCTGGTTGGCACGCTCGCCCTGGGGCTCGGCGTCGGTGCCGCGTGCGGATCGGACGATCCGACGAAGGCGGCGCCGTCCGCCGAGGCGGTCGGCAACGACGGCACAATCAGCGGCATGCAGCGCGACGAGCCGCTGGACGTGTCGGCGATCCGTCTTCCCGAGGCGGTCGACGGAGCAACGGCGGGCGAATTCACGACCGTCGCGAAGCCGGGCGGCCTGCTGGTCATGTACTTCGGCTACACGAACTGTCCCGACGTGTGCCCCACCACGCTCGCTGCGCTGCGTCAGGCGTACAAGGGCCTCGGAGACGACGCGAAGCGCATCGAGACCGCGATGGTCACCGTCGACCCCGCCCGCGACACCGCGGAGGTGCTGCCCGGGTACCTCGCCTCGTTCATCTCGGCCCGGACCCATGCGCTGATCCCCGCCGACGACGCGCAGCTCAAGACCGCCGAGGCCGCCTACCTCGCGACCTCGTCGATCACGACCGGCAGCGACGGCCAGCCCGAGGTCGCACACTCCGGGACGACCTACGTCGTCGACGAGCACGGCAAGGTCCTGGTGGAGTGGCCCTTCGGCACCACTCCCGCCGCGATGCGCAACGACCTGTCGATCCTGATCGACCAACTCGGACCCGCCGGGGGTGCTGGTGGCAGCGCCGGCGGCAACGCAACCGGCGGTTCGTGAACCGCCGACCAACTATGAAAGGCTGAACACATGACCAAGTTTCGGACCACGATCGGCGTATTCGTCGTCGGGACGGCGCTCTTCGCGACCGGCTGCGGTGACGACTCCTCCTCGACCGCGGACGAGTCCACCACCACGACGGCGGCCGAGGCGGCTGCGATCAAGGTAGAGGGCCAATGGGCTCGCACCTCTCCGGCCAACGCCGAGCACGGTGCGGCGTACATGATGATCACCGCCACCGACGACGACATGTTGACCTCGGCCAGCGTCGATGCGTCGGTCGCCGGCAAGGTCGAGATCCACGAGACGGTTCCCGCCGACGGCGCGACCGGCATGACTGGCGCGACCGGCATGAGCGGGATGGGCGCCATGACGATGCGCCCCGTCGATGGCATCGAACTCCCGGCCGGTGAATCGGTCGAGCTGAAGCCGGGCGGCTATCACGTCATGCTTCTCGATCTCGCGGAGCCGCTCAAGGCCGGCGACACCATCGAGGTCACCCTGACCTTCGAGAAGGCGGACCCGATGACGATCAAGGTCCCGGTCCGCGACGACGCCCCGTGACCGACATGACCCGACGGACCAAGATCGCGTGGATCGTCGGGTTTGTCGTGCTCGCCTTGGTGGGGTCCGGCGTGTTCTTCGCAACGCGTCGGACCCCCAGACGCTCGAGTACATCATCCCCAAGGGCACGGCGACACAGCTGCTGCTCGGCGAGCCGATCAACATCATGCCCGACCGGATCGACCTGTCGGTGGGGGATCGGCTGATCATTCGCAATCGAGATGTCGTGAACCACACGGTCGGTCCGTACACGATGCGCCCGGGCGAGTCGATCGACGTCACCTATCACCGGGTCGGTCGCTTCACCGGCATCTGCACCGTGAACGCGAACAGTGACACGGTGATCACGATCCGATGACGGTTCGGCGCGCCGTGGCGAGTAGCGGCGGTTGCTGCGATCGTGCGTCGGCGCGGTCACGTCCGCGTGTGACGACGGCACCGCCGCCTCGCGCACGACGGCCCCGGCCGCGCAGGTGCGCATCGCCGGGGTGACCGGGGGAGAGGTCAGCGTGGTCGCCGCGCAGCGTCCGCTCGTGCTGTCCTTTGTCGCCGCATGGTGTGCCCCGTGCCGGCGGGAGCTCCCGGGGATCGAAGCGCTCCATCGATCGCTCGGCACGTCGGTCGATTTCGTCGCAGTCGGCGTCAACGAGGATCCCGCTGCAACAGCGGCGCTCGTCGCCGACACCGGGTTGACGTTCCCCGTCGGGAGCGACCCTGACGGTGAACTGTTCGCGCCGTACGGATTCACCGGGCTGCCCGCGACGGTCGTGTTCGACTCGGCAGGCAAGGAGACGAAGCGCTTCGCCAAGATGGCGACGGCGGACGAACTCCGGCCCGCCATCGAGGCGGCGCTCGATCGGTAGCCGCCGCGGCGACGCGTGACACCGCTCGTTGGCGCGAAGTTACCGAGCGGTAGCAAACTGGCGGCATGCAGATCGGTGTGCTCGGAGGAACCGGACCCGCGGGAAGTGGCCTCGCCGCCCGGCTGGCGTCCGCAGGGTTCGATGTCGTCATCGGCTCGCGGAGCAAGTACCGCGCGCTCGAAGCGCGCGACAAGCTCGTCGCGAAGTGGGAGTCGCTCGACCTTCCGCTCAGCGCCGGCGACAACGAGACGGCGGCGGGCTCCGACATCGTCGTGGTCGCCACTCCGTGGGACGCCGCCGCGGCGACCGTCGCCGAGGTCGCACCGTCGCTTCGCGGCAAGGTCGTGATCTCCATGGCGAACGCGCTCGCGAAGGTCGGCCACGAGTTCCAGCCGCTGGTGCCGCCTCGCGGCTCGGTCGCCGCGAGCGTGCAGGCCGCCGTGCCGAAGTCGCTCGTTTCGGCCGCGTGGCACCACGTGCCGGCCAAGGAACTCGGTGAGCTGAGCCACCCCGTCGAGAGCGACGTGCTGGTGTGTTCCGATCACCCGTCGGCTACCGCGACCACGCTCGACATTGTGTCGAAACTGCCGAACCTTCGACCCCTCGACGCCGGAGAGCTTTCGAACGCGGCGCCGATCGAGGCGTTCGCTGCGGTGCTGTTGCAGGTGAACATGAAGTACCGCACCCGAGTGGCGATCCGCTTCACCGGGCTCGACGACATCTGACCGGAGGCCGTCGCCGGCTCGGCTAGCTTCACGAGCCGTGCGTCTCTTCGATACGGCTTCACGTGAGATCGTCCCGTTCGAGGTCGGGGCGACCGTCACGATGTACACGTGCGGTATCACGCCGTACGACTCGACCCATCTGGGCCACGCGGCGACCTATTTGGGCTACGACGTGTTGCAGCGACGGCTGCGCGACCTGGGTCACGACACCCGCTGCGTGCGCAACGTCACCGACGTCGACGACTCGATCCTCGGCAAGGCCCGCGAGCTGGGTGTGCACTACCTCGACCTTGCGGCGGGCGAGATCGCTCGCTTCGACCACGACATGGCCACGCTCGAAACGATTCCGTCGTACGCCGAGCCGCGGGCGACCTCGGCGATCGCCGACATCCGCGGATTCATCGGCATGGTGCTCGACGGCGGGTACGCCTACCAGGCGGGCGGCGCCGTGTACTTCGAGGTCTCCAAGTACGACGGATTCGGCGCGATCAGCGGCTACGACCGCGACCAGATGCTCGCCTTCGCCGCCGAGCGCGGCGGCAACGTCGAGGACTCGAACAAGCGGGATCCACTCGATTTCGTGCTGTGGCAGCCGTCGCTCGACGACGAGCCTGCGTGGGACTCATTGTGGGGCCCGGGCCGCCCCGGTTGGCACATCGAATGCTCGGCACTGTGCCTGCGGGAGCTGGGCACCACGATCGACCTGCACGGTGGTGGCAGCGATCTGATCTTCCCGCACCACGAATGCGAGGCTGCGCAGTCCGAGGCCGCCACCGGAACGCCGCTCGTGCGGCACTGGATGCACCAGGCGATGGTGCACAAGGACGGCGAGAAGATGTCGAAGTCGCTCGGCAATCTGGTGTTCGTGTCCGATCTGGTGGCCACGTGGGACCCGCGGGTCGTGCGGCTCACCGTGGTGGAGCATCACTATCGAGAGGCGTGGGAGTGGGCCGACGAGGCGATGCCGCGCAACGACGAACGGCTGCGTCAGTGGGTGGCGGCGGGAGCCGGATCGGGCGCGCTCGGCGAGGTGCGGGCTGCGCTCGATCACGACCTCTCGACCCCAGACGCGATCGCTGCGATCGACGCGGCGGCCGCCCGTGGCGTCGGCGTGAGTGAGGCTGCGGCGCTGCTCGGCGTCGACACGGGTCGAGCGGTCGGCACGTGGCCGCCGGGGGTCGAGCCGCATTCCCTGAGCGTCGATTCCGAACTTGCCGTCATTCGCTCCTCGATTCGGGCCATGATGTGCCGACTGGTTCAGCGGTGCCGTGTGGGCGGTGTCGATGTGGGACTCGTGGGGAGGAGCGAGCGGTGCAAGATCGGCAGTACGGCAAGCTCCAGCCGGTAGCGAAGGCGATCCTGAGCCCGCTCGTCCGTTTCGGATGGCGCGTGCACGCCGAGGGCGTCGCGAACATCCCGACCAGCGGCGGCGCGATCCTCGCCCCCAACCACATCTCGGTGCTCGACTCATTTTTCGTGCCCCTCGTGTTGCCGCGCCGCATCACCTACGTGGGCAAGGCCGAGTACCTCGACGACTGGAAGACGAAGCACCTCTTCCCGGCGATGGGCATGATCCCGATCGATCGATCCGGCGGTGACTCATCGGCCCGCGCGCTCGACGCTGCGGCGTCGGTGCTTCGGGCGGGCGAGCTGTTCGGCATCTATCCCGAGGGAACGCGCTCGCGCAGCGGCAAGCTCCACAAGGGCCACACCGGCGTGGCGCGCCTGGCGCTGCGAACCGATGTCCCGATCGTGCCGGTCGGCATCGTCGGCACGGTCGAAGTGCAGCCGCCCGATGCGACGCTGCCGAAGCCGTTCATGGAGGTCACCATCCGGTTCGGGGAGCCCATCGATGTCGGCAGGTATCGCGGGCGATCCGGCGACCGGATGATCCTGCGTCAGATCACCGACGAGGTCATGTACAACATCCAGGCGCTGTCGGGCCAGGAGTACGTGCATTCGTACGCCACCAAGACTCCCGACATGATGCCGGCTGCGACCACCCGAATCCCGGTCTCGGAGCCCGACGCCACCACGCTGCCGCCGGCGGTTGGGCCGGTGCCCGAGCGCTCGGAGATGCCGCGTCGATCCTCCGCAGCGGTGCTCGCGTCGCGGCCGATGGTCGATCTGACCCACCTGGGCTGATCCGCCCGGCCGACCGCCGACGGAGCGCCGGCGGATTGCCGCGAGGGCGCGTCGGGTGCGCCGGTAGGCTCCCGCACCATGTCAGAGATCACGATCAGGCTTCCGGACGGTTCCGAACGCGCACTGAGCGACGGCGCGACTGCTGGTGAGCTTGCGGCCTCGATCGGGCCGGGTCTCGCGAAGGCAGCGTTGATCGCGATCGCGGACGACCGGGCGATCGACCTGGCGGAGGCGCTGCCGAACGGCGCCCAGATTCGTTTCATCACCGATCGCGACGCCGAGGCGCTCGAACACCTCCGACACTCGACGGCGCACGTGCTGGCACAGGCGGTGCTCGAACTGTGGCCGGGGGCCACGTTTGCGGGAGGCCCGCCCATCGAGGACGGCTTCTATTACGACTTCGAGCTTCCGGCCGGCGCCACGTTCTCCGACACCGACCTGGAGCGCATCGATGCGCGGATGCGCGAGATCATCGCCGCCGATCAGCCCTTCGAGCGCTTCGAATTGCCGCTGGCCGAGGCCATCGAGTTGATGGCCGACCACCCGTACAAGCGGGCCTTCATGGACCTCGCGGCGACGGGCGAGGAGACAGACGGCGACGTCGCCTCGGGCGAGGCGATCAGCTTCTACCGCAACACCGATGCCTTCGTCGACATGTGCCGCGGCCCACACGTACCGAGTACCGGCCGGCTGGGTCACTTCAAGCTGATGCGGGTTGCCGGCGCATACTTCCGCGGGTCCGAGAAGAACCCGATGCTGCAGCGCATCTACGGCACGGCGTGGGCCAACAAGAAGGAACTCGCCGCGCACCTGCACCGGCTCGAGGAGGCGGTCAAACGCGATCACCGCAAGCTCGGAACCGAGCTCGACCTGTTCAGCTTCCCCGACGAGATCGGTTCGGGCCTCGCGGTGTTCCACCCCAAGGGCGGCATCGTGCGCCGCGTCATGGAGGACTACTCGCGCAAGCGGCACGAACAGGGCGGCTACGAGTTCGTGTACTCGCCGCACATCACCAAGTCGCACCTGTTCGAGACCTCGGGACACCTCGACTGGTATGCGGACGGCATGTTTCCGCCGATGCAGCTCGACCACGACCACGACGGCGGGCACACCGACTACTACCTGAAGCCGATGAATTGCCCGTTCCACATCCTGATCTATCGATCGCGGATGCGGAGCTATCGCGAGTTGCCCGTGCGCATGTTCGAGTTCGGATCGGTGTACCGCTATGAGAAGTCCGGCGTGGTCCACGGGCTCACCCGGGTGCGCGGCATGACCCAGGACGACGCGCACATCTTCACGACGAAAGACCAGATGGGCGCGGAGCTCGGCTCGATCCTGGACTTCGTGTTGGGGCTGCTGTCCGACTACGGCCTCGACGACTTCTACCTGGAGCTTTCGACGCGGCCGCCGGAGAAGTCGGTGGGCAGCGATGAGGACTGGGAGGAGGCGACCGCTGCGTTGCAGCGGGTGGCCGAGGCCAAGGACCTCGAGCTCGTGATGGACCCGGGCGGCGGCGCGTTCTACGGTCCGAAGATCTCGGTGCAGGCGCGTGACGCGATCGGGCGCACCTGGCAGATGTCGACGATCCAGGTCGACTTCCAGCTGCCGCAGCGGTTCGGTCTCGAGTACGTCGGCTCCGACGGCGAACGCCACGTGCCGATCATGATCCACCGGGCGCTGTTCGGTTCGATCGAGCGGTTCTTCGCTGTGCTGCTGGAGCACTACGCCGGCGCGTTCCCCACGTGGCTCTCGCCGGTGCAGGTGCGGGTGCTGCCGGTCGCGGAGGCGCACGCCGACTATGCCGACGAGGTCTGTCACACGCTGCGTTCCCACGGTCTTCGCGTCGACGTCGTCGACGCCAACGAGTCGTTGGGCAACCGCATCCGCCGGGCCAAGGGCGAGAAGCTCCCATACGTCCTGGTGGTGGGCGACGACGACGTGGCGGCCCACACCGTCGGGGTGAACGCTCGCGGCAACGACGTCGAGCGCGGGGTCGACCTCGCCGCATTCGCGGGAAGGGTGCGGTCCGAGATCGCGCCCTACGTCGACTGAGCGCGGGCCCGACGTGCCGCTCGATCACCTGTGGGCAACGTGGCGCTCGGCGTACGTCACGGCGTCGGGTCAGGGCAGATCGACCCCTGCCGGCCCCGACCGTTCCGGCGGCGCTGCCACGGGGAGCCTGTTCGAACGAATTCTCGGGTCGGGCGAGCCCGATTCCGAGACCGGCATCGTGGTGCGCGGTGAGCACTGTTTCGTGCTCCTCAACCGGTTCCCGTACACGTCCGGTCACCTGATGGTGCTGCCCAACCGGGCGGTGGCCGAACTCGAAGGGCTTGATGCGGGCGAGTTCGCGGAGCTGTGGGCGCTGGTCCGCTCCGCCGTGGTGGCGCTCAAGGGCGGCCTTGGCTGTGACGCCGTCAACGTGGGGATCAACCTGGGCGTCGCCGCCGGCGGCTCGCAGTCCGACCATCTCCACGTGCACTGCGTGCCGCGCTGGATCGGCGATGCGAACTTCATGAGCGTCGCAGCCGAGACCCGGGTGCTGCCGGTACCGCTCGACGAAGCGAGATCGCGCCTGCTCGACGTCTGGCCGCACCCGTAACCGGGAGCGACGCCGTTCTCGGGATAGGGGTCGGGGGAGGGGCCGCGCCCGCCCGCGGTCCGGGGCTGACGGTCTAGGCTCCCCCCCGTGCCGTCGGACTCCGATTCAACGCCCGAACCCGGCCTCGGCGCGGTGCGCGACGAGGACATCGTCGACGTGCTCCCCGAGGACCTCGACCTCGCGGCGGCCTCGGCGCACTATCTGCTCCCCAACAACAACCGTCGGCGGATTCCCGCGGCGCTGTACGGGGTCCTGGCGATCGGCGCCGCGGCGCTGTGGGCTACCCAGCGCGACACCTCGGCGATCGTCAACGACGGCTTCGGTTGGTTCGCCATCATCGTCGGTGCGTTCTCGATCTACGGTTTCGTGGCGGGCCGCACCTTGCTGATCGACGAGACCGACGCGCTCACCACGGCGAACTCCACGGTCGGCTTCGCGATCGGGCACGCCTCGGCGCAGATGGTGTGGCGCGGCTGGCTGTCCCGCCCGGTCTGGCGGCTCTTGGCGTATTCCACCGAGAACCCGCCTGCGAAGCGAGCGCTGGTCGTGGTCGACGGCATCAGCGGCGACGTGGTGGAGTGGTTTGCCGAGGACAACCCCGAGGACTGGGCGCGCTCCGGCGCCGGCAACGGTGATGGCGCGGCCGGCACCGAGCGTTCGTGACTCGCGGAGAAGTGCTGTTGAGGCCCCGGCGTCGTCGCGTATGCTTGCAGAAGTGAGCAGTCGCCGCGGGTGATCCCGTCGGCTGTTGGACCGCCGCACATCGAGCGGCAGCGAGGAGTCCCCATCCCATGCTCGACGGACACTTCCGCACTCCGATCGAACGCTGGATGCGCCCGGTGGGCGTCAGCGTCAAGCGCGCCGGCATCTCCGCCGATGCCGTCACCGTCGCCGGCCTCGTCATGTCGATCGGGTGCGCGTTTGCCGTCGGCTCGGGAGCGCTGCGCCTCGGGGTCGTGCTGCTCGCGCTGACCGGCATTCCCGACACGCTCGACGGCGCGGTCGCCAAGGCGTCCGGCACCACCAGCCAGCGCGGTGCGTTCTTCGATTCGGTGAGCGACCGCGTCACCGACGCGCTGCTCTTCGGCGCCGTCGCCTGGTATCTCGCGTCGCAGCCCGATCCCGGCTACCGCCCGATCCTGGCCTTCGCCGCCTTCGCGACCGCAACGCTGCCCTCGTACATCCGAGCCAAGGCCGATGCCCTCGGGCTCGTCGCGAAGGGTGGCCTGGTCGAGCGGGCCGAACGATTCCTCATCCTCGGTGCAGGCCTGCTGTTCGACCAACTCCTGATCGCGTCGCTCGCACTGTTGATCGCGTTGAACCTCGCGACGGCCGGCCAGCGGTTCGCGAAGGTCTGGACCGAGGCGTCTCGTCCATTGCCGCAGCCGCGCCAGCGCCAGCGCCGCCGAGGCAGTGACACCTCGCCTGCGGTCGAGCGTTGGCGTGCGCGCCGTGAGGCCAATCGGGCGCGTTCGGGCACCCGGCGCAACGGCTGACGATGACGGTGCGCGAACGAGTGGCCGGGCGGGCAGTGCTCGCCGCGTTCCAGGCCGGGACCGCGATCGCGTCCAACCTGCCGCCCTCGTGGGGGCTCCGCGGCGCGGCGGCCCTCGGTCGAGCAGCGGCCCGATTCACACCCGACCGCCGGGTGATGGTCGAACGTAACCTCACGCGCGCCCTTGGGCCGCTGCCTGCGCCCGAGTTGCGGCGGCTCACGGACGCGACGTTTGAGAGCTACGCCCGCTACTACTTCGACTCGTTCCGGCTCACGTCCCTGAGCCGCGACGCGGTGGAGGCCGGTATTTCGGTCACCGGCTGGGAGCACGTCGAGGAAGCGCTCGCGCAGGATCCTGTGGCGGCCGTGCTCGCGTTGCCGCACCTCGGCGGGTGGGAGTGGGCGGCGTTTTGGGTCACGATGGTGAAGGGCCACCGGCTGGCCGCCGTGGCCGAGGAGTTGTCGCCGCCCGAGCTGTTCGAGTGGTTCCTGTCGTTCCGGCGCGCGATCGGGCTGAACATCATTCCCCTCGGACCCGACGCCGCGAACCAGGTGGTCGAGTCGCTCGCGTCGGGCGAGATCGTGTGCCTGCTGTGCGACCGCGACTTGCACGGCGGCGGGGTGCCGGTGACGTTTCTGGGGGAGGACACCACACTGCCGGCGGGGCCGGCGGTGATGGCGCTCAAGGGTGGCGCGCGGGTGCTGCCCACGGCGGTCTACTTCGACGGCGACCGGCTGCGCGGCGTGGTGCGACCGCCCGTGACCATCGAGCGCACACCGGGCGCGACGAGCATCCGACCCGACGTGCCGCGCTTCATGCAGGCGCTCGCGCACGAGCTTGAAGCACTGATTCGCGAGGCGCCCGAGCAGTGGCACCTGATGCAGCCGAACTGGCCGAGCGACTACGCGGCGCTCGGCCTCGAGCCGCCGTCGGGTTCGCAGCCTGCGTGATTCGGCCACACGGCCGGACGGGATCGTCGATAGGCTCACGCGGTGCGGGTCGCGATGGTTTGTCCATACAGCCTGACGGTGCCCGGCGGGGTGCAGGGCCAAGTCTTCGGTTTGGCCCGTGCGCTGCGCGAACGCGGGCACACGGTGCAGATCATCGGTCCGGCGGACGGCCCGTCGCCCGAGGGTGGGGTGCGAGCGGTCGGACCCTCGCTGCTCAACGCGGCGAACGGATCGATGGCGCCGATCGCCCCCGACCCGACCGCGCAGATGCGCACGATCCGAATCCTGCGCGACGAGCCGTTCGACGTGGTGCACCTGCACGAGCCCCTCGTGCCCGGCCCGACCGTCACGGCGCTGCTCATGCGCTCCGCTCCCGCGGTTGGCACCTTCCACGCGGCCGGCGATCAACCCGCCTACCGCTCCATGTCGGGCCTCGCCCGCTGGTTCGCGGCGCGGCTCGATGCCAAGGTCGCGGTGTCGGAGGAGGCGCGAGCGCTTGCAGCCGAGGCGATTCCCGAGCCGTGGACGGTGTTGTTCAACGGCGTGGAACTCGACGAGTTTCGCGACGCCGAGCCGTGGGCCGACGCCGAGCCGACCGGTCGTCCGACGATCCTGTTCGTCGGCCGCCACGAGGAGCGCAAGGGACTCGACGTGTTGCTGGCCGCGCTCGAACACGTCGACCTCGACCTCGATGTGTGGATCGCAGGTGATGGGCCGCAGACCGAGGAGTTGCGCGCTCGGTATGCGCACGACCCTCGGCTGGCGTGGCTCGGGCGAATCTCGAACGAGGAACGCAACCAGCGGTTGGCGGCGGCGTCGCTCTTCGTCGCTCCGTCGCTGGGGGGCGAGTCGTTCGGCGTGATCCTGGTGGAAGCGATGGCGGCGGGCGCACCGGTGATCTGTTCCGACATCAACGGGTACGTCGGGGTTGCGGGGCCCCTTGACGGCGAGCCCGCCGCGGCGCGGCTCGTCGCGGTGGGCGACCCCGTCGAACTCGGCGCAGCGCTGCGCGAGCTTCTGGCGGACCCCGACGAGCGCCGGCGATTGAGCGATGCCGGCCGCCACCGTGCCGAACGGTTCTCGATGGACCGGTTGGCCGAGGCCTATCTCGTGATCTACCAGGCGATCACACTCGGCGATTCCGGTTCGACCTTTGGGCGCGGCGCCTATCATGCCTTGCGTTCCGCCGCCCGATCCGGTGGGGGACGAAGGATGGCGCAATGGTGATAGCCCTGATCGTTCTCGCGGTGCTGGTGGTGGCGGTCGTCGCCTACCTCATCGCGCAGTACAACGGGCTCGTCGGGCTGCGGAACAAGATCGAGAACGCGTACGCGCAGGTCGACGTGCAGCTCACCCGTCGCCACGACCTGATCCCGAACCTCGTCGAGACGGTGAAGGGATACGCGGCGCACGAGAAGTCGACCCTCGAGGCCGTGATCTCGGCGCGAAGTGCGGCGATGTCGGCGACCTCGGTCGCGGACAAGGCGCAGGCCGAAAACGTCATCTCCGGGGCGCTCAAGTCGCTGTTCGCCCTCAGCGAGGCGTACCCCGACCTGAAGGCCAACGCGAACTTCCAGCAGCTGCAGTCCGAGTTGTCGAGCACCGAAGATCGCATCGCCTACGCCCGGCAGTTCTACAACGACAACGTGCGGGCCTATAACACCAAGATCCAGGTGTTCCCCACCGTGCTGATCGCGAGCGCGTTCAGCTTCGCCGCCCGCGAGTACTTCCAGGCCGATGACGACGCCCGGGGTACCGTCAACGTTTCGTTCGGGCGTGACCCACCGATGACTTCCACCCTCTCCTCGCCGCGTTCGCTGGCCGACCGGGCCGAGCGCAACGTCGCGCTCTGCGCCCGCCTGCCGCTGCGTCACGTGGTCGGTCCGATCGCGCTCGGTGCGATCCTCGCACTCGTCGTTTCGCTCGCGGCCGGAGCGCTGGTCGGCGCGCTGGTCGGCCTTGTTGTTGCGGCCGTTGGCGTCGCCGTCGTTGTCGCGTTCGTTCCCCGGACGATCCCACTCGGGGTCGAGCGGATCCTGGGGGGCCGCGACGCCGGTGAAGCCGAGTTTCCCCGCCTGCACAACCTCGTCGAGGGGCTCGCGATGTCGTCGGGTATCGAGCCGCCCCGGCTGAAGGTGATCGACGACGCGCACGCCAACCTGGCGGTCTCCGGCCCGGTGGGCGACGCCGTGCTCGTTGCGACGACGGGCCTGCTCGCCGCGTTGGAACGCGACGAGTACGAAGCGATCGTCGCCGAGGCGCTCGTTCGGATCGGAACCGGCGACGCGGAACTCGCCGCTCGGGCCGCCTTCTACGTGTGCGGACCCCTCATGCGCAACGGCCCGGCCCGCGACGGTCGGCCGATGGCGCTCGTCACGCCGCTCGCGTCGGCTCGCGCTCGTCGACTGCGCGCCGCACTCGGCGACCAGCGGGAGATGCTTGGCGACCTCGCCGCGATCGACATGACGCGCTACCCGCCCGCACTCGGCGCGGCGCTGGGGAAGATGGCGCAGCTCGGCACCGGCGTCGAATCGGCAACGTGGGGAACCGCGCATGTGTGGATCGCGAACCCGCTGGTGTCAAGCGACGATGCGGCGGCATCACGGCTCAACGAGCTCTTTGGCCGCCACGATCGGCTCGACCACCGCGTCGAGTTGATGGCCGAGCTCTGATCGGCGCCGGCTCAGGCCCCGGCCTCCTCGGCCGTCAGTTCGAGGATGGTCGAGGTGAACGCGGCGCGACCGGGCCATGGGAGCGGCGCGTTGCCGGTGTGGCGGGACTCGACCGGACCCGCTCCGGGGATGTCGGAGACCGTCGGATCGTCCAACCGAAGCTGTCGCAGTTCGTAGGTCGTGTTCGGGCGCAGTCCGCGGAGCGCCAACTCGGTCACGTCGTCGCGCTCGGGCGCGGTGATCTGGTAGGCGAGAACGACCGCTCGTGACCCGTCGTCGTTGACATAGGCGACAGCGGCCTGGCGGCCGGCCGTTGTCCGGTCGACGGGCGAAACGAGCCGTTCGAGCCGGCCGTGCTGGACGAGCTCGCGAGTGCGTCGGGCAATCACCGAAGCGCACCGGCATCGTTCGAGGTCGGCATCGCTGAGCGCGTCGAGGTCGAGATCGAATCCGAAGCGACCCCAGAGCGCCACACCCAGGGCGAACTCGAGGGGACGATCGCCCGAGGTCGTCGCATGAGCGGCCATCGCTACGGCCGGGAAGAAGTGCGAGCAGGCCCACTGCATGGCGAGCCGGTCGACCGGATCGGTGTTGTCGGAGGTCCAGAACTCGTGGAACCAGCGCAGCGAGCCGTGGTCGGCGCGACCTCCGCCCGAGGCGCACAGCATCATTTCGACCTCCGGGTGGGTCGCCGCCGCCGCGGCCATGCGGTCCCATGTGGCACGCACCTGGTCGACCCACACGTTCGCCTGGCGGTCGACGCCTAACGTCGTGGACCCCGGGTCGGTCATCGGCCGGTTCGCGTCCCACTTCACATAGGTCGTGTCGGGTGCCGCCTCGATCGCGGCGGCCACCGCGGCGTCGACGAACGCCGCAACATCGGGTCGCAGCACGTCGAGCAGGAACTGGTTGCGGTATTCGAGCGGTGGCCGGGCGTCGCGCACGATCCACTCGGGATGACGCTCGAAGCACTCGCTGCGAGGGTTGACCATCTCGGGTTCGACCCAGATGCCGAATCGGAGCCCCGCGTCGACGGCCGCCTGCGCGACGGGAGCCATGCCGCCGGGCAGCTTGTCGGTATTGACCGTCCAGTCGCCCAGGCCGGCGTCGTCGTCATTGCGGGGGTGCGCCGAACCGAACCAGCCGTCGTCGAGCAGGAAGGTCTCGGCACCGATGTCGGCCGCGCGCTGAATCAGTCCGACGAGGCGCTCGGTGTCGAAGTCGAAATACGTCGCCTCCCAGTTGTTGGCGACGATGCTGCGCGTCCGCTCCCCGTCGCGGAGGGCATGGCGGCGGGTGTAGCGGTGGAACCGGTCGGTGGCCGGCCCGCGGCCGTGGCTCGACCAGGTCCACAAGACGCTGGGCGTCCGGAACGTCGCTCCCGGATCGAGCCGGTACGGGGCCCCGTGGCCGTTGGCGCCGGCGGTGAGCCGCAGCGACCGCAGCGCGTGTCCGGGGAGCGGCCGCACATCGAGCTCGAATCGTGTGTTGCCGCCCCAGGCGATCGAGAACGCGACCGTGTCGCCCGCGGTCTCGGTGGCAGGGCCGTTCGGCTCCACGAGCAGCATCGGACAACGCTGAAGGTGGGGCTGTACGCCGCCCAGGCTCTCGAGCACCTTCAGCCCGGTGGTGAGCCGCTCCGGCACCCAGGCCCACTCGTCGGCCCAACCCGCGCCTCCGAAGTGGATCACGCCGGCATCCGCGGCCACCGTCATCGAGAGGTGCAGGCTGGCGTAGTCGTGCAGCGTGATCGCGTCCGATTCCTCGTGGCGGATCTCGACCCACTGCTCCAAGATGTCGAGTCCGTGATGCGCCCGGGCGACCAGGTCGACGGTGAGCGGCAGCTCCTCGTCGCGGCAGTGGAGGGTGCGAGTGACACCCTCCTCGTCCTCGCTGTCGCTGGTGTCGTCGAGGACGAGGCGCGTGGACAGGCGGCCATCCGCGTGCGTGATCATGAGCGGCGCGCGGTGCACGGCGTCGCCGTCGCCCCAGGTCGGGTAGAGCGCCGGGTAGAGCCATCGGGGCAGGTCGGCCGACAGGTCGCCGATGGTCGGGCCGAGGGCGAACTGGCGCGGCCGGCCCGCGTCGTCCGCTCCGACCGAATAGCCCCACGCGGGTGGAGCGAGATCGATGGGCTTCACGTTCGTCGCGCGCATCGGGGCAGTCTGACACCACGGGAGCGAGGCAGGCTCCCGCGGCTACCGTGGCCACGTGGCGATGTGCGTGGGGATGTCGGGCCGACGGCGAGTGCTGGGCGGGGTCACGGTGGCGGCATTGGCGGTGTCCGGCGGCGCCGCCGGATGCTCGGCACACGACAAGGTGGCTCGACGGTCGACATCGACCACGTCGATCCGCACGACATCGACCACGTCGACGACGACCTCGACGACGACGACCACCGCGCCGCTGCCGCCGGTTGCGTTCGCTCCGCTGACCGCACTCGGCGTCGACGCAGCGGGCGCGGCGCTGTTGGGCCGTCCGCCGCTCGCGATCAAGCTCGACAACGCGGTCGAGGCGCTTCCCCACGCCGGGCTGGAGCGCGCGGACGTGGTGTTCGAGATCAAGGTCGAGGGGATCAGCCGGCTCATGGCGGTGTTCCACTCGACCGACGCAGCGTCGGTGGGTCCCGTGCGGTCGGCCCGGTTGAGCGATCCGCCGATCCTGGCGATGTTCGGTCGGCCGTTGTTCGGGTGGTCCGGGGCGAACGACACGGTGACAGCAGACGTGACGGCCTCGTCATGGATCCGCAATGTCGATTGGGTCTCGCTGCCGGGTGCGTATCGTCGGCGCGGCCCACATCGCGCACCGCACAATCTGTACACGACCACGTCGGAGCTGTTCGCTCGCTCGTCGGCCGATCAACCGGCCCCGTCACCGATCTTCGAGTTCCTCGGCGCGGGGCAGGCGCAACCCGGCGCGGCGCCCGCGGCCGGGGTGAACCTGCGCGTGGGCGACACGCCGTCCACCTGGGTCTGGTCGGGCTCGGGCTGGCTGCGCTGGGAGTACGGCCGGCGCCACACCACCGAGGACGCGGGACAGGTGGTCGCGGCCAATGTCGTGATCCATCACACCGGGGTGGAACGCCGGACTGATCGGCGCCGACCGCGCCGCCGAACTGCTCGCGTCACCCTGATCGGCACCGGGGCGCTCGGTCGCTCTCCGGAGGGGTCGGCGGCACCTCCTATGCTGAGCCGCATGTCCGAGCAGGAAGCCCCATCCACCGTCCGCGGCACGGTGCAGGTCAAGCGTGGCCTCGCCGAAATGCTGAAGGGCGGCGTCATCATGGACGTCGTCGACGCCGAGCAGGCGCGCATCGCCGAAGATGCCGGAGCCTGCGCAGTGATGGCGCTCGAGCGGGTGCCGTCCGACATCCGTCGCGACGGCGGCGTCGCCCGCATGAGCGACCCCGAGATGATCGAGGGCATCAAGGCGGCGGTCACGATCCCGGTGATGGCGAAGGCGCGTATCGGCCACTTCGCCGAAGCCCAGGTGCTGCAGGCCCTCGAGGTCGACTACGTCGACGAATCAGAGGTGCTCACGCCGGCCGATGAGACCCACCACATCGACAAGTGGGCCTTCGACGTGCCGTTCGTGTGTGGCGCGACCAACCTGGGCGAAGCGCTGCGGCGCATCTCCGAGGGCGCGTGCATGATCCGCTCGAAGGGTGAGGCCGGCACCGGCAACATCGTCGAGGCCGTACGCCATCTCCGTTCGATCACCGGCGACATCCGCAAGATCACGCAGGCCGACGGCCCCGAGCTGTTCGAGTGGGCGAAGCGCCTCCAGGCCCCGCTCGGCCTGGTGCAGGAGATCCACGACACCGGCTGGCTCCCCGTGCCGCTGTTCTGCGCCGGTGGCATCGCCACGCCGGCCGACGCATCGCTCGCCATGCAACTCGGCGCCGAGGCGGTGTTCGTCGGGTCCGGCATCTTCAAGAGCGAGGAACCGCAGCGCATGGCGCAGGCGATCGTGGAGGCGACCACGAACTACGACGATCCTCTGGCGCTGGTGCGCGTGAGCCGAGGGCTCGGCAAGGCGATGGCCGGGCTCGAACTCGCGTCGCTCGACGTCACGTTCGCGGATCGGGGCTGGTAGCCCATCGCACCCCGAGTCGGCGTCCTGGCCCTCCAGGGTGCCTTTGCCGCACACCGTCGCATGCTCGAGCGGTGTGGAGCGACCACGGTCGCGATCCGACAGCCCGCCCAGCTCGAGGGGTGCGACGCGCTCGTGCTCCCCGGCGGCGAGTCCACGACCATGTCGAACCTGGCGGTGCGGACCGGGTTGTTCGACGCGATCGCTCGGCGCCTGCACGACGGGATGCCCGCGCTCGGCACGTGCGCGGGTGCCATCCTGCTCGCGACGACGATTCTCGACGGCCGCTCCGATCAACGCTGCTTCGGTGCGCTCGAGGTCACCGTCCGGCGCAATGGCTATGGGCGGCAGCTCGCGTCGTTCGAAACCGACCTCGACGTGGTCGGACTGGGCGACCCGTTCCACGGCGTGTTCATTCGCGCGCCGAAGCTCGAGTCCCTCGGCGCCGGCGTGGCGGCGCTCGCCTCGGTCGAGGAGTTCCCCGTGCTGGTGCGCTCAGGTGCCATCATGGCCGCTACGTTCCATCCGGAGCTGAGCGACGACGCTCGCATCCATCGGTTGTTCCTCGACGGCATCTGACGTCGACCTTCTCCACATTCGGAGACCACCATGTCCGGCCATTCCAAGTGGGCAACGATCAAGCACAAGAAGGGCGCCGCCGACAAGGCCCGCAGGAAGCTCTTCGCCAAGCTGATCAAGCAGGTCGAGGTCGCTGCCCGGCAGGGCGGCGGCGACCCCGAGATGAACCCGACGCTGCGCACGATGTTCCACAAGGCGCGGGAGAACTCGGTGCCACTCGACACGATCGAGCGGGCGATCAAGCGAGGCACGGGCGAGCTCGAGGGCGTCGACTACCAGGAGGTCACCTACGAGGGGTACGCGCCCGGCGGCGTGGCGCTGTACATCGAGGCGCTGACCGACAACCGCAACCGCACCGGCCCGGAGATCCGCTCGCTCCTGTCGAAGAACGGCGGTTCCATCGCCGAGCCGGGGTCGGTCGCGTGGCAGTTCGAGCGCAAGGGCATCGTGATCGTCGACGGCGCGGCATCGGAGGACGATGTGATGCTGGCGGCGCTCGACGCCGGCGCCGACGACATCACCCGCGAGGACGACACGTGGCATGTCGTGTGCGATGCTGCGGCCACCCACGACGTCCGCACCGCCGTGGAGGAAGCGGGCATCGCCGTGCACTCGGCCGATCTGACGATGTTGCCGAGCTCGACCATCGCGATCGACGCGCTCGACGCAGCGAAGGCCGTGCTGCGGGTGATCGACGCGCTCGACGATCACGACGACGTGCAAGAGGTGTACGCCAACGCCGACATCGGCGACGACCTGATCGCCCAGCTGGACTGACGCACACGATGGGCGACGGAGGCGGACGCGAGCTGAGGGTTGGCGAGCCGGCGCCGGACTTCGAACTCGCGGGCATCGACGGGGCGACGGGCGCGGCGTGCACGCACTCGCTGAGAGAGCACCGCGGCACGCCGGTCGTGCTCGCCTTCTACCCGGCCGATAGCTCGCCGGTGTGCACGCGTCAGCTCGTCAGCTACACCGCTGGGATCGCGGAGCTTGCCGCGCTCGACGCGGTGCTGTTGGCGATCTCGCCCCAGGATGTGGCGAGTCACTGCGACTTCGCCGCGGCCCACGGCGGATTCGCGTTCCCGTTGCTGTCCGACACCGACAAGGCGGTGGGGCGGTCGTACGGCATCGTCGGGCTGCTCGACCTGTACCGCCGCTCGACGTTCATCATCGATGCGGACGGCGTCGTCGCCCACGCGCACCGCTATCTGGGCCCTGGGCTCGGCTACAAGCCGTTGGCGCAGATCGCCGGGCTCGTAGCGTCGATCGCCGGCTGAGCGTCACACCTCGTTGGCCACGCCGAGCAGGCGCGCCCTGGTGACCGATCGCACCCCTCGGGTCAGGCTGAACGCCGCGATGATCCACGCGACGGCGCCGACGATCCAGCCGGACGCCTGCGCCGAACAGCGCTCCCGAGCTTTGCCCGTAGGCCAGGCCGATGAGCGGGAGCGACACGAGCCCCGATGCCTGCTGCGCCGCCGCGGTCGACTTCACCTTGGCGGAGAGCCGGAGCACCAGCGACAGGGTGAACGCGAGGAACGGCGGGATGACCCACAACATGAGGATGAGCCACTGTGGTGTCGGGAAGAACCAGTGTCCGACCTCGGGCCCGGCGATGACGTTGACGAGCAGCGAGTAGAGCCCGAATCCGACGATCGTCGTGAGGTAGCCGGGGATGAGGCTGGCGAGCAGCTTGCCGGTGTAGATCTCCCTGGCGGTGGCGGGGGAGTGGGCGAGGAACTCGCCCGTGCCGCGCTCGCGCTCGCCGACGATCGTCGCCGCGCCGACGGCGGTCGAGATGGTGAGCGGAACAACGACCGCAATCGGCGCGAACAGGAAGACCGAGAGGGCGTAGGAGGTCTTCGCCTCCGGTGTGGAGCCCTGAATCTGGGCCTGCGCGGCCTTCGGCAGCACCTTCAGGGTGTCCGAGATCTGCTGCACCATCGTGACTTCGCCGATGTTGCGGATGGTGAGCAACAGGATCGCGGGAACGACAAGGAAGAACAGCGCGCCGAGCGCCACCATCGGAATCCAGTAGTCGCGGGCCTGGATGAGCTGCTTCAGGTCGGTCCGTGCGACCGTCCACATACGCCTCAGGTTCATGCCGTGGCCTCCCGTGCAGTGAGCTCGTGTGTTCGCGGCGATGGCGCCGCCGCGGGGAGGTGGCTCGCGACGGGCGCGAGGCCGTCGCCGCGCGCCTGCTGGCGAATCGCGAAGTACAGGTCCTCCAGCGTCGGTACCTTCGGCTCGACACGCGTGAGGCGGACGCCGTCGCGCACGAGGGTCGCCACGAGGTCGGGCACCCGGCCGAATCCGTCGAGCTCGACTCGGGCAACGTCGGTCCGGTCGTACGCGGTGACACCGCGCCACAGCGCCACGCGGTCGAGTTGGTCGGGCGACTCTGCGTCGAGCAGGAGGAGCGCCCCCGGCCAGAATCGGCGGGACAGCTCGTCGGGGGTGCCCGCGCACAGGTTGCGGCCCGCCTCCATGACCACGATGTGGTCGGCGAGGCCCTCGGCCTCGGCCAGGAGATGCGTGCACATCACCACCGTCTTGCCGGCACCGGTCATGTCGCGGATGAGGTCGAGCACGGCCTGGGACGACTCGGGGTCGAGGCCGGAGGTCGGCTCGTCGAAGAGCAACAGATCGGGGTCGTGCAGGACCGCCCGGGCGAGCGCGAGGCGGGTCTTCATGCCCGTCGAGTACCCGCCGACCTGGTGGGAGAGCGCATCGTCGATCCCGAACCGACCCGCAGCGGCGCGGATCGCCGGGTCCTGCGACGCTCGGCCGACGCCGTAGAGCTCAGCGGCGTACACGAGGTTGTCGTATCCGCTCAGCCGGTCGTACAGGGCGGGCTTGGCCGAGACGACGCCGCATCGGCGCCGCACGTGATCGCCCTCGACCCGCGGGTCGAGCCCGAACGTCGAGACGTGCCCCTCTCGGGGTGACAACGCGCCGGTGATGGTGCGGATCGCGGTGGTCTTGCCGGCGCCGTTCGGCCCGAGCAGCACGGTGATGCGTTGCGACGGTACCGATAGGCTCAGGCCGTCGAGAGCGATGACCTCACCGAAGCGATGCCGTACCCGGTCGAGGGTGACCACCGCGGCCTCGGCGCCTCCGTGCTGATCGATCATGTTGGCGGTGTCGGCTTCGCATCCACCGGACCTGACCATTTTCGCGCTAGCCTCGTACGCGTGTTCGTGATCGGAGTCGACCCCGGCCTGTCTCGGTGCGGATACTGCGTGCTGCGGCCGGGCAAGTCCCGGTCGCGGGCGGTGGCGCTCGGCGTCATGACCACGCCGGTCGATGCCCCGGTGGCGCGCCGCCTCGCGTTGTTGCAGCGCGACGTGCGCGAGTTGCTCGACGAGTTCCCTCCGACGGTCCTGGCCATCGAGCGGGTGTTGTTCCAGGTGAACGTGTCCACTGCCATGGGCGTCGGTCAAGCGTCGGGGATCGTGATGGCCGAGGCAGCGTCGCGTGGCTGCGACGTGGTCGAGTACTCCCCGAACCAGGTGAAGGGTGCGGTCGCCGGAGACGGCGCCGCCGACAAGGACGCGGTGGCCGAGATGGTGCAACGACTGCTGGGGCTCCCCACGGTGCCCAAACCCGCCGACGCGGCCGACGCTGCGGCGGTCGCGCTCTGCCACGTCGCCCACTCGCCGGCGCTGACGGTGGCCCCACGATGATCGGGTCGCTCCGCGGTCGGCTCCTGGCGCGATCGGGCGGCGACCTCGTGATCGAGGTCGGTGGGCTCGGGTACCGGGTCACGACGACGCCTGCCACGAGCGGTGCGCTCGGCGCCGAGGGCGGCGAGGTGTTCGTCTGGGTCCACCATCACCTTCGCGAGGACGCACAGACGTTGTACGGGTTCGCCACGCTCGACGAACGCGACGTGTTCGAGACGTTGATCGGGACACACGGCGTCGGTCCGGCGCTCGGGCTCGCGATCCTCGCGACGCACGAACCGCGTGGCCTTCGGCTGGCGCTGGCCACCGACGACCTCGCGGCCCTGTGTCTGGTGCCGGGCGTGGGGAAGAAGACGGCGCAGCGACTGCTGGTCGAATTGAAGTCGAGGCTCGATCTGGGCGAGGTCTCGCTCGACTCGCTGGCGGCCGACGCGGTCGGCGCTCCGACCGCGTCGGCCACGCCGCATCACGATGTGCGCGAGGCGTTGGGCGGCCTGGGCTATTCGGCCGACGAGGTGCAACGAGCGATCCGGTCCCTGCCCGCCGACGGTGACTCCTCGGAGCTGTTGCGGCATGCGCTTCGGTTCCTGGCGGCCGGCTGATGCGCGACGAACTGCTCGATCCCCACTCGCTGCCCGACGACGAGGAGCCGCGCCTGCCGGCCGAACGCGACGGGTCGGCCGTCGGCGACGGCCCCTCGTTGCGCCCGCGCGACCTCGACGAGTTCGTCGGGCAGGCCGAGCTGAAGGCGCGCCTTCGCATCATCCTCGAAGCGGCACGCCGCCGCGGCCAGGCGGTCGACCATCTGCTCTTCGCCGGTCCACCGGGTCTCGGGAAAACAACCCTCGCCGGCATCGTTGCGACCGAGATGGGTGTCGACCTGCACGTCACGAGCGGTCCCACGCTCGAGCGGGCGGGCGACCTCGCGGCGATCCTCACGAAGCTCGGCGACGGCGACGTGCTGTTCATCGACGAGATCCATCGCCTCTCGCGCACGGTCGAAGAGGTGCTGTACCCGGCGGTCGAGGACTTCCAGCTCGACATCGTGCTGGGCAAGGGCCCCGCCGCTCGGTCGATTCGCCTCGACCTGCCGCGGTTCACCCTCGTCGGTGCGACGACTCGCACCGGGCTCATCACGGGCCCGTTGCGCGACCGCTTCGGCCTGGTCGCACGACTCGACTTCTACGAGGCGTCCGACCTGCAGTCGATCGTCGCTCGCGCTGCGGGGATCCTCGCCACGCCTATCGACGAGGCGGGTTCGGCCGAGATCGCTCGCCGCAGTCGCGGCACGCCGCGCATCGCCAACCGGCTGCTGCGGCGCGTGCGCGACTACGCCGAGGTCGAGGCGGACGGGTACGTCACCTCCGAGGTCGCATCGGCCGGCCTGGAGATGTTCGGCGTGGACGACCTGGGACTCGACAAGGTCGATCGCGCCGTCCTGCACGCGCTGTGCGATCTGTTCGGGGGAGGCCCGGTCGGCCTCTCGACGCTCGCGATCGCCGTCGCCGAGCCGACGGAGACGGTCGAGGACGTGTACGAGCCCTTCCTGATCCAACAGGGCCTGCTGATGCGCACGCCGCGCGGGAGGGTCGCCACGCCGGCTGCGTGGCGACATATCGGCCTGATTCCGCCGCCCGCAGCGCAGGCGGCCGAATCGTCGCTGTTCGATCTCGACGACGACGAGCCGCGCCGGTAGACGGCGCCGCTGCGCCCGCCGGCGTCGAGCGTGCGCGAAGATCGTGACCAGCGTGCGGACCGACGACTTCGACTACGACCTGCCCGGCGATGCGATCGCCGAGGTGCCCGCCGAGCCGCGTGACTCGGCCCGCCTCCTGGACGCGACCGGGCCCGATGTTGCGCATCGCCACGTGCGCGACCTTGCCGGGCTCGTCGGGCCCGGCGACCTGCTCGTGCTGAACGAGACCCGGGTGTTGCCCGCTCGCGTGCGATTCACGCGCCCGACCGGCGGCGCGGCCGAGGTGTTGTTGCTCGAACCGACGGAGCCGCCGAGATGGTGGTCGGCGTTGGTGCGACCCTCCGCCAAGCTGCGCCCGGGCACCCGGGTCGCTGTGGACGCCGAGCTGTCCTTCGAGTTCGGCGACGACCTCGGCGACGGCCAGCGGATGGTTCGCCCGATTGCCCAGGGCTCGCTGATCGACGCGCTGGCGCGATGCGGCGAGATGCCGCTTCCGCCGTACCTCGGTCGGACACGCCTCGATGATCCGGATCGCTACCAGACCGTGTATGCGGCCGACCGGGCGCAGTCCGCGGCCGCACCGACCGCGGGGCTGCACCTCACCCCGGAGCTGCTCGACGAGGTGGCGGCCGCCGGAGCGCAGGTGGCGCGGGTCGAGCTGGTCGTGGGGCTCGGCACCTTCCGGCCGATGACGGCGGACCGCGTGGAGGACCATCGGATGCATCGCGAGCGCTACGTCGTGCCCCCGGCCACCTGGGAGGCGGTGCAACGAACCCAACGCGACGGCGGTCGCGTGGTGGCGGTCGGCACCACCTCGGTGCGCGCTCTCGAGTCGGCCGCGGCAACGGGAGAACTCGAGGGCAGCACCGACCTGTTCATTCGCTCGCCCTACGGTTGGCGGGTGGTCGATCTGTTGCTGACCAACTTCCACCTGCCCCGATCGACGCTGCTCGTGATGATCGAGGCGTTCGCGGGCCCGCGCTGGCGGGCGCTCTACTGCGAGGCGCTCGCCGAGGGGTACCGCTTCCTGTCGTTCGGCGACGCGATGCTGCTGGCACGCGCCGCCACGCCGGTCGGGGGCCTCGCGTGAAGCTGAGCATCGAGATCACGGCCAGCGACGGCGACGCCCGCACCGGCGTGGTCCGAACGGCCCGCGGCGCGTTCCGCACGCCCGTGTTCATGCCGGTCGGCACGCGGGGAACCGTGCGGGCCGTCACGACGGCCGACATGGAGCGCCTCGGCGCCGAGATCGTGCTGGGCAACACCTACCACCTCATGCTGAAGCCGGGTGCCGACACCGTCGCTGCGCTGGGCGGGCTGCACGGTTTCACGACGTGGTCGGGCCACATGCTCACCGACTCGGGGGGGTACCAGGTGTTCTCGCTCAAGCCGAAGGTCGACGATGACGGCGTCACGTTCCGTTCGACCTACGACGGTTCGACCCATCGCCTCACCCCCGAGGACGCGGTGCGAACCCAGGAACTGCTCGGCGCCGACATCCAGATGGCGCTCGACGTGTGCACGGCGCTCCCGGCGAGCCGGAGCGAGCTGCGCCTCGCGCTCGACCGCACGATCGAGTGGGCGGGCCGAGCGAGGCGAGCGCACCGGCGGGTTGACGACCAGGCGCTGTTCGGCATCGTGCAGGGCGGTACCGAGCCCGACCTGCGCGCCGAGTCGGCCAAGCGCACCGTCGATCTGGACTTCGACGGGTACGCGGTCGGTGGGCTCTCGGTGGGTGAGCCACGCGACGTGATGCTGCCCGCGCTGTCGGCCGCGGTGGAACATCTGCCGGCCGATCAGCCGCGCTATTTCATGGGCCTCGGCGACCCAGTGGGCATCGTCGAGGCGGTTGCGCTCGGGGTCGACATGATGGACTGCGTGTTGCCGACACGGCTCGGGCGCCACGGCACGCTGCTGACCTCGTCGGGCCGCGTGAACATCAAGCGTGCCGAGTTCGCCCGGAGCGACGAGCCGATCGATCCCGCATGCGGGTGCGAGGTGTGCGGTCGATACAGCCGCGGGTACCTGCGCCACCTCATGTCGGTCGGCGAGCCGACCGCCTCCACGCTGTGCACGCTGCACAACGTGGCCTGGCTGCTGGCCTTCGTCGACTCGATCCGTGCGGCGATCGAGTCGGGGACCTTGGATCGTTGCGTGCGGCGACCGCGGAGGTTTGGGCATGACCCGCCACGGCGGCCGGAGCGGCGCGAGGGAGCTCGCGGCGATGGTGCTGGTCGCGACGGCGTTGGTCGCGTCGTCGTGTCACCCGTCGAACCGGGTGGAGATGCAGGTGCGGGTGGTGTCGGCGAAGCCGCTCGGTCGAGGCGATCTGCTGCTCGCGGCGAAGGCCATGGACGAGCGACTCGACGCGATGGGCCGCGGCTCGGCCACGGCGAACGTGACCGACGCCGGAATCGACGTCACCGTTCCCGACGTCGGCGCCGATTCGGCGGAAGGTCAGCGGCTGGCGGCCGAACTGGTTCGGCCGGGCCGCGTGCTCTTCCGGCCGCTGCTCGATCCGCCGGTGCGCGCCACCGACGCGACGCTGTCGCCCACCGACGCCGCGAACGTCGCGGCGGATCGCGAGGTCGTCGCCGACGCCGCACCCACGGCTGATGGCGCGGTGCTGCGGTTTCGGCTCGGCCCGGCGGCGGCCACGCAGAACGCGGTGGTGCGCACCGAGGTGACCTCGTCGGGTTCGACCGCGGGCGTGACCGTTCGGCTCGCCGCCGACGATCGCGCCCGATCGCTTCTCGACCTACGCCGAGCCTGCGAGCGGTCGGCGCCCCGATGCCCGGCGACCCTGCCGGGGGCGAACGGGCAGCCGGTCGGTTCGATCGCGCTCGTGCTCGACGGAGCGGTGCTCGCGGCAAGCCCGGTCGACCCGTCGAACGACGGCGCCTGGCGGGTGGCGTCGGGGCTCACCAGCGATCTGGCGCGCAGCCTGGGCGCACGGCTGGAGTCGCCGCCGCTGCCCGCCGAGTTCGTGGTTCGGCGGTCCACGACCGTCTCGGTGCCGTGATGGTGCGCGTCGCGCCTAGCATCTCCCGACCGTGACCCCTCTCCTCGCAGTTTTCACCGCCGCGGAGCAGCAGCAGGGGAGCTTGCTCTCGCTGCTGTTCCCGCTCCTGCTCCTCGCTCCGGTCATCTACCTGATGATCGTGCCGCAGCGGAAGCAGAAGCAGCGCCACGCCGAGTTCATCTCGTCGCTCAAGGTCGGCGACGACGTCGTGACCTCGGGCGGAATCCACGGCGTCGTGACGCATCTCGACAACGACATCGTGCACGTCGAGGTCGACACCGACGTGGTGATCCGAGTGTCGAAGGCGTCGCTGGCCCGGCGGGAGGGTCCAGCGAGCACATCCGAGGCGGGCGACGAGTCGGATGAGCCCGACTCCGACACCACGCCCGACGCCTAGGTCGACCTACCCATCCCCACTGGTTCGTCCGGCCCGCCGTTAGGCTCGCTGATCGCTCCCGTCCCGCAACGAAGAGTTCCCCACTATGCGTAGAAAAGGCATCGGCCAGGTCGTCGGTATTGCGGTTGTCGCAATCGGCGCGACCATCGTGACACTGGTTGGCGATATTCGCCCCGTGCTCGGCCTCGATCTCCAGGGCGGCGTGTCGGTCGTCCTGCAACCGGTCAAGGCCGGTAAGAAGGCGACGAAGGTCAGCCAGGAGGCGCTCGAGCAGACGCAGGCGATCATCGAGACCCGAGTGAACGCGATCGGCGTGGCCGAGCCCGAGATCGCGATCCAGGGCGACACGATCGTGGTGCAGCTGCCGGGTGTCGAGAACCAGAAGCGGGTGTTGGCGCTCGTCGGCAAGACCGCCGAGCTGCGCTTCCGGCCCGTGCTGGAAACGCCGGCGGCGGCACCGCCGAAGAATGCCAAGTCGACGATCGCGAAGCTGCGCAAGCAGCTCGCGATCCCCGACGGCGTCACCGCCACGCAGATCTTCCAGGACGAGGTGGCGAAGTCGCAGGTGTCGGCAACCGACGAGAACGGTCAGCCGATCTCGATCGACCCGAACGCAACGGGCGTGACCGGGGCCACCGGAACGTCGGGCCGGATCGTCGGGCGCGACCGGATCGTCGGGCGACAGCATCGACGCGACGACCGGCGCGAGCGGCGAGGGGACCGGCGGGCGCAACGCGGCGAAGGTTGCGGGGATCCGAGGTCAGGCGACGACCACCACGGCTCCGGCGGAGGCGACCACGACGACCGCCGCACCGACCGGTACCACCACCACGACAACACCGGCGCCGAAGAACCAGTGGGGCATCGACATCAACTCGTCCGACTTTGGCACCTTGTACCAGCTCGAACAGCAGGTCTCGTCGTCGGAGGCCGAGGTCACCAAGCCCGAGGACGATGTCGCCGACAAGCCTGTGGTGTTGCTCGGCAGGCCCGAGGAGAACGGCCAGCGCCAGAAGTACAAGCTCGGCCCCTCGTTGCTGACCGGCCGCGCGGTCGAGGACGCGTCGGCGGGACTGCTCCAGAACGGCGGCTGGGCCGTGAACCCGTCGTTCCGCGAGGGCAAGACCGGCATCGACCTGTTCAACGCCGCCGCTGCGAAGTGCAACAGTGGCGCCGCCGAATGCCCGGCGACCGCCCAGAGCGACGACGGCGGTTCGGTGGGAGCGCTCGCGATCGTGCTCGATGGCGAGGTCATCAGCGCCCCCGCGATCAATGAGGCCTCGTTCTCCCGCGACCAGATCCAGATCACGGGCAGCTTTGATCGGGAATCCGCCAACGACCTGGCCCTCGCGCTGCGATACGGCGCGCTGCCACTCGAACTCGAAACCCAGCAGGTGCAGCGCGTGTCGGCCACCCTCGGCACCGGAGCACTTCGTGCCGGGCTCATCGCCGGAGCGGTCGGCCTGGGTCTCGTGGTGCTCTACCTCCTGGCGTACTACCGCATCCTCGGTGCCATCACGGTCGCCTCGCTCGTGCTGTCGGGCGGGCTGATGTGGACGATCATCGCGATGTTCGGTGAGTGGCAGGGCCTGTCGCTCACCCTCGCCGGCATCGTCGGCATCATCGTGTCGGTCGGCGTGTCTCTCGACTCGTCGATCGTCTACTTCGAGAACCTGAAAGAGGACGTTCACAACGGACGAAGTCTTCGATCGGTTGCGGGCGCCTCCTTCAGCGGGGCCTTCGGCACGATTGCGAAGGCGAACACGTCGTCGCTGATCGGCGCCGTCGTGCTGTACCTGCTGTCGATCGGACCGGTGAAGGGCTTCGCGTTCTACCTCGCCATCAGCACGGTGCTCGACATGTTCATGGCGTACTTCTTCATCCGTCCCGCGACGGTCTTGGCTGCGAAGTCGAGCTTCGGTCGCAAGCCCGGGTGGTTCGGCATCCCGGTCGCTGTAGCTCCAGAGGGAGGCGATAGCTGATGGCCAGGGGTCCGCTCGCACGGTTGTATCGCAACGAGAACGACTACGACTTCCCCAAGAGCTGGAAGATCTTCGGCGCGATCTCGGCGGTGCTCGTCGTGGTCAGCATCGTGTCGCTGTTGACGCGTGGCTTCGAGCTCTCGATCGACTTCGAGGGAGGCAGCGTCTGGGAGGTGCCCTCCGCGAAGCTCACCGTCGCCCAGGCGCGGGAGGTGCTGAAGGGGGCCGACAAGGACTCCGGCGCGAAGGTGCAGACCGTGACCGACGCGAACGGCAAGCGCATCGTGCGCATCCAGGCCGCCGAGTCGAGCCCGGCCGAGAGCCAGAAGATCGCCGCGGCGCTCGCCGAGAAGGCGGGCGTCAAGGACGATGACGTCGGCACCAACACCGTCGGCCCCTCGTGGGGCAGCACGATCACCGGCCAGGCAATTCGAGCGCTCGTCGTGTTCCTGATCGTGATCGCCGCGTACATCAGCTGGCAGCTCGAGTGGCGCATGGCCGTGAGCGCGATCATCGCGGTGATCCACGACGTGTTGTTGACCGTGGGCTTCTACTCGCTGTTCGGGTTCGAGGTGACGCCGGCCACGGTCATCTCGGTGCTGACGATCCTCGGCTTCTCGTTGTACGACACGGTGGTCGTGTACGACCGCGTGCGCGAGAACGCCGCCCGCTACGACCGCGCCGGCCATTACACCTACACGGCCATGATGCGGCGATCGCTCAACCAGGTGTTGATGCGGTCGTTCAACACGACCCTGGTCGCCATGATCCCGGTGGTCGCGATCCTCGTGGTCGGCGGCATCGTCGCTGGCCAGTCGGTGCTGATGGACTTCTCGCTCGCTCTGGTCGTCGGCATCTTCGCCGGCGCGTACTCCTCGCTCGAGGTGGCGGCGTCGGTGGTCGTGTGGCTCAAGGAGCGGGAGTCGAAGTATGCCCGCATTCGCGAGCGTGCCCGCGAGCGTGGCACGGAGGCCGAGGCCGATCACATCCCGGTGCTGGGCGCCGCGTCCGGCCCCAAGGCGAGCGCCGCCGCCGCATCGGGAACGCCCGTTGCGTCGGGCGCGATCGTGTCGCCGGCGTCGCACTCGGTGTCCGACAAGGCGCTGCAGTATCAGCGCCCCACGCCGCCGCGCCCGCGCAAGCAGGGCAAACGGCGCTGACCGATCGCGCTGGTAGCCTCGGGTCGTGGACCTCGACGCACTCCGCCGGTGCATTCGCGATATCCCCGACTTTCCGGTCGAGGGCGTGACGTTCCGCGATATCACGCCCCTCCTCGCCGATCCGGCGGCGCTGGCAGCTTCGGTCGACCTGCTGTCCGAGCCGTTCCTCGGTTCGGTCGACGTGGTGGCCGGCGTGGAGGCCCGAGGCTTCATCTTCGCCGCTCCGGTGGCACATCGCCTCGGTGCAGGCTTCATCCCGATCCGCAAGCCGGGCAAGTTGCCGTGGTCGACCGTGTCGGCCGCCTACGAGCTCGAGTACGGCATCGACACGCTGGAGATCCACGAGGACGCCGTCGGCCCGGGCGATCGTGTGCTCCTGGTCGATGACGTGCTGGCGACCGGCGGAACCGCAGCGGCGGCCGCGTCGCTCATCGAGGGGGCGGGCGCGACACTGGTGGGGTGCAGTTTCCTCATCGAACTCGACGGGCTCGGGGGCCGATCACACCTCGGTGAGCGCTCGGT
>JADJBW010000024.1 GCA_016703525.1 Actinomycetota bacterium | reverse complement strand
CTAAGGATTCCATCATGAAGCTGATGACTCGGCTTATTCTACTCGCAGGGTTGGCCTCGGCGGTCGCTTGTGGCGGGGAGGGGGATGCTCGCGCTGCCGCTGCCGGTGCGCATTCGGATACGTACGCGCACACGATGACCCTCATGAGCGGTAGTGCCTCCCACGCTCCCGGCTCATTCGCGAATCTGGGCGAGGTGCTCAAAGCACTGAAGTCGCCGAACATGATGGAGAAATCGTTTCGGGGAATAGTCGTTGGCAGGATTACCGAGGTTGAGCCGCTCGACGGGTTCTACGCTGGCGAACCGGACGATTCGGTGACGATCCGTACGTCGTTCTCCGACCCGAAGGTTCAGTGGCAGAGCTTCCGCGCTCTCGTGCAGGTCACTGAGGCCGTGAACGTGCCGACGCAGGATACGTGGGTGACGATGGGGATCTACCCGCACCTCGACCTCAAGGTGGTCGGCGAGGACTGATGGCGATGGGGAGGTGATGCTCCCGTTGGCAGACATCTCGGACGTGGCTATGCGACCGAACTCTATCGGTGTGTTGCATGTTAGTGACTACTTCATCGACGTGCTCGACGACGGTCGGCTCTCGCTCCCGTTCGTAGGCGAGGACGAGGCTCGGTCGATGCTCAAGGGCTATGCGACACGCGACGAAGTGCTCGGTGCGGCGAAGCAGCGGTAACGGACAACTCACCGGCTAATGCACCCGCGGCCACTTTCATGTCCTGGGCGCACTTCCAGGTCTTTCATCCGCCCGCTCGTGCCAGGTGATGTTCCGTTGCTCTTCGAGACGGCGACGGAGCACGCGACTGAGTTGTCGTGGCGGTACTTTGGCACGTCAGTGTCTCTTGAAGCCTTCGCCCAGCGTCTTTGGGAGGATGTGCACTTCCAGCAGGTGGTGTGCCGACGAAGCACTGGTGAGCCCACAGCGCTGGTTCAGCTTCTCCGGCCGAGCTACCGGCACGGCACGGTTCAGCTCGCGATGCTCGTGCTCAGACCCTATCGAACCGCAGTCATTCCTTTCGAGGGCCTTTTGCTCTTCTTGGAGCAGACCTTCTACCGGTTCCCGTTTCGGAAGATTTACGCCGAGACGTCTGAGATGTCCTTTGGAGCCTTTCGGAGCGGAGCCAATCGCATATTCGAGGTTGAAGGGCTGCTCAAGGACCATGAGTGGCACTGCGACCGGTACTGGTCGACGATGATCCTGTCACTGCGACGCGAGAGTTGGACCGAGTCTCAGATTCGTGATCGAATGCTGAATTCCGTCGGGGTTCTGAGGCGAAGGGGGCCGCGCGGTGAACGAGGCCGAATTCCGTCAACGCGCATGACATGAGCTAGCACTGGAGGGGGACGACTTCGACCTCTCGCCGCGGTAGAAGCTGTCCTCTATCTGGAGTCGCTCCGGGGTGACCCTGGAGCGAAGAAGCGGCGCTTGACATTCGTGACCTTGGCGACCTCTACTTCTATTTTGCCCAGGCCCAGGAAGGGCCGCCGCTCGACTGAGTTGCCCTGTCCCCTTCTGAGCGAGGCAATACCTGAGGCATACCAGGCGGCAGCGGCCTCGGGTTGATCTGCGGTACGAGCAGCGGCGCTCGAACGGGTGGGAACGTCATCGGCCTGGCGCCTCAGATGTGCCTGGTCGTTGATGCTCGGCGCCCGGCCGCGCACGCTGCCCGCTGCCGTCGTCCCCGTGCTCGTGGGAACGGCGTGTGCGTGGGGACTCGCCGACCGCGTCGATGCCGTCAAGGACTCCTTCCCGCCACAGCCGTTCTGGGTTCGAGGCATCGCGGCGCTCGACCTGCTCAACTTCGCGCTGGCGCTGGTGGTGGCACTCGCGCTGCAGATCGCAACGAACTACGCGAACGACTACAGCGACGGCAAGCGGGGGACCGACGACCCGACCAAGCGCGTCGGCCCGCCGCGTCTGGTGGGCAACGGATTGGCGACCGCCGCCGAGGTGAAGGTGGCGATGGTCCTGACGTTCCTCGTCGCAGGCGTCGCCGGCGGCATGCTGGCGCTGCGCGTGGGGTGGGAGCTCGTGCCGGCCGGTGTCGCCGCCATTGCGGCGGGCTACTTCTACACCGGTGGACCGAAGCCGTACGGGTACCTCGGGCTGGGCGAGGCGTTCGTGTTCACGTTCTTCGGGCTCGTCGCGACGGTTGGCTCGACCTACGTGCAGCTGAACCGCGGGCGTCTGCAGCTGATGGACGGCTCGGCCTGGTGGCTCAGCGTCGGTGCCGGTGTGGTGCTCGGATGCCTGGCGACGGCGCTGCTCGTGGTGAACAACCTGCGCGACATCCCGGGCGACACGATCTCGGGCAAGCGCACGCTGGCGGTGAAGCTCGGGGATCGCCGCACGCGGTTCCTGTACGTCGGGCTCATGGTTGCGCCGTTCGTGCTGCTCCCGATGATCGCCGGGCTGAGCGGACGTGCCGGCGCTGCGCCTGCGCTTTTGCCGGTGTGGTTGCGGCCAATCCGCCGGTGATGGCGGTGCTGGGTGGAGCGAGCGGGCCGGCGCTCATCCCGGTGCTCGTCAAGACCGGCCGGGCGCAGCTGGTCTTCGGGATCCTGTTGGCCGTTGGGTTGGTGCTCTCGGTCGAACTGTGACCGTCGGCCCGACCGCGCTGCTGGTCGCTGATGGTGCGCGGGCCGTATCATTTCGCTCGACCTGCGAGTTCAACTGTGAGCCGACGTGTTCGCCGGTCTAATTGAGCCCGAACCGGCGAAAGGAATGGCGTGACGACCGTCTCATTTCGGAACATTCTCGGTGCAACCAGCGTTGCCTGTGTTGGCTTGCTGGCCGGTTGCGCTGCGACTTCAAGCGTCGACGGACAGACAGATGGACAGATGCGCGAGGTCGCCGACGCAATGGAGAAGAAGGATCCTGTTGCCGCTCGCAAGATCCGATGCATCGCCGACAGTGACGCCGTGGCAAAGATCCACATCGATGGCGGTGGCTTCAGCGTGGAAGCCAGCGGAGCTGAGAACCAACGGGCCGTTGAGGCATGTGCCGGGTCGCCCCGCGGTGCCCGCGGCCGATCTGCATCGCCAATCTCTTCGCGCGATGTGCAGGAGGCATACAATCCCCGGTACATCGCCTGCATGAAGATCGCTGGGTATACAGTCATTCAGCGATCCGACCAAGGACTCACGAACGAAGACGGCAGCGTGACCCTGACGTTCCATGACGAGTTCACGGAGAACGAAAGGTCGAGGGCGGCTAAGACCCGCTGCGACGCTTCGGCCATGTCGGCGGTGGAGAACGATCCCGGCTGATCGTGTAGCCCTGATCTTTCACGGGGTGGCTTGGGGGTGTGGTTGGCGAGTTCAATCGGTCATCGCGCCACGGCCAGTGTAGATGTCCTGGGCGGTGGTCCAGTTGAGGTTAGTGGTCCGTCGCGGATTTGATCTGCTGGGTCAGTGCGGCTCGGCCCCGCTGGACCTTGGCGATGGTTCCTCGGCGGTCTTGACCCACACGAACGGTTGGGGGTCGTCGTTCCAGTGTGAGACCCACACGTCGATCGCTTCGTTCAACGCGGCGACACTGTTGAAGCTGCCGGTGCGAAGCCGTTTGTTCGTCAACTGGGCGAACCATCCCTCGACGAGGTTCAGCCACGACGACGACGTCGGCGTGAAATGCAGATGCCACCGCTTCTGGGCAGGTTTCGCCAACCACGCCCTCACCGGTTCGGACTTGTGCGCCGACAAGTTGTCCAACACCACATGGATCTCAAGGTTCCGTGGTGTGTGGACGTCGATCCAGCGGAAGAACGCCAACACGTCCTCGCCGGTGTGGGACTTGCGGGTGTGGTGCAACACCTCACCGGTCCCGACGTTCGACGCCGCGAACAGATCGGTCGTGCCGTTCCGCTTGTAGTCGTGGGTCATCGTCCGGCCACGGCCCGGCTTGAGAGGCAACGACGGCTGGGTGCGATCCAGCGCTTGGCACTGGGTCTTCTCATCGAAGCTGAACACCACCGCCCGTTCCGGCGGGTTCAGATACAGCCCAACAACATCAACCAGCTTCGCCTCGAAATCCGGGTCGTTGGACAACTTGAACGTATCGACCCGCCACGGTCGTAGCTTCCGGGCCCGCCAGATTCGTGCGACGGTGTCCTTGCCGACCCCGTGACGCTCGCCCATCGTCCGGGTCGACCACTGCGTCGACTCATCATCAGGAACTGTGTGCAACGTGTCGTTCACAATCGCGTCGATCACCGACTCAGCGATCTCGGGTTTACGGCCCCGACCTTTCGCGATCGACCCGACCGCTGAGATCCCACCGGTCTCGAACTTGGTGCGCCACCGGCGCACTGTTCCCGTCGTCGTCGCGCACGCCCGCGCAATCGCCCCGTTCGACTCACCGGCCGCGGCCAACAACAACGCCGAGGACTGCACCACCACCCGGTACGGCAACGACGACGACACCGCCATCCGTTCCAACTCGGCCCGATCCTCGGGCGACACCTTCAACGGGGCGGCAATTTCAATCGGCACCCCTCCACACTAACCCGGTTCGCTATTTCAGCGACGGACCACTAGGGGCGGGGCATCGTGTTGAGCCGAGTCTCGATCACTCGAAGGTCCGCCGGCATGTACACGCCGAGATCGGCGGCCCCAACGGCGAGGCGCTCCGTCTACGGCAGTTGGATCGGAAGCGCCGAGCGCTTCGACGTTCGGGTGTCTTCCTGGTTCCGGCGTCCCATCGCGATGAAGCGGGCTTCGATCAGGCGAAACGAGAGCCACGCGAGTGCCGTCCCACCGCCGAAACCTGCGAGGTGGAGCAGCCACGTCGGTCGATGTTGGATGATCTCCTCCGTGCCGGGGCGCGCTCAGCCCCGCCGTTGACCCAAACAGCACGGTGCTGTGCCACAAGTACAGTCCGTACGACACTCGACCGAACCACTGCAACCAGGACGCACGAAGTGCGCGGCGCAGCGGATGGCTTGGCGCCGCCACGAGCACGAGCATGATCGGGAACACGGCGAACAGCTTCGTGGCCGTGACGACTGCGATGGCCACTCGCCGACCTTCCAGCCCGCCCGCAGCGATCGAGACCGCGAACCCGGCGGTCCCAAGAGCGCTGGCAATGCCAACCCTCCGCCGGAGTCGGTCGAGCTGTGGCGTCGCCAGTGTGAGGTATCGACGGCGGCCCAGCGCGATCACCGCTCCGAGGAACATCATGTCGGGGCGAAGTGGCCCGACGAGCGCCGGGTTGGCGTCGATGACTCCGAGCAGCCGGGCGAGTGCGATGACCGCGAGCACGACGATCACGATGGTGATCCCACGACGAACCCGGTCCCGTCGCATCATGCGGGCAAACGTAGGTGCCCAGAACGCGTAGAACCACTCCTCCTGGCCCAGCGAGTGGAGGTGGGGCATCCGAAGTGCCGCCGTATTCGGCCACACAGCCAAGAGCGCGGGGTAGATGTAGAACACCGCGGCAGCGCTTTCGACAGTGACGGTGCGGAGGTCCCAGACGCCTTCTAGGGTGGGAACACCCGCATGTCCGGCGAGGGCCATCAGGAGGTTCGCCGCGATGTAGGCGAACAACGCCGGGAGTAGGCGCAGCCCGCGACGACGAAAGAAGTCAGGCAGAGACACCCGGCCGTGTCGGTCGTGCTCCTCGGCGAGCAGGGTCGTAATGAGGAATCCGGACAAGATGAAGAAGAGGTCGAGGCCCGTCGAAAGCGTGTGCACTCGACCGAGGACCACGTGATACTCGACCACCAACAGCACTGCGACCCCGCGGAGCCCGTCCAATTCGGGGATATGACCCAGGCTCGGGACGATGCGGGCGGGCGAAATGGTTCGGGGCCCATCGCAATCAACCGACTCGGTCTTCCGCGGCGCAGGGGGTGCTCCCGAATCCACCTTCACCGCACCCGTGGCGCGACGGACGCGCTCGGCCCGATTTCTCATGGGTTCCCTCCCCCAACGAAGTTGATAACTATTCAGCCTAGCCGAACTCTCCGGTAACTGTTCAGTAGGTCCGCGCTGGTCGCGCGTGTGTTCGATAGAGTGCGTTCGTGGTCGAGGGCCGGTCTCGTAGCGATCTTGAGCAGCTTGGGCATGCCGAGTTGTTGGGGTTGGTGCTCGAGTTGGTCGCCCGCCAGGACGAGTTGAGCGCGGCGAACGCGAAGCTCACGGCGGAGAACGAGCGGTTGAGGGCGTTGTCGGGCAAGTCGTCAGGGAACTCGTCGTTGCCGTCGTCGCGTGACACCGCTGCTGAGCGTGCCCGCCAGGCCAAGGAACGTAAGGCGAAACGGGTCGCTGCCACATCACGCACTGGTGGGCCTCGTAAGGCCGGCAAGCAGAAAGGCGCGAAGGGGTACGGCCCGAAGATGTCGGCCACTCCTGACGCGACGGTCGAGCATCGCCCGCACTGTTGCAGTGGCTGCGGCGCTGGTCTCCACGACGTAGCAGGCGAGGTGGCCGAGCGGCGTCAGGTGATCGATCTCCCCGAACCTCGACCGGTCATAACCGAGCATCAACGGCTCTCGTGTCGCTGTGACTTTGGGGCGACGACATCGGGTCGTTTCCCGGCCGACGTGCGGGCCCCGGTCGCGGACTCGGCGCGGGTACGAGCCGTCGTCGTCTATCTGCTGGCCCGCCAACACATCCCGGTCGCCCGAGTGCAGGAAACGATGCGAGACCTGTACGGCCTCGACGTGTCCGCGGGGACGATCGACAACATGTACCGCGACGCGGGCCGCAAACTCAAGGCGTTCATCGCCGCGCTGACCGCTGTGTTGCGGGCCATGGTTGTGTTGCACTGCGACGAGACCACCGACCGGGTCGGCACCGCGACGGTGTGGATGCACGTCGTGTCCACCCGGGCGTACACGTTGATCCACGCGTCGTGGACCAGAGGCCACGACGCGATCATCGAGATGGGGGTCCTCCACCGCTACCGCGGGGTGATCATCCACGATCGTCTGGCGCTCTACTGGAAGTTCAAAACCGCGAAACACGGTCTGTGTGGAGCCCATCTGCTCCGAGACCTCGAAGAAGTCGCTGTCGTCGCCACCCAGAAGTCTTGGGCGGCCGGCCTTGCCGGGCTGCTCGTGGAGATCACCCGCGCTTGTGACGACGCCCGCATCGCGGGGCACGCCCGCCTCGCGCCCGCACTGGTCCGCGAGTTCACCGCCCGCTACGACGCCCTTGTCGCCGCAGGGATCGCCGCGAACCCCGATCCACCCCGAGGCATCAACCGCGGCTACTACCAGCGCAAGGCCTACAACCTCGTCACAGCGTTCGCGACGCGCAAGCAGCCGATCCTGCGGTTCATGAACGATCTCGACACGCCGTTCACGAACAACCAGGCCGAACGCGATCTGCGACCCGGCAAGATCCACCGGAAAGTATCGGGATGCTTCCGCAGCATCGAAGGTGCTCAACGTCACGCCCACGTCCGCAGCTACCTCTCCACCACCCGCAAGCACGACATCGGCGCCATCGCCGCACTCACCGACCTGTTCAACGACCGGCCATGGATGCCCACAGCGGCCTGACATCAAGACGACCTACTGAACAGTTACACTCTCCGGGGGTGGCTCGGTTCCAGGGGCCAGCGCATGGTGGGGGCATGGACAGAAGGGCTGGAGGGACCGCCGCTCATGATGACGCAGGAGGAATACATGGACATGTTGGCGATGAGAGGCCAGGGCATGTCGTATGTGGAGATCGGCGAATAGCTGGGGTATCACCCGGACACGATCTCGGCAGGGGCGGACCGGTTGACCGCGTTGTTGGTCGGCATCCCGAAGCTGTTGGCGAAATCGCTGTTCCAGATCATCTCGGCGGAGGCGTTCACCGGCTTGTATCCGTCGGTGGTGCGCTGGGTTCGCTCTCAGCGCGGCCCACGGTTCCGGCGTGCGGACGCCGCGTCGGTGCCGATCGAGACACCACCAGGGGAGGAAGCTCAGTTCGACTTCTCGGACTGCTCGACATGGGCGCAGTCGGTCGGGCTGGTGAAGACCGCGTCGATCGCGATCATGCTGGACCGCCTGTGCCCCAAACCCGGCACACCCCAGTCCTACACGTGGGCCACGTGACCCGACGATCCGCGCGCCCTCTTAACCCCAATGCCGTTCAGTTAGGTTCGTAGGATTGTGGCGACGGGCGGGCCGGTGGGTTGGGGCCAGTCGCGGTGTTGGGCACGTTTGACGTGCCAATTGACGTATTTGCGTTTGACGAGCCGTGGGTTGCTGCGGTTGCGGCGGGCCGGGTTCAGTCGTTGGCACAGCAGGGCGATCGCGTGGTGCAGCCGTGATCGGTGGCCTCAGGGGAATAGGCGCGCGCTCCTGCGATGGAGCGGCGCGATGCGGAGGGCAGCGACGAAGCTGACTCTGTCGGGGTCGACTTGGGCGTGGCCAGCGGCTTCCCACATGAGGGTACGGATCGCGAGATGGCAGCAGAGGTGACCCCAGATCTCCTGGAGTACCAGCTCGGGCGACTTGGATCGAAGGACCGTACGCGGGCCGCGCTGATGGACTTTGAGTTCGTCAAACACAGACTCGATCTCCCAGCGCTGCGAGTACGCGAGGGCGAGATCCTCAGCAGAGGCTTCGTCGGGGTCGAGGATCGTGGTGAACAATCGGTAGGCGTTGTCGTTGGTCCGACCGTCGTCGATCTCGTAGTCGACGACGCGGATCGTGAGCGGATCTGCGTTTCGTCAGCGTTCCCGCTCGGGCGGAGTTCAGCCAACCAGGACCCGTCGGCAAGCGTCTCGATGGGGCGGGGTTTCATGTTGCTCATGGCTCGCCACAACAGGTCCGCGCCGGTCGCTGCAGCCTTTGACCACAACGGGTACCCACAGAACCCGCGGTCTGCCAGCAACACCATGCCGGGCTCGAGCCTCCCGATCACTTCACCGGCAAGCGTGTTCTCCCCGGTCCCACACTGAGCCCACCGCAGCATCGAACACGGCGTGGGTTCCGCACTCAGCGACCGCGACCAGCCGGGCCCTGAGGAACGCAGCCTGCTCATCCTTGTTCACGCCGGTCGACCGAACAGCTCCGCGTTGGCTTCGGTGTCGGCGACGTCGAGCGTGGTCCCCATCGATCGACCATCGCCGCGGCCCGCCAGCCAACAACCGGACAATCCCGGCTCTGCCAACGGCGTCGCGGACCCGCTCGAACAGGGCACGCAGCGGCTCGGACCCCAGCCGCGCCGGGCCTGGAAGATCGCCGACTTCGAAGGCAGTTTGACTGGCTCGACACCCGGCTCGGTCCACGCCAAACCGTCAGTCAGCAGACCGAGCACATCTTCGTAGGAGCCCTCTGAGTGCAACGCCATCCCAATCGCGAAGTAGGCCATCACCCGAGCGGGCAACGACCTGTTCCGCTGCTCAGTACGCCCAGCCTCCGCAACCACCGCATCAACAACCTCCGGTGGGAACGTCCGAGTCAACACCCCCACCGACACCAGATCCGACAACCGCCGCTCCGACACAGGCTTGGTCCATCCTGCACGAGGCATGAACACAAACTGCACCATCGCAACACTAACTGAACGGTATTGGGGTTAACCCCGGGTTAACCCTTGGCCTTCGCTCATCGCACGGGGGTGCCGAGCGGAGGTTGGGGCATGGTGATGGCGGGTGCTTTCGGTGCGGCGGGTGCGACGGGTGCGACGGCTCAGCCGCTGATCGCGTCGATCCAGGCGTCGAGCGCCCTGGCGGTCGCGTCCGGGGCCTCGAGATGCACGGTGTGGCCGGCGCCATCGACGGTGCGAGCGACCGCGTTCGCTCCGATCGCGGTCGCCATGCGGCGGCCGATCGCGTCGAACTTGGTGTCGAGCGAGCCGGTGAGCACGAGCACCGGCAGGTCGATCGACGCGAGGTCGTTCCACAGCGGTGCCTGGCGGCCGGTGCCGGCCAGGCGCAGCGAGGCGGCGAGCCCGGCGGCCGAGTTGCGGACGCGCTCGTCTCGGTGCGCCGCGCTCGCCGGGAGCGTCGCGAACATCGGCAGCGCAAGCCACTCGTCGATGAACTGTGCGCAGCCGACCGCCTCGATGTGATCGGCGAGTGCGTCGTCGCGGCGCCGACGCTCGCTCCGTTCGGCATCGTCGTCGATGCCGGGCGTTGCGCTGATGAGCACGAGACCGGAGAACGCGGCCGGGGCGTGCAGCACGGCGTGCAACGCCATCCGGGCGCCCATCGAGTAGCCGATCAGCAGCGGACGGCGCGTCCGAAAGTCGGCACGCTCGGCGGTCGCGGCGGTCGCGGCGGTCGCGGCGATCGCTGCCGCCGCGTCGGCGAGGTCGAGCCGAAGCTCGCCGGAGCCGCCGTGCCCCGGCGCGTCCAACGCCAGGACTTCACCCCGCAGTGCGAGGCTGTCGCCGAGCGGTCCCCAGCAGCGCCCCGTCTGCGTGAACCCGTGCACGAGCACCACCGGGTGGGGTCCGGCGCCGGTCCGGGTGGCAGCGAGAGGGGTCGGCATCGGTGCTGACGCTGCATGCGGACGCGATGGGTCGTCAAGTCGGCGACGAGCGACGGCGCCCTACGCTGAGGCGATGTCGAACCTCGGGATCGCCTTCGCCTCGACGCTGGTGGATCAGTGGGTTCGGCTCGGCGTTCGTCACGCGGTGATCTCCCCCGGCTCGCGCTCGACACCGCTTGCGGTCGCGTGCCTGTCCCACGAGGGATTGTCGGTGCACGTGCACCACGACGAACGCTCCGCGTCGTTCATCGCTCTGGGGATCGGCCGTGCGACCGGCCGGCCGGCCGTCGTGGTGACCACGAGTGGCACAGCGACGACCCACCTGCACGGTGCCGTCGTCGAGGCCTTCCAAGCCGGTGTGCCGATGCTGGTCGCCACAGCCGACCGGCCGCCGGAGCTCCAAGGTGTCGGGGCGCCGCAGACCATCGACCAGCGCGATCTATTCGGCCGGGCCGTGCGATGGTTCGTCGAACCGGGGCCTCCGACGGTCGAGGGGCGCGGTCAATGGCGTCGGCTCGCGTCCGGCGCCTTCGCCGCGACGCTCGGCAGCCCGCCCGGCCCGGTGCACCTGAACCTTGCATTTCGCGAGCCGCTCGTCGGCCCCGACGGCAGCGGCGTGGCGATGGAGCCGCCGCCGGACGATGCCGACGACCGGGGCGGCGTGGCGATGCGCTGGCAGCCGCCCGACGAGGTGCTGCTTCGCTTCCTCGGCAGCGGCAGCGGCAGCGGCAGCGGCGGCAGCAGCAGTGTCAGTGGCAGGCGGAGCGAGAGCACCGGTCGGCGCGGGCTGATCGTGGCGGGCGACCGCGCGGTGCGCTGCGACGCCGAGCGGAGCGCGTTGCTGGAGCTCAGCGACCACCTCGGGTGGCCCCTCGTGGCCGACCCGCTGTCGGGTGCGCGGACGAGCGACCCGCAGGTGGTCACCCACGCCGACCCGCTGCTTCGCATCCCGACCTTCGCCGCGACCCGGCCCGAGCTGGTGCTGCGCGTGGGCGGCCTCCCGGCCTCGCGGATCCTGAACGAGTGGATCGCCCGCTCGGGGGCGGCGCAGGTCGGCATCGATCGCTGGGGGCTCGTCCCCGATCCGGATCGCCTCCTCGGTGCGTCGCTGCACGCCGATGTCGAGGCGACCGCGAGGGCGCTGATCCGGCTGACGCCGCGCGTCGACGATCGGACGTGGCTCGACAGATGGAGCGCGGGGGAGCGCCTGGCCGACGAGGCGATCGCCGCGAACCTGATGGGCGAGCCGGCGGTGGTCGCCGCGGCGACGAGCGTCGCCCGGCGCTGCGGCGCAGCCCTGGTGGTGTCGTCCTCGATGCCGGTGCGGGACCTGGAGTGGTTCGGCCCGCCCCTCGACGGGGTGACGGTGCACTCGAATCGGGGAGCGAACGGCATCGACGGCGTGATCTCGACCGCGATCGGTGTTGCGCTCGGCGGCGGCCGGACCGTGGCGATCGTCGGCGACGTGGCCACGCTGCACGACTCGACCGCCTGGATCGGGCTGTCGCGGCGGCCGGTCGATCTGTGCGTCGTCGTCATCGACAACGACGGCGGCGGCATCTTCTCGTTCCTCCCGCAGGCGCGGGAGCTGTCGGGCGACGACTTCGAGACGTTGTTCGCAACGCCGCACGGTGCCGACATCGCCGCGCTCGTCGGTGCTCACGGCGTGCCGGTCGAGCGGGTGGCGGTCGACGACCCGGCGGGCCTCGACGCGGCGCTGCGCCGATGGGAGCGCTGCGGCGGGGCCGCCGCGATCGTGGTGGAATCGAGCCGTGCCGCCAATGTGTCGGTGCACTCGCGGCTGTTCGCCGCCGTCGCCGCGGCGGTGCACGAGGACGGGGGCGCTACAGGCGGGGAGGCGCTGCAGGCGCGAGGTGCGTGAGCATCGTCGCGAACTTGGCGCGCGCCTCGAGCTCCTCGATCGGATCGATTCGGCGACCACCCCGACGCCGGCCCACACGGCCGCTGTCGAGTGCGTGATCGACGCGCTGCGAACGCCGACGGCGAATGCCCCGTTACCGTTCGAGTCGATCCATCCGACCGGCCCGGCATAGCGCCCACGGTCGCCGGCCTCGAGCTCGTTGATCGCGTCGATCGCCCGGCCCGTCGGCCAGCCGCCGACCGCCGGCGTCGGATGCAGGCGCGCAACCAGATCGAGCGCGGTCGGCAGCGGATCGCCCAGTCGTCCCTCGACCAGGGTCGCGAGGTGTTGGACCGGCCCGGCGGCGACGACGGTGGGCGACGGTTGCGCATCGAGGAAGCGGCAATGGTCGAGCAGCGCGTCGTGCACCATGTCGATGGTGATCTGGTGCTCCTCCCGGCTCTTGTGGTCGGCGAGCAGGGCGGCCGCGCGCCGTTGGTCGAGCTCGTGGTCGCCGGTGCGCGGCAGCGTGCCCGCCATCGGTTGCGCCCGGACGACGTCGTCGAAGCGCGACACCAGCAGTTCGGGGCTCGCGCCGACGAACCCGTCGATGTCGAAGCACATGGCGTGGGGGAAGGCCTCGGCGACCCGATCGGCGAGTGCGTGCGGATCGATCGGCGCGTCGTGGGTGACCCGAAGCTCCCGTGCCAGCACCACCTTGGTGAGGTCGCCGGCGCGGATGCGCCGCGTGGCCTCGCGAACCTGCTCACACCACGCCTCCGCCGAGCCCAACGCGTCGACACGCGCCGAGGTCGCTGCGTGCGCCGCGACATCGGGAGCCGTGGACAGCTCGGGCGGGACCGTCGCGCCCGCCGGGCCGGTAACCCAGCGTGAGCCGTCGGGCGTCGACCCGGCGAGCCAACGCGGGACGAAGGCCTGCGCCGGGCGGGACGGGTCGAAGGGGAGCGCAGCGAAGGCCACGGGCCCGCTGCCCGGGCGGCCATCGAGTTCGTCACGGCCGCGAAGCGCGGCGAGTCGGTCGGTGACGAGGTGGACGTGGTCACGCCACGGTGCGGGGAGCTCGATCACCTCGGCGAGACCCCAGCCGTGCAACCGGCGACGCGGCGAGACGAAGCGGAACTCCGGCGTTTCGTCGGGGACGACGTCGGCCCGGCGCGTGTCGAGCACCGTCACGCCGACCGGGTTGCCGTGATCAGCTGGGTGATCCCAACACTCAGGAGCCGGCGCGAAACGTGCTCGAAGCCCGTGCCGGGCGAGCGAGGCGAGCATCTCGTCCACAGGCGGCAGGTAGGCGACCGATCGGGGGAGGTACGAGTAGGCGTCGCGATCGCTGATCAGCCCGCCGACGATCGGGACGACGCGCCCGAAGTACACCTGGTGGCCGGCCCGCAACAGCGGGTTCGGCGGCTCAGCAACCTCGAGGAGCGCGATCCGGCCTCCCGGCCGCACAACGCGAGCCAGCTCGGCGAAGAACGGCGGCAGGGCCGCGAAGTTGCGCAGGGCGAAGCCGCACGTGGCGCCATCGATCGACGCGTCTGCCAACGGCAGGCGCAGCGCGTCGGCCTGCGCCCGGGCGAACGGCCGAGGGGCCGCAGCGAGCATGCCGAACGACAGATCGAACCCGATCGGCCGGAGGCCGCGGCGCTCCAGTTCGTAGCAGAAGTCGCCGGTTCCGCACGCGAGGTCGGCGACCGTGGAGCCCGGCGCCAGCCCGAGCGCCGAGATGGCTCGGCGTCGCCACCCCACGTCCATGCGAAACGTCATGATCCGATTCACCAGGTCGTAGCGCGGCGCGATGGTGTCGAACATGGTGCGAACGGCCACCACCTTCTCGTCGCCGGTCGGCAGCGTTTCGGCGGGGTCGGTTCTCGATGACGGTGAGCGAGTCGGCACGCTGCAACTCTTGCAGACCCGCTCCGCCCGGCCGAGACGCCCGCGTTCCAAAGGACCGTCGAACAGACCTAGGCTCAGCGGGAGTGCTCGTGATGACCTGTCGCGACACGGGGGAGTCAGAGGTTCATGCCAGTGAGGGGAATGCCGATCGTCGATCCCGAGGTGTCGGGCAGGGCCTGGCGTGCGCTCGCCGCCCTCCAGGATGTGGCGTTCGTGGGTGTCGACGCGGGTCTGGTGGTCCAGTGGGCGGTGGGCGACTTCGGGCGGCTCGGGCGCACGCCCGAATCGATGATCGGAATGCAGTCGCTCGATATGGTCGATGCGACCGAACTCGACTGGATCACAGCCGATCTCGCGGAGGCGACCGTCGACCGCGGCCGGCGAGGTGATGCACCGAACAGGCGCGCTGCAGACCCGCCTGCTCGACGAGAGCGGGCAGGCGGTTGTGACCTCAGTGTGGGCGTGGAGAGACGACGCCGGCTACGTGGTGCTCCTCCGGTGGGACGACCTGACCGCCGCCCGCGACGCGGCGCTCGTGCGCCTTGCCGACGACGGGCCGCTCGAGGATCGGCTCGCCGCGATCCTGGGCTTGTTGGGCGGTCCCCAACGGCGCGGCGGCATCGTCACGAGCGCGTGGCTGGGCACGCCGTATTCCCAGGCTGAGCCGGGGCTGGCGGAGGGCCTGGTGTCACAGGCGGTCGTCGACGCCGTGGCCGATCAGGCGTCGCCGAGCGACCTGAGCGTGTTGCCGGCGGACGTGCAGACCCTGGCGAGTCACGCCGGCTTTCGCTCCGTGCACGTGTTCCCGATCGCGTCAGGCATCGACAGCCCGCCCCTGGCGCACCTGGTCGTGTGGTCGGAGCGAACAGCCATTGCGCGTCCCGCCGAGTTCGACGAGCGGCTCGGGCACACGTTGCGCTTCGCGCTCGTCGCGCTGCGGCACGAGCAGGTGGTCCGCTCGCTGCAACGAGCTGCGACCACCGACCCGTTGACGAACCTGCTCAACCGACGTGGCCTCACCGACTATCTCGCCGCACTCGACGATCACCGAATCCGGGCCATCTGCCTCGATATCGATCACTTCAAGTCGGTCAACGATCGCGCCGGGCACGAGGCGGGCGACCGGGTCCTGCGGGCGGTTGGCGTCGAGCTCGAGCTTGCAGCGGCTCGCTGGGGCGGCGCTGCGTGCCGCCTCGGAGGCGACGAGTTCTGCCTGATGGTGGATGCGGCGACCGGCGCCGACGAGGTCGAGTCGGAGCTCCACAGTGGCTTTCGTGATCGGGTGAGCCCGCTTGTCGGCCAGCGGATCGACGCGTCGATCGGGCGATCGCGCGACGGGTGTGCGTCGGAGGGGTGGGTTCTGGTCGGCGAGGCCGACCGTGCCGCCATGTCGAGCAAGCGGTCCATGGCGCGAACACCTCGGGTGCGTCGCACCGACAGTCGCTGAATCCGCGGCCGCGGGCAGCGACCGACGTCAGCGGCAATCGGGGTCGGTCGCGGGGACGTCCAGGTCGATCAAGTACGCCGTGACCGCGTCGTCGACGCATCGGCTGCGCCCGTAGCTGGTGTGTCCCTCGCCGTCGTTCGACACCAGATGCCCGTTCACCAGGTCCTTCGCGACCCTCACGGAGTTTTCATAGGGAGTCGCGGCGTCGCCGCGGTTGCCGAGCACGAGCACCGGCGGCCCACCCTCGCCGGTTACCACGCCGGTCACGGGCTGCGGCGGGGTCGGCCAATACGCGCAGGGCAGCAGCTCGTTGGCGATCGACCCTCCGAAGCGCGGGGAGAGCTCCTCGAGCGTCTGGGCGAACGCCCGGTACGCGTCGGAACCGACCGGGTGTTGCGAGTCGAGGCACGCGACGCCGAGGTACGCGGTGAACCCGCCGAAGTCGTAATACCCCTGGGCCATCCGGCGCATCGCTCGACCGTCCCCGTTCTCGGCGTCGGCGAGCGCGTCGGCGAGCTCGGTCCACAGCGACGGGTCGTAGCTCGCATAGACCGTTCCGGTCGCGAGTTCCGCCGGGCCGATCACCGTGCCGTCATTGGCGGTGAGCGGCGACCGCTCGACCCGCTCGCGCACGCGGTCGTAGGTGGCGGCCAGATCGTCCACGGGGCAGCCGGTCGATGGGATGCATGCGCTGAAGGCGCGGTTGATCGCGGCGTCGATGGATGCCGTCTGCTGGGTGAGCCAACCGGCCAGGTCGACGGTTGGGTCGACCACACCGTCGAGCACGATCGCCCGGGCGTGGGCGGGAAACAGGCGGAGGTACTGGAGTCCGATCGATGTGCCGTACGAAAACCCCACGTAGGTGAGCTTGTCGTCGCCGAGCGCCGCTCGGATCGCATCGAGATCGCGGGCGACCGTTTCGGTGCCGATGTGCGGCAGCATCGTGGCGTCCTCGTCGGCGCACTCCTGTGCGACGGCGGAGGCATCGGCGTCGATCGCCGTCTGCTCTTGCGGGGTGTCCGGGTCCGGGTCGTTGCGCAGAAAGGGTGCGACACGATCACCGCAGCCCAGGGGACTCGACCTGCCCACGCCACGCGGATCCCAGGAGACGATGTCGAAGCGCTTCGCGATGTCGCCGCTGAACGGTTCCTGAAAGAGGTAGTCGAGACCGCTTCCACCTGGTCCCCCGGGGTTCGTGAGGAGGGACCCGATGCGGTCGCCCGTCGCGGGTTGGCGGGCGATCGCAAGGTCGACCGTCTCGCCGGCGGGCTGATCCCAGTCGACTGGGACGGCCATGGTCGTGCACTCGAAGCCGGGCGCGTCATCGCACTTCTGCCAGCGCAGCGCCGCCGGCGTGAACCCGAGGGCGCCGGTCGCTCCGGCCGGGTCGGGCGCGCTTGTCGTGGATGCGTCGGCGCGCTCGGCAGTCGAGGTTGTCGAACGCTCGGCAGGCCGACTCGTGATCCGGCCGGTGGACGAGCAACCCGCCACCAGCACGAACACGGCCGTCGCCCCTGCGAGGAAGCGGAATCGAGGGGCGCGAACGGCGCTGTCGGCAGTCACGGGGCGTCACGCTATCGACGCCGGGCGTCGGGTGGTGACCAGGCAGCGACCGTAGGCAGGGGTGGCCGTCGGCGGCCGCGCCGTCGCCGTGGCAACGCGCACGGCCGCCGAGCGGGTCACTCGTAGAAGCGGACGATGACCTCGGCGACGCACGAGGGCTTCGGGGCACCCTCTACCTCGAACGTGTACACGTAGGTGACCTGGGCCTGGCCCGGAGCCAGTTCCTCCACGCTCTTGAGCTCCACGCCGAGGCGCAGGTTCGAGCCGACCGGTACCGGTGAGGGGAACCGCACCTTGCCGCAGCCGTAGTTCACGCCCATCCGGAAGCCCTCCATCTGGAGAACCTGGGGCGCGAGCATCGGCCCGATCGAGAGTGTGAGGTAGCCGTGCGCGATGGTCGTGCCGAAGGGACCGTCCTTCGCCCGCTCCGGATCGACGTGGATCCACTGGAAGTCGCCTGTCGCTTCCGCGAACTGGTTGATGCGCTCCTGGGTGATCTCGAGCCAGTCGGAGTAGCCGAGGTGCTGGCCCTCGCGTTCCTTGAGGCCGGCGATGCCGGTGATGGTTTCTGCCATGCCGGGCATCATGGCGCGCGAATGCCGGCGGGGCGAAAAATCAGCGCGCTCGCAGCTTCTTGCTGTATCCGTCGAGGCGCTTTCGCTCCGCGCGAGTCAGCGAATCGAGCCCACCCGCACCGACCTTGTCGAGCAGGTGGTCCATGTCGGCCTGCGCACTCGGATCGAGCCCACCGCCGCCGACGCCGGTGAGGTTCGCCTTCTTCCGGCCGCCCCGAACCCCTCGTCGACCGCGTCACGGAACCGGTGCTCGCCCCAACCATGAAGGGCGGGAGTGGAATGGACGGGATCTGTTCGAGCGGGCTGATCCCGAACGACCGTGCCGCGAGCCCGCCGACCACCACCGACGCGACGACGACCGAGAGTTCGGCCCACCGTCGTGCGCCGAATAGCCGCAGCACGTCGAGAGCAACGATGACGGCTCCCAACACCCAGAACGGCAGGTTGAGGAAGGTCCGCGCCATCGGCTGCGCGGCAGTGAAAGCGGCGATGATGCCGAGTCCTGCGATGCTGGCGCCGGCGACGGCCAAACCGAAGTCGAAGACCAGTGCGACCGCCGCGCCCACTATGGCCGGCACTACGACAGTGAGACCGAACATCCAGGCCATTCGGCGCTTGTCCAGCATCGTTTCGATCTCGCGACCGAAGATGTACACCATCACGATGCCGAGGACCACGAACAGGTTGGGGACGTTGGCCATCGGCCACGTCGCCAACCGCCACAGTTCCCAGTCGCGGAGCGGCTCCGCCCTGAGATCCAGGCCGTCGATCGAACTCGGCCTGATCGCGTAGGCGAGCAGCGGCACGGTGAGGAGCGCCGTCACGATCGCCGTGGTGGTGATCTCCTTGTCGCCGATGCGAAACCAGCCGTCGCCGGGGGTGTCGGGAAGGGAGAAGCGATTCACGCCGCCAGTCTGCCAGCGATCAGCCCGCTTCCGGTGACACGTCGCACCGCCGCTTCAGCGTCACGCTGGCGGTGTTGGCGTGGCGGGCGCGCAGTTGACCACACGCAGCATCGATGTCGACGCCGCGATTGGCGCGGATGGTGGCGTTGACCCCGGCCGCGTCGAGGAGGTCGCGGAACTCGCGGACGCGCCGGCGTGGGCTGGCCGTGGTCGGCCAACCCGGTGTCGGATTCAGCGGGATGAGGTTCACGTGGGCCCGAAGCGGACGGGCGAACCGAGCGAGTTCCTGAGCGTCGCGATCCGAGTCGTTCGTGCCGGCGATCATCGCCCATTCGAGTGAGATGCGGCGTCCGGTTGCCTCGCGGTACTCGGCGCAGGCCTGCGAAAGTGCGGCCAGCGGGTAGCGGCGGTTGATCGGGACCAACTCGTTGCGGAGCCGGTCGTTCGCCGCGTGCAGCGAGACGGCGAGGCTGAGCGGCAGTTGCTCGGCCGCGAGCCTTCGGATGCCCGGGATGATGCCGACCGTCGAGACGGTGAGGTGGCGCGCCGACAGGCCGAGGTCGTCGCGAAGCCGATGGAGTGCGGCGACCACGTGCGTGAAGTTGGCCAGCGGCTCGCCCATTCCCATGAAGACGACGTTCGAGAGTCGGCGAGGTTGGGCGATCCGCGCGGCCGCGACGACCTGTTCGACGATCTCGCCGGTCGTGAGGTGGCGGTCGAACCCGGCTTGGCCGGTCGCACAGAACCCGCAGGCCATGGCGCAGCCGACCTGGGTCGACACACACACGGTGACGCGGTCGTCGTAGCGCATGAGGACGGTCTCGACGGTCGTCTCGTCGTGGAGCCGCCACAGGATCTTGTCGGTGTCGCCCGAGGCCGACGTGAGGTGGAGCGCCGCGGCCAGCGCCGGGGGCGCCTCGCGGTCGAGCCGCTCGCGCAACGCCTTGGGCAGGTCGGTCATCTCCGTCGGTGCCAGCAGGCGTTGGTACAGCCCGTCCCAGACCTGGCGCACGCGGTAGGCGGGCTGGTCCTCGAGCAAGGTCGCGAGCTGGTCGATGGTGAGGTCGTAACGCGAGTCGGCGGTCATCGCTCGTTGCGCTCCGGGTCGCGCTCGTCGGTCGCGGGTGTCGTTGCGGGCGCTGGCGTCGCTGCGCGGGTGTCGTCGCTGGTGCCGGTGCCGGTGCGGGTGCGGGTGCTGGCGCGCGACCCGAGGCCGGCACGCCGCTCGGCGACCACCTCGAAGCCGAGGCGTTCGTACAGGCGAAGCGCTCGTGTGTTGGATGCCTCCACCCACAGCATCGCCTGCGGCGTGCGATAGCGGTCCCACAACCACCGCAGTCCGTCGATCACGAGGCGCCGCCCAAGACCGGTGCCGTGGTGCGCCGGGTCGGCCGCGACCACGTAGATCTCGCCGACCGATGCGTTCGCTGCGTCGGGATGGGGCTTGGTCCAGCAGAAGCCGACGACTCCCGCGGCTCCATCGACGATCCGGAGGTCGTTCGGGTCGAACCACTGCTCGTCGGTCTCGCGGCGGAAGCGCTCGTGGGTCCAGCCGGCCTGGTCGGGGTGCCAAGCGAACGCGGCGTTGTTCACTCGGAGCCACTCGGCGTCGTCGTCGCCCGGTCGGTGTGCCCGGCTGGTCAGGGTCGCATCGACTGCGAGCGAGTCGGGAAGGGGCAGCGGACGGACCATCTGGAACAGCCGCCGGCGCTCGGCGAGGCCGAGCCCGGCAAGGTCGAGCGATCCGGCCCTCTCCCCGTCGACCCACCACATGGGGTCGTCGGCAGTGCCCTCTCGGGCGATGCCGAGCGCTCGGTCGATCTGCTCGTGCGACAGGTTGGGCATGACGAGGGTCAGCGTACGTGACCGAGACGGCGGCCTTCAGCAGGGCCCGCGAATGGCTGTGACATCTGTCACACTTCCGAGAGCGAAACAGTGTTCACTCGCCGTGTCGTTACCCTGCGTGGCGAATTCGGCCGATCTTACCGTCTATTGGGCGGATTCAACGCCGACTTGTTGACGGAGCGTGCTCGTTTCGCGTGGCTTGCGGTTCGAGATTCGCGAGAAATCCCACAGAGAGTGAGCGGAGATAGTTGATCCGTGGCAGTCAGGGGAGTAGGTTGCTGCGCAATCCAGGTTCCCGCCACCTGGACACTGGCGAAAATGGGATCCCGCCGCCCGTTTCGCCCCAAACCGGCGCCCTACGGGGCGCCGGTTTCCTTTGTCACCGACCTTCGCCGTCGCGGGGTGCCGACGCCGACGGCGGCGCTCAGCGGGCTGAGATGTCGCGGACGATGCGCTCGAGCCGCCGTTGTGCGGAACGTAAGGAGCGCTCGACATCCATCAACGCGAGGGACAGATCCTCGTTGGGTCCGCCAACCCACGCATCGGCCGATCCGCTGACCCGCTCGATCATCAACTCCAGCGAGGAGGCAACCGAGGCGAGGTCTGCAGCCGTGCTCATGGTCGGCTGTTTAGCACCGGTAGCGTGAGCGACCGTGTTGAACCGACTCGACCTGCGCGGCATCCCCGGCGACGTGCGAGAGCACCTGCCGCGTCCACAGCTCGCCGCTTCGGGCGATGTCGAGGCCGTCCGCTCGATCATCGCCGCCGTCCGCGAACAGGGAGACGCGGCGTTGCGCTCGCTCACTGAGCGGTTCGACGGGGTGCGCCTCGACCGGTTTCGCGTCGACCCCGACGACACCGCCCGGGCTCTGGATCGCCAGCCCGAGGCGGTGCGTGCGGCGCTCACCGTCGCGCACGACCGCGTCGAGGCGTTTCACCGGACCCAATTGCACGGGCCGACGTACTACGGCGACGGCGGATCGATCCGCAGCTTCGCTCGGCCGGTCGACGCGGTGGGGTGCTACGTGCCCGGCGGCCGAGCCGCGTACCCGTCGACGGTGCTGATGACGGCGGTCCCCGCGCTCGTCGCGGGGGTCGAGCGGGTAGCGGTGTGTGTACCGCCGGATCGCGACACGGGCGCGATCGCCGAGGTGACCCTCGCCGCGTGCGCCACCGCCGGAGTGCACGAGGTGTACGCACTCGGTGGCGCCCAGGCGATCGCAGCGCTTGCATACGGCACCGAGTCGGTCGCTCCCGTCGACGTCATCTGCGGCCCCGGAAACAAGTACGTGGCCCTCGCCAAGGCCGAGGTGGCCCACGACTGCGGCATAGCGTCGGCCTTCGCCGGGCCCAGTGAGATCGTGGTCGTGGCCGACCGCACGGCACCGCCGGCATTCGCCGCGATCGACGTCATCGTGCAGGCAGAGCATGGACCGGACGGGCTCGCGTGGCTCATCACCTGGGACGAACAGGTCGCGGATGCCGTGTCGGCCGAGGTGGTCCGGCTCACCGACCTGTCGCCGCGCCGCGACGAGATCGTGTCGACGCTCGCGGTGGCCGGCTACGCGGTGGTCTGCCGCGACCAGCAGCAGGCGCTCGATGTGGCGAATGCCATCGCCCCGGAGCACCTCCAGTTGATGACCGCCGATCCCGAGTCGTTGGTCGCCGGCGTCCGCAACGCCGGCGCGATCTTCTGCGGCCCGTGGTCGCCCGCGTCGCTCGGCGACTACGTCGCGGGACCGTCCCACGTGCTGCCCACCGATGGGACAGCACGGTTCGCGTCGGCGTTGACCGTCGCCGACTTCATGAAGCACCACCACGTGATCACGTTCAGTCGCGAGCAGGCCCGAGCGCTCGCTCCACACGTCGAGGCGCTCGCCGAGGCCGAGGGGCTCGCCGCGCACGCGTGGTCGGCTCGCCTGCGCCGAGAAGCGGAGTGACCCGTGGACGAGGTCGCACGGGCCGAGCAGGCTCGCGCCGAGCCCGCTCGCGCTGACCACACTCGCGAAAGGGTTCGGATCTCCTGCGGTCCGACGGTTACGGTTCCGTCGTGAACGAACGCCCACGAGTCCGCGACGACCTGGCGTTGATGGCGGGCTACCACTCGCCGCAGCTCGACGTCGCGGTCCGACTCAACACCAACGAGGCTCCCGAGCCGCCGCCGGAGGAGTTCCGGCGCCGGGTGGCGGAGGCGGCGACCGCCGTCGACTGGCACCGGTATCCCGAGCGCGACGCGTCGGCGCTACGCGCGAAGATCGCCGCGGTCGAGGGAACAACCGCCGCGAACGTCTTCGCCGCCAACGGCTCCAACGAGGTGCTCCAGACGATCCTGCTGGCCTACGGCGGGCCCGGGCGCACGGCGCTCACCTTCGAGCCCACGTACGCGCTGCACGCGCACATCGCCCGGCTCGCCGGTACGAACGTCGTTGAGGTCGAGCGCACCGATGGGTTCGAGATCGACCCGGCGGCCGCAAGCGAGCGGATCCTCGCGGAGCGGCCGGCCGTCACGTTCCTGTGTTCGCCCAACAACCCGACCGGCATGGTCGAGTCCGAAGATCTGATCCGCGCGGTTCTCGACCTCGTGACCGGGTTCGGTGGCCTGCTTGTGGTCGACGAGGCGTACGGCCAGTTCGCGCCCTGGTCGGCGCTCGAACTCGTGAGCGACGATCGCCCCCTCGTGGTCACGCGGACCTTCTCCAAGACCTGGTCGATGGCCAGCGCCCGGCTGGGCTACGCGATCGGACCGACCTGGCTGGTATCGGCGTTGCAGGCCGTGGCGCTTCCCTATCACCTCGACGCCCTCAAGCAACGGGCGGGCGAGATCGCGCTCGACTACGCCGACCACATGCACCGCAGGGTCTCGGCACTGGTCGAGGAGCGCGGCCGAGTCGCGGCCGGTCTGGCCGAACTGGCGGTGGATCAATGGCCGTCGGGCGCCAACTTCATCCTGTTCCGCCCGCGTGACCGCAGCGGTCCCGAGGTGTGGCAGGCGCTCGTCGACCGCTCCGTGCTCGTGCGCAACTGCGCCTCGTGGCCGCGCCTCGACGGCTGCCTTCGCGTCACCCTGGGCACGCCCGAGGAGAACTCGGCCTTCCTGGCCGCGTTGGCCGAGATCCTGGAGGAAGCATGACCGAGCGACGAGCGGAGCGGACGCGCACCACCAAGGAAACCGACATCTCGGTCGCGGTGGTGATCGACGGCGAGGGCACGAACCGCATCGAGACCGGGTTGCCCTTCTTCGATCACATGCTCGACCAACTCGGCCGTCACGGCGGGATGGACCTGACCGTGAGCGCCCGCGGCGACCTCGACGTCGACGGCCATCACACCGTCGAGGACACGGCGATCCTGCTGGGCGAGACGTTCCGGGCGGCGCTCGGCGACAAGGTCGGGGTCAGGCGATTCGCGTCGGGCCTGTTTCCGCTGGACGAGGCGCTGATCGAGGTTTCGCTCGACCTGTCGGGTCGACCGTTCCTGGTCTACGACGTGCCCTTCGGCGAGGTGCTGCCCCTCGGCTCCCCGCCGTTCAATCCGGAGATGGCCGAGCACTTCTTCCGCTCGTTCGTCGATGCCGCGAACATCACTCTGCACGTGAACCGGCGTGCCGGCACCAACACGCATCATGTGATCGAGGCCACCTTCAAGGGCGTCGCTCGTTGCATCCGCGACGCCGTGCGCGTCGAGGGCACGGCCCTGCCGTCGACCAAGGGCACGCTGTGACCGGGCTGAAGGTGGCGGTTCTCGACTACGGGATCGGCAACCTCCGCTCGGCGCAGAAGGCGTTTCAGCACGTCGGCGCCGACGCGCGGCTCACAGCGGACCCGGCCGATATCGCCGCGGCCGATGCCGTGGTGCTGCCGGGGGGTCGGCGCGTTCGGCGCATGCGTCGATGCGCTGGAGCGGACCGGGCTCGATCGCCTTGCTCTCGACGCAATCGCGTCCGGTCGGCCGTTCATGGGTATCTGCGTCGGGATGCAACTGCTGTACGCGACGAGCGAGGAGTCGCCCGATCACCGCGGCTTGGCGCACTTCGAGCGGGGCATCCACCTGCTCCCCGACACGGTCAAGCGCCCGCAGATGCAGTGGAACCGCCTCGTCCCGACCCAACCCGACCACCCGATGCTGCGCGGCCTCGGCGAGCCGTGGGTGTACTTCGTGCACAGCTTCGCCGCCGCCGGAGGCGACGAGGTCGTCGCCACGTGCGACTACGGCGAGGCCGTCACCGCGGCGGTCGCCCGCGACAACGTGTGGGCGACGCAGTTCCACCCTGAGAAGTCGGCCTCGATCGGCATGGGGATCCTGGCGAACTTTCTCACCTGGGCCGAAACCATGAAGGGAGCCCGGGCATGAACGACCCCACCGCCGCCCCGACGTCAGCTGGCGCCACGCCGCGCCTGCACCTGTATCCGGCGATCGATCTGCGCGGCGGCCGGTGCGTGCGGCTGTACCAGGGCGACTACGACCGCGAGACCCACTACGGCGACGACCCGGTCAGCCAGGCTCGGGCCTTCGCCGAGGCCGGCGCGCCGTGGATCCACGTGGTCGACCTCGACGCTGCTCGCAGCGGCGAAGCGACCAACCGCGACGTGGTCGCGGCGATCTGCGCGGCGGTCGACGTGCCCGTGCAATCGGGGGGAGGCGTGCGGTCGGTCGCGGCAGCGGCGTCGTTGGCGGATGCCGGCGTGGCACGGGTTGTCATCGGCACCGCAGCGCTGGAACAGCCCGACCTCGTCGCAGCGATCGCCGCCCGCCAGAGCGTCGCCGTGGGCCTCGATGCCCGCGGCGCCGATCTTGCCGCGCACGGTTGGGAGGTGAGCTCCGGCCTCGACCTGACCACGGTCGCCCGAGGGTTCGCCGACGCCGGGGTCGAGGCGTTCGTCGTGACCGAGATCGCTCGCGACGGCACGCTCGAGGGGCCGTCGATCCCGCAACTCGCCTCGGTGCTCGCCGCGCTGGCGTCGTTCGGGCCCGGAGCTCCCGGCGTGATCGCCTCGGGCGGGGTGGGCACGGTCGAGCATCTGCGTCAACTCGCGGCCCTCGAGGTCGACGGCACGGCGTTGGCCGGAGCGATCATGGGTCGGGCCCTCTACGAGGGCGCATTTACGCTGACCGAAGCGCTCGGGGCGATCGGCGCGGTCGAGGGAGGCCCACGATGAACGTCACCCGCGTGATCCCGTGCCTCGACGTCGACGCCGGTCGGGTCGTGAAGGGCACCAACTTCGTGAACCTGCGCGACGCAGGCGATCCGGTCGAACTGGCAGCCCGGTACGACCTGGAGGGCGCCGACGAGCTGGTGTTCCTCGACATCACGGCCAGTTCGGACCGCCGCGACACCACCGTCGACATGGTGGCGCGTGTCGCCGAGGAGGTGTTCATCCCCTTCACCGTCGGTGGCGGCGTTCGGTCGGTGGACGACGCCCGGCGGCTGCTGCGTGCCGGTGCCGACAAGGTGGGCGTGAACACCGCCGCGGTCGACCGGCCGGAGCTGGTCGCCGAGATCGCGACCGAGTTCGGTGCTCAATGCGTGGTCGTTGCCGTCGATTCCCGGCGAAGCGACGAATCGTCGTGGGGGTTCGAGGTGTTCGTGCACGGAGGTCGTACGCCAACGGGAGTCGACGTGCTCGCGTGGTGCGAGCGGGTCGCCGAGCTGGGCGCGGGCGAGGTGCTGCTCACGTCGATGGATCGTGACGGCACGAAAGACGGCTTCGACATCGAGGTCACCCGCGCGGTGGCCGATCTCGTCGGCGTCCCGATCGTCGCCTCCGGCGGTGTCGGCACGCTCGATCATCTGGTCGACGGCGTCGTGAGCGGCGGGGCCGATGCCGTGCTGGCCGCGTCGATCTTTCACTTCGGCGAGTTCACCGTGGGGCAGGCGAAGGCGGCCCTGGCGGAGGCCGGCCTGATCGTGCGGCCTGCGTGAGCCGGCGGCGGTTCGCCCCGCGGCGCGACGGGCGCCAGAATGGCCGACCGTGAACGACGTGACCTCCGACTCGACCGATGACCACGCGACCGGGACGGCCGCGTTCGCGCCGCCGGCTGTCGGGGATCGGCCGATGGGGCGTCACGATCGCCTTCCCATCAAGATGCTGCAGGACCGCATCATGGTGCAGCTCGATGCCGCTGACGGCGAGCGTCGCTCCACCGGCGGCATCCTGATTCCCGCCACCGCTCAGCTCGGCAGACGGCTGAGCTGGGCCGAGGTGAAGGCCGCCGGTCCGGCAGTCCGCCACGTCGAGGTGGGCGACCAGGTGCTCTTCGATCCGTCCGACCTCTCCGAGGTCGAAGTCGGCGGCGAACTGTTCATCATCCTGCGCGAACGCGACTTGCACGCCGTGGCTGCCCAACGCCTCGAATTGGGTAGCACCGGGCTCTACCTCTGACGGAGACTCTCCCCGTGAACGACCAGACAACCCCATCCATCGACACGACCCCGATCGCACCGACCGCCGATCAGCTCGCCGCTGTGCGGTACAACGAGGACGGATTGGTGCCCGCGATCGTGCAGGACGTCGGCACGGGCGACGTCTTGATGATGGCGTGGATGAACGCGGAGACGCTTGCCATGAGCCTCGACCAGGGGCGCACGGTGTTCTGGTCGCGCAGCCGCCAGGAGGTGTGGCGCAAGGGCGACACGTCGGGCGATCGCCAGTTCATCCGCCAGGCCTTCTACGACTGCGACGGCGACACGCTGCTGTTCATCGTCGACCAGGAGGGCAAGGGTGCCTGCCACACGGGCGAGTATTCCTGCTTCTACCGCCCGTTCGGGTCGTCGGACGAGTGAGCGACGTCGTTCCGTCACGCGAGGAGTTCGTCTCCGCCGCCCGGCGGTGCTCCGTGGTGCCGGTGCGGCGGGAACTGCTTGCCGATCAGGTCACGCCTGTGGCGGTGTTCGGCCGGCTCTGCGCCAACGAGGCGAGCGGCTTCCTGCTCGAGTCGGTCGACCACGGCGGGCGCTGGAATCGATGGTCCTTCATCGGGCGCTCGCCGAGGGCGCGTCTGGTGAGCCGAGGAGGGTCGATCTCCGTGGAGGGCGAGCTCCCCGCCGACCTCGACCTCACACGGGGCGTCCTGGCGGCGGTGGAGCAGCTCCTCGACCGCTACCGCGCGGAGCACGACGAGTCGCTGCCGCCGCTGCACTCGGGACTGGTCGGGTTCCTCGGCTACGACGTGGTTCGTGAGGTCGAACACCTTCCCGATGTTCCCGCCGACGACAGGTCGTGGCCCGACGCGATTCTGTCGGTCATCGGCGATCTCGTGGCGCTCGACCACTGGTCGCAGCGGGCGATCCTGATCTCGAACGTGTTCGTTCCGGCCGGTGCCACCGACGACGAGCTCCTGGCGCTCTACGACGAGGCCCGGGTTCGCCTCGACGAGTTGGCCGCTGCCGGAGCGACGCCGATCGACGAACCGATGGTGTCGCCGCCGAATCGTGCGGACACGCTTCCCGACGTCGTGTCGTCGATGTCGCCCGGCCAGTACGAGGCCGCCGTCGAGGTGGCCAAGGAACACATCCGGGCCGGTGACATCTTCCAAGTCGTGCTGGCGCAGCGCTTCGATCTCGAGCTCGATGCCGATCCGTTCGATCTGTACCGGGTGCTGCGCCAGATCAACCCGTCGCCGTACATGTACTTCGTGCGTGAGCCCGAGGTGTGCCTGGTGGGCTGCTCGCCCGAGCCGATGGTGCAACTGCTCGACGGGACGGTCATCTCGCGGCCGATCGCCGGCACGCGGTTCCGAGGTGCGACCGACGAGCACGACCGCCGGCTCGCCGCCGAACTCGCCGAGCATCCCAAGGAGCGCGCCGAACACATCATGCTCGTCGACCTGGCCCGCAACGACGTGGGTCGAGTCGTGGAGTACGGCACGTGCACGGTCGACGAGATGATGACCCTCGAGCGGTTCAGTCACGTCATGCATCTGACGTCCCAGGTGTCGGGGCGTCTCGCAGCGGGCCGGACTCCCATCGATGTGCTGCGCGCCACGCTGCCCGCCGGCACCGTGTCGGGCGCCCCGAAGGTCCGCGCGATGGAGATCATCGACGACCTCGAACCGACCAAACGCGGGCCGTACGCGGGAGTGGTCGGCTACCTCGACTTCTCGGGCAACATCGATACCGCGATCGCGATCCGAACGATGATCGTCGACACGCTCGCCGCCGACGGGACACCGGCGCAGCGGCCCTACCGGGCGAGCGTGCAGGCCGGAGCGGGCGTGGTGGCCGACAGCGTCGCCGCCGATGAGGAGTTGGAGACCCGCAACAAGGCGAAGGCCCTGCTGGCGGCCGTGCACCCGGCCGAGCGGATGACCCGACAGCGCCTGGCGGCCTCCGGGGCCGACACGTAGAAGCGGGCTGACGGGCCGCTAGCCGGCGCCCGGCTATTCAGTCGTGGGCTTCGTGGCGACGAACTGAAAGCCGCCGGCGAACGTCATGCGGCGATCCAGATCTCCGACGTCGCGGCGGAACCGCCGGAAGAGAAAGCGATGGCTTCGGGTCAGCCCCGCGCGAATCGCCGTGTGTGCGGGCCCGCGGACCCCGGCAGGTAGCCCATGTCGACGAGGATCGCGCCGATATCCCAGTTCGGGGTCGGGGCGATCACGAGATCTTCGAATCCGGCGTCCTGGAGCGCTGCGGTGAGGCCGAGCGCCGTCGTATGGAAGTGACTGTCCATGTGGAACACCTCGAGGAAGGCGGAGGTGCCGACGATTCGCGCACCGGGCTTGAGTACCCGAAAAGCCTCTGCCATGAACTGGTGAGGGCTGCGCACGTGTTCGAGAACCGCGAGCGTGATGATGCCGTCGAACGCGGATTCGCGGAAGGGCAGCGAATGGGCGTCGACGAGGTACGGGACATCGCCGACGGCGTCGACATCGACCGTGTCGATGCCTCTCGGCTGCAGGAGTGACCGCACATTGCGAGCGCCGCAGCCGAGGTCGAGCACTGTCGAGCCGGTCGGCACCGCAAGGTGAGAAATCAGTGCCGGGGACAGGCGATTCCCGTGGAACAGGCCTGCATCGAAGATCTCCTCGGCGCCGATGTCGAGACCGTTCCCGACGGGCAGTTGATCGACCAGGATGTCGGAGATGTCGGCGCCTCGTTGACCGATGGTGATCAGGACGTCCCGACGCTGCACGTGACTCGGCCGGAGGTCGAGTCCCGACCGCGTGCGCTCGAACCGCGCCGCGCACTCAGTGCATGCGATGCCCTCATCGTTGATGTCGAGGGGGCCGCCGCAATCCGGGCAGCGCAGGAGTTCTGTGTGCAGGGTGTCCGAAGGCGCGCTCATGGCAAGCCACCATATCCGTCACGCCGGACGTGGCAGCGCCGCGCCCCTCCGGCCCCGACCGCTAGAACGCGCTGTCGCGGAGCCAGCGGTCCAGCAGGTCGCGGTCGCCGAAGCACTCCGTGTCGTCGGGCGTGGCCCTCCCGGTGAGCATTGCGAGCAGCGCCGCCGCCGGAGCGCGCACGGCGACGTCCCCCTTGGCGTGCTCGCTCGCGACCTCGAACCCGTCATCGTGCAGCCGGATCATCCACTCGCCGGGAGCATCGGTCGCGTGGAGGTGGAGCGACCCTGCCCCGCGGAGCTTCGCTACGGCGGGGCGGAAGGAGACCGCGATCGGCAGGTTCTCGAGGAACTCGTCGACACCGTCGACGGCCACCACCGGATCGGCGACGCACGCAGAGGCAGCAAGGCGCCCGAGCGAGGCAAGCGCAGCGTCCCATCGGTGCACAATCGTTTCGTGCACCTGCCTGCGCGACCAGAAGCGGATGTGCTGATCGGCGCCCCACGCCCACATCGGCGCGTCCGGCTCGGCCTCACGAAGCGTTGCGATCAGGCGTCGCCCGCCGACGCGAATCCACGCCGCCCATGTCGCCGCGTCGTCATCGGGTGTGGGGCGCTCGTCGGGCGATCCTCCGAGCTCGCCGAGCGTCTTGCGGACCGCCGCTCGGTCGCGAACCAGTGCCTCGGCCCAACGGTGAATGCCGCCGAGGTGCTTCGCCAAATCGGCGACCGACCACTCGGGGCACGACGGCACCGCCGACGAGGGATCCGCCCGCTCGAACTCGACGGCGCACGCCTCGATCTCGTCGACGAGCAGGTCGCAGTAGGCCAAATGGTCCATGCCGGATCATCGCGCGTTCAGGCGGCACCCGGCTTGGTCGCGACGAACTGGAGGCCCGCGGCAGAGGTCGCCCGCCGGCCGAGCGCTGAGCGACGGAACCCGAACGCCGAGCGCTGAGCGACGGAATCTCCGGCGCTCTCGGCGCTCAGGCACCATCACCCAGACAAGCGGTATGGCCGGGTTGGAACGCCGGGTTGGGACGCCCGGTCGGGAGGCCGTGTTGGAACGTCCGGGTTGGCTTGGCGTCGGCGGTGCGCGGCGGAACGATGTCGCGGGGCCGTGCCCGTTAGGGCCGTTAGGGGTTGAAGAGGCTCGCCTGGCCCGTTTCGGTGTGTTCGATGCGTGCCCCGTCGCCGCCCGTCGCTGCCGCAGGGGGCTCGCCGGCTGTGGGTTTGGCGGTCGCGGTGCGCGTCCTGTTGGTGGGGTGGTCGGGGTGGTCGGGTGGGACCATGGGTTGGCGGGGTGTGCCGATGCTGTGGTGAGGGGGTGGGTTGGGTGGTGCGGCGAGGGCCCAGCCGGAGTGGGTTTTGAGCCAGTGGTGGTGGTCGCAGAGCCGGTCGAGTTGGTCGGTGATGGTGCGGAGGCTGGTGGCCCAGTCGATGGTGTGGTCGGTTTCGAGGCGGATGGTGCGGTTGCACCCGGCGACTGAGCAGTGGGGTTGTTCCCAGAGGAGTGCGAGTTGTTGGGCGATGGTTGGTGTGCGGGCGAGGTTGACGACGCCGGCGACGCGTTCGGCTTGGGTGAGCACGATGGTCCAGAGGGCGTCGCCGAGGAGTTGGCGTGCTTTGTCGACGGAGATGTTGGTGTGTCCGACGAGTTCGCAGACTTCGCCGGTTTGGGTGTGGCCGCGGGTGAGTGCGGTGAGGTCGATGCGGAGTAGGGCGAGGTTGTGGATGCCGAGTCGTTGGCCGGGTCGTGTTGCGTGGCTCGGTCGGGGGCGTTTCGGTTTGGTGCCGTTTCGGTCGGTGACGCGGGTTGCCGGTCGCGGGTGGAGCGGCCGGCGTCGCCGGTGCTGTCGCTGTCGCCGTTGCTGTCGCTGTTGTTGTTGGGGGTGTGGTTGGGAGGGTTGTGATTGGGGTGGTCGTGCGGGTCGGTGCCTTCGGTGATGAGGTGGTGGAGGATGTCGAAGCGGAGGTTGTCGGGTGTGTCGTTGGGGGGTTGTCGGTTGTCGTCGTTGCATCAACCCCCCCGGGCCCCCCCCCCCCCCCCGGCGACCCTACTGGTGTCGCGGGGTGGTGTTGGTGCGGTTGTTGGTGAGGTGGCGGGTGAGTTGGTGTTCGAGTTCGCGGGCGATGTCGGCGATGTGTTCGGCGGGGCCGTTGGCGCGGAGGTGTCCGGTGCCGTCGGGGGTGGTCCAGGAGCGGCATGAGCGTTGGCGGCGGATGCGGGCTTCGCGGTCGCGTTTGGTGCGTTCGTTGTCGATTTCGGCTTTGCGGCGGGCGGCTTCTTCGCGGGTGCGGCGCAGCGATTCGTGTTGTGCGAGGTCGATGAGGTCGTGTTCGGCGTTGGGGTTGGTGGTTGCGGCGTCCGCGATGGCGTCGGCTTGTTGGGGGAGAGTGCGCCGGTTTGAGTGCGTCGGTGGTGGCGGGGAGTTGTTCGCGGCGTTGTGAGGTGTTGAGGTCGGTGCGGGCGGCGCCGACGCTGGTGCCGGTGTTGTGTGCGAGCCATTCGGCTGCGTTGGCGTGGCCGGCGTGTTTCCATTCGTTTGCGGCGGCGGCGCGGGCGGTGAGGAGGGTTTCGCCGGCGGCGGCGAGTTTGCGGAGTTCGGTGAAGGCGCGCCAGAGGTCGGGTGCGGCGGTGAGGGGGACTTCGGTGGGGTCGAGGTCGGCCAGCAGACCGCGCACCGACGACGCGAGTTCGCGGACCTCGATCGCGAGGCGGGTGCGTGCGGTGGCGCCGTGTGAGGTTTGTTGCGAACTGGCGTTCGTGGTCACGGGTGTAGTGAATCAGGTGCCACCGACAACGAAGCCCGGCCAACCAGGGGACCGCCAGTGTGACATCCGTCACTCTCCTGGCTGGGTGACGGGCGGGAGCATGGGAGCGCCAGCGCCAGCGCCAGCGCGAGTCGCCGGATCGGGGGCGCCGTTCGGCCGCTGTTCGGCGCCGGCAATCAACTCGGCCGGGTCGTCGGCCCTTCGTCGATCCTTGGTGCGGAACCCGCTGAACCGGAAGCCGCACCCCGATCCGGGTTCGGCCGTCGATTGCGCCGGTGTTCAGGTGATGCCGAGCTGTTGGAGAAACCGGTTCGGCGCATCCAGGAACGAGCGCGTGATTCCGACCGTGTCGACGTCGCCCCAGGCGACTCGTTCGACGCCGACGTCGGAGAACTCGTAGATGGTCGCGCCGGGGTAGGCCATCAGGATCGGGGAATGGGTTGCTATCACGAACTGGCTCCCGGTCTGCACATGCTCGTGCACCAGGACGAGGAGCTCGAGCAGGCCCCGCACCGAGAGCGCCGCCTCGGGCTCATCGAGGCAGTACCAGCCACCGGGAGTGAAGCGGTGGTGCACGAGGGCAAGGAACGACTCTCCGTGCGACAGCTCATGGAGGCTGATGTCTCCGTACGAGTCCGTGGCTCCGTAGTCGTCGACGGCCGTGGCGACGTTGAAGAACGACTCGGCACGGAGGAAGTACCGCGTGCTCGGGCGAGGACCGCGAGCGACGCGCAGGTGTTCGTGGAGGTCGGAAACGGAGCGGTCGACCGTGCTGAAATTCATCTGATCGCTGCCCCCCTCCGGGTTGAGCCCTTGGTGTGCCGCGATCGCCTCGATCAGCGTCGACTTTCCGCTGCCGTTGCCGCCCACGAAGAACGTCACGGGCGATCGAAGGTCGAGTTCGCCCAGAGCTTCCAAGGCCGGAAGGTCGAAGGGATGCCGATGGCGATCCGCCACGTTGGACCAGTCGATCTCGGCGCTCAGGACGAACGGCCCGCGGGGCATTTGGCGGGCCACCGGGCTTACCCGAGCAGTTGGCCGAGGCCGTAGATGACGAGGCCGGCCAACCCTCCGACGACCGACCCGTTGATCCGGATGATCTGCAGGTCGCGGCCGAGGAGCAGCTCGACACGCAGCGACGTCTCGGTCGCGTCCCACCGTTGGACGGTGGTCTCGACGAACGATGCGATCTCGTCGCCGTAGCGCTCGCAGACGGTGCGCGCGACGTCGACTGCTGCGGCCTCCACGCGCGCCCCGAGGTCCGGATCGTTCGCGAGTGCGTGCCGAAGCGAGCGGACGGCCTGTCCCAGCCGCGACTGCAGCGCCGATCCGGGGGCGCTGCTCTCGGCGATCACCCGCTCGCGGAGCTCGACCCAGATCTGGCGGGACCATTCGCGAACGCTCGGGTGGTCCAACAGCTCGTCGCGGAGCTCGCCGACGCGCGCCGCCCGTTCGGGGTCGGTCCGCAACGCCTCGATCAGGTCGCGCAGGCGGGCATCGACATGGTGGCGCAGCGGATGCGCAGGGTCCGAGCGGATCTCGCCGAAGAAGGTGCCCAGTGCCGCGAAGAGCCGCTCGAAGACTCGCTCGTCGATGCTCTCGGGAACCCACCACGGCGACTCGGCGCCGAATCGCGAGCGAAGCATCGGCCGCTGCGTCGCCATCATGTCGAGGGCGCCGGTGAGGGCGGCGTCGATCAGTTGATGATGCCGACCGTCCTCGGTCGCGACCTCGAGCACTCGCGCCGCGATGGGAGCCGGATCAACCTCGCGGAGACGGGCGAAGACCTCCGACGACACCAGCTCGGCGACCTCGTCGTCGTCGAGCAGGCGCGCGACGGTCGCCGCGAGCGAGCCGGCCTGCCGTGCGACCGTGGTCACGTTGGCCTCGTCATCCAACCACTCGCCGAGTCGAGTTGCGATGTCGGCCTCGGCGAGCCGCTCGGCCACCAGGTCGGGTGCCAGAAACGACCGCTGGACGAAGCTGCCCATCGTGCGTCCCAGCTGATCCTTGCGGTTGGGAAGGATCGCCGTGTGGGGAATGGGGATGCCGAGCGGATGGCGAAACAACGCGGTGACCGCGAACCAGTCGGCGATCCCGCCGACCATGGCGGCCTCGGCGGTAGCCCGCACGTACCCCCACGCCGGATGCGCTCGCTCGATGATGCGGGCAACCACGAACGCCGCCGTCGCGGCGGCGAGGACGAGGCTCGCCGTTCGTTTCATCGACCGGATCTCGCCCACGCGGGTGAGTTCGTCCTCGTTCAGATCGAACGTCGTCGCCATGGGACACTGGATGCTATGGGACCACTCATCCTCGATCGGAGTCAGCGGGAGGTGATCCTCGTCACGGGCGCGGATGCTCGTACCTACCTGCAGGGCCAAATCACCGCCGACGTCGAGTCGCTGGGCGAGCAGCGGTCTATCGCGACGCTGGTGTTGCAGCCCACGGGCAAGGTGATCGCCTGGGGTGGGATCGGTTCGCTCGATGCCGCGACCTTCGTGCTCGATGTCGAGCCCGGATTCGCCTCGACCGTCGTGGACCGGCTGCGCCGGTTCCTGCTGCGGGTCGACGCGAGCGTGGCTGACCCGGTGATGTGGACGATGGTCTCGGCGCGCTGCAGCGCGGACGACGACGCCGCGAAGGCCGAACTCGATGGCCTGTCCGCCGCGCTCGCGGCGACCGGCACCTCGGCGGTACGGCGCGACGTTGCATGGCCGGGAGGGGTGGTCGGCTTCGATCTGGTGGGCGCGTGGCCGGACGCTGCGCCGGCGCTGCCGCAACCCCCGGATCCCGAGGCGCTCGCCGGCCTGCGCATCCGCAGCGGTGTGCCGGTGATGGCGACCGAGTTCGACGAGTCACTCATCCCGGCGGAGCTGGGCGTGTGGTTCGTGGACGCGGCGGCGAGCTTCACGAAGGGTTGTTATGTCGGACAGGAGCTCGTCGCTCGCATCGAATCCCGCGGCTCGCACACCCCGCGACGCCTGCACGTGTTGGCGGCCGACGGCGAGATCGGTGTCGGCGAGGAGGTGTTGGACCACGCCGGCGACGTGGTCGGTCGCGTCACGAGCGCGGTCGGCGGGTCGGCGGTCGCCTTCCTGAGCCGCTCGGTCGACGCGCCGTGCCGGCTCGAACTGCGGTCGGGTCGGGCGGTCGAGGTCAGCGAGCCCGCAGCACCGGGGCGCGGCTGAGGGGTCGATCGGCGCCTCAGGCGAGCGGAAACGACACCGAGAACATGGTGCCGCGTCCCCGCTCGGACCGCACCTGGATCCGCCCGCCCATCGCTGTCGTGAGGTCGCGGGCGATCGCGAGGCCGAGCCCGGAACCGCCTCGGTCGCGGGGCTGGTCGTCGGCCCGGTACAGGCGATCGAAGACGGAGTCGAGATCGCCGGGGGCGATTCCGGGCCCGTCGTCGGCGACCTCGATGACCGCGTTCCCGTCGATCGTGCGACACGTAAGCCACACGGTGGTCGACGCGAAATCGCATGCATTCGCGGCGAGATTGTCCAGCACCTGCCGGAGCCGGTCGCGATCGACGACGATCGAACCCGTCGGCGACGCGTCCCGGTTCGGCTCGGCGATCACGTTGAGGTCACGCGCAGCAGCGAGGACGCGGAGATGGTCCACGAATCGGCTGGTCTCCTCGCCGGGGTCGGCCGTCGCCAGCTCGAAGCCGAACTGCCGCGCATCCAGCTTGGCGAGGTCGAGGAGATCGGCGATGAGCCGTTCGAGGCGCCGCGATTCGCCGAGGATCACCGCGCTGGCCGCGGTCGGCTCGGCGACGCCGTCCTGGAGCGCCTCGGCGAAGCCGCGGATCGACGTGAGTGGCGTTCGGAGGTCGTGGGAGACCGACATGAGAAAGGCGCGTTCGTGGCCCTTCGACATCTCGAGCTGCGCGGCCATGTCGTTGAGCGCCCGCCCGAGCCGACCGAGCTCGTCGGCCGTGGAGGGTTCCTCGACGCGGGCGCTGAGATCACCCGCGGAGATCCGGCCGGCCACCGCCGCGGCCTCGAGCACCGGGCGTGCCAGGCGTCGGGCGAGCAGCGAACCGCTGACCGTCCCGATCGCGACGGCGGCGAGGGCGCTCCACGCGAACCACCGCAGCGCGGGGGCCAGCCCGCGGGGAGGGTCCGCGGTGAGCACTGTCACCACGAGCGCTCCTCGCGGCGTTGTTCGGGCGGCTGCGCCCCACAGCACCTTCGCTGTCGCTCGGCCGATCGTCGTGCCGGCCGCAAGCCGATCGAGGTCTGCATCGGTGAGCGACACGGTCGCAGGCAGATTGCCGCGTTCGTTGCCCTTGGGGCCGATGACGAGCTGGTGGACGCCGGTGAGCTGGAGCAGTTGGGCGATCCGCGCTCGTTGTGAGCCGTCGGCGGGGTCGGTGGCGACCGACGTCACCGGGATGATCTCGGCCACCGAGTCCGCCTGGGCCTCGAGGCGCCGCAGCGTCGACGAACGCTCCGCCGACCGGGTGAGCACGATGGTGCCGAGCGCCGCGACCGTCATCGTCGCGAGCACGAGCGTCACGAGGGCGACGGTGATGCGCCGGGTCATCGCGATCCTTCGGCCGTCACCTCGGCGCTGTCCAGGCGGTACCCCACGCCCCAGATCGTCACGAGGTTGAACGAGTCGCCGAGCTTGCGGCGGAGTTGGCGGACGTGCACGTCGACGGTGCGCTCGTCGCCGATCCAGTCGTCGCCCCATGCTCCGTCGAGCAGTTGGCGTCGCGACAGGACCCGGCCGTGGTGGTCGACCAGGTGGGCGAGCAGGTCGAACTCCCGCGTCGCGAGCGGCACGATCGCGCCGTCGACGGTGACCTCGCGCCGCTCCGTGTCGACGCTGATCGGGCCGATCCTCGTGATCGCGGCGGGTTCCTCCGCCGCGGGCCCACCCATTCGCCGCAGGATGGCCTTCACGCGGGCGACGAGCTCGCGCGGCGAGAACGGCTTGGTGACGTAGTCGTCCGCGCCCAGTTCCAGGCCGAGCACGCGGTCGACCTCGGTGTCGCGGGCGGTGAGCATGAGGACCGCCGTGTTCGGGTGATCCTGGCGGACCCGTCGACACACCTCGAAGCCGTCGATGGCGCCGGGGAGACCCACGTCGACGATCGCCAACGCAGGTTGGTCGGACGCGATGCGGTCGAGGCCGCTCGTGCCGTCGCCGTGCAGCAGCACCCGGAATCCGTCGTTACGCAGGTAGGCGTCGAGGAGATCGGCGATGTGGTGGTCGTCCTCGATGACGACGATGGTGGTCTCGCGGTTCATGACCATCTCCTCCTGCGAACCGGCTCCCCAGCGAACTGGGCCGGATGCCAGACCCTCCGGGCGTGTGATTCGGCCCAGTTCGGCGGATCACCGGTCCATCATGCCTGGTTCCGGCGGTGCCGCCTACGGTGTTCGTCGATGGCCACCTACCTGGATCGCATCCTCGAACACCATCGAGCGCGGGCCGCGGCCGACAGCCGCAGCACTGACGTGTTGATCGATGAATGCCGAGCGCTGCCGCCGACCCGCGGCTTTCGCGCTGCGCTCACGAGCGACCCGTCGCGGCTTGCGGTGATCGCCGAGATCAAGCGCCGGTCGCCATCGAAGGGGGCGCTTGCGGCCGATCTCGATCCTGCCGATGTCGCCGCGCGGTATCAGGCCGGCGGTGCCTCGGCGTTGTCGGTGCTCACCGACAGCGAGCACTTCGGCGGATCGCCCGAGGACCTCGGTGCCGCTCGGTCGGCCGTGTCGCTGCCCGTGATCCGGAAGGACTTCACGGTCGCGCCGAACGACGTGTGCGACGCCCGCCTGATGGGTGCCGACGCGGTGCTGCTGATCGTCGCGGCGCTGGACGACGTCGAGCTGCGCGACCTGTCGGCGCTCGCCGCGCATCTCGGCCTCGACGCCCTGGTCGAGACCCACGACGAGGCCGAGGTCGAGCGGGCGTTGTCGTTCACCACGGGCGATCTCGTCGGCGTCAATCAGCGCGACCTGGTGACCTTCGAGGTCGACCAAGCCCGCGCGGTGCGCGTGGCGAGTTCGATTCCGGCGAGTTCCGTGCGGGTAGCGGAGTCGGGTGTTCGAGGCGTTGACGACGCCGTCGCGCTCGCTGCGGCGGGCTACGACGCGGTGTTGGTGGGGGAGGCGGTCGTCACGTCGCACGATCGGAGCGCCACGGTGGAAACCCTCCGCGTCCCGCGCCCATCCCACCGATAGCCTCCGAACCATGTGGGTCAAGATCTGCGGGATCACCAACGAGGAGGACGCCCTGATGGCCGTCGCGCTCGGCGCGGATGCCATCGGGTTCGTGTTCGCCCCGTCGACCCGCCAGGTCACCGTCGGCACGGCGCGAGACATCGCCCGGCGGCTCCCGCCCGACGTGATGACGATCGGCGTGTTCCGCGATCACGACCCCGACTTCGTGGTGTCCACGGTGCTCGAGGCGGGGTTGCGTGGCGCGCAGCTGCACGGCCATGAGACCCCGGCGATGGCTGCACGGATTCGACCCAAGGTCAGCACGCTGATCGCTGCGTTCCCCGCCGGTTCGAGCGCGATCGAACGATTCGACGAGTACCAGGCGGATGCGATGCTCCTCGACGGCGTGGCACCCGGGAGCGGTCGTGTCTTCGACTGGTCGCTCGCCGACAGCATCCCGCCGAATCGGCGGGTCATTCTTGCGGGCGGCCTGCGCCCCGACAACGTGGCTGACGCCGTGCGGCGTGTCGCCCCATGGGGTGTTGACACGTCGACCGGAGTCGAGTCGTCGCCGGGCCAGAAGGACCCACGCCTGGTGCAGGCGTTCATCCGCGCTGCTCGAGAGGCCGAGCCGGAGACGGTGACGATCGAACAGGGTTCGGGTCCCGAGCCGTTCGACTGGCGCGAGTACGGCGACCTCTGACGAGCGCCACCGAGAGAGATGGGACACATGTCAGCTGATGGTCGACCCGTGATGGGCGAACCCGGCGCGACCGGTCGATTCGGCCGGTTCGGAGGTCGGTTCGTGCCCGAGACGCTGGTGCCTGCGTGCGAGGAGTTGGAGGCGGCGTTCATCGAGGCGTGGGCCGACCCGTCGTACCGTGCCCGGCTCGACGGACTGCTCGCCGACTACGCGGGGCGACCGTCGCCGCTCACGCGATGCGACCGGCTGTCCGCGGAGCTCGGCTGTCGCATCTGGCTCAAGCGCGAGGACCTCAACCACACCGGCTCCCACAAGATCAACAACGTGCTCGGCCAGGCGCTGCTGGCCCAACGCATGGGGAAGGCCCGGCTCGTGGCCGAGACGGGCGCCGGTCAGCACGGCGTCGCGACGGCGACGGCGGCAGCGCTGCTCGGCCTCGAGTGCTGCGTCTACATGGGCGAGGTCGATATGGCTCGCCAGGAGCTCAACGTGTTCCGCATGCGGCTGTTGGGTGCCGAGGTGCGGCCGGCGTCGTCGGGCAGTCGCACGCTGAAGGACGCCGTCAACGAAGCGATGCGCGACTGGGTCGCGACGGTGGAACGCAGCCACTACTGCCTCGGTTCGGTGATGGGCCCTCACCCGTATCCGTGGATGGTGAGGGAGTTCCATCGGGTGATCGGCGACGAGGCCCGCGAGCAGTTCGCTGCGAGGGTCGCCGGTACGCCCGACGTGGTGGTCGCTTGTGTGGGGGGTGGCTCCAACGCCGCCGGGATCTTCGCCGGGTTCGCCGAGACCCCGGCGCGACTCGTCGGTGTGGAGCCCGCCGGGGGCGCTGCGGTCGGTCGAGGGGTGCCGGGGGTCGTGCATGGAATGGTCTCGTATCTGATGCAGGACGAGTTCGGCCAGGTCGAGGAGGCGCAGTCGATCTCCGCCGGCTTGGACTATCCCGGCGTCGGACCCGAACATGCCCACCTCGCCGACATCGGCCGGGCGGAATACGCGCCGGTGACCGATGACGAGGTGGTCGACGCGTTCCAGTTGCTCAGCCGAACCGAGGGGATCATTCCGGCGCTCGAGTCGGCGCACGCGATCGCCTGGGTGAGCCGTGAGCGCGCACAGCTTGCGGGGCTCAGCGTGGTGATCAACTTGTCCGGTCGGGGGGACAAGGACGTGGCTCAGATGATGGAGATCCTTCGATGAACGAGTCCGCTCCGCCGCGCCGCCTTGCTGTCGGCCAGCTCGAACGGGTGCTCCGTGCACGTCGCGATCGCGGCGGACACAGCCTGGTCATCTACCTGACCGGCGGGTTCCCCGGCTGGCAAGACATGGTGCGTGCGGCGGTCGCTGCAGGGGCCGATGCGGTCGAGGTGGGGATTCCGTTCTCCGATCCGGTGATGGACGGCCCGGTGATCCAGGAGGCGTCGGAGGTTGCCCTCCGGGCCGGGGCGACCCCGCCCGGCGTGCTGGCGGAGATCGCCAACCTCGACATCGGCGTCCCGGTCGCGGTGATGACGTACTACAACCTCGTGTTCCGGTTCGGGCTGGAACGGTTCGCGTCGACTGCGGCCGAGGTTGGCGTGTCTGCGGCGATCCTGCCCGACCTGCCGTTGGACGAGGCTGGACCGTGGTGCGATGAAGCCGACGCGGCGGGCATCGAGACGGTCATGCTCGCGGCGCCGACGGGTTCGGACGAGCGGCTCGGCCGCGTCTGCGATCGCTCCCGCGGGTTCGTGTACGGCGTTGGGCTTCTGGGGGTGACGGGGGAGCGCACCTCACTTGCGGCGTCAGCCACCGAGATCGCCACGCGGCTCAAACGGATCACCGATCGCCCCGTGCTCGTCGGTGTGGGCGTGTCGACGCCGGAGCAGGCGGTACAGACGTGCCGCGTCGCTGACGGCGTCGTGGTGGGCTCGGCGGTCGTACGCCGAATGGTCGAGGGTGCCGGACCCGAAGGGGTCGGCGATCTCGTCGGAGAATTCCGCCGCGCGATCGACGCGATCTGAGCGCGGCGAGTCGGTGGCAGATCGCCGCACTTCGTCCCCAGATCGGCCGAATCCCCCGAAATTTCGGGGGTGGTGTGTGACATCCGTGTCTGCCGCGGGTAGAGTTACATCGTTGTAACTACTGCACCCGGGAGGGTCAACGACATGAACAAGACCGAGCTGGTCGAGACGATCGCGCGACGCACCGACCTGCCGAAGAAGGATGTCGACGCCGTGCTCGGCGCCTTCTGGGACATCGTCGCCCAGACGGTGGCGAAGGGCAAGGACACGGTCACGATCCCGGGCTGGATCAAGTTCGAGCAGGTCATCCGTGGTCCTCGCACCGTCCGCAACCCGCAGACGGGCGAGTCGATGAAGGTCGGCAAGTCCAAGGCCGTGAAGGTCAGCGCCGGCGCGACGCTGAAGGCGATCGCCAAGGGCGAGCGTCCCGCTCCGAAGTGATCCATCGCCGCTGAGGCGGCGAACTCGATCGATACATGTCAGAGGGCGAGTGCTTCGGCGCTCGCCCTCTGACGCGTCCGCCGGCGAGGGACGTGGTCTAGCGTTCGCGCATGGCTCCATCTGCTCCGCTCGCCGGCTCACCTGCACCATCGATCGCGCTGCTCGACCAGCGCGGGAGACGGTTGACGTGGCCGACTACCGCGGCCGGAAGGTGCTCGTGTACTTCTATCCGAAGGCCGACACGCCGGGCTGCACAACGCAGTCGTGCGCACTGCGAGACATCGCCGGCGACGTCGGGACAACCGTCATCATCGGCATCAGCCCCGACCTTCCGGCCAAGCTCGCCAAGTTCGACGAGAAGCACGGCCTGGGGTTCACCCTGCTCTCCGATCCCGAGCACACCGTGTCGGAGGCGTTCGGCGTGTGGGGCGAGAAGAAGAACTACGGGCGCACCTACATGGGCATCATCCGCTCTGCGTTCCTCATCGACGAGGACGGGACGATCAGCCACGCGTGGCCGAAGATCAGCCCGAAGGACACGCCGACCAAGCTCCTCGCGGCGCTCGCCGAGTCAGCCGACTGACGTCGGGTTCTCTCGGCGATTCGCTGCGAACGCTCGTTCGCGGAGGGCCGCGACGAGTGCCACGATGGCCACCAGCACGGCGAGACGTGCCAGCGTGGCGGATGATCCGGAAGCAGCGCGGTCGGTCATCGCGGCCACGCTAGGCTGCCCCGAGGCCCGGGTGGCGGAATGGCAGACGCGGTGGACTCAAAATCCACTGTCCGAAAGGGCGTGTGGGTTCAAGTCCCACCCCGGGCACGCTGTGGGTGAGGTGAGCACCCCGAGAACACTGGGGACGTGATCGACGCTCGTCGAGCTCGCAGAGGGCTGCGTGTCGATCGCGGCGCCTCGGATGAGGCGAGCACACCACAACGCGACGGCTGTCCTCCGCGGCCGTGGCCGCGCACGGTGTTGTTGCCTGCGACGTGTGCCCGGGAACGTCAGATGCAGCCGACCGCCGTGACGAATCCCTTACGAACGAGTCCGTGGATCCGGAGTGGTTCGCCGCTCGGAACCTCAACGACCACGGCCCCTCGATCATGTTCCGGCGTATCGAGGACGCGGAAGTGCCCCGGCACTCGAAGCCCGGCGAGCTCACGCCGTTGCGAGGACTCTTCGTTCCACGGCTCGCCATCGAACTGAACGGAGGCGCGTCCGCATGAGTCGAACACCACCTCGACGTCCCCGCGACTCGGCCTGAACCAGTCCGGCCCCACCCGAACGGCGACGACCACGGCTGCGACGAGGAGAACAACCGCCGAGCTGACGCGAACGTAGGAATGCACCGTGTTCATGCTACGGACGAGATCGGCAATGAGCTGCCGGGGGAGCGGGGCTGTGGGGAGGGGGCCGCGGGCAATTCAGGCCCACAGGTGCGGATATGCACGCCTGAGCCTGGATTGCGACAGATGCCGCGGCCGCGTGACCTGCCGGGTTCGGGGCGGCCGTCCGGCGGTCGGTACGATGGCGGGATGGCCTGGCTGACCGAGCGGCGACTCCGCGGTATCTCGCGGCGGCTCGTCGCCGCACGGGAGGAGCTGCGGGTCGCCGACGAGCAGCTCCGGCACCTCGCCGACGACGCGGACGACGCTCGGCTCCGCTCGATCGTCTCGCAATCGCCCGCCGACGCCGCCGAACGGCGCGAGGCTGAGGGCGACGCCGGAGCGATGCGTCGCCACCGCGACGACCTGCAGCGCCGAATCGCCGATCTCGAGGCACGCCAGGACGCGTTGCTCGACGAGATGTCCGCCGGGCGGACGCGTAGCGGCGATGGCTGACCGACCGCGCCTTCGGGTGGTCATCGCGGAGGACGAGGCGATCATTCGCCTCGATCTGTGCGAGTTGCTGACCGAGGAGGGGTACGACGTCGTCGGCGAATGCGCACGCGGCGACGAGGCCGTTGCGCTCGTGGAACGAACCCGACCCGACGTCGCGATCCTCGACGTGAAGATGCCCGGACTCGATGGGCTGGCCGTCGCCCGCCGACTCACCGAAACCCGCACGTGCGCGGTCGTGATTCTCACGGCGTTCAGCCAGCGGGAGCTCATCGAGGAAGCCCGCGATGCGGGAGCGATGGCCTATCTGGTCAAGCCGTTCCAACGCGAGGATCTCGTCCCCGCGATCGAGGTTGCGGTCGCCCGGTTCGCCGACCTCGCGACGCTTGCCGAATCGGAGCAGCGGCTGTCGGATCAGCTGGAGGTGCGACGGCTCGCCGACCGGGCCAAGGCGCGGCTCATGAACGAGTACGGCCTGAGCGAGCAGGCAGCGTTCAGCTTCCTGCAGCGCAACGCGATGGATCGGCGTACCGCGATGCGTGCGATCGCCCAGCAGGTTCTCGACGGCGATCTTCGGCCCTGACGTCGCCGACGACGCGCCGCCCCGGAACCGCTGTCATCGCCGCCGAATAGTGTGGGCGCCGCCATGGCGACCCTGATGCTCATCGACGGAAACTCGCTCACCTACCGGGCGTTCTTCGCCCTACCGACCGACATTGCCACGGCCAGCGGCCAGGTCACCAACGCGACCTTCGGCTTCACGTCGATGCTGCTCAATCTCGTGCGTGACCACCAGCCCGACCTGCTGGCGGTCACCTTCGATCGTCCCGAGCCGACGTTCCGCCACAAGATGGTCGACACGTACAAGGCCAACCGGGAGTCGGCGCCCGACATTCTTCGCCAACAGATGAGCCTGGTTCGCCAGGTCGTCGACGCGTTGCAGATCCCGGTGCTCGAACAGGCGGGGGTCGAGGCCGACGACATCATCGCGACCCTTGCGACCGAGGCCACCGAGGCGGGTCTCGACACGATCATCGTCACCGGTGATCGCGACAGCTACCAGCTGGTGACCGACCCGCACGTGCGGGTTCTGTACAACCGTCGCGGCGTGAGCGACTACGTGCTCTACGACGAGGCCGGCATCGCGGCACGAACGGGAGTGACGCCCGCCCAGTACGTGCAGTACGCGGCGCTGCGCGGCGACCCGTCCGACAACCTGCCCGGCGTGCCGGGGGTCGGGGAGAAGACGGCCGCCAAGCTGATCACGACCTACGGCGATCTCGACGGCATCTACGACCACCTCGCCGAGTTGACCCCGAAACTGCGCGAGAACTTGGCGGCGAACGAGGCCCAGGCACGATCCAACGTCGAGATGATGCGGCTGCGTCGCGATGTCGAACTCGGCGTCGCGGCGGCCGCGCTCCGGCAAGGGGCGTTCGACCTCGACGCGGTCGTCGACCTCTTCAAGTTCCTCGAGTTCACGTCGCTCATCGGCCGCCTCGGCGACGCGTTCGGCGACGGCGCCGCAGCCGCGCAGGACGCACGTCGCGTGCTCGAGGCCGAGGTCACCGCATGCGATGCGACCGACGCCGCCCGCCTCTTCGCCGGGCTCGACCCGAGCGCCGGGCATGTCGCGGTCGCCGCGGCGTGGCAGGGCACACCCGGCCGCTCGCCGCTCGACGGCGTTGCGGTCGTGACCGATGCATCGCTCGGCGAGGTCAGCTGGGTACCCGGCGAACTGTTCGGGGACCCGAGCGTGAGTGCGGCCGTCGGTTCCTGGGTCGCACGCGGCGCGACGATCGCCGGGCACGACGTGAAGGCACTGCTCCGGTCGTGGCTCTTCCTCGGGATCGATTCGCCGCGCCTCCACGTCGACACGAAGATCGCCGCGTACCTGCTCGACCCCGCCGAGCCCCGCTATGCGCTCGACGACCTGCTCAGCCGGTACTCCGACGCCGAGATGGCTGCGGGCGAGGCACATGACCCAACCCAGCTCGACTTCGGTGAGGCGACCGAAGACCACTCGCGTCGCCCCGCGCGCGAAGCGCTGGCGATCACGGCGCTCGTGCCTCCGCTGCTCGAAGCGCTCGACGCACAGGGTCTGCGGTCGTTGCTCGACGACGTCGAGATGCCCCTCGTCGGAGTGTTGGCGCGAATGGAACACGTCGGGGTGGGTGTCGACCGCGACGAACTCGCGGGGCTCTTGACGCATCTGACCGCGGAGTGCGATCGGCTACGTGAGGCGATCGTCGAGGCGGCCGGCGAGCCGTTCAACGTGAACTCCACGCCGCAGCTGCGCACGATCCTGTTCGACAAGCTGGGCCTGACACCGCAGAAGAAGACGAAGACCGGCTATTCGACCGACGCCGCGTCACTCGAGAAGCTGCGCGGCCAGCACCCGATCATCGATGACCTGTTGTCGTACCGGGAATTCGAGAAGCTGCGCGGAACCTACGGCGAGGGCCTCATCGCCGAGGTCGCGCCCGACGGGCGGATCCACGCGACGTTCAACCAGACGGTCGCGCGCACCGGTCGGCTCAGCTCCGACGCGCCGAACCTGCACAACATTCCGGTGCGAAGCGACGAGGGGCGCCAGTTCCGTCGGGCGTTCGTCCCGCGGGCCGGATGCGAACTGCTCGTCGCCGACTACAACCAGATCGAGCTTCGCTGCATCGCTCACCTGGCAGGCGACCCGGGCTTGATCGAGGCTTTCCGCTCCGGCACCGACATCCACACGGCCACGGCGTCGCGGGTGTTCGGCGTGGAAGCCGACCAGGTGACCATCGAGCAGCGGTCGAAGGCGAAAATGGTGTCGTACGGTTTGGCGTACGGCATGGAAGCGTTCGGTCTCGGGCAGCGGCTGGCCATTCCAACCGGCGAGGCGCAGAAGATCCTCGACGCCTACTTCGTGGCCTTCCCGGCCGTCCGTTCGTACATGGACCAGACCGTCGCGGAGGCCCGCGAGCGCGGCTACACCGAGACGCTCTTCGGGCGCCGCCGCCGCATCCCGGAGCTCGCGTCGGGCGTTCGCGCCATTCGCATGGCGGGGGAGCGGCAAGCGATGAATGCCGGCATCCAGGGACTCGCCGCCGACATCTTCAAGGTGGCCCTCGTACGTATCGACGCCGGCCTGCGCGAGCGTGGGCTCGGCACCAAGGTGGTCTTGCAGGTGCACTACGAGGTCGTGTGCGAGGTGCCCGAGGCGGAGCTCGCCGAGGCCACGGAGTTCATTGTCGACACGATGCGCGCCGCCTTCACGATGGACGTTCCGCTCGAGGTGAACCTGGCCCACGGACGATCCTGGTCGGAGGCGAAGGGGTGACCGGAGCGGTCGAACGTCACTGGTTCGAAGACCTGGCCGATCACATGGGCCCGGCATACCTTCGCTACTCGTTCACGAAGGGCACCGTCGCCGAGGTCGACGCGTTGGTCGACCTGCTCGGGCTGTCGCCGGGGATGTCGGTGCTCGACGTCGGGTGCGGGCCGGGCCGCCATGCCATCGAGCTCGCCGGGCGTGGCATCTCGGTCGGGGTCGATATCAGCAGCCGCTTCGTCGAGGTGGCATCCGGTGAGGCCGAGCGTCTGGGTGTCGACGCGCGCTTCCTTCGCTGCGACGCCCGAGCGCTGCCGTTTGCCGACCGGTTCGACGCGGCGATCTCGCTGTGTCAGGGGGCGTTCGGCCTGGGTGGCCCCGGACCCTTCGCCGGCGACCCGCAGAACTTCGGCTCCGACCGCGCGGTGCTCGAAGGAATCCGGCGGGCCCTTCGCCCGGGTGGCCGCTGCGCCGTGACCGCGTTCTCGTCGTACTTCCAGGTCCGACACCTGGAGGAACACGACCGGTTCGACGCTGCAACGGGCGTGAATCACGAGCCGACCGAGGTGCGCGACGAGCGTGGATCGCCACGTCCGGCCGACCTGTGGACCACCTGCTACACGCCGCGCGAACTGCACCTGATCGCGGCGATCGCCGGGCTGCGCGTCGAGTCGATCGGGTCGGTGACACCCGGTCGCTACCGGCCGGCCGCCGCGACGATCGATCAGCCCGAGTTCCTGTTGATCGCCAGCCGCCCGGGCGAGAGCTCGGGCTCCGGCCTCCGGTCGTCACGTAGTTGCCGTTGGCGACACCTGGCCCCTAGCGTGTGAGCGCCGTTTCCCGCCACTCGCGCCGCGCGTGTGATGGGCGGCAATTGTCCCTATCCCCCGACTTCCTATAGGCAACCCAGTGACCGACCAGACCACCGACCTTCCGACCGACCCGACCGAAGGGGCATACACGCCCCGCCAAATCGTCGACAACAACGTTTCCGACGCCGACCTCGAAGCGTTGTACTCCGCGAGCATGGTGGGGGTCGACGATGGCCAACTCGTCACCGGCACCGTTGTCAAGGTCGATCACGACGAGGTGCTCCTCGACATCGGCTACAAGGCGGAGGGCGTCATCCCGTCCCGCGAGCTGTCGATCCGCAACGACGTCAACCCGTCGGAGATCGTGTCGCTCGGCGACGAGGTCGAGGCGCTCGTCCTCACCAAGGAAGACAAGGAAGGTCGCCTGATCCTGTCCAAGAAGCGTGCGCAGTACGAGCGTGCGTGGGGCAAGATCGAGGAGATCAAGGAAGCCGATGGCGTGGTCGCCGGTCCGGTCATCGAGGTCGTCAAGGGCGGTCTCATCGTCGACATCGGCCTGCGTGGCTTCCTGCCGGCATCGCTGGTGGAGCTGCGCCGGGTGCGCGACCTGCAGCCCTACGTCGGCAAGACGCTCGAGGCGAAGATCATCGAGCTCGACAAGAACCGCAACAACGTGGTGTTGAGCCGCCGTGCGTGGCTCGAGGAGACGCAGAAGGAACAGCGCGATGAGTTCCTCACCAATCTGCGCCCGGGCGAGCGTCGCCGCGGCGTCGTCTCATCGGTCGTCAATTTCGGTGCCTTCGTCGACCTCGGCGGCATGGACGGCCTCGTGCACGTGTCCGAGTTGTCCTGGAAGCACGTGGACCATCCCGGGTCCGTCGTTGCGGTCGGCGACGAGATCGAGGTCGAGGTGCTCGAGGTCGACATGGACCGCGAGCGGATCAGCCTGTCGTTGAAGGCGACCCAGCAGGATCCGTGGCAGGAGTTCGCCGGTGCCCACCAGGTGGGCGAGCTGGTGTACGGCCGGGTCACCAAGCTCGTGCCGTTCGGTGCGTTCATCCAGGTGGGCGACGGGATCGAGGGTCTCGTGCACATCTCGGAGATGTCGGCGCACCACGTCGACCTGCCCGAGCAGGTCGTCACGCCGGGCGAAGAGCTCTGGGTCAAGATCATCGATCTCGACCTGCAGCGCCGTCGGATCAGCCTGTCGATCAAGCAGGCCGCCGAGGGTGGCATCGTGGCCGCCGAGTACCAGGAGCACTTCGGCGAGCACGCCTACGACTCCGAGGGCAACTACATCGGCCCATCCTTCGACCCCGACAGCCCATCTGAGGGTCAGGAGGCGTGGGAGCAGTACTACGCCGAACACGGCTACGAAGAGGGCGATGCACCCGAGGCCGACGGCGGTGAGCCCGTGGACGGCGCCGCTGACGAGGCCGCGGAGCCTGCTGAAGGCTGAGCACCGCGGGCCGTAGGCCCACATCCGAGCATCCACGACGAGCGGCGTCGCCCGGAGGGCGGCGCCGCTGTCGCGCCACCGGAAGAAGGCCACGAACGAGCCGAAGTTCCCGAACCGAAATCCTCATATCTGCGGGTCGACCTGCCGACCATGTACGTGTCCGGGACGGCCCCGTGTGCCTGGGCGGTCGTCGTCATGTGAAGGATCGAGGTAGACGTGAGTACTCGCAGAACACTCATTCTGGTGGGAGCTTTGGTGGTCGGCGCTGTCGCTGCACTGCTGATCTTTCGGTATGTGGGCGGAATCGAGGAACGAGCCCAGGGCGAGACCCAGATGGTGTCGGTCGTGATCGCGAAGGCGCAGATCCCGAGGGGCGCCGACGCCAACGCGTTGATCGACTCGGGGCAGATCGCGATCGGTTCGCGGCGCCGCATCGATGTCCCAGCCAATGCGGTGACTCGCGTCGAGGACATCCGCGGTCAGCTCGCGGCGCTCGACCTGACCGCCGGCACGATCATCTCGACACCGATGTTCGTCTCGAACACGCAGCTCTCCGACTCGACCGCCTCGGTGCTCCGTGAAGGCATGGTCGCCGTGACCATCTCCGCCGATCAGGTCCACGGGGTGGCAGGACTCATCACCCAGGGCGACTACGTGAACATGGCGGCCGCCCCGACCGCCGACCAGCCGACCACCGGCACGAAGGCCGCCCAGCAGGGGACCGGTTGCGCAGGGCACCTGTACCAGAAGGTGCGTGTCCTGGCGCTCGGCCGCTCGCTCGGCTCGCCGGTCGCTGCGGCACCGGTTCAGCCCGGCGAGACGCCGACGACAACCCAGGCGCCGACCTCGGACCTCATCACCTTCGAGGTCCCGCCGGAGGCATCCCAGCAGATCATCGCGGTCCCGACCGGCAAGATCTACCTCACGCTCGTGCGCCCCGACTATGAGCCGAAGCCGATCGCTCCGTCGCTCGACCCGCTCGAACTGCTGGGTGCTGCCGGCAAGACGCCGGAGCCGGTCGCAGCCGCTCCGACCGCCGGGGGGCAGTGATGAGAGATCCCCGTGAGGGATCCGTGGCCGGGAGGGCCGCGACTGGGGGACCGCCGCCTCGGCCGACCGACTCGGAGGCTCGTCCTCGAGCCAGCGTCCCTTCGCCGTGCCGACCTTCGACGACGACCCACTGGCGTCGTTCGGCACCACCATCGGCCCCGATGCCGATCCGTACGGCGCTGCGGCGAGCGATCCGTATCGTGAGGACCGATCTGCCCCGGCGATGGGCCAAGGCGCTGCGATTCCCAGCATCTCCAACTTGGCAGCGGACCAGTACGGCCGGCCCGCCGATCCGTACGGCCGGCCCGCTGACCCGTACAACGCACCGGCTGACCCGTACAACGCACCGGCTGATCCGTACAACGCACCGGCTGACCCGTACGGCCGGCCCGCCGATCCGTACGGCCGGCCCGCCGATCCGTACAGCCAACCGGCCGACCGGTACGGCCACGCCGATCCTGCGGCGGCACCGTCGGCGCCGCCGGCCGAGCCGAGTGCCCGTCCCGACCCGCAGGCCGCCTCGATCCGCGTGTCGGTCGCGATCGTCGAGCCGCACCCAACCATCCGCGACGGTCTGATGCGGCTGCTCGGTGAAGGCGGCACGCCGTTCGACTCGTTGCAGGAACTGGCGAGCCGGCTCACCGGTTCGGTCCCCGTCGTCGTCATCCTCGGTCCGTCGTGCGCGACGCCTGCCGACCTTGCGATCGCGGAACGCCTGATCCCGGCGCATCCGGCGCTCGGTGCGATCCTCGTGGTCGAGGAGTTGACGACGGCGCTACTCCAGGCGGCGTTGCGTGCCGGTGTCAAAGACGTGCTGGCCCTCAACGGCGAAGCGGAGCAGCTCACGTCGGCGGTGCAGCGCGTGGCGCTCACGCTCGACTCGAGTTCGCGTCGCAGCGCACACGGACACGGACACGCACCGCAGGGTGCGAGCGATGATGGCGATCTCGGTCAGGTCATCTCCGTGTTCTCGACCAAGGGTGGCGCGGGCAAGTCCGTGATCTCGACGAACCTCGCGGTGTGCCTGGCACAGCGCTCGTCGAAGCCCGTCTGCCTCGTCGACGCAGACCTGCAGTTCGGCGACGCGGCCGTGATGCTCAAGCTCACCCCGCATCACACAATCGTCGACGCCGTCGAGGCCATCGATCGGATGGACAACTCGCTACTCGAATCGCTGCTGGTCACCCACGAGCCATCGGGGCTTCGGGTGCTGCCCGCTCCGCTGGAGCCCGCGTTCGCGGATCAGGTCGGCGCCGCCGAAATGATCGCCATCGTCGAACGGCTGCGGACGTTCTGTTCGTACATCGTCGTCGACACGCCGGCGTACTTCAACGACGTCGTACTGGGGCTCGTCGAGATCTCCGATCGCATCGTGCTGGTGGCCGGGATGGACATTCCGAACATCAAGAACGTGAAGATCGGGCTGCAGACGCTCCGGCTCCTGAACACCCCGATGGAAAAGCTCCTGCTTGTGCTCAATCGATCGAACTCGAAGGTGAAGCTCGATATCGGCGAGGTCGAACGGACGCTTCAGGCGAAGGCCGATGCGCTCGTGCCCTCCGACGTGCTGATTCCCCAATCGGTCAACAAGGGCGTACCGGTGGTGCTCCATGCGCCCAAGTCCGCCGTCGCTCGATCACTCGTACAACTCGCCGAACAGTTCACCAACGCCCCAACCCAGGCACGTCGTCGTTAGACGGCCCCCGTCGATCAGGAGACAGAAGGTGTCGCTCTACCAGCGTCTACACGAGGCAAATCAGGTCCCCGCGAGTCACGGCGGCGGGCTGCGGCGCGACCCGATCATGGACGAGCTGCGTCTGCGGATCCACACGCACCTGATCGAGGAACTCGGGCCGATCCTCTACGACAATCGCCTGTCGGGAGAAGACCTTCGACGGCGAGTGCACGAGCAGCTACTCGCGACCCTGGCCCAGGAGCGAGCACCGCTCTCGGCCGCCGACAAGGCGCAGCTGATCCAGGAGGTCACCGACGACATCCTCGGGTACGGCCCGATCGACAAGCTTCTGCGAGACGACAACGTGTCGGAGCTGATGGTCAATGGCCCGGACATGGTGTACGTGGAGCGCGGCGGCCGAATCGAGCGTGATCCGACGACCTTCGTGGATTCCGACCATCTCCGTCGAGTCATCGACAAGATCGTGTCGCAGGTCGGTCGTCGCATCGACGAGTCGACGCCGATGGTCGACGCCCGCCTGCCCGATGGCTCCCGTGTGAACGCGGTCATCCAGCCGCTGGCGATCGGGGGACCGTTCCTCACGATCCGGAAGTTCTCCAAGGATCCTCTGCAGGTTGACGACCTGATCCGTTTCGGTTCGCTCAACGCTCATGCCGCCCGATTCCTGCAGGCGTGCGTCGTCGGCAAGCTCAATGTGGTGGTCTCGGGCGGTACCGGTTCCGGTAAGACGACGCTGCTGAATGTGCTGTCGTCGTTCATTCCGCCCGACGAACGCATCGTCACCATCGAGGATTCGAAGGAACTGCAGCTCCACCAGGATCACGTGCTCTCCCTCGAGACCCGACCACCGAACGTCGAGGGCCGCGGCGAGGTGTCGATCCGCGACCTGGTCAAGAACTCCCTGCGTATGCGACCCGACCGAATCGTGATCGGTGAATGTCGCGCCGGCGAAACGCTCGACATGCTGCAGGCGATGAACACGGGCCATGAAGGTTCGCTCACCACGCTCCACGCGAACTCGCCTCGCGATTCGCTGGCACGTCTCGAGACGCTGGTCCTCATGGCCGGCTTCGACCTTCCGATCCGAGCGATCCGAGAGCAGATCTCGGGTGCGGTCGACATGATCGTGCAGCTCTCCCGCCTGCGCGACGGAAGCCGTCGCGTCACGCACATCACCGAGGTACAGGGCATGGAGGGCGACGTGATCACGCTCCAGGATGTGTTCCTCTTCGACTTCAGCATGGGTGTCGACGAAAAGGGGAAGTTCCGGGGTCACCTCAAGGCGACTGGCGTTCGCCCCAAGTTCACCGAGAAGCTGGCCGATCAGGGGATCCGCCTGGGCCCAGAGGTGTTCGCACCGGGCGACCTGGGTGGCCGACGCGCTGTGGGGCGCGGATGAGCGCCCGGCGTCGCACCTCAACCAGCGCAGCGGTGGCGCTCCTCGGCGTGCTTCTCGCGGTGCTCGGCGCGTTCGCCGTTCCGGCCGCGTCGGAATCCTCCGAGGTCCCGACCCTGCAACTTCGTTCGGTCGATGCGCGCAGCGACGACCTGACCGTCGACGTGATCTCAACCGCCAAGCCCTCGGGCTCGGCGCGGGTGACGATCGACGGCGTCGCACACGACGCGACGGTCGAGTCGCTGCGTGATGCCGGGCTCGACTCCAACGTGGTGGTGGTCCTCGACAACAGCGAGCTGCTGCGGAACGGAACGGTCCAGCTGGCGAAGGCCGCTCTCGGGAAGCTCGCGCCCGGCGACGGCGCGATTAGCAAGCTCGGCGTGGTGTCGACCGGCGGGAAGGCCGTCATCGCGAGCGGCCTGGTGACATCGCTCGACGGTGTGATGAGTTCCGCCAAGGCGATCACGCCCAGCGGGTCGAACTCGCTGTGGTCGTCGGTCGTGCTCGCGGCCGATCTGGTGGCGAAAGGCGGCGAGGCCCAGCGATCGATCGTCGTGATCACCGGCTCACCCGACGGGGGCGTCGGCACGTCGTTCTCGGTCGCCCAGCGAGCCGTGCGCGACGCCGGAGCGACCGTGCACGTCATAGCGGTCACCGGAGGTGCGGCAACGCCCGATGGCGCCGCGCTGCGCCAGTTGGTCGCCTCGGCAGGCGGGTCGCTGCGGCAAGGTGGCGACGACGAACTGGGTGCGATGGCCGGAGATGCCGCCACGCTCATCGGCTCGCAGTACCGCCTGACAGTCAAAGGACTCGGCATCTCCAAGAAGGAGATCTCGTCGATTTCGGTCTCGATGTCGGGCGCCACCGCAACCGGGGCATTCCGGCCGCGCGTGCTGTCGACGGGCGCCGAGGCGCTCACGGCCGTGCAGACGGCCGACGAGGCCGGCGGCACGTTCGCGAACCCGATCATGAAGTACGTGATCGTGGGTCTGGGGGCGCTGTGCGCCGGTGGCGCATTCCTTGCCGTCGCCCTGCTCGTTGCCCGTCGCAACGACGGGCTCGACAAGGCGCTGCGCCACTACGACGAGCGTTACAACTCCCGGGCAGTCGCCGACGACAGCGGCGAGGAAGGGCTGGCGAAGACGGCGCTGGTGCAGCGCGCCGTCGAGATGACCGGTGCGCTCGCCGAGAAGCGTGGATTCCTGGCCCGGGTCTCGCTCTTGCTGGATCGAGCCGACCTGCCGCTCCGGCCGGCCGAGGCGCTCTTCTTCTACGCCGCCGGCTCCGGCGTGCTCGTGCTGAGCACGTTCACGCTCACGACCAATGTGATCATGACGGCGGCAGCGCTGATCCTCTCGCTTGTCGCGCCGGGCTTCGTCGTCGACTTCCTGGCGAAGCGCCGGAAGAAGAAGTTCACGGCGCTGCTGCCCGACACGTTGCAGTTGTTGGCCGGAACGCTCCGCGCCGGCTACTCGATCGCTCAGGGGTTCGAGGCGGTGTCGAAGGAGGTCGAAGACCCGATGGGCAAGGAGCTCCGCCAAGCGGTGACCGAGGCCCGCCTCGGCCGACACCTCGACGATGCCCTGGACGCCGTCGCCGAACGAATGAACAGCGAGGACTTCGAGTGGGCGGTCATGGCGATCAGGATCCAGCGCGAGGTGGGCGGCAACTTGGCCGAGCTGCTCATGAGCGTGTCGGAGACGATGGTGCAGCGCGAGCGGTTGCGGCGCGATGTCGCCGCACTGACTGCGGAGGGCCGCATGTCGGCCTGGGTGTTGGGCATGCTCCCGCCGGGCATCGGGCTGGTGATGTTCATGATGAACCGCGAGTACATCTCGCGGCTGTTCTCCGGGCTCGGGCTCTGGATCCTCGTTGGCGCGGTGGTCTCGATGCTCATCGGGTTCGTGTGGATGAAGAAGACGATCACGATCGAGGTGTGATGTGTCCGGATTGATCGTTCCTCTTGTTCTGCTCGCGGTCGCGGTCGCGGCGATCGTGTTGGCGGTGGGCTCTGGGGTGCACGAGAAGCAGGTCGTGCGCGAATCGCTGCGTACGCTCGATGGCTACGACATCGACGCGCCGCCGACGGATTTGCGCCAGGAGAAGCTGGCGGAGTCGATCGTCGCTCGTGCGGTGGTGCCGGCAATGGCCCGGCTCACACTGGTCGGCCGGCGCTTCACGCCGATGGGCTATGTCGACAAGGTGCGGCACAAGTTCGTGCTCGCGGGAATCCAAACGCCGGATTCCGTGGATCGGTTCCTCGCGATGAAGGCCGTGCTCGTGCCGGTGGGCATCGTATTCGGCGTGACGAACCTGCTGTTCGGCTTCATGCTCGACGGCATGATGCAGGTTGTCGCGTCGGTCGTGATCGGCGGCGGTCTGGCGGCCGGCCCCGACCTGATGCTCAACCGGAAGGTCGAGGAGCGCCAGACATCCATCCTGCGCGCCCTGCCCGACGTGCTGGACCTGCTCACCATCTCCGTGGAGGCGGGTCTCGGGTTCGAGCAAGCCCTCGACCGTGTGATCGCGGCGGTCCCCGGACATCTGTCCGACGAGTTCGCCCGCATGTTGGGTGAGGCGCGCGCCGGGGCCTCGCGTGCCGACGCGATGCGTGCGATGGACGAACGAATGGGGATCCCCGAGGTGCGAGCCTTCGTGCTCGCGATCATCCAGGCCGACGCGTTCGGCGTGTCGATCGGGCGGGTGCTGCGAGCACAGGCCGACGAGATGCGCATCAAGCGTCGCCAGATCGCGCAGGAGAAGGCACAGAAGGCACCCGTGAAGATGCTGTTCCCGATGGTGTTCTGCATCCTCCCGGCGCTCTTCGCCGTGGTGCTCGGCCCCGCGATCCTGAGCATCCAAGAGTCGTACAAATGACCCACGTCGCAGCCGGCGCGGCGCCCAGCGCCGCGCCGGAGCACCGCGACTCCGCCGACCCGCTCCCGACCGTCGCACGCCGCGCTAGCCGGCTCGAACACGCGTGGTGGGGCGCGATCGTCACCGGGCTGGGGGCGCTCAACGGTGCTCGCCCGCTGTCGGACAACAGCTTCCTGACCCATCTGGCGACCGGTCGGCTGATCCGCGCCGGTCACACCCCCCACACCGATCCGTACACGTTCACCGCCGCCGGGCGTCCGTGGGTCGTGCAGTCCTGGCTGGCGTCGTGGTGGTATGGGACGCTCGAGGCGCTGGGAGGCGGCGCGGCCATCCGCCTGTTTGTCGTGGCTCTATCGGGTCTGCTGGCATGGATGGTGTGGCGCCTCTCGGCTCCGGCCGAGCTGCTCGTCGGGCGGCTGGTTATCACCGCCGGCGCGCTGATCGTGGGGCTGTTCTGGTGGAACGAGCGTCCTCAACTCATCGGGATGGTCGCTCTCGCAGCGGCGGCGATCGTGGTGACGGAGCGTCGTTCTCCGGCATGGCTCCTCCCGCTGTTCGGCGTGTGGGTCAACGTCCACGGCTCGTTCCCCATCGGTCTCGCCTTCCTCGGGGCATGGGCGGGGCTCACGACCGTGCTCGCGCGCCGAATCGACGGGCGTGGAGCGCTCGGGGTCGCCGCGGCGATCGGCGGAACCGTGATGGGCGCTGTGGTGAGCCCGTTCGGGTTCGACCTGATCACGTTCCCCGTCGAGATGCTCAAGCGGAGCGCGACGCTGATCTTCATCACCGAGTGGCGTCCGCTCGCACTCGATTCGCTTGCGTCGATCGTGTTCCTCGCCGTCTCGGTCGGGGTCGCGGCAGCGATCGCGCAGCGCCGGAGCTGGCCCCGCCTCGCGGTGATCGGGCTGTTCCTTGGACTGGCCCTGTGGGCCGTGCGCAACGTGGTTCCCGCATCGATCGTCCTGGTTCCCGTTGCCGCTCCGGCGCTCGCGGGGATGGGCGCGCTGCGGGTCGGTGCACCTGTCGCATGGCGGCGGATGCTTCCCGCCGCGGTGGCGGTCGTCGCCGCGCTGACGGCGCTCGTCGCGGTGACCGACGACTACGAGGTGAGCGCCTATCCGGTGGCCATGGCCGACCGAATCGAGGCGACACCGCGACTGCGGCAAGGCCGGGTGCTCTCGTACGACTATGTGGGGAACTTCCTCGAATGGCGCAGCGGCGCGGGCCGCCGGGTCTGGCTCGACGATCGCGCCGAGGTCGTGCCGCGTGCGGTCGTGGTCGACTACGTGCGGCTGTTGTCAGGGATCGGCAAGCCCGGGGTGATCCTCGACCGGCAGCCCCACGATCTCGTGCTGTGGAACGCGAAGGGCGAGATTGCCGACTACCTCCGACGATCCGACGAGTACACCGTGGTGGCGCAGGATCGCGAGTGGATCCTTGTGGAGCGCGTCGGTTCCCTGCCGCCCGCCTGAGCCGTGCCGCCGGTCCAGCCGCCGGTCCAGCCCGCTCACCGGAATGGGCCATCGGCCCCACGCGGCGTGCACCGACATTGCCTATTCAGTCGCGCCCCCGCTCTGTGGAGACTGACAGGTGCTCCGGCCGGGTCAACTGCTCACACGTTCCCGGCCGGACGTGGGCCGTCCCCCGTCCGCCCACGACGGGGGGCGGCCCGCCTTCAACGCCGAGTGCGGCGTCGGTGGCGGTCGATGGCGAGTCGCACCAGTTCGTCGACCAACTCGCCGTAGCTCAGCCCGCTGTGCTTCCACAGGCGCGGGTACATCGAGATCGAGGTGAACCCGGGCAGGGTGTTGACCTCGTTCACCAGGAACCCGCGGCCGGGCGATTCGAAGAACACGTCGACCCGCGCCAGCCCCTCGCATCGCAGCGCCCGGTAGGTGTCGACCGCGAGGCGGGCGAGGTCGGCCGCTTCTTCGGGCGAGAGATCGGCGGGGACCAACAGTTCGGCGTCGTCGTTGGCGTATTTGTCGTCGTAGTCGTAGAAGTCGGCCCCCGGCACGATCTCGCCGGCCACCGAGGCGCGCGGCGATTCGTTGCCGAGCACTGCGATCTCGATCTCGCGGCCCGTGATCGTCTCTTCGAAGACGAGCCGTTCGTCGTGCGCCAGCGCAGCCTGCACGGCGGCGTCGAGCCCGGCACGGTCGTCGACCTTCGACACGCCGACCGAGCTGCCCATGTTCGCCGGCTTGACGAAGAGCGGATAGCCGAGCGTGTCGCCGATGCGGTCGCGCATCGCTGCGTCGAGGTCCCACTCCGCAGCGGCGATGAAGCGGGCCTGGGGAATGCCGAACGCCGTGAGCATGTGCTTGGCGGCAGCCTTGTCCATGGCGAGCGCCGAGCCGAGCACGCCCGTGCCGACGTACGCCACATCGGCGATCTCGAGCAGGCCCTGCACGGTGCCGTCCTCGCCGTTCGGCCCGTGGAGCACGGGGATCACGACGGTCGCGGCCCACCCTTCCGGCCCGGCGCGCTCGGTCGTTCGCCCCTCGATCGTGCGCAGGACGGCCGTGCTCGGGGCACCATCGCTGATGACGGGTCCACCGGTGGGAAGGCCGTCGGCGGGCACATCGCCCGTCGCGACCAAGGCAAGCGCCTCCTCGGCGGCGTGCCAGCGGCCGTCGCGATCGATCGCCACGGGTACGACGTCGTAGCGGGACGGGTCCAGCGCCGCGATTACGGTCGCCGCGGACCGCCGCGACACGTCGTGTTCGGCGGATCGACCGCCGAACAGCACGATCGCACGGATGCGCGCCCCGGAGGGGCCGGCAAGGTCGGGGGTATCGTCCGCCACGGGGCCGATCCTAGGGGTCGCCCCTCGCTCGCCCGTGGACCGCCCATCCTCCGACCCGGACGAGGTCATCTGGAAGAATCCGACGATGATCTTCGAGCGCTCAGCGCTGATCGAGGCGACCGGAGCGACCGCTGCGGTGGGGTCGGCCGATGCCTCCCGGTCGTCTCGTTCAGCATCGATTCTCGCCGGATGGAGCGAGACGCGTGCTTCGTCGCCCTGCGTGCCGAACGCGACGGTCACGACTTCGTCGCGGCGGCACATGCGGCCGGCGCCGCGGTTGCAATCGTCGACCACGTCGTCGAAGGCGTCGCTGGGGTCGGGGACGGCTCGGCGGTGTTGCAGATTGTGGTTCCCGACACGATCGACGCGTCTGGCCGCGATCGGCCGCGCCGCTCGGGCCCGCCTGGCGGTGCCGGTGGTCGGCGTGACGGGCTCGGTCGGCAAGACATCGACCAAGGACCTGCTCGCGGCGATCTACCGATCGGTCGGCCCCGCAACCGCGAAAGCGAACGCCCGCCCAACAACGGTCTCGGGCCGCCGCTCACGCCCGCCAACGCGGATCCTGCGCCGCTCCGGGTGGTGGTGGAGATGGCGCAGATGCGCGGCGCCGGCCACATCCGCCACCTCTGCGAAATCGCGGACCCCACCGTCGGCGTGGTCACCTCGGTCGCCGCGGCGCACACCGAGGCGTTCGGCGACCTCGCGGCCATCGCCGCGGCGAAGGGTGAGCTCGTCGAATGGCTGCCTGCCACGGGCACGGCGGTCCTCAACGCCGATGACCCGGCCGTCGCGGCGATGGCGGCACGAACCGCAGGCGG
>JADJBW010000023.1 GCA_016703525.1 Actinomycetota bacterium | reverse complement strand
CGTCCCCGGTCAGCAGGGCCGCGTCAGCGGCGACGAACCGAGCGACGCAACCGACGGCACCATCACCGGCCGCCGTGGTCGGGTCGCATCGGCGGCGCCTCGCGGCGACACCGGCGGCGCGTCGCGCTTCTTCTATGTCGCGAAGGCGTCCCGGGCCGAGCGCGAGGCCGGGCTCGACCACCTGCCGATCCGTAGCGGCGGCGAGCTGACCGATCGCGAGGATGGCAGCGACGGCCTGAAGAGCCCGCGCGCCGGTGCGGGCCGCGGCGGCGGGCGTCGGAATCACCACCCCACGGTCAAGCCTGTCGAGCTGATGCGCTACCTGATCCGATTGATCACACCGCCGGGCGGGATCGTGCTCGACCCGTTCATCGGCAGCGGCACCACCCACGTGGCCGCGAAACTCGAGGGCTTCGATTCGGTCGGCTGCGACTTGTCCCCCGAGTACGTGGAAATCGCGAACGCCCGCGTCGATGCGGTGCGAGGAGAACAGCACCAATGAAGCGCGAAACGATCGCCTTGGCCCTCGTGGCCGCCCTGCAACCGGAGAAGGAGTAGCCATGGCGAGCGTCAACAAGGTCATCATCCTCGGCAACCTCGGGCGCGACCCCGAGGTCCGCTACACGCAGGGCGGCACCGCCGTCTGTCAGCTCAGCATCGCGACGACGCGCTCGTACACCAACAAGCAGAACGACCGCACCGAAGAGACCGAATGGCACCGCGTCGTCGTGTGGGGCAAGCAGGCCGAGTCCTGCGGCACCTACCTCGCGAAGGGCCGCCAGGTCTACATCGAAGGCCGCCTGCAGACCCGCAGCTACGACGACAAGGACGGCAACAAGCGGTACGCCACCGAGATCGTCGCCGACGTCGTGCAGTTCATCGGCGGCCGCGCCGGAGCAGGCGAGTCGGCGGGCGGCGGAGGCAAGAGCGAGCAGCCCAAGGCCACCGAGGATACCTACGTCCCGGACGACTACGGCAACGACGACATCCCGTTCTGATCCACCACCCACCCCAAGGAACCGACCGATGAAGATCCACGAGATGCAGACCAGCGCCTACAACATGGCCGTCACCAAGGGCTGGTGGCCCGCGCCACCGGTGGTGCAGGACGGCCGCATCGCCAACTACGAGCGCATCTCCTCGGCGCTCGCGCTGATCCACGGCGAGGTCAGCGAGGCCCTCGAGGAGCTGCGAGACTCCACCTGCATCGACGCCGTGCGCTACGACCCAGCGCGCGGCAACAAGCCGGAGGGATTCGGTGTCGAGCTCGCCGACATCGTCCTGCGGGTCGCCGACCTCGCCGGCGCATGCGGGATCGACCTGCAGTACAGGATCGAGGAGAAGCTTGCCTACAACGCCACCCGCGAGCACCGTCATGGGGGCCGCCCGCTGTGACCGACCGCTCCACCCTCCGCCCCTGCGGCTACCCGCCCACCCCCATCGAGCACACCGTCGACGCTCAGGGCTTCGTGCTCGTCGACGGCCGCCGGGTCCCCCACACCGCCGCCGGCGACCACCTCCGCTGGAGGCCCAGCTGCACCACGAACTGCGCCAGGTGCCACCGCCACAACGTGCCGCAGACCATGCACGTCGTCGCGCAGCTCGATGCCGTCGTGCCGGGCGGCGTGCAGTACTTCACCACGATCAAGGACCTGCGCCACCTGTGCGACGAGTGCATGGAGCGTGATTCGGCCGAGTGCATTGAAGAGTGGTGATTCGACGGGCGACTGCTGATGCGCCGGCTCGTGTACCTGTTCTGACTCGATTGGATATGTCCGGGATGGCCGGCCGACTATACGGGCGCGATCCTGGCTGTCACCACTTGGTGGGTGACCAAGCTCGCGCAGCTCGCTGACTCCGCACGCGTCGATTGGGCAGGCCTCGGCCTCGCTGGCGTCGCGCTGGCCGCATACCTGCTCGGCGTGGACATCGACACCGCGTTCGTGCTGGTCAGCACGATCCTCGCGGCGTTCGGTCGTGGCGTCGCGATCACGGCGAAGCGCCGCGCTCAGCAGGAGCACCTGATCGAGATCGCCAAGGGCGCAGCCGCGATGGCCCATGCGCTGAAGGAGCCGCTCCAGTCGCCCGAGCCCGAGCCCTCGAGCGACGAGGACACCGGGCCGATCGAGACCGAGGAGCGCCAGGGTTGAACCGCGCGTCGCTCCTGGTCGCGCTGATCCGCATCGCCCGAGCGATCGGGCGGTGGGTACTGCGCATGGCCGCGAAGCACGGCGGCTCGGCGCTGCTCGGCTACATGATCGGCAAGGTCGACGACTTCCGTCGCCGCCTCGACCGAGCCAAGACCGACCGGCGCCGCGCGTGGCTGAGCGGTCGCATCGCTCGCTGGTCGGCTGCGATCCGGTGGCTCCGCGCCAACGGCTCGCGGCTGGCCGACGACGTGATCAAGGCGGCCGACGATGCCGCGGCCAAGGCATCGCTGCCGATGGTCGCAGAGGCGGAGCGCGACCGTGGCTGAGACCGTCCAGCGCTTCGACGCCGTCGAGCTGCGCCTCGACAAGGCCGAGCGCCTCGACAACGGATGGCTCCGCGTGCCCGCCACGATCGGGAGCGTCGGCGTGTTCGAGTACTACACCGCCGACGGCAAGGTCGTCCGCGAGTACCGGCCGCCCGAGGAGGTGCTCGACCCCGCGTCGATCGCCAGCTTCGAGGCGGTCCCGCTGACCAACGATCACCCGCCCACGCGGCTCGACGCCGCCAACGCACGCTCCTACTCGAGCGGAAGCGTCGGAGGTGTTCATGCGGCAGGTCGACAGGTCGACGGCACCGTGCTCGTCACCGACGCGTCGACCGTCGCAGCGGCAGCCGGCGGCAAGCGCCAGCTCTCGCCCGGCTACACCGTCGTGCTCGACCCAACGCCCGGCGTCACGCCGGAGGGTGAGCACTACGACGCGATCCAGCGCCGCATCCGCGGCAACCATGTCGCGCTCGTGCAGGACGGTCGGCAGGGTCCGAACGTCGCGCTGCGCATGGACTCCGGCGCCGCCATGGCGCGATCACTCGCACCCGAGGTCACCACGATGGACGACGAAGACGACAAGCAAGACGGCAAGGGCAAGGCGATCAAGGCCATGATCGGTGACTCCGAGTTCGAGATCAGCTCGGCCGAAGCCAAGGCCGTCAAGAAGCTGCTCAAGGACATGCGCTCGGGCAAGCCCCGCGGCGACGCCGACGACCTCGAGCAGGAGAACGCCAAGCTGCGCGGTCGCATCGACGCCCTCGAGGCCGCAGCCAAGGCGGACCGCGAGGACGCGGCGGCGCGCATCGATGCCCGCGTCGAGCTCGTCGCCACAGCGCGCCGGATCATCGGCGACACGTACTCGGCCACCGGTCGCAGCGATGCGCAGGTGATGGCCGACGTCGTCGTGCACGTCGACCCCTCGGCCAAGGACGCCGTCGAGGCGCACAAGGCCGATGCCGGCTACATCCGCGGCCGCTACGACGTGGCGATCACGCAGGCCGCCGCGCGCAGCGACTCCGGCAAGCAGCTGCTGAAGGCGGCCGAGAGCGTCGCCGCCAAGCCGGCCGCCGCCGACCCGGCGACCGCGGCGAAGGCCGCTGCGGATGCGCAGCGACGCGACGCCTGGAAGCACCCACGCACCACCACCGCCGCCTGAGCTGAGGAGCCATCATGCAGACGTCCTACACCAACGACCTCGGCCGCGGCCTCATCGGCGAGCTGGCCACTCTCCGCCCCTACACCGCGCGTGCGCGGGTCTACCCGAAGCGTCGGCAGATCACCACGGTCGCCGTGGGCGGTGCGACCGACGGCACGTACACCGTGCGGATCACCTCGCCCGCGGGCACGCGCCCCGGTGCGTCGGCGGTCGACTCGTCGTTCGTCGCGAGCAGCTCGAGCGCCGACCTCATCGGCGCAGGCCTGGCCACGGCGATCAACGCCCAGGTCGAGCTGCGCAACCTGCTCCGCGCGAGCTACAACGCGTCGAGCGACGAGCTCGTGCTGACCGCGGTCCGCACCGGCGAGTCGTTCACCGTCGCGTTCCCGTCCAACCCCGGTACGCACCTGACCCAGACCGCGACCCAGTCGCCGGTGGTCGCCGACCTTCCCCTCGGCGTCGGCATGGTGTCGACCGACGGTGACACCTGCGCGCAGCCGTCGGCGGTGACCGACGTGCTCGCTGGCGTGGTCAAGCGCGGCCGCGGCATCGAAGGCGAGGACGACAACAGCGCCGAGACCCACAAGGCCGGCGACACCCTCGAGCTCGTCACCGAGGGCGACGTCTACGTCGAGTCCGAGCAGGACGTCACCTCCGAGGAGGACCCGGTGTGGATGCGCGTGAACGCGGGCGCCGGCGAGATCGCGGGCGCCTTCCGGATCTCGCCCGACGGCACCGCCCAGGTCACCACCCTCACTCCCGGCGCTGGCCAGAACAGCGTCGAGGTCTCGGTGCTGATCTCGATCCTGACCGGCGAGCACGCGGGCAAGTCGCTCACGCTCTCGGCGCTGGCCGACGGCTCGATGACCGCGACCGAGGTCTGCGACGCGTGGCGCACCCAGCTCAACGCGGACGCGTTCTGGTCGGCGCTGCTCGTCGACACCGGCACCGCGACGCTGATCCTCACCGCCGCGAACGCCGGGTTCACCTTCGACGTCACCAACGTCCAGGGCACCGTCACGATCGCCGCGACCACGGCGGCCGTCGTCGACTGCGTCCGCGTCCCGCGGACCAAGGCCAAGTGGCTGCGCCCCGCCAGCGGCAGCACGAGCGCTGCCCGCTGCGCTGCACTCCAACTCTTCGGCGGCTGAACCAAGGAGCGACACCACCATGGATCCCACTCTCGACCCCAACGCTCCCGACCGCGCGGTACGCCTCGACGACATTCGCCGTCTGGCCGTCTCCGCTCCGATGTTCCGCGACGACGCCGCTGCGCTCTGGTTCCAGAAGGAGCTGGAGCAGGTGATCGCTGCGCAGTACGAGCGCAAGTACCCCGAGATGAAGATGTCGAGCGGGGCCATGATCCCGATCCGCTCGACGGTGCCGCGCGGCAAGAAGACCGGCTCGTACAAGATGTACGACTTCGTCGGCGTCGCGAAGTGGCTGACGACCGGCAGCTGGAAGGACATCCCGAAGGCATCGGTCAGCGCTGCGCGTGCGACCTTCCAGGTGCACGAGTTCAACCTCGGCTACGGCTGGGAGCTGGGCGAGATCGAGGAGGCGCAGGCCACCGGCACGCCGCTCGAGCAGTTCGAGGCGCAGGCCACCCGCATGGGGATGGACAAGTTCCTGAACGACGTCGGCATGTACGGCGATGCGAACAAGGGCATCCACGGCATCACGAACGTGCCGAACATGACGGTGATCGATGCGGCCGCCGGCACCGGCGGTGCGTACCGGTGGAGCACCACCGGCGTGACCGCGAAGACGGCACTCGAGATGGTCGCCGACATCGCCCTCGCGATCCGAACGATGCGCTCGGTGACCAACCAGGTGCACCGACCGAACCGCTGCTGGATCCCGCCGAGCTTCTGGGAGGCGACCAACCGGGTCGTGATCGCGAACACCGCGGTCACCGTGCGCAAGTACCTCGCGGACAACTACCCCGACATCGCATTCGACGAGGTCAACGAGCTCGAGGACGCCGGCACCAATGGCGTGCCGTGCATGATCTTCGCGCACCTGTCGAGCCCCGACGAGCTGTGGCTCGAGGTGCCGATCCCGTTCGAGCAGCACGGCCCCTTCCAGGATGGCCTGAGCTACGGCGTGGCCACGCGCGAGAGCACGGGCGGCGTGATCACGCCGTACCCGATGGCGCTGCTGCGCATGGACTTCACCTGATAGTCCCGCGCGCGCCCGCGATGATTGAACCCTGACCGCCGCGTCGGCGCACCGCGGCGGTCGCCAACTCCACCGATCGAAGGACACCAATGCTCGTCGACTATCGAGGCTCGGTTGCACCGGGCAAGCCGCACATCGGGATCCGCGTGGTCCCCGGAAAGCACCCAGGTGGCGAGGCCATGCTGCGGCCCGGCGCCAACACGATCCCCGACGCGCAGTGGTCCGAGATCAAGATCCACCCCGCGATCGCCGGCATGCTCGAGAGCGGCGAGATGCGAGTGCTCGTCGGCGAGAAGGGTGCGGCGTTCGACATCGCCAAGCTCTCGCCATCCGACGCGCTCGATCTGATCGCGCGCACCACCGAGCCCGACACGCTCGAGCGGTGGTCCGAGCAGCTCGAGGCGGCGGCATCGGGAAAGCCCGCATGGAAGAACGCCCTCGACAAGATCGTCGCGCAGATCGCCGCGGTCACCACCGACGCGCTCGGCAAGCCCGCCAAGCAGCGCCCGCTGAAGATGCTCCCCGCCTGACGGAGGCCCCCATGCCGAAGGTCAAGATCACCGCATCGCCGAAGGTCGGCACCATCGCGTTCGAGCACGAGGGCGACCTCGTCGTGCTCGCCGACGGCGCGGAGATCGACGCCTCGGCGTGGGCCGCCGCGCAGCACCTCGACGCGCTCAAGCACCACCTGGCCAAGGGCCGCGTCCACGCCGAGCCCGCGTCGGCCGACGACGACGACGAGAGCGACTCGTGAGCCGATGGCCGAGCGCCTCGCGATCGCGTCCGACCTCCCGCCCGAGTTCGACGGCGTCGACTCGCGCGACCTGACCTACTGGCTCGCCCAGGCGTCGGCTGTCGTCACGGTCGACGCATGGGGCGAGCTCACCAGCTTCGCCCACGCGACGCTGGCCGCCCACTACCTCAAGCTCGCCGGAAAGGGCAGCGACAGCTCCACCGGCACCGGTCCGGTCACCAGCGAGCGCGTCGGCGATGTCTCGGTGTCCTACGCGGCCGCGGCCGTCACAGCCGTCGGCGACCTCGGCACCACGCACTACGGGCGCCGCTACCTCGACCTCGTGGCCAAGCGCGGCGAGCTGTTCGTCGGCCCGATCTCGATCCGCTCCAACGATCTGACCCTCCCGCTCCGATGACCGTCACCGACAAAGACCGAGGCTGGCAGGCGATCCTGCGCGAGGCGACGAGCGTCGGCGAGATGTCCGTCAGCGTCGGCGTGCACGCTGATGCGCGCGACCACGACGGCACCACGACCGCCGCGATCGGTGCCTTCCACGAGTACGGGATCGGCGTGCCACAGCGCGCGTGGCTCGGGCCCGGCATCGACGATGCGACGCCCGAGATCCTCCGGCTTGCCGAGCGGATCTACTTCGACGCGATCCTGGCCGGCAGCGTGAGCGCTCGCCAGGCCGGCGGGCTGATCGGCGAGCGCATGCAGGCCGCCGCGCAGCAGCGCCTGCGCGACAAGGATCCATCGTGGGCACCGCTCGCGCCCTACACCAAGGCGCGCAAGGCGAAGAAGATCCGCGGGTCGAAGCGCGAGGGCAAGGGCGCGCGGCAGCGCCAGGCCGAGTTCGTCGCCGGCGACGGCAACCCGCTGATCGACACCGGCCAGCTCCTGCAGAGCGTGCGCTACAAGGTGCACTTCGGCCTCGAGGCGGGAGCGCTGCACTGATGGCGACCGCATCACCGCTCACGATCACGGGCACGCCGGCAGCGTTCGCGGCCGCGTGGGCCAACCACTTCCAGGCGAAGCGAAACCGCACCACGCAGTCGACGTCGGCGGCGAACACCCGCGCGATCGCCCAGTGGGGCGACCTCGTCGACGACTTCATCCTCGCCTGCCAGATCGCACTGCAGGACCTATTCCGCGGCACCGGCTCGCCCGAGGGCGTCGTGGCTGCGCCTGTCGGCTCTCGCTACGTGCGGACCGACGGCGGCGTCGGCACGGCGATCTACGTCAAGGAGACGGGCACCGGGAACACGGGGTGGTCGCCGCTCACCTCGGCGGCGAGTGGCACCGGGATCCCGCTCGGGAGCCACGGCGCGCGCAGCATCGTCGGCCGCTCGGCGAACAGCTCGGGCGACGCCGCGGACATCTCCGGCGGCGGCTCGGCGTCCGACATCCACGTCTTCAGCGACGACGGATCGACCGTCGCATCGCGCTCGCTGGCGACGGTGCTCGACAGCGACGCCGCGCGCTGGGCCACCGTCCGCGACATCGACCTCGGCGCGTGGGCTGCGACCGACTTCACCAGCGGCGGCGACGGCACCGTCAGCGTCGGCGGGCTGACGTGGAACAAGGCCAACGTCACCGCGGCCGACGGCGCGCCCGGCTACTTCCGCCGCAACGACTCCGACGTCGGCGACGACGGAGGTAGCGGCCTGCGGATCGTGCACGACGCGTCGCTGTCGACGACGCTCACCACCGCTGCGAACACCGCCCCTCACCTGTGGATCGCGCTCTCGACCCTCGACGCGAGCTACGACGAGACCGCCGAGTACGTGCTGCAGATGCACGTCACGCGACTGACCGACAGCGGCACGATCACCAACTCCCAGCCGACGCGACTGGGCCTGCTCCTGCACGCGCCCGCAGGCTCTCCTACCGGCACCGCCGTGCGTGTGGCCGGCGTCGCCTACCGCCGCAACGCCAGCGGCGACTGGCGTCCGACGATCGAGACCTCGGCAGCGACGGACCTGAGCCGCAGCGACCAGGCCTACAGCACCAGCAACGTGCTGTCGCTGCACTTCGGCCCGCGCGGCATCAGCGGCTACTCGGGCCTGTACTCGGGCGGGTGGCCGACCTTCGCGTCGCTGACCTCGGTGGGCTTCCGCGCGTCGGCGCAGTCGAGCGTCAACTGGGTCGACGTCTACAACCACCGCTCCACGCGGGTGGTGATCATGGCCGCGTCCGGCGTGAGCAACACCGGCGCCATCGACGTGATGGTGCGCCGCCTTCGACTACTCCGACGGAGGGCCGCGTGATCGACGTCTCGCGCACGGTGCTGCGCTTCGCCACGGCGCACACGCTCCGCCGTCCGGGCGCAGCGACCTACGTCGACGGTCGGCCCGACGACGCGGTCTACAGCTCGAGCACGATCCGTGCGGTGGTCCAGCCGGCCTCCGCCGGCGACATGCGGCGCCTGCCCGAGGGCGACCGCGAGGACGCGGCGATCCGCGTCTTCTCGACCAGCGAGCTGCGTGTCGTCGACGTCTCCACGGGCACCGGCCCCGACGTGATCGTCTACCAGGGTGTCGAGTGGGAGTTCCGCGCGGTCGATGCCTTCGACCAGCACGGCGCCTACTGGGACGGCGTCGCGATCCGGAGGGGCCAGTGACCGCCGCCACCTCCGACTGGGCAGCCCTCGAGAACGCCCTTCGCACGTGGGTGGCCGAGGCGCTCGAGCTCGACGAGAGCGACGGCGAGCGCGTGATCTGGGCGTACCCCGACGCGTCACAGGTCCCGCGGCCGTTCGCGTGGATCGACATCGTCGCCGGCCCGACCCCGCAGGCGCAGCACGACCACCGGCATTCGGTGCAGACGATGCGCGACCTGGTCACGATCACCGGCACCGCCGCCGTCACCGTGCGGGTGTACGGCATCGACCCCGACGACGCCGAGTCGTTCGCCGGTCGCGAGTACACCGCTGGACCGGGCGCCTCGATCGCTGCGGTCCGCGATGCCCTCGTCACCGCGCTCGCGGCCGAGCCCGGGATCGTCGCGACCTCGAGCGGCACCGACGGCGTGCAGGTCGACGGCACCACCGGGCGTCGGCGATTCCACCTCATGGTCGAGTCCGGCCCCGCCACGCGCACCACCACGCGCGAGGCGATCGTCGACACGGTCTACAGCCCCGACGAGATCACCGTGCGTGTGCAGATCGAGGCGGCCACCCAGCGGCCCAGCGGTCACGCGCGGCAGTTCGCATCGCGCCTGATCGGCTCGCTGGGCGACCGGACAGCGCTGCGCGACCTCCGGGCCTCGGGCCTGTTCTATCGCCGCGTCGCAGCGCCGCAGGACCTGACCGCGCTGATCGGCGACCGGCACGTGAGTCGCGTCGCCGTCGACTGCATCTTCGCGATCAACTCCGCTCACGACGTGCAGGTCCCATGGATCCGCACCGCGAGCGCCACCGGAACCGCCACCGCCTGAAGGAGCCGCCATGCCGCTGTCCAACGTCTTCGCGATCTCGATCGCCCTCAACACCGTCCGCGCTGGCGCGCAGTCCCTCGGGATCCCGCTGATCGCCGCGGACGGGATCACCACCGAGATCCCGGCAGGCGAGGTGCGGGCCGTCGCGACCACCGACGACCTCGAGGATCTGGGCTTCGCGAACACCGACCCGGTGTGGCTCGCCTTCGAGTCGATGGTCGGGCAGGACGACGTCAGCAACGGCGCGAGCCCGGCGTCGGTCTACATCGGATCGCGCGCGACCCCGGTCGCCCAGGTCGCCACGTACTCGATCCCAGCGTCGCCCACCGACGGCGACTACGTCGCGACGATCAACGGTGTGGCGTGCACCTTCGCGGCCTCGGGCTCGACGCAGACCCAGGTGCGCGACGGCCTGCTCGCGGCGATCAACGCCAGCACGCAAGCGCCGTTCGTGACCGCGACCTCGGGCAGCGGCACCGTCATCGTCACCAGCGACCAGGCGGGCCGGCCGTTCTCCGCGACCGCGACGAGCCCCAGCTCGAGCATGACGCTGGCGGCGACCACGGCGAACGTCGGGCTCTACGACGACCTCGACGACTTCGCCGACTACGTGCGGACCAACGCGCTGTCGCCGATCTACGGCGTCACCGAGGTCAGCCGCCTCGACGCTGCGATCATCGAGGGCGCGCGCTGGTGCGCTTCGGCGAACAACGCCTTCCTCCCGCAGTCGGACGACAGCGGGATCCCGGTGCAGGCGACGACGACCGACATCGCGTCGCAGCTCCGCACGCTCGGCCACGCCCGCACGTCGCTCGCGTACAAGAGCAACGACACCCACTACCTCGCCGAGGCCGTCGCCGGGAAGCTGCTGGCCAAGGTGCCCGGCACGTACAACCCGGCATGGCAGGTCGTCTCCACCGCGGCCGACATCCTCACGCAGACGCAGGCCACTGCGATCGCGGGCAAGCGGGCCAACTACTGCGAGACGATCGGCGGCGACACCGTCTACTTCTTCGGCCGCACGAGCTCGGGCACATTCATCGACCTCATCGTCGCGCGCGACGACCTCGACCTCGCGATCAACAACAGCCTCGCCGACCTGCTCAAGAGCGAGGACATCGTCCCGCTCGACGAGCCCGAGCGCCTCGGCGCGAACATCGAGGCGACGATCCGCAGCAAGGCGTACGTCGTCCCCGGCACGGTCGTGGTCGACGTCCCGAGCTACGCCGAGATCCCGCTCAACGACCGAAGCAACCGCAACGTGCCGTCGATCACCTTCTCCGCCGTCGTGCGGCAGGGGATCAACACCGCCACCGTGACCGGGTCGCTGACCCTCTGATCCCGAAGGAGCCACCACCATGCCCGGCGTACTCGACACTGGTATCTGCGACCCCGACGAGCTGTTCTTGATCTACGGCGTCAAGCGACTGCAGGGCTTCGGCCCCGGGCAGTTCTGGACGGCGACGCGTCGCTCCAAGGCCTTCACCGCTGAGGAGGGCACCGACGGCGCGATCACGATCTCGAAGATGCCCGCCCGCCTGTGGGATGGACAGCTGACGCTCGCGCAGTCGAGCAGCTCGAACGACGTGCTCTACGACCTGCTCAAGGCCGCGGAGAACGTGCCCGGCGGCGTCTTCCATCCGTTCGCGATGTCGCACGGCAGCACCAAGCTGGTGGCCGCGGTCGCGATCATCGACGGCGACCCGGTCATCGCTCGCAGCGCGGGCGCCGACGTCTACGTCTGGTCCTTCATCCTCGCGGGCTTCGACGGCAAGCTGCGGTCGCTGCGATCGGCGGTGGCTTCGTGATCGACCCGATGACCGCGCTGCACGTCGTCGACGTCGACGGCGTCGCGTACCGGCTCAAGCGCATGGGTGCCTTCGACGCGCTGCGCTTCGACACGGCGGCGTCGCGACTGCTCGGCCCGCTGCTGCGCGCGCTGGCGCTGTCGGACAACGCGAAGGGCGTGATCCAGGCGATGACCGGTGGCGACCACGCCAAGATCGCCGAGGTGCTCGAGTCCGACGTCGGGGCCGCGCTCGCGATGCTCGGGATCGGCATCGACGGCGTCGCCGATCGGCTCGACGCCGACGCGGTCATCGACCTCGCCCGCCGCATGTTCATCGGCCGCCTAGTGGCGCCGCATCCGATCCTCGGCACCGCTGTCGAGATCTCGGACGACAACACCTACGAGCAGGTGATCGGCCATCAGATGGCCGTGCACGGACACCTCCACCAGCTCAAGCTGCTGTGGGCCGCGCTCCGCGTGAACCTGGGCCCTACTTCCGCCGGCTCGACGCCGCCCACGACTACTCCGAAGGCCTGAGCCGAGTCGCTCGCCGCGTCGACGCCGGCCGCCCGCGGCCACCTGTTCCACCTGCCATCGCCGCCGACGGCACCTTCCCCGCGTGGCGCTGCGTGATCGAGCGCATCGCCACCCTGTCCGAGATCCGAGACACCTGGACGATCGAGGACGTGATTGACGCAAACCAGATGCTCGACCTACTCGCAGCTGAGCAGCACCACGAAGGCGGTGACGCGTGATCGTCCGCGAGCTACTCGCGACTCTCGGCCTGAAGGTCGACTCGTCGTCGTTCAAGCAGGGCGATGCCGCGGTCGAGGGATCGAAGCGCAAACTCGAGGCGCTCACGAAGGTCAGCGAGTTCGCCGGCAAGGCGCTCAAGGTCATGGCCGCCGCCGGAGCTGCCGCGTTCGTCGGACTCGGCGTCGCCGCGGCCAGGGTGGGCGGCGAGTTCGAGTCGCTGCGCGCGTCACTCAAGACGGTGACCGGCAGCACCGAGGCGGGCGCCTCGGCGTTCAAGAAGATCCAGGCGTTCGCCTCTAGCACGCCGTTCTCGGTCAAGGAGATCACCAGCGCGTTCGTGAAGCTCAAGGCCCTCGGCCTCGATCCCAGCGAGCGCGCGCTCAAGTCCTACGGCAACACCTCGTCGGCGATGGGCAAGACGCTCAGCGACATGATCGAGGCGGTCGCCGACGCGAGCACCGGCGAGTTCGAGCGCCTCAAGGAGTTCGGGATCAAGGCGTCGTCGCAGGGCGACCAGGTCGCGTTCACCTTCCAGGGCGTCACCACCACCGTCGGCAAGAACGCGAAGGAGATCCAAGAGTACCTGCTGGCGATCGGCGAGACGAAGTTCGCCGGTGCGATGGACGACCAGGCCAAGACCTTCAACGGGGTGATGTCGAACCTCGGCGACGCGCTCGACAGCTTCCTGGATCAGGTCGCGCAGGGAGGCCTGCTCGACGCGCTCAAGGAGGTGGGCCGCGAGATGGCCGGCCTGTCGGGCGGCGGCGACAGCCTCGCGCAGACGCTCGGCAAGGCGCTGGGCGATGCGGTGCGCGGACTGTGGGACGCGTTCAAGCGCTTCATCCCGCAGATCCCTCGTCTGGTCGAGCAGTTCTCCGCGCTCGTCGGCGTCGCCGTGAAGGTCGTCGACATCGGCTCGAAGATCATCGACGCCGTGGGAGGGCCCGAGGGACTGATCTACGTGCTGATCTCGCTGAAGGCCGCGCTCGGTGGCGTGCAGATCGCGATGGGTGCGGTGAGCACGGCCAGTGCGCTGGGAGCCGCAGGCCTCGCAGGGATGGGCGTTGCGTTCGCGGCGATCGCTGTGACGGCTGCCGGCGCCGTCGCGATCATGTCGAAGTACAACGACGAGATGGAGAAGCTCCGCGTGTACCGCGAGGAGCTGATCGCCGACAACGCGGCGCAGCGTGACGCCACCGCCTCGGCGCTGCGCGAGTACTCGGCAGAGGACCTGGCCGCAGCGCGCGGGTGGGCCACCGGTGAGTCGCGCGCGCAGGTCGAGGCGGAGATGGTGCGGCGCGCCACCGAGCAGCAGTCGCGCACGAACACCGAGGCTTCCGGGCTCGCAGCCGCGACTGCACCGACGTCGATGCTGGTCGACTTCGCCACGCGCCGCGACGCCAACGTCCGCGAGCTGAACCTGCTAGCGCGAAAGCGACGGAAGGGTCAGCAGCTCTCGCCCTCCGAGAAGAAGCGGATGACCGCGCTCCAGAAGGAGCTGGACATCACGCCGAACACCTCGAAGTTCAAGGCCAAGAAGGCGCCGAAGGACAAGGCCGCCAAGCACGAGCTGACCGCGGACGAGCTGATCGCCCGCGACTTCGGCGGCGGCGTGACGTCCGATGGCCGGGTCGTGAACCGCGAGCGTGCGCAGCTCGGAACGACGATCAATCGCATCGAGAACCGCTACGACCCGAAGGTCAGCGTCGAGGTCAAGGTCTCGCAGTCCGACGGCGAGGACGGCGAGTCGCTCGCCCGGCGGGTCGCCGCGATCGCCAACGAGCAGATCGAGCGCGTCGTGCTGCGACCTGGCTACGATCACTTCCTCGGAGTGGTGGGTGCCTGATGCACGCTGCTGATGTCGTCGTCGGTGCCGATCGTCTTGTCGGGCCCGGGGGACACCACCTCGCTGGGCCAGTCGCTCGAGCACACGATCGACAGCTCCGATCCCCAGCGGTCGACCTCTGGCGACTTCATCATCCCCTGTTCTTCGAGGATTCGGTGACCAAGCGTGGCTAGCTTCATCTTCGCGGCGTCGCTGTTCGACTTCCTGCCCGAGCTCGAGGACAACGAGATCGATGCGGTGGTGACCGACCCGCCGTATGAACTCGGATTCATGGGAAAGAAGTGGGACGCGTCAGGCGTCGCCTTCAACCCCGCAACGTGGGCAGCGGTGCTGCGTGTGATGAAGCCGGGTGCCCACCTGCTCGCATTCTCGGGCACTCGCACCTATCACCGCATGGTCTGTGCGATCGAAGATGCCGGGTTCGAGATCCGCGACCAGCTCGCGTGGATGTACGGGTCCGGCTTCCCGAAGTCGCTGGACGTGAGCAAGGCGATCGACGCGGCCGCGGGTGCGGTGCGCGAGGTGGTCGGCGAGCGCCCGGTGTACGGCCTCGGCGACGGCCGTTCGATGGGCGGGCACAGCGAGGGCGCCACCGCGAAGCACTGCCCAATCCCGGCGACTGCTGCCGCGGCGGCCTGGTCCGGCTGGGGCACCGCGCTCAAGCCCGCGCAGGAACCGATCGTGCTCGCGCGCAAGCCCTTGATCGGCACCGTCGCGGCGAACGTCCTGGCCCACGGCACCGGGGCGATCAACGTGGACGGGTGCAGGGTGGGGGACGAGGACATGAGCGCGCAGTGGGATCGTTCGTGGAACGACAACAGCGGCGAAATGGGGCAGCGCTATCCGCAGTCCGGTCGAGTGTCAGGCAAGACCGTGCCACCCGGACGCTGGCCCGCGAACGTGATCATGGACGAGGTCGCGGCCGCGATGCTCGACGAGCAGAGCGGAACATCGACGAGTAGCGATCGCGTGCGAAAGAATGGTGCGTTCAAGTCCGTTGCCAAGGGGGCCGAAACCGCCCGCGAGTCGCACGGATTCGCCGACACCGGCGGCGCGTCGCGATTCTTCTACTGCGCCAAGGCGTCCCGGTCCGAGCGCGAGGCCGGGCTCGACCACCTGCCGATCCGTAGCGGCGGCGAGCTGACCGATCGCGAGGATGGCAGCGACGGCCTGAAGAGCCCGCGCGCCGGTGCGGCGTGGAAGTTCGCGGCGGGCGTCGGCGGCGGGCGTCGGAATCACCACCCCACGGTCAAGCCTGTCGAGCTGATGCGCTACCTGATCCGATTGATCACACCGCCGGGCGGGATCGTGCTCGACCCGTTCACCGGCAGCGGCACCACCCACGTGGCCGCGAAACTCGAGGGCTTCGATTCGGTCGGCTGCGACTTGTCCCCCGAGTACGTGGAAATCGCGAACGCCCGCGTCGATGCGGTGCGAGGAGAACAGCCCGACGACCGGTCGCCACTCTTCCATCGCTGGAATGCTGCCAATGGTGGAGGTGATCGTCAATGAGCCTGGCCGACCTGTTCGTCGATCGTCGCCCGCGGCTCGGGCACGTCCCGATCGACCTGTCGATCGAGGAGACCCACGAGCACACGGCCCACGTGACCGACTATCCGGTCGAGTCCGGCGCGACGTTCACCGATCACATCCAGCTCATGCCCGAGCGCGTGTCGATCGTCGGCCGCGTGAGCCGCACGCCCGCGACACTCGGCACGCAGCTGCGCCCGGACTTCGACGCGTCGCGGCACATCACCGCATGGGATCAGCTGGTCGAGCTGTTCGGCACGCGCACGCCGTTCATTCTCGTGACGTCGCTGCACGTCTACACCTCGATGGTGTTCGAGTCGCTCGCAGCCGTGCGAAGCTTCGAGACGACGCACACGCTGGAGTTCAGCGCGTCGCTGCGCCGCATCGAGACGTCGTTCACCACCTTCGCCGAGACCAAGGTCGCGCTCGAGCTCGAGGACCTCGCCGAGGCCGCGGCCAACACCGCGATGCAAGGCGCCGTCGCTGCCGAAGAGGCGAGCGTGGCTGCGGCCGTGGGGGCGCTCTGATGTCGGACGTGATCGTCGTCGCCAGCGACCGAGCGGAGCACACGATCCGCAAGCGGCTCGACGGCGTGCCGTACCGCGTGCACCTGCAGTGGAACACGCGCGCCGAGCACTGGACGCTGGGGCTCGCGCTCGACGACGGCACCGTGCTGTTCGACGGCGCCGCGCTGCGCGTCGGGCACGACATGCTGCGGCAGTACGTCGGGGCCAGCTTCCCGCCGGGCGCGATCGTGGCGGTCGACACGTCGGGCCGGAAGCGCGACCCGGGGCGCTACGACCTGACCAACGGCCGCGTGCAGATCGTCTACCTCACCGCGGCCGAGGTCGCAGCGGCTGGTGGTGACTGATGCCCGCGAAGCTCGGACGGTCGGCTCGGCTCGACGTGACCAACATCAGCGGCGTGCTCTCGGTCGAGACGATCGCGGGCGATGGGCTGCGCATCGCGTTCGACGTCGAGAAGTCGCTCGACTTCGAGGCGAACCGCGCGGTGATCTGGGTGTGGAACCTCAACCCGATCAGTCGTGACCGGGCGAGCGACGTCGTGCGCCGGAAGATCCGCTTCACGCAGGCCGAGCGACTCGTGCTCGAGGCCGCGGGCGCGTCGTCGGCCGATGGACTCGTCATCGACAACAACCTCGGCGTCGCGCACGTGCGGCTGTCGGCGGGCTACGGCGCAGCGCTCGGTCTGATCTTCGACGGATCCACCGAGCAGATCGTGCACCGCCGCGAGGGCGTCGACTGGTGCTCGGAGTTCGACTGCGGCGACACGGCCACGCGCATGCGCGAGGCGACGCTCTACCGCAGCTACTCGCCGGGCACCCCGGTGCTCGACACCGTCGCCGACCTCGTGCACTCGATGGGCGTGCTGCTGCTGCCGGTCGAGCGGGCCAAGCTCGCCGCCGCGCTGGGACCTTCCGTGCATGCCTACGGCTTCTCGGCCGCCGGCCCGTCGCTGCCGCTGCTGCAGGAGATGCTGTCCGTGCTGCAGCTGGCCGAGTACCCCTTCACGTGGAGCGTGCAGGACGGCCAGTTCCTGATCCTCCGCACCGACCAGACGCTGCCGCTCCCGCCCGTCGAGCTGTCCGAGGCCACCGGGATGATCGGTCGCCCGCGCCGACTCGATGCCGGCGGCGTCGAGGTCGTGTCGCTGCTCGACGCCCGCTACGCTCCGGGGCAGCAGGTCGCCCTCACGTCTCCCGACGTGACCGGGGTGTTCCGCGTCGAGCATGTGCGCCACGCCGGCGACACACGAGGCGAGGGGGCCTTCGTGTCGCAGCTCGAGCTGCGCGACTTCTTGGAGGGCATCGCGTGAGCGCGCAGAAGCCCACGATGCCCGAGGTTCTGACGCGCGCCCTCGCGTCGCTCAAGGTCGGGATCCGCACCGTCGTCCCCGCCAACGTCGTCACCTACGATCCGGTGACGCAGAGCGCCGCTGTGCAGCCGGCACCGCGCGTGCGCAACGGTGCGGGCGAGCTCGTGCTGCTGCCGCAGGTCGCGAACGCACCGGTGTGGTACCCGCAGGGCGGCGGGTGGTCGATGACCTGGCCGCTGCTGCCCGGCGATCCGGTGCTGCTGCTGGTCGCCGATCGCCACCTAGACCGCTTCCGGATCACCGGCACCGCCTACGACCCCGACGCGATCCGGCTGCATGATCTCACCGACGCCGTCGTGCTCCCCGGCGCCGGGCCTGCGCCCGATCCCGCGACGGGGATCAGCGCCGTCGACCTGACGATCTCCGGGCCCGGTGGGATCGCGATGCGCGTCTCGCCGGCCGGCGTCGTGTCGCTCGGCGGCACGGAGGTCGCGACGCAGCCACTCGCGATCGCCGAGCTGCTGCACAGCTACCTCACCGCGATGATCGCATCCGGTCTGCCGGTCGCCAACGATGGCGGCGCCGCGCTGCAGACCGCGTGGAGCACGTACCTCGCGTCCAACCCGCCCGATGCGTTCGCGGCCACCCGTGTGCAGGGGATCTGACCATGGCCCAGCTCTCGATCGACACCACCACCGGCCGGCTCACCGTCGCAGACGGCGGCTTTGCGGACTGCTCGGGCCTCGAGTCGATCCGCCAGCACGTGTGGCTGCGGCTGCAGATCTTCCTCGGCGAGTGCGCCTACGACGTCGGTCTCGGCGTGCCGTGGATCCAAGAGGTCGTCGCGTCCGGCACGGCGCCTGAGCGGATCGCGACGATCTTCCGCGAGGCGATCATCCGCACGCCAGGGATCACGGGGATCACCAGCGGCCCGACGCTTGATGTCGACGACAACCGCGCGATGCAGCTGTCGTTCACCGCCACCACCGACGAGGGCCTGCTCGTGTTTTCGAGCCCGATCAGCAGCAAGCCAGTGCAGGAGATCGACTGATGCCGACGTGGGGACTTTCCAGCACCGGGTTCTACCGGCCGCGCTTCGCCGAGATCCGCACCGAGATGGCGGCCCGCTGGCGCGCGCGATTCGGGGCCAATCGCAACGTCGCGAGCGACACGGTCGATGGTCACTTCATCGACATTCTCAGCGAGGCGATGGCCCTCACCTTCGAGGGTGCCGAGGCCGCGTACACGGTCGCGTTCCTCGACACCGCATCAGGCGTCGCCCTCGACCAGTGGGCGGCGGGACAGGGGTTCGTTCGCCGCGCCGCGACGCGCTCGACGGTGACGCTCGTGCTCGCGGGCACGTCGGGCACGGTGATCCCCGCGGGCTCGCGCCTGCGACTCGTCGACTCGGGCGAGCTGTGGGAGCTGGTCGCGCAGGCAACGATCGGTGGCGGCGGCACGGTGTCGGCCGCGGTGCAGGCCGTCAACGCCGGCGCCGTCACGGCGCTCGCCTCGAGCACCTGGGCGATCGTCAACCCGATCACCGGATGGACCGGGGCGACCAACGCCCTCGATGCCGTGGTCGGCGACGCCGAGGAAAGCGATGCCGACTTCCGCTCGCGCATCCGCCTCGGCATGGGTCTGGGCGGCGTCGGTGCTGCGGTGCTGCGCGTGCCCGGCGTGGAGACGGTGACCATCTTCCAGAACGACACCGACGTTCCCGACGTCACCTACGGCGAGACGCACTGGGTTGAGGCGATGGTGGTCGGAGGTGACGACGTCGCGATCGCGAACGCGATCTGGCAGTCGAAGGGCCAGGGCATCGGCACCGTCGGCAACGACTCCGCGATCGAGACCGTCACCGGCGACGGCAACGTCGTCTACTTCACCCGCCCCGTCGACGTGCCGCTCTACGTCGAGATCGACATCACCGCGGGCGAGGGCTTCACCGACAGCGTCGCCCAGGAGACCGCGATCCGCGACGAGGTCGTGGCGTGGGCCAACGCCAACCACGCCGCCGGCGACGACGTCGCGCCCGCGATGCTGCTGTCGCGGATCCCGGTGGTGGCGTCTGGCCGCTACTCCGCGGTGATCCGCGTCGACGACGTCACGCCCGCGGTGACGACCGGGATCTTCACGATCACCGATCGGCAGGTCGCACGCTTCGACACCTCGCGCTGCACGGTGGTGATCTCGTGACCTGGTCCGACGAGTGGGAGGTTGAATGGGGCGCGGGCTCTGACCTCAACCTGATCACCCGCGCCGCCTCCCGCGTCTTCACCCGCTTGCGCACGATCGCGTCCGAGTCCGACGAGCCGTCGGTGCAGGACGTGGTCGAGTGGATGGTCGAGCAGCTGCAGTACGTCGAGGACACCGTGCACGACGTGCAGTGGTTCGCGCCGCTGGCCAACGCTTTCGGTGCACAGCTCGACGCTCACGGCCGCGCCGTCAACGTGCTGCGCGGCGGGCAGACGGACGACGAGTATCGCTCCACGTTGATGGCGGTCTACAGCTCGCTGTCGCAGCGACGCACGCCGACGCTCCTGCTCGCAATGCTGCAGCTCCTGACGCAGGGCACCGACACGACCTACGACTACACCGAGTACCGCCCGGCCGCGTTCGAGATCGGGCTCTACGACGTGACGCTCGCTCGCGCGACGCTGATCGAGTCGATCATCCGCCGCGCGAAGCTCGAGGGCGTGCGCTTCACCATGCACGTAGTGCCCGACACCACGAGCGCATTCCGCTTCGACACACCCGGCGAAGGCTTCGACAGCCCGCCGTTCCGGATTCACGTACACGCTGGAGAGCTGACCATGCCCACGAAGCCAACGCCCGCAGTAGTGCCCGAGTGGAACACCGGCGCCGCCAACCGCTCGACGCCATCGGGCGGCAAGATCGTGCTCGGCTGGGAAGCCGAAGAGGCCCCGAGCTCGAGCACCTTCAACTGGTGGATGTTCACCTCAGGCGAGATCCTCGCGTGGGTGCTCGACGGATCCAGCGCGGGCGAAGAGGACGCGCACCTGGTCGAGACCTCGTCGACCGGCGCGACGACGATCGCCCAGGTCACGATCACCGGTCGCGCGGGCGGGACCTACGGCCTGCAGGCGACCGGCTCAAGCGGCGCGGGCCCGGCAACGGGTGTGCGCGGCATCGGCACCGGCAACGCCGTCGGCGTCTCGGGCACGGGCGGCAGCGGGGCCGATGGCCACGGCGTCGTCGGCACGGGCTCGAGCACCGCGGGTGCGTACGGCGTGCGCGGCGTTGCGGCCGGCACCAACAACACCGGCATGCGCGGCGAGGGCATCGGCGACGGTGCGGGCTGCAGCTGCGTAGGTGGTGCGAGCGGACCCGGCGGCGTGTTCACGGGCGGCGGAGGAAACGAGGCGGGGGCCGAAGGCACGGGCGTGGGCACCGGCGCTGGCTTCGATGGCCTCGGCGGCGCGACGGGCCCGGGCGTGCGCGGCACCGCCGGCGGCGTCGCAGCGCAAGGCGGCTTCTTCGACTCGCACCTGTCTGGCAGCTCGAGCGGCACCGGCTGCACGGGCCGCGGCCGCAGCGACGCAACGGGCGTGCACGGCACGGCAGCCGACGGCTATGGCGTCGTCTGCGAGAGCGACGACACCTCGCCGACCCGCAGTGCACTCCGCGTCGTCCCGCAGAACGCCGACCCGACCACGCTGCTCGACGGCGACGTCTGGCAGAACTCCACCACCGACGAACTCAGCGTGCGGCAGAACAGCGGCACGCGGCGACTCGTGTGGCGCACCGCTGGCCAGTGCGACGCGTACGCCGAGAACTCGGGAGTCACGAGCGACAACTCGGCGACCTTCACCAACGCGTGCTCCGTCTCCCTCGCTTCGCCCAACGAGCCCAAGCGCACCGGCGTGGTGCGGATCCGCGTGACGGGCGAGGTCGGCCGCGACTCCGCTGGATCGATCGACATCCGCGTGCGTGACACGACCTCGTCGGCGACGGTGGCGACGCGCAACGTGGTGCTCTATCAGACGGCCACGTTCGAGCGCGACATCGCATGGGCGATGTCGTACACGCTGCCCGCTTCGGGCGCGCGCAACTTCGAGGTGCAGATCGCGAGCAACTCGAGCGGCGGAGGCAACGTCTCGATCCGCAACGTGACGATCACGATCGACGGCGTCTACTAAGCTTGACCGCGTAGATCCTGATACGCAGAGTTCCAGATCATGGCACGACGCCTCCAGAGTGCAGCTGCGACGCCCGAGCAGGTCGACCGACTCAACCAGATCGCGGCGAGCATCGGCATCGACCGCGAGGACTTCGAGCAGGGCTACGACGGGAGCACGGAGATCCGCTCGTGGCTCTCGCGCGAGGAGGCCCGTGGGCTCGGCCGCCTGGCCTTCGATCTCGACACCAGCGTCGCCGCGCTCACCCGCGGCGCCGTCCGCTCCATGCTGCGCAAGGTGATGGTGTGACCAGCGACGCGCCGATCCGTCGCCGGCCAAAGCCGGTGCCGAAGAAGCTGCGGGGCAGCGCTGCGCCGCCGAAGCCGAAGCCCGCGCCGCCGAAGAAGACGAAGCACCGCCGCACCGTCTTCTGCCCGGAGACCTGCGCAACGATCCTGCGGTGGCTCGAGCTCGGCAACTTCCGCGAGTCCGCCTGCGCGCGCGCACGCGTCGACCCGCGCACGCTCAGCGACTGGCTGAAGCGAGGTGCCGACGAGCACGAGAAGGCTGCGCCCGATGAGGAGCTGACCGAGTACGCCGCGTTCTACCTCGACGTGATCTCGGCCGAGGCCACCGCCGAGACGATCCTCGTCGGCCAGGTGCTCGAGGGCGAGCCCGAGGACAAGCGGTGGTTCCTCGAGCGTCGCTACCCCAAGCGCTTCGGTCGCATGGCTACGCGCGTCGAAGTGACCGGCGAAGACGGCAAGCCCATCGAGGTGCAAGATGCTCGACGCACGCTACTCGGCCGACTACTTCAGGTCGTTGGATCCGGGGCAGCTCAAGCGGACGATCCTGGCGCTGAGCCCGGATGAAGCCTCCGCGATCCTGCACGACTGGGAGTTCTGGGCGCGGCCCGATCAGCTGCCGCCGCCTGGCGAGTGGTTCGTCTGGCTGCTCCGCGCTGGCCGTGGCTTCGGCAAGACGCGCACCGGATCGCAGACGGTCATCGCATGGGCGCGCGCGGCCGAGTCGATGCAGATCTTGATCGCCGGCCGCACCGCTGGCGACGTCCGATCGCTGCAGATCGAAGGGCCGTCGGGGATCCTCGCCTGCTCGCCGCCCGGGTTCCGCCCGCTGTACGAGCCGAGCAAGCGGCAGCTGACGTGGCCCAACGGTGTCGTCGGTGTGATCCGATACGGCGACGAGCCCGACGGCTTCCGCGGCTTCGAGGGTGGGCGCGCGTGGCTCGACGAGCTGTTCCACTGGAAGCGGGCGAGCGAAGCCTACGACAACCTGCTGTTCGGCATGCGCGAGCGTGGATGCGGCGGCGTGCGGCTGATCATCACGTCGACGCCGAAGCCGACGAAGCTGTGCAAGGCGATCATCCGCGATCCCGACACCGTCGACACGCGCGGGTCGACGTTCGACAACGCGGCGAACCTCGATCCCAAATACCTCGCGAAGGTGCGGCAGAAGTACGAGGGCACGCGGATCGGACGGCAGGAGCTGGGCGGCGAGGTGCTCGAGGACAACCCGGCAGCGCAGTGGACCTACGAGAGGATCACGGCGACGCGCGTCGAGTCCATGCCCGATCTCGAGCGCATCGTGATCGGTGTCGACCCAGCCGCGTCGCACGGACCGGACTCCGACGAGACCGGGATCCACGTCGGCGCGCGCGCGTCGAACGGACACGGCTACCGCCTGCAGGATCTGTCGGGCCGGTACAAGCCCGAGGAGTGGGCAACGATCGTGGTGAGCGCCTACCACCGATGGGGCGCCAACGCTGTGGTCGTCGAAGACAACAACGGCGGCGACATGTGCGAGACGGTGATCCGCATGATCGACCCGGACATCCCGATCATCCGCGTGCACGCGAAGCACGGGAAGCGCGTGCGCGCCGAGCCGATCGCAATGCTCGAGGAGCAGGGTCGACTGCACAGCGTAGGCACCGGGATGGATGCCTTGGAGACGCAGATGGCCACCGCGGATCTCGACGGCGACGACGACGACGATCGCATCGACGCGATGGTCCACGCGTTCACCGAGCTGATGCTCGGCGGCGCGTCGAACAGCGACCCGCTCAAGGCGCTGGCCGCCCTCGCGGGCTAGTACTTCACGCCGCGCGCCTGCCCCGTCCATACGTCGGGGTTCGGCTTGCCGCTGCCGACGTGCAGGCCAGAGACGTCCGCGAGATCGAGCTCGCGTGTCGCCGGGATCGCGACGCGCTGCCAGATCCTCGAGCCCGGATCGCTGCGCCGCGATTCGTGCCCCTGGCGGTGCGACCAGATCGCGCGCACGCGGCCGCCGTTCGCCGCGACCTGCCGGTTGCGCCAGCGCAGCAGCTCGAGTCCCGATGCAGCCTGGGCGTCGGTGATCTCGACGACGACGTCGCGCGCCGTCCGACCCTTCGCGCGATCGGTCTTGCCGAGCCACACCGTGCCGTAGTCGCCCTCGACGCCCGCGGCGCGGCAGACGTACTCCGTCCCGGTCGTCAGCTTGTTGAGCGCGTGCCCGTGGTAGACGTAGCTCGTCGTCCGGTGCAGGAGCACGACGGTGCCGTCGGGGAACACCAGGTCGTGCGCCGGGATCGCGAGCAGCATCGGATGGTCGGGCGTGAGCGCTGCGGTCGCGGTCTGGTGCAGCGTCTGCCCGAGGACCTCATCCCAGCGCCGCGCGCCCACGCTGCGCCCGCGCTTGTACTTCGGGTTGCTCCGATCGGCGCGCCGCAGATCGATCCACCCCGGCATCGGCGCGCACGATCCGTCGTTGTCGGTCGTGCACACGCCGGCCTGCAGTTCGTCGATCGCCGCGCCCTCGGCCTCGCGATGCGACTCGGCGCCGGGCGAGGAGATGCGCCCGAACATCTGCAGCAGCAGCTCGAGGAAGGTGCGGTTTGTTGCGAGCACATGGTGCTCATGGCTCACGTTGCGCGCCGGATATATCCGGCATCTCGTCGGGCCTACGGTTGACCGGAGGTCCGCATGGCATTCAGCTCCATCGCCACCACCGTCCGCAACGCCATGTGCGACGCGTTCGTCGACGCGATCGACGTCGGCAGCACGGATCCATCGGGCGACATCCAGATCCGCACGAGCGGCGGCACCACCCTGCTCGCCGAGCTCGCCATGTCCGCGCCTGCGTTCGGATCATCCTCGAGCGGCACGGCGACGGCGAGTGCGATCACCGACGATTCGTCGGCGGATGCCACCGGCACCGCGGCCGTCGGCCGGTTCCGCAACCGCGACAACACCACGGTGGCCGACTTCACGGTCGGCACGTCGGGCGCCGACCTCAACCTCAACACCACGTCGATCACCAGCGGCGACCGTGTCTCGATCTCGAGCTGCACGGTGACGATGCCGGCGAGCTGATCCATGGCCACGATCCACCGCGAGCTGCCGCTTGGGATGAAGCTGCGCGAGGTGCTCGCGTGGATCGGATCCGTCGCGCTCGCGGATGGGCGGCCCGACGTCGCGGACCGGTGCCGAGCACTCGTCGGCGACGTCGGCGACACCGAGATCGACGCGCACGTCCCGATGCTCCACCTGCTCTGCCAGGCCTGCGGGCACCTCCGCGATCGAGGCGAGGTCGAGGCGTCCGCACGCGTCGACGAGATCGTGCAGCTGCTCAAGCGCGATGCCGGCGCGCGGGTCGTGCTCGGGTCGATCGCCTTCCATGCTGGGTCGCTGGCCGAGGTCGAGGCGCAGGCCGAGCGCATCGTGCGTCTGGCGGCGGCGAGGGGGTAGCACCCCGTGCCCGCGATCGATAGCGAGTTCGTCCAGGCCACCGGCGGCACGACGACGTCCACGACGTTCGTCGATGCGGGCTGCTCGAGCAGCGCGCTGGCGTCCGGTGTTCCGCACCTGGTGATCGGCTTCGCCAATCACCAGGACGTCGGCAACCTCGCGTATGATCCGCCGCAGTCGTCCGAGCTCGAGGCGCGCTTCGGCACGACTCGGATCGGGTTCAGCGGGTGGCAGACGGCCTTCGGATCCTTCGCGCCTGACGTCGCAGCGGGCGCGCAGATGCGGGTTGCTGCCGTCGTCGTGGGCGACGGTTCGTCGACGCTCAACATGCGAGTGCGCAGCACCGCTGGCGACGTCGCGGCCGAGTACGCGTCGCTGAGCTGGCAGGTGATCGCGCTCGACTCTCTCACCGAGGACGCCGACTACTGGATCGGCGACTCGGCGAGCGGCGACACGTCCGAGGTGGCCGGCACCGACGCCGGCGACTGCGGTGCTCGGCTGCGGCAGATCACCGATCCAAGCGGCACGCCGACGTCTGCGACGATCGCCGTGTCGCGGATCGACAACGGCAGCGAGGGCGAGATCTTCCTGACGCTCACCGGCAACAACGGTGGCGACACGACGCCCGCGCTGCTCGCCCCGTCGTTCTACCTGCACGACGTCCGCGCGCTGACGTCGGGCACGACGTACACCTTCCGATGGGAGTTCCGCGACGAGTCGACCTGGGAGCAGGGCGACACCGACGGACAGGTCACGTTCACCGCTCCATCGAGCGGCGACTATGCCGTCATCGCCACCGCCGAGGCGTTCGTGTCCGGCGGCGTCGTGCAGTACCGACGCAGCCGGATCATCGTGCTGCGCCTCGACGCGTTCGTCGACTACGCGGTGATCACGAACGGCGGCGGGATCCAGTCCGACGGCGCGGTGACCGAGGGGTCCAACGCGCTCACCTACGACTTCGGCACCGGTGCCGATGCGCTCGTGCTGGGCTGCTCCTTCGCCCAGGCCGGCAGCAACTGGGGGCGCGTCTTCATGCGCCACGACGGATCGCCCGACGTCGACTACCCCGACGCCGACGGCACGAGCCGCAACGCGATCGTCGCGGGCGACACCGGCGCGAGCGACATCGACGCGCTCGGGTTCGGAGCGATCGTCACCGCGAGCGGATCGCAGTCGTGGCGCATGCTCGGCAGCAGCGACTCCGGTGGCGTGCTCACCGTCGGCCGCAACCGCGGCGACACGGCCGACGCCCGCACGGTGCTGTTCGCGATCCAGCTCGAGACGCCCGACTCGGGCCCGTCGGGCACGATGGCCCCGACGCTTCCGCTGCCGACGACCAGCGCGAGCGGACAGCGGCGCGAGACGGGGACGATGGCCCCGAGCCTGCCGATCCCGACGACGACGTCCACCGGCCTCGCGCGCCACGTCGGCACGATCGCAGCGACACTGCCGCTGCCGAACTCGAGTGCGTCGGGCCTCGCCCGTCACCAGGGATCGCTCGCCGCGACGCTGCCGCTGCCGACGGCGTCGGCGTCCGGGCTCGCCGCGCGGAGCGGTTCGATCGCGGCGTCGTTGCTGCTGCCGGCGATCGTCGCCTCGGGCACCGCGAGCCACCCGCCCACGGGGACGATGGCGCCGTCGCTACCCGTGCCGACGCTCGCCGCGAGCGGGCAGCGCGTCGAGACCGGGACGATGGCGACCGCGCTGCCGATCCCGACGACCGCCGCGATCGGGTCGATCCCGTCGAGCAACGCCGGTGCGCTCGCGGCCACGCTGCCGCGACCAACGATCTCGGCCGCCGGCTCCGCGCAGTCGGAGATCACCGGCACCGCGAGCTGCTCGCTGCCGCTGCCGTCGGCGTCGATCTCGGGCAGCGTCGGCGAGCTGTCGCAGTTCGACGCGAGCTCGCTGCCGCTGACGACCGCGGACACCAGCGCCGGCGCATACACGACCGCGGGCCCGACGGCGGATCCGCTGAGCCTACCCCTGGAGAACGTATGAGCGCACCGATCCACCTGCGAGTAGGCGACCGCGGCCCCGTCGTGAACCGGCAGATCGCACGATCGGACGGGACGTCCGAGGCGCTTCCGTCCGGCACGACGGTCGTGCTCCGCGTCTTCGACGACGAGGATGTCGCGACCGACTACACCTGCACGATCGTCAGCGCGACCGCGGGGACCGTGCAGTACGCGTGGCAGGACGGCGAGCCCGTCTCCGCGTCGCGTGAGTTCGACGAGCCCGTGCAGTTCTCGTACGTGTTCGTGATCACCTTCACCGATGGTCGCGTGGTCACGTCGCCGACGATCGGCCGCGACATCCTGGTCATCCACCCACGACTGCGAGCATGACGATGAAGCGAGATCACGCTGGACGATTCGTGCGCGCCGACGGCATGGCCAACGTGCTGACGGGCCTTGGTGACGTGTTCCGCGACAAGGCAACGGGCACCCGCCTGCTCGCCAACGCCGACCTCACGCAGCACCAGATCGACGCGCTCTACCACGACGACGGGCTGGCCGCGAAGATCGTCGACATGCCCGCGAACGACCTCACGCGCGAAGGCTTCGAGATCCGCGACTTCGATGGTGACCTGCAGGCGGTCGAGTCCGGGCTCGAGACGCTCGCTGCACTCGAGCACCTGAGCGACCTCGATCGCTGGGGCTCCGCCTACGGCGGAGCGATCCTCGGCGCCGCGATCGACGACGGACTGCCGGCCTACGAGCCGCTCGACCTCGGGCGGATCCAGCGTGTGCGCGGGCTGTTCGTGCTCGATCGCCACTGCGTCACGCCGGTGTGGTCGCGCGGCCGAAGCGTCGGCGAGCCCGACGGCTACATGATCGTGACCGACGGCCCCGAGGCTGACGCGATCCAAGGGCGTCTGATCCACGCGAGCCGCGTGCAGAAGTTCTGCGGCGGCACGCCGCTGTCGCGGCTGCAACGGCAGCTCCGCATGGGCTGGGGCGTCTCGGTCTACAAGCGGGTGTGGGAGCGGCTGCGCCGGATCCTCGTCGCGTACGGCTACGGCGAGACGATCCTGCAAGACATCTCCGTCGACGTGTTCACGATCGCGGGACTCGCCGAAGCGATGCAGCGCGGGCAAGAGGAGTACGTGCGCAAGCGGCTCATGTCCATGCAGCTCGGCAAGGACGTGCTCCACGGTGTTGCGCTCGATGCCGGCACGAAGGAGCGACCCGCAGAAGGCTACGTCACGCAGTCGCGATCGGTGACCGGCGTGCGCGAGCTGATCGAGATGTTCGTCAACGGGCTCGTGTCAGCCGTGCCGATCCCTCGCAGCGAGCTGCTCGGCGAGACGACGGGCGGACTGAACACCGGCACCAACTCCGGCGAGAAGCGGACGTACAACGCGTTCATCAAGGGACGGCAGACGCGCTACGGCACGCGCTGGATCAACTGGATCCTCGAGCTGCTGTTCGCGTCGAAGGAAGGCCCGACGCGCGGCGTGGTCCCGCCGAAGTGGACCGTGCATTGGCACTCGCTGATGACGCCGACCGAGTCGGAAGTCGCCGACCTCGAGTACAAGATCGCCCAGACCGACGAGATCCGCTGGCGAACGGGCGCCGCGTCGAGCGACGACATCCGGTACACGCGGATCGAGCTCGGCTCGCGCGGCTGTCTCGAGGAGCGACCCGACGGCGAGGATCCGCCGGACATGCCCGACGAGGATGCGGCGATCGAGCGCGGAAGCCGCGAAGACGCCAGCACCGGACGCGGGCGCGGCGACGGATCCATCGGCCGCAGCAGCTGGCGGATCCGACGTGCAGGCGCAGGCGCTGAACGGCGCGCAGATGAAGGAGATCCGCGAGCTGGCTGGCCAGATCGTGCGCAAGGAGCTGCCGATCGAGTTCGGCGTGGAGATGCTGCTGATCGCCGCGCCGGGCGTCGTGCGCACGCCAGCCGAAGCGCAGCGCATGCTCGAGTCGCTGCGCAACTTCGTGCCCGCGGCCGCACCGGCACCGGCCGCGACTCAGCCACCGAACGACGCGCCAGCTGACGCGACCACGGGTGCGTGATGGACAAGGCGCGCCTACCCGGCATCGACGCACCGGCCGCGCAGCAGCGGGCCTATGAGCGTGCGATCCGGCGGCTTGCTGACGACGCGTGGTCTCACCTACGATCGTCGACGCTGCCCGCGTACGATGCCGCGGCGCGCGAGCGCGGCGACGATCTGTCGAGCGCGATCCGTCGCTCGCTGGCTTCGCTCGCGGTGAAGCTTCGCCGCGCCGCATCACGCGTCGAGCGTGACGCAGAGCGCGTCGGCGAGGAGACCGACCGCCGCCACCGCGCGGAGTTCTCCGCGCGCGCGAAGCAGGCGATCGGTGTCGAGGTGGTCACGAGCGAGGGCTTCCGCGGAAAGGTGCTCGATCGGTGGAACCGAGAGAACGCGGAGCTGATCCGGTCGATCGCCGCCGACGCGGTGCCGTCGATCCGCGACGACCTCGAGCGTGCTTTCGCTTCGGGCGAGCGCGCCGAGGTGATTGCGAAGCGGTGGCGCGAGCGCGGCTTGCCGCTGAAGTTCGGCACGATCGAGGGACGCGCCAAGGTGATCGCGCGCGACCAGATCGGGAAGCTCAACGGCCAGCTCACGCAGGCGCGGCAGCAGGCGCTCGGGATCACCGAGTACGTGTGGCGTACGTCGCGAGATCAGCGAGTCCGCGACGCGCACGCCGACCGCGACGGCCGTCGCTTTCGCTGGTCGACCGCGCCCGCAGACGGCCACCCCGGCCACCCGGTGCAGTGCCGCTGCGTCGCCGAAGGCGTGATCGACCTCGACCAGATCGCGGCGTCGTCCGCCGCCACGTCGCCGTCCTCGTCGCGTGCACGCGCGACCGAACCACTCGCCGCCGGAGTATCCGCATGATCGACCAGTTCGACACCACGTCCGTCACCAACCTCACCAGCGGAGGCGGGATCGCGATCGCTGCCTACGCGGCGGTCCAGTTCGGCCGCCTCGTCGGCGCCGCGCTGCGCCTCGCCTCCGCAGCTCAGTCGTGGCTCGAGCGCCACGAGGAGCTGCACACGTCGACGGTCGATCACCACCAGCGGATGGCCGCGAAGGCCGACACGCTGATCGGGCACGCCCAGGCGCACCGATCGCTGCTGCTGCGGATCCTGTCGCGGAAGCCGACGCCGCCGGACCCCGGCACCGCGGCAGCGGCGCGATAGATGGCCGGTTTCGAGCGCCGAAAAATCGACACCGCGCCCCTGGCATGGCCGATAGTCGGTGCTACAAACTAGACATGCGCCGCGACGAGATCGTTCGAGTCGAACTGGACCGCGACGGCGAGTCCGTCGAGGTGGAGGTGGCCGTCGAGTTCCACCACCACCTCGGCGGCTGGGCTGCAGCAGCCGATCCGCAGGGGCTGCAGCACGGGGCGTACGTCGATCTGACCTACGCCGAGCAGCACGACGCGGAGCAGCTCGCCCTGCGCGAGCACGGAGACCAGGACGCCCTCGGGCTGGGAGGCCGAGCCGACTCACCTGCCACCAGCCACTCGGGCGCTCGCGCCCCGCCCACCCCAGGGGCCTCGGCCGCCTCGGTGACACCGCCACGCCCGACGAGTCGGGCCGGTTGCTGCTGGCCGACGCGGAGCGCGGCGAGCCCGTCGCCATCGTCAGCGAGGCCGAGGCCGAGGCGCTCGCCGACTCCCTGCTGGGGCCTCCGGCCGACTCGCACGTGTCCCGCGCGTACCGAGCGACGCCGCCGGCCGAGGGCGCCCTCGTGTCGGTCGACGGCGCCGGGCGCTACCAGGTGCTCGGCCACGAGCTCGGCGGCGACGCCGTCGTGCTCTGCCGCCCGGGCCAGCTGTCGGACCGCTGGACCGTCTACGCCTGGCGCGTGCAGGTGCGGTCGTGAGCTGCTCCGCCCGCCTCCTGGTCGACCACGCGCTGGACCTCGTCGCTGACGGCGTCGACCCCGACGAGGCGATCTCGGCTGCAGCAGAGATCGTTCACTGCGCGCCGGCCGCGCGCAGCCTCGCTCGCACCGTGCTGATCGCGCTCGTCACCCGACCCGCCACCACCACCAGCCCGGAGGCATCGCCGTGATCGTCGACCCCCCATTCCCTGCCCCCACCGACGAGCAGTCCCGCTACCTCGTGCGGCTCGCCTCCAGGTGGTCCGACCGAGCCCACCGCGCCGGCATCCGCGTCGATCGACTTCGGCACCTCGGCGAAGCCTGGGCGATCCTGGCGTGCCCCGGGGCCGACTGCGGCGATGCGCGGTGCGATGTCATCCGCAAGATCGTGGAGGCCCTGACACCGTTCGAGTTGGCCGATCTTGCCGAGCCCGAGCACACCGGGCGCTGGGCGCTCGAGCTGGGCTACACCGAGCAGCGAGATGGCGCCACCGTACACACGCTCCTCGGCCAGGAGATCGTGGCGATCGTGGGGTCCATGTGACCCGCGCTACAATCCACCTCGTGGACGCCACGACCCGCCGCCGCATCGTCGCCATGGCCAAGGCCGCGGAGGCCAGCTCGCAGGAGATCGCCGAGGCCGTCGGCGTCAGCGCGCGCACCGTCTCCCGGATCCGCAGGGAGGCCGGGCTCGAGGCCCCGATCGGGCGGCCGGCCACCGGCCGGCGGCCGAAGATCTGGCCGACGGTCGACGAAGACGTCGAGGCCGCTCTCGTAGACGAGGCCGAGCGGACCGAGACCACGCCGTCGGCGGTCGCAGCGACAGTGCTCACGGAGTGGGCGCGATCGCGACCGAAACAGCGTTCTTCGAAAAAGTGAAGCGACCCCCCTGGTCAGTCCGATAAACGGTGCTACAAACTAGACATGGCCAGCGCGACGCCGGCCGCCAAGAGGAACCGACCATGACCGCCACGACCATCACCGCCAAGATCACCGCCCGCGGCCCCCGCTCCACCGTCCCCGACAACGCGGGTGCCGTCGACGCCACCGTCTACGTGGACGGCCGCGACGTCGGTGACTGCACGCTGCTGCCGCGGCAGTACGACGGGCGGCTCGACGTCTGGGGCGCGATCGACCACTGGGCCGATGACTCCCTCCGCGCGGCGCTCGACGCCGGCACGCTGTCGGCCGACGACGTGGTCGAGGCCGTGATCGCGGCCGACCGGTAGCCCGCGGGTGGTGACCCCCCACCCGGCTCCGAGCCCGCCCGTAACGCAGCCGCAAGGCCGAGCGTGCGGGCTCGGACCGCGTCGGCGCCGAGACCCGGAGCACGTCCGACCAGCACCGAGCGCGGGCCACCGGCGCCGGGAGAACGCAGACAGGCGGCGCCACGACGGCTCGAGTGAGGGCCGGCACCGACCCCGGACCGCGGCGCGCGAGCGTTGAGCGGCGGGGCTTCGGGCGTTGTGGGCTTGCTCGATTCCAGTTCGATCGGCGTTGCGCAAACGGAGATGCAACGCCGATCGAACGCTCGATCAGCGCGCATCGGAGCGCATGCCAAACGCAGGCGAAACGAGATCGCAACGCACAGAGTTAAGATCTAAGAGATCAGAGTGTAGTATTGAATATATATTTCTTTCCCGGGCGCGGCCGCGCGTAGCAACGGTCGCGCCAGAAAACGGTAGATCCGCAACGCACTGAGCGTGAGGTCTCGCAGACCAAAGCACGGTGTATTTTTCTCGACAGCGGCGGGGCCGTGCCCTACACTCACCAGGAGCAGACGACGCGATGCAGACCATCCCGACCAGGGTGGTGTTGCCAGGACGAATCGCAGCTAGTCCCGACTTAACTACCACCCCACGTGCTTGGGGTCGGGAGAGTCAGGCAGCTGGGCGGGTCCTGTCAACCCCCCACAACGAAACCGCCCGTGGAACGCACCACGCGCACGCTACGGCGGAGAGGCGGTCGGGAAGGGCCGGGCGGGGCGGGGCCCGCCCCCCCCCCCCCGGCCCGCGGGGACCCCCGGCGAACCCCCCCGCGCCCCCCCCGGGGTGCCCGGGGAGCCGGGGCGGCCGGGCCCCTGTAAAAAACCCCCCCGGGGGCGCCCCCCCGCCCCCCCCCCCTCCCCCCCCCCCCCGGGCAGCCCGCCGCCGCCGGCCCCCCCCCCCCCCCCCCCCCCCCCCCCCCCCCCGGCGGGCCGGGGCCCCGGCGCCCCCGGGGGGGGGGGGGGGGGGGGGCAGTTCGTGCAGAGCAACGAATGGGAAGGCGAGCGACGCGATCATGGCGAAGGCGGTGCGGCAGTGATCGTCGCCCTCTACACGCCCACGTCGATGACGGGCCAGCAGATCGGACCCCACGAGGTGACGATCGACGGAGTCCTGGTGCTGCTGACGCACGACACGTCGGCAGCGGAGTCGCTGCACGACAGGTGCGTCAGCGACGAGGAGTACGCAGCCACGCTGCGAGACCAGTTTGCGGTGAAGGAGGGGACATGACGACGACGAGCACAACTTCGGGAGAGCAGCGCGAGGATCTGCGTCGATCGGTCGAGAAGCTCTACGAGCTGACCGACGCTATCGAGGAGATCTACGAGTCCACCAGCGGCGAGGTCGACTGGCGGAGCGAATCGCTGCAGCGCTGGATCGACGACGCCTCGTCGAACACCGTCGAGGCCCTCTGCCAGTTCGCCGCGCAGATGGACGCGGAGGCCGACGCGGCGAAGAAGGAGGTCGCGCGCATCGAGGCGTTCCGCGGCCGCGTAGAGAACAAGGCGAAGTGGGCCGAGCGACTGCTGCTCGATGTGCTCCGCAAGCTCGGCGTGCGCAAGATCGAGGTCGGCACCTGGCACGTCGGAATCCGCAAGGGCGCGGCGTCGGTGAAGCAGCTCGAGGGCGTCGAGGTCGATCTCGGCCTGCTGGACCCCGCGCTGGTGCGCACGATCCCCGCGAAGCAGGAGCCGGACCGCAAGGCGATCCGCGCTGCGCTCGAGCGCGGCGAAGAAGTGCCGGCGTTCTACGTCGCCTTCGGCGAGGAATACGTGGTGATCCGATGAGCGAGCAGTGGAAGCACCCGAACCTCGCTGCAGCGATGGCCGCGGCGCAGGCGGTGATGGGCGATGTTCCGAAGAGCGGCGTCAACCCGGCGTTCAAGACTCCCGATCACAAGGACGGCCGGCCGTACAGCACGCTGTGCGACGTCATCAACTCCATCCGTGGCCCGCTGACATCCAACGGCCTGTCGTGGTCGCAGAAGCCGACGCGCGTCGGCGGCGTCGTCAAGGTCACAACGATCATCAAGCACGAGTCGGGCGAGAGTGACGAGTCGGAACTCGAGATCCCATGCGAGGACAAGGCCGCGCAGAAGATCGGCACCGCGATCTCCTACGCCCGCCGCTACAGCCTGATGGCGATGTGCGGGCTCGCGTCCGAGGACGACGACGACGACGGCAACGCGCTGTCATTGCCGGCTCCTGAAGACCCACGCACCCGCGATCGAAGGGTGAACACGGCGGTCAACAGCGCGGCGATCGGACCGCCTCCGCGGCACTACTCCGACGCCGATCTCAAGCGACTGCGACACGACTGCCAGCGCCTCGTCGACCTCGCGAAGCCACTGCTCGACCGCAAGGCCACCGAGCTGCGCACCGACGCGGGCCTACCCGCCGAGGCCACGCTCTCGGGGCAGCAGCTTGCCGGCTACCGCAAGTGGCTGATCGAGTCGATCGACGTGCGCGGCGGCGTGGTGCCGGAGTGGGCACGCGACTGGGACCCGCTCGACCAGCGCGTCGGTGGAGACATCGACCCGTGATCACGATTTCGCGGAATGGAGCGCAGGGAGAACCTGCGACAGGGCTCGTCACCCGCTCTACGAACACCGCGAACGGTCGAGCGCAAGCTCGGCTGACTGCACCGGCGCGTGAGTCCTTGGTCCGGCAGATCCACGAGGATCGCAATCCCGACCAAGGCGGCCCAGGGTGCGAGGGCGGTGCCCTCGAACACCAGCCCATCCAGCGTAGAGGGACGAGCGTCGTGCGATGCGACGCCGGAGCAGCACGTCACGCGCTGACGGCGGGGAAAGACCCGCTCAATGGAGCGGTAGCTCAGCAGGTAGAGCGCGCGGCTGAAGCCCGCGAGGCCGAAGGTTCGATGCCTTCCTGCTCCACAACCCGCGAGGGTACTCGCGCGAGGCTGCAGCTCGCGCGAACGGTCTGCACGCGACGCGTCCGCGCCGCCAGCGTGCCGCCGGGGAAAGCGATCAGCGCGGCCCCGAACGACGGGGGTGATGCCTGTGTGCGGCGGCGAGCCGCGGTGGTTGATCGAGTAGGCCAGAGCGCAGACGGTGCGATCTCGCCGATCGCATCGGGCTCGATGCCACCGGAGTCGTGACTGGCGGGGAGAGACCCGCATCTTTTTCGGAGCGACGCGATGACCGACACCCAGCAGATCAACAGCATGGATCGCGAGCGACAGAAGTCGTACGCGGTGGACTACACCCCGCGCCCCGTCGTGATGCAGGGGATTCGGATGGCGCGCTCGCTGTGCCCGCAGCTGAGCGCGATCCGACGGTTCGCCGATCCGTCTGCTGGCGCCGGCGTGTTCGGCTCGGTCGTCCGCGAACTGTGGCCCGACGAAACGCTGCTGTCGGTCGCGGTCGAGCCGCGAGTCGAGGAGCGCGTGCATCTCGATCGCCACCACGACGCGGTCTACGTCGACACCTTCCAGGCCTGCGCCGAACTCGAGGACTTCGGTGCGGACCTGATCGCGACGAACCCGAAGTTCGGCCTCTGGCCGGAGCTGGTGCGGTGGGCGTGGCCTCGGCTATCGAATCGCGGCGTGCTGCTGCTCTACGGGCTGAGCACGTGGGGTCACAGCCGCGAGCCGAGCGAGAGCTCCGGCACCTTCGAGGACTACCCGCCGCTGTACCAGATGCGGATCGGCGGACGCGTTCGCCACCGCGTCGGGCTCAACGACAAGGGCAAGCCGTTCGGCACGGATTCGCGGAAGTACTCGTGGTGGCTATGGGACAAGAGCCGCCACGGGACCGTCGGCCGGCACACCACGATCGACCTGCCGCAGCTCCATCCGAACGAACTGCGCTTCACCGCGATCCCGGGGACCGAGTGAGCACCAGGATCTGCGGGCGCTGCCTGAACGAGCGCGCCTATCCCGACGACTTCTACCGATCGTCGCGCATGCCCGACGGTCGGATGGCGATCTGCAAGGAGTGCGAGAAGACGCGGGTGCGGGCCGTGCACCGCGTCTATCAGCAGAAGCCGAGGCGCAAGCGCGGAGCGGTCGAGCGCACCGAAGAGCAGATCATCCGCGACGAGGAGAAGCGTGTCGCGGCTGCCAACGAGCGCGCATTCAAGAAGCTGATCCCCATCGAGTGGCCTGCGAGGAAGACATGATCCGACGAATCATCAAGAGCATCGAGTGCCTCGGGTTCGTGCGCGTTGGGCCGCGACTCGAGACGCGCATGGTCAATGCCGAGGATCGAGCGATGGACATCGGCGACCATCGCCGCGGCAAGGCCTTCACGCACGGCGGTGCGAAGTACGGGGACGCCATCTCCGGGATGATTCAGGTGACGCGATGAAGAAGACCACGATCGAAACAACCGAGGTAGAACTACGAGGGCTTCTGTCTTTCGCGTACGACAATCCCGCGGCGAAGAACATGCACGGGGTGTTTGTCTCCGAGGGACGCCTCGCCGCCTGCAGTCCGTTCGCGCTCGCGGTCCGCGGCGACCCGACGCTGCCGTGGGTAGAGCGCAGGATCATCCCTTATCGCGCTATCGAAGCTGCATGCGTCCGGCACGGGAACAGCCACGTTGTCGCCGACGTCGTCGCCGACAACGGCTGCGACTGGCGCGTCGAAGAAGACCTTTCGGACGTGGTGGTGATCGAAGTCGGCGCGAAGTCGTACAAGATCACTCGGCGAAGCGCTTCTGTTGATCTCACGATCTCGTGCGCCATACCGGATTCCCTGTGCCCCGACCTCGGCATGGTCGTGCACGGGCTCCGAGGAGACGCATTGGCGGAGACGCTGATCGACCCGCGGATCTTCGGAAGGCTAGAAACTCTGCGCTGTACCGATTGGCGGATGGATGTCGCGGGAGAGGGGCAGCCCGTTCGATTCACCTCGCGCCTCGGCCGATGGACCGTGTTCGCGATGCCGATGAGGAGCGGTGCGTGAAGGGGGGGGCGACGTGAAGCGGATGCCATGGTTCAAGGTCCACGACGATCTGTTCACGAGCCCGAGCCATGCCGAGCTCGACGGCGATGGACTGCTCACCCTCGTCGTGATCATGTCGTTCGTGCGCGCAGCGTGCGACGCCGCCGGGGACTGGACGCCGTGGGCGACGCTGCCGACGGGCAAGCCGATCAGCGCGACGGCGATCGCGGCGCGGGCACGCAAGCCGATCACGGTGGTGGAGAAGGCGATCGAGCATCTGGTGGATGCCGGCACCGTCGCCCGCCGCGACGACGGGGCGATCGGTCTACCCGGCTTCCAGCGGCACCAGCAGGGAGAGTCGACCGAGCGCGGGCAGCAGCTGCGAGCCCGACGTGCCGATGTCGAGGCACCGTCACCACCACCAGGGCCGCAGCTGCGCATGAGCGGCGAGCCGACGGCCGAGCAGCGCCGCGTGGCGCACGAGCTCGAGCTGGTGCGCGAGGGCCTGACCTACGGCTGGGAGGGACAGCCGGAGCCACCGCGGCCGCGAGGACTGGCCAGGCTGCGCCTGCACCTCAAGGGCGTCGAGGCACTGCTCGCGAGCGGGATGGATGCCGCGACGCTGCTCGATGCGGTGACCAAGGTCGCCGAGCTGGTCGAGGTCGGCGAACTGCCGCGCACCGACTGGACGAGCACGAAGGTGTTCTCGGGCTACCTCGACGGAATGCTCGTGCAGCACGCCACGTGGCTCGAGGCCAAGCGGCGCAAGGAGATCGCGATCGCTCCGGCGATCGAGCCGGCCGAGCCGGTGGTGGATGCCGAGTTCGTCGAGTCGCAGACGCGAGCGCTGCTCGCGAAGATCGGGGGCAAGTCATGAGCGAGCTACCACTCAGCGTGCAGTCGGAACTGGCCGAGGTTCGAGCCATGCGAGACCGCGTGCGCGACCTCGAGTCGCAGTTGCGGGACGCGGTCGAACACGCCGAGTCGATGCAGCGTGATCGCGATGCGTGGAAGGCCGAGGCCGAGCAGCGCCTCGCGGACCTCATCCGCGAACAGAACGAGAGCAACCATGCTCGAGCATCGCTCGCACTGATCGAGCTGGAGAAGGCGAGCGCCAAGCGCGACTGGTACGCCGAGATGGCGGCAATACACCACGGCGGGATTACCCACTTCCGATGGGAGCGCAATTTGTCGCGCGGGTTCTGGTGCGCAGTGGTCTGCAAGGGGCCGTGGGAGTGCGTGGTCCCAGAGCGGTGCGTGCTCACCGTCGTCGACATCGAGTCTCGATGGCGCCACGAACGAGTCGCCAAGCTTGTCGACGAGCGAGACGCCGACGAGCGAAAGCATGCGGAGGCAACGACGTGACGGTCTGGGCCACCACGGTGCAGCGCGGCATCGCATTCGCGATCGGCTGCGGTCGCATGTCACTCGATAGTCGATCCGCAGCCCCACCGATCGATGTGGTCGGAGCAACGGTGATGGTGTCGGCGGCGGGCCTGATCGTCGGGTGCGCCGCTCTCACCGGCGTCATCACGATCGCAGGACCGCGCCACCCGATCACCGAGCACAAGGACTCGGAGAAGATCCGAGAGAGATTCGCGCTCAAGTCGATCGATCGATGCGGGCCGGTGCTGTGGGTGTTCGAGCACGGCCTGCTGTTCGGCCGGCCGATCGCCGTCGACGAGGGAGAGGGCGAGCTGTGGCCGGTGCCGCAGAGCCTGCACGAAAAGCTGCGGTCGGCGTACCGCGAGGCGAGGGAGCGAAGATCATGATCCGATCAATCACAAATCGACTGCGCGAGTACCTGGGCCCGATCGCCGACTGGCGATCAGCTGTGTACGATCTCGGGGACACACCACGCCGCGTCATCCTCGAAAGCCCCTATGCCGGCAACATCGAGCTGAACGAGCGATACGCCCGAGCGTGCCTGCGCGATTCGCTGCGACGAGGCGAGGCGCCGATCGCATCGCACCTGCTGTACACGCAGCCCGGTGTGCTCGACGACCAGGACCCCACCGAGCGCTTGCTCGGCATCGAGGCCGGCCTGGCGTGGGGCAAGGTCGCCGACGCAACGGTGGTCTACGTAGACCTCGGTGTCAGTCGCGGCATGGAGTATGGGATCGAGCACGCACGCAGGTTCGGCCGAACTGTCGAGCGTCGCGCGCTTCCGGCTGACGAACTCGCGGAGGTCTGGTGCCGCGAAGAACCGGTCGACATCGATCTTCCTATCCCGTACGTGCTTGGGTAGGCTCATGCGTTTCGTCCTCGACATCAACCCCGGCGACGTCTCGAACAATCGACGCCACATTCCCGAGTACGACCGGCGCGGTCGCCCGACCGGTCGGCTCATCCTCTCGAGCGAGTACCGAGAGGGCCTGCGCTCGATGTCGC
>JADJBW010000022.1 GCA_016703525.1 Actinomycetota bacterium | reverse complement strand
CGATCCTCGTCGCCGCGAACCACGCCCACAACCCAATCCGGGGCCGTTCGGATTTCAGGAGGCCGACCCTGTGCGCCTTGCCGACGCCGCGCCGCAGCATCCCCTTCGAAGTCTCGCAGACGACGCTCCACCTCGGCGTAGGTGAGGCGCCTGCTGCCGAGGGCGACGAAGTCCTCCCCCTCTACGTGCCGCCACGCAGCCGGTGAGCCGCGCTCGTGAACGAACGTGGGGAAGCCGTCGTCTCAGCTTCCGCCCGTCATGACAGACGACCCGCCCGGCGCCGATCAGGCGACGGCCATGCGACCGGGCGAGGTTGCCGCCCATCACCTTGGCGACGCTCTCGGGGGCAGGCCGGCTAAGCTCGTCGACGTACGCGATCGGATCCCCAGGCCCTCGGGGTGGGGATAGTCCGGGCCGAACCTGATGTTGTCGACATTCCCGATCACGTCGATCAGCCCGCCCCGTGTCCTCCTCAGCGGAAGGGATGGATCGAGACGTTGCGCTGAGCACCATGACGGGGTGCTTCATCGGACACGCCGGGATTGAACTTGTAGGCCTTTTCCATGTCGTGGATGAGCGGCCCGCACCCAGCCGCTGCCGTTCTCGACCGGCATGATCTTTGAGCCGGGAACCGGCTGGCAGAGGCCGTGGCCGATCGCGGATGCGATCGTGTCGATGATCTCGCGGTGCTTGCCGGTGACGATCGTGGTGAAGCCCGACGGCGTGCGGATGGGGAAGAACTCGGCGTCGCGGTGCCCTCCCACTCGTTCATGTAGCGGGTGTACCCGCTGTCGGATGCGTGCATGCCCACGACGACACCGGATTCCTCGACCAGCTTCCAGAACGGGTCGAACTCGGGCAGCGCGGACGAGCAGGGCCCTTCCAACCCGGCACCGGCGCAGGGCGAATGAGGATGATCCGCGCCGTGGTCGACCAGCCATTCGAACTCCTCGACCGCGCGGTCGAGCAGCGGCAGCGTGATCACCGGCGTGGAAGATGCGGTCCTCGTAGTTGAAGGTCCACTCGTCGTGCATCCATCGGTTGAGCGCGTGGACCACGGCGTGGATCGCCTCGGGATCGTTGCGCAGGCGTTCCTCGACCAGGCCGGCAAGCGTCAGCCGGCTGATCGCCCGGTCGATGCCTGCTCGTCCATCATCTCGAGCCGAGGCTCGGGCGACCGGAAGGCGGGAAGGGCGTCCATGCCGTGGCCCAGCACCTCGCGGCGGCTCTTCCCCTCGGGGTTGCCGATCTTGGAATTCCTCCTCCTGCGCTCCCGGCACGTGACTTGGTCGAAGGTGGGGTCGGGGATGTACTCGGAGATGCGGCCGCACCGCGATCTTGGTTCTCCCGTTGACCTCGACGTACTGGACGATCCCCTCGTACTGCGCCGGCAGGTGGCGGGGCAGCGCGGTTTCGTTACATGTGGTTGTCAGCGTCAAGACTGAAGTCGAGCTGACGGGCGGCGTCCCCTGACGTCTCGATGCAGCGCCACCCGGAGGTGACATCAGTGTTAGATTACCACACCGGGGTTGCTCCTGCCAGTGGGGAATCGGGGGAGGTAGCGGGGTGGAACTGCAGCCCAGCGACGATCAACAGGCGTTCGTCGACACCGCGCGAGGCGTTCCTCGCCGCCGAGTGCTCGACGGCCGCGGTGCGCGCCACCGAAGCCGTCCCCGAGGGGTTCGATCGGGGCTGGTGGCGCCGAGGCGCCGGCCTCGGGTGGACCTCGCTGCTCGTGCCGGAGTCGGCCAGCGGCGGCGGCTGCCAGCGAACACGGCCTGAGCGGACCTGGCGCTCGTCGCCGAGGAGATGGGGCGCTGCGTCGCCCCGGCCCGCTCGCTAGTCAACGTCGTCGCCGACGCGGTCGGACGGAGCGGATCGCCCGCACAACGTGCCGCGTCCTCCCGGACTGCTCGACGGATCCGCCGTCGCGACGTGGTGCGGGCCGTCGCCCATCGAGGCCTCCGACCGCACCGACGCGACCACGGGCGTGGTGCTCACCGGACGGTGCACACCCGTGGAGGCCGCCGCCGCAGCCGACCACCTCCTCGTGACCTTCCGTCACCGAGGGAGCGTCGGCCAGGCGCTGCTCGCCGCCGACGCCCCGGGCGTCACGGTCACGCCGCTACGCAGCCTCGACCTCGTGCGGCGCTTCGCCGAGGTGCGCTTCGACGGCGTGGAGGTTCCCGCCGGCGCACTGCTCGGCGGCGCCGAGTGCGCCGAGCGCCAGCTACAGGTGTGGACCGTGCTGCAATGCGCCGAGATCATGGGGGCGATCGACCGCGTGCTGGCCATGACCATCGAGTACCTGGGCGATCGCTACTCGTTCGGCCGGCCGCTCGCCTCGTACCAGGCGCTCAAGCATCGGGTCGCCGACCAGAAGCTCTGGCTCGAGGCGAGCCACGCGATCACCACGGGTGCCGCGCGCCGTCGCAGCCCAGGCCGACAACGCAGCCGAACTCGCGAGCGCCGCGGCGGCGTGGGTCGGCCCGCACGCCACCGAGCTGGTCCAGGACTGCATCCAGCTCCACGGCGGCATCGGGGTCACGTGGGAACACGACCTCCACCTCTACCTCCGACGCGTCACCGTGAACCGGGCGACGGTCGGCACGCCCGAGTTCCACGCGGAACGCATCGCCACGAACCTGCTCGGAGCCGCATCATGACCCATGCCGCCGAGAGCGTCGACGACTTCCGCCGCCGGGCACGCACGTGGCTCGCCGCCAACATGGCGCCGATCGGCGACGGCTGGAACGACCGCAGCGACGAGCGCCGCGACATCGAGCGCGGCCTGCAGGCGCAGCTCTGGGAGGGCGGCTTCGCCGGGATCTGCTTCCCGGTCGAGTACGGCGGGCTCGGCCTGCCCGTCGGATATCAGCGCGCCCTTCTCGGAGTCGGCGCCCTACGACATGCCGTTCTCGCTCAACGTGCCGACGCTCGGCATCCTCGCCGCCACGCTGGTCGAGTTCGGCACGCACGAACAGAAGGCGCCACCTGCCGGCGATCCTGCGTGGCGAGGAACCGTGGGTGCAGTTCCTGTCCGAGCCCTCGGGCGGGTCCGGACCTGGCTGGCTGTCTCACCCGAGCGGATCGACGGCGACGAGTTCCGGTTGAACGGCTCCAAAATCTGGAGTTCGGCCGCGTTCGCGAGCGACTACGCGATGTGCCTCGCCCGCACCAACTGGGATGTGCCCAAGCACCGCGGCCTCACCATGTTCATCCTGAAGATCCATCAGCCCGGCGTCACGGTCGAGCAGATCCGCCAGGTGGACGGCACGCTCGAGTTCTGCCAGGAGTTCTTCGACGACGTGGTGATGCCCCTCGGCGACGTGGTGGGCGAGGTCGACGACGGTTGGAATGTGGCCTCGCGGCTGCTGATCCACGAGCGGATGGCCGTGGGAGGCGGCTCGGCGTACACCAGCGGGCGCTCGATCGGCCACGACAGCGCCGCGGTCGACACCAGCGTGATCGACACCGTCCGGGCCACCGGGCTCGAAGGCGACCCCCACGCGCGTCAACTCGTGGCCGAGGCGCACGTGCGCCAACTCGTGGGCGGCCATCTCGTGCGCCGCGTCACCGAGGGGCATGACCTGCGGCGCATGCCACCGCCCGCCGGGTCGCTCATGAAGCTGTTCAGCGCCACCGCCGTTATGCGCCGTTCCGAGATCGGGCTGGATGTGGCCGGGGCCACCGCCGCGGCGTGGCCCGACGACGCGCCTACCGCCGGTGGGCGGGTCGGGCGCGACAGCCTCGCTGCCAGGGCGTGTCGCTCGGCGGCGGCTCCAACGAGATCCAGCGCAACATCATCGCCGAGCGCCTCCTCGGCATGCCCCGCGAGGCGGCGGCCGACCGCGAGATCCCCTACCGCGACGTCCGCCGCGGGGCGGGGAGGTAGCGACGGTGCCCGGGTCGTCTCCGATGCGGACGGCACTGCGCGCCTGGCTGGCGGCACGATTCACGTCCGACACGGCCGCCGCAGTCGCGCCGCCGGTGACCGATGCGTCGTTCGAGGCGCACCGCCGGTGGAACGCCGAGCTCTACGACGCCGGATGGGCGGCGGTCGCGTGGCCCGCCGAGTACGGCGGCCGCGACGCCGACCTTGGCGGGCAGCTCGCCGTCGCCGAGGAACTGGCCGCTACCGGCGCCCCCGGACCGGTCAACGCCATCGGGGTCGCGAACATCGCACCCGCGATCATGGCGGTCGGCACGCCCGAACAACGCGAGCGGTTCCTGCGTCCGATGCTGCGCGGCGACGAGATCTGGTGCCAGGGCATGTCCGAACCCGACGCCGGATCCGACCTCGCGGCGCTGCGGTGCCGCGCCGAACTGCACGGCGACCACTTCGTGGTCAACGGCCAGAAGACGTGGAACTCCAACGGCGACCGGGCGCACTGGTGCCAGCTGTACGTGCGCACCGACGCGAACGCGTCGCGCCATCGCGGGATCAGCTGCCTCCTCGTCGACATGGGCTCGCCCGGCATCGAGGTCCGCCCCATCCGCACGATGGCCGGCGACGCGGGCTTCGCCGACGTGTTCTTCCACGACGTGCGAGTTCCGGCGGACGCGCTGCTCGGCGCTCCACGAGGGGTGGGCGGTGGCCACCCGCACGTTGTCCAACGAGCGCGCCGGGGTCGCGGTGCTGGCGCTGCAACGGCGCCGCAAGCTCGACCGCCTGATCGAACAGGCCACGAGGGTGCGCCACGATGGGCGCAGGCCTACCGACGACGCACGGATCCGCGCCGCGATCGCCGAGTGCTACGTCGATGCCCGGATCCTCGAGTTCCTGGCGCACCGCACGCTGGGAGCGGCACGTGCCGGTCGCCAACCGGGGGCCGAGGGAAGCGTGATCAAGCTGGCGTGGTCGCTCGGCGATCAGCGCCTAGCCGACGTAGCGGTCGACGTGGCCGGCATCGAAACCGTTGCGGCGAAGGCCCCGGCGGTCGCGGCACGCGAACTGCTGGCGTCGCGGTCGCTGACGATCGCGGGCGGTACGACCGAGGTGAACCGGACCATCATCGGCGAGCGGGTCCTCGGCCTGCCCAAGGAACCATCCATTTCACGGGGGATCGAACGTGAACGACGTGCTGCAATACGAGGGGCTCGGGTCGTCGTGACCGGCGCCGCATCGGGTATGGGTCTGCGACGGCGCGGCTGTTGCGCGAACCCGGGGCCGAGGTGGTCGGCCTCTCGACATCCAGGACGGACCGAACGGTCCCGACGGGCCCGACGCCGTGCGCCGCTGCGACCTGGCCGACCCCGCGTCGATCGACGCGGCCGTCGCGGCGATCGGCGGAACCGTCGACTCGCTGTTCAACTGCGCGGGGCTTCCCACGACCGCGCCCGGCCAACGGATCGTGCGGGTCAACTTCCTCGGCCACCGCCATCTCACCGAGGCGCTGCTGGCGTCGATGCCCGCCGGAAGCTCGATCGGGTTCATCGTCGGCCGCCGGGATGGGCTGGCAGCAGAACGTCGACCTGCTCAGCGGGCTGCTCGCGACCGACGGCTTCGATGCCGGGGCCGCGTGGTGCGACGCGCACGACGACGCGATCGCTGCGAACGGCTACGGGTTCTCCAAGGAAGCGATCAATGCGTACGTGGCGTGGCGGGGGTTCCAGGTGGCGTCGAGGGTGCGCATCAACAGCATCCAGCCCGGCCCGACCGACACGCCGATGATGCCGAGCTTCGTGGAACAGATGGGCGCCGAGTTCTTCGAGCGGTTCCCCAAACCCGTCGGTCGGAACTCGCGCACCCGACGAGCAGGCGTGGGCGCTCGTCATGGTGAACAGCCCGCGGTCGAGCTACGTCGCGGCGACCAACGTGTTCACCGACGGCGGCCTGAGCGGCGGCCTGTTCACCAACAGCATCGACTTCGACGCACTGTTCAGCGCCTGACCCCGGGCGCCTCATCGGGCCGACTCAGAGCACGGCGCCCGAGTCCTTCATCTCGGAGATCCGGTCCCAGTCGTAGCCGAGATCCATCAGCACGAGCTCGGTGTGCTCGCCGTGCTCGGGGGCGCGCTGCACCGAGACGGCGGTCTCGAACTGCGCCGGGCCTGCGATGAGTTGCACGTCGTCGCCGTTGCCCGCCGTCATGGTCGGCAAGTAGCCGTTGGCCTGCACCTGCACGTCGTCGTAGAGCTCATCGAGCGTCTGGAACGGACTCCGCACACCGTCGAACGTGGCGAGCGCGCCCTTCCAGTAGTCCAGCGGGTGCGCCCCGAAGGCCTCGTCGAGCCGGGCGATGCACTCCCCGAGTTCTGCGCCCGGGCGGCTGCATCGGCAAACTTCGGGTCGGTCGCCATGTCGGGGAACGCCGAGCCGTTCCACGAAGTCGGCCCAGTGCTTGTCGGACTGCAACAGGATCAGTGCGATGTGGCGGTCGTCCGCGGTTCGGTAGGTGCCGACGCCGGGATTCGGCGACTTCGTGCGGTCGCCCTGGGGGATCTTCGAGAAGCCGAACAGCTTCGAGGCGATGATCATCGGCGAGACCTGCCACATCGCGGTGGCGAGCAGCGACACATCGACCACGCCCGCCTGCCGGTGCGTTCCTCTGAGCAGCGCCGCGGCGATCGCCGGCGATCGTCAGCCCGCCCATCACATCGCCGAAGGCTGACGTCGGTTGCCCCGGCGGCCACCCCTCACGGTCGGGCATCGACACGCCCACGCCTCCACGCTTCCAGAACGACGCGCCGTCGTAGCCGCCCTTCGCGGCGTCGGGCCCGAGCGGCCCGGCGCCCGAGCCTCGGGCGATGATGAGGTTCGGGTTGACGGCGCGCAGGTCGTCCACGTCGATCCCCAGCTTGGCGCGCACGTGCGGCAGGTAGTTCGTGAGGAACACGTCCGCCGTCTCGACGAGCTTCATCAACACCTCACGCCCGTCGGCCGTCGCGAGGTCGATGCCCACCGATCGCTTGCCGCGGTTGGGCTGCTCGATCATGAAGTTCACGGCGCCCTTGCCGCCGGGCAGCAACCCCGACGGGATCAACCAACGCTGGGGGTCGCCGGTATCGGGGTGCTCGACTTTGATGACGTCGGCCCCCCAGTCCACGAGCACCGAGCCTCCCGACGGCACGAACATCCAGCTCGCCACCTCGATCACGCGAATTCCGTCCAACGGTCCTGACACGTTGTGCTCCTTCAGTCGGCGGAGGCCGAGGGCCACCCGACGGTCTTGGTCTCGGTGAAAATCTCGAGCCCTTCGAGGCCGCACTGGCGCCCGACGCCCGACTGCTTGTAGCCGCCGAACGGGGCGTCTGCGCCGTACCAGAGCCCGCCGTTGATGCCGAGGGTGCCGGTGCGGATGCGAGCGGCCACGCGCTTCGCCCGGTCGAGGTCGGTCGAGGTGATCATGCCCGACAGGCCGTACGGGCTGTCGTTCGCGATCCGCACGGCGTCGTCGTCGCCGTCGTGGGCGATCACCACCAGCACCGGGCCGAAGACCTCGTCGCGGGCGATCTCCATCGAGTTGTCGACGTCGGCCACCAGCGTGGCTCCACGAAGTACCCGGTGGGCAGGTGCGCGGGGATGCCGCCGCCGCACACGATGCGGGCGCCGTCGAGTCGCGCCCGGTCGATGTAGCCGAGCGCGCGCTCGCGTTGGCGGGCCGACACGAGCGGACCCATGAAGTTGGACGCGTCGGTCGGGTCGCCGTAGGTCATCGCCGCGAACCCTTCGGCCGCGGCCGCGACCGCCTCGTCGTAGCGCGACCGCGGCACGAGCAGCCGGGTCGGGATCGCGCAGCCCTGGCCGGCGTGGAAGCAGCAGCCGATCGCCGAGGCGGGAACGGCGCTGGCGATGTCCGCGTCGTCGAGCATCAGGTTCACCGACTTGCCGCCGAGCTCGAGGAACACCCGCTTCAAGGTGGGCGCGGCCGCGGCCATCACGCGTCTGCCGGTCGCCGTGGATCCCGTGAACGCCACCATGTCGACCAGCGGCGAGGTCGACAGCACCTCACCGACCAGGTGGTCCGACGAGGCGACGATGTTCACGACACCGGGCGGCAGATCGGTTCGCTCGGCGATGATCCGCCCGAGTCTCGTGGCGTTGAACGGCGTGTCGGGCGCGGGCTTGATCACGCACGTGTTGCCCATGGCCAACACGGGTCCGAGCTTGTTGAGGGTGATCTCGATCGGGAAGTTCCACGGCACGATCACGCCCACCACGCCGACGGGCTCCTTCCACCTCGCGCGTCGCTGAAGGCTCCCAGGCCGAAGGGATCGGCGGGGTCGAGCGAGCGGCGCCACGGGAACTCGTCGATCATCCGGGTGGGCCAGCGCAGCGCGTCGGCCAGCGGCGTGTCGAGCTGCGGTCCGTACGTGGTGAGCACGGGGCAGCCGACCTCGGCCACGAGCTCCGAACGCAGGTCCTCGCGCTCGTCCTCTAGCGCCGCCTGCAGCTGTTCCAGGCAGCGACGCCGCAATGACCGGTCGGTCGACCAGTCGGTGTGGTCGAACGCGCGCCGTGCCGCGGCGATGGCTCGTTCCATGTCGGCGGCCGACGCATCGCCGACGCGGCCGAGCGATTGCTCGGTGGCGGGGTTGACGTTCTCGAACGTCGCGCCGCCCTCGGCATCGACCAGTGCGCCGTCGATGAGCAACCGATGCTCGCCGTGGGTTGACACGTCGGCCATCGCTCAGGCGCCGGGCGCGGCGCGCACCGACGACTTCTCGGCGGGCACGATCGGCGGCGCGTCCTTCCACGACGCAACGCCGTCCTCGGGTCGTGCCGCGGGCCACCCGTCGTCGTGCATCTCCGCCCAGTGGGAGTGGTTGAGCTGGTGGAGCGTGAACGTTGCCTGCAACGCGTTGGTGAAGCCCTGGTTGTCGACGGTCTGGTTGACCGACTCCTTGATCATGAGCGCGGTCATGGTCGGCAGCTCCGCGATGCGGCGAGCGAAGTCGAGGGTGGAGTCGTCGAGCTCGTCTCGCGGGAACACCTTCGACACCATGCCCAGGCGGTGCGCCTCGTGGACATCGAGGCTGTCGCCGGTGAGCAGCAGCTCCTTGGCCTTGCGGGGGCCGAACTCCCACGGGTGCCCGAAGTACTCGAGGCCACACATGCCGAGCCGGGTGCCGACCACGTCGGCGAAGACCACGTCGTCGGCACCCACGATCAGGTCGCAGCACCACATGAGCATGAGGCCCGCGGCGAAGACGGGGCCCTGCACCTGCGCCACCGTGATCTTGCGGAGGTTCCGCCAGCGCAGGGTGTTCTGGAAGTAGTAGTGCCACTCCTGCAGCATCCGCTTCTCGGCGCCAGCACGGGTCGCCCCGTTGATCGACATGGTCGGGTGCGACTGGTACTCGGCGATCGCCTGCTTCGACCCCATGTCGTGTCCCGACGAGAACAGCGGGCCAGTGCCGCCCAGGATCACGACGCGGCAGCCGTCGTCGGCCTCGGCCCGCAGGAACGCAGCGTCGAGCTCCACGAGCAGTCCCCGGTTCTGTGCGTTTCTGGCCTCGGGACGGTCGAGGAGGATGCGCACGATGCGCCCATCGTCGTGGGTCTCGTAGCGCAAGAACTCGTAGTCCGACATCGGTGTCCCCCTTGTGGTGGTCCCCCGACCACCGGTCAAACATGACGTGAGTGTCAGAATAGTTCGATCTCGTCGACCAGGCCCCACCGTCGGGCCGTGGCCGCGTCGATCGTGCGTCCCGTGGTTGCGAGCCACGCCGTGCGATGCCGACCCATCCGACGCACGAGACTGACCGTTCCGCAGGCGCCCGGGATCAGCCCAAGCCCCAACTCCGGCAGCACGAAGGTCGCATCGGGATGCGCGATCACGCGGCCCGCACGCCGCCAGCTCCACCCCGAACCTGCGCAGGGCCCTGCATCCCACACCGTCGTGCGGTGGCGCAGGCGCAGCAACCGCACCGCGATCGATCGTTCGAGGCGCACCAGGTGCGCGGATGCCGGGTCCGGCGCCGTGCCGAACTCGTCGAGGTCACCGCCGCTGCAGAAGCTCGCGCCGTCGCCGCGCAGCTCGAGGTGAAGGCCCGGGTCGGCAGCGACGATCGCGAGCGCCTCGGCCAGCTCGTCGCGCTGGGCCCGGTCGTGCGCATTGCGCCGGCCGGGACGTTGCAGCGTCACGCTCAGCACACCGTCGCGGCGCTCCATTCGCAGCCGTGGCGTCGGCGAGGAGGCGCGAGCTCGCACCCGTCGATCCGCCCGCCAGGCAAGATGCTCCAGCCCACCTTGCAGCGCGGCGAACACCGCCGATTCGAGCTGGAGCCCCTCGGCGATGGGTCGCGATTCCGCCCCGCGCAGCACCACCGCGAGCGCCGCGGCGGCGAGGGGCGACCGGGCGGTGGCCAACTCGATGTCGAGCTGCTCGCCGGCCTCGGCGATCTCCGCGTCGGCGAGCGGCGCAACCCCCGGCGCCGAGAGCGGACAGTCGGGTGTGGCCAGCACCATCGTCGGCACCAAGGCGAGCCGCTCGACAGCGGCATCGATCCGGCCGGAATCGGTGCTCGGCGGGGCCGACAGCAGCACCAGCTCGCCCGCCACGTCCGGTTCGGTCGGGGCGAGCAACGCGGCGACCAGGTCATCCCCCGACCGCACCGAGCGCCGCATCGGCGGACCGTACCATGCCAAGCTCGGCCCGTGACCTCGATCGTTCCGGGCGCCGACGCGCTGCCCCAATGGGCCGACCGGCTCGCCCGAGCGACTGCGAGTTGGGGGCGCGAGGTGCGGGTCGACCCGTTCGAGCTCATCGACCAGCGGGCCCGCTCGCGCGGCTTGGCACCCACCGGCTGGGCTGCTGGGGGGCGGGTGAGCTGCGGCGGCGCCGCCCGACTCGTCCCGTGCCGCGACGGCTGGGTCGCCGTGTCGCTCGCCCGGGCGTGCGACGTCGAGGCGGTCCCCGCATGGATCGCACTGCTCGGCACCGCCTCCCCCGCATCGGATTTGGCGGAGGCGCTGGCCGCGGCGGACGGCGCGACGATCGCGGCGACGGCCGAGCTCCTCGGCCTGCCGGTGGGCGTGCTCGCCGAGCGCGCACCCTCTCCCGATTGCGGGGTTGTCGTCCACGCCCTTCCCGATCGCCCCACGGCCGGCCGCCCGGAGAGCGGCACACGAGGGCCCATCCGCGTGGTCGACCTGAGCGCGCTGTGGGCCGGCCCCCTCTGCGGTGCAATGCTGGCGCGGGCCGGGGCCGAGGTGGTCAAGGTCGAATCACCGCGGCGACCCGACGGCGCACGCCGTGGCGACCCCGCCTTCTTCCGATCGCTGAACCGCCACAAGACCTCCCGGGCGGTCGACCTCGCCACCGAGGCCGGGCGGTCGCACCTTCGGACGCTGCTGACCGGCGCCGATGTGGTGATCGAGTCGAGCCGGCCGCGTGCGCTCGCCCAGCTCGGGCTCGATGCCGAGTCGATCGCCCGCCCCTCCGGCCGACCGCACGTGTGGGTGTCGATCACGGGCCACGGGCGGGCGTCCGGCCGCGTGGCCTTCGGCGACGACGCGGCGGTCGCCGGCGGCCTAGTCGCGCACGGGCCCGGCGGCCCGTGCTTCCTGGGCGATGCCATCGCCGATCCGCTGAGCGGGATCGCCGCGGCCACCGCCGCCGCCGAACTCGTGGCCGCGGGACGGAGCGGGCTCGTCGATGTGGCCATGGCCGGCGTCGCGGCCTCGTTCGCTCCGCGCCGAGGACCCACATGACCGATGCACCGCCGACGACAGTCGTCGACGCGACGCTGCTGGGAACGACCGTTCCCGGGGTCGGCCCGGAGCGGCGCGTCGACGTGCGGATCGAACACGGCCGCGTCGCCGCGATCGCGGCGCACCTCGACCGCAGCGACACCGACGTGACCGACGCACGCGGCGGCCTGCTGATCCCGGGCCTGCACGACCATCACCTGCACCTCCTCGCGATGGCGGCGACGTTGGGTCGCTCGACGTGTCGGCCGCCGCCGACGGCGCTGCGTTCGACGCGGCGATCCGAGCAGCCAGCTCGACAGCGGCGCCGACCGACTCGCCGTTCGAATCGCCGGGGTGGCTGCGCATCGTCGGCTACGACGAGCGCCTCGGCCCGTTGGATCGCGACCGGCTCGACCGGCTCGCGCCGCATCGGCCGGTGCGGGTCCAACATCGCTCGGGCGCCGCCTGGATGCTCAACGGCGCGGCACAGCGCCTGACCGGCGCGGCCGAGGCATCGGGCTGGGTCTTCCGCGACGACGATGCCCTGGGCGCGCGCTGGCGTGACAACCGGGGCGACGACCTCGCGCGGGCGCTGCGCGACGTCTCGACCTCCCTCGCGTCGATGGGCGTCACCGGCGTGACCGACGCGACCCCCTTCGCCGATGCGAGCGCGTTCGACGTGCTGGCCGCGGCGCGGCGCAGCGGCGACATCTCCCAACACGTCACGGTCACCGGCGGACCGGCGCTCGCGACCATGAGCGCGCCCGCCGGCCTCGTGCGCGGCCCGGTCAAGCTCGTCGTGCGCGACGACGCGCTTCCCTCGCCCGACGAGCTCGCGACGCACATCGACGCCGCGCACCGAGCGAGCCGGTGCGTCGCCGTCCACTGCGTGACGCGCGTGGCGGCCGTGGTCGCGCTCGCGGCGTGGCGTGCGGCCGGCCACCTCCCCGGCGACCGGATCGAGCACGGGTCGGTCCTGCCGTCGGAACTGATCGACGACCTCGCCGGGCTCGGGCTGACCGTCGTGACCCAGCCGGCGTTCGTGGCCGCCCGCGGCGACCGCTACCTCGCCGACGTCGACCCCGACGACATCGCGCACCTCTACCGGTGCGGGTCGCTCACGGCGGCGGGCGTGGGCGTCGGCGGCTCGACCGACGCGCCCTACGGACCGGCCGACCCGTGGCAGGCCATGCGCGCCGCGACCACGCGCACCACGCCATCGGGCGCGGTGTTGGGCCACGCCGAGCGCGTCACGCCGAGCGCCGCACTCGATCTCTTCCTCACATCACTGTCGGACCCCGGCGGTCGGCCGCGCCGAGTCGCCGTCGGCGCCGTCGCGGATCTGTGCCTGCTCGATGCACCCGAGGCAGCGGCGTTCGCCGACCTCGACAGCGCACGCGTCGCGGCCACGTGGATCGACGGCCGGCGCGTTCACGGCGACGGCTGACCGGCAGGCCGATACAGTCCCACGACGACGAAGGGGGTCGTTGTGTCGGATTTCTCCGCGTGGATGCTCACCCGCGACGAGGACGGTCACCAACAGGTCCGTTGGGCCGCGCTGGACGAGGCCGACCTGATGGATGGCGACGTCACCGTCGACGTCAGCCACACCACCATCAACTACAAGGACGCGCTGGCGCTGACCGGCGCGTCGCCCGTGGTCCGGCGCTGGCCGATGATCCCCGGTATCGACTTCGCGGGGACCGTCCGCAGCTCGAACACGGCGGGGATCGCCGTGGGTGACCGCGTCGTGCTCAACGGCTGGGGCGTCGGCGAGACCCATCTCGGCGGCTACTCCCAGCGTGCCCGCGTGCCCGGCGATTGGCTTGTCGGCTTGCCCGCCGCATTCAGCCCCGAACAGGCGATGGCCATCGGCACCGCGGGGTACACGGCGATGCTGTGCGTGCTGTCGCTCGAACGCCACGGAGTGACCGCCGGGGACGGACCGGTGCTCGTGACCGGCGCCGCCGGCGGTGTCGGCAGCATTGCGGTCGCTCTGCTCGCCGCGGCCGGCCACGAGGTGATCGCCTCCACGGGGCGCACCGAGGAGGAACCGTATCTGCGCGGGCTCGGCGCAGCGAGTGTGATCGATCGGGCCGAGCTCAGCGGCCCGGCGCGGCCTCTGGCGAAGGAACGCTGGGCGGCCGCCGTCGACTGCGTGGGGAGCCATACGCTCGCCAACGTGCTCGCCGGTACGCACTACGGCGGCACGGTCGCCGCGTGCGGTCTCGCCCAAGGCATGGACCTGCCATCGTCGGTCGCGCCGTTCATCCTGCGCGGCGTCACGCTCGCCGGCGTCGACAGCGTGATGGCCCCGGCGTCGCGCCGGCACGAGGCCTGGGAGCGACTGGCAACCGACCTCGACGCCGGGGCGCTCGCCGCGGCAACGACGGTCCGCCCGCTGTCCGAGGCGCCCGACATCGCTCCCGACCTGCTCGCCGGCCGGGTACGCGGCCGCGTCGTGTTCGTCGTTCCACAGGACTGAGGAGGTCACCATGTTCGATCCGTCCGGTCGCCGGGTGCTCATCACCGGCGCGTCGTCGGGGCTCGGAGCGGCGCTCGCCATGGGACTCGCCCAGCAGGGCGCGGTGATCGGGCTGGCCGCTCGCCGCCCCGACCGACTCGACGCGGTGCTTGCCGAGGTACGCCGCCACTCCCCCGACAGCCGCGCCTGGGTGGTCGACCTCGCCGACCTCGACGGGATCGACGCCTTCGCCCGCACCGCGGTCGACGACCTCGGCGGGCTGGACGTGCTGGTGAACAACGCCGGCATCCCGAAACGCCGCTGGGCGTGGAATCACCGGCCGGACGAGATCGCCGACGTGCTGCGCATCAACGTGGAATCGCCCATCCGGCTGACCACGGCGTTACTCGGCGACCTCGCGGCGAGCAACGGTCACGCGGTGTTCATCGGGTCGGTCGCCGCGCGTCTCGCACCGCCGAACGAGGCGGTGTACTCGGCGTCGAAGGCGGCGATCACCGCGTACGCGGAGGGACTGCGGGTCGATCTGGGCGTGGCCGGGTGCCCGGTCGGCGTGCACGTCGTGCAGCCGGGCGTGCTCGCCACCGAGCTGTTCGAACTCCCCGACAACGATCCGTCGCTGTCCGACATCGAGCCGCTGCCGCCGACGGCGATCGTCGATGCGGTGCTGGGTGTGCTGGCGAGCGGCGCAACCGAAGCGTTCGTGCCGGAGTGGTTCCGGGACCTCCCGGCGGTGAAGGCCGGCAACCTCGACGGATTCCTGCAGGGGGCCGTGGAGTACACCACCGGGCGGATCGAGACCCTCGGCATCGCCCCGCCCGAGCCGCCCACCTGAGTCAGGGCCGGTCGGTGTCGGGCTCCAGACGCAGCGCGCCCTCCGGACACGCGGCGACCGCACGGCGCACACGATCGTCCGCCTCGCCCGCGGCCTCGCCCGTCGCCTCATCCAACGCCTCGTCCACGACCTCGCAGTGACCCAGCTCGTCGGGAAGAAACGTCAGCGGTGCGAGCGCGTAGCACCGGCCGTGCCCCACGCAGGCGTCGACGTCGAGGCGGATCCGGGCTGCCACGTCACGCCACCGGAGCGGCGACGGGGAACGACAGCGGCAGCCGTTCGATCTCACGGATTCCCGGCGAGTAGGCGAGCTCGGCGCCCGCCTCGAGCTCGTATTCGGGGAGCCGCCGGTGCCATTCCTCGAGCGCGATCTGCAGCTCCAGCCGGGCGAGGTGCGATCCGAGGCACCGGTGTGGGCCGCCGCCGAAGCTCAGGTGTCGGTTCACGTCGCGGTCGGGATCGAACCCGCTCGCGCTGTCGCCGAACTCCGACGGGTCGGTGTTGGCGGAGCCGAGCATGATGATCGCCGTGTCGCCCGCCGCCATCGACACGCCGTGCAGCTCCACCGGCTCGGTGAGCACGCGGAGGATCTGCATGACGGGGGTCTCCATCCGGAGCAGCTCCTCCACCACCGCCGGCGTGTCCTCGGGGCGGTCCACGAGCCGTCGCCGCATCGCCGGGGTGCGCGCCAGGTAGGCGAGCGAGCAGTCGAGCGTGGAGGTGACGGTGTCGAGACCGGCCAGGATGAACAGGAAGCAGATGTCGAGCATCTCCTCGTGCGACATGGTGCGACCGTCGGTCTCGGTGGTGATGAACCGGCTGATCAGGTCGTCTCCCAGGTTGGCGCGACGATCGGCCAGGACCTGCTCGAAGTAGTCGTACACGGCACGACCGGCGGCGTGGCGGCGCCGCATCGCTTCCTCGGGCTCGAGCATTCCGCCGCCCGGCCTGATGATCTCGTCCTTCCAGTGCAGGAAAGTCGGCAGGTCGTCGAGCGGCAGATCGGTGATCTGCAGGAACACCTGGCACGGCAATGGGACGGTGAACTCGGCGTGTGCGTCGACGGTTCCTCGGCCGATGAACCGGTCGATGACCTCGTGCACCACCCGCCGGATCTCGGGTTCGAGCGCCGCGACCTCGCGCGGTCCGAGCGTCGGATCGATCACGCGGCGATACCGGGCGTGGTCGGGCGGGTCGATCTGCAGCGGGATGAGCGGACGCTCCTGGCCGATGTCGACCGCCACCAGGTCGGAGCTGAAGATCTGCGGGTTCCGCAACGCCCAGCGCACGTCCTCGTAGCGGCTGATGATGTGGGCGCCGAGCCCCGCCATGCCCTCCATCGTCGCGACCGGGCACTGTTCGCGCAGCTTGTCGTAGAACGGCACGGGATCGGCCGCGACCCACGGCAGGTACGGGTTGGCCTCGCCCGTCTCCGGGTTCACCGCCTCGGTCGGATCCATCGCTTCTCCTGTCCCGTTGTCACGCCCGCGGCGTTTCTGACACGTGCGTCATGTTAGGCGGTCATCGGGCCGGATCGATCAGTACCTTGATCGCACCGCTCGTCGCCTGATCGGCCAACGCGGCGAAGGCGGCCTGCCACTCGGTCAGGGCGAACGTGTGCGTGATCATCGCCCGCAGGTCGACGCGGCCCGCCGCCGCCAGGTCGAGGTAGTGCTCGATGCCGTGGCGGCGCTCACCGTCGATCGTCTCCATGCCGAAGGCATTCGACCCGACGAGCGACACCTCCTTGAAGTACAGCGGGCTCCACTCCCACCGCGACGGAGCGTGAACCCCGCTCTTCACGAGGGTGCCGTGCGCCCGGAGCACCCGAACGCCCACCTCCATCGTCTCGGGTTTCGCAATCGTGTCGTACACCACGTCGACCCCGCCCGGATGACACATCGGCAGACCGCCGAGCCCCTCCATGGTCGGCCGGAGCACCCCTCCCGACCACGCCGCGATCGCCTCGACCAGCGCAGCCCGATTATCGCTGCCCGGCGAGCGGAACACTGCGTGCGCACCGAGGCGAACCGCAAGGTCGGCCTGGCTGTCAAAGCGCGCAACCACCCCGACCTCGACCTCGGGAAACAGCGTGCGCAGGATCGCGATCGCGGACGCACCGAGCGACCCCGCTCCCCACACGAGCACGCGCCCGGAGCGGGGCGGCGGATGCCGCGTCACGCTGTGGAGCGATACGGCGAACGGGTCGGCCAACACCGCCGCATGATCATCGAGTGCCTCGGGCACGGGGAACAGCATCGACGAGTGGGCGGGGAGCAACTCGGCGTACCCACCGGTGGCGTCGCTCGACACGCCGGTGTGGATGCCGGCGCTCAGATCGCCCTCGGTGAAGCTCCAGCACAGGCTCAGATCGCCCGCCTCGCACGCCGGGCAGATCGGCGAGACGCCGCGGGTCACGCAGGTGAGCCACGGGTTCAGCACCACGCGATCGCCGATATCGAATCCCTCGGCCGCGGGCCCGGCCGAGTGCACGACCCCGACCACCTCGTGGCCGAGCACCTGGGGGAACGTGGCGAACCCGCTCATCGCGCTGTCGGTGTCGCCGTCGAAGTCGAGCAGGATCTGCTTGGAATCCGACCCGCAGATCCCGGTCCGCACCGGGCGCACCACGTACCAATCGGGACGCAGCGGCACGGCATCGGCCACCTCCTCCAGCGCACACGGCGTGACGCCGAGGTTGCGCAACAGCCGCCCGGCCCCCGGCGGGACGTCGAAATGCTGCGGCCTGGTCCCGAACACGAGTGCCTTCACGCATCCCCCTCGCGGCGAGCGGCGAGCGGCGCCGACGATCGAGGCCATATTCTGACACTCGTGTCACCTTCGCGCCGCCCGTCGCCACCCGTCACGATCGGCCTCGATATCGGGACCACGTCGGTGAAGGCGATCGCCGTCGACGAAGACGGCACGGTGCTCGCCCGCGCCCGCGTCCCTCACGCGTTGCACACGCCGACTCCCGGGGCCTTCGAGCACGACATCGATCGCGCCTGGCGCGCCGATGTGTTGGAGGCGCTCGAACAGGTCAGCCGGGGTCTCGATATCGCCGCGGTCAACGTAGGGGCGATGATCCCGTCGCTCGGTGCGGTCGACGGCACGGGCCGAGCCGTGGGACCGGGCCTGCTCTACGGCGATCATCGGGGCGACCGCTCTCCCGGCACACCCGCGTGGGAGGCGCTCCGGCGGGCCAGTGCGGGCGGCGATCCGGCGGCGGAGTTCGGCGACTGGGGCGAACTGGTCGCGTTCCTCCGGTGGCATGCTCGCAACACGCCCGGGGCCGCCGGCTTCTGGCCGGCGCAGGCGGTCGCCAACCACGCGCTCACGGGCCGCGCCGCGATCGACTCGACCACGGCGACGTGTGCGCTCCCGCTGTTCAACTGGACGGGCTGGGACGCCGACCTCGCAGCCGAGCTCGGCGTGAGCACGGCCGCCCTTCCCGACATCGTGCCCGGCGTCCGGCCGATCGGGAGAGTGCGCGACGGGCTCGCGGGTGCTGGCGCGCCGGTGGGCGGCGGCACGATCGATGCGCTCGGCGAGCAGATCGTCGCCGGGGCCGACGAGCCCGGCGACGTGCTCGTCATCTGCGGCGGCACGCTCATCACCTGGGCCGTCGCCGCGCAGGAGGCCGCCGTTCCCGGACTGTGGACGGTGCCGCACACGGTGCCCGGGACCTTCCTCGTCGGTGGGCCGAGCAACGCCGGCGGGCTGTTCATCGATCACGTCACGCGGTGGCTCGGAGGCGATGCCGGCGATGCACCGGCGCACCTGCCCGACGACCTGCCCATCTGGCTCCCCTACCTGCGCGGCGAACGCACGCCGTTGCAGCGCCCCGATCTCCAGGCCTCCATGCACGACGCGTCGCTGCACCACGGCGCCGAGCACGTGCGCGTAGCGGCCTTCGAGGCGACCGGCTTCGTCGTGCGCCGCCACCTCGAACTCGCCGCACCCTTCGGCGTGCGTCCTCGACGGATCGTCGCCACCGGCGGTGGAGTGCGTTCGCGGGTCTGGATGCAGTGCCTCGCCGATGTGACGGGGCTTCCCGTCGACGTGGTCGCCGTGCCCGAGGGCGCTGCGCTCGGCTCGGCGTTCATCGCACGCTGCAGCGCGGGGCTCGAATCATCGCTGACCGATGCCCGCCGATGGGCGCGAACCTCCCACCGTGTCGAGCCCGACGCGACGCGACGCGACGGCACCGACCGCCGTTACCGGCGGTTCCTGGCCCTCAGCGACGCCGCGGTCGAACGGCTCACGGACTCGCCAGGAATTCGAAGTGCTGGACCTCCACCATGATCGGCAGCCGATAGCGCACGTAGAACGAGTGCAACCGCAGCACGCCGGCGAAGTCCTCCTGCGCCGGGTCGATCAACTCGACCTCGCCGGGCAACCGGTCGCGCCAGGCGGCGGCACGCCGCGCGACCTCGTCGAAATCGGCGAGTGTCGAGACCGACACGCCCACGTGATCTCCGACCGGTGCGCGCATGGGCTCGTCGTTGCCGACGATGAAGAAGAACTGCTCGTGGGTGTGCAGACCGAGCACGAGACGGGCCCGGTCGACCGTCATCTCGGCGTGTTCGGCGGCTCCCAACAGGTCGCCGTAGAACGCGACGATGTCGCGGCGACCGGCTTCGTCGAGCAGGTCGCGCTCCACCGACACGGCGATGTGGTTGAAGCGCGGGGGCTTCGTGAACGCGGGTCCCGTCATGGATGCACCTCCGGATTCGGTTGCACGAGGACTTTCCCCGCGGTTCGCCCAGCGGCGAGTTCCACCATCGCGCGCACGAGCCCGTCGAGCGCGACCGCACCCGGTTCGATCAGCGCTGCGGTGGGGATGCGGCCGCCCGCGAGCAACGCGAGCGCCGCCTCGAACCCGCCTGCGTCGTAGGTGAACGCGCCGGTGATCACCACCTCGTTCAGCAGGATCCTGTTGGGATCGAACCGCGGCGGCTCGATGCCGGCGCCCACCAGCACGAGCCGGCCGGTCCGTCGCAGCTGCGCCAGCCCGGCCTCCATCGCCGACGCCTTGCCCGAGCATTCGAGCACCACGTCGACGGCGGCGTCGACGATGCGGCTCGGCTCGGCGATCGACGGCACCTCGAGCGCGTCGGGCGGCAGCAGGCTCGTCGCTCCGAGCGCCCCGGCGAGTGCTCGGCGGGCAGCGACGGGCTCCACGCACACGATGTCGCGCACGCCACGGGCCGCCATCGCGGCGATGGCGCGTGCGCCGATCGGCCCGGCGCCGAGCACCATCACCCGGTCACCCGCCTCCACGCCGCCCTGGGTCAGAGCGTGCAGCGCAACCGCGAGCGGCTCGGCGAGCGCCGCGGCGCCGATCGAGCCCCGCCGGCAGGGCGAGCAGCTCGGTGGCACGCACCACGATGCGCGTCGCGAACGCGCCGGTGGTCGCCGTCTGACCGGGAGCGTCCCGCTCCTCGCAGAGCGCCGGCCGGCCGGCCCGGCACATGACGCATCGTCCGCATCGCTCGCTCGGCCCGCCCACCACCGCGTCGCCGGGGCGCCACGCCGTCACGTTCTCTCCGACAGCCGCGACGCGGCCGACCCACTCGTGGCCCTGCCACGTGCCCGGCCGCGCCCAGCCCTCGAGCACCAGGTGCAGGTCGCTGCCGCAGATCCCGCAGAAGTCGACCTCACACACGACCTCGTCCGGCCCCGGCGCGGGCGCTGCGACATCGCACACGTCCACGCGGCCGGGGCCCCGCAGCATTGCGACCCGCATCGTCGGCTCCCGCAGCGTCGGCTCCGGCAGCGTCGGCTCCATGTCAGCCCGCCAGCAGGGTCGCCGCACGGTGCGAGAGTGCGGCAAGGGTCAGGGTCGGGTTGTAGCCCGTGGAGGTGACGAACACCGACGAGTCGCAGACCACCACGTTGTCGAGGTCCCAGAGTCGCTGCTCGGGGGTGACGACGGAGGTGGCCGGGTCGATGCCCATGCGAGCGGTGCCCATCACGTGGCGGCTGGCGGGGGCGATGCCCAGGGGGTTCGCGGCCGCGTGCGCGCCGAGATCGCCCTGGGGCGGCGATGTCGAGGTGAACGCGACCTCGGCCCCGGCGTCGAGCAGGATCGCCTCGTGCACCGGGCCCGCGTACGCCGACGCGACGAGTTCGTGGCGATGCGGCGCGTAGGTGACCCGGCCGGCGGGCATCCCCCAGACGTCGCGAACCGACGGATCGAGATCGATGCGGTTGGCGGCCTGGGGCAGATCCTCGCCCTGCATGGTGAACACCCACATGCGCCGCCGGATCGCACTGTCGCGCATCGACGCGGGGTGGTGCGCTCCCGGCCCGTAGGTGGTCGCCTCCTCGACCGGCGCGTTGGCGCCGCCGTGCTCCACCACTCCGCCGCGCACCCACGCCAAGCCGGCGGCCGCCGCGACACGACGCAGGTCCGGCGTGTCGATCATCAGGTCGTCGTGCAGGTGGGTCACGCTGCGGCCACGCTCGCCGCCCACGGAGTGCGGGAACCAGCCCACCGTGAAGGTCTGGTAGTGGTAGGTGAGGTAGCGGCCGACCGCGTCGCCGCCGATCCCCTGGCGCAGCAACAACCGCGGCGTCTCGAAGGCGCCGGCAGCCAGGACGACCGCGCGGGACGCACGCAGCTCGCGCACGGGCGGATCGGGACACACGGTCAGGTCGAGGTAGCGCACGCCCGTTGCGCGCCTGCCTGCAGGGTCGAGCACCAACTCGGTCACATACGCCTCGGGCACGATGCGACACCGGCCGGTTCGAAGTGCCCGAGCCAGGGCGGCGATCGGGTCGCCCTTGGCGTGGATCGCGCACCCGTAGCCGCTGCAGTAGCCGCAGTCGACGCACGCCGGACGGTCGTCGTACGCCACGCTGTTCACGCCCGTGGGGGCGCGGTACGGGTGGAGCCCGGCCCGCTGCGCCGCCGCTGCGCTGACCAGCGCGGTGGGCATGTCGTCGCCCGGCCGCATCGGGTACGGGCCGGAGCGCCACGCGGCGAACGGGTTGGCGCCGGCCTCTCCGGCCACGCCGAAACTCGCCTCGGCCGCGGCGTAGTGGGGTTCCAGATCGTCGTAGCCGATCGGCCAGTCCTCGATGCGTGCGCCGTCGATCGGACCGCGGGCGCTCAGCAGCGCGAAGTCCTCCTCGCGAAATCGGGGCAGCTTCGCGTCGGCGTGCACGCCGCCCCCGCCGACCGTGGACGGCAGGTTGTTCACCTCGCCGACCATCAGGCGGTCGCCGTCGGCCTCGCTGCGGCGGTAGCTGCGCGGTTCGAGCAGCGGGTCCGGGCCGAGCAGGTGTCGACGCACCGCCGCGATCTCGTCGTTCGCGAAGTGGCGGAGCGGCTCGAACGGCGCCTGCAGATCGATCAGGTGGTTGCGCCCCTTCTCCACCACGATCACCGACCAGCCGGCCGCGGTGAGCACCTCGGCGGCCGTTGCACCGCCGGGGCCGGACCCGATGATGATCGCGTCGCAGTCGGTCATGGGTCGCTCCTCGCGGGCGGGAACAGTGGCTCGGGAAACCCGACTGCAACCCACGCAGCGCCCTCACGGTTGCCGCCGTACGCGGGGTCGCCGTAGCTCGATTCGCAGGCGTGTTCGAACGCCACGCGCCGGTCGGCATCGTCGTCGGCCCCACGGGCGATCCGCGCGTACACCGAGCGCCAGGCGTCGATGCGCAGCCGCCAGGCGTGACGCTCCCACGGCCCCGGGTCGAGCCACGCCGGCCCGTCGCCCGCCCACGTTCCGGGTGCGGCCCAGATGCGGGGCGGCTCGTGGTCGAACGCCCCGAGCAGCCGCTCGACGTACTCGACGGCGCCCCACTCGACCGAGCCGGGTACCGCCGCGTCGAGCGTCGCGGCGATCGCTTCGCGTTCCGCCGGATCGAAGCCGAACGTCACGGGTTCTCCCGCACCCACCGGTAGACCCCGGCCATGTCACGGTTGACGCGTTCGGGGAGCGGCTGGATCTCGCCCCCCATGGCACGGGTGCCCCACACGATCTTGGCCGTGCGCTCCACCAGGGTGGCCAGGTGCAGCGCCTTGGCCGGCGTCGCGCCGCACGTCACGAGGCCGTGGTTGGCGAGTAGCACGGCGCCGCGGTCGGCGAGACGGCCGGCGACCTCGTCGCCCAACTCGGCGGTGCCCGTCCCGCGGTACTCGCAGCACGGCACGTCGCCGCCGACGTACACGACGACCTCCTCGATCACGGCCGGGATCGCCTCGTGCGCCACGGCGAACATGGTGGCGTAGACCGCGTGCGTGTGGATGACCGCACCCAGCTCCGGGTACCGCCGCAGGGCCGACAGGTGCAGGTCCTTCTCGGTCGTGGGCGATCGGTGGCCCGACAGGACCGCCCCCGACTCGTCGAGCACGACCAGGTCGTCGAGGGTCATCGTGTCGTAGGCGACCGATGACGGCGTCAGGCACACCCGTCCACCCGGCAGGCGTCCCGAGATGTTGCCCGACGTTCCTTCGACGAGTCCGTCGGCGAGCATGTGTTGGGCAGTCGCGAGCACCTCCTCGGGCGTGGTGGTCGGCGACGTGGGGGTCTCAGGCATGTGTCAGCACCTCTGGGTTCACGAGATTCGACGGGGTCTCGCCGCGCAGCAACGCGCCCAGGCCGTCGGCCATGAGCGCGGTGTGGTTCGCCTCGGTGTCGTAGGTCGCACCGCCGATGTGGGGGGTGAGCACCACGTTGGGCAGACCGCAGAGCGGATGGTCGACCGCGAGGTTCTCTCCCTCGAAATGGTCGAGCCCGGCGGCGCCGAGGTGCCCCGACACCAAGGCCTCGGTGAGCGCGTCGATGTCGTGCAGCGCGGCGCGGGCGGTGTTGAGGTACACCGCGCCGGGCTGCATCCGGGCGATGCGGTCGGCCGAGATCAGTCCGATCGACTCGGGCGTGACCGCGGCGTGCATCGACACCACATCCGCCTCCGACAACAGCTCGTCGAGCGAGTGCGTCGCGTCGGGGGCGAACGGGTCGGCGCTGATGACGGTCGCCCCGAGCCCGGCGAACCGCCAGGCGGCTGCGCGTCCGACGGCGCCCAGGCCGACGATGCCGACCGTTCGGCCGGCGATCTGCCAGCCGCGAAAGCGCTGATACGGAATGGTGCCGTCGCGGTACACCTGCCCGTCGCGCACGTCGCGATCGGCGCCGACGATGCCGCGCGTCGCCGCGAGCAGCAGCGCAACGGCGAGCTCCGCGACACCGTCCGCGTTGCGCCCGGGTGCCCGCAGCACCGGGATTCCGGCCGCCGTCGCCGCAGCGACATCCACGTTCGTCGGGTCGCCCCGGGTGGAGCCGACGGCGACGAGTGGCAGGTCGAAGACCGGCCCCTTGCACGAGTCGGCCTCGCAGATCACCACCGTTGCGCCAACCTCGGCGGCGCGTTCGGCGAGCTGCGCGGCGTTGTAGAGCCGGAGCGGCTCGTGGTCGATCCACGGGTCGAGGACGACCTCGCCCAGCGCCCGCAACCGGCCGAGCCCTTCCCCGCGCAGCGGTGCGGTCGACAGGATCACCTGCTCGGGCATCGGGTACCCCTCTCCGAATGTGGCGCGCCTTCGCCCGCCTGCGCGTCTTCGCCCACCTGCGCCTCGGTCGGCAACTCCACGGTCACGGTCGCCTTTGCCATCACCGCGTCGTCCTGATTGGTCAGCGTCACGAGCACCACCGCCAGGTGACGGCGACGCTCGGCGCGGGTCTCGACGACCTCGCCCGCGACGAACGTCGCATCGCCGGTGAAGGCCGGGTTGCGGTACTGCGCCGAACTGTGGCGCACCAGCCCCCACTCCCCCGCCCAGCCGGCGACGTAGTCGAGGATCCACGCGCCCATCGACGCGCCGTAGCCGTAGCCCCGCGGCATCCCGACGTGGCGCGCCCAGCGCGGTTGCAGGTGGCCCCGCGACGGGCCGTAGTAGGCGCCGTCGGTGAGCTCGGGGTTGACACGCTCCATGCGGCGGTCGCCTTCGAAGCCCGCCATCTCCTTGGTGTAGCCGAGCGCCTCGGCGCGCACGTTGGTCGGACCTTTCGCCGTGGCGCCCCACGTGGTCATCGGGTAGGCGCGCCACTCCGTGGTGAAGCTCGCCAGGCTGTGCGGGCCCAGGATGTGTTCGGCCAGGCGATCGCCCACCGCGACCTGCTCCCATGTGCGCGGTGCGTGCCCGAGCTGTTGGATCTGCTCGATGAACGCGAGCTTGCGTTCCTCCAGGCGGGCGAGCTGCTCGTCGGTCCACGCAGGCTCTGCGGGCTCGTCGAACAGCCCCTTCTCCTTGGCCCGGCGCGGGCGGTACCGAATGGCGGTCGAGCGCTGCAGCGCCACCCGCTCGCCGCGCTGGTTGATGTAGAGGGTGTCGCCGCGCTGGAAGCACGTCGGCCCGGCGAATCGCGTGTCGGTGACGCGGTAGTCGAAGGGCATGCGATGGCACACGAGGTGGTCGCCCGGTTCGATCCTCGGGCCGAAGAACCACCAGTCGTCGCCGCCGAAGATCAGGTGCGAGTCGGGGATGCGGCCCACCTGGGCCGGTGAGCACCCGTGCGAGGTGTCGGTGGCGACGGTGAACGACTGCGGTGCAACCAGGCGACCGAACCGGCTCGCGGCCGCCCAGCGGGCGTCGTAGTGCAACGGGTTCGGGTAGTGCATCGCCTGCACCCAGCGGCGGATGTCGTTGGTCGCCACGGGCTCCTTCAGCTCGCCCGGCTCCATCGGCACGCCCATGTAGTGGGCCAGATCGGACACGTCCAGGGTCGGGTCGCAGGATTCGTCGTCAGGCATCATCGGTCTCCTGCGGTCGCAGAGTTGGAACGGTCCGGGCCCGCGGCCGAGGCAAGCCGGGCGACCGCCAGGGTGCGCAGCGCGTCGTCGCGCACCTTCGCGTCGGTGCCCGTCATCGGCATGTCCGCCTCGTCGACCACGAGCACGTGGCGCGGCACCTTGTAGGCCGCGACGAGCGGGCGCAGGAACTCGCGCACACCGTCGGCGTCGAGCGTCGAGCCGCCGCGGAGCACCACGCACGCGACGACCGCCTCGCCCAGTCGGGCGTCGGGCACGCCGATGATGCGGCTCAGCTTGATCTCGGGCAGGCGCCGCAGTTGCACCTCGATCTCGGCGGGCGCCACGTTCGCGCCGCCGGTCTTGATCATCTCGGTGGTGCGCCCTTCGAAGTGCAGCACCCCCTCGGCGTCGACGCAGCCGAGGTCGCCCGTGTGGAAGAAGCCGTCGTCGTCGATCGGGGCGGCACCGTCGAGGTAGCCGAGCATGAGGGTCGGCCCCGCGACTGCGATCTCGCCGGTCTCGCCCACCCCCGCCGGCCGACCGTCGGACGGGTCGACAATGCGCACCCGCGTGCCCGCCACGATCGGGCCGGCGCCGATGCGCATGCGCTCGCGGCTCGTGGTGCTGGCGTAGCCGCTCACGAACGCGCACGTCTCGCTCAGCCCGTATCCGACCGGCATGTTCCAGCCCGGATCGCCCGTGACGCGGGGGTGGCGAGCGAAGGCCGACTTGCCGTACACGCAGCGCAGCGCCGACAGGTCGGTCCCTGCCCACGCGGGGTGCTCGGCGAGCGCGGCCGTTTGGTGCGGAAGGGTATAGGGCTCGGTGACGCGCTCGCGTGCCATCAGGGCCAGGGCCTCGCCCGCGTCGAACACCTCGTGCATCACCCAGCAGCCGCCCGCGGCGAGCGTTGCGCCCATGGCCGTGTTGAGCCCTGCGGTCCAGAACAGCGGCAGCGCGCTGTACATGCGGGTCTCGGCGCCGCGCCCGAAGATCGCCGCCTGGAGCCAGGACTGCAGGCACACGGCACGGTGCGAGTGCAGGATCGCCTTGGGGCGACTCGTCGTGCCGGAGGTGAAGATGACGAGCGCCGGATCGTCGGGTCCCACGCGGGTGTCGAGCCCGGCGGCGTCGAGCCCGGCCGCGTCGAGCCCGTCACCGGCAGCGAGCCCGTCACCGGCAGCGAGCAGCTCGTCCCAAGCCGCCGACGCAATCGACACGACGCGCGGCGCACGTCCCGCGGCGGCCGCCACGTCGGCGGCGATGCCGGTCACCTCGTCGGCCAGTTCGCGCCGCCGCAGCCGCGGTTGCGTGAGGACGAGCGAGGCGCCGGTCCGCTCGATCATGGCGGCCAGTTCGGCGCGGCTCGCAAAGGTCGACATGGGCGCAGCGACCGCGCCGCTCAGCCCGATCGCGAAAATCGCTGCGACCGTCTCGGGTCTATTGCCCATCACGACGCCGACCGTGTCGCCCGGCGACACGCCGGCCGCCACGAGGCCTCGGGCCAGGCGATGCGCGTCGCCGGCGAGCTCGGCGTAGCTCCGCCGATGCGTCCGCCCATCGTCGAGGGGGTCGTCGAACACGAGCGCCTCGCGGGGCCCGTGCGCGGCGGCCACGTCGCGCAGGAACCCGCCCAGGGTCAGCGCGCCGATGCCGGGCGTCGAGTCGAGCGGCGGGCCCTCGAACGTCGTCATCGCCGCAACCCGTGGGCGAAGAGACCGTCGAACCCGTCGAGAGCGATCGCTTCGGCGAGGTCGGCGACCGCGCGATCGGTGCTGCTCGGCAGGCGGAGCGCCGGCTGCACCATGCGGGCGAGCACCGACACGTCGTACTCGTCGCAAACGCCCGCGGCGCCGTGCAACTGCTGGGCGGTCCGCAGCACCGACCGAGCCGTGTCGAGGGTGTGCAGGCGCAGGGCGAGCACATCCGCGTGCGCGCCGATGCCGTGGTCGCCGAGGCGCCAGAGCGTGAACGCGGCGAGCTCGCGCAGCCCGGCCACGGCCACCGACGCGTCGGCGATCTGAAACTGCACCGCCTGGAACGCGGCGAGGGGCTTGCCGAATTGCACCCGCGCACGAACGTGCTCCACCGCGAGCCGCACGGCCTGCTCGACCGAGCCCAGCACGGTCCACGCGACCAGCGTCTGCTGCACGAGGATCGCCGCTGTCGCGGTTCCCGCGCTCGCAGCAGGCACCATCGCGGCAGGGCACCATCGCAACGGGCACGACGAAGGGCCCGAGCCTGGTTCCGAGCGGTGCACCGCTGGGCACGGCCACTGCGCCGTCGGCCTGCGGACGTCCGGCGAGCGACCCGACCGCCCACTCGGGGAACAGGTCGCCGTGGTCGACGTAATGCGCCACCGGCCGGGTCCGTTGCAGCCGGGATGGCGGCGACGGGCCGCCCGTGCCGATCGCGTACCAGCACCGAGGCCAGCGGGTAGGGCAGCGCCACCGCTCCCGCGGCGGCACACATGGCGGCGGCGGCGGCGAGCGAGGTCGCGTCGGCGAGCGGATCGATCTCGCCCACGCCGAGCTGTGCGAGTAGCGGCGCCACGTCGCGCTGTCGCACCGACGGGTCGGCCTCGGCCCGTCGGGTCACGTCGCACCCGCCGAGATCGGCGAACGCCCGCGCTGCGGACTCCCGCAGCTCGATCGCCTCCGGTGGCAGGTCGGGGTTCACGCTTCCCGCCCGCCGAGGACCGACTTGGCCACGATCATCCGCTGCACCTCGATCGTCCCGCTCGACACGGTCGCTGCCTGGGCATAGCGCCAGTGGTCCTCGACCGCGCCGTGCAGCGGCGCGGTCGCACCGGCGTCCAGACCCCGGTGCTCGATTGCCGACATCAAGACGTCGGCCGTGGTCTGGTCGCACTGGGTTACAGCGATGCGTGCGGTCGATGCGACGGCGTCGGGAATCGCCCCGCTCGCCTGCACGTGCACCGTCCGGTAGGCCAGCAGACGAGCGACGCGCACGGCGACGAGCGCTCGGACCCATCGTTGCTGGAGCGACGCCGGAAGCCGGTGCCAGTGCGGTTCGAGTTCAGCGCCGAGCGCCGAGAGCAAACGCTCGCATCGGGCGTATCGGGCGATGCCGACGCGCTCGTGGGCCAGCGCCGTGCGGATCACCGACCATCCGCCGCCGATCTCGCCGAGCACGGCATCGGCGCCAGCGGGCACGTCGTCGAAGAACACCTCGTTGAGGTGATGAGGTCCGAGCATCGAGCGAATGGGCCGCACCGTGATGCCGGCCGTGTCCATCGGCACCATGAACATGGTGATGCCGTCGTGTCGGACTCCGTCGCCGACCCGTGCGGCGAGGATGCACCAGTCGGCCATGCCGGCGTAGCTCGTCCAGATCTTCTGGCCCGATATGCGCCAGCCGTCGCCGTCGGGCCGCGCCCGGGTGCGCAACGACGCCAGATCGGACCCGGCCTCGGGCTCGCTGAATCCCTGACACCAGATCACGTCGCCGGCGGCGATGGGCGGGAGGTGGCGCTCGCGTTGGGCGTCGGTGCCGTAGGCCATCATCGCCGGGCCCACCAATTCAGCCCCATGTACTGCGGACCGCGGGGCTCGTGGTGCGCCCACATCTCCTCGCGCACGACGGTCTGGTCCCACAGCGATCCGCCACCGCCGCCGAAGCGTTGCGGCCACGACAGCGTGAGCAGACCCTCGTCCGCGAGCCGCCGACAGAAGGCCTGGGTCGCTGCCAGATCGTCGGGGTCGTCGGTGAACGCGCCGAGGAACTCGTCGGGGAAATGGTCCGCCACGAGGGCACGCAAGCGGGCACGAAGCGCCCCGGCGTCCTCCCCGAGATCGAAGTCCATACGGTGGCCCTCCCCGAAACCTGACACGAATGTTAGTCAGGGTTGTACGGTCGGTGTCATGGAGTCGCCGACATCGATCGCCCGGGTGTTCGATCGGACCTTGGCCGCCGACCCTGCCCGCGAAGCGCTCGTGACGCGCTCCGCTCGACTCACCTACGGCGAGCTCGACGCCCTCGCCGACCGGGCGGCGTACGCGCTGGCCGACCTCGGCGTCAGGCCCGGTGACCGGGTGGCGGCGTCGCTGCCGAACGAATGGGAGGTGGTCGTCGCGTTCCACGGTGCCATGCGCCTCGGCGCCGTCTGGGTGGGCGTCAACCGCGTGCTCGCCGCGCCCGAACGGCAGTATCTGATCGACGACAGCGGCGCCCGCCTGCTGCTCGCCGAAACCGAGGTCGCCGCGACGGCCGCCCGGGTGACGCCGCTCGACGTGGCCGGCTGGCGCGCCGCACTCGACGCCGCGCCCCACACCCCGTGGACCGGTCCGGCGGTCGACCCCTTCGCGCCTGCCGGGCTCGCCTACACCAGCGGGACGACCGGCCATCCGAAAGGGGCCGTGCACAGCCAGCACAACCTGCTGCTGCCGGGAGCCGTGCTCGTGCAGACCCGCGGCTACGGACCCGCGCTGCGCAAGGGCGATTGCTTCGCGTTCACGATCCTGAATCTCGCGGTGCTCACAACGCTGCTGGTCTCGCAGGCGGGAGGCACGTCCATCGTGATGGACCGGATCGATGCGCAGGGCGTGGCCGAATGGATCGAACGCGAGCGGATCACCACGTGGAACGGCCCGCCTGCGCTCTTGCATTCCTTGGCCGAGCGCGACGACATCACGCCCGACTCGCTGCGCTCCCTGCGCGAGGTCTGGACCGGTGGTGCCGACTGCCCCGAGTCGATCCGCCGGGCGTTCGAGACGAAGTTCGGCCGTCCGGTGCTGGCGACCTACGGGTTGAGCGAGGCGCCGACCGTCGTGTCCATCGATAGCCCCGACGGCTTGCACCGGCCAGGAGCCTCGGGGCGACCGCTCCCCCACCTTCGGGTGCGCATCGCCGACGAACACGGTGCAACGGCGGCGCCCGGCGACACCGGCGAGATCCGCGTGTCGGCCGCCGACGATCGTTACCGCCCAATGCTGGGGTACTGGAATCGCCCGGAGGCGAGCGCCGAGGCGCTCGACCAGGGCGAACTCCGCACCGGCGACCTGGGGTTCCTCGACGACCAGGGGTTTGTTCACGTCCGCGACCGCGCCGGTCTGCTGATCATTCGCGGCGGCGCCAACGTGTACCCCGCCGAGGTTGAACGTGCACTTGCCGACCACCGCCATGTGGCGGCCGCGGCCGTGTTCGGCGTTGCGGATGAGCGGCTGGGCGAACGCGTCGCCGCGCTCATCGAGGTGCGCGACCGCGAGGCGTTCGCACGCGACGGCGGCATCGACGCCGTGCTCGATCACCTACGCGAACAGCTCGCCCGATACAAGGTTCCCGAGCGCATCGCCGTGGTCGACGCGCTCCCGCGCAACGCGATGGGCAAGGTGGTGCGCACCGGACTCGTCGACCTGCTCTGAGGCGCGCGCCGAGGCGGCTACGCCGCCTCGAGCAGGTGTTGGAGCAGCACATCGAGACCCCAACGGGTCAGCGGCTCGCCGCCGCCGCCGGAACAGCATGAATCGGGGGCGATCCCGGGCGGTGGATCGGGCGGCCGCGATTGGAACGGCAGCACCGACATGTCCGCAACGGGTCCGACGCCACGATCTACCCCGGCGCCACGATCTACCCCGACGCCGCGGTCCGCCCCGGCCGCGACGCGGAGTGCCGCTCGAACCGAGGCACCGCGCGCCGTCGTAGAACGTGAGCTGCGCGCCACGTACCTCGATGCGCCAGCCACGGCGGTGGAGCTCGCGGTGATGGAACGCGCACAGCATCGCCCCGTTGTCGAGATCGGTCGGGCCGCCGTCACACGATTTGATGATGTGATGCGCCTCGATGAACCGCGTTGCTGGGCATCCCGGGAACTCGCAGCACGCGGCCCCTCCGCCCGCCCGATGGCGAAGTGCGCGGCGTTGCTGGCGGCTGAAGAGCCGCGTCTCGGCACCGAGCCACAGCGGCTGCCCTTCGTCGTCGATGAGGAGTTGGACCGTGCCCTCGCAGACCATGCGGACCAGCTCGGCGTCACTCACGAACGCTCCGGTTCGCGGCAGGTAGGCACGCGCCCCGATCCGCACCGGTCGATTGCGGTCGAGGTCGAGGCCCAGCGCCGCAGCCAGGGTCTCGATGTCGACGACCACCTGCACGCCGAAGCGTTCGCCGCCGCGATCGCGTACACCCGCGCTCGATGCGTGCTCCAGCATCGCCGAGGCCATCGCTGCGATCACCTCCGCCACGCTCGGACGGCGCGGCGCAGCCGGGTTCCCAAGGGCGGCGCCACCGCGTGGCGCGCCAACACCGGGCGCACCACTGCCGTGCGCACCGTCATCAGGTGTACCGGCGCCAGGGGTGGCCGCCGCATCGCGTGCCGGTTCCGCGCCCGCTCCCGCGTCCGGACCCGAACCAGCGTCCGGACCCGAACCCGCGAGGTCGCGTTCGAGTTCGGCCTCGGCCGCCATTCGCGCCTGTTCCAGGAGTTCGCCCGTGATCCGATCGAGCGCGCCGTCGAGCCGATAGCGGCCGCGGTCATCGATCCAGTTGCGCCACCAGAGATCGGCATCGCGTTCGTCGACGGGGTCCTCGGTCTCGCCAGGATGATCCCGCACCGCCCGATAGGTGCCGAGGACACGTTGGGCCTGGGTGGGCGTGCACACCCGAACGACCTCGGCCACCCGGGCCTCGTTCTCGGGCGTCACCACGCGCGCCGCGGAGGCCAGAACCCCCAGCGACACCTGCCCCGATCGCGCGTCGGCCATCAGCGTGGGCAGCGACTCGACTCGCTGGGCAACGCTCACGAGCCTCTGGGCGTCGCGAAGCGCGAACTTCGTCCGCACCGAAACCCAATGCGCGTACGACCGGTATCCCCCACCCTGCCAACCCTGCGCCTCATCGAACTCACCCAGCACTCCTGCGAGTTCTGCTTCGAGCGCGTGGATCTGTGATGCGAGGAGGCCGACACGCTCGTCGAGCGCGCGTCGGCGCCGCAGCGACTCCACACGTTCGGGCCCGACGACATTCGATGTCACGACGCCAACCGTAGACGAACGTGCGTTCGCGTGTCAACCCACTATCGACCGCCTCGGGCCGTTCGCCGCACGCCTCGCCGCTAGCGCTTTCGGACCGTCGGGAGGCGCTTCGGCTTGGCGAGAACACCACCGACACTGCGCTCGATCTCGCTGCGGAAGATGATCGACGCCGCGTCGCCCACCACGGGCCGAAGCGCTCGGATGAGCTTGTCGAGGTCGACCCCGTCGTCCTCGCGTTCCTGCGACTTCAGGAACATGTCGACCAGTTCGGCGGCGGCCTTGGCGAGGTGGCGATGCAGGATGGTGCCCGCATCGATGACCAACTCGGGCTCCACGCCGCCGCCGATGATCGCCACGCCGACCTCGAGCAGCGCCGGGTTGGGCGCCAACCACGCACGGCCCTGACGCACGAGTAGCCCGGCCTCCTCCAGTACGCCTCGGGTGCCGGGTGGCGCATCGGCGAGCAACTCCGCGAGCTCATTCGCGGTGAACAGCCGGGGCGGGGTGTCGGTCCATGCGCCGCGCAACGTGTCGTCGAGCCCAAGCCACCGGGCAACGCTTTCGGACGCGTCGCCCTCCTCGATCAGGTGGCGGATCGCGGGCAGCTTGAGCCCACGATCTCGCAACTCACCGATCAGTCGGAGGCGCTCCACGTGCTCGGGGCCGTATCGGGCGACCCGGCCGTCGCGGGCGTCGCGACGGGGTTTCGGAAGGAGCCGTTCCGATTGGTAGAAGCGGATCGTGCGGCCCACCACGCCCGATTGAGCGGCCAACCCCTCAAGGCTCAGGCCGACCTCGGCGTCGGCCGCGGCGACCGGCTCGGCCGCAACGGCCGGCTGGGGCTCACCCGAAGGGCTCGATTCGGCGGGGGTTTCGGCACGGCGGGTCACGGCCACAGCATCGCACACCACCGACAAACGTGACAGTGTTCACTGCCACCATCTATTGACAGTCGCCACTGACACTGTCAGTGTTCACTGTCATGGAATGGCTTCGGATTCTCGATGTGTTCACCACGCCAGCGCGCGCCGACCGGTTCGTCGCCGCGGCGTTCCCGTCGCGGCGCGGCGATCGCGGCGCGACACGGGTCCCCCTCACCGGAGTCCCAGCACCGGCGACACCGCCAGCAGCGCCAGCCGCGCCAGCACCGCCAGCCGCGACAACCGCGCTCGCGCCGCTCGGCGCGGCTGTCGCCGAACTCGCCGGCACGATCACGGCCTCGGCCGCTCGCCGTCGTCTCGACGCCGCCGACGGCGAGACCGTGCTCGCCGCGGCGGAACGTCAGGATCTGCGGCCTCGGGTGGGGTGCCGGCGCGGTGTGTGCCATCGCTGCGCCGTCGCCATGACGGCCGGCACGGTGCTCGACACCCGCGACGGGCGCAGCGTCACCGTCGCTGCGGGCGGCGCCGAGCGCCTCGTGCAGATCTGCGTGGTCGCCCCCGCCGGCGACATCACGATCGACCTCTGACACGGCGCCCCCGCCGCGAGCCCTTCCCGCACCAACGCCCACCGATCCCGCTCGTACCAGTACCCGCGTCAACGCCCACCGGTTCAACCCGGCACCCGGTCGAACCAGCGACCGCTTCGAGCACCCACCCCACCAGGAGGCACCCATGCCTGTCCTTGACCATCCCCACGTCTCCCCCTCCGCCCCGCCACCGCCCGCCGAGGCGACGCGCAACCCGCCGGAACCAGGTGCCCGACCGATCGACGCGGCCGCGATCCCCAACGTGCGTAACGGCGTCGATGTCGATCGGCTCGCCGATGAGCTCGACCGGGTCCGCGCCGAGGTGCTCGCCTCGCTCGGCCCCGACGACGAGCGCTACATCCGGCGCCTCGTGATGATCCAACGCCGCCTCGAACTCGCCGGGCGAGCGCTGCTCTGGGCTGGCGTCGCACCGCCGGCATGGATCGCGGGCGTCGGCGCGCTGTCGCTGGCGAAGATCCTCGAGAACATGGAGATCGGCCACAACGTGCTGCACGGACAGTGGGACTGGCTGGGCGATCCCGACATCAACTCGCGCGACTGGGACTGGGACAACGTGTGCCCGGCCGATCAGTGGCAGCGGAGCCACAACGAGGTCCACCACCAGTGGACCAACGTGCGCGGCCGCGACGGCGACATCGGCTACGGCCTGCTGCGCGTCGACCCCGATCAGCCGTGGTCTGCGAAGTTCGCCGCGCAGCCGCTGGCGTTCGTGGCGTTGGCCACGCTCTTCGAGTATGGCGTGGCGTTCCACGATGTCGACAACGACCTGCGTTGCATCAACCTCGCCGACGACGACCCCGCATCACGCCCCGAGAACATCGCGGCGAAGGCGAAGTCGGTCGTTGCCAAGATCCGCCGCCAGGCGGTCAAGGACTACGTGGCCTTCCCGCTCCTGAGCCTCCCCTTCGGGCCGGCCGGTGTCGCGGCGAGCGCCGGCGGCGCGGCCGTGGCCAACATCGTGCGAAACGTGTGGGCGTTCACGGTCATCTTCTGCGGCCACTTCCCCGATGGCACCCACTTCACCGATGCGGCGGACGCCGAGAACGAGACCGACGGCGAGTGGTACCTGCGCCAGATCCAGGGGTCCGCGAACTTCGAGGGTGGTCCGCTGCTCCACCTACTCGCGGGCAACCTCTCGCATCAGATCGAACACCACCTCTTTCCGGACGTGCCGTCGAGGCGGTACCGCGAGATCGCGCCCCGCGTCCGCGAGATCTGCGACGGGCACGGAATCGACTACAACACCGGCTCGCTCGCCACGCAGTTCGGTCGGGTGGTGCGCCGGGTGCTTCGCCTCTGGCTGCCGCGCTGACCCACTGACCGCGCTGACCCACTGACCGCGCCGCACCGCCCGGGGCCGGTCGCACCCGGCAGCGCCCGCAGCACCGGTCGCGCCCGCAGCACCGGCCCAGGCGCGGTGGGGCAGACGGCCCGTCACACCGACCGCAGCGTGCCCCCGTCGACCTCGAGCGTCGCCCCGGTGATCCACGACGCCCGCTCGCTCGCGAGGAACACGATGGCCGCGGCGACCTCATCGACCTCGCCGAATCTGCCCGCGGCAACGCGGTGACGCTGCAGCATGGTGGCCATCACCTCGTCGGGCGACGATCCGAGCCGAGCCGACGCGGCCGAGGCGTTGTCGGCCACCAGCTCGGTGAGGGTCACGCCCGGCACCACGCACGAGCTCAGGACCCCGTCGGCCGCGTACGCCTGCGACAGCGAGGTCGAATAGTTGAGCATCGCTGCCTTCGCCGCGGAATACGGAGCGAAGAGCGGGTCGGGTTCGCGACCGCTCACCGATGCGACGTGCACGAATCGACCCCATCGCCTCGCCCGCATCTCCGGCAGCACCGCGGCCGACATGCGCACAGCGGCGAAGAAGTTCAGCTCGAACGCGGCCCGCCAGGCCTCGTCGTCGAGTCCGTCGAGGCGGCGGGGCTCGGCGCCGCCGGCGTTGTTCACCAGCACATCGACGCGACCGAAGGCCTCGATGCATGCGGCGATGATCGACGTCGGCCCGTCGGGCGCGGTCACGTCGGCAGCGAACGGCACGACGCGGCCGAGCGGCTCGCGGTGGTCTTCCTCTGGTCCGAACGCGCCCGAGATCGCCTGCAGCGCCTCGGCGCCGCGCGCAACGGCGAGCACCTCGCACCCCTCGCGCCGCAGCGCCGTGGTCGTGGCCGCACCGATGCCGCGGCTCGCCCCCGTGACGATCGCCACCCGCCCGTTGAGCCCGAGGTCCATCGGTCCTCACCGTAGCGGCACCGATAATCTGACACCGGCGTCAACATTGGGACGGTGTCGTGGAGCCGAGCGAACGGGAGGGTCGGATCGGTCGCTACCACTGGGAGTCCGAACCGTGGTGGTCCCCGGACCCCACGCCTCCGACGGGTGCTCCGAACGTTCTGCTCGTGGTGCTCGACGACGTCGGGTATGCGCAGCTCGGCTGCTTCGGCTCCGACATCGACACGCCGACCATCGACGGGCTCGCGGCGACGGGATTGCGCTACGCCAACTTCCACACGACGGCCCTCTGCTCGCCGACCCGGGCGGCGGTGCTCACAGGACGAAACCACCATCGGGTCGGCATGGGGCGAATCGTCGATCTGGCGACCGGCTTTCCCGGCTACGACGCGCGCATCCCCGCGTCGTGCGCGATGTTGCCCGCCATGCTGACCCCCCACGGGTATGCGGCGTACGCGGTCGGCAAATGGCACCTGACCCCCGAAGACGAGGAGCACATGGGGGCCCGCCGCGACCGCTGGCCGCTCTCGAAGGGGTTCGAGCGCTGGTACGGGTTCTTCTCGGGGAGACGCACCAGTTCGTACCGGCGCTCATCCACGACAGCCACCACGTGGAGCCGCCGGCCGGCGTGGAGGACGGCTATCACCTCACGACCGATCTCATCGACCGATCCATCGAGTACCTGGAGGATCTGCGCAACGTCGACGTGGACAAGCCGTGGTTCCTGTATCTGGCGCTCGGCGCATGTCACTCGCCGCACCAGTCGCCGCCCGAGTGGCGCGAGCGGTACCGCGGGCGCTTCGACCGCGGCTGGGACGAGTGGCGGGTCGACGCGCTGGCACGCCAGAAGGCCGAGGGCCTGCTCCCCGAACACACGCAGCTGTCGGAACGCCCCGACACGGTGCCCGCCTGGTCCGATCTGAGCGACACCGAGCGACGCGTGTACGCGCGCTACATGGAGGCGTTCGCGGCGTTCCTGTCGCATGCCGACCACGAACTCGGACGACTGATCCATCGGCTCGAACTGCTGGGCGAACTCGACAACACGGTGGTCGTCGTGCTGTCGGACAACGGAGCGTCGTCCGAAGGCGGTCCGGTCGGATCGCTGAACGACGGCCGTGTGTGGAACGCGCTGCCGTCGACCATCGACGAGGCGGCCGAACGGTCGATGACATCGGCGGGCCGCTGCTGCACAACAACTATCCCTGGGGCTGGACCGTCGCTGGGAACACGCCGTTCCGGCGCTGGAAACGCGAGACCCACGAGGGCGGCGTGGCCGATCCGCTGATCGTGTCGTGGCCCGCGGGGATCGCCGCACGCGGCGACGTGCGACGGCAGTTCGTCCACGCGATCGACGTGGCACCCACGTTGCTGGAGTTGGTCGGTGTGGCACCGCCCTCGACGGTCGCCGGTGTTGCGCAGGAACCCCTCGACGGCGTGAGTTTCGCGCCGACGTTCGCAGACCGGGACGCGCCGGAGGTGCGCTCCACGCAGTACTTCGAGATGCTGGGGTGCCGGGCGATCTACCGCGAGGGATGGAAGGCCGTCACCTATCACCCCATCCAGGTCGATGAGCCCGGGCTCGACATCGCGCCGTGGGAGTTGTACGACCTGCGCGCCGACCCGTCGGAGTGCATCGACCGGGCGGCGGAGCGGCCCGATCTGCTGCAGACGCTCATCGGGCTGTGGTGGTCCGAGGCCGAGCGGAACCGCGTGCTCCCACTCGACAATCGACCGTTCTCGGAGTTGGTTTTCGGCCGCGAGCCGACGGTGGCGCCCCGCTCCCGCTACACGTACTGGCCCGACCGCGCGCCCGTGCCCGAGTCGGTGGCGGTGAACGTGCGCGCACGAGCGCATCGGATCACCGCGCACGTCACGGTGCACCGCGACGGGCCGCCGGTCGAGGGGGTGCTCGCGGTGCAGGGTTCGGTGCTCGGCGGCTGGTCGTTCCATGTGTTGCGTGGCGGCCACCTGGTGTACGTGCACAACCTGGCCGGCTGGCGGCTGTATCGAGTGGCGGGTGAGATCGGGACCCTCGCGCCCGGTGAGCACACCCTGGAGTTCGCGTTCGAGCCGCCTGCGGCGCGCCTCGCGGTCGACGGGCGAACCGTCGCGCTGGGTGAGGTGCGCCGCACCGTTTGGAGCCGATTCTCGCTCACCGGCGCTGGCCTGACCGCCGGGTGGTCCCCCGACCTGTCGCCGGCGGCCGACGACTACCGCGGCCGGTTCGCCTTCAGCCACGCGCTGCACCGGGTCGACATCGACGTCGAGGGCCTGCCCAGGATCGACCACGATCGACATCATCGCGATGCTAGCGACGGTTGGAGCGCCCGAGATCCGCACGGACGCTGATCGCGATCGGGCGGTAGCCAGCCCGACGGGGGGCCTGGCGACTTGCTGCGGCCCCGTGCGCGTCGGCGTTGGCGCGGGCGTGCCTTCCGATCCCCGGAGGTGACTGGCGGTTGCGCGCGCCGCGTCGACGTCAACGATCCGCCGACCTGGCCGCCCGGCTGGTGGGGGCCGATCGAAGACGGCCAGCTGCCGACCGCTCTGCAAACGGCGCAATCGGTTCAGTCCCTCGGCGACACGGCGATTTGGACGCGGATCGCCTCGATCCGGTTGGTCCCCTCCGACACGGGCGCCAAGACCGAAGTCGGTGTGATCGGTGGAGTCACCGACATGACGGCGGTGCTGCAGATCCTCGCGATCCACCCCGAGAACCTGATCGTGGTGGACGCGAGCGAAGCGACTGCCGTTGCCAACGAGATCGTTGCGCTGCTGCGAACCGACCGTCTCCTGTCGATCCAATCGAGTGTGACCCTCTCCACCCCGCGCCACGTGCGCGTGTCTCTCCCCGGCTCGAGCAAGGGCGCCGAGGTGGGCCGCACAATCCTGGACCGCTACCCCGACTTGGTCACCGTCGATGTCGGCAGGAAACAACTCGAGTCCGACGGTGAGGGCGGGACGACGGCGTGCCTTACCGACATCCCGAGGTGGATCTTCGCGAACGCCGTGCCCGACGGCATCACCGCGTCGGTCGTGCTCGATCACCAGAGCGTCGCGAGCGGCTCCGACATCACCGGAGCGATCGTGATCACCAACAACCGACGCGAGCCCGTTCCGGTCTGGGGCAACGAACCGATCATCTGCGAGACGCGACCCAACCAACCGATCACATCGCTCGACACCCAGTACGTCGTCAACCAAGACCTCGCGGGCGTCGACCACGGGAAGCGGGTCGTGATGGACGGCTCAGGGTGGTCGGCGTGGGAGGGGAACGGCGGGGCCGTGGCGGAGCTCTGGAGCTTTGACGAGCTGTCCACCGAAGGCGGCTGGCCGTGCGCCTACACGTCCGGCTTCAGCGCGACCATCCAACGCGGCGGCACGGTGTCGATACCGTTCCGCGCCAACACGTTGTCGATGCAGCCGGGAGCCGACCTCACGCTGCCCGCCGGCGACTATCTGGTGCGCCCGCAGGCGTGGATCTTCCCGTTCTACCTGGTGGACATTCCGCCCGTCCGCGTCACCGTCACGGCCGCTCCGTGATCGACCGCGGTCCCCTCCTGAGCTAGTGCTGACGCTCGGTGCGTCCGAGCGCTCGGGCCGCGCTCGGAACGAAGAGCTCGGGAGCGAACGGCCCGGACTCCACGCTCGACACCTCGATCTCGCCCAGCACCACGTTGGCCGGGAGGGTGTCGAGCCAGCAGACCGCTGCGGCGACATCGCCGACCGAAAGCGTGCGCATCGGGAACCGGACGTCGTCCAGCATCGGCGTCTCGACCGGGCCTGTCGTGATCACGTGCACGGCGATGCCGTCACGCTCGACCTCCTTGGCGAAGGCACCGGCGAAGGCATTCAGTCCCGCTTTCGATGCGGAGTAGGCGCTCAGCCCGGGCTGCGGAGCGTGCGACGAACTCGACGACACGAAGACGAACCGACCGCCCGGCCCCATCGCCGGGAGCGATGCCGACGCAACCACGAAGGCCGATGTGAGGTTGGTGCGCACGACGGCCTCGAAGTCGGCCAAGCGCTCTTTGCGCACGAACGTGCCTGCCATCACGCCGGCCGCATGGACGACCAGATCGACAGAACCCGACGCTTCCACGACCGCCGCGAACGAGGTGGCGTCGGTGCAGTCGCCGGCGACGGCGCGGGCGCCGATCGACTCGGCCGCCAGCCGCAACTCGGGCTCACGCCGCGCGGTCAGCACCACGTCGTAGCCCGCCGCCACCAACTGCCGGGCGGTCTCCAAGCCGATCCCGCTGCTGCCGCCCGTCACGATCGCTCGTCGCCCCCGATCCATGTCGGCCAATCTACGCTCGCCCCTCATGGGCCGAGTCGAGCTGTATCGCCAACCGAGTATCGACGTGCGAAGCGACGGCGCGGTGCGCATCGTGACGCTGAACGAACCCGACGCCCTGAACGCGTTCACCGAAGACCTGCACGAGCAGTTCGTCGACGTGTGGGCCGACGTGGAACGAGACTCGGAGTGCCGGGCGGTCGTGCTGACCGGCGCCGGCCGCGCATTCAGCGCCGGCGGGAGCTACGAGGACTTCGAGCATCGCCGGGTCGACCTGGCTGCGCGGCGCTACAGCCTGCGCCTGGCCCGCCGGCTGGTCGACGAGATGATCGAGGTGGCCGTGCCGGTGGTCGCCGCCGTGAACGGCCCCGCGGTCGGGCTCGGGTGCACCGTGGTGACGCTGTGCGACATCGTCTTCATCGCCGAGACCGCGTTCCTGTCGGACACCCATGTGGCGGTCGCGCTCGTGGCCGGCGACGGCGGCGCGGTCACGTGGCCGGCGCACACGTCGCTGTTGCGAGCCAAGCAGTATCTGCTCACCGGCGATCGACTCGCCGCGACCGAGGCCGTGGATCTGGGGCTCGCGAACTTCGTGGTGCCGGGCGACCGTTTGATCGAGGAAGCGACCGCCTATGCGCACCGCCTCGCGGCGCTTCCGCCCCAGGCGGTGCAGGAGACGAAGGCACTCCTGAATCAGCATCTGCGAGCCAACGCCGTGCGGGCGCTCGGCTTGGGACTTGCCACCGAATACCAGTCGCACGAGCAGCCTGAGTATCGGGAAGCCGGCGAGCGCCTGCGCACCCGCGACCGCTGATCCGGCACGACGGGCAGCTGGAAGTCCCCGTTTGGCGTCCGCCAACTCGCGCCACATCACGTGGTAGCACGAATGCGGAACGCGGCGCCGATGGGGTAGACTCGGGACGACGGATCAGCCTCGAGGAGATCGACATGCCGACACGCTCGTGGACCCGCGCCCTCGCTTGCATCATCGCTGTCACGGCGTTCGCTACCGCTTGCCCGCCGGGTCCGAACGGTGGATCGACCACCACAACCGCGGTTTCTACGCCCCGGCCGACGCCACCGAGCCCTTCGATGTCATTCACCTCGCAGCGATGCGCGTCGGTTCGTGCCGCCGCCACCACCAATCCGGGGCGGTACTCGGCGGGCTCGCCGTTCCGTGTGCCCGCCGCGTGCGCAGGCCTGGCGAGCGACTCGGGCTTGTGGGCGAGCCGATGGTTCGAGGCCACGGCCGCCCCGTCCGCCACGCCCTCATCGCGAGGTCGCGTTGCCACCAACTTCTTCGACTTCTCAACCCCGACCTACGAAGTGAGCGTCTACGAGCCGATCCAGTGGGTTCGCGTGTTCGCGTGGGACGGCACGTCGAGTGTGCCCAACGGCACGCTCTTTCCCTACTCCCCCGAATTCCTGCCGAGCGGCTCGTGGGTGAACGGGCTCTACTTCTTTGACTCCGATGCGATCTACGTGGTGTACGACCGGCGAACGGGCCAGGAATGGCGAGTCTGGAACGCGCCATACGACGGGATCGACCTGCGCTATCCCAATGCCCGTTGTCTGACCGACGCGTCGGGTCGCCCGACCGGTTTCGTCATCGGACGCGACCTGTGTGTCGGGGGTGCGTACTACGCCGTGGACCCAGATGGGAGCGACCCGGACGCGTCGAGCACGGGGATCGGCGGCGCGGTCAACCAGGCGATCGGCAAGGTGTTCCCGCTCGCTGGCATTGCGACGGCCGACGAGCTGATCGCCGGCGACGTGCACCATCCGCTGATGATGTCGATGTACAAGACGATGTTCGGCGCACCGGTATGCCCTTCCGGCAGCACCGACATCTCCGGAAGCGGGTGCGGCACCTTCCTCTTCCCGGCCAGCCGCGTCGAGCACGCGAGTGGTCCGGCGAGCTGCGGCGTGACGATGAATATCGGGGACCGAGCGACGACCCTCCCGCAGGGCATGTGGTTTGCGCTCAACCTGAGCGACGCGGAGGTCGAGTGGTGGTTGGACAGCCGTGGGTACTCGGGGACCAAACGCGCCACGGTGACCAAGCTGGTGCGGGCGTTGCGGGAGTACGGCTTCATGGTGGGACCGACGTCGTGTGGCGGCGCCGGGTTGGCACTCGACGGCGCTATCAACCCCGGCACGGCGTTCAAGTGGAAGAACGAGCTCGGCATCGATCCGGCAGCGCCGTCGGCGAAGGGGCTGCTCGACGGCCTGATCGCTTCGCCCGACAACGTGGTGCGGCTCAATCCGCCCGCGGCGTCATAAGCGAATCGTCGTCGTCGTGAGGTTGGGATCGGCGGCGATGGCTTCGTCGTCGATCATCATCGGGCGCAGTGCCTTGCGCGAGAAGGCCTCCACCTGATCGACGTGATGCGGCGACTCCGGGTCGCCCGACTGGCCGTACACGAGGAGGCCGCGGGCCTGCGGACCGTCGTCGGTGAACCCGACGACGCACACGAAGCTCGCTCCGTAGGTCACCGGGTAGCCGCCGCGGTGGAGACCGGTCCGTTCGACGCGGCCGGCGATGGGCGGCTCGGGCTCGACGTGTTCGGGCTCCAGGTCACTCCGTGCGAACGCGCCGACGGGCGCCACCACGTTCGCGATGCCCTCGACCTCGTTCGCGCCGTGGAGCGGCACTCGGCGGCCGGACCGCTCGACGTATTGCACCGCGCCGAGCGGCGCATCCAACGCCACGCCTGCCTGTGCGAGCGCGGCGACGCCGCGGCCCAACGCGACCGCGAGCGGGTCGGGGCTTCCATCGGGTGCTGCGGCGAGGCCGCTCGGCGTCGCGACCGGATCGGCGGGGTCGAACGGCACGGCCCACAGCGGTCCTGCGTCGCGCAGTTCGTCGTCGGTGAACGATCCGAGGAACTCCCGCCAGACGACCGCCCCGACCGATTCAAGGTCGAATCGGCGGTCCCATGCCGCCAGCAGTGCGACCGCATCGCCAACCCGCACCTCCCGACCGTCGACCGTGACGGTGTCGAGTCCTCGGGCGAGCACGTCGTCGAGCAGTCGTTCGGCAAGCAGCGAGGCGTTGTCGAGCAGGGCCGCCTCCGCGATGTCGACCGTCCAGCCATCGGCGTCCGGTCCGGTTGGGGCGTCGCCCGCGACGATCGTTGCGTTCATGCGCGATCGGGGGCTCAGCGCCCGGCGCGGCAGGCCGCACAGCACCGGCGCCGCCTCGATCCGCTCGGTCGGGTGTGGCACCCAGTACGGGTCGTTGCTGTTGAACGCGACCGTGTCGCCGCGCAGTTCGGGCAGCAGGTCGATGGGTGCGCGGCCCGGCTGGGGAGCCTCGGCGGCGACGACCCAATCGTCGGCCGGGTTGGAGCCGTCGAGGAGGGCGACGCGCTGCGAGAACATGAGCGACGCGATCAGGTCGTCCTGAATGCGCTGCTCGAAGCGTGCCTCCGCTTCGGCCGACAGCAGGGGCGTGGTCGACGGGTCGGCGTACCAGACGTCGCCGCGGTCGTCGGCCGCAATCACGTTGGTCCACGGAATCCCCTGGTGGGCGACGATCGCCGAGCGCAACTCGTCGATCGAGCCGGCGCGGTCGATGGCGAGGTACTGACCGAGGAACCGGTCGTTGCCGTCGTTCGCATCGCCGAGCGCGAACGCCGCCAGGTCGGACCAGCCGACCAGCGGAACATCGAGCATCGGTCCCTGATGCGAACGCCACAAGGTCCGTTCGAGGGGCGACGCAGCGTCGTCGCCGGCCGGGTCGCCGACGTGAATTCGGAAGGTGCTGGAGGTCATCTCGCGCACGTCGTCGCCGTAGCGGTACTGCGTCGGTTCACCGGGGGCGAGCGTCAACTGATGGAAGGTGAACCGGTGGCCGCGGCTGAACGTGTGGGTCCAGGCGACGTGACGGTTGAACCCCATCTGCACGAGCGGGGTTCCGATGAGCGACACCCCGTACACGTCGAGATCGCCGGGAACGGTCAGGTGGCATTCCCAGAACCGGCCGTCGCCTCGCCACGGGAAGTGCGGGTTCGCGACAACGAGGCCGCGGCCGCCGGCCGTGACGGCCCGACCGAACGCCCAACCGTTCGATCCCGGATGATCCGGCGGGACGATGGGCTGGTCTGCGGGCGGGTGCACCACCGGTGCGGCACCGGGCGGTTGTGCAGCGCCGACGAGCTCGACCACGTTGCGGCCCGAAGCCATCAGCGCCACATCGGCGTAGAGCATGAAGAGGTCGAGCGGCTCGATCGGCGCGATCCAGGGAGCCGTTCGGCACCACGCCGGCAACGACTCGGTGCCGTGATCGGCCAGCCAACGATTGACACCGGCGGCGTAGCCGACGACCAGCTCGACGACCTCGCGTGGCTGGGTGGCGAGCATCCGCTCGGCCCAAGGGCGAACCCCGAGAGCCAGGTACCCGAAGTCGGAGTTCACGTGACGATCGTTTGGGCCCCTGCCGAAGTAGCGGGCCCGCTCGCTGCGCACCTTCACGATCTGATCGGCGATCGTCGGCAGGTGGTCGTGAGCGCACGCGTAGCCCTGCCCGAACGCCAGGCTGCCCAGATCGGCCGCACGCACGTGCGCGACGCCGTGGGTGGTGCGCCGGATCTCCGCCTCGTACCGATGGTCCCCCGTGATGCTGTTCACCCGTTCACCCTATGCCGGGGTCCCACCGACGATCGGCGCTGCCCGGGCACTGTCGAACGCACCCACCCCGCCACAGAAGCGCCCTTGCTCAGCAGTCTCCTCGTTCAGTCGGCGAGAACGCCTGTGTGCGGGTCAGGGGATGAGTTCGAAGGCGTCGCAGTGGGCGGGGCGAACGACGACGAAGTCGCGGTGGTTCATCGTCGCGATGGTGGTGACACCGAGGCGTTCAGCGATCGCGACGATGCAGGCGTCCATGAGATCGAGGCGCAGGTCTTGGTAGTCGCTGCAGAGGTCGATGCTGCGAGCCCAGTCGTGACGGGTGAGGTCCACCGCGTTGAGGTGGCCGGCCCCGACGAGTCCGAGGAACTGTTGGTGAGCGGCGTGGCCGAGCCGATCGAGGATCAGCCACGACGTTTCCGCGATCACTGGGACGGGCGAAGCGAGTTCGCTGGCGTGTGCTGCGAGTAGCGCGACACAGTCGCCGTGGCGGTCGGATCGCCGATCGGCCGCGGCGAGCCAGACGTTTGTATCAACGAGCAGCACGACGGTCAGGCTGGTTCAGCGAGACGACGTTGCGCGAGGTCGTGGCGCAGCTCGTGAAGATCTCGAGATGCCCAACCCGGATCACCGGAATCGCCGGACCCGAAAAACCCTTCGAGGGTTCCGGGCTGGGCAGCGGTCTCGGCGGGGAAGTTGTCGGCGATCTCGGCGACGAGCTGATCGAGGGTGATGCCGCGACGCGAGGCTTCGGCTTGGAGGCGCGCTTGGGCCTCGGCGGGAAGATCGAGCGTCACGGTCATGGGGTCGAGTGTAGAAGGCGGCGGTGACAGCCCGACAGAGCCTTCGACGCGCCGTTGGTGCTCGGCGCCCTGCTGGCCGTCGTGTTCGCTCTGGGTGATCGATCCGCCGGCAAGCCAAGAACCCGAGCGCATCAGGTGCCTCCCGCAGCGTGTCCGCATAGAAGCCCACTTTCGGCTAACGGACCGCCGCATCGATAGCCGCTCGAAGATCATCCAGATCCAACGCCCACGGCTCGCCATCGGGCCGAGCGCAGAACTCGATCCGTAGCGGACCGTCTTCGCTGTTGACCTCGGCGAGCTGCACCGAGCCCACCATGAGATCAGCCACCAGCCCCGACCTGTCCGGTGGGCTCGAGAGCCCGACTTGAATCCGGCTGTTGGTCACCACCACTCCCTGGGGCTCGCAGTTGGCCGTTGGGTCGCACGATCCCGCGACCAGCCGCGGTTGCCTCGATCGTCGAACCGAAACGCCCACGGAAACCCTCGAACGAAGGTTGCGCCGGGCGCCGCCAGAATGTCGCCCGCCTGCCTCTGCGCCAAGCCGCTGCGGTGGCCGGGTCCTCGATCGCGCGGGCGCGTGTTCCAGCAGCGACACGCGTTGACGCGGACGCGTCCACCGGCGGCCCGAGGAACGCGCCGACGAGGGAGAGCAGCGTCAGCAGCGAAAGAAGAAACCCCCGCTTCTGGTGTCTGCTCGCCGTCGTCACGGCGTCGATCTTCCAGTCGGCACCGACACCTGCTGTGACCCTGTGGCGGATAACGGCGCTGTGCGCGGTCAGGGATGAGTTCGAAGGCCGGGCAGTGGGCCGGGCTCACGACGGTGAAGTGTCGCCGGTCGAGGGTCGCGACACAGGATTGGTTGAGCCGCTCGGCGATCGCGATGACGCTGCCGTCGGTGCCGCCGAGGGGCAGATCGACGTAGGTCTCGACAAGGTCGGCGACGCGACCGAGATCCGTGCCGGTCAGCGCCTCGATCGTGACATCGCCCATGGCGACGGAACGGAAGAACGCCGCTTCGGCTGCTGGGCCGAGTTGTCGCGCGATCAAGTACGCGGCCTCGGCGATCACCAGGTGGGTGGTGACGAGCTCGTCGGTGGTCGCGACGATCTCGGCGCAGGCGAGGTGGTCGAGGTCTGCGTTATCCGCAGCGGCGAGGAGGATGCCGGTCAACGATGAGCACGGTCAGTCGCGCCCGAACCCTTCGGCCAGCATCTCATCGGCGTCGCGTGCACCGCGTCCCGTCGTCGATGATCCAATCCCGACGAAGGCTCGTTGGCGCCGGGGGGTGGTGGTCTCGGCGGGGAACTGGTCGGCGAGTTCTGCGATGAGTTGGTCGAGGGTGATCCCGCGGCGGGTTGCTTCGGCTTGGAGGCGGGCTTGGGCCTCGGCGGGAAGATCGAGTGTCACGGTCACCGGATCGATTGTAGGAGGCCGCGGTGACAGCCCGACCGGGCAACGATCACCGCGGCCGGGTCCTCGTTCTTTCGCTGCCTCGTTGCTCGTCGATGTCGTGTGTTCGGCGGCTGGTCGTGGCGGCCGCGCCGCTGTCGTTTCGCGTGGCTGAAGCGGCGATTGAACGTCACACAGGCTCATGGG
>JADJBW010000021.1 GCA_016703525.1 Actinomycetota bacterium | reverse complement strand
GGACACCTGGGGTCGAGGTCTTCGTTCCGGAGGTTCGGTTTGATGTGCTGAGGTGGCGTCTCGATGTGGATTTGGGGTGGAAGGGGTTGGTTCGTCGGCTTGCTGCCGACATCAGTCCAGTACCGCGACCTCCTGCCGCTCTATGAGAGTCGCGTCGGAGGTCGCTCAGTTCCAGCGGTCAGCGCAAACGACGGACGGCCGGAGAAGGGCATCATTGGAGCGGTGCCCGAACGCTCGGCGCAGGGTCGAAAGTGGCTGGTATCACGGGATGGAGAGGACTGGCCGACCCGTCGTGCGGCCCCGGCTTGGGCGTCGCCCAGTTGGCTGGCTGGACCGGCATCCGGGCGTCCAAGACCGGTTGGTCGGGTGATCCATGTGAAGTTACGCTCGGAACCGGATGTGCTGTTGGGAAGATGAGGCACGTGATCAAGAGGCAACTGCGGGGAGACGCGGTTGGCATCGGAGGCGTCGCCGCAGCTTGGAGGTTGGGGCGTGGATGACGCCATGCCTCCCGAGGCTCGCGTCGTGAGCGCGCCGAAGCGGTGTCGCGTAACGCGCGAACACGAGAGTGCACGGGTGGATTTCCCGATTTCGGCTTTGGCTGTCACGGTTGAGGCAGATGGTGCCACCGGATATCGAGTGCAGTGCCGGGACGTGGTTCTCCGAAGCGACCTTGAGCGGGTCAGACTCCTGTCCGTGGGATCAGGGTTGCGGCGGCGCCCACGGCTGTTGGATTTGGGGTGGTCGGTCTCCACGGCGCCTGGTGAGCAGTGGATCGCTATCGAGGAGAGAGTCATATTGATAGCTATGCCATCGGTCGCGCGACTGGAGTTCGTGTCGAGTATCCAGGGGGTGTTGATTCGCCGCGGTGGATTCTTGGTTGGATGGTTGAATCACGGCCGCAAGCTGGTAGATGCAGGGGGTCTGGATCCGGAAGCGGCTGTCGTGGTTGTCGCGGCGATCCTTGGCGACGATGTGGATGATATGGGGAGGGGTCCTGGCTTTCCTCATCGCCCAAGTTGAGACTCACCATCTCCGCAGGGAGGCGGTCGCGGCAGCGCTGGCCGTCGACGGTCGATATGCGCCTACCGCTATTGCCAAAGCGGCGTTGGCTTGTGCGGCGGAGGGCGAGTTCAAGTGGTGACGGCGACACCTCGAGGTTGAGGGTTGGGTGTGGCGGCAGCGGCAACATGACGAGCGATGGCTTCAACCGGCGCCCGGCCCGCGTGGCGTGGGGCGTGGGGCCAGCGGTCGGTACGCCGGCGGTGGGCGGCGCGTTTCGAAACTCGACGCAACGCCGCAGCGGCGGTGACGGTGGGGTCAGGAACCTCTTCGCGTGTGCTGTGGCTTGCGCGACGCACCACTGGAGAGGCCAGGATCCTCGTCGTGGCAGGGTGGCGCCATCCTGGTCGATCGGCGAAAAGGGGCTCAAGAACAACCTTGGGGCCGGGGTACGTCCACACGTGGACCAGGTACTTGTGATGGCGGCACCAAGCTTCGCGCCAGACGGTACCTTCTCAATTTGGCTTACGTGTGCGACGGTCGGCTTCGCGTTAGCGCGTAACTGGGCCGAAATCCGAAAGCTCTGCGGCCGAGTTCGCCGCGCTGTGGGACTTCGCCGGCTATCCACTTCGCGTGAGGCGGGAGTGTTGCGGGAATACCGATTTGCGAGGCGTGCGATCCCTCGTGGGAGATGTTGTGCTTGAGGTCGAAGTCTTGAGGAGTGTGCGGTGGAACGTCATTTCAGGTGCTAAGTATTGGCTTGTCTGTCTCTGCGGCTCGGTGTGTCTGAGCGGGATTGTCTATACGTTCAAGGGGTCCGGGGTTTCTGTCATGTGGCCGGTTCCTGGTGCTCTCGGTGTGCTATTTGTAGCGCGAGCCATCGCTCGGATGAGGGTTGAGGTGCGTGGGCAGGAGATCCGTGTGTATTCGGTCGTGCGCGTTCGACGCATTGCCTCCGGTTCTGTCGGGGGGTAACGGCGATCGAGAGCCCCTATCCAAATCCTGGGCCGCCGTGCGCCGCCTGCTCGTGCGCGCGGAATCGGAGCTCACCTGCCGCAGGGTGTGGGTGCGAGCGGTGCCGGGAGATGCGAACCACAGCCTGAATCAGCGACTTCGGGCCCTGGTGAGCGCGGTGGGGAGTGATTAGCGGCGCGCTGTGGTGAGAATCGATCTCGGCTGCGTGAGTCAGGAGCGCGTGCCGGGGATGGCGATGCGCCCGTCGGCAGCGGATCGGTACCAGGCCTCGACCAACTCGAGTGCCCGGCGTGAGTCGGCGAGGGTGACGGGCAGCGGCGATCCCGTGGTCACCGCCCGATGGAACGCCGCGAGCTGGCCGGCATAGCCGTTCGGCTCGGCGTCCAGCCCGTGCCACAGCGCCTCTGCGCGAGCCGCGATGTCGGGCGTTCGCCAATCGAAATGCCACGGCTCGTTGCCGGGCTCGTAGGGATCGGTCGACGACTCGACGGTCACGTGTTCGAAGCAGAACCGCAGCCGTGTCAGTTCCCGGATCGAACCGAGCGTGACCGACATCGACACCACGGCGCCGTCGGCCGTGCGCCCGAAGGCCGCGGCGGTGTCCTCGGTTTCCACATCGTTGACGAGCGTGGCGACCGTCCCCGAGATGTGCGTCAGCGGCCCCGCGATCCACGTCAACAGGTCGTGGGCGTGGGTGGCATGACCGAACACCGCTCCGCCGCCCGACTCGGTGGCGCTGCGCCGCCACGGCGTCGAGTAGTACGTCTCATCGCGCCACCACGAGGTTTCCGACGTAGCCAGGTAGAGCCGACCGCAAAGCCCCGCCTCCATCGCCGCTCGCAGCCGGCGAAGCCCTGGGGCGAAGCGGTACTGAAAGACCGGCATCAGCACGCCGGCAGCGCTCTGCGCCTTGCGCTCCAGCCGCGCCAACGCGTCGAGCGACACGACGATCGGCTTCTCACAGATCACGTGCCGGCCCGCATCGAGCGCCACGGCGCAGTGCTGTTCGTGCAGGTCCGGTGGGGTGCAGATATCGACCACGTCCAGGTCGAGCGCCGCCAATTCGGCGATGCTTGCCACCGCAGGGACGCCCCAGTCGGCCGCACCGCGCTCGCGGCGTTCCGCGTCGGTCTCGGCGATGGCGACCACCTCAAACAGGTCGGGAGCGAGCACGTAGGCCAGCAGATGCGCCTGGCCGATCCCGAGTCCGGCGACGCCGACACGCAATCGGGTCATGCTGCACCACCGACGAGTCCGGGAGCGTCGGCGCCGGCCTGGCATTGCGCCGCAATCGCCACCCGGCACGCATCCACCACGTGAGAGTGCGGCAGGAACGTCGGCCCGCCCGAACCTCCGCGAGCAGCCGGTCCGCCCAATCGATCACCACGGCCGAACAATCCACCCGCGCGCCGATGAACCGTCGACGACCAACAGGTGCTCGGCGCCGTCGTGGCCGCACACATCGATGTTGGAACGCACCTCCACGGAACCCTCCGCACCGGTGATCGTCAGACGAACGTCGCCCCATGTACCGAGTCCGGCGGGCGACAGCCAGTCGACATGATGGTGGCCGACAACCACCGTGCCGTCGGGGCGGGTGTGGTGAATCGAGAAACGGCCGAGGTCGCAGAAGTCCGGATGATCGGGCGTGGCCAGGTTCGCCGCGAGCGCGCCGGTCACCTCCCAGGTGCCCGGCCCAGCGAGCGACAAGAACTGGTCGGCCTGGTGTGCGGCGAGGTCGGTGAGAATCCCGCCGGCCCGCCTGGTGTCGAAGAACCACGGCGGCCGCGTGGGCGCGGCGAGCGTGTGGGGCGCCGACCCGCTCACGGCCACCACGCGCCCGATCGCTCCGCCGCTGCACAGCCGCACCGCCTCGATCACGGCCCGGTTTGTGAGGCGCTCCGAGAAGAACACCCACCAACGTCGATGGTGCTCGGTCGCGGCGGCATCGACGAGCGCCAGGTCGGCGGCGGTCGTCACGGCCGGCTTCGCCGCGAGTACGTGCTTGCCGGCGCGCAGCGCCTTGACGGCAACCGATGCGCGATCGGCGGGCACCCCGGCGAGCACGATCACGTCGATCGAGTCGTCACCCAGCATGGCGGAACGGTCGACTCGGCGGGCCCCTGGCTGCCATCCGACGAACAGGTCGAGCAGCGGGCCGGGCTCGGCGTCCACCGCCGCCACCTCGGCGCCGGCGCGCACAAGCCCATCGACCATCTCGAACAGGTGCAGGTGCTCGATCCCGATCACGCCCACACGAATCCGACCGGTCATCAGCGGCACGCTACCGGCCGCCCACGCGAACGTGGCGATGCCCGATCACGGATTGCGAGCACACGCCGCCGACAACCCATAGGGTCCCGCACCATGCCTCGAACCTCTCTGATCGGCCCGCTCGTGGTGGTTGCATCGGTGGCGATGGGATGCAGCGGAGGTGACGCCGACCGCTCGACGCGAACGTCGGAACCCGCATCGAACGGCGCACGCGCGAGCGGCGACGACAGCGCCGTTGCCGCCGGATTCCTCGACCGCGCTCGCGCCTACCTGCAGGCCGCGTCGAAGGTGGAGCCGTCGGCCGACGACAGCCGCGGGAAGGTGTGGCGCTCAGTCGCGCGGCTCGCGCTCGACGCCGACGCGCCGGTCGACTTGGTGCCGGCCGACTTCGCCACGATCGACGAGCGATTCGCCACCTTCACCGACACGACCGACTTCGACATGATCGCCCTGATCAACCTGTGGTACCGGTCCGACAAGGGCCGACGGTTGTCGGCCGACACGCGGGCACATGTGAAAGACCTGATCCTGGGGTTCAAGTACTGGTACACCGAACCGCAGCCCGACGGCATCGTCGACGAGCGCTGGTACTGGTCGGAGAACCACCAGATTCTCTTCCACGCCAACGAGTACCTCGCCGGTCAAGCCTTCCCGGACGAGACGTTCACCAACAACGGCCAAACGGGTCGGCAACACCGCGAGCATGCCGCCCCACTCATCGACGCCTGGGTCGACCATCGGGCGCGGTGGGGGTTCGCCGAGTGGTACTCGAACGTCTACTACCAGGAAGACCTCGAGGCGACCGTGGCGCTCGCCGAGTTCGCCGCCGACGAACCCACCGCGACGCGGGGAGCGATCGCATCCGATCTGGTGCTCGTCGACCTGGCTTCGCACACGTTCAAGGGCGCCTTCGGTGCGACGCACGGCCGCACCTACAAGAAGGACAAGATGACCGCCCTCGACGAGGACACGTGGGAGATCTCCAAGCTCGTCCTCGACGACACCGACATCGCCGAGGGGTCGGCGCTCGGCGCCGTCTATTTGGCGTCGGCGTCGACGTACCGCCCACCAGCGGTGGTGAGCGACATCCTGACCAGTCGCGGCGACGCCGGCTCACCCGACGACGCCGGCGGAGCGGTGGAGCGCGCCCGCCACAGCCTGGCGATCGACCCGCTCGCTCCGGTCGCCGCCGACCCCGAAGGCCCGATGGGGCTCGCCTTCGACGACCCCGACAACCTCATGACCTGGTGGGGGATGGGTGCGCTCACCCCCTGGCAGACCGTGGTCGAGACCACCGGCGAGATGACCACCTACGACCTGTGGAAGGCCGAACTCTTCAGCGACTTCGCTCCGTTCGAGCCCATCGTGAAGTCGTCGCCGCCCGACCAGGTTCGGGCGCTCGCCCAGTCGCTCGCGGCGCAGCTCAACCTCGGGCTGCTCTCGGAGGCGAACACATACACATGGCGGAGCCCCGGAGCCATGCTCTCGACCGCCCAGGACTTTCGCAAGGGTCAGGCAAGCCAGCAACACCACATCTGGCAGGCCACCTTCTCGCCGCAGGCGCAGGTGTTCACCACCCATCCACGGGTCGCGACCCCGCCCGACACCGCCTGGCATTCCAACACCGACGACTGGACCGGCAGTGCAACCCTGCCGCGCAGCGTCCAGTATCGCAACGTCAACATCACCATGTACGCCCCCGGGTTCCGCAGCGATCAGGAGCTGCGCGGTTCGTACATGGACTACACGCACGCCTACCTGCCCCAGGACGCGTTCGACGAGGTCGCTCGATCGGGCAGGTGGACGTTCGCCCGGCTCGGCGACAACTACCTGGCGCTGTACTCATGGCGTCCGCCTGAGTGGGTCACCTACGACCCGGCCCGCTACGACACCAACGGGCTGACCAAGCCGTTCGAGCTGGTAGCCGCTGGAGGACCGAACAACGTGTGGATCACCGAGATCGGATCGGCAGCGCAGCACGGGTCGTTCGCGGCGTTCCAGCAGGCCATCGCAGCGAACGAACCCGAGGTGCATCCCCTCGGCGATCCCGACGACGACTCGACGGCCTTCGACGTGTCGTGGGCCTCGCCCTCGGCGGGACCGATCACGTTCGGGTGGGACGCCCCGCTCGTGGTCGACGGCGCGACCCAGGCGCTCGGCGACTACCCCCGCATCGACGCCCCGTGGGGTCGGGTGCCCTTCGACTCCACCAGCTACGACCTGCGCGCCGGCGCCCATTCGCTCCGTATCGACACGACGAAGCCCAGCCGGACCTCACGGTGAACCGCCCTGCGGCCCGCCCGGAGGCGTTCAGCGCATCGCTCGTTTGATCGCTGCGAGCGCCACGCGTTCCGGCCGCTCCTTATAGAACGGGTCGAGCGGATAGCACCCCGACACCAGCCCGTTGCGCGGCGCCGTCGTGCAGTCGCTCAACGTTCGACAGATGCGCCGCCGGTCGACCGGCCGACCGGCCAGCACGTCGGCGGGAAGGTCGGGATACGCGAGTGCCATTCGGCCAAGGCCGATGCTGGTGGCGGCTTCGTGGCGAACGAGCGCCTGTGCAACGTTGGGGAGCCAGTCCTGCAGGTACGACATGGCGCCGGCGACCAGCGCGAGGTCGCTATGGCGGCGCTGCAACTCGGCGGTCGCCGCTGCCAACCGTGCGACCCCCACAAGCGGATCCTCGGGCGGGAGATACCCGTCGCTCGGAGGAAACGATGCCGGTCGCTGGATGTGCGGCGTGGTGTACGGGCTCCCCGCCGTGACCGAAACGAGCCCGATCCCGAGGTCGCCGCACCGATCGAGAAAGGCGTGCGTCTCGCCGAGGTCGACACCGACGCCCGATCCGTCGCCGCCGAAGGCATGCTCGGAACGGGAGGCCTCGGGGACGCCCACCCGATCGGCGCCGGGCGTGAACGGGACGAAGTCGTACACCGACAAGCGCACGGCGATCGCCAAGTCGGGCGCCTCGGCTCGGATCCCGTCGACAACCCGGCACAGAAGGGCCGTCCGCCCCGACAGGTCGCCTCCGTAGCGCCCCGCACGATCCGTGGCGGACAACAGCTCGTGCAGCAGGTATCCGTGGCAGTGCTTCACATCGACGAAGTCGAACCCGGCCCGGCGGGCGAGCACCGCGGCCCGCACGTAGGCGCCGACGAGCTCGTCCAGGTCGGCGTCGCTCATCACGACAGCCCCCGAACCCGTCCGCCGCGCCAACAGCGGATCGTCGTGGGCGAGGCGCGGGCGCGGCGACCCGTCGGGCCGCGACCAGCGACCCGAATGCGTCAACTGGAGCCCGATGACCAGATCGTCGTCGGTGCCGAACCGGTCGCGGTGCGCATCCGCGGCGGCGGCCCGCAACCCGGCGAATCGCTGCGCTGTCTCGTCGTTCAACATCAGCTGGTTCGGGTTGGCCCGGCCCTCGGGCACCACAGCCGTCGCCTCGCCCCAGATGAGCTTCGCGCCGCTCGTCCCCATCCGGATCCACCGACGTTCGACCAGCTCCGACGGTGCCCCCGACTCGGTGCCGTCCCACCCCTCCATCGGCAGCATCGTGAACCGGTTGCCGACACGGCGGCGGCCCGCCGACCCGTCGACCAGATCGAACGGTTGGGCCAGCGGCCCGTTCGGATCGACCGAATCATCGACGCCGAGATGGCCGATGCCGAGCTGGGCGAGGCGCTCGCGCAGCGCCTCGGGCGAGCGCATCTGCTTCACCTGAGGGAACCGCGGCGCGCTCACGACAGCCACCCCTCGATGCGCTCGACCAGGTCAGCGATGGCCGTGCGGTCGCTGTCGGGCCGGGTGGGCGAACCGGCGGCCACCGAATCGTGGGCGATCCATCCGCGCCGGTGCAGGAACATCGCTGCGTCATGGCGATACGCCGGAACCGGATGGCGAAACGCGAACGTCCCCAATTCCTGGAGCAGGTCGTTCAACTCGAAGAAGTCGGCGTCGCCGTCGGCCCACATCCGGTCGCGCAACGCGAACGCATCGGGAGCGAACGTCGAAAGCCCAAGGAGATAGTCCGAACCCCACATCACCATGTCGATCGCCAGGTCGTTGCCCGTGAGCACCAGGAAGTCGGGCCGAACCTCGTCGCGAATCCGAAGCCGCGCCCACTCGAGAGGACGCGACAGCGAGGAGTGCTTGGCCCCGAGGCACGCCGGAATCTCCACCAGGCGGCGGTACGCGTCGAGCTGGAGAATTCGGCCGTTCGGCACGAACATCTCGCCGAGTTCGAACGCGATGAACGCGCCCTCCCGTTCGCCGAGCCCGGCGAGCGCATCGACCCAGGCGTGGTCGCTCAGCGTGTGCAGCCCCCACGACGGGAACACCACGGGCACACCGCCCGCGGCGCTGACCGCTGCGGCCGCCCGAGCGAGCCGGTCGGCATCGAAGGGCGCGCCCGGCGCGTCGGCCACGAAGGCGCCGGCCACGAACGGGCGGCCCTGCGCAACGTCGGCCGTGAGCGCGAGGACCCGCCGGCGCGTCGCATCGTCGAGCAATTGGACGAATCCCGTGTCCATGTTGACGGCGGGTCGCAGGCCCGACTCGAAGGCCTTCTCGAGCTGCCCCGCCAAGCCGTCCCAGTCCACCGAGCCGTCGGTGAGATGGGGAAGTAGCACGGCGGACATGCCCACGATCGGCCGACGGAACCGCATCGGAGGGACGAGCTCGTCGATAGGCGACAGGCCGTTGTTCGGTGGATGCACGTTGTCGTACCCTCCTGATGCCGCCCGTGGTTCGTCGATCGTATCGTCGGCGCTCCGGGCGGGTCGGATTGCCCAATCAGCGGTCAACGGACCACCGCAGGCGGCGCTATACCGTGTCGCACATGACCACGTCGCTGTCACCGTTCCGCTCGTTGGCCCTCTTGGCGGCGGTGGCGCTCGTCGGATGCAGCGACGGCGCTATCAAGGCGGGTTCGGGCTCGACGGCCGCCGCTGCGCCCGAAACCGGTGGCGCAGGCGCCTGTTCGGTGACGGGCTCGGGGGTTGCAAAGCAGCTGCTCAAGTGCACCGATCGGTCGATCGTGTACATCGAGAACCACATCGGCACCGGCACCGGCGTGCTCGTCGAGTTCGACAAGAAGACCTACGTGCTCACCAATGCCCATGTGGTCGATCCCGCCGGCTTCGCCGACCTCGCGCTCGGCGGCGACGTCGAGAAGTCCATCCCCGTGCTCGGCGCTGTCGCATTGGCCGACATCGCGCTCCTCGGCCCATTGAAGGCCTCGGCCTTCGACGGTACGGCGAAAGCGCTCACCGTCTCGAAGGGCGACGGCCTCGATCGAGGCGACGAGGTGTACCTGGTCGGATACCCCGGAGAATCGGACGATCCGACCAGCGAGGATGACGCCGACCTGGAGACGACCATCACGAGTGGGATCGTGTCGCGCTCGCGTGAGGTGAAGGAGTTCGGCCAGCGATTCATCCAGACCGACGCTTCGATCTCGGGCGGCCAATCGGGCGGTCCGCTCTTCGATGCCAAGGGGCGGATCGTCGGCATCTCCGGCCTGTCGTTCGCCGAGGAGTTCGCGTTGGCGCTCAGCGGCGAGGACGTGATGGAGGCTGCCGACGCGATCATCGAGGGTGACGCCGACAAGGTCGAGCTCGTGCCGGACCGAGTTGGCGACCGGTCGGAGATGGCCGCCGCTACCAGCGGCAAGATCGAGCTCGACGGCTCGGGTGACGTCGGGGTGCTCTACGTTCCGCGCAGCGATCGCAAGCGCACCCTCGAGTTGTCCTTCACCTCCAGCGTGCGCTTCGTGGCGTACGGCGACTTCGAGCCATCGTTCGAGCCGGCGTTCGTGTCGGCCGAGGCCTCCGCCGTCCAGAACGAGGTCGGGACGCAGATGGCGGCCCGCACGGGCGGCTCGGCCACCGACTTCGTCGATCCGTCGCTCAACGATGTCGAGCCGTCGGTCCGCGCCGCCGAGGTCGGCCCGAACTCATTCAGGTTCGACATCCCCGCCGACGAGGCCGTGTACGCCTATGTCGGCACGCCGCTCACCGCCGGGGCGTCGACCGTGGAGTGGGCCTCGTCGGAGAAGGCATACGTGATGTCGCCACCCGCCGAACAGCACACGATGAAGCCGGGCGAGACGATCGATCGCGTGGCGACCTCGTACCAGCAGCTCACCGACGTGTCGGTCACGCTCGAGGCGGGCGATTCGGTCGAGCTGTACGCACGGTCGCCCCAGTCGGACGTTGCGATCATCGTGATTCCCCCGTCGGTCGCCGCCGACCCGCTCGTCGCCGTCGACCCCGACACGGCCGGCGGGAAGCTGATCGACGACTCGGGCAAGGGTCTCTACGACTCCGACGCGCAGGAGGTGTTCACCGCCAAGGAGAGCGGCGTCCACCGCATTCGGGTGGGGATCATCGACGGCTACCTCGGCGCCTTCCGGTTCTCGGTGGGCACGTGCCGCGGCGAGGACGACTGCACCACACCCTCCGTTCGCTGACGACGGCGAGCGTGCGGCGAGGGTGCCGATCGATCAGGACGCGAGGCGGTCGCGAGCGTTCGAGCCCGCCCGATCCCGAGCGAGCACGGCCGCGGCCAGTGGATCGGCCAGCGCGTCGGGGAGGTGGGCGCCGACTCGATGAACCAGCTCCAGCCCCCGGCGTTCGGGCACGTACAACGGTGACGTTGCCGGCGCTGCATCACCGCTGAGCGAGGCGATCGACCCGGCAAGCGCGGCCCGCGCTCGTGGCGATCGCGGCGCCCGGTTGATCACGAGCAGCACGTCGTCGGGATCCACGCCCGCTTCGACGACCCGGCGGATGATCTGGACCGTCTCGTGCGAGCTCTTCAGCGAGGGATCGCCGACCACGACCACCGTGTCGGCGGCACGCAGCGTGAGCCGTGTCCCGGCGAAGAGGCGGTCGAGCTCGGGGCTCGATGCTGCGCCGCGGAGCGCGAGCGGCGGATCGATGTCGATCACGGCCGTGCGAAACAGGCTGCGCAGGAGGTCGATGGTGCGGCCGAGCGGCTCGTCGTCGAGGCCGAGCCAGTCGCGTGCTCGCCGCGCTCCGAGGAGCAGCGAATACCCGCGCTCATCGATCTCGAAGAGCAACGATGCGAGGTGGGCCCCGCCGTCGGGGTCGGCCCGGAGGGCCTCGACGCATTCCGGAAGTGCCGGAATGACATCGCGCACATCGTGGTACATCGACAACGAGCCTTCGAGCGCGAAATCGGCAAGCACGGTCGACGCCTCGTTGCCCGGCTGCGCCGCGATGCCCTGTGCGATCGCCATCGCCACGGTCGAGGTCCCAGCGCCGGCGCCTCCGGTCACGGCGATCACCTGTCCCGACCACGCTCGCGACGCGTCGGGCACACGGCCGGGCCCCGACGCGAGTCCTGGCGCGTCTGCAACCCGCTGTTGTGATCGGCCGGAGTGGTCACTCGCCGCGATGCCGCCCGGCCGACCGGCGTCCGGCCTCGGCGTCAGTGCTGCGCTCTGTGTCGGCTGCGTTGGGCGGCCCGGGCTCGATGCCGAGGGGTCGACGCGGCGAACGGCGATCCGGCGAAGCGCATCGTTCAGGTCGGACAGGCCGAACGACGGCGCAAGCACGGCGGCACCGTCGATCTCGCGCCAGCGCGGTGCCGTCGCCGGTTCTGCGATCACCACCACGGCGACACCGAGTCGGCGCGCCCGCTCGACCAGCTAGAGAATGGGTCCGGGCGCTCGTTCGTCGAGCAACACCGCTGCCACGTCCGATCGCTCGACGAGTCGCTGCGCGGCATCGCTGGCACTGATGCACTTGACGAACTCGATCGGGGCGAGCCCCGCGCTCGACCATCCCGCGACCTCGGAGAACCATCGAGCGCGCACTTTCGCGACGCCGACGACCACATGGCGGTCGCTCACGCGGCCCCGCCCAGACGTTGGGTCGCTCCGCCGATCAACGTGATCTCGCCTCGGCGGTGGGCGTCGACCAGCAGGCGAGCCTCGTCCTCGGTCGCGACGACGAGCGTGAGGCGGACCGCTCGCTCGGAGCCCAGCGAGTCGTCGGATTCGCCTCCGATGCCGTCGACCATGGCGCCGTGCACGATCACTTCAGCGGCGCCTTCGCCGCTCGGCACCGACACGACGTCGACGCGGTCGCCGGCCACCAGGGCTCCGTTCAGGGCGTCGGCGGGATCCAGCGACAGGCCCACTCGTCGTTCATCACCCGGCGCGGCCGCGGTCCGGGCGATCGAGCCGCGCTGCACGAGTTCACCTTCGCCCAGGCCGTTCACTGCGATCTGTCCGATGACGTCGGCAGGGTCGTCGAATGCCGCGGACTGGGTGAGGTCGTGCAGGTCCATAGCGGCGAGGGCCAGGTCGTCGGCCCCGATCGCGGTGCCCGGAGCGACGGCGTGGCGCGCGATCAGCCAGGTTCGACTCGACGGCGCATCGGCGGACCGGCGGAGCGCGATGACGCCGAAGACGGAGAGCGCCACGAGCAGCCCGCCGACGATTGCTCGTCCGGTCGGCAGGCCGAGCGGCCCTGAGCGGTGCCGTTCGACCGAGCGCGCGGCCACGCGTTCAGAACGGGATCCTCGAGCCTCACGTCGTCGCATCGGTCGACGTCCCCCTGTGTTCACGCGCCGTCACGATTCAGCAAGGTACGCATGCGTCGACGAGCGACAAGTGGGGAATCGTGTGTGTCGCTCTCTGGGTACGATCACCCGCTCCGCGACGCCAAGCGGCCGCCTATCTCACGCTCGGCGTTCGATCGATGGGGATCGAGCACACAGAGTCAGCATGTTCTCACGGAACGATAAATTCCTCGCGTGGAGCGCAACACCACGGCGCGTGACGGGTTAGTCTCGCTGCAAGCCGAAAGGCCGATGCGGTGGGGCGCTCGGCTGTTCGGCCCGCTTCACGGATTCGGTCCGCCACCGTCGTCGGTCCCAACTGCGAAGGAACCGACTCCGCGAGCTGACGTGCGACAGTTTGTGCGTTCGCTGCTCCCTGTTCCCCGAGTGCGATAGGTTCACCATCCATGAGTTCCTCAGCTGGCATCGTCTGGCTCAACACCGCAGAGACCGCACGTCGTCTCGGCGTCACGCCGAGGACGCTGTACCGGTTCATCGACGAGGGCCAACTGCCTGCATACCGTTTCGGACGCGTCATCCGCCTGAAGGAGAGCGAGGTGGAGGACTTCATCGAGCGGTGCCGCATCGCTCCCGGAACGCTCGAATCCGATTCTTCCGCCGAGGCCCAGGTCGGCGAGCCCGCCTCGCCGCGACCGGCGCGGGCCTGACCGCATCGGCGCCGGCCGCCCCTGGCCCGCAGACGCGCAGAGGGTCACTACACTTCGCGCGTCGGTGATCGGCGCGTGAACGCGCCGGCCAGCGTCAACCCGACCGTCGGAACGCCCGGCCGTCACACCACGCGTCGCTCGTGGCTCCGAGCGCGACTGCCATGACCGAGACCAACCGAGCGCTCACCGACGAGGCGCAAGCCTCCCCATCGCCGCCACCGTCGGGTGCCGCGGTCGAGGACGCGCGCCGCGTGAGCGTTCCCGACACCCATTTGATGGGCTCGCTGCTCGGCCCCGGCGACGAGTGGCTCGACACGATCGAGGCGGCGTTTCCGGCATCGAGGATCGTGGTTCGCGGCAACGAGATCGCTATCAGCGGCCCCGACGCCCAGCGGGTCGGCGACCTGTTCAACGAGCTCGTGACGCTCGTCTCGAGCGGCATTCGCATCGACGCCGACGTGTTACGTCGATCGCTCGACATGATCGACCAGAACGAGCAGCCTTCAGCCGTGCTCGCCTCCGACGCGATCCGGCTGTCGGGCGGGGCCAACGTGCGCCCGAAGACGGCGGGGCAGCGGCGCTACATCGATGCGATCGGCGCCAACATCATCACGTTCGGCCTCGGTCCGGCGGGCACGGGGAAGAGCTGGCTTGCGGTCGCGATGGCGGCCCAGGCGTTGCAGCGCAAACAGGTCGAGCGCATCGTGTTGACCCGACCGGCTGTCGAGGCCGGCGAACGCCTCGGCTTCCTGCCGGGCGACCTGATGGCGAAGGTCGATCCGTATCTGCGACCGCTCTACGACGCGTTGTACGACATGGTCGGCGCCGAGGGGGCCGCTCGGCTACTCGAGCGTGGCGCCGTCGAGGTTGCTCCACTCGCCTTCATGCGCGGACGCACGCTCAACCGGAGCTTCATCATCCTCGACGAGGCACAGAACACCACTCCGGAACAGATGAAAATGTTCCTGACCCGCATCGGCTTCGGTTCGCGTGTGGTGGTCACGGGCGACACCACGCAGGTTGACGTGCAGGGCGGCCGGTCGGGGCTCGACGGCATCGAAGACGTGCTGAGCGGCATCGAGGGCTTGGCATTCGTGCGGCTGGACCGGCGCGACGTGGTGCGCCACCGGATCGTCGCCGACATCGTGTCGGCCTACGAACGCAACGACAGCCGTCCGGCGGCGCAACCGAACCCCGAACGTGCGGAGCGCTCAACGCCGTGACCGCCACCATCACCGTCGACGTGCACGACGACTGCGACACGCGCGCCGATCTGCGGCCGTGGTCCGAGCTCGTTGCCTCGGTGCTCCGCGACGCCGGTGTCGAGGCGCCGGCTCTCGTCGGCGTCTACTTCGTCGACGAAGCGACCATCGCGGAGCTGAATCGCGAACACCTGGGTGGCGTCGGACCGACCGACGTGTTGTCGTTCCCCATCGACACCGAGGCGCCGCCCGCGACAGCACCCGACCCGACGCGCGTCGTCGGCGACATCGTCGTGTGTCCTTCGACGGCTGAGCGTCAGGCTCCCGGCCACAGCGGCGACCCGCACGACGAGATCGCCGTGCTGTTGGTCCACGCTGCGCTGCACCTTGTTGGCCACGATCACGCAGAAGCCGACGAGCGCGACCGCATGTGGCGCGCAGAACAGCAAGCGCTGGCCGCTCACTGGCGGCCGTTGCAGCGCGACCCGTGGGCCGCGCGTTCCGACGAGGTCGTTCCATGAGCGGCGCAGATGCAGGTCCGCTGCTGGCAGCCGCCGCGCGGTTCGAGTCCTCCGATATCGCGCTGCTGACGATCGTTCTGCTGTTGATCGCCTTCGGCGCGGTCCTCGCCATCGCCGAGACGGCGATCACGAGAATCTCGCGTGCCCGCGCGGCAGCGCTCGCCGAGCAGGGCCGTCGCGGTGCCGACAAGCTGCTCGAGATCGTTGAGCACTTCGAGCGATACCTGAACGCGGTCTACCTGCTCGTGCTCGGCTCGCAGACAGTGCAAGCGGCGCTCACCGGTGTGGTGATGTCGAAGTTTGGCGGGTGGTGGGTCGCGCTCGGCACCTTTGTCAACGTCGTCATCGTGTTCGTGGTCGCGGAGGCGGCGCCGAAGACGTGGAGCCTGCAGCACACCGACCGTGCAGCGCTCGGGACCGCGGGGCTGGTGGTCGCGATCGGGCGTCTGTTCCGGTATCCGGCCGATCTGCTGATCGTCATCACCAACGTGATCCTCCCCGGCAAGGGCCTGCACCAGGGCCCCTTCGTCACCGAAGAGGAGCTGATCGCCCTGGCCGGCGAGGCAGCCGAGGCCGGCGGAATCGAAGAAGGCGAGCGCGACCTGATCGAGTCGATCATCGATTTCGGCGACACCGTCGCCCGCGAGATCATGGTGCCGCGCACCGACATGGTCGCGTTCGCCGACGACTTCCGCGTCGCCGACTGCATCGAGATTGCGATTCTGAACGGGCTCAGCCGGTTCCCGGTGTACCACGGCAACGTCGACGACATCGTCGGAATCGTCTACGCGAAAGACCTGATGCGCGCCGAGCGAGATGATCGCGATGACGAGGAGGTTGCCGAGCTGAAGCGCGACGCCTACTTCGTGCCCGAAACCAAGCGGGTCGCCGAGCTGTTGCGCGAGATGCAGGTGCACAAGACCCACATCGCGATCGTCGTCGACGAGTACGGCGGCACCGCCGGGCTCGTCACGATGGAGGACATGATCGAAGAGCTCGTGGGGGAGATCGCCGACGAGTTCGACACCGATCACCTCGCCGTCGAACACCTCGCAGCCGGCGGGTTCCTCGTGCACGACGCGACCATCAACGTCGACGACCTGAACGACGACCTCGACCTGCGGCTTCCCGAGGGAGACTGGGACTCGCTCGGCGGGCTCGTGTTCTCCGAGCTGGGTCGCGTGCCGGTCGTCGGCGATCTGGTTGAGGTTCCGGGGTACCGCCTGCACGTGGTCGAGGTCGACGCCCGTCGCGTGTCCGCCGTGCGGATCGACCCGGTCGACGACCAGCCGGTCGGCGATGAGTGAGGCCGGGCCGCCGCTTCGTTCGGGCTTCGTGTCGCTCATCGGCCGCCCCAACGTGGGCAAGTCGACGCTGCTGAACCGGATGCTCGGCCAGAAGGTGTCGATCGTCTCCGACAAGCCCCAGACGACGCGACACCAGATTCGCGGGGTGCTCAATCGGCCGGGCGCCCAGCTCGTGTTCGTCGACACGCCCGGCATCCACAAACCCCGCACGCTGATGGGGGAGCGGCTCAACTCGACTGCGATCGAGGCCGCCTCCGAGGTGGACGTGGTGTGCCTGGTGCTCGACGCCACCGCACCCGTTGGTCGCGGCGACGCCTGGGTTGCCGAGCGCGTGCCGGCAAATGCCGTGGTGGTGCTCAACAAGATCGACCGGGCCGACCGCGACGCCGTTATGGAGCAGCTCGCCCGCGCAGCCGAGTTCGAGCGAGCGTCGTACTTCCCGGTGTCGGCACGGACCGGGCGCGGCGTCGACGCGCTGGTCGACCACCTCATCGGGCTGCTTCCGGAGGGCCCGCGTTGGTACCCGGAGGGCATGGCGAGCGACGTCGAGGAGGCCATGTGGGTGGCGGAGCTCGTTCGCGAGAAGCTCCTCGCCCTCACCCGCGACGAACTGCCCCACTCGATCGCATGCCGCGTGACCGAATGGGAATGGCCCCGGGTTCGAGTCGAGATCATCGTCGAACGAGACTCACAGAAGGGCATCGTGATCGGGCGTCGAGGCTCGGTGCTCAAGCAGGTCGGCACCGAGGCGAGGCGGGAACTGCCCGCGGGGATCTTCCTCGACCTCCACGTGGTCGTCGACCGCGACTGGCAGCGGCGCCCCCGCTCGCTCGACCGTCTCGGCTACTGAGCCTCGGCCGGCAGGCCTCGGATATCGAGGCTCGGGTGGCGGGCCTCGGCTAATGAGGCTCGGCGACGAGGTCGCGGAGGAAGGCGAGCGCCTCCTCGGGATCCTTCGTGCGTCGCATGGGAGGGAGGGCCGAGATCAACTGCCAGCGATACGTCGCGGCGGTCGCGAGCCGCGGGTCGAGTACGGCGACCACGCCGCGGTCCGCCGCGGTCCGGATCAGTCGCCCCGCGCCCTGGGCGAGCATCGTGGCCGCTCGCGGGAGGTCGACGGTGGCGAAGCCCTGTGCCGCGGCCGCCTCGCGCCGCGCCTGCAGCAGCGGCTCGTCGGGACGGGGAAACGGGATCTTGTCGATCGTGACCAGGGTCAGCGAGGGGCCGGGCACGTCGATGCCGGCCCAGAACCCCATCGTGGCGGCGAGCACGGTGGTCTCCTCGGCACGGAAGCGGTCGATGAGCGCCTGCTTCGGGAGCTCCCCCTGGCGCAGCACCTCGATCTCGGGATCCACCGTGGCGAGGCGCTCGGCAAGCGCATCAGCGGCCTCGTTCATGGCTCGGTAGCTCGTGAACAGCGCCAGCGTCCGGCCGCCGGCGGCGGTGATCAGCCGCTCGAGCTCGTCGTGGGTGGCTGGCGCGAAGGCCGCCGAACGGGGGTCGGGCAGGTGCGCGGCGCAGTAGAGCAACGCGTGCTCGGCGAAATCGAACGGCGTGCCGACGTCGAGTTCGTGCACCCGATCTGCCGGCACGCGCAGTCGCTCGGCGAGACCGACGGGGATCGTCGCGCTTGTGAACACGACGGTGTCGGGCAGGTGTGCTTCGTCGCCGTCGCCGTCGCCGTCGCTGTCGGAAGAGGCCGCTGCGATCTCGAGGCCGGTCGTCGGCGGATCCCACAGGAGCGCGTCGAGCGTTGCCCCGACATCGAGCGGTGCCTGTTCGAGCCGAGGCGAGTCGTCGGTGCCCGACACCCACATCACCGTGCCGTCGGCGGGCGTCAGGACGGCGTCGATGTCGAGCACCGCCGCCCCGACAGCGGTGAGCACCCGGGCGACGCGGGTGGTGATCTCGGCGGAACCTCGATCCTCGATCTTGCGTGCGCCGCCGGCGACCTCGAGCATGCGTTGCCGGGTCCGCCCGAGCACATCGGCGACATCGTTGGGCACGCCGCGGCGAAGGCGCGACCCCACGAGTGGCGCCAGGCAACGCCCGAGCGCCGCGGCGTCCTCGTGGAGGCCGTCGGTGAGCGCGTCGTCGGCGATGAGTCCCGACGTGAGCCGGGCGAGATTGGTGAGCGATCCCGGGCCAAGCTCCAGCCCGGTCGTCGCGGAGACGATGTCTTCGACCTCGTGCGCTTCGTCGAACACCACGACGTCGTGGGCGGGCAGAACGGCGCCGTGGGTCCGCAGATGCAGCCCGTACAGGTGCGTATTGACGATCACGACATCGGCCGAGGCCGCGCGCCGGCGTGCCGCCTCGGCGAAGCAGTCGTCGCCCCGCGGGCACTTGGCCGCCCCCGGGCACTCGCGCGGCCCGACCGAGACGGCCGACCACACCCACGGCTGTGGCTCCTCTTCCAGCTCCGCTCGGTCGCCCGAATCGGTCGACTCGGCCCAGCGGACGAGCCGGGCACGGATGCGAGCCGGAATGGGGCCGCGGGCCTCGCTCGTGCCCAGGTCGAGGTCGAGCTGCGACGTGGCCGACTCCAGCTCGTCGAGCCGCTGGCGGCACAGGTAGTTCGACCGGCCTTTGAGCACGGCCCACGACAGGGAGGGCACATGCGCTGCGATGGCCGGGAGATCGCTGGTGGCCAGCTGGTCCTGCAGCGCCTTCGTGGCGGTCGCGACGACCGCCCGGCGTCCCGACGCAACGATCGCGGCAAGGTAGGCGAGCGACTTGCCGGTGCCGGTGCCGGCCGTCACAACCACATGTGACTCGGACGCGACGGCGTCCGCGATGGCGACGGTCATGGCGCGTTGCCCGGGGCGGTCCTCACCCGCCGGCATGGCCGAACACACGTCGTCGAGCACGCGCACGGCCTTGGCGGCGAGGCGGCCGAGCGTTGCCTCGGACGCCTCGTGCGCGGACTCGACGGCGCGCCGGTGGGTGCGGTCGGCGGCAGCTCAGACATCGTCCAACTCTGGCAGAAACGCGGGGTCGGGTCGGGGACGCCCGACCCGACCCGCTACCGTGCAGCCCGTGGATCTGTCCGACCTCGATCTCGGTTCGATACCTCACCACATCGCGGCGGTGATGGACGGCAACGGCCGGTGGGCGCAACGGCGAGGGCTTCCTCGCACCGATGGGCACTCGGCCGGCGAGGAAGCCCTGATGGACACCGTGTGGGGCGCTCAAGATGCCGGCGTGTCGTGGCTGACGGTGTACGCCTTCAGCACCGAGAACTGGCGTCGCCCGCTCGATGAAGTTCGATTCCTCATGAACTTCAACGAACGGCTGCTCGTGAACCGGCGGGACGAGCTGAACGAGAAGAACATCCGCGTGCGATTCATGGGTCGACGCGACTGGCGGGTGCCGCGACGGCTGCTGCGGCGGATGGACGAGACGGTCTCGCTCACCTCGGCGAATACGTCGATGACCCTGACGATCGCCTTCAACTACGGCGGGCGCGCCGAGTTGGTCGACGCCGTGCGCCGCATCGTCGAGGCGGGAACGCCCGCGTCGAAGATCGACGAGGATCTCATCGCTGCGCACCTGTACAGCCCCGACATGCCCGAACCGGAACTGGTGATTCGGACGTCCGGCGAGATCCGAACCTCGAATTACCTCATGTGGGAATCGGCCTACTCGGAATGGGTATACACCGACGTGTTGTGGCCCGATTTTCGTCGGACCCACCTGTATGACTGCATCGATGAATACCAGCGTCGCGATCGGCGATTCGGTGGTCTCACCGACGCCTGACCTCCGTTGGGCACTGGGGCGCTGAGGTGGGGATCTACCGCGATGTCGGTGTGGTGCTGCGGACCTACAAGCTCGGCGAGTCCGACCGGATCATCGTGCTGTGCACGCAGGGGCGCGGCAAGGTCCGTGCAGTCGCGAAGGGCGTGCGGAAGACCAAGTCGAGATTCGGCGGCAGGCTCGAGCCGGGAAGTCACGTGCTCGTGCAGATGTACGAGGGGCGCGAACTCGACATCGTGAGCCAAGCCGAGTTGGTCGAGACGCTGCCGGAACTGCGCACGGGACTCGACCGCCTCGGCCGATGCGCGGCGATCCTCGAGGCCGTCGATCAGGTGTCGCAGGAGGGCGAGGCGAACGCTGTCCTGTACGACATGACGGTGGGTGCGCTGCGCGCCGTCGCCCACTGGGACACGCCGTTGGTGACCTCGGCGTTCTTCTTCAAGCTGCTCGCTGTCGAGGGCGTCGGGGTGTCGGTAGGCGCCTGCGTCGAGTGCGCCGCCGAGACCGACCTCGTGGCGCTCGACCTCGCTTCGGGCGGCGTTCGCTGCCGGTCTCACCGCGAGGGGGTCGCGGTGTCGCCCGAGGCGCTCTTGATCCTGCAGTTGGTGCTGGGCGGACGGCTGGCTCAGGCGCTGGCGCTGCCGATCGGTGCAGCCACGTTCGAGGTCGATCACCTCGCTCACCTGGCGCTCGAGCGTCACATCGAGCGCCGACTCCGATCGATCCATATCCTCGATGGAAGCTGACGCAATGCCACATACGATGGGGCGCCACGATCCTCGACTGGAGCGACCACATGACCGATGAGTGGGCGGATTCGTCCTCTGACGCGCAACCCCCGGGATTCCCGCCGCCTCCACCGCCGCCTCCTCCTCCTCCGGCCGGTGGTGGTGGTGCCATCCAACCGCCGCCCCCGCTGCCCCCGTCCGGCGACGCGTTCCGCCCCCCATCCGGCGACGCGCGTACTCGCCTCCGGCTCCGCCACCACCGGCGCCGCCGGGGTTGTACAACCCTCCACCGGCGCCGCCGTCGTACGCGCCACCGGCGCCGCCCCCCGGCGGCTACCAGGTGTACGGCCAGGCGCAAGCCGCGATGGTCAACCCGTTCGAAGCGCGGGGGAACAACGTCATGATCCTCGGGATCTTGAGCCTCGTGTGCTGCGGGATCCTCGGGCCGATCGCATGGGTGCAGGGCAACGGCATCAAGGGCGAGGCGGAGTCCGCCGGCTGGCCTGAGCCCGGCAACTCGAAAGCAGGCCGGATCTGCGGCATCGTGTCGACGTGCCTGCTTGCCGTCGGCGTCGCCTTCTACGCGATCGCCTTCATCGCTGCGGCGGCCGGATCGAGCTGAGGCTCACGCCGTCGGTCGAACGCGAAGGCGCCCGTGGACCCCGTCCACGGGCGCCTTCGCGTTGCGGGCCGGAATCGGCCCGCAACCAGAGCTGCGCAGCGATCAGTCGACGACCGCCTCGCCGGTGACCTGGCGGTAGACGTTGGCGGTGAGCAGCGCCGTGATGGGTTCGGCGAAGAGGCCGATGATCGCCGATACGATCGCTCCGCCGACGCCTCCGGCGAACGCAGCGATGATCGCGGCGATGAACGACACCACGATGATGACGAGCACCGGCGCGATGTTGGCCTTCGCTGCGTTGGAGCTGAACGACATCGCCTCGCCCACGCCTTCGCCGGTGTCCAGCGATCGGACAGTGGAGAAGATCAGCAGGAACCCGATGACGAGCCCCGGAATGATGCACAGTGCGAGGCCGATCACGGTGAGAATGCCGACGACGAGGGCCGTGATGATGTAGGGCACGAGGTTCTCGGTCGAGGTCAGGTGGGCGAACGATGGCGCCTCGCCTCGTGTCCGCTTGAGCGCGGCGCGCAGGAGCCCCACTCGCAGCAGCGCCGTGACGATCGCCACGACGACGGCCAAGATGATGCCGCCGACGACGCCGCCCCAGAATCCGGACGCATTGACGAGGCGGCCGCTTTCGTCGTAGGTGAGATCCGCTGAGTTCACCATTGAGGTGCTGATCAGGCCGCCGACGAGGCTGACCGCTGCGATCACCCCGGAGAGCGCCAAGAAACCGGCCAGGTTCTTCTGGAACGCCGAGATGGTCCAGCTGAACGCGGAGCTGATGTCGGCCACGCCGCCGGTCGTGGCCATGCCGCCGGGTTGATACACCTGGTAGTCGCCGGGCGGTGGCGTGTAGGAGCCCGGTGCCGGGGCGGGCGGGGGCGGCGGGGTGTAGGGCGACGGCCCGGATGCGGGCGGGGGAGGGAAACCGCCCGAACCGCCGGGGGGCGGAGGAAACCCGCCGCCGGCGCCCGGGGGCGGCGGGGTGATGGCGCCTCCGGCCGGAGGCGCGTACGGGCTCCCAGCCGGCGGCGCTGGCGGGGGTGGAACGGCGCCTCCGGGAGGCGGCGGCGGCGGGATGTCGTTGCCGCCCATGTTGGGGTCCTGCTGGTCGCTCACACTTGCTCCTGAGGGTCGTTCGGGAACCGCCGCAAAGGTACCGCCCAGCGGTGGGATTGCGGCGGAATCTTCAGTTGAACTTTGGAGTCAGCGTCGGAGCCGGGATCGGGATCGGCGCGCGTCGGCCACCCCGCATCCGTCGACGGGGCGCGGGTCGTGTTCCGCCACCCCGCGGACCGCTCGCGCCGGGACCCCGACGACGACGGTGTGCTCCGGCACATCGCGGTCAACGACGGCGTTCGCCCCGATGATGGCGCCATCGCCCACGGTGACCCGGCCGAAGACCTTCGCTCCCGCCCCGATCCAGACATCGTTGCCGATCACGGGTGAACTGCCCCGTTTCGATCCGATCGCAACATCGTGGTGCAGTCGGCAGTTCGCCCCAACCCTGGCGTTCGGGTTCACCACCACCGAGCCGTAGTGGACGATCGCGAGCCCCGGTCCGAAGACCCCCCGCGGGATCGTCAACCCGAGTCGCTGCCCCAGTCGGAGGAGCCGCAGCTTGTAGGCCAAGACCACGACGCGGCTGATGGGATCGTTGCGTCGATCGAGGTACTCGACTCGACGCAGCAGCCCCTGGAAGTGCACGATCGGATGGAACAGCGCCGCGCCCCGCGGCCGCCGGTCGTGGCCAAGGGCCGCGAGATCGGCCGCAAGGTAGTAGCGCAACTCATCGCGAGTTCGTGGCCCACTGCGGCCGGTCATGCGACCACGGCTCCGTTCGGTGGATCACCATCGGGCGCCAGCAGATTGACGGTGCCATCAGGGCCCAATGCACCGAGGAGGAGGAACTGCGATTCAAACCCTGCGATCCGGCGAACGCCCAGGTTGATCGCGCCGACGACCTTCCGTCCGAGCAGGTGGGTTCGGTCGTAGTTGGTGACTTGTGCGCTCGTGCGCAGCGTTCCGACCACGGGCCCGAAGTCGACGGTGATCTTGTACGCGGGCTTGCGCGCCTCGGGGAAGTCGTCGACGGCGATGACCTCGCCCAGCCGAAGGTCGAGTGCGAAGAAATCGGGGCCGGTGACGTCGTGCTTGCGGGGGAGCTTTTCCGGCGCGTACGGCGAGGTGCCGCGGTCGATTTCGTGTTGGGCCACGGTCTGAGCGTATGCGATCGTGCGCCTCCGACCTCGCTCGGTAGTGCGGCCGACACAATGCTGCCGAAGCTGCCGCCGGGCCTCGGTAGGCTTGCCACCCATGTCCGCCGAACCAGCCGCCGAGCTCTTCGACAAGATCGTCAACCTGTCCAAGCGACGGGGTTTCGTCTTCCCGTCCGCCGAGATCTACGGCGGGTTCCGGTCGACGTACGACTACGGGCCGATCGGCGTCCTGCTGCTCCGCAACGTGAAGGACGCGTGGTGGCGATCGATGGTGCAACTGCGCCACGACGTCGTCGGGCTCGATGCCGCGATTCTCGGGCCACCGCAGGTATGGGAGGCATCCGGCCACCTCGCGAACTTCACCGATCCCCTCGTGGACTGCACCAACTGCCAGGCGCGCCATCGCCTCGACAAGCTCGACGATCCGAACACGTGTCCCACCTGCGGCAAGTCGGGCACGTTCACCGAACCACGCGATTTCAATCTGATGTTCAAGACCCAGGCGGGGCCTGTCGCCGACGCCGGCGCGGTCTGTTACCTGCGGCCGGAAACGGCGCAGGGCATGTTCATCAACTTCGCGAACGTCGCGTACACCACGCGCAAGAAGCCGCCGTTCGGGATCGCAGATCGGCAAGTCGTTCCGGAACGAGATCACGCCGGGCAACTTCGTGTTCCGCACCCGCGAGTTCGAGCAGATGGAGATGGAGTTCTTCGTGCCGCCCGAGGAGGCCGACGAGTGGTACTCGTACTGGTGCCAGGAGCGCTATCGCTGGTACCTCGACCTCGGCATGCCCGAGGAGCAGCTGCGGCTGCGCCCACACGATGCCGATGAGTTGTCGCACTACTCGTCGGGCACCAGCGACGTGGAGTTCCTGTTCCCATGGGGATGGGACGAGTTGGAAGGCATCGCGAACCGAGGCGACTTCGACCTCACACAGCACTCGACACACTCCGGTGAGCGGCTCGACTTCTTCGACCAGGCCGCCGACCGGCGCTACCTCCCACACGTCATCGAGCCGGCCGCCGGCGCGACTCGCACGGCGTTCGCCTTCCTGCTCGCGGCCTACCACGAGGAGGAGGTGCGCGGCGAGACCCGCACCGTGCTCCGGCTGCATCATCGTCTCGCTCCGTTCAAGGTTGCGGTGCTGCCGTTGTCGAAGAAGCCAGAGCTGAGCGGCCCGGCACAGGAACTGCTCGCGCAGCTGCAGCCGCACTTCATGTGCGACTACGACGAGACGCAGGCGATCGGGCGTCGCTACCGACGTCAGGACGAGCTGGGCACGCCGTACTGCATCACGTTCGACTTCGACTCGCTCGACGACGCCTCGGTGACCGTCCGCGAGCGAGATTCGATGGAACAGGAGCGTGTGTCCATCGACGCGCTCGTCGGCTATTTGCGGGAGCGACTCAGCTGAGCGCGAATCCAGAGGCCGCGTCGGCCCAGTGGTACGCCGACAATCAGGCCTTCTGGGACAAGCGCGTCCCGCTGCACGTGCGTTGGCAACTCCCGCCGAACGTGCCACAGGTTCCGTTGATGTTCTCGCTGCGCGCCCGCTTCGATGGATCATCTCGGCCGGATGAGCCGGCCGAACGCTGATGGGCATCGTTGACGAGGACATCGCTCGCGTGCGTGCGGCCTCCGACATCGTGGCCGTGGTGACGCAACACACCCAGCTGCGCAAGGTGGGGCAACGGTGGAGCGGCCTGTGCCCGTTCCACAACGAGAAGAGCCCGTCGTTCTCGGTGAACGCCCAGGAGGGGCTGTACTACTGCTTCGGATGCCAGGCGTCGGGCGACATCATCACGTTTGTCCGCGAGATCGAGCATCTCGACTTCGTTGGCGCGGTCGAATGGTTGGCGGGCAAGGCCGGCATCGCGCTCACCTACACCGACGACAACGAGCGGGAGCAGCGCAAGCAGCAGTCGAAGCTGTTCGGTGCGATGGAACGCGCGGTCGACTGGTATCACGATCGCCTCGTCAGCGGATCCGACGCCGGGGCCGCTCGTGCCTACCTGCGCTCTCGCGGGTTCGATCGGGACATGGTGGAGGCCTACCGCCTGGGGTGGGCACCGGATTCATGGGACGACATGGTGCGCTCGCTCCGTCTGCCCGTCGATGTCGCCACCGAGACCGGGCTCGCGTTTCTCAACCGGCGCCAGCGTCTCCAGGACTTCTTCCGCTCGGTCGTACTGTTCCCGATCTTCGACGATCGCGGTCGGCCCGTCGCCTTCGGCGGACGCAAGCTGCCCGACACGGAGGGGCCGAAGTACAAGAACAGCCGCGAGGGGCCGCTCTACAACAAGAGCCGCACCCTGTACGGCCTGAACTGGGCCAAGGCCGACGTCGTCGCGTCGGGCGAGGCCGTCGTCTGCGAGGGATACACCGACGTGATCGGGTGCTTCAGGGCCGGGATTCCGCGTGCGGTCGCGACGTGCGGCACGTCGCTGACGGAAGACCACATCATCTCGCTTAAACGCTTCACCAACCGGGTGGTGCTGGCCTACGACGCCGACGATGCCGGTCAGGCTGCCGCCGCGAGGGTGTACGCATGGGAGCAGCGCCACGGCCTTGAGTTCGCGGTCGCGTCAATGCCGGCCGGTTCCGACCCCGACGAGTTGAGCCGTGACGATCCCGACGCGCTGGCGGCGGCGTTGCGCGATGCCCGGCCGTTCCTTGCCTTCCGCCTGGGCCGTGTTCGCGATGCGGCCACGTTGTCGACGCCCGAAGGTCGCGCGAAGGCGACGGAAGCCGCTCTGAGGGTGATCGCCGAGCACCCATCGCCATTGGTGCGCGACCAATACCTCATGGAGGTCGCGGGCTTCGCTCGGGTCGACGAGGCGATGCTGCGTCATCGCCTCGATGAGGTCGTGGCGGCAGGGGCGAGTAGCCCAGCGCCCACACGGGGCCGCGGGCGAGACCGCGATCGTGGTGCTCGGCGCGGCGGCGATGCCGACGAACCGCCTCCGTGGATCGGCCGCTCCGAAGTGGCCGATGTCGACGCCGAGATGCTCGGCGGCAGCGGGGGAGCGCTGGCCGGGGCGGCACGACGCGGCACCGGGAGGGGCGGGGCCGACATCGAGCCGGCCGAACTCGAGGCGTTGCGGCTGCTCATCCAACACCCGGCGGGCTTCGCCGAGGAACTCCGGCCCGTGCTGTTCGGCGATCTCGTCGCCCGGCGCGCGTTCGACGCGCTTGGAGCGACCGAGGGTGTGCCTGCGGCGATCGAACGGCTCGAAACGGCCGGTGACGAGACAGCGACGCGCGCGGCGGTACTGCTGCGCCGTGTCGTCGTCGAAGATGCAACCGCGGAGCCGATCGACCTGCGGCTGCGGCTCGTGGAACTCGCCGCCCGACGGGCGATCGGTGGCCTCGAGCGTGAGGCGCGGCTCGACGACAACCCACTGGGTTGGGCCCCCGTGATCGGGTGGTTGAACCTGCAGGTCGACGATCTGCGCGGCGACAACCCACCGATGGAAATCGTCGATGAGTTGCTAGCCTGGCTCGATGAGCACGTGGGGGAGGTCGAGTGACCGGCGCTGACAAGGTGCAACCCGCCCACGTCGATTCGGATTCATCGAAAGGACATGGAGTGCTCGTTGAGAGCGTCGCGTCAGCGGACCTCGTTGCCTTGGTCGAGCGTGGCCGCCGCGACGGGCTGCTCCATCTCGACGACGCCCTCTCTGCGCTCGGCGTGGAGATGACCGCGGATGTGGTTGCGGAACTCCGTGAGTACTTCGCGGAGCGCGGCATAGCGATCGACGACAGCGTGGACACCGACGTCGATCCGCTCGATCCGCTGCTGCACGGCGCCACGGCGCCGACAGCTCCGGTTCTGCACGCGCCCGACCCCACGGAGCCCGTCGAGGCGTCGGTGGGCGCCGATGCCGCGGCACCTCGGGTGTCGTCGATGCGCTCGGCTCGCCGAGCGGCAGGGCGCCCGATCACGATCCCGGCGCTCGCTGGTGGCGGGTCGTCCGATCCGGTGCGTATGTACCTTCGCGAAATCGGTCAGGTGCCACTGCTGACCGGCCCCGAGGAAGTGGCGCTGGCGAAGCGCATCGAGGCGGGGACCATGGCCGAGGCCGTGGTGGCCGAAGCAGCGGCCGCGGGCGAGGCCTTGGATGCGACGGAACGGCGTCGGCTGCACCGCCTGGCGCGTGACGGCGAGCAGGCAAAGCAGGAGCTCACGCAGGCCAACCTGCGGCTGGTCGTGTCGATCGCCAAGCGGTACCTCGGGCGCGGTCTCGCCATTCTCGATCTGATCCAAGAGGGCAACCTCGGGCTCATGCGGGCGGTCGAGAAGTTCGACTACACCAAGGGTTTCAAGTTCTCGACCTACGCCACGTGGTGGATCCGCCAGGCGGTCACACGCGCGATCGCCGACCAGGCCCGCACCATTCGGATTCCGGTGCACATGGTCGAATCGATGAACAAGGTGCACCGCCAGCAACGGCAGTTGATGCAGCAGCTCGAGCGCGAACCCACCATCGACGAGCTCGCAGCGAAGGTCGGCATGCCCGCGAATCGCGTGCGCGACATCCTTCTCATCAGCCAGGACCCGCTGTCGCTCGATTCGCCGGTGGGCGAAGAGGACGACAGTTTCCTCGCCGATTTCATCGAGGATGCCCAGGCCATCGCACCCGCCGACGCGGCGGCGCAACGCATGCTCGGCCAGGCGCTGATGGAGGCGCTCGACGAGTTGAACGAACGCGAGCGGCAGGTGGTTCGTCTGCGGTTCGGCCTGGAAGACGGCCAGGCGCACACGCTGGAGGAGGTCGGCCGGGAGTTCGGCGTGACCCGGGAGCGGATTCGTCAGATCGAATCCAAGACCCTCGCGAAGCTGCGCCACCCGCATCGCAGCCAGAAGCTGCGCGACTACCTCGACACCGAGTAGCCGGGTCGACCGGCCAGAACTGCGGGTGCTCCGATGCCGTGTCGCGGATGCCCGGCTGGCGAGCGAACCGGTTGGCCGAAGGCGCCCGGATCGCTGCTAGAGTCCACCCCGCTGTCGGCACCAGGGTGACGGCACGCAGCCAGTCCGGGGTAGCTCAGCTGGCAGAGCAACTGACTGTTAATCAGTGGGTCGTGAGTTCGAGCCTCACCCCCGGAGCACACCGAAACCCCCGAGCACGCCCGTCAAGGGAGCCGGGGGTTTCTGCACTTTTCTGTGGCTTCGTCCACGCGCCCAAATCGGGCTCTACGTCGCGTCCTGTCGCGGACGAGCAAGCGCGCCCACTCGTCGAGCCAGAGCAAGGCCTCACCGCGAGCGGTTTACGGCATCTTGGCGAGATTGCGTTGGGCGACGTGTTGAGCACTTTCGCGGCTTCGCCAGTCGTCAGCAGCTCGTCCTCGTCCACGGAGTGTGAGGAATCGTGGCGGACATCGAGCAGGTTTCGGGGTCCGCTGGTTCGGCTCGTGCTACGGGAGCGGAAGTGCCTCGGCTGACGAGACCGCAGCGGCGGCCGGCTGGTCGGCGAGCGTTCCGGCCTCCCATGTCAGCGATCGACCGCCCCAGTCGAAGGTCCCGGTCGCACGACGGGTGCCTCCGAGCCGGCCCGTTGCCGAGGCCGCGGCCGCATCGTCGGTCGCCCGAAGCGCAAGGTAGAACGGCGTTTTCGAGCCCGCGGTGTGGTCGACGGTGCCGGTGACCGCCTCGGCCGGATCGAGGGGGCTGGTGGCGGTGAACGCTGCTCCGGCTCGTCGCACCAGCAGCCGCGCGTCGCCGGAGATCTCGGTGTCCTCGATGAACTGCAGCGTGACGGTGCGGTCCTGCAGCTTGACGGTCTGCGCCGCGAGTAGCCGCTGTCGACGCATCATGGCGAGCGGATCGGTCGTGGGCAGACGGATCGAGCGTGCGAGCGCCGTGCTCACCGTGAGCATGTTGACCGGAGCCTCCATCGTCGTCGCAGCGCCGCTCCGAACCAACGCCAGCACGGTGGGCTCGGGTTGTATCGCCACCGTCAAGCCCGGCCGACCCTCGCCCTGAACCGGGGCATCGCCGGGCGACAGCATGATGCTGTGGTACCAGTCGTAGTCCCGGGCGAAGAGTTCCGGCTCCTTCTCGTCGTGCGGGTCCTTCGTCGTCGGCCGAAGGAGCTCGGAGGCGAAGATCTCCGCCAGCACGGGCACGACGGGGCCGGAGGTCTCGTAGGTGAGCACCTCGACCTCGGCGCCGGGTCCGGCGCCGTTGACACGGCACATCTCCCGATCTGACGGCAGGCCGAGGAGCGCGAGGGCCGCCGAACGGGGAAGGGTTCCTGCACGTGTCCATCCGGTGGGCGGGACGGGGATGTCGTCATCGGCGGTGAAGACGGCATCGGCGAGCTGAGTGTCGATCGGTGACCGCGCGACCAGCAGCCACGATCGCTCCGAGTTCGTTCGCGGCCCGACGAAGCGAACGTCGAGATCGCCTCGCTTGACCCGCTCGCTCGTCTCGCTCGCGGGCAGGCCGAGGAGCTGACGCTCGTGCACGCTTGTCGCCACGAGCATCGCCGCGGTGCCGTTGCTCGACGTCACGAGTCGTGCTGCGTCGTCGGAGCCGGTCGCTGTGGTCGTCGACGACCGCTGGTCGGTCGGATGGAACCCGTCGGGCCACACGATGTCGGGGTCACAGGCGAAGCGGGGGTGCGTCTCGGTCTGGCCGCCGGGCACGCTGACCCGGTCGGGTCGCGGGTCGCGTAGCACCTCGATCGCACCGAGCGCACCGGCGGCCACGGCGACGGGCGCGAGGATCCAGGCGGCACGGCGTCGGCTCGAGCGGTCGCGATCCGCATGCACGACGAACGGGGGGATCCGTCGGCGGTACATCTCGGAGCGGAGCTCGCCGAACGCAGCGGCGGCGAGGTCGTCGAGGTCGGCGAACGAGGGCTCGGCGGTGTCGTGATCGCTCATGGCTGTGCTCCGCTCGCGCTGGTGTGGTGTGGTTCGGTGTCGGCGCGCAGTCGCTCGGCAAGCGTTGCCCGGCCACGGTGCAGACAGGTCTTGACTGTTCCGGCGCTGATCCCAAGGATCTCCGCGATCTCGGCCACGCTGCACTGCTCCCAGTAGTGCAGGGCCACGACCTGCGCCTGCCGGGCCGGTAGGTTCCGGATCAGCGCGAAGAGCTGGTTGCTCGCAGACGTGATCTCGGGCTGATCGCCGGAGGATCCCTTCGGCCGTGCGGCCAATCGCACCACCGCCCGCGCCTCGGTCCCGAGTCGTCGCCGCCGGCTGACCGCACGATTGGCCACGGCTCGACGGACCCAGGCGCCGGGCCGTTCGAGTCGGCCGATCCGATCCCAGTCGCGAAAGGCATCGGTGAAGGCAACCTGCGCGAGCTCCTCGGCATCGGACATCGAGCCGGTGAGCGAGTAGGCGAGCCCGGTCACCGAGCGGATCTCACGTGCGAAGAACTCCTCGAACGGCTCGGGCGCGTCTTCGACGGCTACGAGAACGGGCCCGGTCGGGTCGCTCGGAGGACTGCTCATCGGCACCGTCGCTCTCGGAGGGCGGGTTGGGGTGTGCATCGTTCGTTACTCGCACGACCGGCCGCATCGGTTGACAACGAATCCGGGAATCCTCCCGCGTCCGAGCCAGGACGCGTCGAGGCGGGCCGGTCCATCTCGGGATCGGCCCGCCTCGGCGACAGGGGATGCAGCGAGTGGGTCGCACGACCGAGGTCGTCGACGAACCCGCGGATGGGCTTCGGTCAGCCGTTGGGCGCGGTGATCACGCCGTCGACCGCGTGGATGACGCCGTTGGTCGCCTGCACGTTCGGGACGATGACGTTGACGCCACCGACCTTCCACTGCTTCTCGCCGACGACCTCGATACGGAGCTTGCCGCCGTTGAGCGTGTCGACCGTCATGCCGCCGGGCGGAATGTCCTCCGTGCGAATTGACCGGCGACCACGTGCAGCTTGAGCACGTCGGCCAGCTTGCCGGTGGGATCAGCCGCGAGCGACGAGAGGGTGGCCGGGTCGACGGCCCCGAAGGCGGCGTCGGTCGGAGCGAACACGGTGAACGGCCCATCGCCCGACAGCGGCTCCACCAGGCCGGCTGCCTTCACCAGGCTGACCAGCGTGCTGAAGTTGCTGTTCCCGAGCGCGATCTGCACGATCGACTCGGTCGCCGTGTCGGCCGGGTTTGCGTCCGCGCCGGTCGATCCCGTGGATCCCGTCGCGGCCGCCGCCGTCGTGGTGGTTTCGGCGCTCGAGTCGCCGGACTTCGCGGTGTCCGAGTTGTCGTCGTTGCTGCTGCAGCCTCCGGCAATGAGAGCAATCGGCAGGGCAAGCGCAGCGAGAGATCGGCTGACGCGCATGGGTGGGCTCCTTCCATGTTGGTGGCCGCAAAATACTGCTCACCGTCGAACTCCGACACGGGACGAACGTCCTGAACCGGGGCGTGACACGTGGCATAGGCCATCGGCGGCTCGACTTGCGAGCGCCGGGTGGCTCGACGCTACTGCCAGCCGCCCATGATGTGTTCGATCCACCAGGCCGGCGCGGCGCCGAGCAGTGTCTGGAGGTCCCAGTAGTCGGACCAGCGCGTGATGACGTGCCCATCCGTTTCCTGCACGCTGACGAAGGGAAGCTCGACCTGCTCGCCGTCGCGCCACCGCCACGTCTCGGTGTGCTCGGTCACGACCGTGCCGCCCGACGCCGTCACGCCGATGAGCCGGTGCTCGTAGCCCGAGATCGGCTCGAGTCCGAGGCGAAGTCGTCGGACGATCTGGGAAGCGCCCACGGCAACGTCGTCTGTCGGCGTGCACATGTCGGTGTAGGTGCTGGTGGCCCCGAAGAACCCGCCCAGGGCGTCCCAATCGCGTCGGTAGAGCGTGTCCCAGAACCGGCCGACCAGGTCGGCGGCTGCGGGATCGGCGTCGGCGCGGCGTTCGTCGGGCATGGAGGCGATGGTACCTGCGCTTCTGCGCCCGGCGTCGCCGCGTCGGCACGCGTCCTACAGTCGCCTGATCCGCCCGCCGACCGTCGTGCGCGGCGTCGCCATCACCACAGGGAGCCTCCATGGAGCTTCGAGGCAGCACGATCCTGATCACCGGTGCGAGTCGCGGGCTCGGCGCAGTCGCGGCCCGTGAGCTGCATCGCCGCGGCGCGTCGCTCGTGGTTTCGGCCCGGGGCGAGTCGGCATTGCGGTCCCTCGCCGAGGAGCTCGATGCCGAGGTGCTCGTGGCCGACATGGCGGACCGCTCCGGGGTTCGGGCTGTCGCCGAGCGTGCTCGAAGCTGCGACGGGGTGGTGCTGAACGCGGGGGTCGGCGGCGATCCGCGACTCGACGACCTGGGTGAGGCCGAGATCGACCAGGTCATCGACATCAACCTTCGGGCTCCGATGGTGATCGCGGCCGACTACGCCCGCCATCGCATCGATGCCGGGCATCAAGGAGCGATCGCGATCGTCGGCTCGGTCGCCGGGATCGTCGCGTCGCCGTCGAGCCGGCTCTACAACGCCACCAAGTTCGGCATTCGCGGGTTCGCGCTCAGCTTCGCCGAGGAGCTGCACGGCACGTCGGTGAGCTGCTCGCTGGTCGCCCCGGGGTTCATCCGCGACACCGGGATGTTCCACGATGGGGGTGTCGAGCTTCCGGCCGGCGTCCGAACCAAATCGCCCGAGGATGTCGCAGCTGCGATCGTGAAGGCCCTGACCGTGGCCCCGCCCGAGGTGTTCGCCGCGCCGCCCGAAATGCGGGTGATCGCCAAGTTCGGGTCGGTGGCCCCTGGCCTGTCGGGCCGGATTCAGCGGCTGCTGGGGGTCAGCGAGCGGCAGGACCGCGCTGAGCGCATCGGAAGCTGAGCCCGATTCGGTCGCTTCACGCGGCTCAGGCTCGCGGGGCGGGCACCAGCACCGCCGGCGCCACGAAGTCGGCCACGTACGTGCGGATCGCCTCGGCGTCGCCGACACCCCGCTGGTTCTCGACCAGGCTGAGCACGACTCGCAGCACGTGATCGGCGACGCGCTCGGGCGCAAGCGACCGTTGCCGGGCGCCGTTCGCCGGCCGCGCGAGGATCGCCTGCCAGAGCGCCTCGCTCGCTGAGCGAAGGCGATCGGCCGCCACGGCGAGCGCAGTGGGCCGGAACCCCGGATCGGCGAGCACGGCGCCCACCACCTGGCTTCTGCGGCCGATCTCGACTGCGTGGGTGATGGCGTCGAGGAACGCCTCGGTCTGTGTCGGTGCCGCGTCGATGAGCGCCAGGGCCCCCGTTGCCAACACCTCGACCTCGTGTTCGAGGACCGCCGCGACCAGTTCGTCGCGCCCGCCGGGGAAGGTCCGGTGCAGGGTCGTGCGGTGCACCCCGGCGGTGCTCGACACCTCGTCGAGAGACACGCGGTCGAAACCGAATCGGCCGAAAACCTCGGCGGCGGCGCGGATGATCCGGTGACGTGTGTCGTCGGGAGCCACGTTGCGTGCGTCCGTTCGTCACCGCCCGCCGGACGGCGGAGTGTGGCCGGCGAGAACGGTGGCCGCGAGCGGGGTGTCGATGTTCGAGCTCGTGTGGATCGCGGCGACCTTCCGGCCGTGCCAGCGGTCGCGTTGGGCGACGAGGGCCGCCAGCGCCGCGGCGCCCGCTCCGCACGAGAGATGGTGCGTGGAGCGGAAGAGGAGGCGGATCGCCTCGGCCATCTCGTCGTCGGTGACCGAGACGATGTCCGCTGCGCCGGCGAGGACACCCGCGAGCGCCTCAGGGTCCGGGGACCGGGTCGCCACGCCGTCGGCGAAGGTGGCGACGGACTCGGTCGACACCGCCGCGCTTGCGGCGAACGAGCGCGCCATGGCCGGCGCTCCGGCGGCGGTCACCCCGATCACCTCGGTCGGGGCGCCGAGCAGGTCCCGCACCGCCATAGCGGCGTTGATGCCCGAACCCATCCCGACGGGCACGAAGATGGCGTCGAGTTCGCCGGCGGTGGCGAACAGCTCGGCCGTCGCGGTCGCGACGCCGGCGACGAGGTCTCGGTGGAAGGGCGGTACCGGCATCAGGGATCGCTCCTCAGCCAGTTCGACGCTGTGGTCACGAGCAGCTTGGAAGTCGTGTCCGTGTTCGACGACGGTCGCGCCGAACGCACGCATCGCAGCGTTCTTCTTCGGGCTGTTGCCGTGCGGAATTACGATCGTGACCGCCAGCCCCATGGCATGGTCGGCGAACGCGAGTGATTGACCGTGGTTGCCGGTCGTTGCCGACACCAATCCGTCGATCGCGGCGGGTCCTCGCAGCAGACGATCCGCGAACACCAGGCCGCCGCGCACCTTGAACGCGCCCGTGGGGGTGGCGTCCTCGTGCTTGACCCACACCTCGGTGCCGATCGCCTGCGCGAGCAGCGGCCACGGGTAGGCGGGGGTCGGCGACATGAATCGTCGGACCGTCGCTGTCGCTTCGGCGAGATCGTCGTTCGTGAGGGGCTTCACAGCAAGGACCCCCGAATGCCCAGTCGGGCGCTGACGTGATCGGCGAGCCGGTTGACCGCCCAGATGGTCGTCGTCATCACCGCAGCCGGGATGAGCGCGATGTGGGGCGCGTCGGAGATGCGCGACGTGCCCGACGCGATGATGGCTCCCCACGTGTGGCTGCCATCGGGAGCGAGGCCAAGGATCGCGAGCCCGCTTTCGGCGCCGATCGCCAGCGCGACGCCGAGGCCGAGGAACACCAGAGCGAACGGGGCGACATTGGGCATGACCTCGCGCACGAGCACCCGCGACGGCTTCGCTCCCAACATTCGCGACGCCTCCACGAACTCGCGGGTGATCAGCGACGCGGCCTGCGTGCGCGTGACCAGCACCAGGATGGGGATCGCCCCGATCGTGATGGCAAGCCACACCGAAAAGAGCGTCTTGCCGAAGGCGCCGACGAGGGCGATAGCGAGCACGATGCCGGGAATGGCAAGCGTCGCGGCGCTCAGGCCGGCGACCACCTGGTCGACCCGACCGCCGACGAACGCCGAGGCCATGCCGATCGAGCCGCCGATCACGATGGCGGTCATCACCGACCCGAACGCGATGATCGCGACGTTGCGGCTCCCGGCGACGACACGCGACAGCAGGTCGCGCCCGATCTGGTCGGTGCCGAAGGCGTGGGCTGGGCTGGGCTGGGCGCCAGGACGATCATCGGCGGCCTGCTGGAACGAACAACCGGGTTGCGGCACCATTCGCACGCGCCCGTCCACTTCGACCGGGCGGCCGTCCGGCCCGGTTTCGGGCTTGGGCTGCTTGGTGGCGCACGGCGCCTGACGCGACGGATCCGGCAACGGCAGCAGGGGCCCGGCGACGGCGAGGAGGAGCACGAGCGACACCCATGTGAGCGCGATGATGCCGCCCACGCCGAGACGAGTGCGCCTTTCGGTGGCGGAGCTCATGTGGACCCCGAGCCGATCCGGGGGTCGGCGAACTTGGCGAGGAGGTCGGCGAGAATCGTGACGATCGCGAAGGTCAGCGCAACGACGACGGTGATGCCGAGCAGCATGGGGATGTCGGGCACGATCGCGGCGATTGCGAGGCTGGTGCCGAGCCCGGCGGGAAACGCGAACAGGCGCTCCACGAAGATCGATCCGCCGAGCAGGCCGCCGAACTGCAGCGCGACGACCGGGATCAGCGACAGCGACGACGGGCGGAACGCATGGCGAACGAGCACCCGCACCGGGCGGAGCCCCTTGGCCCGGGCGACGAGGATGAAGTCCTGTTGCATGGTCGATTCCATGTCGGATCGAAGGATCCGCGCGTACACGCCGATCATCGGGATCGCGAGCGAGATCGCTGGCAACGCCATCTGACGGAGGTTCTCGCCGGGCGACTCGAACAGCCCGACGTACCCGGACGCGCTCACCGGAAACCAGTCGAGCCCGACGGCGAAGATCGTGATGAGGACCAGCGCGACCACGAATCCGGGCGCCGACAGCAGCACCGCCGAGGTACTCGAGATCGTCCGGTCGAGCAGGCTGCCCGATCGTGCGCCGGCGGCGAGTCCGAGGGGGACGCCGACGGCGAGTGCGATGAGTTGGGCGAGCACGACCAGCTCGAGGTTGATCGGAAGCGCCCGACCGATGGTGTCGGCAACCGTTCGATCCTCGTTCAGGTACGACGTGCCGAGGTCGCCGCGAACGGCGTGGCCGAGCCAATCGCCGTACTGCACGACGAGCGGCCGGTCGGTTCCCAGTTCGGCTTCGAGCTTCGCTCGCACTGCCGGGTCGCTCGGGTCGAGTTGCCGCTGCGCCGCGACGATCGGTATCGGGTCGCGCGTGGTGCGGAGCAGGAAGAACGTCGCGGCCGACACGAACGCCATGATGCCGACCAGGGCGGCGCACACCAGGACAACGCGACGCGCTGCGGCGATCGGCATGCGGGTGTCGCCGTCGCTGTGACGCTCGCCCCGCTCGGCCTTCGCCGCGGCGACGGCCGCCCTTCGGGATCGGTGATCAGTCGCCACTGGCCCACATCACCTCGATGGCCGGCTTGGTCGGCCACCCGAGGTCGATGCCGATGACATTGTGCGCCTTGGGCCCGTTGATGAGGCCGTTGTTCGCGGTGAGCAGCGGCACGTATGGGAGGTCCTTCACGAGGGCGGCGACGATCTTCTCGAATGTGTCCTCCCGCTTCGTCTGATCGGATTCGGTCTGGTCCTCGGCGAAGAGCCGGTCGACCTCCGGGCTCGCGTACTTCGCCACGTTGCCCGGCCGTCCGCCGATGAGGAACTCGCCGAGCCCGGCAGGGTCGCTGCGGATGGCAGCGAGGCGGGTGCAGGCGAGGTCCCACTCGCCGCCCCCGGCCAGCACCTGCGCTGCGTACTCACCGACGTCGAGCATCGAGAGTTCCGCCTGGATGCCGACGTCCTTCAGCTGGTTCACCGCCACGGCGAGCAGCGCCTCCGCTTCGGGCAGCTTGGCGCACACGATACGGACCTTCAGGTGCTCGTCGTCGCCCCTCGCCTTGACCTTCTCGACCAGCTTCTTGGCCGCTGCGGCGTCGTACCTGGGAAACTCGGTCTCGATCTTGAAGGGGCTGTCGGCGGCGACGAACGAGTAGGTGGGGGCGAAGGCGTCGGGTAGGTAGCTCGCCGCGAGCGCGTCGCGGTCGACGGCGAGGGCGAGGGCCTCGCGCACGTCGGGATCCGAGATCGCGGGGCGACTCTGGTTCCCGATGATGACGATGGTGTCGCCAGCCGAGACCTGGACGTTGAGCTTCTTGTCGCCCTTGGCCTCGTTGAGCGTGGGGCCGTCGAAGGACTCCATCACGTCGAGCTCGCCTTTTTGGAGCGCGGTCAGACGCACTTTGGGATCCTGAATAGGCGAGACCCGGAACGAGTCGAGGTAGGGGAGTTGGCGGCCTTCCGAGTCCTTCTTCCAGTACGAAGCGTTCTTGGTGAACTCGAGCCGGTCGCGATCGGTGAGCAGGAACGGCCCCGAACCCACGGGGGCTCGCTCGCGGTCGGTGCCAGCGGTCAGGGTTGACGGCGCCATGATCGCGTCGAAGAAGCGCTGGTCGGGGAACCGGGCGTTCGGTGTGTCGAGCGTGAATGTGACGGTCGCGTCGTCGGTTGCTGCGGCGTGGATCCCAGCAAACACCGGAGCGCACTGGCACATCGATTCGTCCGCTCGGACGGTGTAGTTCGCGACGATGGCCGCGGCGTCGACGGGTGTGCCGTCGCTGAATGTGGCCTCGGGGCGAAGCATGACGGTCCATGTGGCGAAGTCGGCGCTACTCGTCCACGACTCGGCGAGTTCGGGGACGAGCTTGCCGTCGCCGTCCCGGGTGCCGATGCTGTTGTACAGGGCGGTCATGGCCAGCGCCGCGGCGGACACCGATGACCCGCCGGTTCCGGCGAGCGGGTCGATGTTCTCCGGCGATGCCTCCACGCCGACCACCAGGTCGCCGCCGGGCTTCGCTGCCGGGTCGCCACCGGAGGTCGAGGCGGCCTTCACCGTCGTCGTGGAAGCCTCGACGGTCTGTTGTGTGTCATTGCCGCTGCAGCTCGCCGCAAGGAGCGAGGCTGCCGCCAGCATGACGATTCGAGCCTGACGTACTGCCATGGAATCCGCCTTGCAGGTGGGTGATGGTCGATCGGCCGCGGCCGACGGTCATCATTGCAGAGGTTCGCGAGCGGGTGCCGGTTCGCCGCCCGCTCGATGTGCGGCAATCGGAGCCGAGTCCTGGGCGTGCCGCCGGTAGTTTGGCGGGCATGCCGCAGTATCGATCGAAAACGACCACCGCCGGGCGAAACATGGCGGGAGCACGAGCGCTCTGGCGCGCGACGGGGATGACGGAGGCCGACTTCGACAAGCCGATCGTCGCCGTCGCGAACTCGTTCACCCAGTTCGTTCCCGGTCACGTTCATTTGAAGGATCTCGGCCAGCTGGTGGCCGACGAGATCGTCGCCGCCGGTGGTGTCGCCAAGGAGTTCAACACCATCGCGGTCGACGACGGCATCGCGATGGGCCACGGCGGCATGTTGTATTCGCTGCCGAGCCGCGACCTGATCGCGGACTCGGTCGAGTACATGGTGCAGGCGCATTGCGCGGATGCGCTGGTGTGCATCTCGAACTGCGACAAGATCACGCCGGGAATGCTCATGGCGGCGATGCGGCTGAACATCCCCGCGGTGTTCGTGTCGGGAGGGCCCATGGAGGCCGGCAAGACCCGGCTCGGGGGCGAGTCGGTCAAGATCGACCTGATCTCGGCGATGGTCAAGGCGGGCGACCGTTCGGTCTCCGACGAAGATGTTGAGTCGATCGAGCGCTCGGCCTGCCCGACCTGCGGCTCGTGTTCGGGCATGTTCACCGCCAACTCGATGAACTGCCTCACCGAGGCGCTCGGCCTGTCGCTGCCCGGCAACGGCACCACGCTCGCCACCCACGCCGACCGCCGCGAACTGTTCCTGCGCGCCGGTCGGACGATCGTCGATCTGGCTCGCCGCTTCTACGACGAGGACGACGCATCGGTGCTGCCTCGGTCGATCGCCGATCGTCGCGCCTTCGAGAACGCGATGGCGCTCGACATCGCGATGGGTGGGAGCACCAACACGGTGCTGCACATCCTGGCCGCGGCGCAGGAGGGCGGTGTCGACTTCTCGATGGCCGACATCGACGCCTTGAGCCGGAGGGTGCCGAACATCTGCAAGGTGGCGCCGGCGACCGACCGGTACCACATCGAGGACGTCCACCGTGCCGGCGGGATTCCGGCGATCCTCGGCGAACTGGCCCGCGCCGGGCTGATCGACGCATCGGCACCGACCGTGCACAGCGCCACGTTGGCCGACGCGCTGGCCGCTTGGGACCTCGCCAGCTCCGAGTGCACCGACGCCGCTCGCCACCTCTGGTCCGCCGGCCCCGCGGGACGCCCGACCCAGGTGGCGTTCAGCCAGGACACCCGATGGCCGAGCCTCGACACCGACCGCGAGTCCGGTTGCATTCGCTCGGTCGACCACGCGTACACGACCGAGGGCGGGCTGGCCGTGCTCTTCGGCAACCTCGCCGAGGACGGCTGCATCGTCAAGACGGCCGGTGTCGACGAGGAGATCTTCCGCTTCAGCGGACCAGCGCGGGTGTACGAGAGCCAGGACGCGGCCGTCGAGGGCATCCTCGGTGACGAGGTGCAGGCGGGCGACGTCGTGGTCCTCCGCTACGAAGGCCCCCGCGGCGGACCCGGCATGCAGGAGATGCTGTACCCGACCTCGTACATCAAGAGCCGCGGGCTCGGGCGGGCGTGCGCGTTGTTGACCGATGGGCGCTTCTCCGGGGGCACCTCCGGGCTGTCGATCGGTCACGTCTCGCCCGAGGCGGCCGAGGGCGGCCTGATCGCGCTGGTCCGCGACGGCGACCTGATCGAGATCGATATCCCGGCGCGCACCATTCGCCTCGCCCTCGACGACGACGAACTGGCGTCGCGGCGGTCGGCGGAGTCGGCACGCGGTGCCGACGCCTATCGGCCGGCCGGCCGTGACCGGCCGATCTCGCCGGCCCTCCAGGCCTATGCGGCGATGACGACATCGGCGGCCCGAGGTGCTGTCCGTGACGTGTCGCAGGTGGTGGGGCGATGAGGCCGCCGACCTCGCACACCGCGCTGCACAACGCGGCCGCATCCGTCGGCCTCGACCGCCTCGACCCGGACGACTTCGAGCGAGCGCGCCGCGGACTCCTGGCACAGATCCCCGACGGGAAGATCGACGGTACCTGGGACCTGAGCCGCTACGCGTTTCTCGACTCCGACGAGCCCGACCCGGCGGTCCACCCGTCGCTGTGGAGGCAGTCGCGGCTCAACGCGGTCCATGGCCTGTTCGAGGTCGCGCCGGGCTGCTGGCAGGCACGCGGGTACGACATCTCGAACATCACGTTCATCGAGGGCCGCACCGGCTGGGTGATCGTCGACCCGCTCACGACCTCGACCACGGCGGCGGCGTGTCTCCGGCTCGCCAACGACACGCTGGGTTCGCGCCCGGTGACCGCTGTGATCTACACCCACTCCCATCTCGACCACTACGGCGGCGTGTTGGGCGTCGTCGACCAGCAGACGGTCGACGCGGGCGACTGCGAGGTCATCGCACCTGACGGGTTCATGCGCGAGGTCGTGGCCGAGAACGTGATCGCCGGCCCAGCGATGGCGCGGCGCGCGACCTATCAGTTCGGCACCGCGCTTCCCCCGGGACCGCGCTCGCACGTGGACTGCGGGCTCGGCAAGGCGATCGCGCTGGGCCCGACCGGCCTGATCGCCCCGACATACACCGTGCGGGAGACCGGTGAGGAGCGCACGGTCGACGGTGTGCGCATCGTGTTCCAGAACACGCCGCATTCCGAGGCGCCGGCGGAGATGCACTTCTACTTCCCGGACCGGCGCTGGCTGTGCCTGGCGGAGAACTGCACGCACACGATGCACAATCTGATCCCCATCCGGGGCGCTCAGGCTCGCGACACGCTCGCCTGGTCGAAGTACATCAACGAGGCGCTCGACCTGTTCGGCGGCCGGACCGACGTGGCGTTCGCGTCGCATCACTGGCCTCGCTTCGGCGCCGACGACGTGCGGTCGTTCCTCCGGCTGCAGCGCGACCTGTACCGATGGATCCACGATCAGACCATGCGCTTCGCGTCGCACGGCCAGACGCCGTCCGAGATCGCCGCTCGGCTCGATCTGCCCCAGACCTTCCTCGATCAGGGGCACACCCGCGGGTACTACGGCCACCTGCGTCACAACATCGCTGCCGTGTACCAGCGCTATCTCAGCTGGTACGACGGGAACCCTGCGCACCTCAACCCGCATCCGCCGCAGGAGGCGGGCCGTCGCTACGTGGAGTTCATGGGCGGTGTCGACGAGGTGGTGCGCAAGGCGCAGATCGCCTTCGACGAGGGCGACTACCGCTGGGTGGTCGAGGTCGTGAACCACGCGGTATTCGCCGAGCCCGATCACGCAGGAGCCCGATCGCTGCAGGCCGATGCGCTCGAGCAGCTCGGATACCAGTCCGAGTCCGCAACGTTCCGCAACGCCTACCTCACCGGGGCGCGTGAGCTGCGCGAGCCGCGCACACCGCTGGGCGCCCGCACGGCGATCGGTGCGGCGCTCACCATCGAGCTGGCCTTCGACGCCATCGGCGTCCGATTGCGCGCCGAGGAGGTGGTGGGGCTCTCGGCGACGGTCAACTGGGAGTTCACCGACCTCGACGAACGCTGGGTGCTCGGCCTCGACCACCAGGCGATCCACGCGTCGCCGGGCCGACACGACCAAGCCGCCGACGCGACCATCACGACGACGCGTGCGACGTTCCTGAAGATGTTGATGGGCGAACTGAACGCACTCGATGCCATGGCCGACGGCCGTCTGGCCGTGGAGGGCGACCTCGCGGCGCTCGGCCACATCTTCGGCCATATCGACACGTTCGCCTTCGATTTCAACATCGTCGAACCGCAGCGGTCGGCATCGTGAGCCTCGAGCCGCGGCTGCGGCCCGTCGTCGCGCTCGGCCGCCGCGCCGAGCGACACGACCCGTCGGTTCCGGTCGTCGTTCGGCGTGCGCGCTCGGCCGCGCAGTCCCGCATGCTGGGCTGGCTTGTGATGCGGTCCGGTCCGCGGCCCGCAGCGATCGAGCATCACCAGGTGCCCGTCGACGGCGGATCGATCCGGGTTCGGGTGTACCGGCCCGTCGGGACCGGGCCGTTCCCGTTGTACGTGTTTCTCCACGGGGGCGGCTGGTGCGTCGGAACGATCGACGAGCGGGACCCGCGCTGCACCGCAGTGTCGGCCGGCGCGTCGTGCGTCGTCGTGTCCGTCGACTATCGCATGGCGCCGGAGAACCGCTTCCCGACCGCGGTAGAGGATTGCTATTCCGCGTTGTGTTGGGCGGTTGAGCACGCGGCGGCGTTGGGCATCGATCCCGACCGGGTGGCGATCGGCGGCGAATCGGCCGGTGCGAACCTCGCCGCGGTCTGTGCACTGATCGCCCGCGATCGGCACGGGCCGAGGCTGTGTCACCAATGGCTCGATGTGCCGGCGACCGACATGACGTTCGGTCAAGAGGGCCACGCGAACGTGCCCGACGGCTACCTGCTCGACGAAGCGATCCTGCATGAGTACACCGAGACGTACCTGGGCGACGCCGATCCGACCGATCCGCTGGCGTCTCCGCTGCTCGCTCCGTCGCACGCCGGGTTGGCCCCGGCGTGGATCATGACGGCCGAATTCGACCGGCTCCGCGGCGACGGCGCCGCGTACGCGGCGGCGCTCGAACGCGCCGGTGTTGCGACGCAACACACGCGGCTGCGCGGACACGTGCATGCCAGCTTCGCCTTCACGAGGCTGCTGCCGTCGTCGGCTGCCTACGAACGGTCGGCCATCTCGGCGCTCGTGCGCGCGTTTGGTGCCGTCCGGGCGCACACCTGAGGATTCGGCCGCGGGCGTTGCGCCGGCTCGGCCCGACGCTGCGCGCTCAGCGGGGTTCGCTCACACGTCGCCCGGCGTCGCGCACGACGGCATCTCGTTGAGCTCCGCGAACTGGCTGACCGACTTGCTGACCTGGCCGCCCCCCTTCGGAGACTCGAAGAACTCCGCCTTCTCGGGCTCGGGCTCGGTGAGGCGCTTGGCGAAGTCGCGGCGGTCGTCGAGGTGCACTTCCCAGTCGGAGATCCACAATCGGATCCACTTGGCGTCGGCTGTGGCGGGAACGACCTTGCGCAGCTCGACCAACATGTCCGATAACAGGCCGGTCGTCTCGTTGATGACCTTCGCCCGGGCCGCAGGCGTCGGCGACAGATGGGCGTCGGGGAAGGCCTCGACTCGCTTCATCGTCGCGGCGCAGATCGGTTCCGCCGCGTTGGGGAACGTGCGGTCCGTCAGGTAGTCCGAGGCCTTGGATTCGTAGCCGGCGAGCCCGGCGATGATGGCTCCGAGCCAGAGCAGCCCCGATGCGACGCCGACGGCGGCGGCGATCTTCAGGCCGATGTTGCGGCGCTTCCCGTCTGGCATGTGGCTCCGATCACGGCTGGATGCGAACCGTGATCTTGCCATCGGGAGTGCCGCCACCCGCAGCCGGGCTCGTCGCCCAGATCACGCCCGACGCCGGAGCGGCGCCGAGGGGCAGCACGAAACCGTCCGGCGCGGCCTCGATCACCTGGGCGATCTCGTAGCCGGCGTTGGCCACTTTCGGGAGCGCGTCTCGCGCCACCTGGCCCACCAGGTCGGGGATCGGGCCGGTCGGCACCGGCGTGCCCGGGGTTGCCTCGACGGTCACGGTCGCGCCCCGCGGCACTGCGGTGCCCGGTGCGGGGGATTGCGAGAGCACCTGGCCCGGCGCTACCCCCGGCATCGCGAGATCGACCCGGCGGAGCTTGAGCCCGGCGCTCTGAGCGCGACTGTTGGCTTCCGGCACCGACAGGCCGGCGACCGCCGGCATCGTGACCGTCTTGGGTGCGGACGCGGCGAGCGGCTCGAAGATCGCGGTGTTCGACTTCGGAACGGTCGTGGTGGGGGTGATCGGCTTGGTCGAGTAGTCGAACGGCGTCGGCGGGACATCGGCGAGAGCGGCCTTCATGAACCGCTGCCACACAGGCGCCGCAGCGGTCGCCCCCGTGCTGCCGACTTTGCGCTTGGTCGTCTGTGCGTACCCGGCCCAGACGCCGGTCACGAGGTCGGGGGTGAATCCCACGAACCACGCGTCGGTCTCGTCTTGGGTCGTGCCGGTCTTGCCCGCTGCGGGACGGTCGATGCCGCGCCCGGCGGCCGTTCCGCGAACCAGCACCTGTTCCATCATCTGCGTCGCTGCGTCGGCGTCCTCCGGCTCCAGCAGCTTCTGCTGGCTGCGCTGGCTCTGATAGCGCACCGTGCCGGTCGCGTCGACGACCTTGGTCACGAGCACCGGGTCGACGTGGATACCGCGGTTGGCGAAAACGGTGTAGGCCTCGGTCATGTCGAGCACGGTCGAGTTGTTCGTTCCCAGCACGAGTGACAGGTACGGCTTGAATCCGACGTCGGTCGTGGGGTTGTAGCTCGTGTCGATGCCCATCTTCGCGGCGAACGCGGTGGCGCCGTCGGGTCCGACCCGCTTGTCGGCGATGAGGTTGCCGAAGCACGTGTTCAACGAGTGCACGACGCATTCGAGGAGCGGCGCCTTCGCTCCGCCGGACTCGCCCGACACCTTCCACGCCGCCTGTCCTGGGTACCGGATGACGGTCGAGCCGGGGGCGGGGAATGTCGCCGTCGGTGAGACTCCGGCGGCGAGCGCCGCTGCGAGCACGACGAGCTTGAACGTCGACCCCGACTGCCCGTCCCCGCCGACGGCAAGGTTGACCTGCGCGTACGGATGATTGACCGTGTCGTCGTCGAAGTAGTCGTAGCCCCCGACCATGGCGCGCACGTAGCCGCTCTTCGGATCGATCGCGACCAGGCCGATGTCGGGGTCCTTGCGGCGGTCCTTGATCGCTCGTCGTTGGCTCGGATATTCGTCGGTCGCCGCCTTCTCGGCCTTCGCTTGGAGATTCAGATCGATGGAGGTCGAGATACTCAGACCCCCGTTGAGCAGCAGGTTCTCGCGCTCGGCCGCGGTCTTGCCGAAGCGCGGGTCGGTGCGGATGAAGCGCTTCACCTCCTCCACGAAGTGGGCCGCCGGGTAGCGCGTCGTGGCGGGCGGAGCGAGCGGCGCCAGCGCGAGCGGGGTGAGCTTCGCCGCGTCGGCCTCCTCGGTGCCGATGTAGCCGAGCTCGGCGAGCTTGCCGAGAACGAGGTTGCGTCGCTTGAGGGCCGCGTCGGGGTGGACGTAGGGATTCATCCGGGTCGGCGACTGGACCAGGCCGGCGAGCAGTGCGGCCTCCGGCAGGGTGATTGCGGCGACAGGGTGACCGAAGTAGCGCAGTGACGCCTGCTGTACCCCGTAGGCGCGGTTCCCGAAGAAGATCGTGTTCAGGTACTGCTCCAGGATGAACGCCTTGGAGTACTGCCGCTCAAGCTGGTAGGCGAGGCTCGCCTCCTGCACCTTGCGTTGCAGGCTGCGCTCGGGGCTGAGCAGCGTGTTCTTGATGTACTGCTGCGTGATCGTCGACCCTCCCTGTGAACCGCCGTCGGAGTTCTCCTTGGCGGCGCGGACGACGCCACGAGGATCCACGCCGTCGTGCTCCCAGAACCGCTCGTCCTCGATGGCGATCACTGCGTTCTGCAGCACATGCGGGATCTGGTCGAGTGTGATCGAGACGCGTTGCTCGTCGCCTTGGAGTTCGGTGATCAACGTGCCGTCCGCCGCGTAGATCTTGGTGGTCGCTCCCGACACGACCGGGAGGATCGTGGGGATCGAGCGGCCGCGAATGCCGCACGCGGGCACGAGCGTGCACGCCAGCGCGGCGGCGAGGAGGCGGCGGTGTCGTCGGGGGACCATGGCAATCATTCTGTTCCCTCCGAGCTCCGGCTCGGCGGCATCCGAACGACGTTGTGCGCTCGATTTGACGCCGCAGGGGCGAACTGCGCTACCTTGCAGCCCGTCAGCGAGCGAGCGTAACGATCTCTTCACGAGAAAGTCACCGGAGCGAGTTGACACCGGAAACGAAACACTGTATCGTTTCCATCCGCCTCCGGGCAACGGAGATTCACTCTCCGGAGCCGAGGCACAAAGGAAACGAGCAGCCGACATGGCCAGCGTTTCCCGAGCAGAGGTCGTCTCCGTGACGCCCGCCCGCTCCTTGACAACGGAAGAGAGGACGCACAAAGAAGCGAGTGCGGGCGCTCGTCCCGGTGGCTCCTGATCCAACTCTGTTGGTGACGGCCCGCGACGAGCACCTGAACAATTATTAATGCACAAATTCGGATTCATCGTTAGCGATGTATTTGGACTGTGCCAGTTGGATCGGTGTAGCCACACCGGTTCGGCTCTTCTGATCGTGCATCCCTGGGCCTTGGTCCGGGGATGTTGTGATCTCGATGGAGAGTTTGATCCTGGCTCAGGACGAACGCTGGCGGCGTGCCTAACACATGCAAGTCGAACGGAGTCCAAGAGAGCTTGCTCTCGAACGACTTAGTGGCGAACGGGTGAGTAACACGTGAGAAACCTGCCCCAGACTCGGGGATAACCCAGGGAAACCTGGGCTAATACCGGATACCCTCTAAGGCTCGCATGGGCCACTGAGGAAAGATTTATCGGTCTGGGAGGGTCTCGCGGCCTATCAGCTAGTTGGTGAGGTAACGGCTCACCAAGGCTACGACGGGTAGCTGGTTTGAGAGAACGATCAGCCACACTGGAACTGAGACACGGTCCAGACTCCTACGGGAGGCAGCAGTGGGGAATCTTGCGCAATGGGCGAAAGCCTGACGCAGCAACGCCGCGTGCGGGATGACGGCCTTCGGGTTGTAAACCGCTTTCAGCAGGGACGAAAATGACGGTACCTGCAGAAGAAGCTCCGGCTAACTACGTGCCAGCAGCCGCGGTAATACGTAGGGAGCAAGCGTTGTCCGGATTTATTGGGCGTAAAGAGCTCGTAGGCGGTTCCGTAAGTCGAGTGTGAAAAATCTGGGCTCAACCCAGTGGAGCACTCGATACTGCGGTGACTAGAGTCCGGTAGGGGAGTGTGGAATTCCTGGTGTAGCGGTGAAATGCGCAGATATCAGGAGGAACACCAACGGCGAAGGCAGCACTCTGGGCCGGTACTGACGCTGAGGAGCGAAAGCGTGGGGAGCAAACAGGATTAGATACCCTGGTAGTCCACGCCGTAAACGTTGGGCACTAGGTGTGGGAAGGAATCAACCCCTTCCGTGCCGTAGCTAACGCATTAAGTGCCCCGCCTGGGGAGTACGGCCGCAAGGCTAAAACTCAAAGGAATTGACGGGGGCCCGCACAAGCGGCGGAGCATGTTGCTTAATTCGAGGCAACGCGAAGAACCTTACCTGGGTTTGACATGTAGGGAAAAGCCATAGAGATATGGTGTCCTTTTGGGCCCTACACAGGTGGTGCATGGCTGTCGTCAGCTCGTGTCGTGAGATGTTGGGTTAAGTCCCGCAACGAGCGCAACCCTTATCCTATGTTGCCAGCGCGTAATGGCGGGGACTCGTAGGAGACTGCCGGGGTCAACTCGGAGGAAGGTGGGGACGACGTCAAGTCATCATGCCCCTTATGTCCAGGGCTGCAAACATGCTACAATGGCCGGTACAACGGGCTGCAAGACCGCGAGGTCAAGCGAATCCCTTAAAGCCGGTCTCAGTTCGGATTGAAGTCTGCAACTCGACTTCATGAAGCTGGAGTCGCTAGTAATCCCGGATCAGCAACGCCGGGGTGAATACGTTCCCGGGCCTTGTACACACCGCCCGTCACACCACGAAAGTTGGCAACACCCGAAGCCAGTGGCCCAACCCGCAAGGGAGGGAGCTGTCGAAGGTGGGGTTAGCGATTGGGGTGAAGTCGTAACAAGGTAGCCGTACCGGAAGGTGCGGCTGGATCACCTCCTTTCTAAGGAGCACAGTGCGGACGGATCGGCCATACGGTCGGACGCTTCGCACCAGTTCCCAGTTGACGCACTCGTTTCTGCGTTCTCTCTTCCGTTGTGAGGGAGCGAGCGGCCCATTAGTGGGCTCTCGCACCTCGAGTCAAGGGCCGCCCCTCACAGGGTGGCCCTTTGCCTTGCCCCTTGAGAATTTCATAGCGAGCACGAGCATCTTTGTAGATAGAACAAATCCAAAGCTACAAAGGGCCAACGGTGGATGCCTTGGCGTCTACTACCGATGAAGGACGTGGGAGGCTGCGAAAAGCCTCGGGAAGTCGCCGACCAGACTGTGATCCGAGGATGTCCGAATGGGGAAACCCACTACCCGTCATGGGGTAGTACTCCCGCCTGAACACATAGGGCGGCGAGAGGGAACCGGGTGAATTGAAACATCTCAGTAACCCGAGGAAAGGAAAGTAACAACGACTCCGTAAGTAGCGGCGAGCGAACGCGGATGAGCCTAAACCTGGCTGGTGTGATAGCCCAGCAGCGTTGCCAACCAGGGGTCGTGGGACCAAATAGAGAAGGGCTGGCCTTCTCACAGAGTTACAAACGTGCTGTGTAGTGGAACCGTCTGGAAAGTCGGACCGCAGGGGGTAACAGTCCCGTACACGAAACATATGCACACTCTGATTTGTGCTCCCGAGTAACGCCGGATCCGGGAAAGCCGGCGTGAATCCACGAGGACCACCTCGTAAGGCTAAGTATACGTAGACGACCGATAGTGCACTAGTACCGTGAGGGAAAGGTGAAAAGTACCCCGGGAGGGGAGTGAAATAGTACCTGAAACCGTTGGCCTACAAGCAGTCAGAGCGTCGCCATGGACTTGTCCATGGTCGTGATGGCGTGCCTTTTGAAGAATGAGCCAACGAGTTACGGTATGTGGCGAGGTTAACCCGTGAGGGGAAGCCGGAGCGAAAGCGAGTCTGAATAGGGCGTTCAGTCGCATGCTGTAGACCCGAAGCCGGGTGATCTATCCATGGGCAGTGTGAAGCGGGGGTAAGACTCCGTGGAGGCGCGAACCGACCTCGGTTGAAAACGGGGCGGATGACCTGTGGATAGGGGTGAAAGGCCAAGCAAACTCGGTGATAGCTGGTTCTCCGCGAAATGCATTTAGGTGCAGCGTCGCATGTTCATCCATGGAGGTAGAGCACTGAATGGGCTAGGGGGCCCACAAGCTTACTGACCCCAATCAAACTCCGAATGCCATGGATCCAGAGTGCGGCAGTGAGACCCCGGGGGATGAGCTTCGGGGTCGAGAGGGAAACAGCCCAGACCGTCGGCTAAGGTCCCAAAATTCACACTAAGTGGTAAACGATGTGGGATTGCATAGACAGCCAGGAGGTTGGCTTAGAAGCAGCCACCCTTGAAAGAGTGCGTAATAGCTCACTGGTCGAGTGATCCTGCGCGGACAATGTAACGGGGCTCAAGTGTGATGCCGAAGCCACGGGTTCGCCTTTCGAGGCGAGCGGTAGCGGAGCGTCGATCTCGCGGTGAAGCGGCAGGGGAACCTGTCGTGGAGCGTGGTCGAGTGAGAATGTTGGCATGAGTAGCGAAAGAGGAGTGAGAAGCTCCTCCGCCGGATGTCCAAGGGTTCCTGGGCAAGGCTAATCCTCCCAGGGTGAGTCGGGAGCTAAGGCGAGGCCGAGAGGCGTAGTCGATGCACAACCGGTTGATATTCCGGTACCACCGTGTCCGCGCCCATTCCAATTCAGAGTTGCTAAGGGGATGCCCGGAGGTTTACTTCCGGTACGATCCGACCCACTCCGAGGCGGAAAGCTGTAGGGGGACGCAGGAAGGTAGGTGATCCCAGGCGATGGTTGTCCTGGGGTAAGCGTGTAGGGAGAAGGTTAGGCAAATCCGACCTTCATATATCCTGAGACGCGATACCGAAGCCGTATGGCCTAAGTCACTGATCCTATGCTGCCAAGAAAAGCCTAGCAGCGAGTTGGCACGGTGCCCGTACCCCAAACCAACACAGGTGGATAGGTAGAGAATACCAAGGCGATTGGGAGAACTGTGGTTAAGGAACTCGGCAAAATGCATGCGTAACTTCGGGATAAGCATGACCTCGTTAGTGTGACGAGACTTGCTCTCCGAGCATGAAGGGGTGGCACAGAATTGGGGGAAGCGACTGTTTACTAAAAACACAGCAGCGTGCGAAGCCGTAAGGCGCTGTATACGCTGTGACGCCTGCCCGGTGCTGGAAGGTCACGGGGAAGGGTTAGCCCTAGGGCGAAGCTCTGAACCTAAGCCCCAGTAAACGGCGGCCGTAACTATAACGGTCCTAAGGTAGCGAAATTCCTTGTCGGGTAAGTTCCGACCTGCACGAATGGCGTAACGACTTCCCTACTGTCTCAACCACAGACCCAGCGAAATTGAAGTACGAGTAAAGATGCTCGTTAGCTGTAGAAGGACGGAAAGACCCCGTGGACCTTTACTATAGCTTGATATTGAGTCTTGTCATGCGTTGTGTAGGATAGGTGGGAGGCTAGGAAGCATGCACGCCAGTGTGTGTGGAGCCACCCTTGAAATACCACCCTGCGTATGGCGGGACTCTCACCCTGACCCGTTATCCGGGCCGGGGACAGTGTCAGGTGGGTAGTTTGACTGGGGCGGTCGCCTCCTAAAGAGTAACGGAGGCGCCCAAAGGTTCCCTCAGACTGGTTGGCAATCAGTCGTCGAGCGCAATGGCATAAGGGAGCTTGACTGCGAGACGTACAGGTCGAGCAGGTGCGAAAGCAGGGCATAGTGATCCGGCGGTTGCGTGTGGAAGCGCCGTCGCTCAACGGATAAAAGGTACCCCGGGGATAACAGGCTAATCTTCCCCAAGAGTCCATATCGACGGGAAGGTTTGGCACCTCGATGTCGGCTCATCGCATCCTGGGGCTGAAGCAGGTCCCAAGGGTTGGGCTGTTCGCCCATTAAAGCGGTACGCGAGCTGGGTTTAGAACGTCGTGAGACAGTTCGGTCCCTATCCTCTACAGCCGGAAGTGACTTGAGAAAAGCTGTCCCTAGTACGAGAGGACCGGGATGGACGCAGCTCTCGTGTGCCAGTTGTCCTGCCAAGGGCATGGCTGGTTAGCGACCTGCGGGCGAGATAACCGCTGAAAGCATCTAAGCGGGAAGCTCCTTTCAAGATGAGGTCACTCACAGGGTCAACCTGGTAAGGCCCGTGGTAGACCACCACGTTGATAGGCCGGAAGTGTAAGCGCGGTAACGCGTTCAGCTGACCGGTACTAATCGGCCGAGGGCTTGGTTTCTTCTACAAAGCCGTTCGTGCTCGCTATGAAGTCCTCGAGGGCGTCGCCGTCTGGCGACACCGCTTGACATACAGGTTTCGGTGGCCAAAGCGAGAGGGTCACACCCGTTCCCATCCCGAACACGGAAGTTAAGCCTCTCAGCGCCGATGGTACTTGGGACGATTGTCCCTGGGAGAGTAGGACGCCGCCGGATTTCTTAGAAGAGACGGGGCTCATTGAGCCCCGTCTCTTTGCGTTTTCCGTGCTCACCCGTTCGACCAGTAGCCTGTCTTGAATGCCCCCGAAACCCCCAGCCTCGTCGTCTCGACCCCAGCGCAGCGGGGCCCCGTCTCGATCTGCCAGAAACGGCGGCTCCCGCGGGGGCGCGACGTCGGGCGATCCCAAGGCCTCGGGACCCCGTTCGGGTGGTCGCGGCGCCAGCACGAGCGGGCCGCGCTCCGGTGGCCTTCGAGGCGCCGGAGCCGCGGCGGTCTCGCGTGGGGCGAGCGGTTCCGGGACGCCACGCGGCCCTCGGTCGAACGGCCGCCCCGGTGATCGCGACGGCCGCCCGGGCACAGGGGACGACCGGCGCGGCGGGGCACGTTCGGGCGGGGCACGTTCGGGCGGGCCGCGAACGCCGGGGCGTGGTCCCGGTCGAGACGGTGCGACCGCCGATCGTGGTACATCTCGGCCTCCTCGGCCTCCTCGGCCACCGCGTGTCGCTCCGCAGCCGGCCGAGCCGCTGGAGCGCCCGGTGCCGGACGTCTGGATCGACGAGGGTCGCGTCGACGGGGCGACGCCTGCCTCGCGGAAACGCCGGCGCTCGTCGCCTCGGCCGAAGATCGACCCGGCAGAGCTGGCGAACCTCGTTGGTGCGCGTCGATCCGCAACGCTGTCGGCACGGCTGGAGGACGCCGGCGCGGCGTACGCAGCGGAGCGTTACACCGCGGCACGGCGCATATTGCGTCCGCTGGTAGAAGAGGTTCCGGATGCGGCGAGCGCCCGTGAGCTGCTCGGACTCACCCAATACCGGCTCGGCAATTGGAAGGAAGCAATCCGTCAGCTCGAGACCTTCGCCGAGCTGACACATTCCACCGAGCAGCACCCCGTTCTCGCCGACTGCTATCGGGCGACCCGCAAGTGGGATCGCGTCGATGAGCTGTGGGAAGAGCTGCGCGACGCGTCGCCGTCTGCGGCGCTCGTGACCGAAGGACGCATCGTGGTGGCCGGGTCGATGGCCGATCGCGGACGCCTGCGCGACGCGATCGAGGAGCTCGGCCGCGGCTGGCGGTGGGTGAAGCGGCCGTCGGACCACCACCTGCGACGCGGTTACGCGCTGGGCGACCTGTATGAACGCGCGGGCGAGGTGCCCTCTGCACGCGCGCACTTTGTCTGGGTCGCCCAGCACGACCCCGATTTCGCCGATGTCGCGTTGCGGCTCGCGTCGCTCGACTGATCCGCGATGGCGCTGTGGGCCCTCGACCTCGATGGCGTGGTGTGGCTGGGTGATCGAGCGATTGTCGGCGCGTCCGCTGCGATCGCTTGCCTCGGGGCGGCCGGACACGGGGTGCTCTACTGCACCAACAACTCCGCCAGCACGATCGACGGCTATCGCCGCAAGCTGGCGTCGTTCGGGATCGCGGCCTTGCCGGAGCAGATTCTGACGTCGGCGGTCGCGGTAGCCGGGCTCGTCCCGGCGGGCGCTTCGGTGCTGTGTGCCGCCGGGCCGGGGGTGGTCGAGGCGCTGCGAGAACGAGCCGAGCGGGTCGACTTGGCGTGGGAGTCCACCGAGCCGCGGTACGACGCTGTCGTCATCGGCTTCCACCGCGAGTTCGGCTACGAGTCGCTCCAGCGGATCGTGCGCGCGGTCCTCGACGGGGCGAGGTTGTTCGCCACGAACGACGATCCGATCTACCCGGCCTCGGACGGGCCCGCTCCCGGCTGCGGCGCGTTTCTGTCGGCGGTCGAAGTGGCCACGGGCACGACCGCGGTTGTGGCGGGCAAGCCGAACGCTGCGATGGTCGATTTGGTGCGGGCTCGTGCGGCGGCACTGTCGACGCGGTCCGCTGGCGGCGCCTACGCCGGCCCGGACTCGATCATGGTGGGCGACAGCCCGCGCACCGATGGAGCGCTCGCTTCGGCGCTCGGATGGCCGTTCGGGCTGGTGCTCACCGGCAACACCGGCGCATCGGATTCGGCGGTTGTGGCAGCCGCGGACTACGTCGCGACCTCGCTCGGCGACCTGGTGGACCAGCTCCTGGCGGCGGGGTCCGGGCGGGCATGACGCGGCGTCGACTCGATCTGGAGCTCGTGCGGCGCGGCCTCGTCGGGTCTCGCTCCGAGGCCCAGGAACGCATCGAGTCCGGCGTGGTCACGGTGGGCGGTGCTCCCACGACGAAGCCGGCGCGCCTCGTCGCTGCCGGCGAGGCAATCGAGATCGCCGCGCCGCCGTCGCGCTACGTCGGGCGCGGAGGGTTCAAGCTCGAGGCGGCACTCAGCGAGTTCGGCGTCGATGTCGGCGGCACGCGGGCGTTCGATGCCGGCGCATCCACCGGCGGATTCACCGACTGCCTACTGCAGCACGGCGCAGCGTCGGTGGTTGCTCTCGACGTGGGGCACGGCCAACTGCATGAGCGGCTGCGAGCCGACGATCGCGTCCACGTGATGGAGCGCTGGAACGTTCGATCGGTCACCCCCGACGACATCGGCGGGCCGGTCGACATCGTGGTGGCCGACCTGTCCTTCATCTCGCTCCGAACGGTCGCGTCGGCGCTCCTCGGCGTCTGCCGACCCGGTGCGTCGCTCGTGATGCTGGTGAAGCCGCAGTTCGAGGCAGGGCGCCACGAGGTGTCCCGCGGTCGCGGCGTCATCACCGACCCGCTCGTGTGGCGGGCGGCGATCGATGGGGTACGAACCGCATTCGGCGCGCTCGGAGCGACCACAATGGGCGAGATGACATCGCCGATCCGCGGGGCCGAGGGAAACACGGAGTTCCTTCTCCACGTGCGCGCCCCGGGGGAACGCTGAGATCGTGGCAGCGATCGGCTTCCTGTCTCACGACCAGCGGCCACTAGCCGCCGAGCTCGTCGCCGACCTCGCGGCGTGGCTCATCGATCGCGGCCACGAGGTGCGCTTGACCGAGGCCGACGCGAGCCGCCTCGGGCGCCACGAGTGCGCAACGCCCGATGAGGAACTGGCGATCGGGCTCGATCTCCTCGTTGGCGTAGGCGGGGACGGCACGATTCTGCGGGCCGTCGACCTCGCGACGGCGGACGATGTCCCGGTGCTCGGGGTCAATGCGGGCCAGCTCGGCTACCTCACGACCGTGGAGCCGACCGGTGCCCGGGCCGCGGTGAAGCGGTTCCTGGCCGGCGCCTACATCGTGGAGGAGCGGATGCGCCTGGCCGGGCGGATCGTGCGATCGGACGGCTCGGTCCAGCCGATCCGGCCCGCGCTGAACGAGGTGCTGGTCGAGCGCGCCGAGCTCGGACACACCGTGCGGATCGAGGTCACCCTGGATGCGGCGCCGTTCACGAGCTACGTCGCAGACGGCCTGATCCTGGCGACACCGACGGGCTCGACCGCCTACGCGCTCTCGGCCCGCGGGCCCATCGTGGACCCACGCCACCGCGCCCAGCTCCTGGTGCCGGTCGCTCCGCACATGCTGTTCGACCGGTCGCTCGTGCTCGCGCCCGACACGGTCGTGTCGCTGCGCGTCGTCGGTCCCCGCGCCGGCCACCTGTCGGTCGACGGTCGGTCAGAGGGACGAATCGAAGTGGGCGATGTGGTCACCTGCGACGGGTCCGGCCCATCCGCGTCTGGTCCAGGTGGCGCGCCGCCTTCCATCGCGTGCTCGTGTCGAAATTCGGTCTGCAGCCGCGCTGACGCCGACCTCGCCGACCCCGCCGACCTGAGAGCCCTCGTCCTCGTTGCTGTCACACCGGTGACCTAGCCTCTCGACGATGCTGATCGAGCTCGCCGTCAAAGACCTCGGAGTGATCGCCGAGCTTCGGGTCGGGTTCGCTGCTGGCATGACCGCGCTCACCGGCGAGACCGGCGCAGGCAAGACCATGATCATCGAAGCGCTGTCGCTGCTGCTCGGGGGCAAGGCTGACCCGTCCCGCGTCCGGCCCGGAGCCGACGCTGCGGTGGTCGAGGGGTTGTTCGTCGATGCCGACGACCGCGAGGTGGTGCTGCGACGCGTCGTGCCGGCCGTCGGCCGGTCGCGCGGGTACGAGAACGGCGAGCTCGTACCGGCGACTCGCCTGGCTGACGTCGGCGGGCGGTTCGTCGACATCCTGGGCCAACACGCGCACCAACGGCTGCAGTCGACCCGTGCCCAGCGCGACGCGCTCGACCGTTCCGGACGGATCGATCTGACCGATTGGGAGCAGGCGGTTCGGCAGCGCCGCGAGATCGAGGGCCGTCTGGAGGGATTGGGAGGCGACGAGCGCGCCCGTCACCGCGAGATCGAGCTGCTCCGCTGGCAACTCGACGAACTGGTGCGAGCGACGCTCGATGACCCCGACGAAGACGCGCGGCTGAGCGACGAGGAGGACGTGCTCGCCGACGCGCTCGGCCATCTCGACGCAGCGAGCTCGGTCGACTCGTTGATCGGCAGCGACGGCGCCGCCACCGAGGCGCTGGTCGAGGCGCTCGCCGCCATCGAGCGGCGAGGCCCGTTCGGCGAGATCGCACGCCGATTGCGCGACCTGCTCGCCGAGGTGGCCGATGTCGCCGCGGAGGCACGTCACCTGGCCGAGGCAATCGATCCCGACCCCGAGCGCCTCGACGCGGTGCGCCGCCGACGGCAACTCCTGGTCGAGCTTCGTCGCAAGTACGGCGACTCGGTCGCCGAGGTGATCGCTTTTCGCGACCAGACGGCTGAGAGGCTGGCCGAACTCGAGTCGCATGCCGAGCGGGCCGCTGCGCTCGAAGCCGAGCTGGAGCGGATTCGCTCGATCGAGGCCGTGGCCGCCGAAGCCGTGGCCGCGGCGCGCCGGAACGCGTCGGCGCCCCTGGCCCACGCGATCGAGGGGCGGCTTGCCCACGTGGCGATGCCCACGGCCCGCGTCGAGATCGTGGTGGATGGTCCGGCTCCCGGCGACGACATCGAGTTCCGCCTCTCGGCCAACCCCGGCATCGAGCCGGCACCGATCGCAAAGGCCGCGTCTGGCGGCGAGCTCTCGCGCATGATGCTGGCCCTCCACCTTGAGCTTGCCGCCGAGTCGCCCACGCTCATCTTCGACGAGATCGACGCGGGCATCGGCGGCGCCGCGGCCACGTCGGTGGGCCGGGCGCTGGCGGAGCTGGCAACCGACCACCAGGTCATCGTGGTGACGCACCTGGCGCAGGTCGCCGCGTACGCAAACGCACAGCTCGCGGTCACCAAGGTGGCGGGCGAGCTCAGCGTCTCCACCATCGCGACCCTCGATGACGCCGCCCGGGTGGTCGAGCTGAGCCGCATGCTGTCGGGCCAGCCCGAGAGCGAGACCGCGCGTCGGCACGCCGAGGAACTCCTCTCGCTCGCCGGCGCCGACCGGGGCCGATCGTGACGGCGGCGTTCGGCCGCCGGTCCGCCGCTTCGCTCCGGTCGCAGTCCGGCGGTTCGCCGGAGCGGCTCATCGGCCCGGCCCGGACCGAC
>JADJBW010000020.1 GCA_016703525.1 Actinomycetota bacterium | reverse complement strand
CCGCTGGAGAGGAACAGCCCTCGTCGTCGCGCGACAGCGCCGCGAATAGCGACGCGAATCTCGACGTCCTCGCCGTCGACGCTCACCTGGCACCGAGAGAGATCCGAAACCAGTCGGTGCGCTGCCCATCCGCGCCGTCGGTATCGGCGGCGCCGTCCGGACACCGGGAGAGCTCGATCAGGGGACGCCAAGCGCCTCTTGCTAGGCTTATGAATCGGAGTCGACTTCATAAGCACCTGGCCGCGCCTGAGCAACCACGGAACCACCTCGGCCATGAGGGTGACCGTGTCGCGTCTGCCTCGCCACGGTGGCGCTCGGCCGACCGTCGGGCCACAGATCGACGCCAGCAGGTGCACCGGGAGTTCCAGCGCGCCGATCGCCGCGACCTTCGCGTCGCGATCGTGCCCGACCGCGGAGGTGGGCGCAAGCGGGTGCGTGGTGATGCGTTGTCCCTGGCGGTACTGCAGACCCCACGTGAGCCCGGCGACATCGGGCACCACGCGACGCACCTGCGCGACGACGCCGACGAACTTGCTCAGCACCACCTCGATCGAGCTGTCTGACGAGCCGACCCGCCCGTGCTGCGCCATCAGCGGAACGTACGTGCCGAGCAGCCCGTCGACGTCGGCCGGGGTACCACCAACGGGTGGCGAGGAGGCGTTTACCGCTCGGGCAAGCGCTGGGCGAAGGGCACCAGCGTGAGCCGCGCGCCGTTCACCACGAACAGCCCGTGCGGAGGATCGCCAAGCAGCCCGACCGCGGACGCGTCCGCCGTGAGCGCTGCATCGTCGTGCTCCAACCTCGCAGACACACGAACGGCGCCGTCGCCCGCGTCGACGAGGTCGACGGCGAGTCGCGCCGGGACCGCGGCGAGCGCCACCTCGGTCGGACCGCCACGCTCGCCGACCAACGCCACCCCGGCGTCGACCAGCCGCCGCAGCATCTGCCACACGTCGGGCTGCGCCGGGCCGAGCGGCAGCGTGGCTTACGTGTTGTACCGGTTGGTCGTCAGGCTCATCAGCAGCTTAATGCAGCGTTCCGATGCACCGGATCGATGTCGCGGCGCATGAGTACTTCGACTCGAGGTCGTTCACGACACGCCCGTGCGGAACCACGCCCCTTCGACCCGCTGCAGCGGGCGCAACGTCGCGTCGCCCGCGCGGCGACGGCACAGCTACCGGCTCGGCTTGATCGTGTTGATCGCGAACTCGATCGCGATCGGCGTCTCGTCCGGGTCGACCCACTCGTCGCGCAGGGTCATGGAAGACCCGGCGCCAATCGGCGAACTGCCGCTCGGGGCCCGTCAGGCGCGCCGGGTCCGTCACGCCCATCTGACCGGTCGATCCCGCCTGACCGGTCGAACCCGGCGCCGGCGTCGCCCGGGCCGAGCGCTGGGCGGTGAGGATCAAGGCCACGGCGTGCTTGCAGGCCAGCCCCACCGGGCACGTGCAGTCGTCCGACACCGAGATCGAGTTACGTTGCGGCGGCCCGCGCCACCGCACCCGGATACGTCTGGTGACGCAGCGGCTGCGGCGAGCCCCGTTCAGCAGGCCCGGCGCCGCTTCACCACCCGCACGGTCCTCGGCCCAGGTGCGACCCACGGTATCAGCGAGCCACGGTCGTACGACCGACGCAGCACGTCCTCGGTCAACTCGATCGAGACTCCGTCGCACCGGCGCAACAGGCTACGGCGTGACCCGGCCCGGCCGAGTCCCGCCGAGGCACACCATCGCGATGTCAGCGGACCCTCAGAGGCGTTCGACGCCCCAGGACCTATTCTCAGCGGCAGGTTGCGGTGGCGGCGTCTGCCGGCCCGCCGTGGGGGAACAGGGATTGCGGTGGCCGAACGCTCGCTCTCAACAGGGACGTCCGTGCACAAGGACCGACTGGTCCTCGGCCTGATCGCGCTGATCGCGCTCGTAAACGCGACCATGCGCGTCAAGGTCATTGCCAGCGGATGGCAGCTCATCGGCGACGACGCAGTGATCGCGCTGCGGTCGACCGACGTGTTCCGCAGCGGGAGTCCGCTGCTCGGGATGCCCTCGGCCTTCAGCAGTTGGTCAACGGGCGCCGACCCGTTCCACCCGGGCCCGGCGCTGTTCTGGTGGTTGGCGCCGTGGACCTCGTTGTTCGGCGCCACACCAACGGTCGTGCTCTTCGCCACCTGGCTCCTCGCGGTCACCTCCATCGTGACCATCGCCACGGTGTCGTATCGGCAGCTCGGCCGTTCAGGAGCGATCGCCGGACTCGCGACCGCCGTCGTCTTCCAGCTCATCGCAGCGGGCCCCAGCTGGAAGCCGATCAACCCCGTCGCCGCTGGGCTGCCCTGTGTGGCGTTCTGCTTCCTCACCTGGGCGGTGCTCGCCGGCGACCGTCGTGTGCTCCCGGCGTGGGTCGGGTTCGGTACGTTCGTCGCCCAGACGGACTTCGCGTACGCGCCAACGCTCGTCGTGCCGGTGGCGGTGGTTCTGGGGTCGTGGGCCTGGCGGCTCCGCCGCGAGGCCGGTCCACGCCGAGCACTCGTGCGCACCTCGGTCGGAGCGCTCGTCGTCGGACTCGTGATGTGGGCACCGGCCATCGCTGAGGCCGTGGTGAATCGCGGCGGAATGCGCCTGAGGTTCGTGTCGCGGCAGCGCAGGATGTCGAGGCCGTCGGCTGGCGCCGTCGTCAGCACGATCGGCCTCCTGCTCGATCCGACATGGTTCGTGAATCCGGAATCCGCCGTTTCCCGAATCGGGAGATTCCCCGGACTCGGGCCGGGCCAGCAATCGGGGCTGAAGTTGTTGATCGTCGGCCTCCGTGAGCGGCGACCGTCACCGCTGCCTGCCGCGGCCGCCATGACGGCCCTCGTCAGTCGGCGCCGGTTCGCCCGCCGTTGGCCGCAACGCCCGCACACATCGGCGTGAACCGCTATTACCTCCTCGGCACGTGGGCGGCGGCGGCGTTCACCTGTTCGTCCTCGCAATCGGACACCCGCAGGATGGCGAGTGATCCTCCGACGCAAGCCCACGGCCGTTGGGGTGGCGCTGCTGCTCCGTCGTCATGGCGACGATGGAGTTCCTGGTGCCCGTGACGGCGCTCGCAACAACCTGAGCGCCTCCTCGGATCGGTGGTACGCCGAGGTGGTACCCGGCCGTCGACCCGTCGCCGACCCGTTGGTGGCGAATTGGAGCCGGGTCCGTATGAGATCCGCGTTTCCCGGCGGCCCGGGCGCAACAGCGATGCTGAGGCGGTCGTGCGCGCCGATCGCCGATGGAGTGGCGGACGGAAACACCGCCGGGCTGGCACCCCGGTGCCGAGCGGCTGTGGGACGGAAGCGGAGCGCGGGTGCTTTCGTAGCGATCGACGCCGCAGGGCCGCTGGTCGCAGGGGCACAACTGATCGTCGAGAGACACACCTCGGCTCGAATCGGGCTGGGGATCGGCCGGGTGCGCCGCGGACGTTGCTGCGGTCAGTTCGATCCGGATCCGGAGGCGAGCGGAGTGGCCCGCCGTTCTGGATCGGCGGTATCCTCGCGGCATCCGGAGACATCGATCCGATGCCGACCGTCCTCGACGACTCGCTGAGCTTCGCGTCAGATCGGCGAACGTCTGACGGGGCTTCCGCATCCCCCCTGTCGGGGCTATCCGGACCCGGCGTTGTCGGAACCGCCGGCGCTGGGCAGATCGTCGGCGGTCGGCCCCATGCCAGCCCGGCGCAGGCGGCAGAACTCGATCGGGTGTTCAATGTTGGTGTGGCTGAGCCCCCCGTCGTGATGCGGACCCCTTCCTCGGGTCCGGCGCAGGTCGTGATGGGGGCGACGACTCCTGCATATCTCGGCCGCACTCGATCGCCGCCTACCACGCCTCCCGTAGACGCTTCCCGCCAGCCTCTTCGGGTCGGGCTACGCACCGTTCGTCGGCCTGTCGTTCGACATGAACGGCTGGGTCTCCGTGTGCGCCGACGAGGACGACGCCGCTCGGGCGGGTCGGTGATTCGCCGCTCATGTCCATGTGGGAGGGCGAGACCGCGGAGCGGCTTCGTGCGGCGCTGCTCGCCGACGACTTCCGGTTCGCCTGCACGGACTGCGGCGAGGGCATCGCCTCGGGCAACTACCACGGCGTGTTCGCTCGTTCGTTCGACAGGTTCGGCGTCGATCCGGCGGGCTGGCCGCAACGCCTCGAGTTCGCGTTGACGAACACGTGCAACCTCCAATGCGCGATGTGTTCCGGGGAGTTCTCCTCCGCGATTCGGGCGCAGCGAGAAGGGCTGCCGCCGCTCATTTCACCGTACGGCCCGGCCTTTCTCGACGAGATCGACCCGTTCCTGGCGCATGCTCGCCAAGCGCGGTTTCTCGGCGGCGAGCCGTTCCTCTCGGAGATCAACCATCGGATCTGGGACCGAATCGCGCGGCACGGCGGAACCACCGAATGCAACGTGACCACCAACGGCACCGTGTGGAACCGCCACGTCGACGAGTTGCTCGATGCGGTTCCGTTCTCGGTCGGCATCTCGATCGACGGCGCCACCGCAGCGACGGTCGAGGCGATCCGCGTCGGCGCATCCCATGACGTACTCATGCACAACGTCGACCGGTTCCTCGCGGCACGAGCGGTACGGGACCTCGGTCAGCTTCACGTACCGCCTGATGACCGCGAATTGGCACGAGTTCTGGGACTTCCTTCGCTTCGCGGACGACAGCGGATGTGACGTGTACATGAACACGGTGCTGCATCCCGCTGCGCTCAGCCTGTACCGCCTCGATCGGGCAAGCCTGCACGACGTGGTCCGGCGAATGGAGGCCGAGTGGAGGCCGGAGCAACTCGATCGGAACCGGACCGTGTGGACCGAGGCGGTGCAACGGCTCCGGCACCACCTCGAGCGGCCCGGCGACGCGGGCGACGGAGGTGATCAATGGTCGCAGTGGCAACCACTCGCCGAGTCCGTCTGGGCGTTCCGAGACGACGTGGGGCTGCTCGCCGATGCCATGCGGAGAAGCGCCCAGGGCGGACGCGTGAGCACGATCGCGTGTGATCCCGGACAGCGGGTGGTCTCCGGCGACGAGTACTTGGGCATTCGCGGGCCGAACCTGATCGGGCGACACACCAGCGAGCTGTCGGTCCATCTCACTCGCACGCTCGGCCACCGAGCACGGCTGCTGGCCGAGCGTTCCGGGGGCGGCACCGTCGTTCGAGTCGTCGCCTACTCCGACCGGAATCGTGCGCCGACCGTCGTCTTGATGGTCACCCGCAACGCCGGGAGCGCGGCCACAGAACGGCTCGCTGCCATCCTCGGCCCTCCCGGGTCGACGGTTTCGACGGGGATGACGCCCGTGGAAACACCGCTGAGGAGGCGGACACGTCCCTGACGCCGAGGCGATCGAGCGAACCGGTCTACCCGAGCAGCTTCGAGATCAGGCCGCGCACGCCGCGGCGCCGCGGCGGGTCCGACCGCTGCGCCGGCGGGTCGGCCGCCTCCCCGCCCGCAACGAGGTCCAGCAGCCCATCGAGTTCCAGCACCGGGTTCGGGACGCGCATCGTTCCGGCGGGTTTCGCGAACCGCTCGTCGCCATCGCCGTGCCAGAAATCGAAGAAGAACTGGGGCTCGATCTCCCACACGGCAACCTCGATCGCGGCCTCGTCCTCGCCGACCTGCTGGAACCAATACGCGGGGGTCTCAGCGGGGACCATCACGAACTGGATGGCCAGGCGACGCTCCTGGGTCAGGTTCGGCGGCGAGGAGTGGACCAGGGCGTCGTCGAGGATCACTGCGTGTCCCGCAGGGACCTCGACCGGGGTGAGGAGGGGGTCGAGAGCCTCTTGCTCGATGCCCGTGAACGCCTGGTAGGCCCACATTCCGCGGCGGCCTCTCAAGTTGCGATGGCTGCCGTCGAGCATGGCCATCGCGCCGTTCGCCATCGTGCAGTCGACCAACGCCACCCAGACCGAGACGGACCGTTCCACCGCCTCGTCGACCACCGAGAAGTTCTGATGGGCGGGAACCACACCGGTACCGGGCGGCTTGTTCACGAAGTTCGCGACCAGCGGTCGGTAGTCGATCAGATACCGCTCGATCGACGGTTGGAGCGTCGAACAGATCAGCTCGAAGGCCCGACGCCGAAAGTCCGGCTGCGAATGGATGATGGTGAACTCGGCATACGTCGAGTTGTAGTCCTCCGGAGAGCTCGTTCCACCGAGATCGGCGGCGATCGCGTCGAAGCCATCGGTGAGTTCCGCGACCTGCTCGAAGACAGCAGCGGGACGACGACATAGCCCCACGTCGTCGAGCCGCTCCTGAAGCTCCGGGTCGTGGAGGCAACGACGAGCGTCACCACACCGCTCCGGGGCGAGGAAGCCAAGCGATCCAGGTGCAAGCATCAACAAGACCTCCGGATGTCGATTCGCACTCGTGGCGATGGTAGCGCCCGGCAGCGCCCCGATCGGATTCGCGGCAACCGGCGAGGCGGGGCGATGGACATGACGCCGCTACGCCCGGTGGCACGATCTCTCCATGGACCGTCCTCGATGGCTGCGCCCGAAATCGACGACGCAGATCGTTCCGAACGCCTTCGGCGACCGCTCCGGCGACGCCGATCCCGAGCGATCCCGACGCCGGGCGATCCGGCAACGGTGCGGCGCGTCGAGTTCCTCGACCCGACGATCGGCGGGCTTCTCGCTACCGACGGGTACGCGCGGCTCAGGGCCGTTCCTCGACGCTGGCGAGGTGCAGCGGGCCAACGACGTGTTCGCCGAGGCGCAGCGACGCCTCGGAACGCCCCTGCCGGACCACTGGTACCCCACGATTCTGCTGCCCGATGATGCGTGCGCGACTTCATCACCGCTGAACTGCGATCTCTGGTCGAGCCCCGACTCCTGCGGCTCGTCGACGACGCCGCGCTCGAGATGGTTCGGCTCGACTACTCGGTGAAGCCCCGTCCCCGAACACCGGGCTCGGCCCCATCAGGACTTCGCACTCGTCGATGAGAGCAGCGCTCAGAGCCTGTACCTGTGGATCCCGCTCTGCGACATGAATGAGTCGAACGGCACCCTCCACGTTCTCCCCGGTTCGCACCGCTTCTCGAACCGGATCCGGTCGCGCCACGTTCCATCGGTCTTCGATGATGTGCTGCCGGACATCCGGGAGGCGTCGACGCGACTCGATGTCAAGGCCGGTGAGCTGATCGTGATGGTGTCCGGGGTCATCCACTGGTCGCCGCCGAACCGATCGGACTCGCTTCGCCTTGCCGCTCACGGGATCGTCACGCCGCCCGGCGTGCCCCTGGTCTTCTACTTCCGCGACGACGACACCCCCGACGACCTGGTCGAGTGTTTCGAACTCGACATCGACCAGTGCGTACGGGCCATTCACCACGGCCGACCGTCCGACGTGCCGCTCGATCACATGGAGCCCCTCCCCACCGTCGAACATGGATCGAGCGCGGTTCGAGCGAGGGATGGCAACGTTCGGTCCCCGCAACGCGAGCTAGGCCCGCGCTAGGCCCGACCGGTGATTTCTCGGGGCGGTGGTAGCCTGACGGCGAGCCGGATGCCTAACTGGGGGACGCCATGACCGACACCGGAGCACCGCTTCGTACGTTCTTCGACGCCGACCTGGAGTCGGCATCCCTACGAGACGGCTTCGTGGTCTGCGATCTCGTCGACCGAACGACGATCGACTCGCTGCTGGCGGCCTACCACGAACTCGATTCCGGCATCGACGAGGGCTACTACCCCAGCCTCATGTCCGCCGATGTCGAGTACAAGGAACGCACGCACGCCACCGTTCGCGACCTCCTCTGGCCCCGCGTCTCCACGGTGATCGACGGGTTCTCGCCGCTCCTCGGAGTGTTCATGGTGAAGCACCCTGGGCCCGACACCGAGGTGCCGCCGCATCAGGACTGGATCGTGGCCGACGAGTCCGAGCGGCAGACGATGAACGCATGGGTCCCACTCGTCGATGTCACACCCGAAATGGGGCAGATGCGAGTGCTGCCCGGAAGCCATCGCTGGCTCGAGGGGCTGCGGGGCAGCCCGACGTTCCCGACGCAGTGGGAAGCGGTGCACCGCCGTGTTCGAGATGAGTTGATGGAACCGGTCGAGGTACCGGTGGGCCAGGCGCTGATCTACGACATCCGCCTGTTGCACGGCACACCACCGAATCTCTCCGGGGAGACCCGTGTGGTGTCGAGCATCTACGGAATCCCCGAGGGTTCCTCCTCGATCCACTACTACCGGGATCCCGACGGGACGGTCTCCGGGTATCGGGTCCCGATGAACTTCTGCACCGTCTTCAACATCGGTGACGTACCGATGGGCGAGAAGTTCGTGGAGATACCCGACTACGCGGTCGACGTCTTGACCTTCGAGGAGATCGAATCGCGTTATCTGGCCGAACGACGGTCGGTCGGCGCTCGTCTGACCGTCGGCCTCGGGCGGTGGTGAGCCCCGGCGTTCGGGGTCCAGTGGGTGCGGCAGATGGGAGACGTCCATGCCGAGACGCTCTCGTATGCCCCGATTCACGCGGTACGGGGACAGGCGGCGAGGGTCGAAGAAACACTTCGCCCAGTGAGCGAACCGGCGAAGCTCCCAGGTCCAATGCACCAGCCGGACTCTCACCCGTTCGTGCAACCGCGACTTCTGATCGTGCAACCGGAGCTTCACCCGCGCCGCCACCACCGACCGTTCCCAGCGGTACACGCGCACGCGGCTGCGGCGCATGATCACCGATTCCACGTCGGGGCCGAGCCTCCACGCGGGGGGTCCTCCAGCGGACTGGTGTAGAGATGGAGGAGCTTCGGGTCGTACCAGGGCCTGACGGGTGATGAGCCCATCCGCGGTCCAAATCCAGGCACAGGTCGTAGTTGCCAAGGTCGGCGATGAAGTTGAACTCCGGCGAGATCCTGGGGAGATCCTGGAGACCGAGCGTCCAGGCGGTGGCGATAAGGGTGCCCTGGTCTCGGGTCTTCCACTCCGGCCAGCCGAAGGAAGCGACCGCCCGCTCGTGCCAGAGATCGAGAACGGGCGCTGTCGGCGCCGAAGACGAACGCCACCGTTCCAGTGCAGACAGTCGCCGGGCACGTCGAGCGCGAATCGCTCGGTCGGTTGCTCGCGCAGGTGAGCACACGGAATGCTGATCGCCGTATCCAACGCAGTCGCACGTCATGGCCCACGGGCTGAAACGGTCGACGGAGTTCTCCCGTATCGTGACGTCGGAGGCGAACGCCACCGGTCCCCGACGTTCGTCGAACACCCCCTCAACTCCCGGGGCCGCGGCGATGATGTCACTGTCGAGATAGCACCACTCCCCATCCGGCACGTGCCGATGCACCGACGTCTTGAGCCAGATCGATGCCTGGTGGTCGTCGAGCTCCCGGGGCGTCGCGACATCGACCACGTGATCGGTTCCCTCGGCGTCCATCGGGCGCGCGTTGCGATGCGTGTCGGTGACGACCCAGATCTCCGCCTTCGTCACCGGCCGCAGGTGCCGAATCGCCGTGCCGAGGGTGTCGAGATGCTCGACGGGGCCACACACGACGAACACGAATCGTCCGCGGGGTTGGTCGTCGGCGGGGCCGTTGCGGACCCGCGCCGCTCGGCGTTGGGCGACCTGACGGATCTCACCGCGCAGTCCCCACGACAGCGCCAACCGTTCGAGGGCGTCCGGGATCAACCAGACGTCGTGGGCGAGGAACGACCGAACCGCACTCGGGAACGCCGCGAGGTGGAGCACCACGGCGACCCACCACCAGGGCGAGTCCAGCGCGAGCGCGACCAGGGCGGCGGCCGGCAGCCATCGCTCGATGAACTCGTTGGCGAACGCGAATCCGAGGATCTCGACCCGACCTGAGCGACGGCGCAGCCTCGCCCACTCGATCGGCGGCTCCCACAACATGGACAGTTGGAGGCAACGCCATCCGACGAAGAAGGCGAGCAGCCACTGGAGCCAGGCAATCCCGGCGACCACCGCAAGCGCGATTCCGCTGGCGATCTCGGCCGGCAACAGGAGCGACCCGACGAGTGCTTCGGTTCGGTCGACGCCGAGTCTGGCCGCGGCGGTTTCGATCCCGGCCGCCCGGTCAGCCGACAGATCCCCGATCTGATGCCACAGGATTCCGCGGAGCCCGACCAGGAGTCCCCAGACACCGAGCAGCGCGATGAGGACGTCGTGCCTCGACCCGCCCGACCGAGGTCCGAAGAGGATCCCGACGAGCACGAACGGCACGGCGTAGGCGTACGCGGCGTCGTGCGAGCCCGATCATCGCTATCAGCAGGAGCGCGAGGTCGAGGAGGTCGCGGCCGGTGACGCCACCCAGGTTGATGGCGATCGCCGAAACGCCCAGCACAGGCGGGATCTTGTGCCCCCACCACTGGTGGGATCGCACGAGTTCGCGGCGGCTGCTCATCGGGCCGCAGCGTACCGCCTCGGTTCGAGGGCGAACCCTGGCGGTCTCGACCCGCGGACGGGCGAGCGCGTCGGCCGAGATGTCGCGCGGGTCCACCCGTACACTCCGACCGTGCGCCGGTTCCCTGCTCCGCGACCTCCGGCCCGTGGCGTCGCTGCCGCTGCGGACGACCCCCGAACGTGGTTCGGCCCCGACGACCGGCCATGGTTCGAGCGCGACGACTGGGCGTCATCGGCGCAGTTCGCCGACGCGTCCGCGCTACGGCGGCGCCAAGCGCTCTCATTCCGTGAGACCGGAGTGGTCGTGCTGCCGGGTGCCGCTGCGGGCGACCTGTGCCGATCCGCAATCGATGCGCTGGACCCGCTCTTCCGACGTACCGCAGCACCTCGACTCACCAACGCTGCGTGGGGCCTTGAACCGCTGCGACGGCTCGCCTCGCTCCCGGAGGTCGTCGACCTGCTGACCTTTCTCTACGGTCGCCGACCCGTGCCGTTCCAGACGCTCGACTTCTGCACCGGGACCCACCAGGAGCTCCACTCCGACGAATTCCACTTCGACTCCCTGCCGCCCCGGTTCATGTGTGGGGTGTGGATCGCGCTCGAGCCGATCGGCCCCGATCAGGGTCCGCTCGTGTACACGCCCCGGCATTCGGCCGGCGCAGCATCAACGGCCAAGCCCCTGCCGTTCACTGCGGACACCGGAGATGCGTTGGTGTGGTCGTCGTCGGTCGTGCACGGTGGCGCGCCGATTCTCGATCCCACCTCCTCGCGCTGGTCGCATGTGACCCACTCCTTCTTCGAGGTTGCGTCTGGTACACGCCGTGTCGGTCCGATCTCGGCCGAGGCGAAATGGAAGTGCGCATGCCGCTCGTCGACCTGCGACGGGCCGACCGTGATGCCTCGACTGGACGGGAGACCGCCCAGGTTCGTTCACCTCGGGCGCCGCCGGGCGGTGCTGATCCACCCCCGGAAGCCGCCGCCGTCGTGGTTCGCCCGAATGCCGTGGCGACATGCACCGTCGGCAATCAGCCCAATCGCGCAGGCGTGGTGGTCGAGGTTGAGCAAGCGCATCCCGCGCCACCCTGGGGGCGTGCGTCCCGAGCCCCTCGCCAGCCCGGGTGCTAGAACGACCCGATGAGGTTTCGACGTCGACCCCGGGCACGACCAGGCGAGGCGAAGGACGCCCCGTCCGGGCACTCTGCCGGCTCGGCATCGCCGACGATCGCGAGCGTCAGCGGTGTCGACCCGCCTGAGCCGATGATCGACGAGACGTTCACCGCCGAGGATGTCGCGACCTATTACGACGACTGGAACGAGCGGTACGAAGCGGTGTTCGGCGACGTGTTCCAACACCTCAAGGCGTCCGATCACGACGAGTTGCTCGACCATGTCATCGAGGTGGCGGGCATCTCCGACGGCGAGTCGGTGCTGGACGCCAGCTGCGGGGTCTGCGGTCCGGCGCGCCACATCGCCCGACGCCGTGATGTTGCCGTGACGGCGATCACGGTTTCGCCCGTCCAGGTCGAACGGGCGAGAGAGCTCGTCACGCTGGACGGCCTCGCGCACCGTGTCACCGTACGACTCGGCGATTTCCACCATCTCGCGCAGGTTGTCGAACCGGCTTCACACGACGTCGCGTACTTCCTCGAATCGCTCGTCCACGCTCACGACCCCGAGCTGGCGCTCCGATCGGTCTTCGAGGTGTTGAAGCCCGGCGGCCGCGTCTGCATCAAGGACTTCTACCGCGGACGCAGCAGCGAACCGGCGGAACAACGCGTGATCGACGAGTGCGTCGAGGCGACCAACCGGATCTGCCACCTGACGATTCGAAACACCGAGGACATGCTCCGTTGGGTGGCCGAGGCGGGCTTCGACATCGAGGTGTCTCAGCCGCTTGCCGTGCCGATGTACTCGATCGAGGACGGTCACGAGTTCTGCCGTCGGTACGATCTCGACGTCGCAGCGGGACGCGACTTCACCACGACCTTCTACCTGGACAACCTGGAGATCCTGGCGCGCAAACCCGCGTGATGACGCGGGCTCGGTCGGCGTCTCACGCGCATTGCCTCGATGGTGCCCGGCGACGGTGCTGCTCCCACCAGACCGCCAGCATCAGGAGGTTCCAGGTTCGCTGGTCGTTCGCCCCGACGAACGGCTGGACGGCATCGTGGTCGACGAGTTCGAACAGTGCCGATGCCGGATCGACGAGATGGTCGGCCTTGAGGCGGGCAACCTCGGGCAACTCGAGCCAGTCGGACATGGGGGCGCCGAACCCCTGCTTGGGACGGTCACGCACCGCCGCCGGCCACTGATCGCCGAAGGCCCGACGCAGCAGCACCTTCTCGTGGGTGGCGTCGACCTTGTGGTGACTCGGCAACGCGAGGCACCCCGTGGCCACGTCGACGTCGAGGAACGGGGCGCGGACCTCAAGGCCGCGCGCCATGGACGCCCGGTCCGTCTTCACCAGGATGTCGCCGGGAAGGTAGTGGTCGAGGTCGAACCTGCTGATGTCATCGGCGGTCCCGTAGTGATACGCGGAGACGTCGACGCGAGCGGCATCGAGGGGCGGCAGGCCGAGGCTTCCCAACTGGTCGGCGTCGAAGTACTGCCGGAAGGTGGCATAGCGTCGAGCGATGCGGGACCGATCCACCGCCGGGGGTCGTGCCGCACGCATCCTGAGTCGGGCGAACCGCTTTGAGGCGGTCGACATCGGCGAACGGTCGTCGGTTGGGGTCTCCAGGAGGTCGCGGTTCCACACGACGTAACCGCCGAGTAGCTCGTCCGCGCCGTCGCCCGTCAACACGACCTTCACATGCTCGCGGGCGAACTCGCACAGCATGCTCGTCGGGAGTGCCGACGAGTCGCCGAACGGTTCGTCCCAGGATCGCCCGAGCGAACGGATGCGGTCCGCGACCCCGTGGAGTTCGGGGCGGTAGACGTGCAGGTCGATGCCATGCCGGTCCGCGACCGGTCGCGTAGGGGATCTCCGACGAACCGGGCATGTCGAAGGCGAACGCTCGCAGTCCTCGATGATGGCGGGCGGCGAGCAGGGCGATCGTCGCCGAATCGATGCCGCCCGAGAGAAATGCGCCGATCGGAACATCGGCGTCGAGCTGGTCGACCACGGCGTGGTCGAGCGCCGAGCGGAACCACTCGACCGCCTCGTCGGCATCTCTGGGGTCGTCGGGTTCGGGCGGCGTCCACCACCGTTGGACCGCCGGAGCGGAGCGCAGATCCACGTCAGACGGCTGGCGTGTGGAATCGATCTGACGCCCTGCCAGATCGAGCGGTCGGTCGGCACGTAGCCCTGGCGCAGCATCTGGGCGACCATCTCGGGGTCGGGTCGATTGTCGACGAGGCCCGACGAGACCAGCGCGTGAGTCTCCGACGCGAACGCCAGGCACCCCGTGGAGGTCATCGCCCAGTAGAGCGGACGCTCGCCGAACCGGTCGCGGGCGAGGAGGAGGGTGCGTTGGCGCTCATCCCAAAGCGCGAACGCGAACGTCCCGGGCAGGTGATCCAACAGGGCTGCGCCGTGTCGGCGGTACAACGCGAGAATGACCTCGCAGTCCGAGCCGGTGACGAACGGGTAGTCGGACAGCAGCGAACGCAGCCGGCGATGGCCGTAGATCTCGCCGTTGCACACGAGGGCGGTCGCTCGATCCGCATCGAGCAGCGGCTGCCGGCCGCCCTTCACGTCGATGATCGACAGGCGCGAAGAACCGAGGACGGCGCCGTCGTACTCCACGACCCCCGAATCGTCGGGGCCGCGGTGATCCAACGCAGCGACCATCCGTCGCACCTCGTCGGCATGGGCGCGGGCCGTCGGTCCGACCACCCCGGCTATGCCACACACTGGGGCTCCCTCGCTCGTCGTCGACTGCCACCGTTCGTCGGGCGAGTGTACCCACCCCTGGTGCGCACGAACGAAAGGTCGAGCCGATTGTGAGGCCGGAAAAGGGCCTTCAGGTTTCGTCGGCGGCCACGATGAAGACTCGGTAGCCGAGGGTGCCGGCGTCGTCGATGGCGTCGTCCACCGAGTACGCCCGCATCAACACCTCCCCGTCGCCGAACAGACGTCCCCGACCCTCGAGGCACAGAATCGCATCGGAGAAGTCGGGAACCTCGACCAGCGACCAGCGCTCCACCGGGCTGACACCCAACGTCGATTCGATTGCCTCCCATGCGTCGCGTCCCTCCCACGCGGTCTCGGCCATCTCGTCGAGAGTCGACCTGAACGTCACGATTCGCCGATCGGTTCCCAGGGTGAACTCGGCGAGGCACACGGTGGCCCAGCGACCGATCTCCTCGCGCGCACAGTCGAGCGCACCATCCACCGGCAGCGGTCCGGGGGACCGTCGGAAGGTCCATTGGACGGGCCGTCCGTTGGTGCCCCGATCCAGACGGTCGTTCCATCGCTACCGGTGCTGACCAAGTAGCGCAGTCGTTCGAGGTGATGGTCCCACACGTGTCGATTGCGCGAGAGGGCCACAGCGTGGGTGCGTTCCTGCCGTTCGAGCGCGGCGACGATCGCCTCGAGTTCCGGGACGGGCAGCCGCTCGATGTTGAATTGCTTGGGCCAAGGGACGGTGTTGACGCCGGCATCGCAATCGAAGCGGTCGGCGAGCAGCAGGTAGTCCGCGAACTCGTGCCAGTTCTCCGGCATCAGGCACCAGGTGAACGAGAACTCGGTGCCGCGCCGCCGCGCCGACTCGTGGAACCGAGCGATGTTCTGCACGAAGTCGGCGTGGCGGGCGCCGACCCGAATCGCCTCGTAGGTGCCCTTCGAAATCCCGTCGATCGAGACCGTGATCGAGATGGGGTGCTCGTCGAGGAGACCCGCTCGACCCGGCGGTTCCACTGCGACGCATTGGTGGTCACGCTGCAGGGAATGCTCACACCGAGTTCGGTCATCAGGTCCCAGATGCGGAAGGTCTCGCGTTGTAGGAAGGGCTCGCCCCGAGAACTTGGCGGATCGGAGGTGTGGAAGGAACTCGCGAAGGTCGCTGAAGAACCGGTCGTCGTAGACGTCCGGGGAGGGGCGGGAGTGCTCGCGGTGGAACCGAATCGACGACGACCATTCGCCGCGGCACATGACGCACTGCAGATTGCAGGTGTTCGACATCGCGAACGAGATCTCGCTCGGGTAGCCGAGCGGTTCGCCAATAGGCAAACGGTCGAACGTCCTCGCGAAGACGAGCGCGTCGTGTCCGCGAGCCACCGTCTGGGCGCACGCATGACAGCCGAGGGAGTAGTCGTGGCCGGCCACCGCTCGCCGGAGTTCGTCGGCGCGATCGCCGAACCAGATCTCGCTGAGCGAGGCGTCCGCGACATTGCCGAGGGGATGCAGCGCGTTCCAACAGCAGGCTCGGACATCGCCGTTCTGGTCGAGGTACATCGCGGCCGACGGCGCTGCGCATGCGGTCGGCCGGTGCGCGGCACCGACCGTCGGACGACCGCCCGTCGGAGCCGATGGTCGCGGGCCGGCGGGCTCGTCACGGGGGCCGACCCGGAATCGCCGCCGTTGGGTACGAGGCATTTCCGTACTGTACCGGCACTCCGACAAGCTGCGAGGCCGCTGCACGCCTCCGACCCCGCCTTGGCCGGGTGGGCGACCACGTCGAGTCGCGTCGCCGATGGACGATGATCACAGCAACGCGAGAAGCCGCGTCAGGGGATCGTGCCCGCTGACGATCCGGTGCAATCCACCCGCTTCCGCGCTGCCCACAGCGGCGACCGGTCCCGGATCGAGAGGCGACGTCACTTGGTCGACGAGCAGCTCGACCTCGAACGGTGGCACCGGCTTCGGGTTCGACTCGGGAAGGTCGCCGAGCTCGAAACCGACCGTCGGAATCCCGGCGCGGGCTGCCTCCGCCACGAGGTCGGGATCGCTCGCGACATACCCCGTGCGGACGATCATGCGCGGTCTCTCGGGCGGGCGGTCCTCACGTGTGATCACCGCCACTCGGGCCTTCGCCTCGGCGCCGAGATGCGCGAGGTCGTGGCGCACGAGCCACTCGTCCTCGCCGGGATCGGCCAGCACCAGGAGTGGCAGATCTGGGTGGTGTCGAAGCAGCCGGTCGACGATCTCGACCAGGTGATCAATTGCGAGCCACCGGTGAGCCGGCGTCGAGAGGACGATCGGTCCCGGCCCTGCGACGGCGGGGTCCGCCCACGACCGGCATCGAGTCGACCCGAGGCCACCGATCACATCGATTGCATCGAGGTCATCGACGAGCTCCACCTGGCGTCGCGTGATCGCCATCCATAGGTCGGGCGCATTCGCGGACGCCGCCGACCATCGCGGCGTCGCGCCGGGATCGGCGAGATGGACGATGAGCCGCGGGGGCCGCAACGGGGACCGTCCAGGAGCCGCAGCGCTTCCGGGTCGCAGACGATCCAGGAAGCCGGCTGGCGCGGCGAAGGTAGGCGACGAGGCGCCGCGTCGGCCGCCGGGATCCTGCGCGCTCGGGCCGGAGGAGTCGAGCCGCGTTGTCGAGCCGCCGGACCGCGAGTTCGCTCGTGACGGCCGTCGGTCCAAGCCCGGTCCAAGCCGACCGGTCCGAGGATGAGCCGACGAGCAGGAACCCGGGTCGTGACCGTGTTCCGCGAGGTGCTCGACGAGGTACTGGACCTGGCGACGTCCGTCCGCGCTCAACACGTCGGTCACGACCACGAGCACGTCGGGGCTCACGATCGCGCCTTCCGCGTCTCCTCGATGGTGGCCAACAGGGCTGGAGCGACGCTGTCGACGGTGAGATTCCGCTGCGCGAATCGCTGCGCACGCGCGCCGAGCGCGGCGCAGGCAGAGCGGTCGCGCGCGAGCCCGCTCAGTGCGTCGGCGACACCCTCGACGTCGGGAAAGCCGACGACGACACCGCCCGCCGAATGTCGCACCAGCTCGGTGGCGCCGCCATTGTCGAAGGTGACGATCGGTCGCCCGCAAGTGCGGCTTCGACACACACCAGCGGGAATGCATCCTCCCGAGCGGTCAGCAGGAAGGCGTCTCCGGCGGCGAACCACTGCTGTGGGTCGGGCTGGTGCGGCACGAACTCCACGAGGTCACCGAGGTCGGCCGACCGAACCAACGACTCCAGGCCGCCGGAGTCGGCGCCGCCGACCCAGAGGAATCGCCAATCGATATCGGGTGAGCGCCGGCGCGCGGTGAGCGCCGTCCGCACGAACAACTCCGGGCCCTTGCGCCAATGCCGAACGCCGGAACCGACCACGACGAAGGCATCGGGCGGCAAACCGAGATCGACACGTGCCCTGCTCGCGGTTGCTGCGTATGGCGCCACGAACTCGTGGTGACGGGTCACCAATGCCGGGTCGATCCGAAACCGAGCGGCAAGCGCTTCGCGGACCGACTCCGACGCCACGACGAAGCGGTCGGCCCCCTGGAGCGCGTCGCGCGCCATCGGGCCGAGATGCAGATCCAGCCCTACCGAGAGTTCGTGCACGTGGCACACCACCGGCGCGTCGGGCAGCACCGGGCGGATCCGCATCGACCCGGCACAGTGCACCTGGGTGACGTCGACCGGCCCGAGTGCGGCGACCCGCCGTCGAACGGTGCGTAGCTTGCGACGGATCACCCCGCGATGGACGCGGCTGTTGCCGGGGCCGAACGGATACGCCGGGCCCGCAACGACCAGTGGGCCGAGTTCTGCGAACTCGGGTTCCAGCCCGCCGCCGCAGTCGATCAGCAGGGTGCTCGTGGCCCACTCCGGGTGGTGCTCGCGCAGCCACCGCAGAAAGTGGAGCGCCATCAGCGCGGGCCCGGTGCGCTCCGCTGCGTGCAGCACCGTGAGCAGGTGCTTCGGCTGCGGTGGCACAACGGTCATGCGGCGCCGACTCTACGTGCAGTTCGCGGGCCTGCGACGCCTCGCGACAGGGGCCGGCGTGGTGCCGCCAGTACAGTGCCTGAGGTCGGTCGAGACGGGCACGCGGAGAACGCCGGCCGATTCCGCGGCCGGCATGGGTGGTGTTGGCAGATGTCAGATCGCGTATTGCGGATCGGCATCGCCGTTTCGATCGGCGTTGTTGGACCCCTCGCGCGCATCATCGAAACGGGGAGCGACCGACTTGCGTCAGTCATCGTGCTGGTCGTACTCGGGTTTGGGGTCGTCGGGGCGCACGCCGGAACCCTTCGAACGCGGATCGTCGCGGGTGCGGCGATCGCCGCGTCGCTCGCGTTCGCCTGGCCGCTGGAGGTTCGCCGCTCTGCGGCGGTCGTCGCCGCAGGCTGCGCGGTCGCAGCGGTGGGGCTCCTCGACGGGTCCATCCGGAGCGCGTCGGCGCGATCCGCCCGGCCCGCGGCAGTGCCCGCCCTCGCCGTGGTCGCAGTGGGAGAGGTCCTGTGGTACCGGCACGGATCACCGGTCGTCTTCGCTCCGGTGTGTGCCGTCGCCGGCGCAATCGCCGTGGTCTGGGCGCGACATCCCGGCGCCCGTGCCCGGTGGACCGCCGGGATACATCGGATCGGGTCGACAATCGGTCGAGCGATGACCGACCTGATGGGCGCGGTGGCGTTCGGGGTACTGGTCATGCCGATCGGTCTCCTGCTGCGGCTGGTTCGAGTCGATCCGCTCGAAAACGGGTGGAGTCGACCGGATTCAACCTGGTTGCCGGGCGCCCGCCTTCGACGGCCGCGCCCCGAGCGCCGAGCCGCCCGGAGCCTCGCCCAGCCGGAGTTCGTCCCGTCCACGGGTGCGCGCCGTCGGCGGGCCGCCCTGGCGGTGGCGCTGGCCATCGGCGCCGCCGGAGCGACGTACGCCGCGTTCGAGATCCGCGGCGCAACGGCGCACCGTCCACCGCGCCGGCACGTTCACCGCGGCTTCGAGGACGACCCGGCCTTTCCGCGACGCTCCCTGAAGCGAACGCTGCGAGTCAGCCTACTCGGCGCGTGGAACAACATCGAGTTCAACGGCGCCGTCGGCGCTGGAGGCTCGGCGATGTCACCTCGGAGTTCATCAACGTCAGCGGCGGAAGCGCGAAACCCGGCGCTCCGGACGAGGTGGGCCTCCATTCGTGATTTGGTTCTTCGGGGATCCGCCGCGTTCGGCGCCGGACAGAGGAACGACCACACCATCGCGTCCGAGCTCGTCGCGTTGGCGGATCGCCGCAGCGCCACCCTCGAAGTCCACAACTTCGGCGTGCCGGCGACAACCAACTGGCAGACGGCGGTGCTCATGATCGAGAAGTTGGCGTGGAACCCACCACCCGATCTCGTCGTCGTCTACGACGGGGCGAACGACGTAGGGCTGCAGGGCGCGCTGGTCGCCAAGGGCAACGGCGACAGCGACGAACCGGCATCGATCGTGGACGCCGAGCTTGACCTCGTGCTGCGCGAGCGGGCGGCGGCCGGCGGCTCGACGACGGTGCCGACGGCCGAGTCGACGCCGCCGGATACCACCCCGCCGCCCCCCGAACAGATGGCAGCTCGGATCGCCGTGCGCTACCGGCGCGGCGTTGAGCTGATCAGGGCATCGTGCGAACGGGCCGGCGTCGATGTCCTCGTCGCGTGGCAACCCGACCTCCGGGCCAAGGAGCCGACGACCTCGGCCGACCGCGAGACACTTGCCTCGGTGAACGCCGCCGAGGCCGGGGTGGCACGCTGGCGAGCCATCTCCGCCGCGGCTCGAGCGTCGCTGTCCGATCTGGGTGTCCTCGACCTCACCGAGGTCTTCAACGGCCGAACCGAGGCGATCTATTGGGACACCGTGCACACGAACGAGACCGGCGCAGCGCTCGTTGCCGAGGCGCTGTACCCGAGCATCGCCGAGCGGCTCGATATCGAAGCGGCGCCGATCGAGCCGCAGGACCCCGGTCGGTAACCTCCCGACATGACGACACACCCAACCGGGCGGCGGGAGGCACGCGACGGCTCCGCACGGACGCACGGTGCTGCCATCGCGGTCGAAGGGGTGTCCAAGCGATACACCCGCCAACTCGGCCACGCGCTGCGCAATGGGCTGGACGACATCTGGGCCGATCTCAGCCCCCATTCCGAGGATCGCCGACGCGAACTCCGCGACGGCGAATTCTGGGCCATCGACGACGTCTCGCTCCGAGTCGAATGGGGCGAGGCGTACGGCGTGCTCGGAACGAACGGCGCGGGCAAGTCGACACTGCTCCGGATGATCGCCGGCATCACCAAACCCGACAGGGGTTCGATCACGGTTGCCGGAAGCGTGGGGCAACTCCTCGACCCGACCGTCCACCTCAATCCCAGCTCACGGGCCGCGAACGTGCTCGCCAACGACGCACAGCAACCTGGGCCGCCGTCAGATCCTCGAACTCGTCGATTGGGTCGAGGACTTTGCCGATATCAGCGATGCCTTCGACAGCCCCGTTCGGCACTACAGCCAAGGCATGCGCCTGCGGGTGGGATTCTCAACCATTGCGGGCGTCGATGCCGACATTCTGCTCGTCGACGAAGCGCTCGGCGTCGGCGATGTCGAGTTTCGCCAGAAGTGCGGCGAGTACGTGTTCCGACACGTCCAGCGCGGCGGAGCGGTGCTCCTCGTTTCCCACAGCGTGTTCATGATCGGCGGCATGTGCCGCTCTGCGACGGTCCTCGACGCCGGCTCGACGTACCTCTGTGGTGCGGCGCGCGACGCAGTGGATTCCTATCTCAACGACATCATCGGCATCACGACCGACGTGCCGATCGTCGTCGACGACCCCGACGACCCCGATGGCGACTTCGGCGACGACCCTGAGGATACCGAGGCGCAACCGCCGGCCACCGACGCCGAACATCTTCTCGTCGGCATCATCTCCGATCTCCGGATCGAGGCGTGCGACGGTGGGCCGCTGGTCACGGGCGCTGACCTCGATGTCGAACTCACCGTCCACGCCCGAGTCCCGGTCGATTCGGTGTACTGGGCCTTCACCATCTGGACGCCCGATCAGCAGCGCTGCATCACCGCCGGCACGTCGGTCGGAGGCAGACCGCTTGCGCTCGACGCCGGGGTGAACCGCCTTCGGCTGAAGTCAGGGCCGCTGACGCTCATGCCTGGTATATACGCCGTCAAGGCCGCCGTCGTCGACGCGGATGCGAGCGTCCCCGTCGCACTCCACGGATGGTACGACCGCCCGACCCGACTCGAGGTCGAGTCCCCACCGGGGGTGCGGGATCACGACCCGCTTCACGAGTTCTCGCAGGTCCCGATTTCCCATCTTCATGTCGAATGGGGTACGTGAGCGACGCTCACCGCACCTCCGACGACATGGTGAGCTGCGTTCGCGCGATTCGGCGGAGGTTGTCGAGCATCCCGGCCTCGCTGCGAATTTCGAGCACGGTGGGCCATTCGTTCCAGCCTTTCGAGCCGAGCAGCTGGCCGGTCGTCGCGTCGAAGACCGCAGCTTTCAGGTAGTAGTGACCTCCAACGAGCCGGACGGTCGGAACTCGCGCACGGATCGTTTGCACGCCGCCGACGAGCCGGATCGGCCGGGCCGTCGGCGACGACGCTGGGCACAACGACGGGCTGGTCGACCGAGGCGATCTCGATGCCCCATCGCACGTCGAACGCCTCGGAGGCATCCACCGTACAAGCGACCTCCATCGCCCGGCCCTGCGACGGGATCTCGCCGTCGTCTCCGGTGGCGGTGAGCTCGAGCACCTTGACGGGCGAGTGGTCGGGGACGATGAGCGGGTCGTCGACCTCGTCGCTTCGGTCCGAGGAGAGGTCGTGAAGGTACTTGTTCACGCCTTCCATGGAGTCTCCCAGGAACACCGACCTGCCGTGATCGAGGTACAGCACGCGCTCGCACATCTCCTGGATCATCCACATGTCATGCGAAACGAGCACCAACGACCCGCCCCGGGCGAGGTGGTCTTTGACGTGTGCGATGCACTTGTGCTGAAACGCGAGATCGCCGACGAAGAGCACTTCGTCGATCAACAGGATGTCGGGTCGCAGCTGCGGCGCGACGTACCAGACGCATCCGCATACCGAGGCTGTAGGTGCCGATGGGCTCGTCGATCACGTCGGCGGGCTCGCTGAACTCGATCACTCGCGCTTCGAGATCCGCGATGTCGTCAACCGGAATTGCCAGAAGGGTCGCCTCTGTCCGGATCGCTTCGCGTCCGGTGAGCATCGCGGAGAACGCCGATCCGAGGCTGATCAGTGCTCCCATGGCGCCGTTGATCTGCAGCCCGCCACGGTCGGGCTTGCTCAGGCCGTAGACCAGCCGAAGAAGGGTGCTCTTCCCCGCGCCGTTGCGGCCGATGACCCCAAGCGCCTCGCCAGCACCGAGTTCGAAACTGACACCGTCGAGCGCCCAGAACTCGCCGTTGCGCAACCGGCGGTCGCCGCGTCGCCACGGGTTGAGTTCGCCGACGATGTCGGCGAAGCCGTACCGCAGCGAAGGGTCCAAGTCGCGCGCGTAGCGTTTGGAGAGATCAGAGGCTGAGATCGCCGGAGGTGTGGCGAGCAGTTCTGGCGCTGCGTCTGGCGCGTCAAACCAGGAATTGACGGCCGAACCGTCGAGCGATGGCCAGCGGACCCGCCCCCGTGGCGCGCTGCACACTGCCACGGATCAGGTCGGCGCGATGCCAGCGCCAACCACCTCCGAAAAGAATCAAGGTGCCGGCCGGCGGGGCAAGCTGCAACGCAGGCTGGTCATCGAAGTCGGCGTCGTCGCGCCCGATCTCGGTCCAAGTGGGCACGGCCGCGTCGTGTTCGTCGTACAAGAGGTCGAACACCGACAGTGCGCCGCCGGCCTCTGGGGCCTGGATGACGACGAACCAACTGAGATGGTCGATCGTGACGGTGGTCGACTGAAGGTGGGCCAGCGTCGCACTCTGGTGCATCTGGACCTCGTTGCCAGCGTGAGCGGGTAGCCCGCGCGAGCCCGGGTCATACCAGCGAACGTTGCCCATGTTGTACGACCGGCCGTCCTCAGCCGGGGTGCCGAAAGGCCGACCCCCGGCAAAGCGCTCGACGACCGAGGCGAGGCGAGTCGCCGGATCGAACCCGAATGCCTCCCGGTACCTGTCGTTCGCCCGCCGCGTCGACTCCAGGTAGGGCGTGCGGTCGTCCGGGTCGTCCGTCACGCTCGACAACTCGGCGAGCGGCATGCCGAGCATGGTGCCGAACATGGCCCCGGTGCGTTCATGGCGCCACGACTCGAGTGCATCGACGGCGCGAGCGCATTCGCCGGCGGTGAACACACCGGAAACCGTCATGCCGTCGGCACGCTTGGCGAGAATGTCCCCGACCTGGTCGCCTGGGGGGTCGTCGACCGCATGCAGATCGAACCAACGCAGCGGCACGGCGCGGCGAGAAGGTGGGTGACCCGCCGAGTCCTCGCAACCATCACGACCGTCCATCGCCACCTCCCAGCGCGGCGTGATCATACCAGGAGGCCTCCGACCTCCGACCCGCCGATCGGCGTGTTCGTGCCATCAAGACGCATCGCTTCGTCAGGACTGCATGCGGTCGACGAGATGGGGCAATGCGAGCCGATAGAGGCCGAATCCGCACACGATCATGAGGAGGTCGATCACCACCAGCACGAGCCACCCGGCACCGGGAACGACCCTCGTGCCGAGCGTCCAATCGCGGGCCGTACTCAACAGCGACGTCAGCGGGTTGAGGCGGTGAAGCGTGCCGAGGGCACCATCGGCGGGCTGGACATATGCAACGGGGGAAACGAGGCACCAGAAGGCAACGACCACGACGATCGTGCGCTCGACATCCTGGTACAACAGGCCGAACGGCGCGAGCAGCAGCCCAAGGCCCCATCCGAAGCCGAGGATCGCCACGAGCCCGACGGGAACGAGGAGCAGCGTCCACGACCATCCGACGCCGTACAGCGCCAGCAGCGGGGCGGTGGCGACCAGCCGGACGACGCTCTGGAACACGATGTCCAGCGCGCCGGCCAAGAGCAGCGACTCGCTCGGGAAGCTGACCTTGGTCAACAGCGCGGTCGAGCCCTGGAGTTGCCGGATCGGACTGGCGAGCGACTCGGCGAACCCCTGCCACAGCACCGACCCGGTGAGGACGAACGCCGGATACGACGCCGACGTCGCCCGGATCGATCACGTTGCCGCGGTTCCAGGAGAATCCAGGTCAGCGCCATGGCCAGCGGGGGTATGACCAGCCAGACGTACTTGAGTGCGGACTGCCGGTATCGGGCTCGGAGATCGCGCTGGAACAAGCGAAACGCGAGGTCCCAACTGTGGGCGAGGCTCGACGCGACCTCGGCAGCGAACTTGCGAGGGTGCCGCAACGGCGATCCCGGCTCGTACCGCGTCGTGGTCGGCGGGCCCGATCGACGGTCGGCGGTCACGAGACGAACGCTCCGCGCTCCGGCAGCGACAGACTGCTCGCGAGCTCGAAATGCTCACCGTCGAACCAACCCCACTCGTCGTTCATCACCCCGTCTCCTTCTGCATTGAATCGTGGAGAACCCGACTGGCGAACCTCGCCCGAGCACAGACCGAACCGGTCGGTGGCCTCGAATGTGGAGGAGGGGTAGGAGGCGAGTCGGGCATCTCCCACGCCCGCCCGAGTGTCGGTCAGCAAGGCAACCACGTCGTGGTCGATCTCGACGACCTTGCGGGACAACCGAGGCGCCTCGGGAAGCACCGCCTCTTGGAGCGTAGCGGCGGTGGGGATCTCGCGCGCGAACTCCGGTCCCACCTGCCGGGACAGTACCGCCGCCACATCGAGGAGCATCGCTCGCCAGCCGCAGGGCGGCGCGAGTAGCGGCGGAAGCTCCCGACGAAGGACGCGGATGTGAAACCTCTCCAAGGCGATCGAGCGCGGCTGAGCGAAGTGCATCGAGCAGGTCTCTCGACGGGGTCACCGCCGACCCTGGGCTCGGGGATGATCCGATCGAGCAGGGAGGGGTGCCGACTCGCCCTCGCCCTGAACCGAGACGTCGATCTCCGGATGATCGATGAGGAATCGCTCGGCATCGGCGGCAGACTTCGGGGCGGACGGCCCGCCATCACCACGATTGTGGCCGACCGTACGGCCTTCACCCGTCGCGCCAAATCGAGGTTCCCCCTGTCCACCGACGACAGGTCGCCGAAGCACTCCCGGTGCGAGCGAAATCGGCTCATCGATGGCCGTGCCTGCCAACTCGATACCGTGCCGCGTGAGGACGACCCAGATGCATGCGCCCCAACGAGGAATGGTCGATCGGTGCGCTCCATCCATGCGAACGTTCGGTGTGTCGTGCCCGACCATCCCGGCCCCGCCCAGCAAGGACGATGGCTCCCCCGAAGGGCGGCTGCACTCGCATCAATGTCTTCAGGACCCCGCTATCGTAGGCAGCAGGCGTGGCCGTGCCACCGCCCCGATCCAATGCTCATCGACGCGAACGACCTCACCCCCGGCCATGTATTGACGAGCCAGGTCTGCATTGTCGGGGCGGGGGCCGCCGGCATCGTTGCGGCGCGCCACCTTGCCGAGCAGGCGATCGATGTACTGCTCCTCGAGGGCGGCGGCTTCGAGCCCACCCCGGAGAGCGTCGATCTCTACCGTGGCTCGGTCTCCGGTGCCCCCCTCGCGGCAGACGGCCCCACCGACCTGACGACGAATCGGCTGAGGTACTTCGGGGGAAGTACGAACCACTGGGGCGGGTTCTGCGCCCCACTCGGCCGGAACGACTTCGCCACGCGCCCGTGGCTCGGAATCAATGGCTGGCCGATCGACGACGAGATGCTGGCCCCCTACTACGAACGAGCAACCGAGATCGTCGGACTCCCGCACACGACGTTCGACCCGATGTCGTGGCCGGAGATGTCGACGTCGCCGCCCCTGTCGCTCGACCATCCCGACCTGGTTTGGTCGGCGGGTCAGGTGCGGCCCCGTCGGTTCGGAACGGAAGACCGTGCGTCGATCGTCGACTCCGCACGGGCCACGCTGGTCCTGCGCGCATCGGCGACGCGACTCGACCTCGCCCCAGGTTCGGACCGGATCGAGTCGGTGGAGTTCGCCTCCCCCGCCGGGACTCGCTTACGGGCCGTCGCGCCGATCGTCGTGTTGGCCATGGGCGGCATCGAGAATGCCCGCCTGCTGCTCGCATCGAACCAGGTGGCAACGAAGGGCATCGGCAACGAGTACGACCAGGTCGGCGCTACTTCAGCGATCACGTGAGCACGCTCGGAGCGTTCATCGCGCTCGGCGGAACGCCGGCGGCATGGGCCGAACTCCAGAGCGTCAACGCCGGGAGCGCGATCCTGCAACGCACCCTGCGGCTCTCATCGTCGGCTCAGGAGGCGGACGGACTGCCGGGGGCGGGGGTCGTGCTCTTTGCCGAACCGCTCACGACGGCACGGCAGGTCGACGGGCTGCGGCTCCGCGATGTCGACGGCTGGATGCGGATCACCGGCTCTCCACCAGTGGGGACGATCGCATCGATCCGCGTGGCGGCGGAGCAGCCGCTCGACGCCGAGTCGCGCGTCACGCTGACCCGCGAGCGCGATGCGCTGGGGGTCCCCCGAGTCGACCTCCATTGGCGGCAAGGTCCGCTCGAGCGGCGCGCGATCCGTCGGGTGCTGCGCGCCGTTGCCGCGGCCTTCGGGGCGACGGGCCGCGCCCGGGTGCAGCTCACGCTCGGAACGCTCAAGCCGCCGCACGCAGAATCGGGCAGCGAACTGCGTGCCGACTACACGATCGACACAGCGGCCGTCGATGCCGACGAGTTCCTCCTCGAGCCCGGAAACCACCACATGTGCACGACCAGGATGTCGGCATCGCCGCGCACCGGAGTGGTCGACGCCGATTGCCGGGTCCACGGCATGGCGAATCTGTACGTCGCCGGCAGTTCGGTCTTTGCGACGGGGGGCATTGCACCGCCCACGTTGACGATCATCGCCCTTGCGCTCCGTCTCGGCGACCACCTCTCCGGGGTTCTCCGACCGTGACACCGCCGATGGATCGTCGGGAGGCCATGCGGGTCATCGGCTCGGCGTCGCTCGCAGTCGCGTTTCGGCGGCTCGGTGGCGAGTTGCTCGACCGACGACGACGCCGACGATCCGGAACTCGAGATCGTTCGACGAATCGCCCGCGCTACCACCGGGCCGATGCCTCAGGAGCGACAACGACCGCTGCGCTCTACCGCTCACTCGGGCTACCGGCCGACGCGGCCCTGACAGCGGACCTCCGGTCGGAGTTGCGTCAGAGAATCGTCGATGATCACCGCACCGGTCGGGTGGTCGAGCTCGATGGTTGGCTGCTGTCGGAGACCGAGGCGCAGCTCGCGACACTCGCCGCCGACGCGTCGATCATCAGGCAGAGCCTTACGCCGATCCGCGGTCCGAGCTGAGTGGGCGAACCCAGGCGCGTCGCCGCAGTCGCCTGAGATCCGCGATGCCCAGCTGGCGCGGCTCGACCACGGGGAGGCGTTCGAACGGCGCTCCGGTCGGTCGTTGGCCCCAGACGTGGGTCGTGAAGAAGTCGCGGCCCACCTCGAAGCCGAGCACCTCCTCGGAGTCTTGGTCGTACCAGTAGTGGCGCGCGGGCGCGCCGATCGGCATGAATCGCAGGTAGGCGGCGAGCCGGTTCGCGCCGCTGCGGTTCGGAGGCGACCCGTGGATCACCAGGCTGTTGAACACGAGCGCCTGGCCTCGCCGAACCTCAACCTCAGGCATCTCTCGGTCCAGCAACTCGTCGCGAACGTCTTCGAAGCAGGTCTTCGTGGGTGGCGTGGCGAGGATTCCGGGAAGGAAGCGATGACTGCCCCACAACGCGCGCATGTGCCCCGACAGCTCGTCGACTTCGGTGACAGGGATCCAGGCGATCACCCCCGGGCCGAATGACTCGTCGTGGCATGTGCCGTCCTGGTGCGCCCACACGGTCGTCGCTCCGGTCGGCCGCTTGACGACGAGCGCTCCGAGGAAGGCCTCGTAGCCGTTCATCATGCCGGCCAGTTCCGAGGCGAACGTCCGTCGGATGAGTTCGTCGTACGCCGCCCGCGCCGACGTGTCGGACAAGACGGTGCTGACGAAATACCCGTCGCGCTCCCCCCGGTCGGACGTGTCGAACAGCTGAGCGACAAGATCGCCCGCGGTCGGCTCCCACAGGTCCACCACCACGAAGCCTCGTCGTCGAAAGGCTCGTTCCGTCGCCGGGTCACGGAAGACCGCCGTCATGACCCTCCCGCCTCGCTCAGCTTCCACGCTCGGCGACATCGACGTCGTCGACTTCGCGGCCCGCGGCGTGGGGCGAAGGACGTGCCATCGGCCAGGTAAACGGCGACTCGAGTTCCCAACTTGCATCCCACCAGAACCAGTTGGCACCGGCGTCCGTTCGCTCGCCTCTCAGCCAGCTGCGCCCGAAGAACAGCGATGACACCGAGGCCGGGTCATCGATGTCGAGAACGCCGGGTCCGTAGTCGAGCAGTCGCGCATCGGGTGACGGGTCGGCGGCGTACGCCACGAAGTCATGGGCGAGCTCGACGCGGACCGGGAAGTGCCGCCCCTGGGCTGGGCGCAGCGCGATCTCCACCGAGGCGACGGTGTCCCACCCAGGAAGGTCCGCGATCCCGAGTCGATCGCGAAGGAACCGCCGGAATTCGCGGTAGAAGGCCGGCCATGATCCGGGCGGGAGGAGGAAGAGATCGAGGAATCGAGCGAGGAAGTTCGCCAGCGGGTAGGTCGCCGGCTCCTCGCGCACTGCCCGATCGAGTTCCTTGATCACGTCCATCGCCGGCAAGCCCTGCTCCCGCTGCAGGAATCGAAGCGTTTCGCGAAGCACACCCAGATCAACGGCGACCCGATTCCAATGGCGCAGCCGCATCATCGTGTCGCGGTCGTCGAGGTCGTAGCTCGCGGTCGACAGAATCCGCAGATCGTCGCCGGCGACGATCCGGTGCTCGGCGCGGTATGCCGGTTCGTTCATCGGGCTGTTCGGCAAGAGCATCGGCTCGAACACGCGGACCATCACGTGCCGATCGAAGAAGTACTGCAGATCACGGCGGAACGAATCGACCGTCGAACCCGGCAGGCCAACGATGAGGTCGGACGCCACGGGTAGGCCGAGCGCCTCGAACTCGGCGCTGAGCTCCTCGAATCGCTCGGTGCGGATGTTCTGCCGCCGGACCGTCGACAGCGTCTCGGGATCGGTCGTCTGCATCGACAGCACGCCCTCCGCCCAGATGCCGGCCGAGGTCCAGATCTCGATGATCTCGCACATGTCGGTTGGTGTTCTTCGTGAAGGTCGCGATGGCGTGACGCGGGTACCCCGTCTCGTTGCGACGGCGTGCAATGTGGTCGGCGATCTCGACGTCGCGGCCGAAGATGCCGAAGTTCGCATCGGCGATGAAGATGGTCGCGACGCGATGATCGACGAGCCAGTCGATCTCAGCGAGCACTCGTTCAAGCGGGAACTTCCGGACGCGCGACAACGTCGCCTGGCCCCAGTCGCAGTACGTGCAGCCGTAGGGGCAGCCCCGATTCGTCTCGATGATTCCGAACATCCATCGTTCGGGGGTCAGGTGACTCAGTTCGCCGCCGAGATATGCCGAGGGCAGCACCGACAGGTCGTCGATCCGCTCGACATCGTCGGCGCGGTGCAGTCCTGTAGGCGTTCGGACCGTGCATCCCGGCACGTTCAACGCCGCGAGCACGGAAGCGTCGACGCGGCCGGCCTCGGCGAACGCCGAGAGGATGCGCGCCGTCGTCAGCTCGCCCTCCTGGCGCACGGTGACGTCGACGTGTGAGTGCATTTCGAAGTAGCGCCGGTTGTCCCCGGAATAGTGGGGCGTGTGAGGGCCTCCGTGGACAGTGACCGAGCCCGGCGCGACCTCGGCGGCGAGGGCCGACGCTTGAAGATTCGTCGCGGCCGTCCAGAGATAGTTGGAGAGCAGGAGCACGATCGGCGACGAGTCGGAGCGGAGCAGGGACTCGAGCTCGGCGAGCTCGGTCATCTGCGGGACGAAGCGGAACACCCCGCCCAGGCCGGGCCTCGATCGGGCGAAGGCGGTGATGCCGCCGAGCGCGAGCGACGGCAGCGATCGGTCGCCTCCGGCGAACGGAACGATCCGGGTGGGGCCCATCGGGTCAGCGGTCCGCATCGGTGGCATCCGGCGCCAATCCGAGCAGTCGGAGCGAACGAGCGACCTCGTCGTCTGCGAGCGCTTCGCTGTCGGGGAAACGGGGTCGACACAGCCGTTCGGCGTGCGCAGCGCCGAGCTCGACCAACGATCCCGATGCAGCGTGGGGAGCGAAAAGGCGACGGCCATCCCACAGCAGCAGCGCGAGGTTCACCGCACCTGAGGGTTCGGTCGCCTCGAACGCCTCGGCTTGGGCCCAGGAGATCACGTCGATGCCGAGACACGGCGGGGCGGTGTCTTGGCCCTCCGGATCGAGACGATCGAGCAGATCCTTGGGGTCGATCGGGACCAGGTCCGCACCGTCGAGGCTCGCGAACAGCCACGTCGCGTGGTCCAAGATGAGATAGCCCGATCGGCTCAGCGCGTCGGGCCGGTCCCTGTCAGGCGTAGGTGAACTGCGATGCATCGCGGACCTCCACGACGCCCTCGACCATGCGAGGGTCCTCACCGATCCGGTAACGAAGGTAGAAGTCGCGCGACACCACCAATTCGCACAGACCGGACTCGTCCAGCCAGTAGTGCAGAGGTTCACTCGTCCGTGGCGCGACGACCGCAGCTGCGGCAACGCGAACCCGGCCGGTGCGGTTGGGGGTCGAGAAGTGCACCGTTCGGTTGTCCATCACCACGGCTTGACCTGCGCGAAGCGGCACCACCACGCCTTCGGCGAAACGAGCCGCGGCCTCGTGCGGGCGAAGTCACGGTGATTGACCGGGCGCACGAAGGAGACTTCGAAGTGGCTACCGGGAACCACGCCGAGCGTTCCGCTCTCTTCGTCGAGGTCGTCGAGCGCGCACCACACCGTTGCCGAGCTGCACTTCGACTCGTCGACGAACGTCCAGTCCAGGTGCTTCGGTACCGCCGCGCCGCCCGCCCGTTTCACCGGAAAATTGGCGAACAGCACCCGGTAGTCGTCGAAGTGGCGTCGCATGCCGTCGGCGAATGCGTGCTCGATCGTGTCCAGTACGGCGCGCCGGTATTCGAGACGATTGTCGTACAGCGTCGTGTGGAATCCATCCGCGAACGGCGAGTCCCACTCCATGTCGTGATCGAGCAGGTCGTAGGCGCGCTTGACCTCGGCCACCTGGTCGGGTCGCAGCAGGTCGACCACGACGTAGCCGTGCTCGTCGAGGTGCGCCTGCTGCTCGGGGTCCCGCAGCATGCATGCGCGATCGCCCGCCGAGGCGACCGACAGCTCCGGCGCCGGAGCGGGTACCGGCGTCGCGCTCGAACGCCACGGGCGCGTCGCGTGGCGGCACGAGCGGAGCAGTCCGGTGACCGGGAGGTCGGGAGGGTAGGGCACGATGCCCATGGGTCGAGCCCGAGCGGGGCGTTCACTCATGTGGAACGACCGGAACCACGCCCTGTCGGGCACCTCGAACCGTTCGACTCGATCGTCGGGCCGTCGGTAGTCGTGAAACAGCGGAGCACCCACGGGCACCGCGGCGATCGCGATCACCGCGCGCGGCGAGTCGGTGGTGTTGGCCCGCGATGCATGGGCAACCGCATGGTCGGTGACGAGCACGTCGCCCGCCGACATCGCAATCGCCGTCATGTCGTCGATGGCGAGATCGCCGAGCGGGTCCCGACCGCCGAGTGGAAGGCCTGGGCTGCATCGAGGTCGGACCAGGACGCGGTGGCTCCCCGGGAGAACGGCGAGTGCGCCGTTGCGGTCGTCGACGTCGACGAGTGGAATCCACAGGTTCAGCGACCGGTGGAGGTTCTCATCGACCACCGTCCAGTCCTGGTGCGGCCCCATGGTGCTGTCTTGGTCGGGGAACTTCACGAGGAGCCCGACATTTCAGCACCTCGTAGCCGATGAGGAGGTCGTCCACCAGACGCTGGCCGATCGGAGCGGCGCGCTCGAACAGCGTCTCGCGGTACTCGACGTCATGGCTCTCGGTCGAACTCGTAAAGCCGTGCCGTGTGCCCCGGAACGCGTCGGCGGCGATCGCACGGAGATCGGCGAGATCTGACGGCGAGATCGAACCGGCGCGGGCGAAGCCCGAACGTCGAAAGCGGCGATCGAGGCGATCGTTCCGAAGCACTTTCACCACGCGGTCACGGTACCACCGGGAGCGAAATGGTGCTCAGCGGTCGCCGTCGGGGAGCCCCGATGATGGGGTAGCACCCGAACGCGGAAGGAGGGTCACCGGCTGCCCGATCGGCTCGATCCAAAGCACGAAGCGAGCGCCGATCAGCGTGCCGTCGCCGCTGCGCCGCGGAACCGCTGACGCCACGAATCGACTCGTGCCGGCGGCATCGATGCCGCTGACCCGCAGTTGCTCGTGGTCGTCGGCGTCGGGCCATTCCATCGCCAACGCTGCCCCGAACACGCGATCCACGGTACGGGCGATCGCGTCGAAGGTGTTGCCGTGCACCTCTGACCGATCCAGTTCGAACGGTGGCGTGCGAGTCCAACGATCGACCCCGATGACCCCGGCCGCGTCAACGCCGAGGATCGCGAAGGGCTCTGCGGAGAGGAAGCGCGTCGGTTCGTCGTTCCGGGGCCCCGGGCCGGTCGCAGCGAACGGAAGCCAACCGCTTCCCGCCGTGTCTTCAGATGCAGGGGTCGATCGGACTCGATTGGAACTGCGCCGCCGCTCACGCTGATGCTCGCGGTGCGCCGGCGCCATTTCCTGGTGAGGCACGCGGAGCAGACTCATCCACAGGTGCAGGATCCGGAGCCGGCGATTCCGCGTGAAGTCGTCGCCGGTTTCCTCGGAGGTCCAGGTGCCGTTGGGGTGGACGGTGACGCCGTACCGCTCGGGATGGGCATGCAGGGCGGATCCGAGCGGGATCTGGGTGGTGGTCACGTTGCTGACCTGGTACAGCGACCGGCGGGTCCTCGCGATGAACTTCAGTGTCTGGAGGAAGTCGCGGAAGGTCTCGTTCGGGTACCCGACCATGACGTTGGCGGTCACGGTGATACCCGCACCGTGGGCGGCCTTGATGAAACCGACGGCCTCGTCGATGTGGAAGTGCTTCCCCATGGAATCGAGCACACGCTGCGATCCGCTCTCCAACCCGAACGCCAGACCGGTACAGCCGGAGCGGTGGAGCTTGTCGAAGAACGCCGCATCCATCTTCGTGTTGATGGTGGCCTGGCCGCCCCAGGACACACCGAGGTCGCGTTCGATGAGCAGGTCGGCCATCCGCCGCAGGCCGCCCAGGTGTCCGTTGACGAGCGAATCCGCGAACATGAAGTAGAAGTACTTGCCATCCTGCACCGCTCGTTCTCGAAGCGGATGGTTCTCGACCTGAAAGGTCATCTCATCGGCGATACGTTCGGGACCCTGCGTGCGGAAGCGTCGCCAGTACACGGTCTCGTAGCAGAAGGCGCAGTCGAGCACGCAGCCACGCGACGCCATGATCGGAATCAGATACGGGTTCTCGTATCGCTCCCAGTCGAAGTCGCGGAAGTCCGGATACGGCAGGGCGTCGATCTTCGCGATGAGCGGGCGCTTCGGTGCCCACCGGGTTTCGCCATCGACGAGCACTCCGGTCCCCTCGATGTCGGCGAAGTCGCTGTCGCCGTCCTCGATGCGATGCACGACGTCGAGCAACGCACCCTCGCCCTCCCCGTCGACCACGACGTGAGGGATGCCGGTCCGAAGGGCGAGATTGCCGGACTGATCGCGTGCAACGTGCGGCCCTCCGAAGACGATCAACACGTCGGGACGGCGCTCCGAGATCTCGCGTGCCAGCAGGAGGCTCGACGCCAGACTGGTGATGTACACCGAGAACCCGATGACGTCGGGCGACCAGGACAGGACCTCGTCGGCCCACTGCCCCACGGGAAGGGGGCGGTCGTTGTACATCGAGCCATCGAGGAAGCGGATCTCGGGCACGCGACCCCAGGACGCGTCGACATGGAGGCCCCACTGATCGTACGACTCGGCACCCCAGGGGTCGATGCCGCCGTACGCCCCGCTGGCATCGGCACCTCGCGCCCGCTGTTCCGCGTGGAAGAACTCGATGTTGAAGTCGAAGCACTTTGCCTCGACGTCGTTCTCTATCAGGTACGCCTTGAGCGTGGATGCGCCCAACGGCGGTAGCGCTCCCCAGGCGGGGCACTGGACGAGCGCGACCCTCATACACCGACCATACCCGCCCGGCGCGCGGGCGGCTCATCGTGCGATGTGTTTCCACACGTCTGACTTGGATCCGCCTGGCGCGGTGAGGGACGATTTGCCATGTCCACGCCTCAGCCTTCCACCGCCGGGCACGATCACCTCGGCCGCATCATTCCCCCGAAGGTGTTCGCGTCCGCAGAGGACAACAGGGCGTTCTGGCGCGACGGCTACGTCGTCACGGATCTCCTCGACGACGATGCGGTTGCGCTGCTGCTCGAACGCTTCGCGACGCTCGAGCCGTCCGACGGGTTCGACGCGAGCGAGCGACCGTCGTCGGACTACCACTGCACGTTCCTGGACGACTCGCTCGGTATCGACGAGCGGTCGATGCGATGACCCACGAGCTGATCGACCCGGTGCTCGAAGCGGTCTGTCCCGACTTCCAGGTGCTGACCTCGAACATCTACGTCAAGCAGCCGGGCCACGGGAACTTCGAGGTCCATCTCAACTGGATCACCGTCGATGACCCGATGGCGATCACCCTCACGATCTGGATTCCCTTCGACCGCTACACGCCCGAGACCGGCGTCATCCATGTCGTTCCGGGCTCCCACAAGCTGTTCCCCGATGCGGCGACGGCCGCGGCGACCCAGTACTTCGCCGGCTTCCACCAGGAGCTCATCGATCACCACCTCGTGCCACTCGACGTTCGCGTCGGCCAGGCGGTCATCTTCGATGACACCCTGATCCACTGGTCGCCCGGCAACCACGGAGTCGAGCCCAGGATCGCGCTCCAGGTCGAGATCGTGCCGCGTGGCTCGACGACGGCGGTGTGGGTGCCGGACCCGGAGGACGAGCGCTGGTTCGTCCTGTACGACATGGACCGCACGTTCTGGCTCGAGCAGGACAAGACCGTGTTCTACTCGCAGCCCGATCTGCCGGTGCTGAAGCGGGTGCCGAACCACAACCGTGCCGTTTCGTACGCGGAGTTCGTGGACCGCCTCGAACACGGCGACCGCGTTCGTTCGAGGAGCTACGTGCTCGACGATCTGGACGGCGCCCGGGAGCGCGACCAACGGCTTGGTCGGCCGTCAGGCTGGGCGCCGGACCGTCCCACTCGGGTTGGTCGGTCTTGCTCACGAGGCAGTCCTCCGTGAGGAGGTAGTCGAGCTCGCAGTGCATGAAGGTGCGATACGCGTCGTCAGGCGTGGCGACGATCGGTTCGCCGCGCAGGTTGAAGCTCGTGTTCACCAGCACCGGGCAGCCTGTGAGCCGGTGGAACTCGTCGAGGATCGGGTGGAGCGCGGGCGCGGTGCGGTCGTCGATCGTCTGAATCCGAGCGCTGAGATCGACATGGGTGACCGCCGGTATGTCGGACTGCACGGTCGCGAGCCGCTCCCGTGGCGGCAGCCACTCGGCGTCGACGTCGGGTTCGATCGTTCGAGCGTGTTCGGCGCTCACCGGGGCGACGAAGGTCATGTACGGGCTGGGCTCGTCGAGGCCGAACCAGTCGGCGGCGTGCTCGGCGAGCACCGCGGGGCGAAAGGCCGAAAGCTCTCCCGTTGCTTGATGCGGAGGTTGAGCGTGCGCTGCATCGATGGGTCCCGAGGGTCGGCGAGGATCGAACGGTTCCCCAGCGCACGCGGCCCGAACTCCATGCGGCCCTGAAACACGGCGACCACCTTGCCGTCGGCGAGCAGCGAGGCAACGCGTCGCGAACGCTCGTCGGCGTCGGGGATCCGCTCGAAGGGACGCCCGGCCGCTTCGAGCCCGGCGGCGACGACGTCCGGTTCGAACGCGGGGCCGAGCAGCGACCCCGCCATCGCGTCGGGCAGGACGGCCCTCGGGTGCTCGAGCACGTGGTGATACGCCCAGAGGGCGCAACCCAGTGCGCTTCCCGCGTCGTTGGCTGCGGGTTGCACCCAGATGTTGTCGAAGAGTTCGGCGTCGCGGAGCTTCCCGTTCGCCACGCAGTTCAGCGCCACGCCCCCGGCGAGCACGAGGTTCGGCTCGCCGGTCAGGTCGCGCGCGGTGGCCGCCGCCGCGAGGACGACGCGTTCGGTCACCTCCTGGATCGACCGTGCGATATCGCACACCCGTTGATCGAGCGAGCTCTCCGGCTCGCGGGGAGGACCACCAAACAGCTCGCCGAAACGCCGATTCACCATCCGGCGCCCGGCGATGAAGTCGAAATACCGGAGATCCAGGCGCAACGAGCCGTCGTCGTTCACGTGAGCCACGTGTTCCAGGATCTGGTCGACATAGCGCGGTTCTCCATAGGGCGCGAGGCCCATGAGCTTGTACTCGCCGGAGTTGACCCGAAATCCGCAGTAGGACGTGAACGCCGAATACAGCAGGCCGAGCGAGTGGGGGGAACCGCTGTTCGCGTAGGAGCTCAACCGTGCGCCCGCGACCGATCCCGATCGAACTGGTCGTCCACTCGCCGACGCCGTCCATGGTGAGGATCGCGGCGCGCTCGAACGGCGATGGATAGAAGGCCGCAGCGGCATGGCTGACGTGGTGCTCCGCGTAGAGCAGGTCGTCGGGCATCCGATATCCAAGCGACCGGACACCGCGTTCGATCTCAAACGACGTCCACAGCTTGCGGGTACCCCACTCGCGGATCGCACTCGGGAACGTCGTGATGCCCCGGGGCCCCGCCTTCACGTAGCTCTTCATCACCCGGGCGAACGTGGTGAGCGGCTTGTCGTAATACGCGACCGCGTCGAGGCCGTCGACCGGTACCTCGGCGGCATCGAGGCAATACCGAATGGCATCGATGGGGAAGCCCGGGTCGTGTTTGACGCGACTGAACCGCTCCTGCTGAGCCGCTGCGACGATGCGACCGTCGCAATGACCGCTGCCGCCGCGTCGTGGTACAAGGCGCTGATCCCCAGGACGGTGGCCCCTGATCGCCTCCCGGGCAGCGCTGTCGTCGTTCGGAGGCTCGCCACGCCGCGACGGTACTCGAACGCCGAGCGATCCCTCATGGCCCCTGACACCGACGCGCCGTCGGACGCAACACCTCAGAAGAGGGTATAGACGAGGTAGGGAACGGTCGCCGAGGTCGCCGAGGCGATCACGGTCACGGCGACGACGATGCCGATCGTCGGGATGAGCCACCACATCCGTTGCCCGCCGGCGAACGCCGTCACGTCACGACCGAGGCGCCACGCATGCTTGAGCCGAAGCGCGACGAGCGTGAGGACACCGAGGCGAACGTCCCCCTGTGCGGGGTCGCGTCCGCCCTCGCGTCCCAGGCCCAGCGGCAGGGAAGCCGCCGGTTGGTTGCCGCCAAGAACCCACAGCACGACCACGAGCGCAGCACCGCAGGAGAGGAAGGCGAACCCCAACGACGAGCCGTACAGATACCAGTGGCCCGACGCCACGACCAGCAAGGCGATGCCGGGGGGAATCACGCGGAAGCCCGCTTGCGCGTCGCGACGCCACGGAGGAACGGCCAAGAGGGCTGCCTCCGCGATGATCGTGGCAACCAACACGGCCGCCGCCGCACGGGCGAAATCGCCTCGCCACGAAAGGACGAGCGCCGCGATCAGAACGCCGGCGGTGACCCCACGCACGACTCGACCGCCACGCCCGCGTCCGAGAACCGCAACGGCGACCGACACGACCACGAGGGTCGCCGCCTGGCCGAATTCCGGAAACCTGATAACGGGACCGACGGTTCCGATTGCGATCGCGGCCGCGATTCGGAGTATCTCGCCGCGACTGCCACCCTTCGATCGACCTGCGGGCTCAGCGCCGAACGAGGCGGTCGGAGTTGCTTCGATCATCGTGATTCACCGGCTCCCCGTGGCTAGCGTAGTCTCGACCCGCGAACGGAGCGAGGACGAGGGCATCGGTTCGAGGGCTCCCGCTCCGGGGAGGGGCAGCGCTGTGACTCGAGGGCGCAACTGGTTCGGCCGGTGGGTGCCGGTGGTGGTGCCTGCCACAGCGGCCGGCGTGTTGCTCGCCGCCGGGCACGCCTGGCGAGCGTTCGCGTTGGCATCTGTTGGGGTGGCGGCCGCCGGCGCGATTCTGGCAGGAGTCGATGTCGCACGACTCGTCGCGCGAGGCACGGCGAAGGCGGTCGACGCCCTCGTCGTTGGCGCGGGCTGGGCGATCTTCGTTCTCGGCGTCCTGCCGATCTGGGCGGTCAGTCGCCGCTCGGCCCCGGACGTCGGCCCGCGTGGGCGGGCTCCGATTCCTGGGGTGAGCCCGCTGATGTCGATGTTGGGCAGGCTCCGCGCTCCTTCGCCGCAGCGAATGGCACGAAGGCTGGTGGGCCGTCGAGGCTCCTTCGGCTCGCAGGGCTGCTCATGGCCGTGTTGGTCGCCGACTTCGGGTCGGGTTGGGCGTGGGACTCGCAACACCGAAGCGCCGCACCGAGCCCGGAGGCCCAAGACGACGCGAGAGGCGTGCAGGGTCCGAAACCGCGCGACCCTCGGAACGACGAACCGGCTATGGCGGCGTACCCATGGCGCGAGGAGTACTTCGACACGATTCAGCGACCGACCGGAGGGTACTGGCCGTTCACGGAGTGGCGCCCCAACGACTACCGCTCGCGTCTGCTGAACATCGACGGGTGGGTTCGACGGTCCTACCGGCCCCACGACGACCGGCCCGAGATGCCATCGGTGTGGTTCTTCGGGGGCTCGACGACCTGGGGCGAGGGTCAACGAGACGAGTACACGATCGCCTCCTGGGTGGCCCGACTGGCCGAACGCGACGGCGTGCCGATCGTCGTGCGCAACTACGGGCAACGGGGCTGGACGCACTTTCAGGAGATGGTGCTGTTCGAGCAGCAACTCGCGGCGGAGCCGGACCCCGACATGGCGGTGTTCTACGACGGAGCCAACGAGATCACGAGCCAATCGCTGCTCAACGAGGCGGTGCCGACTCATGTGTGGGCGTACGCGTACGCACAGCGCCTCGCCGGCTCCTCCATCGCAACACGCTTCGCCCAGTCGTCACCGGAGGGCGACCAGGCGCCGAGCCTCTGGTCGGCGTACCTGGAGCATTCGCTCATCCGGAAGGTGCTCCGCCGGCTGGCGCCCGTCGCTGGCGCCAAGGTCGGACAGGACGACACCAATGACGTAGACCCGGGTTCTGCGTTCACCGATGGTCAGTCGCAGGACGAGAGCGGAGCGACCTACGACTATGCGTTCACGCCACAGGATGGCACCGACGCGGGCCGGGTCTACGAACGGGGAAAGCAGTTGACGCTCGCGCGCGGAGCGGTCCGGCGTCGAGCCGTTCCTCTTCTTGCAGCCGGTCCGGATCATCGGGCCGCCGGAACAGCGGGCCATCGCGGAGCTAACGGAACCGACGGTGGACATCTCGACGACGCTTGCCGGACACGACGACGTGTTCATCGACGGCGGCCACCTCAACGAGGAAGGTGCTCGGCTCGTCGCCGAACGCATCTGGCAGGATCTCGCGCCGCGCGTCAGGCGATGGTACGAGGAGCGGTAGTCAGCGCCGAGGCGACGAGGTCGCACGCCGAGCTCCGCGGCGATCGCTCGGCCGCCCACCTCGACGTCGTGCCGGGCGGGGACCGCGGCCGCCGGCTGCAGGCCGGTTTCGTGAGCCCGCGCCGGATCCGCGAGAAGGTCTCGCACTCGTGACGCCATGGTCGCGACGTCCAGATAGGGACGATGCCGTCGGCCGCGAGTGGGCCGGCCTCGGCGAGCAGGTGTGTGATGCCGCTGCTGTCGTAGGCGACGACCGGAACCCCGAGCGCGGCGTGCTCCATGCACACAAGCGGGAACGGATCCTCTCGCGATGTGAGCGCGAACACGTCCGCGAGATGAAAGAGCGGCCACGGGTCGGCGACGTGCCGGTCCAGCACGTGATCGGCTCCGGTCCGTTGGAGGTCCGCCTCGAGGTGCGGCCAATCGAGACCCGTGAGATCACCGCCCACCCAAACGAAGTGAACGGGGCGCTCGTCGTCCCGACGTCCCGTTCGGACCGCCATCGCGAGCTGCACGAAGAGATCCGGCCCCTTTCGCCGATCGATGGTGCCCGACCCGACCACGACCTGAGCATCTGGAGGTATGCCCATCGAGATGCGGAGCGACCCGAGTTCGTCGGCGCTCACCGTGCGGTCCTGGGCCGCGCCGACGTCGATGAAGGGATGGTGCAGCACGACGGTGTCGCGGGCGACGCCGGGCAGCGACTCGATCGCCTCGGCGGTTTCCTCGCTGACGGCGATCCAGCGTTCGACGAGCGCAAGGTGGCGTGGCTTCGGAGCGTGCGTCCGGCGCCACGATGCGATGGTCAGCGGGCCCTCGTGGATGTGGGCGATCACCCGCGTCGGCTGCTTCAGGAACGGCACGACGTCGAGTGTCGTCAGGCTGTTGAGATAGACGAGATCGAACCGCCCGATCGACGCGAAGGCCGGAAGGTAGCGCAGCGCTGAAGGAACACGCCGGAGGCGCCCGGCGCCGCGAGCGAGGAGACCGCGCTCGATGAATCCGAGCAGCTCCGCCCCGGAGCGGTCGGTCAACGCGGAGACCTCACCGGCCCCTTCGAACCGAGCCCGGAGCGGACCGTCCTCGACCAGGAGCGTACGGACGGAGACGTCGGAGTTCTTCTTGAGCCAGTCCAGGAGGAATGCCAGCACGATCGGGGCACCGGTCTGCGATGCCTCGTGGCTCACGGCGAGCAGGCGCACACGGCCGTCCACGGGCATGACCCTCCCTCTCCTCGTAGCGGGAAACCCTATCGCGCCTGGCTAGGATCGCTCGGTGGCGACCGGGGGATTCGAGCAGTCACGTCGCCGCAGCGCATTCGCTCCACCGTCGTGGGCACTCGTTGCGTTCGTCACGATCGTGGCATTCGCGCTCGGCGTTCGCGACATCCGCGACGTCCTGTTCGATGACGCGGCCATCACGTTTCGATACGCGTGGCGCCTGGCACACGGCCACGGCTTCACCTACAACGACGGCGACCGAACCAACGGTGCGAGCGCACCGCTCTACACCTTGGTGCTCGCGTCGCTGAGTCGTGCAGGACTGGGCCTCGAAGGGGTTGCATCGGCCGTCGGCGCGGCGTGCTACGCCAGCGCCTGTGGCCTGGTTGCCTGGCTGGGCAATCGGCTGGGGGACTGCGGTGTGCCGCGGCGCGTCCTTCCTTCTCCTGACCAGCGTCGACTTCCGCCTCCTGTCGCTGAGCGGGATGGAGTCGTCGTTCGCCGTGGTCCTCGGACTCGCGGCGCTGGCGCTGATCGTCGTGGAACGGCACACGCTCGCGGGCGTCGTGATCGGGCTCGCCGTCGTGAACAAACTCGATGCCGGGTTGCTCGCCGCGTCGGTCGTGATCGGCTTCCTCGTGGTGCATCATCAGTTCCCACGCCGTGTCGCACTCGCCGCCGTCGCCGCGGCAGCCCCATGGCTCGCGTTCTCGACGTGGTACTTCGGCTCGCCCGTGCCGTACAGCGCGACGCAGAAGCTGACCGTCGTGAAGAACCCGACGCACGACGCTGATGTGCTGTGGGTGCTTCGCGCGCTCGGCGCCGACCGCGCGCTCGGCCCGCTCCTGCTCGCAGCGCTCTCGCTCCTCGTGATCCAGCGGCTCAGACGTCGCGCTCCCGCGCTCGCCGTGGTCGGCGTGGCCGTGGTGACGTGGGCCTGCCTGCACTTGGCGTTCTTCTCGATCGCGGACTTCGGCGATCCCTATGGCTGGTACGTGACCGTCCTCTACCCCCTCGTGTCGCTCGGAGCAGCCGTGGGCATCGCACTCGTGCCCGATGTGGTGTCCGATCTGGTGGCAGACCCTCCAAGGCGCCGCCGGGTCATGGCGGTCACCGCGCTGGCGGGCGTCCTGGCGCTGGCCGCCGAAGGCCCTCAGGTGTGGCGCGCAGCGATCGTCATCGCACACGGCCACGAGATCGACGGATACGAGCGCCTGGAGGGAACCCGTCGGGCGGCCGGGCGATACCTCGGCCGAGCCACGACCCCCGGCGAGGTCATCGCCACGTGCTTCGGCTGGATCGCCTACGGGGCACCCGAGAACCCGATCAAGGAGACCTGTCCGCTGTCGACCCGCAAGCCCGTCGCCACCGACCTGGGGAGTCGAACTCGAGTGGCCCGATTCCGGGGCGCTGCGCCTTCCCGACGGCGCCACGATCGAGCCGCGTTCTCCGCAACTGGCGATCGGCCGGGCCGGACGATCGTCTACCGATTCGCCGATCGATGAGCGAACAACCGCGCACCGGCCGGTGGTTCCCCGTCACCGTGTGGGCCGTGACCGCGTCGGCGGTCACCGTCGTGCGGTACCTGGCATCAGTCCAGAGCCCAACATCGGACGGCGTGTGGATCAGAGTCGACGGAGGCGCCTACCTCGCGATCGCCACCGAGGGGTACACGTACTCTCCGAAGATCGCGCATCCACTCGTGGCGTGGTTCCCGGGGTATCCGCTCACGGTCAGGACGATCGATCGTCTCGCCGACGGACGGTTCGGAGGTCCGATCGGCGTCTCCGTGATCGTGTCGTTCGTTGCCGGCCTCGCGGCTGCTCTGCTGTTCTGGGAATGGACGAGCCGGCACCTCACCGACCGCGAGCGCAAGGTGTCCACCGGCGTGCTTCTCCTGTACGCGTACGGCTGGTATCTGTACGGCGCCGTGTACAGCGACGCCATGTTCCTCGCTGTCGCGCTCGCAGCGTTCGTTGCGGCCGACCGCGGCCGATGGCCCCTGGCGGTGTTCCTCGCCGGAGCGGCCTCGGCAGTTCGACCCGTGGGCGTCGCCGTTGGAATCGGCATCGTCATCGCGATGGTCGAACGCGAGGGCGCTCCTCGATACAGGCCTCGGTTCGAGGTCCGGCCATGTGGTACCAACTCGCCCGTTGGTACGTCCGGCGGCTCCGCTGTACGCATCTCGCATCGCTCCTCGCCGCGTGGTGGGGCGTGATCGCGTACTCGGTCTACCTCGCCAGAAGGTGGGGGCAGCCGTTGCTCTGGGCAGGGGTGCAGGAGCAGTGGAGCCAAGGGCCATCGGGCGGTCCGATGACCTGGTTCAAGCTCCACATGGCGGCCCGCATGATTCGGATCCACGAGGCCGACTACATCGCGTCGAATCTCGCACAACTCGCCATCCTCGGAGCGGTCGTCGCATTGATTCCGACGACAGTCCGCCGGCTGGGGACCGCGGCCGGGGTGTACGTGATCGTCATCGTGGCGATGCTCCTGTTCGGCACCAACGACCTGGTCGGGGCCGGCCGATACGCGCTCGCCCTGTTCCCCGCCGCCGCGGCGCTCGGCACGTGGCTCGCGCCGCGACGGTCCGCGACTCGGGGCCACCTCGTCGTGAGCGCCGTGTGCCTTCTCGCGCTCACGGCGCTGTTCGCCCGCGGCGCGTATCTGTCGTGAGTCGGCTCGAGCCGCGGCATGCCTGGCGCTGGCCCGACAACGACTCCTCGGGGATCGCTGCACCCGGAGGGCTTGAGTGCCTCAAGCGATGCAGCGCGATCGCCGTTCGCAACGCCCACGGACTGAAGGCGAGCCGGTCCAGTCCCACGGTCCGACGAGTGGCGCGCTCCCGATCGGCGGGGAGCGACCACCGGGACCGTTCTGGGAACGTTCTCCGGTACAGCCAGGCGGAGACGGTTTCCGAACCGCTTCGGACGGGTTTGTTGGGCCCGGTCGAGGACGGATCGCGTCGACCGCGAGTCGGAGTCATTGGTCGACGGATAGGGCACCGATCTGGTCGCAGATACGCTCACGATGGCCAATGGCACGCGAGGCGGGAACACGGCCGGGATCCTCTTGCACGACGACCGCGGGTCCCAATACCGTCCGGGAACTACCGCAGGCAGGTCGCCGAGATCGAGATAGTCCAGTCGCCCGTGCGCACCGCGGTGTATTGGGACAACGCCGCCGCGGAAGCGTCTGGCCACCGCTCAAGCGTGAGGTCGCGCACCGCTACCGGTGCCCGCCCAGCGCCGAGGCCCGCCGGACCATCTTCGCCTGGATCAACCGCTACACGCACAACAGACCGCACTCCAGCCTCGGCGACCAGCTGGTCGAGTGGGAGAATCTGTACCGCCGACCCCAAGGCCACCCTGGCCCCGCAAACCAGGTGACCGGTGAACGGGCGAAGCCCGTACTGCTATCCTCGCCCGGATGCGAGCATTCGTCACTGGCGGGGCCGGATGCATCGGGCGTCATTTGGTCGAAGCTTTCGTCTGTCGAGGTGACCAGTTCACCGTCGTCCGTGATCTCAGCAGCGGTGACACCGCCGACCGTGGCGAGGCGGTCGCGTTCGTTGAAGCCTCAGTAACCGATCGCGACAGCATGTCCGACGCGCTTGCGGTCGACGATGCGGTGTTCCATCGGGATTCGTTCGTCCGGGTCGGGAGAATCGTAGGCGATCCGGCACGGAAGGCCCACTCTAAGCACCTTGCGCCGGCGAGAAGCGTTATCTCTCATCCCGCGCCGACGGATGTTCGCTTGCAGCGCCTACGGTTCGAGCATGCCACGGTCCGTTGAGCCGTCAATCGCATCTGGATTCAGCGATGCCTGCCGTGGGGGCACACCGATCGACATGCACGGCGAAGGGCAACCGACGCGAAAACGCGTCTCCACGGAGGATACGGTCGCCGGCGCCTTGGCTGCACTCGCCCGCACTCCATGCCGCGTCAACAACCTCAAGGGAGACGAGGGAGACATCGGTCCCTGCTCTAGCCACCATGATCGCGGACAACGTCGGGAACAAGTCGCAGGTTCGGGTGGTAGCACCGCACCCGTCGCGCTGCGTGTTACCGAGGGATCATCAGTGGCACAGCGCCATGAGCCGTGCTCGCGGCCGATCTGCTCAACGGCCAGCAACAGCGGTCCCTTATCGACAGGCTCCTATCGGTGTTTGCGAGTCTGATGATAACAACCTGGTGCGGGTCGCTCGACCTACTCGATGGATCAATCCTGAGTCCCGCACGAGCTGCACAGATCGCCACAAGAAGACAGCAGCCAACCGCCGACGAGCCTCCGAACGACCGCTGATACGTTGCGGTCGCCTCGCTCAACCGATAGGGACCGGTGATTCCCCAGTTCAAAGGTGGGCTCGATGACGGAACCCAGCATGCCGTCCCGCTCGTACCACCGTCCGCCAAACTGGGTGCTCATTCTGCTTGGCCTCTGCCTCGCTCTGTTGCTCATTCAGCCGACCGTACTGAGTCTCACTGGGTTCGAACCCATTGGCGACTCTTCGATAGTAGCGACCCGCTCGAGCGAGATTGTCACGGTGAACACCCCGACGCTTGGGATGGTCACGAGTCTAGAAGTGCAAGATCGGCCCAATCCAAATCACCCCGGGCCCGCGTTCTTCTACCTTAATGCGCCGTTCGTGTGGCTGTTCGGATCTGACATAGGCCTTCTCTTGGCACCGACGGCAATGGCTGCCACATGTGCCGCGTGTGCCGCTTCGTGCGGTTGGCGCACAAGGTCGACGTCGCTCACCCTTGCATGCTTCGCATCCATCCTGCTCGCTGCGCCCTCTATTGGCGTGCCAATCGCTTGGCCGTCCAATTCCATTGCAGCGTCACTCCCTTTTCTCACGTGTGTATTCCTGGGCTGGCGATGCCGGGTTGGCGATGACGCTGCCGCAGTAGCATTCCTCATGTTTGGCTCTTTGGCGATCCAATTCCACGTTCAGTTCGCTTTGCCGATCCTAGCTCTCGGCCTCTGGTCGCTCTGACTATTGAAGGCCAAGGCCTCCATCCGCGATGCACTATGGCTGACGGCCAGCAGGCGCATAGGACTCGTTCTGGTCTGCGTGCTGTGGGCGGGCCCGATCGGCAACCTTTTGATGAACGGCGGCGGCGGAAACGCAGCCCTGCTCGCCAGAGCAGTTGCGACCAGCGAGGGCACGACCCAAGGCCTTAGCGGAATCGTACGGGGTAGTCTCATCCTGCTCGATCCGCGTCCTAGTCTCGACTGGACATCGAAGTACAGCGGCGGGACGCCTCTCGGCATCCTTCTGGCATCGGGACTGTTCCTCGGCGCGGTCGCCGTTGCGGCCTATCGACACAAGATCGAGCCGTCGTGGACGCTCCTCACCACCGGTTGGCTTGTCGCAGGCGCCGCTGCTTTCAACACCGCGCTATTGCCAGCTCAAATTCACGATCCGTCGCATCTATTGATGCTGAGTGCGGCCACGGCGTTCCTTTGGTTTGCCTCCGCAGTTTCAGCGTGGCAACTCTGGCGACCGAAACGAAGAAGGCCATCGAGTCGACGGACGCGATCAGTGGCCGCGCTGGGACTTGTAATGAGCTCGCTGCTGGCCAGCTTCCCCTTCTTCGCCTCGTGGCTCCCCGACCAGAACGTTCGGGAGCATCTTGACCTAGCCGCCAGCAAGACGGCTGCGATCATGGGCCAGAAGCGGTGGCTGGTGTTCCCTCGCAATGGGCGGAGGGCCCAGTCCGCTATATATGGCTTGATACAACGGCTCGACAACATGAACCGTCAGGTTCTCGTAGAGCCTGGGATCGTCCCCCTGTGGGGTAGTAGACGCAACCTCCTTCACTTCGACGGCGAAGTGGCGGGATCACTGATACTCATGGAGGCCAACTCGCCTATGATCGGTCCTGATCTCGAGGTCGTCGCCGAGATCACGCCATCCGATTGGTCGGAGTCGAACGCCGAATTGACTAGGAGGGCGGTCAAGGCGTTCGTTGTCGATCAGGGTGAGCTGACGCTTACGGCCGCAGGGCTTGATCGCCTTGGCGAGGTTGTGGACGGCAAGCTCCGCGGCGGCTGCCGGGATCTCGACGCGCTGCGCCGCGACCCGAGCCAACTGATCGACGAGGACGGCTCGTTGCTCTCCCTTCTGTACGCAGAAGGAATGGTGAGATCTCCGAAACTCCCCGACGACCTCTTCCGTGACGTCGAGGACATTCAGAACACGGTTCCTCTAGCCGTGTATCGCACGTCTCTCCCTGCGGACCTGCGTGAGCCTATTGCCAGAGGCCTTACAGTGAATCGGGTCCATTGCGGCTAGCTTCCACCCGCCAGATCCGCTCCCTTGCTGCGGGTCTTGAACGGCTTGATGGAGGCCGGGTGCCTCGATCGGATCGACGGCTGTCTGGGTGGACTGGAGTGGGATGACCGCGAACTCGGACGAGAACAGCAGTGAGGAGCAGTCGGAATCACCGGAAGCCAGGCCTGAAATGCGTTCCAACTATTGGCTCGGGGTTCTCGACAAGATCTGGGACACGACCAAGACCGTCGCGTGGCTGGCAATTCTCCCCTGGGGTTGTTCGTCGGCTGGTGTATGCCCTTGCCCTTCTGGCCTTTCTTTCGCTTGGCCTTCTCAACCTTCAGCTCGCAGCGGTCATCTATGGAGTTCAAAGGCCGTTTGGCGGCGTATCCCCGTTCCGGGTAACGCATAGCGGTCAAGTTCGAGGACGGCGCTGGGTTCCTTCGAGTCTCCGCAACTGGCTGCGGAGATGAAACGCTCACAGCGGTATTGAGAGCGGGCTCATCGAGCACCGGCGGCGTCAAGTGATGGCCGTGAAATGCATGGTCGCGATGCGCGATCGGATCGCGAAGCAGTCGCACCCGGCGATAGCCTGCGACGCGGCCGGAGCGAGCGAGATGATGCCGAGGTTGCCGATCGGCCGACGCGAACGGGGCGGCACGCCCGGACGGTCTGCCGTGACGATGGCTTCGTCCGGTGCGTCCGACATCCCGATCGACCCGAGCCGACGACATTCCGCCGCCCGGCTTCAGGCGCTCGGGACGTCCGGCATCGCGGCAGGTGGTTGCGGCACGAGCAGCGCCTCGATCTCGCCGGTCGTGGCGCATCGAAACGTGAAGATGTGGAGGACCCGCTCGCCGTCGTGCGTCGCGGCGTGAATCGTCGCCCGTCGAACGCCTTCGGTTCGATGCTCGGGGTAGAGGCTCATCGAAGCGCGATGACCCGCCACCTCCCCGCAGGGCTGCCCGATGCCGATCAAGCGAGTCCAACGTGTCGGCCCACGTCGCCAGTCGGACGTCGGTCAACGACGTCGGGTTCCGAGCACGCAACGTGCACACGACATGCCCGAGCTCCGCCGCCGGCCGGTGATAGAGGCTCAGGTGGATGGGGTACCGCACGACGTTGACCCCGACCCACAATCCGCGCTCCTCGGCGAGGCCGAGCAAGCGGTCGAACTCCGACCAGTTGGAGGTCATCAGGCAATGGGCGACGGAGACCCCCGACGGACCGAGGATGTCGATGAAGCGGTCGAGATTGGCCATCACCCGCTCGAACCTGGCGCCGGATCGGATCGATTCGTACGTTCCCGACGTCGCCCCGTCAAGCGACACGACGATATGGGGCCGAAGCGTTTCGATCAGGCCGAGGACCTGCGGGGTCGCGATCGTGCCATTCGTTGTTATGACGACCTCGGGGGGATCCGGGAGGTCCGCCAGCATGTGCAGGACACGAAGCGATTCGGTCGCCAGGAATGGCTCACCACCGAGGAACGAAGCCCGCTCCAGATGCGGAAGGAACTCCTCCAATTCGTCGAAGAAGCGGTCGCCGTAGGCCGCCGCCAGCGGCGCGCGCCGCTCGAGCCGCGAGCGGATCGTCGACGAGAAGTCGCCATTGCACATCGCGCACGAAAGGTTGCAGGTGTTCGACAACGCGAACTCCATCTGGCGCGGGTACCGGGGCAGGCCATCCCGTGGCTCCAGACCGTCGAAGGACCGAGCGAAGGCCGACGCCCGTCCGCCCTCATCGACCTGCCAAGCGCAGAAGCTGCAACCGACCGAGTAGTCGTCGCTTTCGAGCGCGCGACGCATGCGGTCGGCTTCGGCGCTCTGCCAGATCTCGCGCAACGAGGCGGTACCGACGTCGCCGAGGTGCACGCCGTCGTTCTGGCAACAGGCCCGCACCTTGCCGAACTGATCGAAGTACATGGAACCGTGGGGCGTAGCAGGCGGACGTCTGAAGCCCGGCGCCCTCGGAGGGCTCCGACGGGATCGAGCGCTGCACCGCGTCGCCGGAGCCATACCCGTTTGCCCATCGGACAAGTGTGCCCGATGACTGCGAGCGACACCCTGCACACCCGTGGCGACACCCGACCCGAACTCACCTCGTCAGCCCGGGCGCGGCGCCGGCGGTGCGCCGCCGAGGCGCACCATCGCGGCGCTACCAGCGCGGACCGCGCCGCCCGCGCCGCCCGCGCCGTCGTCGACCACGGCGACCAGTCCGTCACGCACCAGCGATGCGACCACCTGGAGCGCAACGCTGCGGGTCGTCGGGCAACGCGACCACCCGTCCCACGTCGTCGAGCGCCACGTCACCGGCCGCAAGCGCATATCAGCCGTCCACGGAGTTGGCGATCCGACCCCTCGAAGCGTGCCTGGCGACCGCTCGCCCGCCGACCCAATCGCCGGGTCGGCGGACTCGCCCCGCATCGCCGCCACGAACACCACTCGGCGATCGGACACGCCTCACACGTCGGACGACGTCGACACCGTCGCGCCGAGGTCCATCAGCGTCTGGTTGTGCTCCACGATCGACCCTGGCGGAACCGCCGCATCGGCCAACGCCTGCGCCTTCGCGACCGTCAGCCGCCGCCCCGTCACCCTCGCGAGCACCCGTGCGATGTTGGTGTCGACCACGCCGGTGTCGACCTCGAACGCAAATACCTGCACCGCTCGCCGTAGGCACCGACGCCCGGCAGCGACAACGGGGCGTCGAGGTCCCGGGGCAACGAGCCGGAAATCGCTCGACCACCTCACCGGCCGCGAGATGCAGATTCCGTGCCCGCCAGGATACCCCAACCCCGACCACTCGACCAGCACGTCCGACAGACCGGCCGCCGCGAGCGACGCCGGCGTCGCCCAACGTTCGAGGAACCGGAGCCACCGGGGAATCCGCGATCAACCTGGGTCTGCTGCAGCATCACCTCGGCCGAGGATCGCGAACGGGTCGCGGGTTCGACGCCACGGCAGGTCACGGCGCACGACGTCGCCCCAGCTCAACAACGCATCGAGGCCGGTCCCGCGGGATCGATCACGGCCCCGACCGTACCCGCAGCGCCGTGGCGCCCGCAGCGTTGGAGCGCTCCGAGATCGCCGCGTAACCTCGCGGAACCTGTCCGATCTCACCGCCGCCGAAACCGTCATCGCCTCCGCCTCCGCCGTCGTCGACGCGGCGATCGGACGCCTCGCCGACATCGGGCTCGACGACCATCAGGTCCTCGCGCACGACGTCGCCCACGCCAAGGCCGCCCTGCAAACCGCGCAGTCGATGCTCGGCTACGGCGCGAAGGGCGAGCTCGAGGGGAGCGCCTCACGCACGCATTCGTGGCGGATGCCGTGGCCGACCTCGTGGCAAGGTGTTCGGGCGGGAAGCCGACTGGGGCGTCGGCGCCCGCGCTCGATTCCACCCGCGAATACGTCGCCCGGTTCCGCGACGCCGCCTTCCTCGCCCCCCTCGCCACGACCGAGGGGCCCCGGCACCTCGGCGACGACTTCGAGATGGTGCAGGACACGTTCCGCCGGTTCGCGGACGAGAAGCTGAAGCCGATCGCCGAGCACATCCACCGCCACAACGCCGACATCCCGGAGGCCATCATCACCGGCCTCGCCGAGATGGGCGCGTTCGGCCTGTCGATCGCCGAGGAATACGGCGGGTTCGCGTCGGGCACCGACGCCGACTACCTCGCCATGGTCGTCGCCACCGAAGAGCTGTCCGCGGCTCGCTCGGCATCGGCGGCTCGCTCATCACCCGACCCGAGATCCTCGCCCGTGCGCTCGAGAAGGCGGCACCGAGGAGCAGAAGCAGCAGTGGCTGCCGCTGCTGGCGACCGCCGAGGTGATGAACGCCGTGGCGGTCACCGAGCCCCGACTACGGCTCCGACGTCGCCGGCGTGAAGGTGACCGCGACGCCGTCGACCGTGGACGGCATCGACGGCTACGTGATCAACGGCGTGAAGACGTGGTGCACGTTCGGCGCCCGCGCCGACGTGTTGATGCTGCTCGCCCGCACCGACCCCGACCGCAACGCGGGCCACCGGGGCCTGTCGATGTTCATCGTGCCCAAGCTGCGCGGCGAAGGACACGGATTCGACATCCGCCAGGCCGACATGGACGGCCCGGGCGCCGGAAAGATGGAGGGCCGCGATCGACACGATCGGCTACCGCGGCATGCACTCCTACGAGGTCGCGATCGAGGACTGGTTCGTACCGGCCGAGAACCTGATCGGCGCGACGGCGGCAAGGGCCGCCTTCTACTACCAGATGGCCGGGTTCGAGAACGGGCGCCTGCAGACGGCCGCCCGGGCGATCGGTGTGATGCAGGCGGCGTACGAGGCCGCCCGCGACTACGCCGAGAACCGGAAGGTCTTCGGGGCGAACATCTCGGAGTACCAGCTCACCCAGGTGAAACTCGCCCGCATGGCCGTGCTGCTCCAGGCCGCCCGGCAGTTCGCCTACGAGTCGCCCGGATGATGGCCCGAGGCGAGGGCGCCCTTGAGGCATCGCTGATCAAGGCGTACGTCTGCCGGGCCGCCGAGTGGGTCACCCGCGAGGCGATGCAGATCCACGGCGGCATGGGCTACGCCGAGGAGTACGACGTCAGCCGCTACTTCGTCGACGCCCGCGTGCTGTCGATCTTCGAGGGCGCCGACGAGACCCTGTGCCTCAAGGTCATCGCCCGCCAGCTCGTCGGCCGAGTCGGCAAGTAGCCCCGTCGAACCCACGAACCCACGAACCCACGAACCCAAGCGAACTGGGCCGATCTACCAACCCCTGGGATTGGTGAATCGGCCCAGTTCGCGGTCGTGGATGGGGCGCGTTCCCTAACGCCCCTCGTCGCCTCGCCCTCGCTGCTCGTGACCTTCACGTCATCCCACGCGGTCTTGGCCCCTGGTGTGACCGGCGTCGTGCACGAACCACGTCGCCGCGAGCGACACCACGAGCGCGATCGCCGAGACTCATCGAGATCGGCGACCGGGCGCTGGACGACCCGGCCGAGCCGGACCCCGACGCCTCGCCCGCGGCAGCCTTGCGCCGCGACCACCACTGCCAACCCACCCACGCAACCAAGCTGGCGAACAGAAGGAAGGCCAGCAGCGGGACCTTCTCGCCTGCCTCCTCGTGCGCGTGGAGCAGCGTCCGCGACGCCGAATCCTCCACGGCCTCCTCGAGCGCCTCTCCCGAGTTCTCGGCAAGCACACCCGTCACGAGAGCGAGGCCGGCCAGGCCGACCGCGAGCCATCCGAAACGCTCCAGCCACTGCGGGCGGACGATCATCAAGATCACGAGCAACGCGACGACCGGCACGAGCACCACGGGTGCGTGGACCAGAAGCAGGTGGGCCCAGCCCGGCGAAGGTGTCCATCGGGGAGCACTCCTTGTTCATGTGACCTGCATCGACCTTCGAGGCATGGCCGGAGGCGACCGTACAACTCGACCTCATAGGGCAATCGACGCTGTGCCGGATCTTTACCTGCCGCGCGCCAAACTTGTGCCCGTGGAGTGGTCATGGACAACGGCGATCGTTCTGGTCGCCGGATTCGGCTCCGGCGTCCTCGCCGCGATTCTCGGCGTCGGCGGAGCCATCATCACCACGCCGGTGATCCGATTCCTCTGGGGCGACACCGATCCACGCCGTCGGCTCCATGGTTTCCGCGATTCTTCCAAAAACCCTCACCGGCACGCTTCGATACGCCCGCGAGAGCTACGTCAACTGGCGCGTGGCAACAACCTGCGGCGAAAGCAAAATCGCCTTCGCGGCCATCGGCGCATGGGTCGCGGAGCAGGTCGATGCGCGGTGGCTCATAATCGTCACTGCGATGCTCGTGCTATGGAGCGGCAGCACGCTCGTGCGAAACGCTCAGCAGCGCCCGATCCCATCAGCGGCTCCTCAGCGATCCCCATCAGCGATCCCATCGGCGATCGCCTCCCGGGACCGAGGCCGAACCCGACCGTCGAACCGACCGCCGAACCCGTCGAGCGGGAGGTTCGCGACGGCGTGGCGATCCTGGTGGCGCTCGGCGTGATCGCCGTTTCTCCGCCTACCTCCTCGGCATCGGCGGGGCCCTGGTCCTCACCCCGGACTCGTGCTCGGCGTTCGGCTGCGGGTGAAGGAGGCGATCGCGACGTCACTCGCCGCTGTGGCGGTGATGTCAGTGACCGCGTTGATCACGCACATCCGCCTCGGTCATTACATCGACTGGGAGGTTCGCCGCTGCCGCCATCGGCATCGTTCCGGCGCACGTGGCACCTGACCGTCGGAGCATCGGAACACACGATGCGGCGTCTCGCCGGGGTGCTGTTGATCGCCGTGTCGATCCCTCTACCTGGGCCGCGAGCTCGCAGGCCTCGCGAGGTCGCCCCGCATCGAGCGCAATACCTGACCCCACCCTGAACTGGGCCGACCCACCCCGAACCCCCCCCCGAACTGGGCCGATTCACTCCCTGAGGGTGATCGGCCCAGTTCGGGAGGAGAGCCAGGCCAGGTCAGGCGGGGCGCAGGTCGGCGGGGATCAACTGCTCGTCGAGGAGCCGAGCGAACCGGCCGGGGTCGCCCGCCACGAACGAGCGACACAGCCGATGACCCTCGACGTAGCAGAACACATACGCCCGCCACGACGGATCGGCGAGGAACTCGACGGCCTTGCGCGCTCGCGCCGGGTCGAGCAGCAGCCACCGCTGCGCACGATCGACCACCGTGTCGAGCCGTCACCCCGGTCGTGGAGATCGATCGCGAAAGCGATCCCCGAGCGCGACCCGATACCTCGGCGAACCCCGCCAACGCGCCGATCGCCTCGATCTCGTAATTGAGGCCAGCGGCCCGGATCATGGGAGCTACCGCCAGATGCGGGTCGGCCCGACGAGCACCTCCAGCCCGAGGTCGGCCAGCCCCTTCGGCCAGCAGGCAGGCGGCGTGCCGATCAGCGAGATCGACTGCTCGTCCTGGCGCCGCCGCCGAACCAGACCCGCCTCCTTGTGGGAGTGCTCGGTGTGATGACCCGGATACCGCCTCGTGCGCGACCAGGTGTGCGATCGACGTCGACAGGACCGGCAGGTCGGTGTTGATCACCACTCGCGACCGGGAACCCGCCGAGGTAGTGGTTGAACCCGGACCACGGCTTGTCGGTCACGAGCTCGAAGTCGACGTGCTCGCCCGCGGGCAGCCCGAACAGGGCGACGGTTCGCTCGCGGAGCTCGTCGGCCAGGTGCCCGATCACCGCCGTCAGCCGGTCGGGTGGGATGACGTGGCGCGCCCGGAGCGCCGCGACGCGCTCGCCGAGATCACCCCCGCCCGGCAGCGCCCGTTCGAGACGCCGATGCGCCTCGAACACCTCGTCCTCCTCGACCCGTCGGGGCGGATGCCGTAACAGGCCTCGACCTCGTCGAGATACGGGACGCCCTCACCGGCGAGCACTCGGCACACCATGTGCAGCCTGCGGATCTGCGACTGCAACCATCGCCGCCGCTGACCGTCGACCGACTCGCCCTCGCCACGGTCGATCCGCCGCAACAGCGTCGACGCGTCGTCGAAAGGCAGCGCCTCGGGTTGCGCCGCGGCTCGGCGGCGACCGCGTCTTGCCAGCGCCCCGGGCCGTGGCAGGCGTCGACGATCGCGTCGCGTCAGCTAACCAGGCGAAGGCCGAGCGTCAGGCCTCGACGACATCGACGTCGGAGCCATGCACGTCGGGCATGCTCCGCTCAGCCTTGCGCTGACGACAAGAACGAGATCTTCATCGTCTCCACGCCACCTCGGCCTCCGCCGCGGCTAGACCTCGGGCGGTGATCGTTGAAGAACGTGGCTGCACCCGGGGTGAACGTTGAGCTGCGCGTCCTGCCGAGGACGTCGAGCGTCGCCTGCAACTCGGCGACGGCGGCAGGCCCGAAGAAGCCGTCGAGCTCGGCAGCATGCCACCCGGGCCTGCGGCTTCGACCCAGTCGGGCAGTGCGCCCTCCCACGGGATCAGGCCGTAGAACGGCGCGCACGCTCCCACCACATCCGCCCGGTCGCAGGCGAGCTTGAGCGCCAGGCCACCGCCCATGAGAATCCCCACAACGCCCACCTTCGGCTCTCGTCGTGGCGGTCGGGCCAATAGCGCCTCGATCGCTCCGCTCATGTCTTGGGCGGTACGGTCCAGATGTGGCTCATCAGCTTGCCGCCTCGTCGGGCTCGGTCAGTCGTCCTGCCTCGGTAGAGGTCGGGCGCCAGTGCGGTGAACCCGGAGCGAACCGAACCTACGACAACCTCGCAGATGTGAACGAGACCCCACCATCCTGAGATCACGATCACGGCTGATGTGCGTCGGCGCTCTCGGCGGAGGGGTACCCGCTTCGTTCGAGCCGTTACTCGGAAATTCGATGATCTCACCCACGGCCGCAGTCACCGGAAGCCGCACTCGTCAGGCGCGTCCGTATGCGGGGCCGAGCGCGCTCGGCCTCGCAGGCGACGTCCACCTTGATGGTCCCAGCTCACCACGCGGTCGACGTGGGAGCTTTGCACGCACACCCCCCTTGCCCGCCTGCAACTCGGCTTCAACTCCCAGATCACCGGGGGCTTGGGGTACGTGCTGATAGCGGCTCAGGCCGCCTTGTCGACTCGACGACGACCGCCGGATCATCGAGCACGCGACCTGGTCCCACGACCTCTCCACGCCCGCCTGTACTCGGGTAGTCGTCGCCTGCCTCCACGAGCGCCGTGGGAAGCGGGAGTTCCGGTGAAGTTCGCCACCTTCTGCGACTCGCGAACGTCTCGATCACGATCTCCTCGCCCCCGGACCGAACCCGATTTCCGGGATCACGTGTTCGCCGAATCGAGGAAACCGTACCACATCGCGACGATGGATGGGCCGTCCGGGCCGAACGACGCGCGAGGTTGGTGCGTCGGCCCCGAGAACCCGGCGACCTCATCGCGCTCATTCGGATGGCATCGCGGCAGAGATGGCAGGATCTCCTTCGATCGTGTGGGCGCGGGGCGAATCGCCTCAGGTCACGTCAGC
>JADJBW010000019.1 GCA_016703525.1 Actinomycetota bacterium | reverse complement strand
GGGCCGAGCAGTTCCAGACTCCGGGAAAGCGGTACGACCGGACGAAGCTGGTGCCCGACGCCATCGGACGCACCTCGACCGGATGCGTGAGGGTCTCTCGCAGATCTGGGGCCGCCCGACTCGCCCCGCCGATAATCAGGTCGACGTCGATCTCGGAGTCGCTGAGGAATTTGCGACGTGTTTCGGTGCCGCCGGTGACTTCGCCCAGGCGTACGTGATCGCGTTACGAGGTCGGCCATCACGTGCAGAACGTGCTGGGGACCCGAGCAGGTGCAGCGGATCGAACAGCAGGATCCGGATCAGGCGACCGCGGCGGAAAGCCTGTCGGTTCGCCTCGAGGGGCAGGCCGATTGCCTGGCGGGCGTGTGGGCGCACTCGCGGTACGAGCGCAGCCAGTCCGATCGTCCGGCGAAGCGGCTCGACGACGGTGACATCGACGAGGCGCTCGGACGCGGTTTCGGGGTCGGCGACGACGCGATCCAGAAGTCGACGACTGGTCGGTGAACCCTGAGGGGTTCACCCACGGACGTCGGCCCAACGCAAGCGGTGGTTCACGGCGGGCTACGACAGTGGCTCGTCCGACGACTGCGACACGTTCAACGCCCTCGGCTGTAGCCGTTCAGGTCGGCGGCGGTAGTCTCGGCGGCGCCAGCGGGGGCCAGCCTGTCACCGTCATCGAGAAGCCCTCCTGCGGGTGGAACCGTTCGCTACGAGCCTCCTCAACCGCGCGCGGACCGGGATGGGCCACGAGCGGTAATTTCGCCTGACGATGCGATCGTCGGCGACGGTCCGGTCGACGTGCTGGCGCGGCGCATCTTCGAGCATGGTGGTCGTGGACCGGTCGCATATCAACGGGTCGGTCGTGACTGTACCGTCGCGATCTCGCCGGCGGCGGTTCGTCGGCGGGGATCGTAAAATCATCGAAGGTCTCTACACCTCTACGCTACCGCCCGTGGGCGTTGAGGTGCCGACCTTCGAGGACACCGCCGTTGAATAGCGCCTTCCGGCGAGAGCGCCCCGGCGAGTGCCTGCTTTGGCCGAGCGGCGCCCCACCTGCTGGATGCAGCCCGCGGTGCGAGTCGCCCCTGCAGCGCTGGCAGCGGCAGGGCACGCTGTGGTTGCCTGGCGAGCCAGATCCCGCTTCTCCCGCACGCGCCGATGCTCACCTTCCTGCGTCGGGCCGGAAAGGCCGGGTGGCGCGGCGTCGCGCACGCCTGTGGGCGGTGTTGGGGACGCCGCGGCTGTCAGGGGCCGAAGAGGTCACCCAGCTCCGTTTGCGGGGGTTCGCGGTCGCCTCGATCGCCGTTTACCGGTGCCGGTGTTGTCGTGGCTGTGACGCCGTGGGCTCGTCGTCGCGGGGTTCGGCAGCCGTGGCTCCGGTTTACAGGGTTTGGCGGCTGCGGCCCGGCGGCCGCGGGCCCGCGTTGGCGGTTCGGCGGTTTATAGCGCCTGGCGGCCGAGGGTGGCGGCTGCGCCCAGCCGAGGCCCGCCAGCAGTGGTTTGGCGGTCGGTGCGCGCCCTGTTGGTGGGGTGGTCGGGGTGGTCGGTGTGGTCGGTGGGACCATGGGTTTGCGGTGCTGATGCTGTGGTGAGGGGTGGGTTGGGGGCAGGCGAGAGGCCTCAGCCGGAGTGGTTTTGAGCCAGTGGTGGTGGTCGCAGAGCCGGCCGAGTTGGTCGGTGATGGTGCGGAGGTTGGTGGCCCAGTCGATGGTGTGGTCGGTTTCTAGGCGGATGGTGCGGTTGCAGCCGGCATGACCGAGCAGTGGGTTGTTCCCTGAGGAGTGCGTGAGTTGTTGGGCGATGTGCTGGTGTGCGGGCGAGGTTGACGACGCCGCGACGTGCCTGGCTTGGGTGAGCACGATGGTCCAGAGGGCGTCGCCGAGCGGTTGGCGTGCTTTGTCGACGGAGATATTGCAGTGTCCGACGAGTTCGCAGACTTCGCCGGTTTCGCGGCCGCGGGTGAGTGCGGTGAGGTCGATGCGGAGTAGGGCGAGGTTGTGGATGCCGAGTCGCTGGCCGGGTCGTGTTGCGTGGCTCGGTCGGGGCGTTTCGGTTTGCGGCCGTTTCGGTCGGTGACGCGGGTTCCTGGTTGTGCGGGTGGGAGAGCGGGCTTTGCTGTCGCCGGTGCTGTCGCTGTCGCTGTCGCTGTCGTCGCTCGTCGTCGTCGTTGGGGTGTGGTCGGGAGGGTTGTGATCGGGGTGGTCGTAAGTGGGGGCCTTCGGTGATGAGGTGGTGGAGGATGTCGCGGAAGCGGAGGTTGTCGGGTGTGTCGTTGGGGTTGTCGGTTGTCGTCGTTGCATCGACGATTCCGGATCGCCGCCACCGCGCATCGCGCACTGCGCACTGCTACTGGTGTCGGCGGGGTTGGTGTTGCGGGGTTGGCAGAGTTGGCGGGTGAGTTGATGTTCGAGTTCGCGGGCGATGTCGGCGATGTGTTCGGCGGGGCCGTTGGCGCGGAGGCGTCCCGGGTGCCGTCGGGGTGGTCCAGGTGCGGCATGAGCGTTGGCGGTGGATGCGGGGCTTCGCGGTCGTGCTTGGGTGCGCGCCCTGTTGTCGATTTCGGCTTCCTGGCAAGGGCTGCTTCTTCGCGGGTGCGGCGGAGGGATTCGTGTTGTGCGAGGTCGATGAGGTCGTGTTCGGCGTTGGGGTTGGTGGCCAGGCGTCCGCGATGGCGTCGTGGGTTTTGGTTGGGGGAGAGTGCGCCGAGCCTGAGTGCGTCGGTGGTGGCGGGAGTTGTTCGAGGCGCCTGGAGGCGCGGAGGTCGGTGCGGGGGGCGGTCGACGCGGGCGCTGGTGTTGTGTGCGAGCCATTCGGCTGCGTTGGCGTGGGCTTACGCGTTTCCATTCGTTTTGGCGGCGGCGGCGCGGGCGGTGAGGAGGGTTTCGCCGGCGGCGGCGAGTTTGCGGAGTCGCAGCGTTGCGGAGGTCGGGTGCGGCGGCGAGGGGACTTTCGGTGGGCTCGAGGTCTCAGCAGAACGCGCACCGACGACGCGAAGCTCGCGGACCGGGATCGCGAGGCGGGTGCAAGGTGCCGCCGTGTGAGGTTTGTTGCGAACTGGCGTTCGTGGGCACGGGTGTAGTGAAAAAGGTGCCACCGACAACGAAGCCCGGTCAACCAGGTCCGCCAGTGTGACCTCGGTCACATGTCTGAGGGTCCACCGGTGGTTCATCGGGATCGAAGAAACAAAAGCAACCATCGGTCGTAGTCGCCGAGCACGCGACGCTCCGTGCGGATCTCGCCCGCCGACCGCGTCGCCGACCCTGCCCTCGGCAGCGGCCACCACGAGGCACCGAAGCTGAGAAGCTTCACGGTGCCGAGCGTTGCCGAACCCGGTGAGCTGGAACGCCCTGCGCAACGTATCGCCTTTCGACTCTTGTTTACCAGGCGTCAGCGGCCTCGTCGTCTTGCCGCTGGGGCCGTCGCGGAAAGAGCAGCGGCGATCCCGCGGAGGCTGATGGAGGTCCGGCGGTGTCGGGGTTGCACGTAGCGGTGATTCGGTCGCGGGTTGAGGGCGAGCTTTTCCGTTGTAGTGGGTGGTGGCGGTGGTGGAGGTCGCCGGTTTGTCGGGCGAGGTCGCCGACCCGTTCCTGAGGCCGATGGAGAGGTCTTTGAGGTCGGGTTTTGCCGTAGGCGAGGTTCGGTCGCGGTCGAGGGCGAGGAAGTGCCGCCGTTGCAGTGGGTGGTGGCGGTGGTGAGGTCGCTGGTTTGTCGGGCGAGGTCGCCGACCCGTTTGAGGCTGATGGAGAGGTCTTCTGGGGGTGTCGGGGTTGTGCCGTAGCGGGTGACTCGGTCGCGGTCGAGGGCGAGTTTTTCGTTGTGGTGGGTGGTGGCGGTGGTGAGGTCGCCGGTTTATGCCGGGCGAGGTACGCGACCCGTTGAGGCTGATGGAGAGGTCTTGGAGGTGTCGGCGCTAGCCGTAGCGGGTGGATGGCCTCGTGTGAGGGCGAGGGCTTGTTGTGGTGGGTGGTGGCGGTGGTGAGGTCGGTTTGCTGGCGAGGTCGCCGACCCGTGAGGTCGAGACGGAGGTCTTTGAGGGTGTGGGGTTGTGCCGTAGCGGGGTGATCTGGTCGCGGTGAGGGTGGCGAGGCGTCTGTTGTGGTGGGTGGTTGAGGTGGTGAGGTCGCTGGTTTGTCGGGCGAGAGTCGACCCGTTTGAGGCTGATGGAGAGGTCTTTGGAGGTGTCGGTTGTGCTGTAGCGGGTGATCTGGTCGCGGTGAGGGCGAGGGCTCCGTTGTGGGGGTGGTGGCGGTGGTGAGGTCGCCGGTTTGTCGTGAGGTCGCCGACCCGTTGGAGGCTGGCGGAGAGGGCTTTGAGGGTGTCGGGGGTTTTGCCGTAGCGGGTGATTCGGTCGCGGGTGAGGGCGAGGGGTTCGTTGTGGTGGGTGGTGGCGGTGGTGAGGTCGCCGGTTTGTTGGGCGAGGTCGCCGACCCGTGTGAGGCTGATGGAGAGGTCTTTGAGGGTGTCGGGGGTTGTTTGCCGTAGCGGGTGATTCGGTCGCGGTCGAGGGCGAGGGCTTCGTTGTGGTGGGTGGTGGCGGTGGTGAGGTCGCCGGTTTGTTGGGCGAGGTCGCCGACCCGTGTGAGGCTGATGGAGAGGGCTTTGAGGGTGTCGGGGGTTTTGCCGTAGCGGGTGATTCGGTCGCGGGTGAGGGCGAGCGCCTCGGCGTCAGGGGCGGCGCCTCGTCGAGCCTATTTGTTCCGCGCAGCAGATCGACCAGCTCGATCAGCTCGTAAGCGGCGTCGGCCCGAGCTGTGCCCCGGTGGAGGGGCCCGGCCCGATTTTCGCGAACTCGACAGCAGCCCGCGCCCCCAATCGCCGTGCCCTGCTGGTCGGGTGGTGTCGGCCGAGCGTCGCTGTGAGCCGACAGGCGTCGATCAGCCGTCGACGGGGCGCTGTGCCCGGCGCTCAGCGCATCGGTGAGCAGCGTTGGCGCCGCTGGGTCGGACCGAGCGTCGGCGGCCATCGTCCGCCACGAACGCAGCGACGCTCGCCGGGCAGGCTTCGTGCCTCCGACGCCTGGGCTGCTCGTACAGCGTGTTGGCCGTGTCGTGGGCCCAGACGAGCCGGTCGTCACCCTGCCGGATCGCCTGTTCGAGATCGCGAACCGAGGTGGCGAAGCCCTCATCGAACACCGGCGACGCCGGATTGGTCGGATCGCCGGCAGCGTTCTCGCTCGCGGCCAGCCACGCTCGCCAATCGGGCTCGGTGCCCGCCTGAGCGTCGGTCCCAGTGCCGGGCTCGCCGCCGGCCCGTCCGGAGGAAGCATCGTCGGGAGCCTGCGCCGCGAAAGTATGAACACCGCCCGTTTCGACCAGGCAGGTCCGTAGCGACCTCGCGCCACCATCGTGGTGACCCGCCGGGCCCGCGATCACCAGGCCGTCGTGAAGGTTGCGGCCGATCTCCTCGCGTCGGCGGTTGAGCCCGGCGAGCAGGCCACGCCACGCCGTCGCCCACTCGTCGGTGGTGCCGAGCGCACCTTGTTCGACACAGACCCACACGAGGGTGTCGGTGGGGTCGACGCCGACCGTCGTGGCGAATCCGGCGAGCTCGTCGGGCGAGCGCGCCGCGAGGCGTTCGGTGCGGCCGCCCTCGTTCGCCGCGAGCTGGCGAAGCCACTCGACCTGGTCGTCGGCCAGCACACCGAAGGCCCGGCGGAGCTGACGGATGGCCGCTTCGATCGTTTCGGGTGATGCGGGCAGCGTGGTCGTGCGAATGATCGTCTCGCGCACCGCCAGCAGGAGCTGACGTATGTGGCCACCCGACATGCGAGCCAGCCGCTCGACCTGTTCGTCGCCGCCGAAGAGCCGCTCCCAGTCGCCCTCCGGCGCCCGCGCTTTCACGACCTCGCACAGGATGCGAAGCCCCGGTTCGTAGTCGTCGCCGCTCCGCGTCGCGAGCCGCACCGCTTCCAGTTTCTAGGCCCGGCATCGAAGTTGGCGGCGACGGCCCCTCCCCTACACCCGGGAGGTCGGGTGGCGCCGTGGATCGTCTGCGCCCCGGGAACGCGCAACAGGTCGCAGTGTGGCGCGCAACACGGTGCGCACTGAGCGCATGACGGCACCGTCGGTCTGTTCGTACAGCAGCTTCTCGACCGAGTCGACGATCACCACCACGTTTGGACGTGCCCGAGCCGTCCTTCATCTCGGAGATGACGCCGTCAGGTAACCGGTCACCCTCGGTCGAGAGCTGCAGCAGCGAACCGGCAAGACTCGCCTGCACCGCCTCCCGGAACGAATCGTCCTTGCGAAGCCGGCCCTCGATCTCGACCGACGCCACCTTCGCGTCGAGCTTGAACCGGGCGAAGTCGAACCGACCCGACCGGAGAAAGTCGACCAGGCGCTTTTCTGGAGAACCGCTGCCGCGTCGTGGAGGCGTCGATGTAGCACTGCGCGATCGCCTCGTTCTCGACCCCGCCGGCGAGGCGGGTGAGAAACACGGTGATGTCGAGCGGTGCCGTCGGGTTGAGCAGCGGCTCCATGTCGATCAGCAGAACCAGGTTGCCGTCGCCTTCCAGGCGTCGGCGCAGCCGGCGTAGCTCGGTCGACTTGCCCGTGCCGATGAATCCGCTGAAAGGGATCGACGCGCCGGTCGAGAAGAACACCTGTTGAGCGAGCAGGTCGACGGGTGTTCGTCGGTTCGTCGTCTAAGCACAGTTGTTCGTAGACGGGTACGTACCACTCCGAGCTTAAGACGAGCGGGAAGTTGGAACCAGGTTGAGGTAGTACTCGCGTAGATACGTGCGGTCATCCGCCATGGCGTCATGCTACGGGCGCAGGTGCGGGCGACTTCACCTCTTGCGAACCTGCGAACGAATGTTCGAACATGGGGAGATGGCCGAAGCATCCCAACCGCAGCGCGTCGAGCAACGGTTTCGGCCGACGGTGCTCGCATCGAGCGGACGTTGCCCGTTGCCGAGGCCTTTCTCCCGCTGCTGCCGCTCGACGGCCTGCCGCGCGGTTCCCGCGTGTCGGTCTCGGGCGCCGGAGCAACCAGCATCACGATGGCGCTGTTGGCCGAGGCATCACGCGGCGGATCGTGGACGGCCATCGTCGGCGTTCCGTCCTGGGGATGGGCGGCATCGGTTCGTTCCGGCGTGGCCAGCAGCGAACCGTCGGGTCGATGAGCCGCCGGTCTCGCAGTGGGGCAGGTATCGCAGCGCCTCGTCGACACCTTCGATCTGGTCGTCGTCGATCCGGACCCATCTGGCGACCGCAAGCGATGCCCGGCGTCTTGCGGCGCACCCCGCGAACGCGGGTCGGTCACAGCGACGCAGGTCGACGACGGGCGTCGGTTCCGGTGGCCGATCGACGCCGACCTGAGCTTTCGGTATCGACCAGCGCCTGGTCGGGGCTGGGCGACGGGTTCGGCAGCGTCTCGACGACCGTGAACTCACGGTCTGGCCGGGGCGCCGCGGCGCCGACCGCCAACGCCGAATCCAGGTCCGTCTCGACGGCTCGTCGCCCAGCGGCGTTCGTCGATGGGTTCAGCGCAGCGAACGCAGCGCCGACGAACGCAGCGCCGATGAACACGGGCACCTCCCCGGCCGTCGACCCAACCGCCCTCCTGAAGCGACGGCTTCGGCAGCGTCGGATGAAGGGCGAACGGCGGGCATCCCCCCGCGCCGCCATCGCCAACTCCGGAGGCCGCACGATGAGCGGGGTCGCACCCACCCGCACCGTCGTCGTGGGTGCGCCGACCGGCCGGCCGCTGCGCTCGGTCGTCCGCCCGAGGCCCCGGTCGTGGTGCTGTACGCGAACCTGCGTTGTTTTCGGTCTCGCTGCCGGCGCGAGGCCGGGGTCGAGATCGGCGCGCCGCCGCGAAGCGCAGCGTCACTGTCCTGAGGCCGAACTGGCTGGTGGAACGCGACCCGACCGCGAAGCCGTGAACTTCGAGCCGGTGCTCGCAGCTTCGACCCGATCACCCCGGCGAGCGCGAGATCACGGCAGGCGGGCACTTGCCGGTTCCCGGGCCCGCGGGCCGTCGCGCCATTTCGGCGGCGACGCGGCGATGGCCGAACGGGCGTCGCAGCGGCCGCGACGGCGCTTCGGGCCCCGGCCGTGGTTGGCGTCGGCGTGGCCGACGGCGCGTTCGCGGCGGAGCGCGCCGCCCGCCGAGCCGCCGCAGCCGGGGGAGGGTGGCTCGTGATCGACGCCGGCGCGAGCCCCGAGTTCCTCGCCCCGATCTCGGTCCGGTCGCTCGGCATCCCCGAACTCGCCGATGTGCTCGAGCGTCCGGCCTGCACCGGCGCTCGCTGATCTCCCCGCCGCCGATGTCACCGCCTGATTCGGCACCGAGGCGCTGCGGCGCACGCGGTCGCGAGCGGGGTCGACCTGGTCCCGCTGCACCCGCCGACCCGCCCCCCGACCTCGACGTGGACGACGAGCTCGACCCGCCGCTCGACCGCGTCGACCGCGCCGCGTTCGTCGCCAAGGCGCTCGCCGACGACCTGAACGGGCGGCTCGAATCCCGCGGTCTCGCGGCGGTCTCGGTGCTGATCGGCGCGGAAACGGCCGACGGCAGCCTCTCGAACGGCGCTGGCGCCACGACGGCGCACTGAGCTCGGCGGCCGTCGCACAGCGGGTTCGCTGGCAGCTCGACGGATGGCTCACGTGGGCCAGGGGCCGCGGCAAGCTTCACCGAGGGCGGCATCGTGCGGCTCTGGTTGCGGCCCGAGCAGGTGGCCCCGGCGCGCGCCGCCAACTCGGCTTCTGGGGAGGCGCCGACGCCGTGCCGATGCACGCCTGCCGAGGGCTGGCCCGGGTGCAGGCGCTGTTGGGTGAGGATGCCGTGCGCGGGCCGAATGGCAGGGTGGCTGATCGCCCGCCGATCGCTACCGGCTCGTGCCGATCGACACGGTGCCCGTGGCCGACGACGAGTCGCTCGCCGTGAACCGCCGGCCCAGAACCCTGGCTCCGGCCACGTTCCCGACCCTCCGCCGGCGCTCGTGTGGCCGGTTCCGCGCCGAGCCGAACTGGTCGACGACGAGGGCTGGCGCGCCGAGGTCAATCGGCGCGGCGCGGTCTCGTGTGCGCTTAATAAGCCTGTCGATCGCCCGGCCCGTGGCTCGACGTGGTCGGATGGGTTGGCCCCTGGCTTCGTCGACGAGCGGTGGTGGGACGCGGTCGGCATCGCCGCCGTGCCCGATTCCAGATCGCAGCCGGCGACGGAACGGCCCACCTGCTGGCCCTCGAAGCCCAGCACTGGTGGGTCGAGGCGACCTACGACTGAGGCGCCCGGCGAGTTCGGATCGTGCCGCCTGAAAGCCCCCCAGAGCGGCGCGGCGAACGACCGGGGAACCGCCCCATCCACGGGCAGACTGTCGGTGTGAAGGTGCTCGTGATCGAAGACGAAGTCGCACTCGCCGAGGGCGGTGCAACGAGGCCTCGAGGCCGAAGGGTTCGAGGTCGAGGTCAGCCATGACGGCTTGAGGGCTTGGGGCGCGCCGAACCGGCTTCTTCGATCTGATCGTGCCGACATCATGCTGCCGGGCATGAACGGCTACCGCGGTGCCGGACGTTGCGGTCCGAGGAGGTGTGGACACCGATCCTCATGCTGACGGCCAAGGACGGCGAGTACGACGAGGCCGAGGCGCTCGATTACGGGCGCCGACGACTTTGTCGAAGCCGTTCTCGTTCGTGGTGCTCGTGGCGCGCCTGCGGGCGCTGGCCCGGCGCCGCAGCGATTCGAACCTGCAGCCGCTCGAGGTGGGCGACCTGGTGCTCGACCCGGTGGCCCGCGCTGTTCGGCGGGCGAGACGCCGATCTGGCTGTCGCCCCGCGAGTTCTGCGGTGCTCGATGTGTTGATGCGTCAGGCCGGCGAGATCGTGCCCAAGCTCGACCTGTTGGAGCGCGCGGTGGGGAGCGGATTTCGAGGGCGACCCCAACGTGGTCGAGGTCTACGTCGGCTACCTGCGCCGCAAGGTCGACTGGCCCTTCGGTCGATCCGACATCGAGACCATCCGCGGCGAGGGGTACTGGCTGGGGGCACCGCTTGCGGCGCCTCGTTGATTCGGTTCGCGTCCGCCTGACCTTCGCGGTCACGGTGATCTTCGCCGGAGCGGTGAGCCTCGCGTCGGTGCTGTTGGTGCGCTCGGTCGAGGCCACGCTCCTCGACGATCTGCGCGACCGCAACGCCGTGATCATCGAGGCGCTGCGCAACACCGAACTCGCGTCGAACGACCTGAACGACACCGGAGAACCTGGCGTTGACCTGACGCGCGCCACCACGGCGCCGGACGTGATGGATGCGATCGGCGGCTCGTACTTCTACGTGGTCGCACCGAGCACGGCGATCGTCGATTCCTCGGGTGGATTGGCGGCACAGGTTCGCCGCGGTGTGTCGGGCGAGGCGGTGCCGATTCTGGGCTCGCGTCTGCCGTCGCGCATCGATCCCAAGGCGTTCCTCCTGACCGAGGTGAACGTTCGCACCGACCGCGGCAGCGTGCAGGTTCACATCGCGACGCCCACCGAGCAGGTGACCCGGACTGTCGATCGTGTGGCGCGCGCCCTGTACTTCGCGGTGCCGTCGATGGTGGTCGCGGTGGCGGCGCTCGCCTGGTTCGTCACGGGACAGGCGTTGCGGCCCGTGCTGTCGATCACCCGCCGGGCGAACGAGATCACCGGCTCGACGCTGCATCAACGCGTGCCGGAGCCGCGCACCGACGACGAGATCGGCGAGCTCGCCCGCACGATGAACGCGATGCTCGACCGGATCGAGGGCTCCTCCGAGCGCCAGAAGCGATTCATGTCGGACGCCAGCCATGAGTTGCGGTCGCCCGTCGCGTCGATCCGCACCCAGCTCGAGACCGCGCTGCTGCGCCCGGACCACACCGATTGGCCCCACGTGGGCCGCACCGTGTTGGCCGAGGATGAGCGACTCGGCGCCCTGGTCGACAACCTGTTGGCGCTCACGCGGCTCGAGGAGGGGTGCGCGCCCGACGTGCGAGGTCGATCTCGACGAGCTGTGCTACGAGCAGTTGCAGCGCACATTCCGTGTGCCGATCGATCGCTCCGGCGTGCTCGCCGGCCGGGTGATCGGCGTGCCCGACGAGCTGACGAGCGTGGTTCGCAACCTGATCGACAACGCCGCTCGGCACGCGGCGACCGCGGCGCGGGTGTCGCTCGCGACGTACGGCCCGACGGTTCGCCTGTGCGTGGAGGACGACGGACCGGGCGTGCCGATGGAGCTGCGCGAGAAGGTGTTCGAGCGCTTCACCCGCCTCCAGGAGGCGCGCAGCCGCGACGCGGGGGGAAGCGGGCTCGGCCTGGCGCTCACGAAACGGATCGTCGAGTCGCACGGCGGGCGGATCTTCGTGGAGTCCGCCGCGTTGGGCGGAGCGGCCTTCGTCGTGGAGCTCCCAGCGGCTCTCGCCGACGACGAGGACGACTGGTAGACCCCCAAACGCCGACTCTGTCGGTGGCGCCAATTACCGTCTCTCGCGACCCACCCCGAAAGGTCGCCCATGGTCGACGCGCCCCCCACATCCGATCCGGCTACGTCGCCGAGCGCGTGGCGTATGTACACCGAGGATTGGGACCCCGCGTACGGCAACTCGGCCAGCTTCGAGATGGAGGTATCCGCCGACGCCACCCGGGCGGAGCACTCCGGCGACCACGTGCGTGGGCACACGTCAGCCTCCATCCCGCTCGCGTTCGTCGACGGCCGGCGCCGGGCCGAGCTGTCGCTATGGGCCGAGGAATCGGCCACGGGCACCCGGGTGCCCGGCCTCGCCGGCTGCGCCGCGGTCGGCGCGGTCACGGTGCACCCCAACACCTCGGCGAGCTACGCGGGCATTCGGGTCGACCGCGTGGCCATCTGGGGTGGCGGCCGCACGGGCGATCTCCGCTCGCGGTCCGGGTACCGATGGTCGGCGGTGTCGACCGAGGCGGAAACGCCCGATCAGCTGCTCGCGGCGCTCCAGGAACGCATGCGTCGGCTGGAGGGCAGCCTGGCGATCGATTGCGTCGAGGCGGGGTGAACGTGGTGCCTGACGGCCCCTCAACCGAATCTCGGGGCTGCACGCCGGGTTCGTGGTCGGATACGTGAAGTCGCATCATCGCCGCATCCTCCCGCCCGACGATCATGCCCGGATCCCGCGGCTCGAGGTCGGTGAGCGCACCCCGCTGTACACCACGAGCACCGATCGCTACACGTGTTACATCCGGGTCGGTAACCCCGGTCCGGTCGGTTCGCCGTGGACGGGCATCGCCCGGCTGGAGTTCGCCGCCGAGCCGGGTCTCGACGAGGTCGCCGCACGAGCGTCGGCGATCGCCGCAGCCTTGCCCCGGTTCGCCGGAGCGGCTCATCGCGACCCGCGCGCGCCCGTGAACCTCACGCCGGTGAAGAACCTCGAAACCCATCTGTCGCGGTGCATGGGGCGTGCCGAAATGGCAACCCGTGCCGCCCGCGAGGCCGTGCACCTCCGGAGCGCATCATGACCGGTTCCAGCCCCACGTCCGGCGAGTTCCCGGGCGAGTTCCCGGGCGACGTGCCCCAGGTCGACGACATCACCGATGTCGACCGGCGAAACGACCTGCGGGGGTTGTCGGCGGCTGGCGACCGATCCGGTGGGCCTGATCGACGCGTCGACCGACGCGACGACCCAGCAGGCCAACGTGTTGATCGACGACCGGGTCGATCTGGCGCTCGATACCTTCGTCGTCACGGCACAACGCCTGGTCGACGGCTCGGTGCTGTTCCACTACGGCATCGTGACCGAGGTGTCGGGCCGGGTCGAGGGCGCCGAGCTGGCGACCGACACGGCGCGCCTCGCTGCGGCAACGCTGCCCGGCCAGCGGTTCCGCCACGCCGAGGTGTCGTGGATCCGCACCGATCCCGAGCGGTACCTGCCGCCCTCGTCGGGTGCACGCATCTGGATCGCCGAGGCCGACCACCGCCGCCGGGCCCTGTTCCTCGACAAGATGTCCGAGGACGAGCAGATCCCGCTGGGCCTCGACATGGGCGACGAGCCGGTCTACATGCCGTATTCCTTCCTGAACGGCGACAAGGGCGGACACGTCTCGATCTCGGGCAAGTCCGGCGTCGCGACCAAGACCAGCTACGCCCTGTACCTGCTGTACACGCTGTTCGAGACCGAGTTCGGTCGCCGGGCGCGGCGGGGGAGCGCGCACGATCGGGCGCTCGTGTTCTCGGTCAAGGGATCCGACCTCTGCCTGCTCGACAAGCCCAACAACCGGTTCGTCGACACCGATCCCGTCGGGGTCGAGGCGCGGCGGCAGTGGCGGCTGTTGGGCGTTGCCGACCCGCGGCCCTTCACCGATATCGAGGTCTTCGCCCCAGCGGAAGACAGCGACCCGGGTGTCACGCCGGTCCCGCACATCGAGGTGCGCGACAAGCGCGAGACGAGCGCCTATGGATGGAGCCCGCGAACCTTCATCGAGCGCGGGCTGCTCGAGTTCGTGTTCGACGACCTGGAGTCGGGGCAGCTCTCGTTCATCGAGCAGGTCGTGCGGGTGCAACTGCTGCGCTGGTGTTGCCCCCTCGCGGGCGACACCGAGGGGCGGGTGGTGCTGGTCCATCCCGACGACCAGGACGAGCGGCCGGGCTCCACGTGGGAATCGGCTGCTCGGGCCCTGCGTCGCAAGCGCCCCGTGGGGGCCGGCAGCGGTGTGGTGATCGCCACGCTCGACGAGCTGGTCGAGTTCATCGGCGACAAGGTGACCGAGGGGTCGCCGGGGTTCGAGCCCCTCTGGACGGGATCGGTCACCGGGTCGACCACCCAGGCGTTCATCCGGCGGCTGTGGAAGTCGACCCCCCGGTTGCGGCGCCTGGTGCGCGGCTGGCCGAGGTGGGCTTGTCGTCGCAGGTGTCGGTGGTCGACGTGCACGCGCTGCACGCCGACGCGCAGCGTTTCGTGGTGGCGTCGGTGCTCAGTTCGGTGTGGGAGCAGCACGAGAACTCCACCGCCGCGGGGCGCACGTTCGTGGTGCTTGACGAGCTGAACAAGTACGCGCCCCGCTCCGGCGGGTCGCCCATCAAGAGCCTGCTCGTCGACATCGCTGCCCGCGGTCGGAGCCTCGGTGTCATCTTGATCGGAGCACAGCAGAACCCGTCGGGGGTCGATCGCGACATCACCAACAACGCCGCACTCGAGGTGGTGGGGCAGCTCAAGGCGTCGGAGTCGTCCGAGCTCGGCTTCCTGCCCGCGGCGATGCGGGCGCGGGCGCAGATCATCGCTCCCGGAACGATGATCACCTCGCAGCCGCTGCTTCCCGCCCCCGTACCGATCCGCTTTCCGTTTCCGCCGTATGCGACCCGGGTCTCCGAGGTGTTGGGCTCGGCGGCCGACGACGCCGAGGCTCGCGCGCTCCTGGAGGACATGTGAGCGACGCAGCGCACGGAACGGCGTCGGGCGACGAAACGGGGACTGCGTCGGCGGTCGCTGCGGGACGGCACGGGCGCGGCGCGCAGGGCCGCGTTCCCGATCGCCCGGCCGACGCGGTGCGCGTGCTGCACACGAGCGACTGGCACCTGGGCGTCACGGTTCGAGGCGAGTCCCGCGCGGCCGACCACGACGCGCTCATCGCCGAGCTGTGCGAGATCGCTCGGGCCGCCGCGCCCGACCTGATCGTGCACACGGGCGACCTGTTCGACGGGCATCGGCCACCCATGCACGACTTCGGGCGGGCTATCCGGGCGCTCCGGGATCTGGCGGCGATCGCGCCGGTGGTGCTGCTGGCGGGCAACCACGATTCGCCGGTCGCGCTCGATGTGCTCGGCGTGGCGCTCGAAGACGCCGCGGTACACGTGCTCGCCAAGCCGGTGCTGGCCGAGGCGGGCGCGGTCTCCACGTTCGCAACGGCGTGCGGCGCGCAGCTCCGGCTCGTCGCCCTGCCGTTCGTGCACCAGAACCGGGTCATCAGAGATTTCGGCGCGCTGGTCGAGGCCAACGCGACCTACAACGACTCGTTGCGCAAGATCATCGCGTCGTACAGCGCCGCGGCCTTCGGCGACTTCGATCCCGCCCGCGATGTCGCCGTGTTCGCCTCGCACGTGCACGTGCGCGACGCGAAGACCTCGTCGGAGAAGACGATCCACATCGCCGAGGACTACGCCACCGATCCGGCTCACTTCGAGCCGCGTTACGGGTACCTCGCGTTCGGCCACATTCACGTTCCCCAGGCGATCGCCGGGGGCCGTGGGCGGTATGCGGGTTCGCTGCTCGAAGTCGACTTCGAGAGGAAGGCGAGGCGAAGCAGGTGGTGGTGGTCGACCTGACCGCCGGACGGCCGACCAAGGTGCACGAGGTCGGGCCTTACCTGCCGGGCGGCGCCTGTTCAGGGTGCGCGCTTCGCTGGCTGAACTCGGGGCGCGGGCGGCTTGACATCGGCGACGGGGTCGTCGAGGTGACCGTGCTCGCCGACCCGGTGCTCGCCGACCCGGTGCTCAATGCCACAGCGGGTTCCGGGGCTGCCTGGATTCCGGGGCGCGTAACCCGGCCCGACCACGCGACCACCGGTGATTCCGCGACCGCCGGCTGGTTCCGGGGGCGCGGACCGGCCCGACCACGCGACCGGCGACCGGCCCTTCGACACGCTGAGCGCCGCGGTGCGGGCGCTGCTGCCGAGGGCAACGATCGTGGGCATCATCGACGGTCGCTCGCCATCGGTGGCAGCGATCGACGAGTTGGCCGTGCCCGATGCCCCGCAGGGACTCGGCGACACGTTCAGGTCGTGGCTCGCCGGGGCGGGAGGCCGCTGCTCGCTTCGCAGGGCGAGGGCGCGGCCGACGCAGCGCGGATTGCGGAGCTCTTCGACGAGATCCATGCGGCGGTGCTGTCCGATGCGCCGGCACAGCCGATCGAGCTCGACCGGCTCCTCGCGTTCACCGAGGCGGAGGGTCGCTGATGCGGCCGATTCGGCCTGCTCTCGCCGGCCTGCGTTCGTACCGCAGCGAGACCGTGGTCGATTTCGACCGCCTCGACCTGTTCGCGGTCATCGGCGACACGGGTGCCGGCAAGTCGACCCTCATCGAGGCGCTCTGCCTGGCGCTCTATGCGCGCAAGTCGTGGAAGGGCGGCGCCGCGAGCCTGAACGACCTCATCACCGATGGCGTCACCACCATGCGTGTCGAGCTGACGTTCACCGCTGGCGGTCACGAGTGGGTGGTGACGCGCGCTCGGCACCGCAACGCGTCGGCCCCGATCGACAAGCTCGTGTCGCCCACCGGGGGTCTGGGTGCCGACGGGGCGCGATCGGTGACCGAGCGTGTCGTCGAGGTGATCGGCCTCACCTACGACCAGTTCATCCAGGCGGTGGTGCTCCCGCAGGGTCGATTCGACGCACTGCTCGCTGCGACCGAGAAGGAGCGCAACGACATCCTCACGTCGATCCTCGACCTGGGCGACGTGGCCGAGACCCAGCGGCGAGCCAAGTCGCTGCGCGAGGAGTGGGAGCCGTACGCGACCGCCTGGACGGTCGAACGTGGGTGCTCATTCCCGACGATCCCGCCGCCGAGTTGCAGCGGGCCGTCGATCGAGCCGGCGCGGCATCGGCGCTCGATGAGCGGCTCGCTGCCGCCGCCGCCGAACTCGCCGCTCTGCTCGCTCGGACCGAGGAGGCGGCCGGGCGGCACGGCGCGTTGCAGGCGGCGCTCCGAGCCGTGCCTCGCGCTCCGGCCGACGCGGCAGGTCTTACTGCGCCGGCTCGCGCAGGCGCGGGCCGAGCTGGACGCTGCCGAGGTCGCCGCATCGACGGCGCTCGCCGAGGCCCGGCGCGAGGCCTTGAAGATCGCCGAGCGTCGCCGAGTGGTGGCCCGCGGCGACGCGACGCGCGACGACTTGATGGCTGCGGCGAGCCGCATCCGGACGGTGATCGATGAGCTGCCCGCCGCGGAGGCCGACCTGGCTGCGGAAGGTGAGCGGCACGCGATGCTTGCCGCGACGGCGATCGACACGACGGAGCCACCCCAACTCGCGACCGCGGCCGAGGCGGCGGCCTCGGCCGAGCGGGTAGTCGGCGAAGCGGAACTCGCGGCGCGAGCCGCCGACCAGGCTGCCAGCGCCGCCGACCGATTGGTCGAGCAGCTCGAAGCGGCCCGCGTGGAGGTTCTCGCGCTGGACCGCGAGGTGGCCGCCTTGAACGACCGACTCGAAGCGGGGGCGGCGAAGATCCGTGACGCCGAGGCGAGCCTGGACGATGCCGGCCGGCGCCGCGACGTCGCGCTCGAGGCCGAACACGACGCGTTGCGAGCCGATGCGGCCGCCACAGCCGCGGCCGGGTGCGCGCCGGGCGCTCCCTGTCCGATCTGCGATCGTTCGCTCCCCGACACGTTCGTACCTCCGCACCCCACCGAGGGGGTCGCCGCGGCGCGGGACCGTCGCGTCGCGATCGAGCGCGAGCTGAGCCAGGCCACCGAGGCCCTCAAGGAACTGCGCGATCACCGCTCGAAGCTGGACGGCGAACGCGACGCGACCATGGCGCGTCGCTCCGAGCGTGCCTCGGCGCTCGACTGCCTGCTCGACGAAGCGGTGGGCGCAGGGCTCGCTCTGTCACCCGAGGCTGACCCCGGCTCCGGAGCGGACCCCGGCTCCGGCGCGGACCCCGGTTCTGGTTCGGACCCCGGTCCGGGTTCGGGCGCGGGCCACGCCTCGGATGTGCGGGTCGGCGGCGGGGCTCGGGGGGATGCGTCGGCGGGCTCGTTCGTTGCCGCCGCGTTGGGTGCCGTAGCCAAGCGCCCGACGAGGCCCGCTCAGCGCTCGATGCCGCTCGACGGGCCCATCAGGACGCCCTGGCCGCACTGCACCGGGAACGGGCCAGCGCGCAGAGCGAGACGGCGATGCGCCAGGCGCGCCTCGACGATGCTCGTTCGCGTCTCGATCAGGCGATCACGAGACGCGAACGCCTGGTCGGTCGGTTGGCGGATCTGCCGGAGGGCTGGAACGGCGCTCCCGAGCCTGCGGCGCTCGCCGTGCTGCTCGTCGATCTGGATGGCGCAGTGGAGGAGCTGCGCCGGCTCGATGTTCGTGATCGCGAGGTGTCGCAGACCGCCGAGGCGGCCGGGCGGGAGCTCCTGGAGCTCACGCGGCGGTCCGCCGACGAGGTCGAGCGACCTGGGGCGTGGGTGCTGGCCGAGGTCGAAGCGCATCAACGTGCCGTCGAGGACCTGGACGCGCTGGTTGGGGCTGGCGAGAACGAGCCGTTCCGACGGGTCGAACTGCCGCTGTGCTTCGCTCCAGCGCCGGAGTCGTCGACGCCCGACGGCAGGACGCCCGGAGCCGTGCCGCCCGACGGCAGGACGCCGCCGTGCCGCCCGGAGCTGCCGCCCGGACCGCCGCCTGCTCCAGCGATCGCGGACGCGGCGGTTGCGGCGACGCTGGAGGATCTCGCGGGGCTCATCGCACCAGTCGAAGACGCGGCAGCGGCGGCGCTGCAGCGGGCCGCGTCCGCAGCAGCGCAGCTCGATGCCGCCGTGGCGCAGGCCGGCGTGGACCGTTCGGCGCTGCTCGACGCGCATGGGTGTGCCACGCCCGCCGAGCTGTCGGAGCGGCGCGGCGAGGCGCGGCGCGATCGGGCCGCGGCCGACGCGGCGGCCGGATCGGCTCGGGAGACCATCGACGTGGTGGCTGCGCTCGACGAGCGCCTCGCGGTGGCGGCGCCGTTCCTCACCAACCTTCGGGTGCTCGAGGTCGCACTGCGGAGCCAGCACTTCATCGCCCATCTGGTCGACGAGCGCGAGCGCGAGTTGCTGGCGGAGGCATCCCGGCGCCTCAAGGCGATCACCGACGGGCGGTTCGGGTTCGTCGCCGACTTCGGGATCGTCGACGTGCGCTCGGGCGAGACGCGTTCGCCCGACTCGCTGTCGGGAGGCGAGCGGTTCCAGTCGGCCCTCGCGTTGGCGCTGGCGCTTGTGGAGATCGCGAGTCGCGGCGCTTGAGCAAGCTCGACGCGGTGTTCGTCGACGAGGGGTCGGGCTCGCCTCGACCATCACGCGCTCGACGTTGCGCTGACCACGCTGGGAACCGTCGCTGGCGGGGGGAAGATGGTCGCGCTGATCTCGCATCTGCGTCCGGTAGCCGAGTTCGTCGACGACGTGTTGCTCGTGACCAAGGACGAGATGTTCGGGTCGCGGATCGAGCGCCTCGACCCCGACGCTCGCGAGGCCATGCTCGCCGACGACATCCGCAGCGGCCTGACCACGTGAAGGCCGAGGCATGACGGGCTGAGACCTGACCGCGGCCTCGGCGTCTGAGAGGCTGGCCGCGGTCCGACGGCCCCAGAGGCCGAGCGTCAGGGCAACGTGCCGCTTCGAGTCACTGGTGCGAACAGATGTTCGCTACACTGTTCGGATGGGGTTCAACAACCCGAAGCAGCCGTGGAGCGAGATCGAGCGGCGTCTGAGCGACCGCCTGGCATGCTCGCGCCCGACCGCGCCTGGCGCGCCAGCAGCGTTCCGGCGCGCCCACCGTCGACCCGGCAACCGAGCGCGCGTCGAGGCATGCGCCGGAGCACGCGGCGACGGGTCGGATGCCCCGGCGGTGGTCGCGGCATCGGCTGCCCTATGAGGCCCAGGTCGCACGCGCGGCGCCGCTGGCACCGTGCCGTACGCCGAGCTCCACGCCCACTCCAACTTCAGCTTCCTCGACGGCGCCTCGCATCCCGAGGAGCTGGTCGAGGAGGCCGCGAGGCTGGGTCTGGAAGCGCTCGCACTATGCGATCACCACGGCTTCTACGGGGTGGTGCGCTTCGCCGAGGCGGCACGTGTCGTGGGGTTGCCGACGGTGTTCGGCGCCGAGCTCACGGTCGATCTTCCGGCGCTCCGCTCCGCGCCGCGCACCGGCTCCCCCGACCCGCAGGGACGCCATCTTGTCGTGCTCGCTCGATCGCCGGCGGGGTATGCCCGGCTCGCTCGGGCGATCAGCGTGGCCCAGATGGCCGGCGAAAAGTCGGCGCCGCGCATCGGTCTCGAACAACTCGCGTCGACGCTGCGGGGAACGAGCGGCGGGTCGGGCAACGGGTCAGGCGAGCACCTCGTCCTGACCGGATGTCGCAAGGGCACAGTTCCTGCGGCGCTCATGGCGGACGGGCCTGGAGCGGCGGAACGCGAGTTGCGTCGCCTCGTCGAGTGGTTCGGCGCCGATCACGTCGCCGTCGAGCTGGGGATCACCACGATCCGCCTTCGACGGCCACCGCAACGACGCGCTGGCCGAACTCGCGCTAAGGTCGGCGGTCGCGGCGGTCGCCACCAACAACGTCCACTATGCGACTCCCGATCGTCGACATCTCGCCACCGCGCTCGCCGCGGTGCGCGCTCGGTGCAGCCTCGACGATCTCGACGGGTGGATTCCGGGCGGCGGCACCGCGCACCTGCGATCGGGTGCCGAGCAGGCGCGTCGGTTCGCCCGCTATCCGGGCGTGGTCGAGGCGGCGGCGCGTCTGGGGCGCGAGTGCGCGTTCGATCTTCGTCTCGTCGCGCCGTCGCTCCCGCCGTATCCGTGCCCCGAGGAGGGCGGGGTTGCCTTGGGTGAGATGGCCTTCCTGCGTCGGTTGGTCGCACAGGGTGCGGCGCGCCGCTACGGCGAGGTCGGTTCGCAGCGGCAGGCGGTGTTCGAGGCGCAGCATGCCCGCGACCCTTACGCGCAGCTCGCACACGAGCTCGATCTGATCGAGCGGCTCGGCTTCGCGGGCTACTTCCTGATCGTGTGGGACATCGTCGAGTTCTGTCGGCGGTCGAACATCTTGTGTCAGGGCCGTGGATCGGCGGCGAACTCGGCGGTCTGCTACGCCCTCGGCATCACCAACGCCGATGCGGTCGCCCTGGGCCTGCTGTTCGAACGGTTCCTGTCGCCCGAGCGCGACGGTCCGCCCGACATCGACATCGACATCGAGTCGGACCGCCGCGAGGAGGTCATCCAGTACGTCTACGGGCGCTACGGGCGCACGCATGCCGCCCAGGTCGCGAACGTCATCACCTACCGAGCGAAGTCGTCGATACGCGACATGGCTCGGGCGCTCGGGTATGCGCCGGGTCAACAGGACGCGTGGTCGAAGGAGACCGACCGCTGGGGGAGCCTTCCCGCTCCCGGTACGCAGGCCGACCACGCCATGTCGGTGCCCGATGTGGTGTTGGCAATGGCGAACGAGGTGCTGCACTTCCCTCGTCATCTCGGCATCCATTCGGGGGGCATGGTGATCTGCGACCGCCCGGTGATCGAGGTGTGCCCCACCGAGTGGGGACGTATGGAGAACCGATCGGTCCTGCAGTGGGACAAGGAGGACTGCGCTGCGGCGGGTCTCGTGAAGTTCGATCTGCTGGGCCTCGGCATGTTGAGTGCGATCCACGAGTCGATCGACCTGATCGCCCAACACCATCAGGTCGAGGTCGACCTGGCGCAGCTTCCGCAGGAGGACGCGGTCTACGACATGATCTGCGCCGCCGACACGATCGGGGTCTTCCAGATCGAGTCTCGGGCACAGATGGCGACCCTGCCCCGGCTGCGCCCACGCACGTTCTACGACCTCGTCGTCGAGGTGGCGCTGATCCGCCCGGGCCCCATCCAGGGGGGATCGGTGCATCCGTATATTCGGCGCCGCAACGGCACCGAGCCGGTCACCTACCTGCATCCGCTGCTCGAACCGGCGTTGTCGAAGACGCTGGGTGTGCCGCTGTTCCAAGAGCAGCTCATGCAGATTGCGATCGACGTCGCGGGCTTCACCCCGGCGGAGGCCGACGAGCTGCGTCAGGCGATGGGCTCGAAACGGTCGGCGGAGCGGATGGAACGGCTGCGCCGTCGGCTGTACGCCGGCATGGCCGAGCGGGGGATCGAGGGCGAGACCGCCGAGCAGATCTACGACAAGCTCGCCGCGTTCGCCAACTACGGCTTCCCCGAGAGCCACTCGGTCAGCTTCGCCTACCTCGTCTACGCATCGTGCTGGCTCAAGCACCACTATCCGGCGGCGTTCTGCGCCGGGCTGCTGCGCTCCCAGCCGATGGGGTTCTATTCGCCGCACACGCTGGTGCAGGATGCCCGACGCCACGGCGTGGAGGTGCTGGGGCCCGACATGGATCGTTCGGAGTGGCGAACCGGGCTGGAGCGCTGCGACGGGTCGCTCGACGAGATCGCCGTGCGGCTGGGATTCAACCAGGTCCGCCACGTCGGCGACGACCTTGCCCGGTCGCTGGAGCGGGCGAAACCGTACGGGTCGATCGACGATGTCGCCCGTCGCGGCGCCGACGGCGCTGTCGGGGTGACGCGGCGGGTGCTCGAATCGCTCGCGACCGCCGGAGCGTTCCGCTGCTTCGAGGCCGATGGGGACCGTCGGGCCGACCTGTGGGCGGCGGGTGCGGCGGCGCAGTCGCGCCCCGACCGGCTCGCCGGCGTGGTGGTCGGCATCGACGCGCCACGGTTGCCGGGGATGAGCACCCAGGAGGAGGCGATCGCCGATCTGTGGGCCACCGGCATCTCCGCCGACGGTCATCCGACGCGGTTCCTGCGCGAACAGCTCGCTGCCCTCGGCGTGCTCACCGCGGCGCAACTCCGCACCGCAGAACCCGATCGCAACGTCGCGGTTGCCGGCGTGGTGACGCATCGCCAACGCCCGGCGACGGCCGGCGGAACCATGTTCATCAACCTCGAGGACGAGACGGGGCTGATCAACGTGGTGTGCTCGGTGGGGTGCTGGACCCGGTTCCGGACGCTGGCCCGGCGGTCCCCGGCGCTGTTGGTGCGGGGTCGCCTCGAACGCGCCGAAGGCGTGGTGAACATGGTCGCCCATCACCTCTACGAACTGGCCGCTCCGGCCCGCATCGCGCCAGCGATTTCCGTTGATCTCCGATGTTTCGTCGATAGCATTCGCGCAGCTGTGGTGCCCAACCGAAGGAGCTGTCATGCCGATCCATGGAACCCTGTCCACCGAGTTCCAAGAGACGACGGGCCAGGACCCGTTCGTGCTCCAGAACAAGAAGCTGCTCAAGATCCACATGGGGTACGGGCCGGTCAACGCCCGCACCGGCTCGATGGTCGCCTATCAGGGCGATGTTCGGTTCGAGAACACCGGGTCGGGTGGCCTCAACAAGATGCTGAAGAAGGCCGTGACCGGTGAGGGCGTCAACATGATGCAGTGCACCGGCTCGGGCGAGCTGTTCGTGGCCGACATGGCTTCGGAGATCCAGGTCTTCTACCTGGAGAACGACTCGGTGTCGTGCAACGGCGCGAGCGTGCTGGCCTTCTCGGCGTCGATCGATTGGGACATCCACCGCATCGGCAGCGGCATGGCCGGGGCGATGGCGGGCGGTCTCTACAACGTGACGCTGAAGGGCACGGGGTACGTCGCGATCACCACCAAGGGCGAGCCGGTGTGCCTCGACGTGTCGGGAGCGCCGACGTTCGCCGACCCGAACGCGGTGGTCATGTGGACCTCCGGCGTGCAGATGTCGGTCAAGACCGACACGGGCGGGCTCAAGTCGATGCTGCGCGGCGGTACCGGCGAGACCTTCCAGATGGGCTTCGGCGGCCAGGGGTACGTGATGGTCCAGCCTGCCGAGAACGTGGTGGTCGGCGGGGGAACCGCAGCGAGCGGTGGCTCCGGCGGGGGGCTCCTCGGCGGCCTGATGGGCTGACAGGCCGGGGCCGCGGCGGCACGATACCGAAGGGGTGCTGCGGCAATCGCAAGAGATTTCGCAAGGTGTGTGCGTGACGTGTCGATCACCAGCACGTGCGAAATCTTCCTCATCCTCGTCGCCTTGTCGCGCCGCTGATCGCCGGCGCGTTGATTGCCACGCTCGGCGGGAGCGCCGGTGGTCGCCCAGGACGTGCCAACGGCGGCTGCCCGGCGGCGCCGCGCGAGTCGATCGACGTGCTCCAGGCGTCGGCCAGCGGAGTTCGTGCCACCCTCGCGGCGGTCGAGACCCAACGCGCCGCGGCACAGGCGGCGGTGGCGGACGCGCAGCAGGCGGCTGTGACGGCCAGATCGGCCGTGAGCGCGGCCGAGGTGGCGGTCGCGGCGGCCACCGTTCGTGAGGAGGGCTTGCGCGAGGACGTGCGAGCATCGGTCGTGCGCGCCTTCGTCGGTGGAACGGGCGAGGACGATCTGGGCATCGTCGGTGCGACGAACCTCGACGATGTCGTCGAGGCCACCCGCCGGTCCACCTTCTTCACCAACGATGCTGATCAGCGGCGCCGCCTCATCGAGGAGCACCGGGCATCGGAGCGGGCGCTGCGCCGCGAACTCGCCTCGCAACGCCGCGCGGTGGTGACCGCCGAGCGATCGGAGGCGACCGCTGCGGCCGAAGTCGCCCGCTTGGAGCAGGTCCATCACGATCAGGTGCTGATGGCGGCACAGGTCGAGGCGCGGCTGGAGGCCGCGCTGGCGGAGGCGGCCGCCATCAAGGCCATCGACCCGTCGGCCTCGAAGGGGCTCGCGTCGGAGGAGGCAGCGCTGCAGGCCGAGGTCCAGGCCGCGCTCGGAAACGCGGCGGGGGCCGACGGTTCATCCGGCGGCTCGGCAGCGGCGCCGAGCGGTGGCGGTGCGGAGACCCCGACGACGACGACGCCGAAGTCGTCGGGCACCCGCTCGACGACCTCCACGACCGCTGCCCCGTCCGGTGGTGGTGGCGGTGGCTCGGCAACGACGACCCCCGACATCGTGACCGTTCGCGGAATCCGGGTCGCCCGCTCGGTCGCTCCGCTCGTGGACGAGATGCTCGGAGCGGCCTCCGCCGCGGGGCTCAAGCTGAGCGGTGGCGGGTACCGCGACCCGGCGTCGCAGATCGCGTTGCGCAAGGCGCACTGCGGTTCGAGCGAGTACGACATCTGGCAGAAGCCCTCGTCACAGTGCAGCCCGCCGACGGCTCGGCCGGGTCGGTCGATGCACGAGCAGGGCTTGGCGCTGGATCTGACCTGCTCGGGCTCGCTGATCTCGTCGCGGAACAGCCCGTGCTTCGTCTGGTTGGCCGCGAACGCCGCGACCTACGGGTTCTACAACCTGCCGTCCGAACCGTGGCACTGGAGCATCAACGGCAAGTGACGCCTCGGCGTCCGGCGTCGTGCCGGCCGTGGCGGCGGCCCCGCTACGGTGCGGTGCCGTGAACACACAGAGCCGATTCGCCACCGACACCGCTGTTGTCGCGGTCGCTGCCGGGAGGTACGCGGCCCGCGTCGACGCAGGGTGGTGGATCGTTGCGGGCCCAAACGGTGGGTACATCGCCGCCATCGTTGCCAACGCGTGCCGAGCCGCCGTGGACGGCATCGCCGCCGGCCGGCCGTTGCGTTCGCTGACGGTGCACTACCTGCGCCCGCCGCAGGAGGGCGAGGTCGATGTCGAGGTGGCCGTGGAGCGATCGGGCCGGAGCGTGACCACCGCGCGGGCAACGATGTCGCAGGGCGGGCGGACGTTGGTGTTGGCGCTCGCGTCGTACGGCGAGCCCCGCGAGAGCGTCGAGTTCGACGACCGGGGAGCGCGGTCGCTGGTCGCTCCGGAGCGGTTCGCGCTGCCCGAGCGGCCCGAAGGCTCGATCATTCCGCTGACGGATCGGTGGGACATGATCCCGGTGGTCGGTGCGCCTCCGGTCCCGCCGCCGGAGGGGGTCGTGGCGCCCGAGCCGTCGTCGACGGTCGGGGGGTGGCTCCGCCTCGCCGACCCGCACCCGGTCGACGAGGCGGTGCTCGCCGCGATGTGCGACGCCTGGTGGCCCCCGATCTTCTCACGGCTCCCAGGAATGACGCTCGCCGTGCCGACCATCGATCTGACCGTGCACATCGAACGTCTTCCCGACGATCGCGACGACTGGGTGTACGGCGAGTTCGCGAGCCCGCGTGCCGCCGACGGATTCCTGCTGGAGGACGCCGTGCTCTGGGACCGGCGGGGGCGAGTGCTGGCTCGCGCTCGCCAACTCGCTCTGGTCGCATGAGGGTCGCGCCGCGTCGGTGCGCGTGCCGCGTAGGCTTTCCGGAACCCCATGGATGAACGACCACGAAGTCTCCGCACGATGCTGGCGGAGGCCAAGGACACCTCCGAGTTGATGATCGATCTCGCATACGCGGGCGTCTACTTCAACGACCCGGGCATGTGTGAGGAGGTCGCAGAGCTCGAAGAGCTGCTGAACGACCTGGTGCAGGACATGCGCGCGGTGTGCATCCTTGCGGTCCGGCGGCCGGCGGAGGCCGATTCGATGGCGGCGGTACTGCAGGTGATCTCGGCGATCGAGGGCATCGGCAATGCGGCGATCGACATCGCCCGCATCGTCACCCACCGCCTGGGCATCCCGGGCGAGCTGATCGCCGACCTCTCGAACGCCGAGGAGGTGTCGCACCGGGTGTGGGTCCGCGATGGCAGCCACATGGCTCGCCGGCCCGTTTCGGCGCTCGAGCTTCCCGTCGCGACGGGCATGCGGATCATGGCGGTGCGGCGGGAGCGATCGTGGATCACCGAGATCGACGGCGACCTGCTGCTCCTGCCCGGCGATGTGCTGTTCCTGCGGGGTTCGCCGGCCGGGATCGTGCGATTGCACGAGCTCGCCGCCGCTCCGTCGTGGAGCCCGCCCGACGCCGCGCCGAGCGATGCCCTGACCGATCTCGATCGAGCGGTCGACGTGCTGGTGGAGATGAAGAACATCTCCGAGGCCGCGGTCGGCCTCGCCTATTCGGCGTTGGCACTGCGCGACCGGGGTCTCGCAGCCGAGGTGGGTCACCTGGCCGATCGGCTCGACGAGATGAAGGACCACCTCCAGCTGTGGGTGCTGCGGGCGAGCGCGAACGACGTCGATCCGTCGCGCCTGCGTGGGCTTCTGCAGCTGTCGCATGTCGCCGAAGAGCTCGGCGACCAGGCGAACCAGATGGTGTGGCTCATCATCGACGATCAGGACTTCCATCCGGTGCTGGCGATGGCGCTCGGTGAGTCCGACGTGGTGGTGGTCAGATTGCCCGTCGCTGTCGGTGCCGCGGCCACGGGTCGCAGCCTCGCCGAGCTGCAGATCGACCTGGAGCCGGGCTTCCATGCCCTGGCGCTCCGGCGCGGCGGTCGCTACCTCTATCGGCCGCGGGGATACGTGCGCTTCGAGGAGGGTGACGAGCTCATCGCCTCCGGGCCCGCCGAGGGGCGCGCGCGCCTCGCCGAGCTGTTCGGCTGGCGTTTCGTCGACGCCGCCGACGACGACCCGACGGCGGCGGCCGAGCTCGTTCCGCTGGCCCGTCGCTGAGGAACCAATTGCGATGTCACATCCGTCAGAACTCATCACGTCCGCTCGCGACCCCGAGCCGGCGCTTCGCCTGTTGAGCGTTCACGCGCACCCCGACGATGAAGCGTCGAAGGGGGCGTCGCTCGTCGCCCGCCTCGTCGCTGAGGGAGCGGGTGCGACGCTGGTGTGCTGCACCGGCGGCGAGCTCGGTGAGGTGCTCAACCCGGCGATGGATCGGCCCGAGGTGGTCGATCGGCTGGCCGAGGTCCGCCTGGGCGAGCTGCGCGCTTCGGCCGAGGTCATCGGCTTCGATCGCGTCGACCTGCTCGGCTATCGAGACTCGGGTATGGCGGGCGATGCGGCGAACGATCATCCGGAGTGCTTCTGGCAGGCGCCGATCGACGATGCCGTGGGCCGCTTGGTTCGCCTCATCCGCCGCGACCGGCCGCAGGTGATCCTCACCTACAGCGACGACCAGGGCGGGTATCCCCACCCCGACCATCTGCGGGTCCACGACATTTCGGTCGCGGCGTTCGATGCGGCAGGCGACCCGGGCGCCTACCCCGAGGCCGGTGCGCCGTGGCAGCCGTCGAAGCTGTACTACTCGGTGTGGTCCAAGGCGCGGGTGCTGGCGACGCACCAGACGATGCTCGAGATGGGCGTCGAGTCTCCGTACACCGACGAGTGGCTCGAACGGTTCACGCAGGATGATCGGATCACCACGCGGATCGACATCGGGGCGTACTGGTCGGTGCGCGACCGGGCGCTGCGCGCCCATGCGACGCAGGTCGACCCGGCCTCGACGTTCTGGTTCGGTCTACCGCCCGACGTGGCGTCGCGGGTCTACCCGTGGGACGAGTACATCCTCGCCGCGTCGCGGGTGCCGACCGAGATGCCCGAGGACGATCTGTTCGCGGGGCTTCGACCGTGAGGCGGAGCGCGTAGCGTATGGCCGTGGCACCGCTCGCGGAACGGCTCGGTTTCGGCCCGACAGACCGGGTGGTCATCGTGTCGGCCGACGGACTCGGCGTGTCGCACGCCACGACGGTCGGCTGCTACGACGCCCTGCGCGTCGGCAGTGCGACGTCGGCCTCGCTCGTGATGCCGGGGCCGTGGTCGCGGTTCGCGGCGTCGCAGTATCGCGGCGAGGATGTCGGCGTCGACCTGACGTTGAACGCCGAGCACGAGCTGTTGCGGTGGGGCCCGATCACGCAGGCACCCTCGCTGCTCGACGGCGACGGCGGGTTCCCCCGCACGCTGCTCGATGTGTGGGACCACGCCGACGTCGACGAGGTGCGGCGCGAGTGCCGTGCGCAGATCGAACGAGCGGTCCTGTGGGGCTTCGACGTGACGCATCTCACGTCGCATCTCGCGACGATGCAGCTGCGTCCCGAGCTGTTCGACGTCTACCTCGACATGGCGCTCGAGTTCGGCCTGCCGATGCGCCTCGCCGACGCGTCCGATCAGCTCGCCGTCGGGTTCCCGTTCCGGGAGCTGGCGGAGGAGGAGAACGTGGTTGCCCCCGATCGGGTGGTCGGCGTCTTGGGCGGTCGAATCGGAGAGTCGCCGGGCGCGTCGCTTGCGGAGGCATTGGCCGGCGTCGGCGAGGGCGTCACCGAGATCGTCCTGTACCCCGCGGCGGACGATGCGGAGCTCCGCTCGTACGACCAGCAGGCAGACAGCAGCGTGCGCGACGCCCGGGAGTTGGCCGATGCCACAGCGGTCGCTGCCGCCGTCGCTCGTGCCGGAGTGCAACTCGTCGGATGGCGTGCGCTCCGGGCGATCATGCGTCGCTGAGCGGGTCGGGGCACGACGACCAGAGCCCGCGCTCGGCGTCGCGCGCTGTCTGTTGCGCGGCCCGGAAGCGGTCGACGTAGGCGATGTTCGGCGGTATCGAAAGCACCTGGCCGTAGCCGTCGTCGAGGAGTTCGAGGTTCATGAAGGCCCCGTCGCCGGCGCGCCACACGTATGCGAGGAGTCGCCCGTACCGATCGCGTTCTTCGACGTCGCGTTCGAGGCGCACGCCGGAGCCCTCGGGGAGCATCTCGTGGAGGTGGTCGCTGGCCTCGCGGCCGAAGCACTGCACGGGCACCCGCGGATCGACCGTCTCGGGTGTATGACCCCGATCAGGCGGACCCGCTCGGTCTGTCCGCCGAGATCGACCACGATCGTGTCGCCGTCGACGACGCGCACCACGGTCGCGTTCGGCGCGAGCACGGTCGACGCGGTGCCTGAACGCGAGGTGGTGTCGCCGCACGCTGCAAGCAGCGCTGCCGGTGCGCCGATCGTGACAAGGGTGACCGCGGCTGAGGCCACGGCGCGCCGACGACTAGAGACGCTCGATGATCGTGCCTGTGCCCAGGCCGCCACCGCAGCACATGGTGACGAGCCCATGTCGCCCTCCGCTCCGCTCGAGTTCATGGAGCGCCTTGGTGACGAGGAAGGCGCCGGTGGCGCCCAACGGATGGCCGAGCGCGATGGCCCCTCCGTTCGGATTGGTGGTTGCCGGATCGGCTCCCGTGGCCCTGAGCCACGACACGACGACGCTGGCGAAGGCCTCGTTGATCTCGGTGGTGTCGATCTGGTCGATCGTGAGACCCGTGCGGCCGAGGAGGTGGCGCGTCGCCTCGATCGGGCCTTCGAGCATCAGTACCGGGTCGACCCCGACCAGGCACGTATCGACGACCCGCGCCCGTGGGGTCAGCCCCAGCTGCGCCGCGCGCTCCTCGGTCATGAGGAGCACCGCTGCGGCGCCATCGGAGATCTGCGACGCCGAGCCGGCCGTGTGCACGCCATGCTCGCGGCCGACCGGCTTGAGCGCGGCGAGCTGTTCCAGGGAGGTCTCGCGCAGCCCCTCGTCGCGGGTGATCCGCGTGGTCGCTCCGGTGGCCCGGCCGTCGTCGTCGAGCACGGGAGCGTCGATCTCGACGATTTGCGACGCGAATCGGTCGGCATCCCACGCAGCGCGGGCGCGCTGTTGCGATTCGAACCCGAGCCGGTCGCAGTCGTCGCGGCTGACCTGCCACTTGGCGGCGATGCGCTCGGCGCCTTCGAACTGCGACGTGAACTCGTACTGGCCGAAGTAGGCCTTTGGGATCGCGACGCCGAGGCCCAGCTTCTTCGACGAGTTCGAGCCGATCGGGATGCGGCTCATCGATTCGACGCCGCACGCGACCGCAACGTCGATCACGCCCGCAGCGACCAGCGCCGTTGCGAGATTGGTCGCCTGTTGCGATGAGCCGCACTGCGTGTCGACCGTGGTCGCTGCGGTGGACAGGGGGAGCCCGGCGCTCAGCCAAGCCGTCCGGGTGACGTTGAACGATTGCTCGCCGACCTGGCTCACACATCCGCCGACGACCTGACCGACCACCGACGGGTCGATACCCGATCGGTCGACGAGCGTTCGCAGCGTTGCGGCCAGGAGTTCGGCCGGGTGCATGGTGGACAGGCCCCCACGGCGGCGGCCGATCGGCGACCGGACGGCTTCGACAATCACAACATTCGACATGGACCGCACTCTACGAAGCGGTGCGGGGGTCGCGCCCGACGGGTTGCCGCTCATGCGGCGGTGCGTCGGCGCCGCGGCGCCGTGGCCGGCTGCGGGCCTGCGCCGGCGCCCGAACTGCCGATGGGCGCCGGCAGGAGCGTGACCTCGGCCAGTTCGTCGCCCGTGGCGCGTGAGCTCCGCAACACGGCGCGTGCCGCGGCGATGCCGGCGCGGCCGATCTCGCGAGTGTGCTCATCCATCCGCCAGTCGCGGGCGAGTCGTCGATGAGAACGAGCTGGGTGTTCATGTCCGTCACTCTGACAGCACCCACCGACAGCGAAACCTGCGCGGGCTCGGCCGGTCGGGCCTACTCGGTGAGGTGCACCGGTGCGCCGCGAGCCGTCACGGAGATCGTCGTTCGGTCCGTCACCGCGATCGAGAAGGCATAGCGCACCTTCCACCACGTCTTCGTTCCGTAGGTCGCCGTGTAGTTCGCTGCCAGGGGGATGCTCACGATGACGTTGCGCTCGTTGAACCGGCACGCCGAGGCCCGACCCGGTCCGATGGGCGCCCAGCCGACGCAGCCGCTCACGTCGAGCTGCGTGGTGGGGCCGCCCGAGTAGTCGCCGTCGGCGCTCTGCCAGGTGAAGGCGGTCGGGTCGCCGTTGGGATCGAGGATCTCGAGGTAGTTGCCGCCCTCGCCGGGGTCGAACAGGTCGACCTCCAGGGTCTGGCCGGCGTAGTCGGCGCTCACCGAAGCGAGGAACAGGTCGGCCTGGGGGGTCGAGGCCTCGGCCTTCATCGACAGGTGTTCGCGGCCCGACACCCCGGGACACATGCCGTCGGTGCGGACGTCGCAGGTGACGCCGTCGCCGTTGTACGACGCAAGGATGGAGTAGGCGTTGTAGCCGACCGAACCGGCTTCGCCCTCCAACGTGCCGACGTCGATGAAGTACGACCCGGCGGGTGCGCTGGCGGGGATCTCACAGATCCGAACCCAACCCGGTGCGCCGAGCAGGGTCTCGGGAACGGGTTCGTCGGCCGGTGGGCCGCCGGGCATGCCCGCTGGCATCCCAAGGGTCACCGGCGAGAAGACCTTCGGATTGGGGAGCGCCCCGCACGACGTCAGCGGGTTGTCGGCATCGTTGAAAGGGGTGTCGTCCGGTTCGCGCACCCGGAAGTTGGTGGTGGTCGTTTGGGCGTAGAGCGTCGGATCGGGGAAGGCGAGGTCGGCCCGGGGGCTGTAGATGTGGACGACCACCGGCATCGTGCGTCCGGCGGGGAGCGTGAGCGTGTACGAGTGCTGGTAGTTCGGCCGGAATGCCGGGTTCACCGTGCCGCCCGGGCACGACACGTCGGTGATGTAGCCCGGCGGCATCCAGTTGCCCATGAACGCGGCCGAGAACTCGTCGCCCTGTTCCTTCGGCGCACACCACCCGTTGACCGCGGCCCAGAAGCCCTCGGTGTTCGGAGCGCCGAGCAGCGAACCCGTCCCGATGTAGTTCTTCGGGCTCCCGAGCGGAATCGGCTTGCGGTACGACGACCGGGCGTTGCGGGTGATCGACTTGCTCGAGACCACCAGGCCGGAGAAGTACCGCGGCGCATCGCTGTCGGTGATCTCGACCGACAGCTGCGACTCGGCCATACGGGTGACGGCGACCGAGATGTGGCCGTTCACGGCGAACCCGTTGCGTGCGGCCACCTCCCGAGCGACGTTCGTGGCCTTCGTCATGTTCGGGAGCCACACCACGCCCGCAAGGGCCGCGGCGTCAGCGGCTCGCTGCATTCGGTCCGCCTCGCGATACCAGCCACCGACATCGGTCGCGAACCCCGCGACGACGAGGAGGGGCACCATGATCATGGCGGCGGTGGCGAGCACGTAGCCGCGTTCGGACCGGCGCGGGCGGCGCCGGAACCAGGGGGTGTGGGGTCGGTGGGTGCGGCTCATTGCTTCGGCTCCAGGGCCATCTGTGCGTCGTCGGTGATGGTGGTGAGCCTGAGGACGAAGTGCGGCCCGGCCTCGACATTCAGCTTCACGTAGAGGCCGATCTGGCCGAGACCGCCGCTGACGGTCTGCACGGTCTCGCGGTCCGCCGGGCACCAGAACTTGTCGAGCATTCCGCTGCACGAGGGCTGGCCGAACAGCGCCGCCGAGCTCACCGGGTTGGCGACGACCTGCTGAATCTGCGCCGGGCCGTACACGTTGCAGGCTCCAGGAGCGCTCCCGCCTGCAGCGAGCGCGCCGGCGGTGAGGCAGGCCGGCGGAACCGACGCGCTCGTCGACGCGTCGTACACGACGATCTTCTCGATCGTCGAGCCGCCGTCGAGCGCCGAGGCGACCCCGAGGACGAGCGCCTGATCGGCGGCCGGCGACGAACCGAGCGCGGACGCTGTACGCAGCCCGGAACGAACCGCCGTCGCCAGTTCCGATGACGTTCGCCAGTTCAGGCCGGACTCCACCAGGCCGAGCACCAACACGAAGAGCAGCGGGAGCACCATCACCAGTTCGGTCAGCGCGGCGCCGCGTTCGCTGCGACGCGGGCGCGACAGCGCCAACGAGCGGCGGCGACCGTTGCGGCCCGGCGCGCTGCGCGCCGGCGCGCTGCGCCCGGAGCGGTCCGCGCCGGCGCGCTGCGCGCAGGCAGCGTCGGGCTACGGCGCACTGTCGTGCTCCGTCGGTTCGATGCGCATGACCATCTGCGACGAGACGACGTGGTTGCTGCCGAACATCGACGTCGCGGACTCCTGGGTGGCCACGATGTAGACGCCGACGAGGTCGGGCGGATCGGTTTGCGCGTTCTTGCGTCCCGCTGGGCACCACGAGGCATCGAGCGCGCCGCCCGCGCATTGGAACTGCGAGGGTTGTGCGGTGAGCGCTCCGGGCGAGTAGGAGTTGCAGACGCCGGCCACGGAGCCGCCGAGGCAGCTCGCCAGCAGCGGGGCGTCGAAGTCGTCGCCGGCGGTGGATGCGTTGAACACCACGATGCGCGTGACGGTCAGGTTGGTGACCGCCTCGAGTCGACCGGCGATCTTGCGCAGCGCCCGGTAGTCGGAGTCGGGCGCGGAGCCGAGCGTCGTCAGCGTGCGGGCGGCCTCGCGGGTCGCTGCGTCCACGGTGAGCTCGGTGCGCATGGTGAGCCCGAATTCGAACACCGCCGTGATCAGGAGGAAGAGCAGCGGCGTCGCAAGCGCGGCCTCGACAATTGTCGCGCCGCGCTCAGATCGCCACGAATAGCGCCGCCTCAACCACATACCGTTATGTGTACCGACGGGTTTCCGCCCCGTCGGGGAGCAGATCTCCCAGCGAGGATGGCTCGTTCGGCCCGATGGTCCCCATATCGTGGCCGTTCGTGATGCCTCGTAGACTGCCGCGGTGTCGAATTTCGTAGATGAGGCGGCCCTGTGCGCTCGGGGTGGCAATGGCGGAGCGGGGTGCGTGTCGTTCCGTCGTGAAGCGCACACGCCTCGCGGCGGACCCGACGGCGGCGACGGCGGCTCCGGGGGCTCGGTGTGGCTGGTGGCGGACCGCAACGTCGCCTCGCTATTGGCCTATCGCGATCACCCGCACCGAACCGCTCCGAACGGCAATCACGGCTCGGGCAACCGCAAGCACGGCGCAACGGGTGCCGACCTCTTGATCACCGTGCCCGAGGGCACCGTCATCAAGGACCGCGACGGAACGGTGCTGGCCGACCTGGTCGATCACGGTGATCGCTGGCTCGCCGCGCACGGGGGGTTGGGTGGCAAGGGGAACACCCGCTTCCAGTCGGCTCGGCGACGAGCGCCCGGCTTCGCCGAGCAGGGCGAGGTGGGCGAGGAGCGCTGGGTCTGGATGGAACTCAAGCTCATGGCCGACGTCGCGATCGTCGGATTCCCGAACGTCGGGAAGTCGACCCTGATCTCGCGGATGTCCGCCGCTCGTCCCAAGATCGCCGACTATCCGTTCACGACCCTCGAGCCGAACCTCGGCGTGGTGCGCCTCGACGACGGCTTCGAGATGGTGCTCGCCGACATCCCCGGGCTCGTGGAAGGCGCGGCGGAAGGCCGCGGGCTCGGCCACCAGTTCCTCCGCCACATCGAGCGGGCGCGGGTGCTGTTGCTCGCGATCGACCTCTCGCCGCTTACCGAGCACGACCCGGATCGTCAGGTCGAGGTCCTCCTCGACGAATTGGGCGGCTACCGACCGGAACTCCTCGACCGCGAGCGCGTGATCGTGGGAACCCGCGCCGACCTCGTGCCTGCCGACGCTCCGCGGTCGTGGACCGGCGGGGAGGTCTCGGCGGTGACCGGAGCCGGCATCCCCGCGCTCGGCGGGCGACTCCGCTCGGCTGTGGAGCGTGCACGCGAGGCGCAGCCGGTCCCCGACGCGTACGTGGTCCACCGGCCGGCGCCCGAGGGCATTCGGATCGAACGCAACGACGACGGCTCGTTCGAGGTGCTGGGCCGCGACGCAGCGCGGGCGGTCGCGGTCAACGACCTCACCAACGCCGATGCACTCGACTACGTGCGCGAACGGCTGACGGCCCTCGGCGTCGATCGAGCGCTGGCGCGCTCGGGCGCGCGCAACGGCGACATCGTGCACATCTCGGCGATGTCGTTCGAGTACGAGAACGAGGATCAGATCACCCTCGCCGATGAAGGTCGGCGGTGATCGCGGTCGTCAAGGTCGGCACCTCGTCGATCACCGACGATCACGGGAGCATCGACCGGGCGGCGATCGACAAGGTGTGCGACGAACTCGCGGCGGCGCGCGCGGATGGCCATCGCGTCGTCCTGGTGACGTCGGCCGCGATCGCGGCCGGCCTGCCCGCGCTCGGCCTGACGGCGACCCGCCGCCCTCGCGACGCTCGCACGCTGCAGGCGGTGTCCGCGGTGGGGCAGGCGTTGCTCATGGCGACCTACAACGAGTCGTTCGCCCGGCACGGCGTGGTCGCGGGGCAGGTGCTGTTGGCGCCGCTCGACTTCGTGGTTCGGGCGCAGTATCTGCACGCCCGGTCCACGCTCGAGCGACTTTTCGAACTCGACGTGATCCCCATCGTGAACGAGAACGATGCCGTGGCCGACGACGAGATCCGCTTTGGCGACAACGACCGCATCGCGGCGCTCGTGGCGCAACTCGTGGGGGCCGACGCGCTGGTGCTGCTCACCGATGCTCCGGGGCTGCTCACCGCCGATCCGCGGCTCGACGCCGAGGCGTCGCTCATCGAGGACGTGCAGGTGGTCGACGCCGAACTCGAGGCGCTCGCGGGTGGTTCGGGTTCGAATCGGGGCAGCGGCGGTATGGCCACCAAGCTCGCCGCAGCGAAGATCGCTGCATGGTCGGGCGTGCGCACGGTGATCGCCTCGTCGCACCGAAGCGACGTGGTTCGCGACGCGTTGGCGTCCACGCCCGGCGTCGGCACGATCGTGTGGCCGCGCGACCGGCGGCTCCCGGCGCGGAAGGTGTGGATCGCGTTCGCCGTGGCGCCGTGTGGACGGGTCGTTGTGGATGACGGAGCGCGGACGGCGCTGGAACGCGACTCGTCGCTGCTCGCGGCGGGAGTCCGGTCGGTCGATGGGACCTTCGACGCCGGCGACGCCATCGAGATCCACGACCTCCGCGGCGAGGTCGTGGCCAAAGGCCTGGCGCGATGCGCCGCGTCCGATCTCCGTTCGGGGACCGAACGCGGCGTGGTGGTGCACCGCGACGACTTGGTAGTGCTCTCGTCCCTGGGCTGAGTTGCCCGGACGTGATCCGGGTGATCAGACGCCCGGCTGTGGCGTGCCCGCGTCGTCGGCTGCGGGCTGCACGGCGGGCGTCGCATCCGCGGGTGCGGTTGTCGCGGCCGGTGCCGCTGCTGGGGTCGCCCCGAGCCCGAGTTGGGAGCGGATCTGCTCGAGCCGGGCGCGGGCCTCGACATTGGCCGACGCCTGCTCCACCTCGAGCATCTTCGATTCGACCGTCGAGCCTTCGAGCTCGGCCCCCGCGATCGCCTTGGCGTGGCGCGACTCGATCTTGGAGCGGATCTCGTCGAAGGTCGGGACTTCCTGGCCGACGGTCTCCGACAGCGAACCGAGCGCCTTGGTCATCTCTTCCTGCATCTTCGCCTGATCGAGCTGCGAGAGGAGCTTTTGTTTCTCGGCGAGCTTCGCCTGCAGCGCCGCGCTGTTCTGCTGGACGGCCGCCTTGGCCTGGTCGGACGCCTGAGCGGACGACAGCGCGAGCGTCTTGAGGCCCTCGACCTCGCGCTCCAGGGCGATTAGGCGGTTGGCGAAGGCCTCGGCCGCCTGCGTGTACTCGGTGGTCTTCGCTGCGTTGCCGGTGGCGTTCGCCTCGTCGGCCATCAGCACGGCCTGGCGGGCGTTCGCAGAGACCTTCTCGAGCTCCGCGAGCTTCTTGTCGAGCTGCATCTCGGTCTGCTTCTGGTTGGCGATCACGTTCGCCGCCTGTTCCTTGAGGCGGCGGTGCTGTTCCTGCGCCTCAAGGATCGCCTGTTCGAGCTGGATCTTGGGGTCTGCACGCTCGTTGAACATGCTCGACAGCTTGGCGCCGAGGTACTTCCAGGCCTTCTTCAGGGTCGTCAACATGCGTCGAGCCTACGTCACGGCCGACGCGAAATACGCGCCGTCAGGCGCCGGCTCACGCGCCGGAATTCCTCGACGTGAAGGCGCGTGCAGAGCGCGGCGTACACGCCGACACCCACGATCAGCCCGACCGCCACACGGGCGACCGCGCCGAGGCCGTGATCGCTGCCGACGATGCGGGTGGCCCCGAACACCACGAGGGCCATGGCCAGCGCGGCGACGCCCACGCGCGTCAGCATCTGCCAGGCGGATCGCGCCTGCGCACCGAACCCGTCGATCGCGATGCCGAGGCGGCGCATGATGAGCACAGCGGCCACGGTGTAGGAAACGGCGTACGCGGCCGCGAGCACCGGTGCGCTGAACCCGAAGACGGCGCCGAGTATCACCGCGAGCGCGATGTTCGAACCGTTCTGGACCAGGCCGAAGATGAAGGGGGTCTTGGTGTCGTGGCGGGCGAAGAACGCCCGCTGCGCAAAGAGGTACAGCGAGAAGCCGGGCAGACCGAGCGCAAACCACAGCAGCGTGGTCCCGGTTCGGCTCGCGTCGGCAGCGCCGAACTGGCCGCGTTCGAGCAGGATCGACACCACGGGGTGGGCGAGCACCACATAGCCGAACGCCGCCGGGGTGAGGATCACCGCCAGCATGCGGAGCCCGGTCAGGAAGGTGGATCGGTAGCCGTCCATGTCGTCGCGACTCGCTGCGGTCGAGAGTTCGGGCAGGATCGTCGTCATCACCGACACGGCGATCAGGCCGTGCGGGAGCTGGAAGAACGCGTAGGCCAGCGTGTACTGCGTGACACCGCCGGCGCGCCCCTTCAGCGTCGCCATGATGACGACGAGGGCGATCTGGTTGGCGACCACGTACCCCAGCGTCCACGTCGACATGCGGCGCAGCTTGGTGAACGCGGGGTGGCGCACCTTGAGGGTCCAGCGCAGCGTGCCCGACGCCATGGCCGAGCGCCGCACGAGCGGGATGGCCATCGCCGCGACCCCGAGCGTGGTGCCCAGGCCCAGCAGGAGCACCGCCGTGGCGTCGAATCGGTCGGCGGCGAGCGTGCGGCGGTCGCCGCCGATCACCAGTCCCGCCGCAATGGCGGCGGCGGTGGTGAGCACGTTGGTGAAAACGGGGGTGAACGCGGCGGGACCGAAGACACGCGCTGCGTTCAACCGTGCGGTCATCATCGTGTTCAGGGCGTAGAAGAAGATCTGCGGAAACAGCAACGCCATGAGCGAGAACAGCGTGTCGAGGCGTGCCCGATCGACCGCGGTCACGTGGTCGGTCATGGCGGTGAGGATCGCCTCACCGCCTCGCGCTCCCAGGAGCGCGAGCAGCGTGAGCAGGCCGGCGCCGACGACCGTCGTGGACATGACGATCGATTCGGATTCGGGGTCGTCGTTGTTGCGGAACTCGGTTAGCAGCGGCACGAGTGCGGCCGAGAGCACGCCACCCAACACCAGCTCGTAGATGACATTGGGGCCGAGGTTCGCGAGGTTGTACCAGTCGGCGAGTCGCCCCGTTCCCATCGCCCAGGCGAGGGCCGCAACGCGCATCAGCCCGGTGATGCGGCTGAGCGCGGTGCCGGCCGCGACCACGGCGGATGATCGCGCGATCGAGGTGGTCGGCGCCGACGCCGCAGCGGGGGCCTGCTCGGTCACGTCGGTCCCGTCGAGTCGTTCGGCAGCTCGCGCAGCGCGTCGCGGAGCGCGGTGAGTTCGTCGGTGGTGGCGGCAGCGTCGGCCTCCAGCGCCGACACGGCGTCGCCGCCGGGCGACCCCACCGAGATCTCCACGGCTCGGCTCACGATCTCGCCGAGTCTGGCGACCACCCCGCGCAGACGGGACTGCGCCGCATCGATCGACGCGTCGAGTCGTTCGCGGGTCTCGATCTGCGTCGCAATCGCGGCGATGTCGTCGTGGCGTTGTGTCGCCCGTTCGAGGTCGCGGCGCAGCGCCACGATGTCGAGTCGGCGAGCCCCCTTGGCGGCGGCGTGGCCCGCCTTGGCCGCGGTCCACACGTCGTCCACGAGGTCATCGACGTGGAGGCCGAACGATGCGAGTCGGTCGCGGGTCGGTCCGGCAGCGACCGACTCGGCCGCCTCGCGGAATCGGCGGCGCGCGCTCAGCGCCTGCTGAACCTGTCGGCGCCACGGCTCGTCGATGGTGAAGGGATCGATCCGGTCGCGTGTGCGACCGTCGCCGCCACCTGCGGCTCCGTCGGCCGCCCCGACCAACGCGCCGGCGGCGAACCCGAGCGCACCGCCGATCGGCGCTCCGAGCAACCCCCAGGTGCCGCTCAGCCCGATGCCGATGGCGCCGCCGACGATCGCACCGGACACCGCTGCGGTGACTCGAGGGGAGACGGTCGCGGTTGGTGAGCCTGTCATGCGGCGGATTCGGGCGCGGGATCGGCCCCGGTCGGCGGGGCCGGCACGGCGGGATCGACGTCGCTGACCTCGAAGGTGACGAGATCGCGGTCGCTGGGTGCGTCGAGCTTCACGATGCGGCTCGCCTGGCGACGACGGCGGCCTCGAAGAGGTTGCGGACGAAGCGCCCGTTGCCAAACCCCTTGTCGCGGCGTGGTCGATGAGGTCGCTCACGCGGACGCGGGCGGCCTCGGTGGGCTCGTAGCGCTGCTTGGCACAGATGCCGTCCCAGATCGACAGCAACTCGTCGGTGGAGTAGTCGGGGAACACGATCGTGCGTGGGAACCGAGATCGAAGGCCGGGGTTGGCGTCGACGAAGTCGGCCATCTCGTCGGGGTACCCGGCGGCCACGACGACCACGCGGTCGCGCCGGTCTTCGATCAGCTTGACGATCGTGTCGATCGCCTCGCGGCCGAAGTCGTTCGCGCCGCCCCGGGCGAGGGTGTAGGCCTCGTCGATGAAGAGCATTCCGCCGTCGGCCTCGTCGAAGCGTTGGGTCACGAGCGGTGCGGTCTGGCCCACGTATCCGGCCACGAGCCCCGAACGGTCGGTCTCCACGAGGTGCCCACGTTCGAGCGCTCCGGCGGAGCGGTAGATCTCGGCGAGCAGCCGCGCCACGGTGGTCTTGCCGGTTCCGGGGTTGCCGACGAACACGAGGTGCAGCGACGTGGGCATCGTGGGGAGGTCGCGCTCGGTGCGGAGCCGGCGAACCTCCAGCAGGTCGGCGACGAGGCGCACCTCGGCCTTGACCTCGGCGAGGCCGACGAGCGCATCCATCTCGGCCAGCAGGTCTTCGAGCGGACGCGGGGGCGGCGCGTCGTCGGCGGGTGCGACGCGCCCGGCGTGGGGTGTCGGGTCGGCGCTCTCGGGGAGCTTGGTGACATCCGCGGGAATGGGGTGCTGCGACGACGCCCGAAGGTGGTCGACGAGCATGCCGCGGAACCGGCTGATCGCCGCGAGCTCCACATCGAGCGGCGTGCGATCGCTGCTCGCGAACGCGTGCGCGATGTCGAGTGCCCGCTGGCAATACACCCACGCTCCGCCGCGGTGACGATCGTCGTCGAGCAACGTGGTGAACACGTCGGATGGCGCAAGCAGCCATCCGGCGCATCCGCCGACCGGGAGCGCGGCCCGCAGTTCGTCGATCGACCAGTCCGTCAGCGGGCCGTCGGCAACCTCGGCAACCTGGCGCGGGCGCCGGGCGGTGAACGCCGCGGCGAGGTCGCGCAGCTCGTTGTCGGTGTGGCGGCCGTCGACGTCCACGAACGCGGCGGCCAGGTCGAACGCTTCGGCGGCGATCGTCGCGGACGCCTCGTCGGCGTCGACGTGGCCGCGCACCTCTCGATACGCGATCGTGACCTCGGAGACGAAGGCGGCGACGGCATCCGCGAGGGCGTTCGGTGACGACACGGGCGCCAGGCTACCGGTGAGCCTGCGGCGGTTCGGTGACGCCGAAGAACGCTCGATCGAGGCCCCACCACCGGGCCCAGTCGTCGTCTCCCCACGAGAAGTGCCACCACTCGGCGTCGAACGGGGCGAACCCGGCACCGGTCATCGCGGCGTGGAGCACTCGGCGCAGGTCGCGGGCGACGCGGTCGGGGCCCTCGTCGGCCGCCTCGAGCGACGCCAGGTGCGCCCGGTCGTTGAACTCGTCGAACGGCGTGCCGAGCGAGAGGGCGTGGCCGGACCACGTGAGGGTGAGGTCGACCGCCGCGCCGGTGAGGTGCGGCGGTGGCGGTCCGGGCCGATCGGGATCGGCGAGGAAGCCGGGTTCCAAGGTCGAGCCGTTGCCGTAGTAGTGGGCGTACAGCGCCCGGACCGTCTCGGGTGATCGCCAGCCGTCGTAGATCGCCAGGCCGAACCCGCTGGGGAGCGCAGCGCGGGCGGCGACGAGTCGGCCCACCACGGTGGGTCGCAGCCACACCTCGTCGGCCGTGCCGGGCCAGCCGGTGGCCCGGTATGCGTTCACGAGCATGAACCCCTGGCCGACGGCCATCATCGGTTCGCTCGCACGAGGCTCGCGTTCGATACCCGGTCCGGGCGTCGCGACGGTGCGGGCGATCGGCGGGGCCTCAGCGGTCGCAGCGACGGCCGGCGGGGGGCACTCGAGCGATGTCGGGTTCACCGACAGGTGCGAATAGTCGATCGGGGTCCCCGGAGCCGGCCACGGCGCGTGCATCCCGACATCATGACCGCACCGGGCAGCCCCCCGGTCGCCCGCCGCAAACCGGGTTGACCGGGCGGTCAAGTCACTCGTTAGGCTGGCCCGATGTCGTTCCGTTTCGATTCCGTCAGCGAGGTCCGTACCCGGTTGCGGGAGGTCGACTACCTCTCCGACGACGGCATCGCCGGCATCGTGTACCTGGCCGACCGGTTGGGCAAGCCGATCCTCGTCGAGGGGCCGGCGGGCACGGGCAAGACCCAGCTGGCCAAGTCGGTGGCCGACATCATCGGCGCCCGCCTGATCCGCCTGCAGTGCTACGAGGGGCTCGACGAGTCGAAGGCGCTGTACGAGTGGAACTACAAGAAGCAGTTGCTGCGCATCCAGGCGACCAAGGCCGAGGGTGACGACGCCTCGTGGGAGGCGATCGAGGAGAACATCTTCTCCGACGACTTCCTGCTCACCCGGCCGCTGCTCGAGGCCATCCGCGCCACCGATCCCGTCGTGCTGCTCATCGACGAGGTCGATCGCGTCGAGGTCGAGACCGAGGCGCTGCTGCTCGAGATCCTGTCCGACTACCAGGTGTCGATCCCCGAGCTCGGCACGATCACGGCCAAGCAGATCCCGCTCGTGTTCCTCACGTCCAACAACACCCGCGAGCTGTCCGAGGCCCTCAAGCGGCGCTGCCTGTTCCTGCACATCGACTATCCCGACATGGAGCGGGAGAAGGAGATCGTGCTGGCGAAGGTGCCCGATATCACCGAGTCGCTGGCCGACCAGGTCGCTCGCATCGTGCGCTCGATCCGCCAGATGGAGCTGAAGAAGTCGCCGTCGGTGTCCGAGACGCTCGATTGGGCCCGCACGCTGCTCCTGCTGGGGGTCGAGAAGATCGACGCCGAGATCGCCACGGGCACGTCCAACATCTTGCTGAAGTACCAGACCGACATCGCGAAGGCTCACAAGGAGTTCGCGAACGAGGGTTCGGCGTTCCGCAAGGGCGGACCGTTCTCGCAGCAATGACGGACCACGGCGAGGGTTCCGATTCCGCAGGCCCGTCGGCGTCAGCGGCCGACGACGGGTCGGTCCTCGTCGCGAGCGGTCAGCCGATGCTGGCCTTGCTCAACGGGTTCATCGCCGAGCTGCGCGAGGCGGGTCTGCCGGTCAGCCTCACCGAGAATCTCGACGCGATGGAGGCGGTCAAGCACATCCCGCTCGAGGACCGCGCCGCCTTCAAGTACGCGCTCGCCGCAACCCTGGTGAAGAACCACGCGCACTGGCGCTCGTTCGAGACCGTTTTCGAGGTGTACTTCTCGATGCGGGGGCGTCAGTACGCGCTCGGCGAGGATGCCGACGGTGAGCTGGGGAACGACCTCGACGACCTGCTCGCCGAGATGGAGGGTGCATCGGGCGAGGGTGATCGCACCGGCGCCGGCGGCGGCGGGGGCGAGGGCATGTCGCCCGAGGAACTGGCCGAGATGCTGTTCCAGTCGTTGCGCCGCGGCGACCAGGCGATGATGCGGGCGGTGGCCCGCCAGTCGGTGCGGCGCTACGCGGGCATGGAGCCCGGTCGGCCGGTGGGCGGCACCTACTACCTGTACCGGACGCTGCGGAACCTCGACCTCGACGGGGTGCTCGAACGACTCCTCGCCCAGGCGCGCGAGGAGGCGCCCGAGCCGCTCACGGCGCTGGAGGAACGACTCGAGGCCGACGAGTTCAACCAGCGGGTCGCCGACCTGAAGCAGGAGATCGAGGCCGAGATCCGGCGTCGCCTCGTCGCGGATCGCGGCGTCGACGCGATGGCGAAGACGCTGCGCAAGCCGTTGCCCGAGGACATCGACTTCATGCACGCGAGCCGCGACGAGATGAAGCTGCTCCGCCAGGCCATCTACCCGCTGACCCGCAAGCTCGCTGTTCGGCTGGCCCGCAAGCGCCGTCACGGCCGCAAGGGTCCGCTCGACTTCCGCAACACGGTGCGCCACTCGCTCAGCTACGGCGGCGTGCCGGCCGAGCCCAAGTTCAAGTACCCGCGCCCGGCCAAGCCCGAGATCATGGTGATCGCCGACATCTCGGGTTCGGTGGCCGCGTTCGCCCGGTTCACGCTGCACCTCGTGTACGCGATCTCCTCGCAGTTCTCGAAGGTGCGCGCCTTCGTGTTCATCGACGGTGTCGACGAGGTGACTCGGTTCTTCGAGGGCACCGAGGACATCGTCGATGCGATCCACCGGGTGAACACCGAGGCCGACGTCGTGTGGGTCGACGGGCACTCCGACTACGGCCATGCCTTCGAGGCGTTCTGGACGCGATGGGGCAAGGACATCGGCCCGAAGACGACGGTGCTGATCCTCGGCGACGCGCGCAACAACTACCACGCGTCCCAGAGTTGGGTCATCAAGGAGATGCGCCACCGCGCCCGGCACGTGTTCTGGCTGAATCCCGAACCTCGGTCGTATTGGGACACCGGGGACTCGATCGTGGGCGAGTACGCCACGTTCTGCGATGGCGCCTTCGAGTGCCGCAACCTTCGTCAGCTCGAGCGCTTCGTCGACCACCTCGTTTGACCCGAGTCTGCCGGCGGAACCGCCGGGGTGGGTACTGGCGGTAGCGTGGCGGCTCCCGTCTGTGAGGAGTTCTGATGGTTCGCACTCTGGTCCCACGCGCTCGCCGAATCCGTCTGGCGCTGGTCTGCGTCGCCGCCCCCGCGATCGTCGCCGCCGGATGCGGTGACGCCGCCTCAAAGGCGGGGTCCTCCGGATCGGGCTCCGACGCCGGCGGGCAGACGAACTCGTCGCCGTGCCACACCGACGCGAAGCCTGAGACGGAGCCCGCGGTGAAGGACGGAGCCGACGTCGAGGCGGTCGTGGCCAAGCGCACGAAGCCCGAGGTCGTCGTTCCGAAGAAGGCGGCGACCGAGTTGCTCTCGACCGACATCATCGAGGGGACCGGCGAACCGATCGGCGAGGGCGCCGACGTGACCGTGCAGTACGTCGGGGTGAGCCAGTCCGACTGCAAGGAGTTCGACTCGTCCTGGGAACGGGGTGAGCCGGCATCGTTCAATCTCGCCGGCGTGATCGAAGGGTGGAGCACCGGCCTGGTGGGCATGAAGCCGGGTGGACGTCGCCATCTTGTGATCCCGGCCGAGCTCGCGTACGGCGACGACGCCTCGGGTGGCCAACCCACCGGGACGCTGGTGTTCGTGGTGGACCTGATCTCCTCCGCGGCGCCGTTGGCGGCCGATCCGGCGGCGCTCAGCGCGGCCGAATCACGTGGCAAGCCGGCTGTGGCGGTGCCGAACCCGCTGCCGACCGAGCTGACCTCGACCGACGATGTCGTGGGCACGGGTACCGAGGTCAAGGACGGCATGCAGGTGGTCGCCCACTACGTGGGTGTGACCGCGGACGGCCAGGAGTTCGACTCGTCGTGGTCCCGCAACGAGCCGGTGACCTTCGGGCTCGACGAGGTGATCCCCGGTTGGACCAAGGGCCTGCCGGGCATGAAGGTCGGCGGCCGTCGAACCCTCGTGATCCCTGCCGATCTCGCATACGGGACCGACGCGTCGTCGGGCCGGCCGACGGGCACGCTGATCTTCGTGATCGACCTGGTCGGCGCGGGCTGATCGCCTGGGTCGGTCAGTGGGCGTGGATCAATGGCGGCGATCAGCGGCGGCGATCAGCGGCCGAGGAGGTCGGCGACGACGGCGGCCTCCTCGGCGAGGTGCTCGGTGAGGCCCGACACGATCGCTCGCTCCACCTGGCCGCCCACGAGCAGCACGCGAACCCGCACGTCACCGGTCACTCGGCGGATCGCCGAGTCGCCGCCTGCCGTCGGCAGATAGCTCGCCGTGGCCGACGCGGTCAGCTTGGATGCGTAGTGGTCGGGGAGCAGGCGCGTCGTCGCGGTCATCGCGTCGAAGTCGTAGACGGTCTCGTCGATCCAGGTGAGGCGCTCCGGGTCGATCACGGCGAGCGCGGCGGCGGGGAGCTCCGCGGTGAAGCGATAGCGGAGTCGCAGCGTCACGCTCGAACCGAGCTCGTTGCGGTCGAGCACGACGGGCCGGCTGATCTTGCCGAACTCGGGGAGCGACTCGTAGGTGCCGACGTCGCAGTACAGCGCCATCACGTCGTGTGCGGGCGCCTCGTATCGCTGCTGGACATCGAACTTCACCGTTGAGCGCTCCCTCCGTCAGGTCGGCCCCGATCGTACGGGAGTCGGTCAGGGGAGGGAGGCGATCGCGTCGTCGAACACCTGGAACAGGGCCGGGCCGGCCTTGTCCTCCCGGGCGAGCACGCCGAGCTTGCGGCAGCGAGCGAGGATCTCGCGCGCCTCGCGGCCCGGCCAGGGCTTCGGCAGCAGTTCCGGGGGCAGGAGCGGGTCGAGCTCGAAACACCGGTTGAAGGCGATCGCGATGTGCAGCGCGCCGGGGAGGAAGTCCTTCTCGAGCAGGCGCTCGCCGCGGCGCCGCATCGCGTCGAGGTTGTCGGGCACCTCGCGATACGCCGCGATGAAGGCTCGATACCGTTGGGCCACCTCGTCGAGCGGCCACAGCGTTGCGGCGAGTTCACGGGGATTGGCCTCGCCGCCGACGGCGAGGTCGTCGGTGCTCGCCATCGTCACGTGGTCGGCGATGCCGAGCCGCTGTGCCTCCTCGGCGACCTCGGCGTCCCACCGGTGGGGCGACACGTAGAGGCCGTTGTGGATCGAGGCGGCGCCGAGCGCGAGCAGCCAGTCGCGGAAGCGGTCCCGGGCCGTGCGCCGGCGTTCGGGCACGGCGAACCCGACGAGGCGCCAGCGGCGGTCCCACCCGCGGCCTGCCGCATCCTGCGCGTAGGCCAGCAGGTGCCGCTGGCGGCTCGAGTCGAGCGTGGCGAGGCCCTCATCGGTGGCCAGGTAGCGGGCGTCGCGCCCTTCGCCGCGGCGGTCGAAGAGCCCCTCCGAGACCAGGCGGCGCAGGCACGACCGAACCTGATCGCTCGACAGGCCGACGGCGTCGCTCACCGCATACAGCTCGCCGCTGTCGATCGACCCGTCGCGGTGCGCCATGCCGAGCACGAGGAGGCGGGTCGGGACGGCGGCTTCGTCGCCGGGCTCGCTGCTGGTCGAATTCGCGTCGGCCGTTTCGTTCACGACCAGATGCTGGCGCCTCCCGGTCGTCCCTGTCAACGCCGGGGCCCATCTCAGCGCAGGTGGAGGCCGCACTCCGTCTTGTTGCGGCCCGCCCAGCGGCCCGAACGCGGGTCCTCGCCCTCCGCGACAGGTCGTGTGCACGGCCAGCAGCCGATCGAGCCGTAGCCCTGGTCGAGTAGCGGGTTGTACGGGATCTCGTGCTCGGTCAGGTAGCTCTGGCACTCGTCGTGGGTCCAGTTCGCGATCGGGTTCACCTTGATGAGCCCGCGGACGTCGCGGGCGACGATCGGGGCCGACGCTCGCGTCGGGGCCTCGTCTCGGCGCAACCCGCTCATCCAGGCGGCCTTGCCGTTGAGCGCCCGGTCGAGCTGGCCGACCTTGACCGCCGAGCAGCAGTTCTCCGGGTCGGCGATCCACAGCTCCTCGTCGTGGGGGGCGACGGTCATGATCCGCAGGTTGAGCCCATAGCGGCGGCGGATCTGCTCGACCGTCTGCATGGTCTCGGGGAAGTGGTAGCCGGTGTCGAGGAAGACGACCTCGATGGCCGGATCCACCCTGACGGCGAGGTCGATGAGGAGCGCGTCGGCCATCGAGGCGGCGAGCGACAGGTACGGTCCGAACGATCGGGCCGCCCAGGCGATGATGGCCGACGCGGGGAGCCGCTCGAACCTCGCGTTGAGCTCGGCCAGGTCGGTGTCGCTGAACGTTGCGGGCGTGAAGCGGGCGGACGGGACCGCGAGCGATGTTTCGGTCATCAGACGGCACACTCCGAGTCGCCGAGCGCGACCTCGTACGGGCCGGTTTCGCCGTAGTCCACGTAGAAGTCCGGGTTGTCGTCGGGCATGGGGAACTCGTCGAGATCGCGCAGCCCCTCGGCGATCGCTGCCGCGCCGCCGCTGCGATCCATCCACTGCCGGAACCCCTCGCCCGCCTGGCGCTCCTCGGCGAAACGGCCGATCACCCGGACCGCGGCCGCCGGTGCGGCCTTCGCTGGGAGGCGGAGGGCCTTCTCGCCGAAGTGGATGCGTTCCTCGCCGACGTAGCCGCCGAGCAGGAGCTGGTAGCCGGGAGCGGGGCGGCCGTGCGCTCGGCGCTCCGCTCCGAAGAAGCCGAGGTCGGCGACGTGGTGCTGTCCGCACGAGTTGGTGCAGCCCGAGATGTTGGTGCGCACGCCCCCGACCTCGGCGAGCCCCGCCGCTTCGAGCGCGTCGCTGATCGCCGCGCCGAGGCCACGCGACTGCGTCACGGCGATGTTGCAGGTGTCGGCGCCGGGGCAGGCGACGACGTCGCGGCTCAGCTCGGCGCCGGGCTGAGCCATACCGATCGCACTCAGCTCGTCGAACAGGTCGCGCAGGTCGTCGTCGCGGAGACCGCGGAACACGAGGTTCTGGCGGTTCGTCAGTCGAACATCCGCGTCGTATCGGCGGGTGATGGCCGCGAGGCCGCGGAACTGGTCGGACGTGACGTCGCCGAGGCGCGACCACGCGTAGGCCGACACCGTGCCGTTCGCCGTGCCGCGCACGACGTTCGCGTCGAGCCAGCGCTCGTAGGGGTCGTTCGACCGGAACCGCACCGGCGTCCCCTGGCCCATCTCGGTGGCGGCCACCGCGGCGGCGACACCGGCCGGTTCATCGCCCCACGACTCGACCACCTCGGGGATGCCGCCGGGCCACGACGACGAGGCGGGCAGCAGGCGACGGATCGCCAGGATCCGTTCCTGGACGGTTTCCCAGCCGAGCTCGTCGACCACCCACTTGAGGCGGGCGCGCAGCTTGTTCTTGCGGTTGCCGGTCTGCTCGAACACCCGCAGGATCGCCTCGATGGTGGGCAGGAGTTCTTCGCGCGACGTGAACGGTTCGAGCGCCAGCGCCGGATGAGGGTTCGCCCCGAGCCCCCCGGCCACATACACGCGGAAGCCGTGCTCGACGGTGCCATCCGCGCTGGTGCGATCCACCGCGATCACGCCGGCGTCGTTGAACATCGCCTGCCCGCAGTCGGTCGCGCAGCCGCTGAAGTTGATCTTGAACTTGCGCGGCAGCCGCTGGGCGATGGGGTGGTGCAGGAAGTGCTGGAAGGCCGCCTCCGCCCATGCCGTGATGTCGAGGACCTCGTGCGGGCACGCCCCGGCGAGGTGGCAGCCCTGCACGTTGCGCACCGTGTCGCCGCAGGCCTCTCGCGTGGTGAGGCCGACTCCGGCGAACGCTCGCAACAGCTCGGGAACGCGCGTGAGCTCCACGAAATGGAACTGGAAGTTCTGGCGGGTCGTGATGTGGCCCCAGCCGCGGGAGAACTCGTCGGCGACGCGGGCGAACAGGTCGAGCTGGTCGGCGGTGATGCGCCCGTACGGGTTCTTCACCCGCACCATCTGGTTGGTGCCGCCCTGGCGCTGTCCGTAGATCCCGTTGTTGAGTCGGAACACGCGGAACACGTCGTCGTCGATGTCGCCCGCCAGATGCAGGGCGAGCATCTGCTCGAACTTTGCGATGTCGGCGGCGACGGCCGACGCGAATTCGGGATCGATCTCGATGGCGGGCATGCAGATTCCTGACCAAGTACGTCGGCTTTGGCTGTCCAGTGTCCCAAAAGCCGACCGCAAAGGTCAAGAATCCGCGCGAGATGGCCAGGAGTCAGGCGCCGTCAGGCCGAGCAGCGCCGTCAGGCCGAACGGAGCATCTCCGCGACCTCGAACGCGAGGTCCAGCGACTGCCGGCCGTTGAGGCGCGGGTCACAGATCGTCTCGTACCGAAGGTCCAACTCGTCGTCCGACAGCGCCTCAGCGCCGCCGAGGCACTCGGTGACGTCGTCGCTGGTCAGCTCGACGTGCACCCCGCCCGGCCACGTGCCGACCTCGGCGTGCGCCGCGAAGAAGCCCCGGATCTCGGCGAGGATCGCGTCGAAGTGCCGCGTCTTGTGGCCGGAGTTCGACGTGAACGTGTTGCCGTGCATCGGATCGCACGCCCAGACCACCGGGTGTCCGCTGTCGCGAACGGCGCGCAGGATCGGGGGGAGCCGGTCGCCGATCGAGTCGGCCCCCATCCGGGTGATGAGCGTGAGGCGGCCCTCCGCACGTTCCGGGTCGAGCGCGTCGCACAGTTCGACGACCTCGTCGGCTGTGGCGGCGGGGCCGATCTTGCATCCGATCGGGTTGTGGATGCCGCGGAAGAACTCCACATGCGCGCCGTCCAGCTCGCGGGTGCGTTCGCCGATCCACACCATGTGCGCCGAGCAGTCGTACCAGTCGCCGGTGAGCGAGTCCTGCCGCGTGAGGGCCTCCTCGTAGCCGAGGATCAGCGCCTCGTGGCTCGTGTAGAAGTCGACCTCGTGCAGGTGCGGCACCGACTCGGTGTTGACCCCGCAGGCGGACATGAAGCGCAGCGCCCGGTCGATGTCGTTGGCGAGCGCCTCGTACCGGCCGCCCTCGGGGCTCTGGGCGACGAACTCGAGGTTCCACGCGTGCACCCGGGCCAGGTCGGCGAATCCGCCCTTGGTGAAGGCTCGCAGCAGATTCAGCGTGGCGGCGGACTGTTGGTAGGCCTGCAGGAGGCGCGTGGGGTCGGGAATGCGGGCCGACTCGGTCGGCGCCGGGTCGTTCACGATGTGCCCGCGGAACGACGGCAGCTCACGCCCGCCGACGTTCTCGAAGTCGGCCGACCGTGGCTTCGCGAACTGGCCGGCGATGCGCCCGGTCTTCACCACGGGAACGCCGGTCGAGTAGGTGAGCACGACGGCCATCTGGAGGATGAGCCGGAGGCGCTCGCGAATCGAGACGGCGTTGAACGAGTCGAACGACTCGGCGCAGTCACCCGCCTGGAGCAGCAGCGCCTCGCCGCGGGCCACCCGGCCCAGATCCTGACGGAGTTGGCGCGACTCGCCGGCGAAGACCAGCGGTGGATAGCCCGACAGCACCTTCAGCACCTCGTCGACAGCCGTCGCGTCGGGCCAGGTCGGTTGCTGTTTCGCCGCTCGCTCGCGCCAGCTGCTCGGGGTCCACTCACGTGCCATAGACCCACCAGTTTGGTAGCCCTGCCGGGTTGGCCCCAAGCCGGTATCGCTCGGCGATCAGGCGGCGCCCATGGTCGACATGGCGTTCTCGCGGACGGCGAGCACCGAACGCTTGACGAGTCGGCGGGCCGCCTCGGCGGTGACGCCCAGATCCTCGCCGACCTCGCGGTAGCTGCGACGGCGACCGTCGAGCAGGCCGAATCGCGCCTCGACCGCGTGACGGGCACGATCGTCGAGGGTGCCGAGCACCGTGTCGAGCAGGTCGTCGTCGACCCGTGCCATCACCTGCGCCTCGGGACCGGGCTTCGAGTCGGCGAGTAGGTCGACCAGCTCGTTCGAGTCGTCGTCTCCGACGGTTCGATCGAGCGAGGTGGGCGTGGCCAGGCGGTGCAGCATTGCGTGCTCGTCGTCGAGTTCGTCGCCGTCGCCCGCCACGGCCCGCAGCGCGGCGCGAAGCCCGGCGGACCGGTCGCCGGGAAGCCGGATCAGGCTGGCCTTCTGGTCGAGCGCCCGGCCGATCGACTGGCGGATCCAGAACGTTGCGTACGTCGAGAACTTGAAGCCCTTCCGCCAGTCGAACTTGTCGACGGCGTGTTCGAGCCCGAGGTTGCCTTCCTGGACCAGGTCGAGCAGTTCCATCCCCGCAGGCAGCGGGTAGCGGCGGGCAACGCTGACGACCAGCCGGAGGTTGGAGCGGATGAACCGATCCTTCGCTGCGGCGGCAGCGGCGATCGTGCGGTTGATCTCGCTCGAGCGCTCGCCGGCATCGCGCCGACGCCGAGCATCGACACCCGCTTCGATGATCTGGGCGAGCTCGCGCTCCTCCATGGCGGTGAGCAACGGCACCATGCCGATCTCGTTGAGATAGAGGCCCACTGAGTCGCTCATCTTCGTCACCCCGGTATCGGCGGTTGTCGCCGCTCGTTCAACGTGTATTCCCGGCCCAGGGTGGAATCGCAGGGATTCGCCCCTATCGTGGACCTTCGACCGGCGGCGGTTCCGCTGGCTGAACCATCTATCGGCGGTGAGGCCCGTGGGTTGAGCGCTTTTGGGAAATTCTCGCCCGAGGGCGCTCGCTGCGCGCTCGTGCCCCGCCCGGGCGGGCCCGGCGCCTACGCTTCCGCCCCGTGAATCCGGCGCGTCTGGCCGTGTACGGCGGCACCTTCGATCCGCCCCACGTGGGCCATCTGGCGGCGGCGGCGCACCTTCGCTGGGCCTTGCGCGTCGACGAGGTGCGGCTCGTCGTGGCCAACGATCCGTGGCAGAAGCGCGAACGGCTGGTCACCCCGGCGGCTCAACGGTTCGAGCTGGTGCGGGCGGCGGTCGAGGGCCACGAGGGCCTGGCCGCCTCCGACGTCGAGATCCGTCGCGGCGGCGCCTCGTTCACGATCGACACCGTCGAGGCGCTCCGGGTCGAGCAACCCGAGGCGGAGATCCTCGTCGTGGTCGGGGCGGACGCCGCCTCCGGGCTGGACGGCTGGCACCGGGCCGACGAGTTGGCCGCGGCGGCCACGATCGTGGTGACCAACCGCGGGTCGGCGCGCACACCAGAGCTGTCGCCACGCTGGGGCGTGGAGCGGTGTGCGGTTCCCGACCTGGATGTCTCCAGCACCGAACTGCGCCGTCGAGTGGCAGCGGGGGAGCCGATCGATTTCCTCGTGCCCGATGCGGTGCGCTCCCGTATCACCGACTGGGGGCTCTATCGTGGCGGTCGATGACCGACACCGAGTCGATACCAGCGGTACCGGCGGGGGAACCGGCGCCGTCCGCCCCGACCGTGTCGGGTGACAACTCCGTGCTCGGCCCCGATGCGGGTGATGAGGGGATCGTTCGCCAGCCGCGTCGACGCATCCCCCGCGTGATCCCCGATGCCGCAGGCTCGGCGCGCCCCGCCGCCGCGCCGGTTCCGGAGGCTCCGGCTGCCCCGCGCGAGCCGGCGGCAGCGCCGGTCGCCGAGCCCGTGGAGCCGACACCCGTCCCGGCGCGGCGACCCCGCATTCCGAACCGGCGTGCCGTTGCGGTGTTCTCCGTGGCGACGTTGCTTTTCGGCGGCGGGCTCGTCGCCCTCGCTCGATTCGGCTACGACACGGCGCGAGACGTGCGCGGCGTCGCCGCCGTCGATCCGTCGCTCGGCCCGACCGAGCCGGGATACGTCGCGGAACTCGCGCCGTCGCCGGTGGAGCTGCTCGCCTGGCTCGACGACGAGGGTGCCTTGAGCGCGTACGTCGTCGCGGCGCCGGCGGCCCAGGGGGGCACGATCGTATGGATCCCCGGCGAGCTGTACGCGGAGGTCGACGCTGCGCAGCGGTCGCTCGCTGACATCTTCGCTGCTGACCGCGCCGCCGCCCGCGCTGCGGTCGAGCGCGTGCTCGGATTCGGCGCGACCGACACGCTGACGATGGGCGACGCGGAACTCACCGCGTGGCTGGGCGGCACGGGCACGCTGATGATCTCGAACCCCGATGCCGTCACGGTGGGATCAGGCGAGGGCCGCACGACCCGGTTCGCGTCGGGTCGCATCGAGGTCGCACCCTCCAAGATCGGCGCCTACCTGACGACGCGTTCGGTCGACGAGGTGCCGCTGAACCGGTCGATTCGCGTGCAGACGCTGGTCGAGGCGGCGCTCGCTGCGACGGCGTCGGCGTCGGCGTCGGGTGCCGCTCCGGTGCTCGCCGAGGGTGGAGCCGACCTTTCTGCGGTGCTGTCCGCGCTCGCCGCCGGTCAGGTCGGCTTCGTTACGCTGCCGACCGACGAGGCGACCATCGACGGCGCCCCGCGGCTGGTCCCGGCGAAGGTCGCGATCGCCGAGCAGCTCGCGGGTGCGGTCGAGTTTCCGAGTTCGGCGTTCCCCGGCCAGCGCCCGCGCGTGCACGTCCTCAACGGTACGTCCGACACCGATGCCGCGGCGCGGGTTGCGCCGCTCGTCACGCGTGCCGGTGGTGAGGTGCTGCTCATCGGCAACGCCGACCGATTCGATGCGACCATCACGACCGTGCGATTCTTCGACCCGTCCTCCGAGGCCGTCGCGAACGAGATCGCCACGGTGCTCGGCGTGACGGCGACCCGGGCCGAATCGGCCTCGGAGTCCGAGGACATCATCGTGATCCTCGGACCGGGTCAGACAGGGACATCGTGAGCATCGACCATCGAGACAGTTCAACCACCAGCGCAGCGGAGCAGTTGGCGCTCGTCGCCGCACGGGCGGCCGACGACATGCAGGGCACCGACATCGTGGTGCTCGACGTGGCCGACATCGTCGGGGTCTGCGAGATGTTCGTCATCTGCACCGCCCGCAACACGCGACTCGTGGCGGCGATCGCGGACGAGATCGAGGTGCACGTCGCGATCGAGTACGACCGCCGTCCGGTCGCCGTGGAGGGCCTCGCCGAGCGGCGCTGGGTGCTGCTCGACTACGGCGATGTGGTGGTGCACGTGTTCGTGCAGGAAGAGCGCGAGTTCTACCGGCTCGAGCGGCTCTATCGAGACGCCGACTCGGTGGAGTGGCGCGAGGTGGCCGCACCCGCGACCTGATCATGACGCCGCGCGTGGAAGGGATCGACGACCTGGTCGAGATCGGACGGGGCGGCGCGAGCGTCGTGTACGCCGGGACGCAGCAGCCGTTCGGTCGGCCGGTCGCGGTGAAGGTGTTCGGCGTGGCGTTGGGCGACGACGGTCGCCGTCGGTTCGAGCGTGAGGCCGCCGTGATCGGCGCGCTGGGCGACTGCAGGGGGATCGTCGCCGTGCACGCATCGGCGGTCGCCGACGACGGGCGACCCTGCACGGTGATGCCGCTCATGGCTGCGTCGCTCGCGTCGACGGTAGCGGCCGCCGGGGGACGACTCGATGCCGTCGACGTGGTGCCGATCGGTGTGGCGGTCGCCGAGGCGTTGGCCCGGGCCCACGACCGCGGGGTCACGCACCGTGACGTGAAACCCGAGAACATCCTGGCGTCCGACGACGGCGATTGGATGATCTCCGACTTCGACATCGCGGGGTTGGCGGATCGCTCGGCGTCGACCCGCACGCTCGGCTCGTTCACTCCCGGTCACGCTCCACCCGAGCGGCTGGACGGGACCGACCGCTCGCCGGGTGTCGACGAGTCCACGGCGTTCGATCTCGCTCGGGCGGGCGACATCTGGTCGCTCGGGTCGACCCTGTACGCCGCGTTGGAAGGCCGACCTCCGTTCGGATCGGCCGACGATCCAGGAGGCGTCGCAGGGCTCGTCGATCGAGTCCGGTCCGGCGCCCCGATCTCGTTTCACTCGCCGGCTCCCGACGCGCTCCGAGCCGCCATCGAGCGCGCCTTGCATCGCGACCCGTCGCAACGTTGGCCCGACGCCCGGTCGTTCGCCGAGGTGCTCCGTTCGGTTCCGGATGCTCCCGCTGCTCCCGCGACTCCCGCGACTCCGGCGCGCCGCGACGGCGCGGCCGCGTCGGGCTTGGGTCCGGGCCGGGGCCGGGGCTTGGGCGTGGGCTTGGGCCGAGGTGTCGTGGTGGTGGCGGTCGCCTGCGTGGTCGTGGTGGTGCTCGCCGCCGCGTTCTGGATAGCGCTCACCTGAGCAGCGAGGTCGATGGGGGAATTCCCCCTCTGCCGAGACGGCATCCGCGCTGGCAATGCCGGTCGCCCTCGTTCACCCTGAGCCATCGGTGCATCGGGAGCGGAGGCGGCGGTGGCGATCGAGATCATGACGGAGGCGACGCGTCGCACGGCGGTGCCGGGCGACGCGCTCACGTTCGGCCGCAGCGGCGGTGGGAGCGAGGTGGAGATCGGCTCGGACGAGCGTCTGCATCGGCGTTGTGGTCGGGTCATCGTCGAACCCGACGGGTGGCGGCTCGAGAACCTCGGCAGTTGGCTGCACCTGCGCGTCGAGAGCCTCGACTCGGTCGGCTGCGACGAGCTTGCGCCCGGTGAGGTGCTCCGAGTGCCCTGGCCGCGGGTGTCGGTGTCGCTGACCACCGGTTCGCAGCGTCACTGCTTCCTGGTCGACGCACCCGCGGGTGCCCAGGCGGCCGCCGACGCGGACGCGGACGCAGCGGCGGCGCGCGACTGCGGCCCGAACGACACGCGGACGCCGATCCGCATCGACCGCGCCTCGGGATCGTTCCGAGCGCTGGTGTCGCTGTGCGAACCGCGCCTGCGCGACCCGCGGTCGGTCGACGTGCCGACCGACCTGGCGATCGCGCTGCGGCTGAACCGAAGCGGCGCCGAGGCGCGCCGACTCACCGGCAAGACGGTCGAGCGACGGCTGGATCACTGCCGGTCGCGATTCGGGTTGAAGCACGTGTCCGAGGACGGCAGTTCGGCCGGGCTGGAACGTCGGGATGCCCGGCGGGTGCTGCTCGACGCGGCGATCGCGTCGGGGACGGTGACGCTCAGCGATCTTCGGCTGCTCGATCCGGACGACGGCGAGTAGGCGCCGTGGAGACGATTCTGACGCCGCTGCGCGTCGTGTCGTTGGGGTCACCGCACCGGCCGGACGAGCCGGGGTGGTTCGACCTCGCAGTGGAGCACCGTGACGATGCGGCGGCGGCGCACCTGGTCGCAGCGCTGGTCGAGTCGGGGCTGGCTCCGCCCGGCGGCCACCTGCACCTCGGCGCCGGTCGCGTGGCCGATGACCGGCTGATCGCTTCGCTCGCCGAGGCCGGGGGCGGCGGCCTTGCCGTGTGCGGGCTCGACTGCGCTCCGCTACCGCCGAGCGCCGGACCGGACGAGCCCGGTTGGGTCGAGTTCGAGGTGATCGACGTTGCGCATCGACGCGTCGTTCGACTCGATCGTCCCGGCGCGTTCATCGTGGGTCGGGATCCGGGCTGCGACCTCGTGGTCGGCGATCCCGCCGTGTCTCGGCGCCACCTGCGGCTCGTGGTGAGCGACGGGGAGCGCGATGGGGTGAGCGTGGAGGATCTCGGGTCGAGTCACGGGACGCGGGTTGCGGGACGATCGATCGAGGACCGGCGGTCGTCGCGACCGACGACGCCGTGGCCTTCGGCGACTCGCACCTGATCGTGCGCACCGCGGATTCGTCGCGTCGCGAGGAGCGCGTCGCGATCGTAGAGACGGTTCCGGCGTCGGCGTCGGCGTCGCTGCCGGAGCGCTGGGTGTTCCCTGATCCGCCGGTGCTTCCCGGGCGAGCGCGGTTTCCGTTGTGGTCGACCCTGGTACCCGCCTTGGCTGCGCTCGGCCTCGGCGCGGGCATGGTCGCCTCGGGGGAGTCCGCGCTGTGGGGCGTCGGGTTCCTCGCGCTCAGCCCGCTCTGGAGCATCGCGGCGCACGCCGGCGCGCCGGGCCCGGCGTGGCGAGATCCGGTCGACCACCGAGGCGTACGGCGCGGCGCTCGACGAGCTCGCTCGCCAACGCGACGCCGTGGTCGATGCGGCACGGGTCGCATGGGCGGGCCCGCAACCGGTGACCCGGCCGACCACGATTCGAGTGGGGGTTGGGTCGGTCCCCGCTCCGTGGGAGATCCGCACGCCGAGCGGCGCCGCCCCCGTCGGCGTCGACGAGCGGTGGACCCGCCTCGCGGATGCTCCGATGTTCGTCGATCCGTCCGCGGGACCGATCGGCGTGACGGGCCCCGTGCCCCTGGTCAGCGGGTGCCTCCGATCGATCGTCGTGCAGATCGTCACCGCAGATCCGGCGGCGCGGGTGATGGTGGCGTGCAGCGAGCCGCGTCGCTCGCTCTGGGACGGGCTCAAGTGGCTTCCCGGTCAGCGCGATGCGCCCGGACCGCGATGTCGGTCGTCAGCGGAGCGGCCGCCGTGGAACGTGGCGCTGACGCCCTGATTGCCGGGCCCGGCGGCCCGGCCTTGTTCGTGGTCGATGTCGATATGGCCCTCGATGCGGGCGCGTGGAGCCATCTGCGCCGATGCGTGGCGGCCGTGCCGGTTCTCGCCGTGGTGGTGTGCGGGGGTGACCTCGAAAGCGACACGCCGATCGCGACGCACCTCGACCTCCGAGGCGACGAGGTCGCGGGGGCGCGGCTCGCGGTGCGCTCGCGCATCTCGGCGGTTGCGGTGGATGGCCTTGCGGCCGATCTCGTCGACGGCGTGCAGTTCGACCGCTGGTGTCGCGCCGAGGCGGCGGAAGCGCCGCGCGACGCAGGCGGCGATCGCGGGGTGGATCTGCGCGATCTCGTCGACGAGCCGCCGCCGGTGCAGGTGCCGGTGCCGCAGGGACGCGGCGAGCTGACCGCGGCGATCGGCATGCACGACGGGGCGCTCGTTGAGGTCGACATGGAGCGTGATGGGCCGCATGTGCTCATCGCAGGCACGACGGGCTCGGGCAAGAGCGCGTTGCTGCAAACGCTCGCAATCGGCCTGGCCGCGCGCACACCTCCGTCGAGGCTGCAGTTCCTGCTCGTCGATTACAAGGGCGGCGCAGCCTTCGCCGGGTGCGGCCGACTTCCGCACACGGCCGGTGTGGTGACCGATCTCGACGCCGCCGGAACCACGCGGGTGCTCGGCTCGCTGCGCTCGGAGTTGCGGCGACGCGAGCGGGTGCTCGCCGAGGCCGGCTGCGCCGACCTCCCAGCGCTGCGCCGTCGCGTCGGAGCCGAGGCCCCTCCCAGCCTGGTGGTTTTCGTCGACGAGTTCGCGGCGATGGTCGACGCGTCGCCCGACGTGGTTGCGGGACTGATCGACATCGCCCGGCGAGGGCGGTCGCTCGGCCTGCATCTCGTCCTCGCGACGCAGCGGCCGGCCGGTGCGATCGGCGCCGACATCCGCACGAACATCGGCGCGTGCATCGCGCTACGCGTCGCTGAGGCGGCCGACAGCATCGATGTGATCGGAACGCCTGCCGCCGCAGCGCTCGCTGCCGATCGTCCCGGTGCCGGCCTGATCGCCCGGCCGGGCGCGGCGCCCGCGCCGTTCCGTACGGCGAATCCCGACCTGCGCCTGCCGTCCCGCCGCGATCGTCGCCCGGGTGTGCGGCTCCACGACTTCTCAGCGACGCGGGCGATTCGCGCCGAGCCGTGGATCGGCTCGGGCGCGCTCGTGTTCGACGGCGTGATCGACGCGCTGGTGGCGCGGGCCGGCCGCTCCGGCGAGGCGCGGCCGCCCGTGCCGTGGGTCCCGGCCCTGCCGCGCGCCGTTGCCATGGCGTGGGGTCGCACCGCCGCCCTTGCGGCGGGCACGGCGTGGGTCGGCATGCTCGACGACGTGGCGGGGCAGTGTCATCGCGACGCCGTGGTCGACCTCGACGAGATCGGGTCGCTCGGTGTGTACGGGATGAGCGGCGCCGGTGTGAGCGGTGCGCTCGCAGCCCTGGCGCTCGGCGCATCGGTGGGACGCGACCCGGTGACCATCCGTGTCGACGTGATCGAGATGGGCCGCGCGTCGCTGGAGTGGATGGAGGGGTTCCCCCAGGTCGGCTCGGTCGTGGTCGGAGCCGATGTGGAGCGGGTCGGGCGCCTCATCCACGGGTTGGATCGCGAGCTTGACGAGCGGTCGCGTGCGCAGCGCGGCCCCCGCCGGGTGCTGGTGCTCGACGGGATGGCGGCGTTTCTCGATCGCTTCGATCGCGTCGAGGGCGGCCACCTGCTGCGGGTGATCGAGCGGGTTGCGGGCGAGGGACGCGCACTCGGGTTGCACCTGCTCGTCGGTGCGGTCCGGCCGGGCGTGCTCGGGCCGACGCTGCTCGGCGTGCTCGGCGGCTCGATGTCGTTGCGGTCGGCGACGTCGGAGGGATGGTTCGCGTGCGGCGCGGTCGGGCCTCCGCCGGATCTCGAGTGCGGGCCGGGTGCGGGGGAGTGGCGTGGTCTGCGCCTGCAGATGGGCGATGCCCGGTCGGGCGCCGAGGCCGTCGCCGAGGCCGAACGCGAGCGATGGGCCGGTCGCCATGCCCAGCCCGTGCCGTGCCTTCCCACGGTCGTGTCGCGTGCGTCGCTGCGTCCGACGAGGGGCCTGGACGGAATCCCGATCGGTGTGCGCCTCGACACGCTCGACCATGTGTCGCTCGATCTTCGGGCGGCGAACCTGTTGGTGTGCGGTCCGGCGGGGAGCGGACGCACGTCGGCTCTCCGATCGATCGGCAACGCGCTCGCGGTGTGTCCCGGTGTGCGCGTCGTCGCCGGTCTCGACGGCCCCGGAGCCGACGCCGGCCTGGCATCGCTGCTCGACGGCGTGACCGACGCGAAGGACGTCGGCGATCGCGTCGTGATCGTGGACGACCTCGACCGGCTCACCGACGATCGCCTCGACGCGTTGGACCGCCTCGTCGCCGCCGGCGGTTCGGTGCGCGTGGTTGCCGCAGTCGACGTGACGCTGGCCCGTCGATCGTATGGTGGGGTGGTCGATCGTCTGCGCCGGGATCGGCACGCGCTCCTGTTGAGCCCCGAGCACGACCTCGACGGCGACCTGGTGGGCGTGCGGCTCCCGTCGTCGTCGACGGTGGCGGCGGCGCCGGGCCGCGGCGTGCTTGCGTTTCGGGGCCGCTGCACGCCGATCCAGGTCGCGCTCGATGCAGGGTGAACGCTCGGTCGCGTCCACGGGCCGATCCGAGCCGGGCCGGGCCGGGCCGAGCCGATGGGGGACGGCCCCCATGGGGAGCGGGCGCTGCGATCCGTACGGTCGAACCCGTTCCGCTCGCAGTGACGGCACCCGGCGATGAAGGAGGCCCCGATGGCGCAACTCGGTGCAGATGTGGAACAGCTCGATCGGCTCGGAGCGAAGCTCAAGGAACGTGCCGCGGCGATGGACGACACGGTTCGTCAACTCTCGACGCAGTTGAACGGCACATGGTGGAAGGGCGCTGACGCCGATGCGTTCCGCGCCCGGTGGGACGGTGAGCTGCGGGCGCAGATCACGAAGGTCAAGACGGTGCTGGAGACCACGGCACAGACCGTGGCCAAGCAGGCGGCCGACCAGCGCCAGGTGAGCGGCGCGTAACAGCGTTCGGTGTGCAATGCGTCGGGTGGCCCGGGTTCACGCCCGGGCCACCGCCGCGCTGAAGCGCCCGATGCCTGCCGACGCCGGCATGGTCGGCAGAGAAGTCCGAGGTCCGATCGGTCGGTGCCGCCGAGGCCGGCGGCCCGTCAGCTCATCAGATCTCGCTGATCGAAGCCCGCAACTTGAGCGTGGACCTCGGCGGCCATTGCGGTCTGTCGTGATCAAGTGATCGGCATCGATGTGACTCGCGGTTGCGATGACGAGTGCGTCCGGAAGCTTGATGGAGCGATGTCGAGCACGAACAGCGGCCGCCAGCATGGCGATCTCGAGGTCCAGCGGCTCGACATCGATGGGGACGCGCTCGACGAGGCCACGAACGGCAGCCACAGCTGCGGGTCCCCGACGGGATGGTCCGACCAAGACCTCGGCAAACGCCGACGCCGGCAGCACCAAGCGGTCGTTGCGGGACCGGGCATCGTCAAGGGCCGCATGCGCCTCCAGATGATGCGAGTCGTTGGCGTCGAGGAAGCCGATGATCACGCCTGCATCGATAACCGTCAGTCCCATTCGTTGCGCAACCCGGCGAGCTCGTCCGGCGCGAAGGCGCCAGTCAGCACTCCGGAGAACTCGGCAAGGACGTCGACTTCGCGCTCGAACACCACTCGGCCCGGGCCATCCGCGTGTGCGACGAGGCGTTCGCCAACCTCGATGCCGGCTGCTCGCAGTGCGTCCGTAGGAATGGTGACCTGGTTCTTCGAGCTGACCCGTGAGGTGCCTCGGCGCCGCGCCTTTACTTCCTGCATGGAAGTAAAGATACGGCGCCGGTGGGCTTCACGCAACGAGGGTGCCGATGTGGAGGCCGCTGGCGGCGGGGTGATCGTTGGGCTTGTAGCCGAGATCGGCGCATCGGAACGAGGACGAAACAGGCCCGGCCGCATGGCCGGGCCTTACGCCCTCCGTTTCCGGCGGGTCACGCAGTGGAGCTGATCGGGATCGAACCGACTACCTCTTCCATGCCATGGAAGCGCTCTCCCAATTGAGCTACAGCCCCGCGAGGCGGGCGCCACGATAGCAGCATCGCGACGCCGCGCGGATCATCGCGGCCAAACCAACTTCGGAGGCTTCTCGGGGCGTCACTACGCTGTGCGCCATGTCGAACCCCGCTGAGTCGCATCCCGCCGACGGCGACGACGAGCATTCCGTGCCGCCGCCGTACCGTCCGACCGAGATCGAACCGGCGTGGCAGGACCACTGGCGCGATGCGGGCACGTACCAGGTCGAGAACGACGATCCGCGGCCGCACTACTACGTGTTGTCGATGTACCCGTACCCGTCGGGGAAGGCCCACATGGGCCACGTGCGCAACTACACCTTCGGCGACCTCATCGTGCGGTACCGCACGATGACGGGCCACGCCGTGCTGTCGCCGATGGGCTTCGACAGCTTCGGGCTGCCCGCCGAGAACGCTGCCATCAAGACCGGCGTGCATCCGCGCACATTCACCGACGCTCGGATCGAGGAGCTGCGCAGCTCGCTGGTACGCATCGGCGGTGGCTACGACTGGCGCCGCCAGGTGATGAGCCATGACCCCGGCTACATCCGCTGGACCCAGTGGATCTTCAAGCGCTTCTACGAGGCGGGGTTGGTGTATCGCCGCAACGCGCCGGTCAACTGGTGTCCCGGCTGTCAGACCGTGTTGGCCAACGAGCAGGTGGTCGACGGCCTGTGTGAGCGCTCCGGCGACGCGGTCGAGCGGCGCGACCTCGAACAGTGGTTCTTCAAGATCACCGACTACGCCCAGCAACTCCTCGACGACCTGGATCAGGTGGAGTGGCCCGAGCGCGTGGTCGTTCAGCAGCGCAACTGGATCGGGCGGTCCGAGGGCGCACAGTTCGAGATGGCGGTCGTCAACGCGGACGGCGCCGAGACGGGCGCGGCGTTCGAGGTCTTCACGACCCGTCCCGATACCGCATTCGGCATGACCTTCTGCGTGCTCGCACCGGAGCACCCGCTCGTGGGGCAGATCGTTGGCGACGACCGGCGCGCCGAGGTCGAGGCGTTCGTCGATCGTGCCCGTCGCACCTCCGAGATCGATCGGCTGTCGACGGAGCGGGCGCTCGACGAGCGCGGCTGCGCGACGGGCGCGTTCGCCCGCAACCCGTTCACCGGCGAGGTCGTTCCGATCTACCTGGCCGACTACGTGCTCGCCACGTACGGCACCGGAGCGGTCATGGCGGTGCCGGGCGAGGACCAGCGCGACTGGGACTTCGCGACGATCTTCGGGTTGCCGATCATCGAGACCGTCACGCGCCCCGAAGGCTGGGAGGGGGAGGCGTTCGCGGGCGACGGCATCCATACGAACTCGGGCTTCCTCGACGGCCTGTCGGTCGCCGACGCGAAGGCGGCGGCCTCGGCGTGGCTGGCCGAGCAGGGCGTCGGCGGGCCGAAGGTCAACTTCCGGCTGCGCGACTGGCTGCTCAGCCGCCAGCGATTCTGGGGCTGCCCGATCCCGGTGGTGTACTGCGAGGCGTGCGGCGTGGTGCCGGTGCCGGACGATCAACTCCCGGTGCTGGCCCCCGACGACGTGGAGTTCCGTCCGACCGGCGAGTCGCCGCTGCGGTTCCACGAGGGGTTCCTCCGCACCACCTGTCCCGAGTGCGGCGGCCCCGCCACCCGGGAGACCGACACGATGGACACGTTCGTCGACTCGTCGTGGTACTTCCTGCGCTTCGCCGATCCCGCCAGCACCGAGGTGCCGTTCCGGGTCGGCGAGATCGCGAAGTGGCTGCCGGTGGGCCAGTACATCGGCGGCGCGGAACACGCCGTGTTGCACCTCATGTACGCGCGGTTCTTCACCAAGGCGCTGTCCGATCTGGGCCTGGTCCCGCCCGATCTGCGCGAGCCGTTCCGGCGGCTGTTCACCCAGGGGATGATCCGCCTCGGCGGGTCGAAGATGTCGAAGTCGAAGGGCAACCTCGTCGCGCCGGAGGAGATCGTTGACACCAAGGGTGCCGACGCCCTGCGCCTCGCGCAGCTCGGGCTGAAACCACCGCAGGACGACGTCGACTGGGAGGACGTCTCGATCGACGGAGCGTTCCGATTCCTGTCGCGTCTGTGGCGCCTCGCGGTGCCCGGCTCCGACATGGTCGGGTCGACCCGTTCCGGTGAACAGCGCCCGGCTGACCTGGACATTCGGCGGGCCACGCATCGCCTGATCGCCGAGGTGACGGCGGACTTCGAGCGGTGGAGCTACAACACCGCCGTCGCTCGATTCATGGCCTTCCTCAACGAGCTGTACCGCTACGTGCAGTCCGATGGGGGACCGCACGGCGACGTGCTCGACGAGGCGATCGATGCGGTGCTGCTGGTCATGGCGCCCGCTACGCCGCACGTGACCGCCGAGCTGTGGAAGCGCCGCCGCGGCGCGGACGCGCACATCCATGTCGAGTCGTGGCCGGTCGCCGACGCGGCGCTGCTGGCGGTGGATTCAGTGACGATGGTGGTGCAAATCAACGGCAAGGTGCGCGACCGGCTGGAGGTTCCCGCCGACATCGGTGAGGCCGACGCGGTCGCCGCGGCGCTCGCGTCGCCCAAGGTGATGGCGCAGCTCGGTGGGGCCGATCCGCGCACGGTGATCGCCCGCCCTCCCAAGCTGGTCAATATCGTCTCCTGACCTCCGAGCGCGTGTAACACTTCGCCGGTCACGCCGGTCCAATACCTCGTGAAGACCCTCCCTTCCAGAATCCAGGCCGCGGCGCGCGTCGACGGCGAGGTCGTCTTCGTCGACGGCGACAGCGCTGATGCGACCACGTGGTCCGAGCTGCACCGCGACGCTCGGAGCGTCGCGGCCGATCTGGTGGCTCGCGGGGTGACCGCGGGCGACCACGTCGCGATCCTCGGCCCGACCTCGCGCTCGCTCGTCACCGCGATCCAGGCCACGTGGCTGTGTGGCGCCACGCTCGTGATGATGCCGCTTCCCATGCGGATGGGGTCGCTCGCCCAGTTCGTCGAGCAGACCCGCAACCGCATGCGTGCAGCGGACGTGGCGTGGCTGGCGATGGACGGCGGCCTGAGCCAGTTCGTCACGTTCGACGACAGCGATCCGCCAATCATCGACCTGGCGACGGTGGGTGCGGGGTTCGACGGCGCCGAGCTCCCGGTCGCCGAGGTGACCGCCGACGAACTCGCCGTGTTGCAGTTCACGAGCGGCTCGACCTCGGAGCCGAAGGGGGTCATGCTGACCCATGGCCAGGTGTGCGCGAACCTCGACGCGATCATCGAGGCGTCCCGCTTCACGGCGGATGACGTGGTGGTCTCGTGGCTGCCGCTCTATCACGACATGGGCCTGATCGGGCTGCTGTGTACCCCCATGACCACGGGCGCTGGGCTGGTGCAGTGCGCGCCGCAGGACTTCCTGGTTCGTCCCCTGCGGTGGATGTCGCGCATCTCGCAGCACGGCGGCACCATCACCGCCGGGCCGAACTTCTCGTACGCGCTCGCGACGCGGGCGCTTCGTCGTGCCGATGGCCTCGACGTCGACCTCGACCTGTCGAGCCTGCGGATCTGTCTCAACGGCGCCGAGCCGGTCGACCCAGACGGGTTCCGCTCCTTCTTCGAGGCCGGCGCCCGTTTCGGCCTGCCGCCCGAGGCGGCGTTCCCGGCGTTCGGCATGGCGGAGCTGTGCATCGGCGGGTGCTTCCCCGAACCGGGACGCGGCCTCCGGACCGACGTCATCGACGGCCGCGTGCTGGAACACGAACACCTCGCGGTGCCGGTCGAGGTCGGCGCGCCGGGCGCTCGGGAGCTCGCCGTTCTCGGCCGTCCCGTACCCGGTCTCGAGATGCGTGTCGTCGATCCGTCGACGCGTGCCCCACGGCGCGAGCGCGAGGTCGGCGAGCTGCAGATCCGTGGCACCTCGGTCACGTTGGGCTACTACCGGCAGCCGATCGAGACCGAGGAGTTGCTCGTGGGCGGTTGGCTGCACACCGGTGACCTGGCGTACTTCGTCGACGGTGAGCTCGTGATGTGCGGTCGCATCAAGGACGTGATCATCGTCGGCGGCCGCAATGTGTACCCGCAGGACATCGAGGCGGTGGTGGGGCGTCTCGATGATGTGCGCACCGGCAATGTGATTGCGTTCGGGGTGGACGGGGCGCACTCGAAGCAACACATCGTGGTGGTCGCCGAGACGCGCACCGACGATGCCGACGGGCTCCGGCGTGCGATCACCCGAGCGGTGACCGATGAGATCGGCATCCCACCGCGGGAGGTGGTGCTGGTGGACGCCGGCACGATCCCCAAGACCTCGTCGGGAAAGCTGCAACGTGCGGCCTGCCGGACCGACTATGAGCGAAAGGCGTTCACAGAAAGTGACCTCGCCAACACTTCTCCCACGAAAAGTGGCGGAGCGTAGAACCATCTGACTACAGTGTCAGCCGACGCCTGGGCTCACTCCCTCCGAGTTGCAGGTGGTCCGCCGCCCCGCTGTCTGTCAGCGGGGCGGCGTCTTTTTCCGAGCACTGAGGTCGGGCCACGGGGTTGGCTACACTCCGGCGACGTTCGCCGCAGGGGCGGGGCATGGGTGGAGGTCCGGGGGTGGATCAACGGCTGCGGCGCGGCGTTGCCTACGTGCCTGCGTTCGCCCCGTTCGCGTTGCAGATCGTGGTCTGGCCGACGTCGCTCGGCACCGTGCTGAGCGGTCTGATCCTTGGTGTGCTGGGTGCGCTGCTCGCGGCCGGCATGAGTCTCGTGTGGCGATCGAACCAGATCGTCACCTTCGCGCAATCCGATCTGGGCGCGCTCCCGACGACGGCTGCGCTCCTGACGATGTCCAAGTGGGGTTGGCCGATCTGGCTGGCCGGGCCGGTGGGTCTGATCGTGGCGCTGGCCATCGGCGGCTCGGTCCAGGCGCTGGTCATCCGGCGGTTCGATCGCGCCCCTCGGCTCATCGCAACGGTGGCCACCATCGGCATCGGGCAACTCGCCGCGTTCGGCGCGTTGATGTTGCCGAAATGGTGGGGTGACATCGCAACCATCCGGACCTTCGACCCGCCGTTCGAGCTCCGGGTCTCGATCGGTCAGGTGATCTTCGACGCGAACGACCTCTTGGGCGTGGTCGCAGCGCTCGCTGCGCTGGCAGGTCTCGGGATGTGGCTGCGGATGAGCGATGTCGGGGTCGCCATTCGCGCCGCGGCGACGAACCCGGACCGGGCGTCGATGCTCGGCATCCCGGTTCGCACGCTGCACGCGCAGGTGTGGGCGGTCGCGGCGGGCCTGTCGTTCGTGGGGGTGTTCTTCACATCGGGCGTCTCGGCGTTGGCTCCGGGCCCGGCGTTCAGCTTCGGACTGCTGGTGCGCGCCCTCGCCGCGATGGTGATCGGCCGCTTCACCAACCTGGGGCGCGTCGTGGTGGCGTCGGTGGCGTTGGGTGCGCTCGATGCAGCGATCTCGCGCAGCTCGTCGGGACCGGCGGCGGTTGCCCCGGTGATGCTGGCGGTGATCGTGGTGGCGTTGTTGGTGCAACGGGCGCAGCGCGGCCGGGTCGGCGGGCACACGGCGGGCGAGTGGCGTCTCGATGCCGAGGTTGCTCCGATCCCTCGCGTGCTCGCCGTGCTCCCCGAGGTTCGGGCTGCCCGGGCGGCGCTCTCGGTGCTGGCGATCGGGATCGCTGTCGTGGTGCCGCATGTGGTGGGCACGGCCGGGGCGATCAAGGCCGGCGTCATCGTCATCTTCGCGATCATCGGCCTGTCGACGGTGGTGCTGACCGGTTGGTCGGGGCAGGTGTCGCTCGGCCAGATGGCCTTCGTTGGGGCCGGCGGGGCCTTCGCCGCGTGGGCAATCGTCCGCCACGGGGTCGACCCGCTCGTCGCCTATGTCGGTGCGGGCGCGGTGGGCGCCCTGGTCGCCGTGGTCGTCGGACTGCCGGCGCTGCGCCTGCGCGGTCTGTCGCTCGCGGTGGTCACGCTCAGCCTGGGTCTCGCGGCATCCACGGCGGTGTTCTCGAACTCGTCGCTGCGGTTCATCCCCCGCGAGACCTTTCGCCGGCCGCCGTTGCTGGGGCGCATCGACATCGACTCGCCGGTGCGCCTGTACTACGTGGCGCTCGCCGCGCTCGCGTTGACGATCCTCGCGGTCACGGGTGCTCGCCGCAGCCGGTTCGGGCGTGCCCTCGTGGCCCAGCGCGACAACGAGCGGGCCGCGCAGGCGTACGGCGTGAATCTCACGCGGGCCCGGCTCGCCGGATTCGCGTTGTCGGGATGGATCGCCGCGTCGGCCGGGTCGCTCCTGGTTGTGCAGACTGCGGCGTTCCGCGGCGACACCTACTCGGTGGGAGCAGGCGTCGACGTGTTCGTCGCGACCGTGATCGGCGGGATCGGGTCGCCCCTCGGTGCGATCCTCGGTGCGCTCTACCTCAAGGGCGCGGCGCTACTGCTGCCGGGCGTGTGGCAGGCGCTCGCCTCGGGGGCGGGCGTGTTGCTCGTGCTCATGACCACGCCGAACGGCCTGCTCGGAGCATTGGTCGCGGCGCGCGACGCCGGTCTGCGCAGCGTCGCGCGTCGGCGTGGCATCGAGGCGTTGTCGGTGCATCGGAGCGGCGACGCGACCGATCCCGACGAGGCGGCCGCATGAGTGTGTTGAGCGAGGTGATGCGCGACTCGTTGCGCGACATGGTCGACCCTCGGGCGTGGGCCCGCGGCCTGCGCCACCCCGTCCGGGCGTTGCGTACGGTCGCCGGCGACGGCCCGACCGACGCGCTGCTGGTGCTCTTCGCGCTCAACGCAGTGGACGAGTTGGATCGCACCGGCTTCGCGATCCTGCTGCCGACGATCCGCGATCACTTCGCCATGTCCGACACCGGCATCCTGTCGCTCGTTGCGCTCACCGCACTCGGGGCGATGCTGTTGCAGTTGCCGATTGCGATCCTCGCCGATCGCGGGAATCGGGTGCGGCTCGCGAGGCTCGGCGGGGTCGTGTGGGGCGTCTTCTCGTTTGCGACGGGCCTGTCGGCAGCGGTGTGGATGCTCGTGCTGGTCCGCGCCGGTGGCGGGATCGGTCGTGCGGTGGTCGACCCGACGCATGGTTCGCTGCTCAGCGACTACTACCCGGTCGAGCGGCGCCCGGCGGTGTTCTCGTTCCACCGCGGCGCGAACGCGGTCGGGAGCTTCGTGGGTCCGTTGGCGGCGGGCGCGTTGTCGCAGGCGTTCGGATGGCGGGTTCCGTTCTTCGTCTTCGCGGTGCCGACGCTGCTCGCCGTGGTTGCCTCGCTGCGCCTGCGCGAGCCGATGCGAGGGCGGTTCGAGCGCATCGCTGCGGGCGCTTCGGCCGAGGCGGTCGAAACCGAGGAGCCGAGCGCATCGTTCGCCGAGGCCGCACGGATGGTGTGGAAGATCGAGTCGCTCCGGCGGCTCTGGTCGGCGATTCCGTTGCTGGCGGTGTCGATCATCGGGTTCGTGTCACTCGCTGGTCTGTTGTACGACCGGGTGTACGGGCTGAACGACCTGGAGCGGGGCATGCTCGCCGCGGCGGTCGAACCGTGTCAGCTGCTGGGGCTCGTGGTCGGCGGCCGCGTCGGTGTGCGACTCCTCGTCGAGCATCCGAGCCGCGTGTTCGACTTCCTCCGCCGAGCGGCGGTCGCGTCGGCCGCGTGGGTCGTGCTGTTCGCCTGGTCGCCGTGGCTGCCGTTGACGATCGTTGCGAACATCGGCCTGACCTCGACGCTCGCGATCCTGCTGCCGGGCATCCTGGCGACGTTGTCGTTGGCCATCCCGGCCCGAGCCCGTGCCGTCGGGTTCTCGATCGGGTCGTACTGGGCCATCCCCGGTCTGGCGATGGTCCCGTTGATCGGCTGGGTCTCCGACACGTTCGGGATTCGCTGGGGCATGGCGGTGATGGCGCCGGTGCTCCTCGCGGGGTCGCTGCGGATCGCGACGGTCGGATCGTCGATCGACCGCGACCTGCGCGACGTGTGGACGGGATCGGCGACGCGCTCCGAGGCGCTGCGCCGATTCCGCGATGGCCAGGCCAGCCAGCTGATCGTGCGTGATCTCAACGTGAGCTACGGCAGCGTCCAGATCCTGTTCGACGTGTCGATCGAGGTCGACCGGGGCGAGGTCGTGGCGCTGCTCGGCACCAACGGGGCGGGCAAGTCGACGCTGCTGCGGGCCATCTCGGGGGTGACCGAGGCCGACTACGGCGCGGTGGTGTTCGACGGGCGCGACATCACACACGCTCCACCGCACGAGATCGCCGCGCTCGGGGTCGGACAGATGCCGGGCGGCAAGGCCGTGTTCGCCGATCTGACGGTCGCCGAGAACCTTCGGGCCGGCGGGTGGACGGTGCGCCGCGATCGAGCGGCGCGCGACCGTCGGGTCGCGCAGGCGCTCGCATCCTTCCCGGCGCTCGCGGAGCGCCTCGACGAGCCGGCGGGCAACCTGTCGGGCGGGCAGCAGCAGATGCTCGGCCTCGCAATGAACCTGATCGCCGCCCCGTCGCTGCTGCTCATCGACGAGCTCTCTCTGGGCCTCGCTCCGGTGGTGGTGGAGCGGCTGGTCGAGTTGGTGCGCGAGGTCGCCGCGGAGGGCACCACGGTCATCCTCGTGGAGCAGTCGGTGAACGTGGCGCTGACGCTGGCCGATCGGGCGTACTTCCTCGAGAAGGGCCAGGTGAGGTTCTCGGGGCCCACGGCCGACCTGCTCGATCGTCCCGACCTGCTGCGGTCGGTGTTCCTGGGCCGTGCCGTCGAGGCGGCGACACCCGCGACAGCTTCGTCCGCTGCGACGAAGGGCACTCGGACGGCGTCGGCGGCCGACGGCGCTGCCGCCCGCGGCACCGCGGCGGCGACTCCCGTCGCGCTCGAAGCCGTCGGTGTCACCTGCACCTTCGGCGGTGTCCGTGCCGTCGACTCGGTCGATCTCCGTGTCGCCCGAGGTGAGATCGTCGGTCTGATCGGCCCGAACGGCGCCGGCAAGACCACGCTGCTCGACGCGCTGTGCGGGTTCGTGTCGATCGACCGGGGCGAGGTCTGCCTGGAAGGTCGGACCATCACGGCCATGTCACCCGATGCTCGTGCCCGCCGTGGTCTCGGCCGATCGTTCCAGGACGCGGCGCTCTTCGGATCGCTCACGGTCGGCGAGGCGCTCGCCGCGTCGCTGCACCGCCATGTCGTCGGTGCACGACGTGTTCAACCCCATCCTCCGGATGCCGGTGTCGGTGGCGGCCGAGGCATGGGTCCGATCGCGAGTCGACGAACTGCTCGACCTGTTCGCGCTCGACGCGTTGGCCGACCTTCGAGTCGGCGAACTGTCGACCGGGTCGCGGCGCATCGTCGACCTCGCGGCCTCGGTCGCGCTGTCGCCGTCGGTGCTGCTGCTCGACGAGCCGTCGTCGGGCATCGCCCAGCGCGAGGCCGAGGCGCTCGGCCCGCTCATCCGGCGCATCCGCGACCAGCTCGGGTGTGCCGTGGTGGTGGTCGAACACGACATGCCGCTGCTGGTGGGCATCGCCGATCGGCTCGTCGCCATGGAATCGGGTGCGGTAGTGACGACCGGCGTTGCCGCCGAAGTGTTGGCACACCCGCGGGTGGTCGAGGCGTACCTCGGGGCGACCCGCGAGATCATCGAGCGGTCGGGAGACCGCGGGACCGGAGAGGAGGTCGTGACGTGACCGACCGTCCAGTGCAGCCGTCGATCCCGCCGCGGGTTGGCCCGATCGCGAGGTACGGGCCGGTGTCGCTCGTCCTCGCCGCGATCGTGGCGACGTTGGCCTTCGTGCAGTTCTCCGACCGGGCGCCCGCGGGGGAGGGTGCGTCGCGGCTCGCCGCGACGGTCGCGAAACCCGAGGCCGGGGAGCGGCTCGTGCTCCCCGACGGGGTGATGAGCTGGCCGGTCGCGGCCCGCGACGGGATCGCGGATCAGATCTCGTGGGGAGATCGCTGCGACACCGCTACCGGGCTGTTGAAGCTCCCGCAGCTGCCGCGGTCCGACTGCTTCCGCCCGTTCGTCGGCGACAACGGCGGGGCGACGACTCCCGGGGTCACGGCCGACGAGATCCGGATCGTCATCTATCAGCCGATGCGCGACGATCCGGTGCTCAAGTTCATCTACGACCAGATCGGCAACAGCGATTCGATCGACGACAGCTTCGCCACGTCGAAGGGGTTCGTCGAGATCTTCAATCGCTACTACGAGCTCTACGGGCGAAAGGTCGTGCTGGAGCAGTTCGTCGCGAGCGGGCCGATCAGCGATGCCACCTCGGCGGTCGCCGACGCCGAGACCATCGCCCGCGACATCCGCCCCTTCTTCGTGATCGGCGGCCCGCAGATGACCCCGGCCTTCGCCGACACGCTCGCGGCGAATCAGGTGATGTGCATCTCGTGCGCAGCCGGTCAGACGGCCGAGTGGTACGCCGATCGCGCGCCGTACGTCTGGGATGTGCTGAAGAACGCCGATCAGGGCCAACAGATGCTCGCCGAGTACCTGGGCAAGCGGCTCTGGAACCGGCCGGCCGAGTACGACGGGGACGCTGCGATGCACACGCGCACGCGCGTGTTCGGGTTCATCCACGTCGCCACGTCCGACGCGAGCGTCGAGCTGCGCGATCGCTTCCTCGCCGATCTGAAGGACAACTACGACATGACCGTCGCGGCGGTGCAGTCGTATGCCTCGCCCGTCGATCTGACGGGTTCCGGCAAGGACATCATCACCAAGATGAAGGAGGCCGGCGTCACCACGGTGGTGTTCTCCGGTGACCCGCTCGGGCCGCAGTACCTCACCAAGATCGCGACCGAGCAGGACTTCTTCCCGGAGTGGGTGCTCGGCGTCACACAATTGGTCGACACGACGGTGTTCTCGCGCACCTACGACCAGCGGCAGTGGGCGCACGCGTTCGGGCCGTCGAACCTGTTCGTTCGCATGCCGTCGTCGGTGGCCGGGCCCGGGCACCTCTACCGGTGGTACTTCGGCGAGGATCCGCCGGCGGGCACGAACGTGCAGCTGCTCGCCGGCCCGCTGCAGGTGATCTACGGAGCGTTGCAGGGCGTCGGACCCAACGTGACGCCCGAGATGTTCGAGGCGGTCCTCTTCGGCGCGCCGATCATCCCGTCCACCTTGGTGTCGGCCCAGGTGAGCTTCGGCGACCGCGGCGTGTTCCCCGATCCCGACTACGCCGGGTTGGACGACCAGGTCGAGGTGTGGTGGGATCCCGAGGCCACAGGCATGAGCGAGGTCGGCACCGAGGGTACGGGCATGTGGCGCTATGTCGACTCCGGCAAGCGGTACCTGCTCGGCAGCTGGCCGCGGACCGAACCGAAGCTGTTCGACCGCTCGAATGCGATCGTCGAGTTCACGAAGGCGCCGCCCGGCGCCGACATTCCCGATTACGCGCCGCTTCGTTGAGCGGCGGGCGAACGGGGACTACTCGCCCTGCTCGCGCAGGAACCGCTGGAGTTCGGCCTCGAGCTCGTCGGCGGTCGGGATGGGTCCGAGGAGTCCGGCCTCGTCGACGAAGCTGTCGGCGGCGACTTCGAGCTGTTGGACCATCTCTTCGTGCTGGGGGTTTCCGGCCACGAGCTCGTCGAGCTTGAGCCGCGTCGCGGCGGCATCGGATGCCAGCGACGGCGTGTCGATGACGAGCCCGGCCACACGGGTCAGTCCGTCGACCAGGGCGAGCGACGCGGCGGGATAGTTGGTGGCCGCGATGTAGTGCGGCACCTGCGCCCACACGCCGAGCGCCGGGATGCCGGCGTCGTACGCGGCGACCTCGATGGCCGCTTGCACGCCCGCGGGCACCTCGACCGAGCCGCGAAAGAACCCGACGTGGCTGTCGAGCAGATCCTGAGAGGGGCTCGTGAGCGCAAGGTGGGTCGGCCTCGTGTGCGGGACGGGCGCGGGGTAGGCGCCGAGCCCGATGATGGTCGACACCTCCAGGTCGAGCGCGAGCTCGATCACCGAGCCGCAGAACGATCCCCACAGGTGGTCGGGTTCGGAGCCGACGAGGAACAGCACGTGCCGACCGTTCGCGTCGACCGCCCCGCGCAGCTCGATCGCCGGCCACACGAGCTCGTTGACATGCCCGGCGATCAGCTGCATGACCGGGCGCCGGGCGCGATGGTCGAGCAGCGCATCGGTGTCGAACGTCGCGACGAGCTCGGTGTCGAGGTGCTCGAGCATGGCGCGCATCGCACCGGCTGCGGCCATCCCCGCGTCGATCCAGCCTTCGAGCGCGACGACGAGCACCGGCTCGTGCAACGTCGGATGCGTGTGGACTTCGACCAGGTCGTTCATGCCGTCACCCGGTTCGCTGCGTCGAGCGCCAGGTCTCCGAGCGTCTCGACCATGTGTCGGAAGCCGTCGACCTGCTCGGCGTCGGCGTCGCCCATTGCACCGCCGGCGTACCGGGCGTACACCCCGGCGATGATGCAGGTGAGCTTCCAGTAGCCGAATGCGATGTAGAAGTCGATGCCGTCGAGGTCGCGCCCGGAGGCGGTGGCGTAGCGCTCCAAGATGTCGTCGCGGCGCAGGAAGCCCTCCATCGCGGTGGGTGATGCCTGCGGGAGCGCAGCGTCGGTGCCGGGGTCGGTCCAGTAGACCCACAGCAACCCGACGTCGGCGAGCGGGTCGCCGAGGGTGCAGATCTCCCAGTCGAGCACGGCGGCGACCGAGCCGTCGGCGCCGAGCATGCAGTTGTCGAGCCGGTAGTCGCCGTGGACGATCGCCACGCCGCGCTGGGCCGGAACATGGCGCACGAGATGGTCGTGCACCCGATCGATCTGCGCGATGTCCAGGCCGGGGCTCTGCTCCTTGCTCCCCTGGTATTGGCCATACCAGCGTCGAAGCTGTCGCTCGACATAGCCGTCGTGGCGGCCGAGATCGGCGAGCCCCACGGCGGAGACGTCCACGGAGTGGATCCGTGCCAGCACGTCCACGAGCGATTCCGAGGCCCGACGACGGGTGGCGACAGCGAGCGATTCGGCGACGTGTGGGTCGCGGACGACGGTGCCGTCGACGAAGTCCATCACGTAGAACGGCGCGCCGGTCACATCGAGGTCGTCGCAATACCCGACGACCGGGGCAACCGGTACGTCGGTCGGGGCGAGCGCCGAGATGATCCGGTGCTCGCGGCCCATGTCGTGCGCGGTGGCGAGCACCTGGCCGAGCGGCGGGCGCCGCAGCACCCAGCGGCGACCGGCTGCGTCTTCGACGGCGTAGGTCAGGTTGGAGTGCCCGCCGGCGATGAGCGTGAACGAGCACGGCGCCCGGAGCTCGGGCACACGCGCCGCGATCCAAGCCGTGGCCCGCTCGCGATCGATTCCTGGGGGTGCGTCACCCGGCTGGTCGCCCATCGGCCTCCTCTGCTCGAAGCCGCAACGCTAGTGCCGCACATCCGGCCCCGGGATCTGGGCGCCGACAGCGCCCGCGTAGAATCCGTACCAATGGTTGACGTCACCGATGCCACGTTCGAAACCGAGGTGCTCGCACGCTCCGAGCAGGTTCCCGTCGTGATCGATCTGTGGGCAGCGTGGTGCGGGCCGTGCCGCACCCTCGGACCGATCATCGAGTCGGTGATCGCCGAGACGAACGGCGGGGTCGTGCTGGCGAAGATCGACGTCGACGCCAACCCGAAGTGCGCGGGTGCGTTCCAGGTGCAGTCGATTCCCGCGGTACACGCCATGAAGGATCGGCGGCTGGTCGACTCGTTCCTCGGTGCGCAGCCCGAGGCCGCGGTGCGCGACTTCGTGCAGCGCCTGTTGCCGACGCCCGAGGAAACCGAGATCGACCGCCTCGTCCGGGCCGGTGACGAGGCGTCGTTGCGCCAGGCGCTCGAGGCGGAATCCGATCACGTGGGAGCGGTCCTCGCGCTCGCCGAGCTGTTGGGTGGTAGCGGGCGCGGCGAGGAGGCGCTCGCGCTGCTCGCGCGCATCCCGGATACCGCCGAGGTGCGGCGCGTCGCTGCGCTCGTTCGAGTCGGTGCCGAGGTGGGCGACGTCGAAGCCGAGTTGACGTCGCTGCTCGATCGAGTGCGGGGCGATGACGACGCTCGCCAGCGCTTCGTCGACCTGCTGGAGGTGCTCGGCCCGGACGACCCGCGCACGGCCGATTTCCGGCGGAAGCTGACGACTCGGCTGTATTGAGTTCGGCGTCGGGCGGGGCCGAAGGCGCAGCGATCGGGGAGAGGCATGCACTTCGAACGACGCGAGGGCTACACGCTGTGGGTCGGTGGCCCCGTGCCGCGCGGTGCGGCGGCCATCACGCTGGGCCACGTGATCTGCATCCGCGAGCGATACGTCGATGACGAGCTCCTGGTGCGGCACGAGCTCGTGCATGTTCGACAGTGGCGCGAGCACGGTGTGGTCGGCTTCCTGCGCCGCTACCTGAGCGACTACCTGCGGTTCCGTGTGCGCGGTTTGCCGCACTGGGCCGCGTACCGACGGATCGGCTTCGAGTGCGAGGCCGAGTGGGAGGCTCGCTCGGCCGGGCCGCGCTAGGGTCGCCCGCGCCGTCTGCGGGCCCACCGGGTCGCGGTCCCGCCCGCGGCCTCCTCGCGGGACACCCGCCGTCCGGTTCTCCGAGGAGGGTGTCCCGTGGACCCGTCCGATTCCGATCCACTCGACGTGCTGCTGCGGCGCGGCAGCCCCGAACGGCTGCGTCGTGAGCGCCCATTCCCGGCCGATCTCGGCCGCCCGGCGGTGATCGCCGCATGCGTGGTGGTGATCGCGCTGGTCGCGGGGGCGCTGGTGGTGACCGGCGTGTTCGACCGGTCCGATCCCTCCGCGTTGCCGTTCGCCGCGACCGGCACTGCGGGCGGCGTGCCGGGCGACGGATCGTCGGCGTCCTCCGACGGCCTGCCGTCGGCGGGCTCGGCGGGCGCATCGGGCTCGGGGGGCGCATCGGAAGCTCCCGGGAGCGTCGAGGGTTCGACGAGCCGGTCGGCGTCGGCCGATGTGGGGACGACCGGCGGGTCGGGTCGCTCAGGCTCGGCCGAAGGGTCGACCGGAGGCTCGGCCGGAGGCTCGGCCGAGGTGGTGCACGTCGCCGGGGCGGTCGTGTCGCCAGGGCTGGTGCGGCTCCCCGGTGGTGGCCGGGTCGCCGACGCGGTCGAGCGCGCCGGCGGCGCACGAGCCGATGCCGACCTCGATCGGCTGAACCTCGCGGCGCCCCTCGCCGACGGGTCGCGCGTGTTCGTGCCGGTCGTCGGCCAACCCGAACCGGCCGTCGCCGCGTCCGCCGTCTCGGCGGGAGGCGGCGCTGCGGGAGGCGGGTCGGAGATCCCGACGGTTCCGGTCGATCTCAATACGGCAACGGTGGAGCAACTCGACGCGCTGCCGGGAGTCGGCCCGTCGACGGCGCAGGCGATCGTCGCCTATCGCGACGAACACGGCCGGTTCGCCACGGTGGAGGAACTGGAGGAGGTCCGCGGAATCGGTCCGGCGAAGCTCGACGGGCTGCGCGGCCTGGTGTCGGTGCCGTGAGCGACGCGCAGGTGGTGGTGCTGGCGGTGTCGTGTGCGGCGGCGGCCGCGCTCGCAACCGACCCGGGTCCCTGGTGGGTGCTCGGGTGTGTGGTGCTCCTCGCGGTCGGGTCGCTCGCTGCTCGGCGATCCGACGTGGGTGTGACGGCTCGCTCCTTCGCTGTGGCTGCGGCGCTGGTGCTGCTCGCCGCGTGGCTCGGTCATCGCGCCGAGGTTGGGCTCGGCGCCGGCGCGGTCGGAGCGTGTGGCGGTCGGGCCGTCGTCGTCGCCGATCCGGTGCGACGATTCGACGGCGTTGCGCTGGAGGTGTCGATGGGCGGGGCGCGGTACAGCGCGGCGGCCGATGGGCGGGCGGCGGCCGATCTCGCGCCGTCGCTGGTCGGCTGGCAGGTCGACGTCGAGGGATCGTGTCGCCGCCTCGAGGGCCCGTGGTCGTGGCGGGCGTCGCGCCACCTCGCAGGGCGCATGTCGATCCGCCGTGCCGCCGTGATCTCGCAGGGCTCGTGGTGGTGGGCCTCGGCCAACGCGTTGCGGGGCGCGATCGACCGATCGGTCGCCGGGCTCGATCCCGACGCGCGTGCCCTGGCGCTCGGCATCGTGGTGGGCGACGACCGCGGCCAGTCCGACGTCGATATCCACCGGTTTCGCGTCGCCGGGCTGTCGCACCTCATGGCCGTGTCGGGACAGAACGTCGCGTTCGTCCTGTTGGCGGCGTCGCCGCTGGTGGGCCGTCTCACGCTCGGCTGGCGCTGGCTCGCGACCGTCGCGGTGCTGGGCTGGTTCACGCTCGTCGCTCGCGCCGAGCCGTCGGTGCTGCGCGCCGTGTCGATGGGGCTGGTCGCAGCGACGGTCACCTGGCGCGGGCGCGTCGCGTCGGGGCTTCGTGTGGTCGCGGTCGCGGTGGTCGGCCTGGTGCTGGTCGATCCTCTGATCGTGTGGTCGTTCGGGTTCCAGCTCTCGGTCTGCGCGACCGTTGCGTTGGTCGTCGGCGCACGCCGCCTCGGGCGGCGTCTGCCCGGGCCCCGCTGGCTCGCAGTCCCCCTGGCGGTGTCGGTCGTGGCGCAGGCCGGGACCGCGCCCCTGCTGGTGGCGATCGGAGGCGCCGTGCCGCTGCTCGGACCGGTGACGAACCTCGCGGCGGTTCCCGTCGCGGGCTGGCTGATGGTGACGGGCGTGAGCGCCGGACCGGTCGCCGGGTGGATCGGCTCGTGGCCCGCAGCGCTGGTATCGCTGGTGGATGGATGGATGGTCGCGTGGATTTCGGGTGTCGCTCGCGTCGGATCGAATGCGGCGTTGCCAACGCTCGGCCCGCCGGGCGCCGCAGCGTGGGTCGCGGCGGTGATGGCGGTGCTCGCGTGGCCGCAGGCAACGCCGCCGCCGGTTCGCGGCGACCCGCCCGAGGCCGTCGCTCGCCGCCGATGGCGCGCACGAGGGTGCGGCGCGGTGCTTGCGGTGGCGGCGCTCGTCATCGGTGGCGATGCGGCGTTGCGACTCCCGGCGACCCCGCACGCGCCGGCGGGGGCCGAGGGGTTCCGGGTGTGGCGCAGCGGCAGCGTGGGCGTGGTCGTCGTGTCGGGCTGGGTTCCCGACCGCACGGTGTTCGACGCGGTTCGTCGCTCCCGGGTGCGCCGGGTCGCCGTCGCGCTCGTCACGGGTTCTGGCCGCTCGGTGTCGGCCACGGTGTGGGCGCTGCGCCAGGCGGTGGCGGTCGAGACGGTCGTTGCGGCCGATCCGGGCTCGATCCGCGACGCGGTCGGGTTCACGCAGGGCAGCGGCCGGGTCGGTGATCTCGATGTCGAGGCGAGCGTGCGGGGCGGCGAGTGGGCCGTGAAGGTCGGTGTAGCGTCCGGCGGGTGATTCTCGAGCTCGGCGCCGCGCACCGATTCGACATCACCTACCGGGCGGTGGTGATGGGCATCCTGAACCGGACCCCGGACTCGTTCTACGACCGGGGTTCGTACTTCGACTTCGATTCGTTCCTCCGCAAGGCCGACGGCCTGGTGGCCGACGGCGCCGACTTCCTCGATGTCGGCGGCGTGAAGGCCGGGCCGGGGCCGGAGGTGTCCACCGAGGAAGAGCTCGAGCGGGTCGTGCCGGCGATCGAGGCGCTGGTCGAGCGGTTCGACCTGCCGATCTCGGTCGACACCTGGAACCCGGTGGTGCTCGACGCGGCGCTCGGCGCGGGCGCGGTGGTCGGAAACGACATCAGCGGTTTCGCCCATCCCGAGTACCTGCCGGTGTGCGCCCGTCACGGAGCGTCGGTGGTGGCCACCCACATCCGTCTCGGCCCCCGAATCCCCGATCCCGAGCCGGTCTACGGTGACATGGCAACAGAGGTGCGGGCGTTCCTTCGGAGCCGTGCCGAGGACGCACTCGCCGCCGGCATTCCGCGGTGCCGAATCATGGTCGACGACGGTCTCGATCTGGGCAAGACCGAGGCGCAGTCGCTCGAGCTGCTGCGCACGAGCGACCAGCTGGTCGCGCTTGGGTTTCCGGCGTTCCTGTCGGCGTCGAACAAGCGGTTCCTCGGCGATCTCGTCGGCGGCGAGGTCGGCGACCGCCACCACGCCACCCTCGCGGCGCACGCGCTCGGCATCACGTTGGGCTGTCGGGTGCTGCGCAGCCACGACGTGCGCGGCTCGCGGCGCGTGGCGGTCGCGATCGGTGCCCTGCTCGAGGCGCGAGCCGATGCGGAGGCCAACGCATGAGCGACGAACCGATCGTGCTGTTGAAGGGATCCGATCAGATCCTCCTCGCCGATGCCGCTGGGGCGCACCTGGCGTCGATGCTCGGTGAGCGTGACCGTGACGAGGTGGTCGACCAGTTCGGCGGCGACGAGTACGAGCTGACCGATGCGGTGCTGGCGGCCTCGGCGGTGTCGATGTTCGGCGATCGCGTGATCGTGATGCGCAATGCCGGCCGGTTCAATGCCGAGGCGTGCCTGCCGCTCGTGAACTACGCCGCCGACCCCAACCCGACATCGCAGGTGCTCGTGGTGTGGGAGCGCCCGCTCGCTCCCTCCGGCAGGGCGAACGCGGTGCCGAAGAAGCTGTCCGACGCGATCAAGGCGTGCGGGGGAGCGGTGGTCGACTGCGACGTCGGCTCCAACGCGAAGGCGCGGCAGGGCTGGCTCGACAAGCACCTCGCGGCCTCGTCGGTGTCGTTCATCCCGTCGGCCCGACACCTGATCGCGGAGCGCCTGGGCGAGGACGTGTCGCGCCTCGGCGGGGTTCTCCGTGTGCTCGAAAGCTCGTTTCCCCACGGCGCCAAGCTCACGGTCGACGACATCGAGCCGTTCCTCGGTGAGGCCGGATCGGTGCCCCCGTGGGAGTTGACCGACGCGATCGATGGTGGCGATGTGAGCGGTGCTGTCGTGAAGCTGCGCCGGCTGGTGTCGAGCGGCGGACGTCACCCGCTCCAGGTGATGGCGACCCTGACATCGCATTACCAGCGGATGCTGCGCCTCGACGGGGCACGCGTTGCCAACGAGACCGAGGCGGCGGCGCTGCTGGGCATGAAGGGTTCGACGTTCCCGGCGAAGAAGGCGATGCAGCAGGCTCGCCGGCTGGGGTCCGAGCGGTTGGCGGCGGCCATCAGGCTGCTCGCAGCGGCCGATGCCGATCTGCGAGGGCTCACCGCGGTTCCTGCCGAGGCGGTCCTGGAAGTGCTCGTCGGCCGGCTAGCTCGGCTGGCGGGGCGCCCGACGCGCCGCTGAGAGCGGGCCCGGCGCACCAACGGCGACGACGGCAAGCTCCACGCGCCACGGCTGACGCGGCCTCCCACGTCGGCCGATGCGCCCGACAGCGCTACCGAAGCCGTCGCGCCGACCGGCGTGACGGCTCAGCGATGCAGCGCTCGGTCGGTGGCTCAGCTCTCGGAGCTGAGGGCCGCGAGGCGGCGAACGAGGCGCGACTTCTTGCGTGCGGCGGCGTTGGCGTGAATCACGCCCTTGGTCGCGGCGCGGTCGATCGTGGAGATCGCCGTGCGCAGCGTCGCCTCGGCCTCGTCGGCGCCGGCGGCAGCCGCGACCTCGGCGCTGCGCACGCGGGTCTTCAGGTTGGAGCGGACCGCCTTGTTGCGCAGGCGCGCCTTCTCGTTCTGCTTGTTGCGCTTGATCTGGCTCTTGATGTTGGCCACGGTGAACCTTGCGTCGTCGGGTGCGATGTGTGGTGGTCAGGTCGTAGACCTGCCGGGAGCGCGCGCAGCGGCGCACGGGTCGATGAGTCTAGGCCCGTGGACGCGGTGTCGTCACACCCGGGGTCCGAGCGGCGACTACCGTCGGTCCGTCCGCCCACCACCGGTTCGTTCCGGTGGTCGTACGTTCGCCGAGCCCCCGTGACCGATCTGTCTCGCATCCGCAATTTTTCGATCATCGCCCACATCGACCATGGCAAGTCCACGCTGGCCGACCGGATCCTCGAGATCTGCGGGGCGGTCGATCCGCGCGACATGCGTGAGCAGTACCTCGACTCGATGGATCTGGAGCGGGAGCGGGGCATCACGATCAAGTTGCAGTCGGTGTGCCTCGACTACCGCGACCATGTGATCCATCTGATCGACACGCCCGGTCACGTCGACTTCGGCTACGAGGTGTCACGTTCGCTGGCCGCGTGCGAGGGCGTCATCTTGGTGGTCGACGCAAGCCAGGGGATCGAGGCGCAGACGCTCGCGAACTGCTACCTGGCGCTCGAGAACGACCTCGAGATCGTGGCGTGTCTGAACAAGATCGACCTGCCGGCCGCGGATCCCGACACCTATGCCGCCGAGATCGAGCAGGTGCTCGGCATTCCGGCCGATGAGATCCTGCGCATCTCGGCCAAGACCGGCGAGGGTGTCGCCGAGTTGCTCGACGCGGTGGTCGAGCGGATTCCACCGCCGGTGGGCGAGGCCGAGGCGCCGCTGCAGGCGCTCATCTTCGATTCGCATTTCGACCAGTACCGGGGCGTCGTGTCGTCGGTGCGGGTGATGAACGGCCGGATGCGCACGGGTGCACGGCTGCGGTTCATGTACGCCGAGAAGACCCACGAGGCGATCGAGGTGGGGGTGCGGCGGCCCGACAACACGCCGGTGGTCGAGTTGGGTCCGGGCGAGGTCGGCTACCTGATCGCCGGCATCAAGGACGTGGGCGAGGCGCGGTCCGGCGAGACGGTGACCGACAACTCGGCGCCCGCCGAGGTGCCGCTCGAGGGCTACCTCGAACCGAAGCCGATGGTGTTCTGCGGCCTGTACCCAGTGGACGGCGACGCGTTCGACGATCTGCGCGAGTCGCTCGAGAAGCTGCGGCTCAACGACAGCTCGTTCACCTACGAGCCCGAGACCTCGGGGCGCGCTCGGGTTCGGGTTCCGCTGCGGCTACTTGGGGTTGCTGCACATGGAGATCATCCGCGAGCGGCTCGAGCGCGAGTTCGACCTGAACTTGATCGCCACGGCGCCGTCGGTGGAGTACCGGATCGTGCGAACCGACGGCGAGGAGGCGGTGGTCGACAACCCGGCCGAGCTGCCGCCGACCACCGAGATCAAGGAGATCCTCGAGCCGTTCTTCACCTGTTCGATCATCTCGCCGGCGAACTACGTCGGGACGCTCATGGAGCTGTGCCAGACGCGGCGTGGCGAGATGGAGAAGATGGAGTACCTGTCGCCCGAACGCGTCGAGCTGACCTACCGGGTGCCGCTCGCCGAAGTGGTTGTCGATTTCTTCGACCAGATGAAGAGTCGCACCCAGGGGTACGCAAGCCTCGACTACGAGCTGGCGGGGTACCAGCGTTCCGATCTGGTGCGTCGACATCTTGTTGAACAGCGATCCCGTCGACGCGTTCTGCTCCATCGTGCACCGCGACAAGTCCTACGACTACGGCCGCCGCATGACCGAGAAGCTGCGCGAGATCATTCCGCGCCAGCAGTTCGACGTGCCGATCCAGGCGGCGATCGGCGGGCGGATCATCGCTCGTCAGACGGTCAAGGCGTACCGCAAGGACGTGACGGCCAAGCTGTACGGGGGCGACATCACTCGAAAGAAGAAGCTGCTGGCCAAGCAGAAGGAGGGCAAGAAGCGGATGAAGCACATCGGTCGGGTCGAGTTGCCCTCCGATGCCTTCATCACGGCCTTGCGCCTCGACGATTGAGCCACATCGGCGGCGCCTGTCGCCGCCGGGTGCGTGCGCGCCGACGGCCAACGACACGGGCCAGCGGCACGGACCGCGTAGAATCCGCGTCGCCATGCTCGACGATCGAAAGTCCGCAATCCTCCGAGCGGTCGTGCAGACCTACATCGAGACGGCACAGCCGGTGGGCTCCTCGCACGTGGTCGAGGGATCCGAGATCGGCGTCTCGCCGGCGACGGTCCGCAGCGACATGACGGTGTTGGAGCGCGAGGGGTATCTGGCGCAGCCGCACACCAGCGCTGGGCGCGTGCCGACCGAGAAGGGGTACCGGTACTTCGTCGATCACCTCGGTCCGGGCGAACTGGCGGCATCGCAGGCGCGCCAGGTGCGGTCGTTCTTCGATCATGCGCACGGCGAGCTCGAACAGATGCTCCAGTCCACCTCCAGGCTGCTCGCGCAGCTCACCTCGACCACGGCGGTGGTGGTGGGCGAGCCGGTGAGTTCGGCGACGATTCGGTCGGTGCAGCTCGTGTCGCTCGGGTCGAACGTCTACCTGATCGTGGTGGTGTTGTCGTCGGGGTCGGTCATCAAGCGCACGGTCGAGCGGCGCGAGCCGATCGACGAAGCGTCGCTCGCCCGCGTCGGGGCCGAGCTCAACGCTCACGCGCACGGCGTGCGCCCGGCGGCGGTCACGAGCCCGGGGCCGACGGGCGACGCGGCGATCGACGAGATGCTCGACGAGGCAGCGGGGGCGTTGCGTTCGGCGGTCGCCGAGTCGGGTCGGAGCGTGTTCGTGGAGGGCGCCTCGAAGATCGCGAGCGCCTTCGACGCCACGTCGACGCTGCAGAAGATCCTGGGTCTGCTGGAGCAGCAGATCACGGTCGTGACGTTGCTTAGCGACGTGCTCGACCGAGGCCTGACCGTTGCGATCGGCTCCGAGACCGGCGTCGCCCCGTTGTCGGAGTGCTCCCTGGTGGTTGCGCCATATCGGGTGGGCGGGGAACAAGCGGGCACGATCGGCGTGTTGGGGCCGACGCGAATGAACTACCAGGCGACGTTGGCCGCGGTCGCGGTCGTGTCGCGGCGGCTCAGCAATCTGCTGACCGAGGGATGAGAACGGACGACGGCGTGAGCGCTGATTACTACGAACTGCTGGGTGTGGCGCGCGGCGCCACCGCCGATGAGATCAAGAAGGCGTACCGCCGACTCGCTCGGGAGTATCACCCCGACACGAACCCGGGCGACGCCGAGGCGGAGTCCAAGTTCAAGGAACTCGCCCGGGCGTACGAGACCCTGAGCGATCCGGAGCGGCGAGCCCGGTATGACCGATTCGGTTCCGACGACGCCGTGAACTTCGGCGACCCGTTCGGATCGGGGGGCATGGGTGGGCTCGGCGACCTCTTCGATGCCTTCTTCGGTGCGGGGAGTCCCTTCGGCGGCAGCGGTGGTGGTGGTGGGCGGCGCGGGCCGTCGGGTCCGCCGCGCGGCCCCGACCTGGAAGCGGTCGCGACGCTCGAGTTCTCCGAGGCGGTGTTCGGGTGTCAGCACGACGTGACGGTGCGCACCGCGGGCGCATGCGAAGACTGCTCGGGTGCGGGCACCGCGCCGGGAACGAGCGCAACGACCTGCACCGACTGTGGGGGATCGGGCGAGGTGCGCACGGTCCGTCAGTCGATGCTCGGTCAGATCGTGTCGACGCAGGCGTGCCGAACGTGTGGCGGTCAGGGCCAGGTGATCCCGAGCCCGTGTGCCGCGTGCCGGGGCGAGGGTCGCGTGGTCACCGACAAGACGTACTCGGTCGACATTCCGGCGGGGGTCGACACGGGGTCGACGCTGCGCTTGACCGGTCGAGGTGCCGTCGGGCCTCGCGGCGGGTCGGCCGGCGACCTGTACGTGAAGATTCGTGTCGAGGTCGACGAGCGGTTCGTGCGGCACGGGTACGACATCGTCCACGAGATGCCGATCACCATGACGCAGGCGGCGTTGGGCCATCACCTCCGCTACGAGACGCTCGATGGGGCGGAGGACCTGGTGATCCCGAAGGGTACGCAGACCGGCCGTGTGTTCCGCCTGCGCGGTCGTGGCGTTCCGCACTTGGAAGGCCGCGGCCGAGGCGACCTGCATGTGAAGGTGATCGTGCGCACGCCCGACTCGCTCAGCTCCGAGGAGGCCGAGTTGCTCCAGCAGTTCGCTGCGCTGCGGGGTGAAGAGGTGACCTCGCCCGAAGGCGGCCTGTTGTCGCGCATCCGCTCGGCGTTCAAGTAGCGGTGGCGGTCGAGCCCGGGGCGTCCCCGACTCCGGCTGTCGGCGAGGCGCTCGGGCGGCCGTCGTCGGCTGACGGGCCGATGGTGTTCGTCGAATCGCTCGAATCCCCGCGCCTGGATGGGCGAGATCGACATCACCTGGAACGCGTGCTGCGGCGACGCCGAGGCGATGCGTTGGTGATCTGCGACGGGCGTGGGCGATGGTGCCGGGCGTGGCTCGATGCCGAACCCGAGCCGAGCGGGCCCGTGTTCGTCGTGGCGCGCCCGGCTCCGTCGCTGGCCGTCGGGTTCGCACTCATCAAGGGCGATCGGCCCGAGCTCGTGATCCAGAAGCTCACAGAGCTCGACATCGACGTGGTTGCACCGTTCGTTGCACGGCACTCGGTCGTGCGTTGGGACGACGCCAAGTCGGCGCGGCAGGTCGAGCGGCACGAGCTGGTGGCACGCGAGGCGGCGATGCAGTGTCGCCGTACGTGGCTGCCGACCGTGGAGGCTGTCCGGCCATTCGGCGAGGTGATCGCTGCGGCGCTCGGCGCCCCTGCCGGCGCCGCCCCCGCCAGCGCCGCCAGCGATGGCGAGCGCGCGGTTGCGATTGCCGACATGGGTGGCGATCCGGTCGATTCCGAGATCCGCATGGTGCTCGTCGGGCCGGAGGGCGGCTGGTCGGATGACGAGCGCGGTTGTGGCGCTCGGCGGGTGCGGTTGGGTGCGAATGTGTTGCGCGCCGAGACGGCGGCGATCACTGCCGGTGTGATCTTGGGCATGGTGCACGGGCGTTAGATCCCAGCAACCGCTGTGAGCGGTCAACCACTGAATGCGTTCGTGAGGGGGATTCACGTTCTGAAGTTGGTGGACATAGGGTGAGATTGCTCGTTGAGGGGTCAATTCTGGTTACTCAGAGTGTTGATCGGTGAGGCGGGCTCGCCTAACATCGGTGTCGTGTGGTCGGCTTTGTCGGCGGCGCGGCGGCGGTGCGGAGTTCCAGCGGAGAGCCGATTGCTCTTCGTTATTCGTGACCGGCAATCGACAAAGGTGGACGGGTGGCTATCGACGACGAAGATCAGGTGTTCAAGGCGGCCTACGGGCGCAAGGTGGGCGAGCGGCTTCGCCTGATCCGACGCCAGAAGCGCCTGTCGCTTCAGGAGGTCGAGGCGACATCCGAGCAGGAGTTCAAGGCTTCGGTGCTCGGCGCTTACGAACGCGGCGAGCGGGCCATCTCGGTGCCGCGTCTGCAGCGTTTGGCCCGCTTCTACCGCGTGCCGGTCGATCAGCTGCTTCCGTTCGAGGAAGAGGCCGAAGACGACGAGCTCAGCGGGAGGCGCGCGGCCGATGCCGAGACGCCGACCAAGCTCGACCTCACGCGGCTCGAGAACCTCGGTGGACCCGAGGCCGAGACGCTGAGCCGGTACGTCCGGATGATTCAGGTGCAGCGCCAGGACTTCAACGGTCGGGTGCTCACCATCCGTCGAGACGACATGCGTGCGATCGCAGCGATTCTCGGCGTCGGTGAAGACGGGGCCGATCGCAAGCTCGGCGAGTTGGGCCTGAAGTTGGCAGCGGGAGCCTGAGGCGGGCGGCCTTGGACGTCCGCCCGCTGGGGCGGACGTCCAAGCGCCCGAGGGTCAGGTCGGCGGTTTGACCGCGTACAGCGATCCCGGCGTGATCAGCCCGATGAGGAGCTTTTCGCCCACGGTCGAATCGGTGATCCCGAGGGCGTTCCATGTGTCCTTGGTGGCGCCGTTGATCAGGCCGTCGGTCTGCATGCCGACGTTGCCGCACGCGGTCTCAGAAACGATGGCGCCGTATTCGCGAAGGGCGACGGCGAAGACTCGGGCGGTCGAGCGGAGTTCGCCGGTGTACCCGCGCCGGTCGAGCCACGCGTCGATTTGCGCGTTGGTGATCTTGAGTGCGACCCGAAGGCCGTGCGGAACGGTCTTGCCTCGTTCGGTCGGGGTGTTGGCGGGCGGGTTGTCGCAGACGGGTGGCGGACCGGAGGGCCACTCAATGTTGGTGGCTGGCGGCAGGTAGAACCCGCACGTCGTGCCGGCGCCGGAAGCGGTGGTGCCGCTGATCGGGTCGCACGTCGGGCCCCCGAACATGATGTTGCTCACCGACAGCTGCAACGCGTGCCGAATCCGTCCTGTCTTCACCTCTTCGGCGCGTGCGACAAGCGCAACCTTGTTGAAGCCGGCCCCGCGCACGGGTTGGGTGGTGCCGTCGCGATCGCTCGCCCGGTAGATGTTGGCGGTCGGCCAGATTCCACCGATGCAGATGTGCGATGGGTCGAAGGGGTTGTAGCCGCCGCCAAGGCACGAGCCCTTGTTGACGCGCCAGAACTCGTAGGTGAATCCGGTGGTCGGGTGCACGATGGCCATCGCGGCATCGACTCCGCCGGCCGGCTTCCATGTGGGATTCCAGGGGATCTGCGATCCGTTCGGGATTCGGAAGTCGATGCTCGACTGCTGTGCCGTCTCCTGGAACACGCGAACGGTGGTGGTCGCCTCGCGTGCGTCCCAGATCGGCACGCTGTAGTCGGTGAAGCGAGTTCGTAGGTCGCCGGCCGTTGTCTGGTTGACGCCCCCGTATCGGAACAGGCGATCGGCGTAGGTCTGAAGGTCGGCGGCCTCGCCGAGTTGCGCCGCGGTTTGGTTCCAGCTCGCGTTGTCGGCGAAGTACCGCGTCGTGGGCGTCGTCGGATCGGGGGGCGGGTTGATGCACCCAGTCGCAGCGAGTGCGCTGATCCCGACGACGATGGCGCGATGCGACGCGCGCGTGGCTCTTCCGAACACGAGTGGGTCCCTCCCTGGCCTCCGATGTCCGCACGCCGATAGGCGGCATGCGGCGGAATCTGACGGGACTTTAGTCCGTGGCGGCACGTTGGGTGCAGGAGGTTTCTCTGTACGTGAGCCCACGTTTCGGTGCATCTCATTGCGTGTGATGCTGGCGAATCGACCAGCCTGCCCGACGATCGCCGGCCGCAACCCGCGGACGTGGGGATCGGCTCGTCCTGTCGGCCAGCGCCGACGCATTGCGGGGCGTGGCGGGTAGACCTGCCCACTTGCGGCCACGCACCCGTTACGTAATCTCACCCACTGTTCGCGCATTTCAGTTCAAACAGTGGTGTTTCCGTGACGCAACAACTTCTGGATCAGTCGATCTCTCCTCTTCAGCACCTGGAGGCGGCGGTGCATCGCCGTGCGAAGGCGGTGGCGCTCGACCTGTCGGGCGAGAACGGTGATCGTCAGTTGCGACGGCTCATCGACGACGAAATCGAGGCGTGGCAGGCCGATCACAAGCGCGGCCGCCGACCGTTCGCCATCGTCGATGCCTCGGCGATGGCCCGTCGCCTGCACCACAACATCGCCCGCTATGGGCCGCTGACCGATCTCCTCGATGACGACGACGTCTGGGAGATCATGATCAACAGCCCCGGCGACATCTTCGTGAAGCGTCATCGTGGGCCGTCGGGCTATCACCAAGAGGTGTTCACCGACGACGACCACGTCGTGCGCACGCTCACCAAGATCCTCGACGAGTCGTCGACAAGCCACCGCAAGCTCGATCCCACCGAGGGGCTCCAAGACGCCCAGCTCGAGAGCGGAGCCCGCCTCCATATCGTGCATGGCGATCTCGCCCGCGGTGGCCATCTGATCGTGAACATCCGCAAGCACACGGGCGTTGCGTTCACCGATCTCGACCAGTTGGTGAAGGCGGGCACGCTGACGGGCCCCGCAGCGCTCTTCCTTCGCAGAGCCGTGTCGGCTCGCGCTACCACGATCTTCGCCGGCGCCCCGGGGTCGGGAAAGACCACACTGCTCGGCTGTTGCGCGGCGGAACTCGATCCGGCGCTGCGGGTGGTGATCGCCGAGGAGGTGTTCGAGACCGACGTCCCGCTGGCGAATGTGGCTTCGCTGCAAACGCGCCCGCCGCGGGCGGATCGCGCCGCGGTCGACCTGCGGCGGCTGGTCGCCGGATTCCTGCGCATGGCCCCCGATGTCGCGATTGTCGGAGAGGTCCGAGACCGCGAAGCGCTCCCGCTTCTGCTGACGCTCAGCTCGGGCGTGACAGGCATGACGACGATTCATGCTGGTTCGGCGCGGCAGGCCTTGACGCGGTTGCGGTTTATCTGTCAGTTGGCGGAGACGGGTTCGGAGTTGCCGTTGTCGGCGTTGAACACGTTGGTGTCGGAGGCGGTGGATGTGGTGGTGCATTCGGAGCGTGGTCCGGATGGGCCGCGGGGGATGAGTGTGTTGGCTGTGGAGGATTTGGTGGCGGGGGTGGAGTCGACGCAGTTCACGGTGACGGAGGTGTTTGCTCGTCGTTCGGTGCGTGATCGGTTGGAGTGGACGGGTGTGGTGCCGTCGCGGTTGGCGGCGAAGTTTGATCGTGCGGATATGGACTTGCGGGTGGTGTTGGGGGCGTTGGGGTGATCACGTTGGGAGTGGCGTTGGTTGCTGCCTATGGCGTGCATTTGGTGTTCACGGCGTGTGCGTTTGGGTGGTCGGGGGTGGGGCCGGCACCGCGGTTGGGTGGTTCGGGTCGGGTGTCGTTGTCGGTTCGGGTGGGCCGTTGGATGACGCAGGCGGGTTTGGTGGGTGTGTCGGTCGGTGAGTTCGTGGCGGTGTCGTTGGTGTTGTTGGTGGCGGGTGTTGGTGCGGGGTGGGCGTTGTTCGGTGGGGTGTTGCCGGGGTTGGGTGTGGGGTTGTTCGCGGCGTCGGCGCCGTTGGCGTCGTATCGGGTGCGTCGGGGGGCTCGGATGGCGGCGGCGTCGGAGGCGTGGCCGCACATGATCGAGGAGATTCGGGTGATGACGGGTGCTGCGGGGCGTTCGATTCCGCAGGCGTTGTTGGAGGTGGGGTTGCGTGGGCCGGAGGAGTTGCGGCCGGCGTTTGTGGCGGCGCAGCGGGAGTGGTTGTTGTCGACGGATTTCGGTCGGTGCGTGGGAGTGTTGAAGGAGTTGTTGGCGGATCCGACGGCGGACGCGACGTGTGAGACGTTGCTGGTCGCGCATGACATTGGGGGGAGTGATCTGGATGGGCGTTTGGCGGAGTTGGCGGAGGATCGGCGGGCGGACACGTTGGGTCGGAAGGACGCTCGGTCGAAGCAGGCGGGGGTGAGGTTCGCCCGGTGGTTTGTGGTGGTGGTGCCGTTGGGGATGGCGTTGGCGGGGTTGTCGTTGGGTGATGGGCGTGTGGCGTATCAGAGCGGTGCGGGTCAGGTGTTGGTGGTGATCGGTATCGGGTTGATGGCGGCGTGTTGGGTGTGGTCGGGGCGGATGTTGCGGTTGCCGGAGGCGCGGAGGGTGTTCGGGTGATCGATCGGTGGGCGGTGTTGGCGGTGTTGGTGTGTTGGGTTGGTGCGACGTTGGTGTTGTCGTCGTTGCGGTGGTTTCGGTCGCCGGCGTTGATCGATCGGTTGCGGCCGTATGTGGCGGGTGCGCCGAGTCGTGATCGTGTGGGGGTGTTGTCGGCGGAGTCGGTGCGTGATGTGGTGGCGCCGATCGTGTCGGATGTTGGTGCGCGGTTGGGGCGGTTGTTTGGTGTGAGTGACGAGGTGTCGGCGCGGCTGGTGCGGACGGGGTCGCCGTTGGATGTGGCGGGGTTCCGGTTGAAGCAGGCGGCGTGGGCGGGTGGCGCGTTGTTTGGTGCGGCGGTGGTGTCGGCGGTTGTGGGGTTGGTGTTGCCGGTTGCGGTGGTGTGCACGATCGGTGCGCCGTTGTTGGTGTTCTTGGTGTTGGAGCAGCGCTTGTTGGCGGCGTCGCAGGATTGGCAGCGGCGGGTGTTGTTGGAGCTTCCGGTGGTGATCGAGCAGCTCGGAATGCTGTTGTCGTCGGGCTATTCGTTGGGCGCGGCGATCGGCAGGGTGGGTGCGAGGGGTTCGGGTGCGTGCGCGGAGCAGTTCAGGGTGGTGAGTTCACGGATCCGTCATGGGGTGTCGGAGGTCGACGCGTTGCGGGAGTTCGCCCGGTTGGGGGATCTGGCGGCGTTGGATCGGCTGGTGGGGGTGCTCGCGTTGAATTGGGAGGCGGGCGATCTGGGCGCGTTGATTTCGTCGGAGGCTCGGGCGGTGCGTCGGGCGGTGCAACGCGAGCAGGTCGAGTTGATCGAGCGGCGGGCGCAGCAGGTGTGGATTCCGGTGACGGTCGCAACGTTGTTGCCGGGCGTGATTTTCATGGCGGTGCCGTTTGTCGACGCGATGCGTCGGTTGACCGGTGGTTGAGGTGGCCTGTGGGTTGGTGCGCTGCGGTGCGGTGTGGGCGGAGGTTTCGAAGTGGTTCACGACAAAGGGAGAGACACGATGACATCACGAGATATGGCGGTGGCGCCTCGGGCGATTCGCGGGCCGATCGAGGGACGCAACGAGCGTGGCGAGGGGGTGATCTCAACGGCGATCGCGGTGCTGATCATCGCGTTCCTCGGTGTTGCGATGTGGGCCGGGTTCAACAGCATTTTCAGCGACGCGGCCCAGACGACTCGCGACCAGGTGCAGCTGATCGGCCGATGAGGCGGCGTGGCCGCGGTGGCGTTCACCGCTGGCCGTGTCGCCCTCGGTTCCGCGGTCGGGTCCGTGGTCGGTTCGGTGAGGTCCGCGGTCGGGTCCGTGGTCGGTTCGGTGAGCGTGGCAGCGGTGTGTTGTCGACCACGTTCGGTGTGATGGTGTTCGTGGTGTTGTTGATGTTCGCGGCGCATGTGCTGTTGAACTTGTGGGTGATCTCGAGTGTGGACGCGGTCGCGTTCGACGCGGCGACCGACGTGGCGACGTCGGGGACGTCGGGCGCGGCCCGCGCCGCTGCCGAGGATCAGGCGCTGGCGCGTGCCCGTGAGGCGTTGGGCGGCTATCGCGATGAGGTGGAGTTGCGTTTTGTGGATGCCGGAGCGGGGTCGACGGCGGTGTTGGTGGACGCTCCGGGGCTTCACCTGTTGCCGTTCCGGGCGAGCCGGTCGTTGGGGCTCGACGGGTTGCATCGTCGGATCGTGGTGGTTGACGAGGTGGTGGCGCGGTGAGGTTGGGGAGGTATGCGGGTCGGGTGCGGCGTAACGATCGTGGGCAGGCGGCGGGGTTCGAGTCGTTGCCGTTCGGGGTGTTGGTGTTTGTGTCGATGACGTTGCTCGCGGTGAACGCGTGGAAGGTGGTCGATACGCGCTCGGCGGTGGACGGGGCGGCGCGTGAGTATCTGCGTGCCTATACGGCGGCGCCGGACGTGGTGAGTGCGCGGGAGTTGGGTGATCGTGCGGCGCGACGCTCGATCGGGGCGCGTGTCGCGTTGGCGGAAGTCGCGTCGATCGAGGCGCCCGGTGGGGTGTTCGGGCCGTGTCGCCCGGCCGAGGTGACGGTCGCGGTGCGGGTTCCGGCGGTGCGGGTCCCGTTCCTCGCGACGTGGGGTGAGATGACCGTCGCTGCGACCGAGGTTGAGTTGGTGCAGCCGTTCGGCCCGGCGGGCGGCGGTGAGATCGGGTTGGAGGGAACGCCTTGTGAGACGTGAAATTTCGGGTGTCGAACCGGCGTGTGGGGGCGGTGTGTGCAGTGTTGGGCGCGGCCGCGGTCGCGGGTGGGGTGATTCGGGGTCGACGCTGTTGTTGGTGCCCGCTGCGACGATGGTGGTGTTGGCGTTGGCTGCTATCGCGGTGGACTTGTCGATGGTGCACGCGGCTCGCCGTGATCTTGTCGCGGCGGCGGGGCGTGCGGTGGACGACGCGGTGATGTCGTTGGATCAGGCTGGTGCGCGTCGCGGTGAGTTCGATCGCCTCGATGTGGTGCGGGCTCGGCGCATCGTGGAGTTTGAACTCGCCGCGGCACGGTTGAGCGGCCCGATCGTGGACGGTCCGCGGGTGACGGCGGGTCCGGGGCGGTCGCTGCACGTGGAGGTCGCGATCGAGGTCGACCATCTGTTTGGTTCCGCGGTTCCGGGGTTCGGTGGCAGCGACCGGGTGCGTGTGGACGTCGGCGCCGAGTTGGTGGACCGATGAGCATTTCGGAAGCGACGCGTTCGCTGGTGGTCGATCGAAGCGCGCCGGGGGTGTTCACCAAGACCGGGTTCGGCGCCGTGTCCGCGCCCGCGGTTCGTCGTGAGGCCGAGGTGTTGACGTCGATGCGTCATCCGAGGGTGCCCGCCGTGATCGATGTGATCGATGACGGCGATCGTGTGCGTCTCGATGTCGTCGATGCCGGACGGTTTGATCTGTCGCATCGGGTGATGGGCGACGCGTCGACCGCTGTGCGGATCGCAGCGGGCCTGTTGAGCGCTGTGGTGGAGATCCACGAGTTGGGGTGGGCACACGGCTCGCTCGCAGCGCAGCATGTGGTTGTCGGTTCGAAGTTCAACGTCACCCTGTGTTCGTGGTCACGAGCGATCGACCTGGCGGCAACTCCTGGCGAGGCACGCGATCGTGCCGAACGCGCCGACTTCGTGGCGGTGATCGACATTGTCGACGCGGTGATCGACGAGGGTGCGGAGCTGTCG
>JADJBW010000018.1 GCA_016703525.1 Actinomycetota bacterium | reverse complement strand
ATCTCTCGGAAAGGGCCTCTGACCTGCTGTTTCGTTGGTGGCGGGGGCAGGATTTGAACCTGCGACCTTCGGGTTATGAGCCCGACGAGCTACCTAGCTGCTCCACCCCGCGGTGGTGCCGAGGAAGATAGCACTCCTCGGGACGAGTCTCCAGTCGGGGTGCGACACTTGCGGCATGCTCATCGCCCACATCTCCGATCCGCACGTCACCACCGAGGGCACGTTCATCCGCTCCGTGGTCGACACGCCCGGCCGGCTCATCGCCGCCTTCGAGACGCTGCGCGACCTCCCTCGCGCACCCGATGTGATCGTCATCACCGGCGACCTCGTCAACGACGCGACGCCCGCCGAGTACGAGCTCCTCGTCGAGTGCCTGGGCCACGCCCCCGCTCCCATCGTGGCGATTCCCGGCAACCACGACCACCCCCGCCGGCTGCGCACGGCGCTCGCGTCCATCAACGCCGATCTCGCCCCTCCGCCCGTCGACGACCCGCACGAATCGTCGCATTTCGCGATCGACGCGTGGCCGATCCGCCTCGTCGCGCTCGACTCGACGCGGCGCGGGCTGGAGTCAGGCGAGATAACCGCCGACTCAGCCGCATGGCTCGACCGCACGCTCGCCGCCGCTCCCGACCAACCGACGATCGTGCTCACCCACCACACCCCCTACCCGACCGGCGCCTGGTGGTTCGACTACCAGGGCGTGCGCGGCGCACGGCTCCTTCGCGACGTGCTCGCCCGCCACCCGCAGGTGCTCCGTCTGATCGCCGGCCACGTACACCGGGCCACCCAAGCCCAATGGGGTCAACTCGTGCTCTCCACCGCCGGGTCCACCGCCTTCCTCTCGGGCACCGGCGTGGGCGGCGAGGGGCCGCCGCTCCTGATCGACCGCTCGGCCGCGCCCACCCTGCTCTGGTGGAACGACGGCCTGCTGGTGGCGTCCGAGGCCGACCCACCCGGAGCGGCACAGCGCATGGATTTGCGCGACCTCTCGCCCGACTGGGCGACCTACGAGGCTTCCGCCCGAGCGAACCAGCCGATCGTCACCGACCGCGACACCCGCAGCTGACGCGGCCCCGACACGGCCCCGGCACGGCCCGGCGCACGCGACGCCACGACGCGCTCCAAACGCGAATTCAGGCGGAGCGGTGCACATGTGCACCGCTCAGCCTGAATTGCGCAAGCTCGACCGGCGCAGGCTCGAACGAGGTCGGGCCCGCGTCAGCCCCGGTCAGCCGAATCGGCCGGTGATGTAGTTCTCGGTCCGCTCGTCGGACGGCGCGGTGAACATCATGTCGGTCCGGTCGTACTCCACGAGCAGCCCGGTCCGGCGGTCCGATTCGCTCGCCACCTCGGTGGTGAAAAACGCGGTCATGTCGGCCACGCGGGCCGCCTGCTGCATGTTGTGGGTCACGATCACGATCGTGTAGTCGTTCGTGAGCTCCTTCATCAGGTCCTCGATGCGCGCCGTGGCGATGGGGTCGAGGGCCGAGCACGGCTCGTCCATGAGCACCACCTCGGGGTCGGACGCGATCGCTCGTGCGATGCACAGCCGCTGCTGCTGCCCGCCAGACAGGCCCATGGCCGAATCGTTCAGGCGATCCTTCACCTCGTCCCACAACGCGGCCCGGCGCAGCGACCGCTCGACGATTTCGTCGAGATCGCCCTTCTTCTTCACGCCGGCCACCTTCGGGGCGTACGCGATGTTGTGCCAGATCGACTTCGGGAACGGGTTGGGCTTCTGGAACACCATCCCGACCCGGCGCCGCACCTCCACCGGGTTGACCGCAGCGTCGTACAGGTTGACGCCCCGGTACAGCAGGTCGCCTTCGACCTTGGCGCCGTCGATCAGGTCGTTCATCCGGTTGAAGCACCGCAGCACCGTCGACTTGCCGCAGCCGGAGGGGCCGATGAACGCCGTGATCTCGCCCCGGCGGATCGTCAGGTCCACCCCGCGAACCGCACGAAACCCCGAGTACAACACGCTCAACTCACGCGTCTCGAACACGGCCTCGGTCACCACGGCAGGTACCTCGATCTCACTTGGTGCGGTCGCTCCGTTGGGAGCCACGACCCGGCCGGCGACCGGGCCGCGCGACACGTTAGGGGTGTTCATCGGCTTCGCTTCCTCTCGACTCGATTCCTGAAGAAGATCGCGCTCGCGTTGGCGACCAACAGCACGACCAGCAGCACGAGGATGGTGGCGGCGGTGACCGCCGGCCAGCCCTCGGCATCGGGCCGCTTCGCGGTCTGATACACGATCATCGGCAACGCGGTGAACTTGCCTTGGAGCGTGTCGATCAGCCCGTCCTTGCTGCTGAGCAGGCCCGTCACCGCGCCCACCATGAGCAGCGGCGCTGCCTCGCCGATCGCCCGGGCGAACGCCAGGACGGTGCCGGTCAGGATGCCGGGCAACGCGTAGGGCAACACGTGGCTCCGGATCACCTCGGACTGGGTCGCGCCGACACCGAAGCCCGCCTCGCGCAACTCGCGTGGCACGGCTCGGATCGCCTCGGACGCCGTGATGATCACGATCGGTAGCACCAGGATGGCCATCGTCAGGCCGGCGCTGATGAGCGACGACCCACCGGTGAACTGCCACCAGGCGGCATCGTCCCCACCGCCGAGCAGTTCCTTGAATACGACCAGCCCGAGGATGCCGTACACCACCGAGGGCACACCCGACAGGTTCCGGATGGTCAGCACAAGCACCCGGTTCAGCCGCGTGTTGCGGGCGTATTCCTCCAGGTACACGGCGGCCGCGACCCCGACCGGGAAGGCGAGCACCGCAACGAACACCAGGATCCACACCGACCCGATGATCCCCTGCGACACGCCGAACCGCTCGGTGCGCGACGACAACCGTCCGTTCAAGAACTCGCCGGTACCGCGCTCGTTGAGGTACGGCAGCGCATCGCTCAGCACCGTCGACATCAACCACACCAGCAGGGCCAGCGCGAACAGCAGGCACGCCAGCAGCGACACCTTGAACACCAGACCGACCCGGTCACCGCCCGAGCGCGTGATCGCCGAGCGAACCGCTTCGGACGTGCGCTCTTCGCGACGCTCTCGTGACAACGCGAGTGCCATCCGTGCCTCCTCAGTAGGCCTGGCGATACTTGCGCACGATCCGGTTGCCCAGCAGGTTCAGCCCGAGGGTGAACACGAAGAGCAACAGACCGACGAAGTACAGCGAATCGACGGGATTGAATCCGATGCCGCCGCTGGTCGCGACGTTGTCGGTGCCGGCGGCGAGATTGGCCATGGCCGACGTCATGGTCAGGCCCGACTCGGCCGGGGTGAGCGTGCGCGCTGCGCCGCCCGAACCGCCGGCGGCGAGCGTGACGAGCATCGTCTCGCCGAGCGCCCGGCTCGCACCGATGATCAGCGCCGCCGTGATGCCCGACAGCGCGGCGGGCAGCACCACCCGCAGGGTCGTCGTCATCTTGGTCGCACCCAGGCCGTGCGATGCCTCCCGCAGCGCCCGCGGCACCGAGGCCAGGGCGTCTTCGGTCACGGTCGCGATGATCGGGATCGACAGCACGCCGACGCCGAGGCCGGCGCCGAGCAGCGTGTACTTGCCCGCCGGCTCGTCGGGGTTGATCCAGCCGAACACGTGCTGGAGCACCGACGGGAAGATCACCTGCAGAACGAAGTAGGCGACGACCACGCTCGGAAGCCCGGCGAGCACCTCGACGATCGGCTTCAGCGTCCGGCGTGCTCGGGGCGAGGCGTACTCGGAGAGGTAGAGCGCCGCACCGATTCCCACCGGCGTGGCGAAGATCAGCGCGATCAGCGTCACCCACAACGACCCGGCGATGATCGTAACGAGGTCGAAGCGACCGGACCGCGGGAACCACCCGGACGGGTCGAGCAGCGACGAGAGGTCGACCTCGGCGATGAAGCCGAAGCCCTTGACGACGAGCACGGCAACGATCGCGATCGAGATCGCGATCGAGGTGAACGCAGCGCCGGCAACGGTCGCCTTGAGCAGTCGCTCGGTGCGGTTCCGGCGGGGTGACCCCGCCAGGTCGCCCAGCGTGAAGCCGGGCGACCTGGTCGGGACTGGGTCAACAGTGGTCACGAGCGACGGCTCACTTGGAGGCGTCGGCCCACGCCGAGCGGGTCTCCTCGAGGGCTGCCGAGTCGAGCGACACGTAGCCGACCTCGTCGACCTGCGAGATGCCGTCGTCGCTCAGGTAGTAGTCGACGAACGCCTTCAGCGCGTCGCTCTCCGCCAACTTCGCCGTGTTCACGTAGATGAACAGCGGACGGGACAGCGGATACGTGCCGTCAGCGACGGTCTCCTTCGACGGCTCGATGCAGCCGTCGCCGCCGTCGATCTTGATCTCCGACACACCCTCGGCCTTCTCGGCGAAGGCGAAGCCGACCCAGCCGAAGCTCGTCGGGTTCGACGCGATCGAGTCGACGATCTCGTTGTCGTTGGCCAGGCCGCCGTAGTCGGGGCGCAGCTTCTGTTCCTCGGCCTTGTCCTTTCCGAGCTTCTCCTCGGCCTTCTTCTTGATGGCGAGTTCCCAGAACGAGTCGTAGGTGCCCGACTCGGTGCCCGGGGCGAAGATCTTCAGGTCGGCATCGGGGAGCGACGTCGTGGCGCCCAGCGTCGAAGCGTCGGACCACTTCTTCACCGACTCCGACTCCGGGCCCACCAGGCCGTACAGGTCGTCGAGGGTGAGGCATTCGACGTCGGAGTTCTTCTCGGACGTCAACACGGTGAGCGCATCGAGGCCGATCTTCAGCTCGACGAACTCGACGCCGCCCGACTCACAGGCCGCCTTTTCCTCGTCCTTGATGGCACGGGAGGCGTCCGCGATGTCGGCCTCGCCGGCGCAGAACTTCTTGAACCCGTCACCGGTGCCGGGGCCCTCGACGTCGGGGATCACGCCGCGCTCCTCACCGAACAGCTCGCCGATGGCGGTGGAGATCGGCTCCACCGTCGACGAGCCGGTGATGAAGATCTCGCCGCTCAGCTCGCCTCCCTCGGACCCTCCGTCCGACGTGTCTGACGTCTCGGTCTTGTCGGACCCACACGCTCAGGGTGAGCGCTGCTGCCAACGAGACGGTCGTGAACTGCTTCCAACCACGCATCTTGATCACGTGAGCCACACTCCTGTGTGTCGCCGAGTCGAGACCCTCCCGGCCCGGTCGAGGATCACCTTTCCATCACGAGGTGTCCGGAAACCCTCCCCGAATGTGAACGGCAGGTAGCGCGACGGGGAACACTCGCGGCGACGCGCCGGCCGGTTTCGCGAGGCACACTTGGGCATGAACATCGAGAGGTTCCGAGTCGAGCCGTCAGCCTCGGTCGATCTGGCCGAGATCCCCACGCTGTGGCGCCCGTCGTCACTCGACGATCTGGCCGACGAGGACGCTCGACGCCAACTCCGCAAGCGGGTCGCGAAGCGCACCAACGAGCTCGATTCACTCCAGGAGCGGCTCCACGCCGAGGGTCGCCACCGAGTACTCGTGGTGCTCCAGGCGATCGACACCGGCGGCAAGGACGGCACCATCCGCAACGTGTTCGGGCCGCTCGATGCCCAAGGCGTGCGGGTCGCGTCGTTCAAGGTGCCGACCGAACCGGAGCGGGCCCACGACTACCTCTGGCGGGTGCACGCCCAGGCGCCGGGCAGCGGCGAGATCACGGTGTTCAACCGCTCGCACTACGAGGACGTGCTGGTGGTCCGAGTGCACGAACTGGTCGAGGAACGCCGGTGGAAGCGCCGCTACCGCCACATCCGCGACTTCGAGCGGCTGCTGTGCGACGAGGGCACCACGATCGTGAAGTTCTTCCTGCACATCTCGGCCGACGAGCAGGCGCGGCGGCTCCAGGACCGGCTCGACTCACCCGACAAGCGATGGAAGTTCGCCCTCGGCGACCTCGAAGAGCGCAAGCGGTGGAACGACTACCGGGCGGCCTTCGAGGACATGCTGCGCGAGACATCGACGCGGCGAGCGCCGTGGTACGTCGTTCCGGCCGATGACAAGGCCGCCCGCGACCTGATCGTGTCGGAGGTGCTGGTGCGGACGCTGCGCCGTCTCAATCCCCAATTCCCCGAGCCCGAGGACGCGCTCCCCACCACCATCGACGCGGCGACCCCGATCGACGGGACGGCCGATGCTCAGATCCCGCAGCCGTCGAGCCCCTTGATCGCCCCGTCTCGGAACGAGCCAACCCGCTCGAACCCCGTGCCGTAGGCCGCATCCTTCTCGTCGCTCGACGAGCCGAAGGCCAGCAGCGCCTTCACCGCCTCGTCGAAATCGCCGGGCGACAGCTGAAGCCGCTCCTCGTCGTTGCTCACGCGGCGGTCCTGGTTGAAGATGCTGGCCGTCCACGCGCCGACCAGGCAGTCCGCCATGTCGTTCTGCTTGCGTTCTCCGTCGGGAGCGAACCCGAGTTGGTCCTCCGCAGCGAGCGCGTACTGGCTTCCGTAAAGCGTCGCCACACCGAAATCACCGATGTTCTCGTACACCGAGGGGAACAGGCTGCCGTCGTCGTACGCGATGAACCGCTCGTCGGCGCAGTAGAACAGCGAGTAGTCCTCGGTGTCGGCGTCCCCGCACGCCGGGGCGTCCGACCTGTCGGAGTCGAACGCGACCGGCGCCTTGAGCGGCTCCCAGGTGGCCTGGAACCGATCCTTCGCCACAGCGGTCCAGAACTCCTCGAGATCGGTGGTCATCAGCTCGACGACCTCGTCGTAGGGGGCGTTGCCACCCGCCGCCATGTCGTCGGTCGACAGCCAATCGATCTCGGTCAGACGCTCGCCGACGGTCTGATCGGAGTAGCCCGAACACGCCTCCGCGCCGCCGTCGAGGCCGTCCTTGAAGGCGTTGATCCGATCGAATGCCGACCCGTGAGCGTTGGGATCGATCGCGGCGGTGCCCGGCGAGTCGGCGATCTCGAGGAACCCCGCGAGGGCGAGATCGAGCGCCTTGCCATCGGCCGTGAAGTAGTCCGAGTCGCCCGCCTTCACGTGCTCCACCCATGCGCCGGCGTAGCAGTCGGCCTGTTGTTCCATGGTGACCGTCGCGCCACGCATGCCGACCGCGCTTGGATCGCGTGACCCCACTCGTGGGCAAACACGATGGCCACCGCGAGGTTGCCGTAGGCCTCCAGCAGATGGGGGACGAGCGAGGACTCATCCCACGCCACCACGTCGGACTCGCCGCAGTAGTACGCGTTGCCGGCGATCTCATCCTCGGAGGTCGTGCAGGGCGGCGGCGGCTCGCCCGGGCTCCAGGCGTAGAACCCGCCCCCGACCGGCTGGTACTCCTTGTTGAACGTCGCCGGCATCTGCTCGGTCCAGAATGCCTGGATGTCGGTGATCGCCGCCCCGACGAGCTCGTCCAGATCGCCGTCATCGCCGCCCTCGATCGGCACGTCCACGGCGGGAGCGTCCGGCTTCGCGCTGTCGGGCTGCGTGGTCTCGGTCGGTCGGGCCGCACCGTTGGACACGGCGACATCGTTCTCGTTGCTCGCCACGAAAACGCCGACGAGCACCGCCCCCACGAGCGCAATCACCAGGAGCGACGCGATCGCCACCACCCAGAACGCCGTGCGCGAACGCCGCGACGGACCCATCGGGGGAACGCCGGCTGCCATCGGCGAGCCCGGAATCGGCGGTGGCGTCGATCCTCCGGCACCCCCCTGCCAGTCGGCGGGCGGGAACTGCGGATACTGGGCCCCCGCCGGCGGATACTGCTGCGTGGCGGATACTGGGCGCCGACGGCGGATACTGCTCGGGCGCCGATGTCGGCGGATACTGCTGCGTCGGCGGCCCCCGCCGGCGGATACTGCTGCGTCGGTGGATACTGCTCGGGCGCCGAGGTCGGCTCGGGAGCGCGATGGACCGCGTCCGGGTGGAGATGCGGTGGATACCAGTTCCCGTCGCTGGCCTGCCACCAACCGGGTGCGGGAGGGGTCGCGCTCATGGGTCGAGGCTACCGGAGGCATCCGTCGGCTCGACTCCAACGATGAGCGACTCTCAGGCGGCGATCACCCGCAGGAACCAGTCGATCAGGCGACCGGCGCGCGCCTGCGCCGCACCGTGGTTCAGGCGCGTCTCGGCGACCAAGCGACTCCACGTCGATCCCGCTCGCGACCAGCTGGTCTCGGTCGTTGACCATCCAGAGTTCGAGCACGTCCACGTCGAGCTCCGGGTGGAACTGCACGCCAAGGTTGCGGCGCAGCCGAAACGCCTGCGGGCCGACCGGGCTGGCAGCCAGCAGCTCGGCGCCCGGAGGAACCGTGAACACGTCGAGATGCCACTGGAACCACGGACCGGGCGCGATCGGGCCGAGGTCGCCGGCATCGGACGTGGACGCCGGATCGGGGCCGCCGCCCCCGACGGGATCCACCGGGTACCAGCCGATCTCCGGCGTCGTCGCGGCGCTCACCGACCCGCCGTGCGCGGCGGCGAGCGCCTGCGAGCCGAAACAGATGCCGAGGGTCGCCAGGCCGCGCCGGTCGGCCTCGCGCAGGAGCTCCAGCTCCGCACCGATCCACGAGCCGATCGTGTCGGTGTCGTAGACCGACCAGCGCGAGCCGAGCGCCACCAGCAGGTCGACGCCGTCGATCGACGGCAACGGCCCCGCCGCGACCGGCGAGTCGATCTCGTCACAGATGAAGTGGTCCGCGAGATCGAAACCGGCGGCACGCAGCGGCGCCGCGATCAACCCACTGGACGAATTGGCGTCGTGGTGAAGGATCAGTGCCCGAGGCACGCTGCGCCCTCGCCCGCTACATCAGCTTCGATGATTGCGCCACATCGTGACGCCAGATGTCGGTCGCCGAGATGCCGCAGTCGCCCATGGCACCCATGAACGTCGCCATGTGCATCGTGGCGAAATGGGCGTTGAGCGCCGCCTCGTCGGCCCACTGCTCGACCACCCGCACCACGCCCGGCTCGGTCGGCGACAACCAGAAGCCGTAGTCGACGCAGCCCTCCTCGGCGAGGGTCGCCGGAACGAGCTCGGCGACCGCCGACAACAGCGTGTCGGTCTTGTCGGCGTCGAAGGTGATGGTGCCGGTCACGAGAATCATGCGGTCTCCAGGAAGTCGGGTCGGAGTGGTGTGGCGATGAAGGATGCCAGACCGGCGCGGGCCCCTGCCGCCGATCCGCGCCCCTCGTCGATGCCGGAACGCGTCAGCCCTCGAACGAACCGCCGCGACCGGCGCCCGCGGCGAACCGCGCGATGCCCGCCCGCGTGTCGCCGGACCGCAACGCCGCCAGCCCGTCGCGGGCCTCGGCGAGCAGCCGGTCCGCGACCGGCGCGTCGAACGCGGCGCGGGCCGACATCAGATCGGCGCGCAGGCAGGTCTGTGGGAACGCGGCCAGGTGCTCCGCCAACTCGACGGCCGTCGCCAGGGCGCGTCCCGGAGCGCAGACCCTGTTGGCGAGCCCGATGCGCAGCGCCTCGGCGGCGTCGACCGGCCGACCGGTCAGGATCAGGTCCATCGCGACCGACGCGCCCACCAGGCGCGGCAGTCGCACCGTGCCGCCGTCAATCAACGGCACGCCCCAACGGCGACAGAACACGCCGAACACGGCGTCCTCGGCGACGACGCGCAGGTCGCACCACACGGCGAGCTCCAGCCCACCGGCGACCGCGTACCCCTCGACCGCCGCGATCACCGGCTTCGACAGGTTGAGCCGCGTCGGGCCCATCGGTCCAGGCGTGCCGGCGGCGATGTGCACCGGGTTGGCGCGCTCGGAACCGATCGCCTTCAAGTCGGCTCCGGCGCAGAACGTTCCGGCGGCACCCGACAGCACGGCGACCGACGAGTCGGCGTCGGCATCGAACGCCACGAACGCGTCGTGCAGCGCGGCGGCCGTTGGACCGTCGACGGCGTTGCGGGCCGCCGGTCGATCGATGGTCACGACGGTGACCGCGCCGACACGATCGACCCGAACCGGGCCGTCCGTGCCGGCGGGCACCGCCGACATCACGCCGTCTTGAGGCCCTGGCCGGCCCGCTTCGAGAACATGACCGAACCGAGGATTACCACCAGCGCCGCGCCGGCGATGACGTAGCGGATGCCGTCGTCCTCGAGCTTGAGGATCGCGGGCAGGATCAGCAGCGCGACCAGGTTCATCACCTTGATCAGCGGGTTGATCGCCGGGCCGGCGGTGTCCTTGAACGGATCGCCGACGGTGTCGCCGATCACGACCGCCTTGTGCACCTCGGAACCCTTGCCGCCGTGGTTGCCTTCCTCGACGAACTTCTTGGCGTTGTCCCACGCCCCGCCGGCGTTCGACAGGTAGTTCGCCATCAGCATGCCGACCACGATCGCGGCCACCAGGTACGCGCCGAGCGCGAACTTGCCGATGCCGAAGCCCACCACCACCGGCGGGAGCACGGCGAGCAGGGCGGCCGTCGCGAGTTCGCCGAGCGCCGCGCTGGTGCAGATGTCGATGGCCGGGCCGTAGTCCGGCGTCTCGGTGTAGTCCATGATCCCGGGCTTCTCGCGGAACTGGCGACGGACCTCTTCGACGACCACGCCGGCGGTACGGCTCACCGCGACGATCGCGAGGCCCGAGAAGAGGAACACGACTGCGCCGCCGATGATGGCTCCGATGAACGTCTTCGGCTCGGCGATGTTGATCACGCCGCCGCCGATGGTCTCGGTGAACGAAGCGAAGAGCGCGACCGCTGCGATGACCGCCGTGCCGATCGCGAAGCCCTTCGTGACCGCCTTGGTGGTGTTGCCGACCGTGTCGAGGCCGTCGAGGATCTCCTCGGTCCGCCCCTCGAACACGCCGGCCATCTCGGCGATGCCCTGCGCGTTGTCGGCGATCGGGCCGAACGTGTCCTCGGCGACGACGATGCCCGTGGTCGACAACATGCCGATGCCGGTGAGCGCGACGAGGTACAGGCTGAAGTGCGAGTTGCCGCCGCCGAGCGCCAGCGCGGCGCCGATCGCAACACAGATCGCGACCGCCGCCCACACCGCCGACTCGAGGCCTGCGCTGATGCCGGAGAGCACGACGGTGGCCGGGCCGGTCTTGCCCGAGTCGGCGATGTCTCTCACCGGCTTGAACTGGCTCGACGTGAAGTACTGCGTGATGCGGCTGGCCGCCTGGCCGAGCACCACGCCCACCAGCACGGCGGCGAACATGCGCACGTTCGGGCTGGAAATCTTCGACCCGGCGGGGTTGCCGACATAGCCGAACGCCACGATCGCGGCGCCGATGAGGGCCAGGATCGAGGCGATGTTGAGGCCCCGGTTGATGGGCTTGAGCGCATCGGTCTCACCCTCGTTGGCCTTGACCAGGTAGATCGACACGATCGACGACACAAGTCCGAGCGCCACGACCGCAAGCGGGAAGATCAGGCCCTTCGCCGCGTTCGCACCGCTGAGCCCGAGACCTCCCGAACTGAACGCCGAGACGCCGAGGATGATCGACGCCACGAGCGTCACGCCGAAGCTCTCGAAGAGGTCGGACGCCATGCCGGCGCAGTCGCCCACGTTGTCGCCCACGTTGTCGGCGATGGTGGCCGGGTTGCGGGGGTCGTCCTCGGGGATGCCCGCCTCGACCTTGCCCACCAGGTCGGCGCCGACGTCGGCGGCCTTGGTGAAGATGCCGCCGCCGACGCGCAGGAACAGCGCAAGCAGCGAGCCGCCGAATCCGAAGCCGACGAGGATCACCGAGGCGGTGTTGCGGAACACGACGATGATCGCCGTGGCACCCAGCAGACCGAGCCCGGCGGTGAACAGGCCGATCGTGCCGCCGGCCCGGAAGGCGACCTGCATCGCTGCGTTCATCGAACCGGTCTGCGCGGCAGCAGCCGTGCGCAGGTTGGCCCGGGTCGAAAGCCACATGCCCAGGAAGCCGATGAAGCCGGACGCCGACGCACCGATCAGGAACGCGACCGTGCGGAATCCGCCGGACGCCCCGAACGACAGGCTGCTGCTCATGTCGACCGTCGCGCCGGCGAGCCGCTTGATCTCGTCGGACGTCGCGAACACGATGATCGCCACCGGGATCACGATCATTCCGATCGTGCGGAACTGACGGCGGATGTAGGCCATCGCGCCCTCCTGCACCGCTCCGGCGATCGTCTGCATCTCCTCGGTGCCGGTCGGAAGTGCGAGGACGCCCTTCATCATGGCGAGGCCGACGAGCAGCGCGAGTACAGCGACTCCGCCGCTGATCCCGAGCCACATCCACGCGGCGCCATCGAGTTCGAAGAGCTGGTAGCTCCCCTCGGCAGCCACAAGACCACTCATTGGCTGGTTCCTTCCCTGGTCGGTGACGGCGATCCGGGCGGAGTCACTGCGTCAACGGACGTCGATTGGCCATCTCCTCTCGATCGGGCGCGGCAATTCGGCCCACGAAGAGAAAACCGTCGGGCAAGTCCAGCCCAGGCGGATTCACCGCGTCAAACGCAACGGCAACACAACCGTCGAGCGCCACGGGCACCGGCAACCCGTCGACCGGGCGGACCGCTACGACTGACCAGCAGAACGACGGTGCGACAGCACCTCGAACAGGATCGGCGCAAGGCTGAGCACCACCACGCCGAGAATCGCGATCTCGAAGTTCTCCTTGACGTAGGAGATGTTGCCGAACAGGTAGCCGAGCAACGTGACCCCGACGCCCCAGATCAGCCCCCCGATGAGGTTGAAGCGCAGGAACAGCGGGTAGTTCATCCGTGACACGCCGGCCACCGTCGGAACGAAGGTCCGCACTACCGGCACGAATCGGGCGAGCACGATCGCCTTCGCGCCGTACCTCGCGAAGAACCCTTCGGCCTTGTCGACGTATTCCTTCTTGAACAGGCGCGAGTCGGGTCGGTTGAAGAGCCGACGCCCGGCCTTCGCCCCGATCAGATACCCGACCTGATCGCCGATGACCGCAGCGAGGAAACAGCCGACGCACAGCACGACGACGTTGAAATCGACATCGAGGTGCGGGGCGAACGCACCCGCCGCGATCGCACCCGCCGTGAAGAGCAGCGAATCGCCCGGGAGGAAGAACCCGACCAGCAGGCCCGACTCGGCGAAGATGATGAGGAACAGCAGCGCATAGCCGCCGTTGCTCAGGAGTTGTTTGGGATCGAGGAATCCCCCGGCGGCCAGCATCAGGGCAGTCACGGCGCCGGATGGTAGTTGGCACGGACCCCACTGCACGGGTCACCGTTGAGGTTCACCCAGCCGGTGCGGACGTGGGAGCGAGGCTCGAATAGGCCGACTGCACCTTCGCTGCGGCCTCGTCCACCAGCCGCTGGTAGTCGCCGAGGCTGTCGGGGCCGCCGGCTCGAAGCGCCGCGTCCGCCTGGTCGAAGAGATCGATCGCCTGCGCGAGCAACTCGTCGGCCCCAGACGCGGTCGGCGTGTCGGGGTCGGCCGGGTCGGCCGGGTCCGCCGGATCGGCCGGATCGGCGGTTCCCTCCGCCGGGCCGAGGTTCGCTTCGGGGAACAGGTCGGCCAACGCGTCGTCGAGCGTGTCACCGACGGCCACCTGGCCGTTCACCCACACCACCACCAGGCGCAACGGGTTCGCCGAGCCCTCCGCGTCGCCGGCGACGTAGACCGGCCGCACGTAGAGCAGGCTCCTCCCCACGGGCACCATGACCATGTTCCCGAGCGTCGCACGCGACCCTCCGCCGCGGCCGTTCAAAAGAGTGAGCTGCTCGGTGAACCGGCTCTTCGTGTCCGACACCATCGCCTCGTGTGCGGCGAGCGGGCCGGCCACGTTGCGATTCGCAACGAGCTCCCCTTTCGAGCGTCCCTCCGACATCTCGAACACCTCGAGGCGCCCGTATCGGCCCGGGTCGCTTCGCGCCACCATGAACGCCGTGAGCTGCTTGCGGGGCGACCGATCTGCCGAGGAGTAGGGCACGAACGGCCGGAGCAGCGCGAACTCGTCCGACCGCTCATCGGGCAAGCGCATCTGCAGGTAATACGGCGTGACCTCGTTCGTCTGCGCGCTCGTGACCTGGGCATCGATCGAACTCGGCGGTTGCACGGCGACCGACCAACCGTCCTCACGCGAGTAGAACGCGTCGGGGTCGGTGAGGTGATACCGCGTCCACATCTGCGTCTGGACTCGGAAGAAGTCCTCGGGATACCGCAGGTGCGCGAGCAGGGCCTCGGGCAGGAGCTTGCCGTCCTCGATCAACGTGGGAAATGCACGCTGATACGCGGCGATCACCGGGTCGGGTCCGTCGGGGTAGAACTCGTCGACTCGGTAGAGATGCGTCTCGCCCGAGTAGGCATCGACCACCGCCTTCACCGAGTTGCGGACGTAATTGATCTGCTGGCCGTACAGCCCCGAGTCGGCGTCGACCTCGGGGAGCACGCGCTGCGAGTACGGCATCGTGTCGGCCGTCGTGTATCCGTCGATCACGAACGAGATGCCGCCGTTCACGAGCACGGGGTACGAGTCGGCGTCCCAGCTCACGAACGGTGCGAGCGACTCCACACGGTCGCGCACGTTGCGGACATAGAGCACCCGCGACTCGTCGGTCACGTAGTTCGAGATGAGCGGGTCGAGGTCGCCGAAGCGCAGCGCGAACGCGAGCCGCCCGAGGGTGCCATCGACGCGAACACCCCCATCGCCCGCGAACTGGTGGTCCTGTTCCTCCAGGTTCGTGTCGACGATCGCATAGTCGTCGTCGAGGCCCGACGACGCCGTTTCGCCGAAGTACACCTGCGGACGCTTGAGCGAGACGCCCTCCACCGTCTTGTCGACCAGCGTGGGCACGCCTCCAGCGACGAACGACGGCAGGCCGTCTGCATCCACGTGGTTGGCCGGTGCCATCGCCACGCCAACGCCGTGGGTGTAGCGAAGGTGCGTGCTCTCCCACGTGTCGGAAGGAATCGCGTCTCGCTTCAGCTCGCGCGTCGAGATCAGAACCTGTGTCAGGGCACCGTCGATGTCGTAGCGATCGACGTCGAGGTCGGAGAACTCGTAGTACCCGGCCTTCGCCTGCAGGCTGTTGAAGCTGCGCGTCACCACCGCCGGATCGAGGAGGCGAATGTTGCGCAACGTCGCCGTGTTGGCTTCGACCGCGTCGCTCGACAGCGCCTCCTCGTAGTCGTACCCGTGCACCTCGACATCGGCGAGTCCGAACGATGAGCGGGTGGCCGCAATGTTGCGTTCGAGATAGCGGCGCTCGAGCTTGGACTGCTCGGGTGACACCACGAACCGCTGGACGACGACCGGATAGAGGCCCGACGCAACGATCGACACCACGGCCCACAGCCCCACGGCCACCATGGGCAGCCCCCAACCCCGGCGGCGGATGTTGACCACGAGGAGGCCGGCGCAGAACACCGACACGATCGTCAGCAGTTCGGCCGCCGGCAGCGACGCGTTGACATCGGTGTGCAGCGCCCCGGTCACCGTCCCACGCTCGGAGAACGTCAACCGATACCGGTCGAGCCAGTGGTCGGCGCCCCGCACGAGCGCCAAGCCGGCCAACAGCAGCGACAGGTGCACCTTGACCCGTCCGCTCACCACACCGCCGACACCCGGGATCCGAAGGGCGCCGTTCAAGTAGTGCACCACCGCGACCACCATGACCACGATCACCATCGCCGCGAACAGCCAGCCCACCACGTACGACAGGAACGGGAGCTTGAACAGGTAGAACCCCAGGTCGACATGGTGGAGCGGATCCACCTGGCCGACCTCACCGCCGTGGCGGAACAGCAACCACGATCGCCATTCCCCGGACGCGCCCATCCCGGCGATCACGGCGAACAGCGCCGACACCGCGACGTAGACGAACCGCTGACGAGAGTCGACGAGTTCCCGGTACCGAACGACGAGTTCGTCGCGTTGACCGCGCGGGCGCACCGCCGGAGCGAGCCGCTCCGCGATCGTCATGTTCGCCCACAACAGCACGAAGAAGACGAGCGAGAACGCGACGGCCAGAACGATCTGCACCACCTGGCGCGTCACCCAGACATCGCTCTGCCCGAGCGAACGGAACCACCACAGATCGGTCACCATCGACGCGATCGAGCGGGCCGACAGCACGAGCACGACGACCACGATCGCTACGACCACACCGATCGTGCGCGATCGGCCCGAGCGGCGAGCGCTCACCACACCTTGAGACGGACTCACCTCCGCACTCTACGCGGAGGAAGCGTGAGCCCCCGGTCGCCGTCAGCCGCCGACGAGCGTTTGCAGCACTGCGGCAACCGGCACGAGTTGGCAGCGGCAACCGGCATGTGCCGGCGGCGCCAGGTCACCGGTGGGGAACGGCGAGCCGCAGCGCACCGCGCCTCCGAGCGAGTTGTCCTCGGCATCGGGGCACGGTGCACCGGCGGAGTCGACCACCCAGCACGCCGAACCGGTGCGCCCGAGCGATGCCTGGACCGCCACGTTGAGCACCGCCGTCGCAAGGTCGCCCGCAACGTCGGCCAATCGCTCCCGGCGCCATTCCCGGAAGGCGAGGCGGAGGCGATCGACGACGTCCCCGCCGTCGTCGTCCTGTGTTGCGGCGCGGCCGAGGCGGAGCGAAACGGGCGACGCAAGCGCGTCGCCGACGATGCGTCGCAGGTCGGACTCGATCTCGGCGACCGATACCGGCGCGGCCGGACCCGCGAGGTCGTCGACGAATTCACGCGCCCCGTCGACGAGTTCTGCGACCTCATTGCCGAGCCCGCCGAGGAAGCGCTCGACGAGCTCGTCGGCGTCGGGCAGAAGGTCCACCGGATCGACGCCGCGGCGAGCCCGGCGCACCTCGTCGAGCAACTCGTTCTCGAGGTCGGCGAACTCACGCTTGAGTCGACGAGCGACCGACGCAGGAATGTCGCTGACCACCCGATCGCGCACCGCGAGGATCTCGGCCGACCGCTCGGGTGAGATCCTCACGAGCGACGACCCCGCGGCGGTCTCCTCGCTCACCGGTACCGCGACGGCGGCCTCGCTGCGGGCGAGGTCCACGAATGCGTCATCGCCCGCGGCACGCCTCTCGGCTGCGGGATCGTCGGCCGCGTCGAGGCGTGACGCCGGGTCGATCGACGCGTCTGCGTCGGCGTCGGCGTCGGCGTCGCGTCGGCGTCGGCGTCGGCGTCGGCGTCGGCGTCGGCGTCGGCCTGAGGCTCCGGCTCGTCGGCCCGCAGCCGAGCGAACAGCGCGTCGACGTCGTGCTCCTGGGTGTCCGTCACGGTCGCCGACAACGGAGGCTCGAAGGCGATCACTCGGGCGCCGACACCGTCGCTCGCCTCGACTGCTGAGGAATCGCCTGCCGGGGAGTCAGCCGCCGGGGAGTCACCCGCCGGCGACCCTGCCTCGCCGGCGTGATCCGCGATCGATGTCACAAAGGGACCCGACGACGGCACCGTCGGAAGCTTGACCCCAAGGTCTTCGACATCGACCTCATCGTGGTCAACGGGGTCGTCCAGGTCGTCGATCGACTCGTCGTCGTCGAACGTCGGCGCGGGCGAGGAGGACACCAACCGCAGGTGCCCCGCCTCGCGTTCCGGCATCGGCTCGGGCTCTGCGCCGGCCTCGCCGGTCTCCTCGGCGGCGTCGATAGGGGGCTCACCGTCCGGCTCGGCGCCACGGCGAACCCCGGCGGGCGGCGCGTCGTCGGCCTCCGCGCCGTCGGCTGTCGAGCGCTCCGCTCCGCCCGCACCGTCGAGATCGTGGGCAACCTCGTTGGCGTCACCGTCCTCGAACGGCTCCCCGCCCGCCTCCATCGGCCGGACCCGATCGGAATCCCGATCGCCCCCGCGCAGCTCGACCGGCCCGTCCACCGCATCGACCGCGGTCAGCTCGCCGCGCCCGTCAACGCCCCCGGTCGATGCCGCTTCGTCGAGCTCCGCGGCCAGCTCCTCGACCGCGAGATCGACGTCTTCGACGACCGAGCGAGCAGCACCGTCGGCGGCCTCGCGGGCGGCAGGCACGGCGGAGCGCACCTCGTCCAGCACGCCGTCGAACGATGCACGCGACGAGCGCAGCGTCGCCAACAGCTGCTCCTGGCCCGCCCGCAGCGCCTCCAGCTGACGCCGTGCCGACAGTCGGCGCTCGGCAAGGTCGCGCAGGATTCGTTCCCGCGCCTCCCGCGCCTCCACCAGCATCTGCCGCCCCGCCTCGCGGGCGTCGTCCACTGCAGCGACCGCCGATTGCTCGGCCGCCGCGAGGCGCGCCGCGACCGTCTCGTCGGCGGCGGTGAGCCGGCGTTCGGCCTCCTCGTCGGCACGCCGCCGCGTCTCCGATGCGTACGCGTCGGCGCCCGATCGTTGCTCCTCGGAGTAGACGTCGGCAGCGCGACGGACCTCGTCGGCATAGGCGTCGGCTCCGCCGCGGGTCGCTGCCGCGTACTCGTCGGCGGCGTCGCGCGTGGTCTCGGCCTCGGTCGTGATCCGCAGCGCCTCCGCGTCGGCCGCAGCGGTTCGCTCGCCGAGGACCGACTCGGCTTCGCCGCGCAGCTCGCCGGCGTCGGACTCGGCACGCGAGCGCACGTGCTCGGCCTGGGTCGTCGCATCGGCGACCAGCCGATCCGCCTCGGTCCGAGCTGCCGCCAGCATCGAGGCGGCGTCCGTCCGCGCCGATTCGCGCTCCTCGCCGGCCTCCCGTGATGCGGTTGGCGCGTTCGTAGGCGTCGCGCACGACACGAGCGGCGTTCTCCTCGGCCTTCGAGCGGATCTCGGCGGCGGCCTCACGAGCCGCGTTGATGACCCGAACCGTCTCCTCCCCGAGCAGCGAGGCGATGACCTCGGGCTCGAGCGAGGCCGGATCGACCGCCCGGCGCTCCAGGTCGGAGACGGTCGATTCGAGGTCGCCGATCGTCTGGGTCAGGCGTCGGATCTCGGCTGCCAGCGACGCCAGCACCTCTCGCACTTCCGCCGGGTCGTAGCCGCGGCGAACCCTGGAGAACTCCCGCCCGACGACCTCATCAGGTTCGATTGGACCGCGGAGGAACGCCATGTCCCGATGCTAGAAGTCGCACACCAAGCGATGGCGTATCCCCCCAGGATCGCCGGATCGGCGGCGATCAGCGCTGCCCGGCGCCGTCGAAGCCGAGAACCTCGAGCGCGTCGTCCACCGTCGCGACCGGGTGCAGGTCGAGATCGCCGTTCGCGATCCGGCGCACGCGGGCAACCTCGGCTTTCGGGGTCGCCGCCGGATACAGGAAGACGGTCGCACCGGCCTGTTTCGCCCCCTCGGCCTTCTGCGCGATGCCCCCGATCGGACCGACATTGCCGGCGGAATCGATCGTTCCCGTCACCGCGACGCGGCGCCCGTCGGTCAGGTCGCCAGGCGTCAGCCGATCGACGATCCCCAACGTCCACGCCAGCCCGGCTGACGGTCCGATCACATTGCCCGAGTCGAGTTCCACCTTGAAGGGGAAGTCGAACGAGGGGTTGGCCGTCTCGAGGGCGACGCCGAGGTAGCCGCGGCTTTCGTCGTCGCGGTTTCGACCGAGCGGGATCTCCACATCATCGGTCGATCCGTCGGCCCGGTGTCGCACCTGAGCACGGCAACCGAGCCGACCGCCCGGCCCTTCATCGCGTTCGCGACGTCGTCGACGGTGTGCACCTCAGTGCCGTCGACCGCCACGATCACGTCGCCCTGGAACAGGCGGTGCTCCGCCTCGAACCCGGGCAGGAATGCGGCGATGAACGCTCCCCCGCCCGACGCCTCGTAGTCGATTCCCAGCCGATCGAGTGCCACGCGAACGGCGGTCTCCTTCGACTGGTCCATCATGCGCTGCTCGAAGACCCGTTCCTTCGTGCGGTTCCCCGAGGGCACCGCAACCTCGTCGGGGATCGTGTCGATCGTGTCGTCCAGCCACGACCGAACCAGCAGGGCCGCCGTCGCCTGCTGCTGGCTGACGGTGGTGAACATCACCCGACCGGGTGTCGCGAACGACTGGCGGCCCGACACCGAGATCCGCGGCTCGGTTCCGGTGACCTGCCCCGGAGCGTCGACGTAGTACGGCAACGGGACGATGAACGCCGCCGCGAGCGCGACGACGAGCACGCCGCACACGCCCCACAGCACGAAACGCCGACGGCGCCGGGCCGGCCGACCGTCTGCCGCCACGACGTCCACGGCGGATACGCTCATCGGGTCATGGGCTGGACGTTGTTCATCGGATTCGCGCTGCTCGGCGCCGGCACCTTCTACGTTCGATTCGTGCTGTTCGGCCATGATCCCATCGCAGCGTCGGACAACGAAGCGCCCACCGTATCGGCCGCACGCAGCGTTGCCCGGCCGGTCACCCAAGGGTCACTTCAGCGACCCGACGCAGGCCCCGTCGCCATTCGGTGGTGGGAACGGGGCCGTGCGGTCATCGGACTCCTTGTGATCATGGCCGGTCTCGGAGCAACGCTCGCGGTGGTCATCGGCGGCGCGATCTTCGTACTCAGCCTGTTTCTCGGCTGACGGCGCACCATCCACGTGGGATTCCCTTCAGGCGCGCCAAAGGCGGACGCCCGTCGGCATCCGCCTTCCTTGGCACGTTCTGGACTGGATCGGGTGCGTCCCGATCAGCGATGACGCCTCAGCGGCCGAACAGGCCGCCGCGCTTGCGCTCGGCGTCGCCTCCGGCCGCCGCGAACGGGGCTGCCCCGACCGGTGCGTTCTCGTCGCCGGGCACCGCTGCGGTCGCCGCTGCGATCGGAGCGGGCGCGGGAGCCACCGGCGCCTGCGTGGGAGCCGGCGGCGGCGGTGCCGTTGCCGTGGTGGGGGCAGGCTGCGGAGCGGGGGCCGGGGGAGCCGGAGCCGGAGCCGGAGCCGGAGCCGCGGCTGGAGGCGCCATTGCGGCCGCAGCCACGGGCGCGCCGTTGGTCTGGCCGGCCGCCCGCTCCAATGCGGTCAGCTCGACGCGATAGTACGGTCGGAAGTCGAACTTCAGCTCCTCGAGAGCGAAGATCCGCGCGTTTTCGACCAATTGCTCGTTCCGAAGCTTCTCGACAAACGCCACCGCCTCTGCCACCGTCTCGAACTGGTTGTAGCCGGGGTTTCCCTCAGGGTCTGAAAGATCACCATATGCGACATGGCCGCCGCCTCCTCGTGCCGTCAAGTGAGGTTTCGAAGTCTACGCTCGTGTCGTGAAAAACCGACACGGGGAAAATTCTAGGTCTTTCGACCCACCTTCTCCCCTTCGGTTGATCGCTGCCACCGCCGGACACACATCGAACCCTGGCGATGCACGACCTGCCCTCCTGTCGCCCGACCCGGCGACGCGGGCGACGGCCCTCGGCGCGCTCGCTCGCTGCGGAGCGCTGACCGATGAGGATCTGAGCGCTGCACTCGCCGACCCAGCGCCGCACACGCGCTCGCGCGCTACGGCTCCTCGGCGGACACTGGCGACCCGGTTTCGCCGACGCCGTCCTGCGAGCGCTCGACGACGACAACGACATGGTGGCCGAGGTCGCGGCGTTCTGCGCCGGCGAATCCGATCCCACCGACGACGCCCGCGATGCCGTCGTCGAGCGGCTCTCACGCGTCGCCACGTCGCACAGCGATGCCCTGGTGCGCGAGGCGGCGGTCGCGGCCCTCGGATCGATCGGCGCCGCGGGCGGCCGAGCCGCGGTCCTCGCGGCATGCTCCGACGTGGCCGCTGTGCGGCGCCGCGCCGTGCTCGCCCTTGTCGCGTTCGACGGCGATGAGGTCGACGCCGAGCTGGAACGGCTGACCCACGACCGCGACTGGCAGGTTCGCCAGGCGGCCGAGGAACTGCTCGCCATCGGCGGCCCGATCCCCAGCGGGCCCGGGGCCGACGAGCACGGCTAGAACGCGGCTCGGCCGCCGCCCGCCAAGGCGGGACGACGGCCGAGGCCTGGCTGAACTGGCGGACGGGACCGTCAGCCCGCGAAGTCGTTCGACGTGCCGTCGTAGGAGGTGAGCGGAGCGATCTCGTTCCACGAGCCCGCTTGGCGCTTGACGATCCGGAGATCCTCGATCACCCACGGATCGTCCCCGCCCTTGGTCGACGCCTTCGCGTCGTCGAGCATGAGGCCGTAGTTCACGCCGTCCAACTGCCAGAGCGCGTTCATGAGCGACGCCCGATCGACCGTGTCGGTCAGTTCCAGTCCCTTCACGAACATCGACCCGAAGCCCCAGCCGGCGGCAGCGATGCCGCCCTCCAGATCACCCTGGCTGAGACCGGCGGCGCCGCCCTCGTCGAAGAAGGCCTTGATCTTCGGGTTCGACTGGTCGGCCGCGGTGCCCGGGTCGTAGGTCGCTTGCACGGCGACCAGCCCCTCGTCCTTGCCGCCGGCGAGGGCCATGGCCAGCTTGCCGGTGCAGGTCACCGACACCAACGTGAGCGGCGTCCAGTTGGCGGGGACCGCCTTCACCGCAGCGGGGCAGGGCGAGCCACCGATGCCCACGAAGAACACATCGGCCCCCGACGCCGACAACGCCGCCACCTTCGATTCCGGCGAGGTCTCGGTCAGCGGATTGAAGCTCTCCTCGGCCACGACCGTGATGTCGGAGCCCTCGATCGACGTCTCGATCGAGGCCTGGTAGGCCTTGCCGAAGTCGTCGTCCTGGTAGAGCAGAGCGATCTTGGCCGCCGGCTTTTCCTTCTTCAGCCACTCCATCAGGTGATGCGCCTCGGTGGCGTACGACGGGAGACCGCCGATGAACCACGGGTACTCCTTGGCCTTGCCCCACTCGGTCGATCCGGTCGCGAGACCGATCGACGGGATGCACTTGTCGTTGAGCGTCTGGCGTACAGCCAGGTTGTTCGAGGTGCCGATCTCGCCGACGATCGCGAACACCTTCTCCTGGTCCACCAGGCGCTCGACCTCGGCCGGGGTGCGCGCCGGGTCATAGCCGTCGTCGCCCTTCACCAATTCGAGCTTGTAGGTCTTGCCGTCGCCCGCCTTGACGCCGCCCTTGCTGTTCGTGGCCGTCACAAGCGCTTCGAGGCCCTTGGTGACCGTGTCGTAGATGGCGTACGGACCCGAGGCCGGGCGGACCGTACCGATCTTGATCGTGTCGCCGGTGATGCCGGCCGTGCCGTCGTAGTCGGAGCAATCCTGGGCCGGATCGATGAACCCGCCCCCCGACTCGGTCGACGTGGTGTCGCCGTCGTCGCCGGTGTCGGTCGATTTCGTGTCGGCGTCGCGGCCGCACGCGCTCAGGGCAAGCAACGCGACGGCGAGCGTCGCCGCTCCGTGCCTCATCGGGGTTCGCTTCATGGGGTACCTCCTGTGGTGGGGGTCGGAATCGGGCCGTCGGCGGGGCGTTGGGCACGCACCGCAAGACGGGCACGGAGTTGTCGAGCCGAGCCCACGATGCCACCCGGAGCGGCAAGCATGAGCAAAATCAGCATCGTGCCGAGAATGAGCGGCGTGGCCGCCTTGGCGTTCAAGTCCCACGGCGTCACGCTCTCGGGGAGCGCAGGCGTCACGACGTCTTGGAACAGGCCGATGGCGACCGCGCCGATCGCGGGGCCGGCGATGCTTGCCGAGCCGCCGACGACCACAGCGACAAGGAAGTAGAGCGACGCCACCAGGGTGAACGAGCCCGACGACACCCGCGCCTGGAGGATCGCGAAGATCGCCCCGCCGACGCCCGCGAGCGCCGCACTCACGCCGAAGGTCAGCACCTTCACGATCGCCACGTTCACGCCGCTGACCTCGGCTGCCACCTCGTTGTCGCGGATGGCGATCATCGAACGGCCCACACGGCTTCGCACGAGGTTGCGAACCACCAGGAAGCACAGCGCGGCCACCGCCAGGAAGACGTAGTACGCCCATTGGTCATCCGCGAGCCCGGTCCACGTCGGCGCCTCGACGCGGATCGCTCGATCGGCGAGCACACCGCGACGGTTCATCTCCTGGTTGGTGATAGCGAGACCGGCACTGCCGCCGGTCGTGCCGGAGAACTGCTCGAGGACTTGGGGGAACAACGTGGCGACCGCCAACGTCACCAGCGCCAGATACAGCCCCTTGATCCGCAGCGCCGGCAGGCCGACTGCGACACCCGCGACGAAGCAGATCACGGCGGAGGCGGCGATTGCAGCAAGCTGCGGCCACTTCCACTCGTTCAGGATGAGGGCCGTGCTGTAGGCGCCGACGCCGTACAGCGCGCCGTGCCCGACCGAGATCTGCCCGTTGTACCCGGTGAGCAGATTCAGTCCGAGCGCGGCGAGGGCGAGGGGGATCCACAGCGTGATCCGCCGCGTCCAGAACGCGTCGAGCACCTGCGGGAGTGCAAGCACGACGACCACGAGCACACCGCTCACGACGATGATGCTGCGCGTGTCGCGAAGGCGGCCGGCGGCACTCATACCCTGCTCACCACCTTCCGGCCGAAGATGCCCTGCGGGCGGACCAACAGGACCACGAGAATCACCAGGAAGGCGGGGGCCAACGTCATCTTCTCGAAGGCATCGACGTAGCGCGGGACCACGTCGGTGAGCACCCCGACGAACAGCCCTCCGACCACCGCACCGACGAACGAGTCGAAGCCACCGAGCGTGATGGCCGCGAATCCGTAGATCAGCGGAAGTTGCATCAGGTTGGAACTGAGACCGGGTGTGGGAGCCCATACGGCACCAGCGACGGCGCCGACGGACACCGCGAGCCCCCACCCGATCATCAGGATCCGGGTCACGGGAATGCCGACCAGCGCGGAGGACTCGGGGTTCGATGCCACGGCCCGCATGCCGAGCCCGACCTTCGTCTTCTGGAAGATGACCCAGAACACCAGGGCCTCGGCGGCGAGAATTCCGAGCGCACCGAGCTTCTGCCAATCGACGAGCGTGCCCAACACGTCGACCTCGGAGTTGCCGAACAAGGTCGCGAACTCCTTCTCGTTCGTTCCCCAGATCAGCTGCGCAAGCGCGTTGAATCCGAGGAACAGACCGATGGTGACGATCACCACGGCGAGCGGCTTCTGGTGCGGGTCGCCGACCGGCCGTACCACCACCTGATGCACGATCGCTCCGATCGCGAAGCCGATCGCCATGCCTCCCAGCAGCGCGAGCCAGATCGGCAGGCCGGCCTCGTGCAGCGTCCACACGCCGAAGGTGGCGAACATCGCCAGCTCTCCTTGCGCGAAGTTCAGCAGACCGGTCGAGCGATAGATCACCACGAGCCCGAGGCCCACCATGGCGTAGACGGCCCCGTTGCCCAATCCGATGAAGACGTACTGCAGCAGTTCCGACATGTCAGCTCCCGAGGTACGCCTGTCGGATCGACTCGTCACCGCGCAGCTCGTCCGACGATCCCTGATTGACGATGCGCCCGGCCTCCAACACATAGGCGCGGCTCGCAAAGGCGAGCGCGAGGTTTGCGTTCTGTTCGACCACGAGGACCGCTGTGCCCGTGTCGCGCACGAGGTCGCCGACGCGGTCGAACACCTCGCGGGTCACCAGCGGCGCCAAGCCGAGGGACGGCTCGTCGAGCAACACGAGGCGGGGCCGGCTCATGAAGGCGCGGGCGATGGCGAGCATCTGCTGCTCGCCTCCGCTCATCGACCCGGCCGCCTGGTCGCGCCGTTCGCCGAGGCGGGGGAAGACGGAATACCAGTGCTCGATGTCGGCGGCGATGCCGCGGTCGCGCCGCGAGTAGGCACCCGCCCGCAGGTTCTCGTCGACCGTCAGGTCGCTGATCGTTCCCCGACCCTGGGGCACGTGCGACACGCCGGCCGCGACGAGACGATCGGGGCGCATGCCGCGCACGCTCCGACCGTCGAAACGAACCGCTCCGCCCGCCGCGATCATGCCGCTGACGGCCCGGAGCGTGGTGGTCTTGCCCGAGCCGTTCGCTCCGAGGATCACCACGGCCTCCCCCGCGTCGACCGAGAAATCGAGGCCGAACAGCACCTGCACGATGCCGTAGCCGGCGGTGAGCCCCTGCACCTCGAGCAGCGCCATCAGACCTCCTCGACCGGTGCGCCCAGGTACGCGGCGATGACGGCCGGATTCGCCTGCACGTCCGCAGGCGGACCCTCGGCGATCTTGGCGCCGAGATCCATCACCACCACGTTGTCGGAGATTCCCATGACCATGCCCATGTGGTGCTCGACGAGTAGCACCGTCAGATCGTGCTCGTCACGCAGCGACCGGATCACCCCGCCCAACTCGTCCACCTCGGCGTGGGTCAGGCCAGCGGCCGGCTCGTCGAGCAGCAGCAATCGGGGGCGCGCCACCATCGCCCGGGCGAGCTCGATCCGCTTCAGGGTGCCGTAGGGCAGCCCCGCGCAGGGCCGCTGTGCGAGGTCTGCGAGCCCGAGCCGGTCGAGGAGCCCGAGCGCATCGGCGCGGACCCGCCGCTCCTCGCCCCGGTTGAGGCGCAGTCCCGAGCGCCAGAATCCGGCGGAGGTCGCTGCGTGTGCGCCCACGGCCACGTTGTCGAGCACGCTCAGCCCGGGGATCAAGGCCAGGTTCTGGAACGTGCGGGCGATCCCCGAGGCCGCGATCCGATGCGCCGGCAGAGCGAGGAGATCGGTGCCGGCGAAACGCACCGCGCCTTGGCTCGGCTGGTATAGCCGACTCACCACGTTGAACAGGGTCGTCTTGCCGGCGCCGTTGGGACCGATGAGCGCGAAGATCTCCCCCGCGGCGATCGAGAACGTGAGGTTCGCGAGCGCCACGACGCCCCCGAAGCGAACCTCCACGTCTTCGACTTCAAGCAGGCTCATTCGTCGCAGACCCCTCACTGCTCGGCGATCCGCTGTGACCCCTCGACCGCCGCCCGGAAGATCGACCGAGGTTAGTTGGTTGCCGGCTTCCGGTGCCGCGATTCGCGTCGCGACGATCAGGAACGGGCGTCCATGAACATGACCTTGAGCTGCTCGTAGTTCTCGATCACGCGTCCTGCGCCCAGAACGACCGACTCGAGCGGCTGACGCACGAGCTGTACCGGGACGCCGGTGGCGTTGGCGAGGCGAAGGTCCAGTCCGCGCAACATGGCACCGCCGCCCACGAGGTGGATGCCCTGCGCCAGCAGATCCTGGGCCAGTTCCGGCGGCGCCTCGCCGAGGCACGTCACCACCGATTCGACCATCGTCTCCACCTGCTCGGAGATGGCGCCGCGAACCTCGTCCGGCGTGAGCACCACCGTGCGGGGGAGGCCCGACATCAGCTCGCGGCCGCGAACCTCTGCGCAGAACTCGCCCTCGGTCTCGGCGGCCGACCCGATCGCAATCTTGATCTCTTCGGCCGTCTGTTCGCCGATCGCAATGCCGTACTCGCGCCGGATGTAGGTGACGATCTGCGCGTCGAGATCGAACGAGCCGACCCGCACGGCCTGCAGTGCGACGATGCCTCCCAGCGAGACGAGCGCCGTCTCGGAGGTGCCGCCGCCGATGTCGACCACCATGTTCGCGATCGGCTCGTTGATCGGCAGGCCCGCGCCGATCGCCGCGGCCATGGGCTGTTCGAGCAGGTGGGCGGCGGCCGCCCCTGCCCGCTTCGTCGCCTCGATGACGGCCCGGCGCTCCACGGCGGTGATGGCCGACGGCACGCAAATCACCACGCGCGGCCGGTTGAAGCGGTTCACGCCCACGCGCTTGAGCAGCAGGCGGATCATCTCTTGGGTGACCTCGAAGTCGGTGATCGCTCCCTTGCGCAGCGGCCGCACCGCCACGATGTAGCTGGGCGTGCGGCCGATCATCTCCCACGCGTCCCGGCCCATCGCCAGGACCTCGTTGGTGCGGCTGTTGAGCGCGATCACCGACGGCTCGTTGAGCACGATGCCCTCGCCCCGCGCGTAGACCAGCGTGTTCGCGGTGCCGAGGTCGATCGCTAGGTCACGCCACGGCGCCGCTCCTCCTCCCGATCGGGGGCGAGCGCGGCGAGCCGGTCGCTGAACTCCGACACCGACGTCGAGCCGCTTCGCCGCGACCGGCGAGCGATGCCCACCACGACGACACCGACCACGCACGCGACGACGGCGGCGAGCAGGAACAAGACCGGGACCGTCACGGGCGCGTCTCCGCGGACGTCGCCACGTGTTGCGGATCGAGCGCCCACTCCGTGCCCCCGGCCCACGCCTCGCGCTTCCAGATCGGTGCACGCGCCTTCAACTCGTCGATTCCGAACCGCGCCGCGTCGAAGGCGGCATCGCGATGTGGCGCCGACGCGGCAACCACCACCGCTGCCTCGCCGAGGTCGACCCGACCGACGCGGTGCAGCAACGCCAGCCGGCCGAGGTCCGGCCATCGGCCCCGAGCGTCGTCGGCCACGCTCGCGAGGACAGCGACGACCTGTTCCTCGTACGCCTCGAAATCGAGCCGGGTGACCCCGGGTCGCCCGACCGAGTGGTCGCGCGCCGTCCCCACGAAGGTCACGACCGCGCCGCACGACGGCACGCTCGCCCACTCGTTCACCGCAGCGACGGGCAATGGGTCCGGCGAGATATCGATCCACGTCTCGCTGTCGGATGGGCTCGGCACGCCGCCATGGTACGGGAGTCGGCACGAATGGCCGAGCCGAACTGCCACAACCGGGCGCGGCCCGCGCTCGCGTGACCCGCTGCACCCCGTAACTTCGGGTGCGGCATGCAGGACCATCCAGACACCGGCGGACCGGAGTTCCGCCCACCGCCTCCCGAGGCCGACCGACTGTGGCGGCACCCGTCGGAGGTCCGAACGGGCGGTCGCCCACACCCCGCGGCGCGACCGCCGCGCCGCCGGTCGACCACGGCGCCGGGCACCGCCGCGGTCGCTGCGGCATTGGGCTCGCTCGTCACCATCGCCGCGGTGACCTCGGCCGGGCTGCTCGCGCCGATCGGCGCGCTGCTCGTGAGAGACTCGACAACCACCACAGCCCCCACGCCTGCGCTCCACATGGCGGTGGTGGTGCACGTCGAGACCGCCGCCGGCGCGAGCGAGTACGCCGGCATCGCCCTGCACGAGCACGACGCCGTCGTCGTCGCCGCGGAGCCCGGAGTGATCGGTCCCGACTCGACAGCGTGGGTCGCGCAGTTCCAGGGGTCGACGCAGTCACGCTCACTGGACGCGACGTTTGTCGGTGCCGACCCACAGACCGGCGCCGTCGCGTTCCGCGTACCTGGGCTCGACGCACCCACGGTCCCGATCGGCCCGGCGGAGTCCGGCCTGGCGATCACCGCATCCGTCGCCGGCTCCCGGCGAGCCTCCGTCACCGGAAGTGTCGCGTCGACGGCCACCCGGGTCGAAGCCAACGGCGGGCCGGTGCACGGCGTCGTCCAGATCACGACAAACGCCCATGTCCCGATGGATGCCGTGGTCACCGACGCCGCCGGCACGCGCCTAGTCGGCGTGATCTCCGCCGCCGACGACCATTTCGGCGACCGTGTCAGCTACATGCTGCCGGCGGCGACGGCACAGCAGGTCGGCAGCGAACTCGTCCAGTTCGGCACCGTTCGCCATGTGTCGCTCGGTGCGAGCCTCGTGACCGTTCGATCCGGCGTCGACGGCTCCCCCGCCGGGGCGATCAGCGCGATCGAGCCCGGGGGCGCCGTCGACCGTGCGGGTCTGCTGCCAGGGGACGTCCTCGTGTCGCTCGGGGGTATGCCCGTGCACGACGGCATGGCGGCACATTGCGCCCTCATGGGCGTGCCGACCGGCGGTCGGGTGGACGCCGTGGTCGAACGCAATGCCCAGCGCAGCACCGTTCGGCTCACCTTCTCCGACGGGGCCGACCTCGCCGGGCTGACCGTCACCTCACACCGGCCCTGACGACGCGACGCCGATCGGCGCCGCGATCCGGTGGCCGACCTACCGACCCGGAGCGCCGACCTGTCGGCCGCGCACGGCGTGGCGGACCACCGAACCGGCGCCACCCGATGCGGCCGCCGCCAGCACGGCCAGCCCGACGAGCGACAGGTCCTGGCGTCGCCGGGCGCTGAGCTTCGACCACCACGACTCGTGATGGCCGATCACGAACACCTCCGCGCTCTCGAACCTCGGCTCCCAGCCGGTGGCGCGCAGCCGATCGCTCGACACGACCCAGGCTCGCATTGCGTACGCGACGATGTCGGGAGGCGTGGAGGTCACGAGGAACCGCCAGCCGATCTCGGCGACCCGGTGGGCCACCGGATCCGGGACGCGGACCGCCGCGGGGCGCCCCGCGAGTTCGAGTTGGCGCGACGACGAGATCCAGTCCGATGGCGCAACGTTGAACGCGCCGTCCAGGCGGTGCCGCCGAGCATGGTCGATCGCCCGAACCAGGTCGTCGATGTGCAGGTACTGCCGGGGCGGGTCGACGCTTCCGAGCCGCGCCGTCGGACCGTGCCACAGCGATCGCGACAGCCAGTTGACCGCCGCCTGCGTGGGGGCGACGACGAGGCATGGCCGCAACACCGCCACGGGAGCGCCCCCGAGCACCTGTCCGCTCCTGACCGCCTCGTTCTCCAGCGCCACCTTCGCCTCGGCGAACGGCGAGTCGGGCGCCGGTCGACGCGGGGCGTCCTCGGTGAGCGGCAGCGGATTGTCGGGCTCGGCGCCGTAGACCATCGCGGAGGAGACGACGACCACGCTGTTGGCTCGCGCTCCCACCGCCTCAAGCCGCCGAACGAGCAGACGGACGGATGCGACATCGACGCCGCCCAGCGTCGACCCGTCGATCTCTGGTCCGTGTCCGGGGGCGAGCAGGATCACGTCGATCGCGCCGGTCGACGGCGCCGGACCGGACGCGTACTCCTCGATCACGCGGTCCGCAGCGACGACCTCGGCGCCGGGATCATCGGCCAGGGTGGCGACGAGACGCCGACCCAGTTCCGACTCGGCGTGGTCGATCACGACCCGGCGCAACGGCTGAGATTCCACGTGCGGCTGTGACATCCTGAGATCCTGGTCGGCGCGACGGTCCGCGGTACCCGCTCTCGCACCTACGATGCGCACGATGAGCGGCCCCAGTCCATTCGACCCGTTCGGGGCCTCGCCGGATGGCCCCTTCGGCGAGCAGTTCGCCGAGCTGCTCCGTCGCTTCTCCGGCGTCGCCCCCGGCGCAACCTGGGATCAAGCGCGCCAGATGGCCGCGGCCATCGCCGCGGAGGGCGACTCCGAGCCCAACATCGATCCGATCGCACGCATGCACTACGAAGAACTCGCGCGAGTCGCCGAGCTGCACCTGGGAGCAGTGATGGAGGTGCACCCGTCGATCCAACACGGCATCCGGGTGATCGCTGTGAACCGCGGCCAGTGGAGCGCGCAGACCGTCGACGACTACAAGCCGATCTTCGAGCACCTGGCGACGTCGCTCACGGCGATGATGCGGGCACAGCTCGATGATCTCGACCGCGACGACATCGACGAGTTGTCGTCGATGTTGCCGGCCGGCCTCGACATGAGCGCGCTCGTCAACTCGATGAGCCAGATGATGGGCCCGGCGATGCTCACGTCGCTGGCGTCGTCGACGGTCGGCCAACTCGGCCGTCGAGCCCTCGGTTCATTCGACCTACCGATCCCCCGCCCGGCCGGCACCGACGTGATGGTGGTGGCGTCCGCGGTCGACGCGTTCGGTGCCGAGTGGAGCCTTCCGGCCGACGACCTGCGGCTGTGGATTTGTCTGCACGAGATGGCGCACCAGGCGGTGTTGTCCACGCCCCATGTCCGCTCCCGGCTGACGGAGCTGCTCACCCAGCATGCGTCGACCTTCCGCGCCGACCCCGAACGCCTCGCCGAGCAACTCGGCGACATCACCCCCGACGATCCGATGGGGCTCGCTCGGCTGCAGGACATGCTCGCCAATCCCGACGTCATGTTCTCCACGATCCGGTCCGACGATCAGCGGGCAGTGCTGCCAATGATCGACTCGCTCGTCGGGTGCATCGAGGGGTACGTCGACTGGGTTGTCGACACGATCGGGTCCCGCCTCCTCGGGTCCTCGGCGATGGTCGGCGAGGCGATGCGCCGCCGACGCGTCGAAGCCGACCAGGCGACGCGATTCATCGAGCGACTGTTCGGGCTGGAGCTGACGCAGGCCAAGATCGACGCGGGGTCGGGCTTCGTGGACGGCGTGGTCCAGCGTGCCGGGGCAGAGGCGCTGAACTCGCTGTGGAGCCGGGTCGAGCACCTGCCGACGCCCGCCGAGTTGGCGGCGCCGGGGCTGTGGCTCGCCCGCGTCGGCATCGCCGCCGATCTGACCGATCTGCCCGGCAGCGACGACCTGCCCGAGATTCCGGACTTCCCCGACCTGGACCAGTAGCACGAGGGCCGGGCGACGCCCGCCGGCACGCCCGCCACGTCGGTCGTCACGGTCGTCGCGGTCGTCGGTTACGGTGCCGCCGCTCGACGCTTGCGGCCGACAGGGCGATCCGGCACCTGGGCTCCGAGCATGACGGCGAGCGACGCGACCCCAATCATCGCCACCAGCGCGGCCCCCGCGGGTGTCGGGATCGTCAGCGCAGTGGGAATGATCCCGCCGACCACCCAGGCCACTTGGAACCGGGACTCGAAACGCGCGAACACCCGACCGCGATCGGCGTCGGGCGCACGCCGCTGCACGATGGCGTCGAAGGCCTGCTTGCCCAATGCCGCCGACACGGCGACGAGACCGGCGAACCCGACGAGCCCGACCAGCCCGTCGACCACGACGGCCAGCACCCCGCCGAGCGCAGCGATGAGGGTGGAGGCGGCGAGTATCCGTTCCTCGGCCACCTGTCGCCGCAGCGCCGGGGCCACCGCGGCGCCCACCAACCCACCGAGGATGCTTGCGCTCAGGACGGCGCCGAAATACCACGACGGCGGACCCTCGGGCAGGCGAAGCGGGGGCGCGTTGGGCGACAGCCGCCGATACAGCTCGGTCTGTCGCACTGCGACCGCCGCCAGCTTCGCCACCGAGACATCGGGTTGCGACCGCAACTCGAACGCGAGCAGGAACGTCGTGAACCCCACGACCGAGCGAAGGGCCGTCATCGCCGCCGTGGAGCGGATCAGCTCGGAACCGCGCAGCTCCTCCTCGCCCGCGGCCACGTGGTCGTCCGATGCCTCCGTCTCGCGCACGCGGGGGAGCGCCAGAGCGAGCTTCGAGGCGGCACCGAACGTGAGCGCCGTCGCCACCACCACCCACTCGGGTCCGATCTGGAGCAGGACGAACCCGGGGAGGCCGCCGCACACCGATGCCAACCCTGCGAGCAGCTGGAGCTTCGAGTTGGCCTCGACCAGCACGGTCTCGCCCTCGATCATCGATGGCACGACCGCCGCCTTCGCCACCTGGTAGGTCTTCCCGAGCACGAGCATCAGGAACGCCTCGGGAAACAGCAGCAGCGAACCGTCGGCCACCGCCGGAACCATGGCCGCTGCCACGACGGCTCGCAGCACCATCGTGGCCACGATCACCACGCGATGTCCGCCGCGGACGCGGTCGATCGCAGGGCCGATCAGCGGTCCGACCAGCGCGAACGGCGCCATGGTGAGCGCCAGACCCAGCAGGACCTTCTCGCGCCCCTGGGCCGGGTCGACCTTGAAGAACAGCGACCCGGCGAGCGAGATGGCAAGGAGGGCCTCGCCGCAGACCGACGCCGTGTGTGCGATCGCGAGCCGCGAGAAGGGCGAACTCCAGTCGGTGCTTCCCGCTGCGCGCCGCGTCCGAGATGGCGGGGTCACGGGCGCGTTCACGGGTGCGATCGTAGGCCGATCGTTCGGTCGCGGCGGCCGAGCGACGGCCCGCGTTCAGCCGCGGGGCACGGCGAACTTGTAGCCGACGCCGCGGACCGTGACGATGCGCGTCGGGTGCGCCGGTTCGGTCTCGACCTTGGCCCGCAACCGCTTGACGTGCACATCGAGCGTCTTCATGTCGCCGACGTAGTCGTAGCCCCACACCCGGGCGATGAGCTGCGATCGGGTGAGCACCCGACCGGCGTTCTCCATCAACACGAGCAACAGTTCGTACTCCTTCAGCGGAAGCGCGATCAGCTCGGACCGCACCGTCACCTCGCGGCTGTCGACGTCGATACGCACATCGGCCACCTCCACCACATCACCGGGTGCACCGGCGGCCTCGGCGGCGTCGGTGCCGCGCCGGCGAAGGACGGCACGCACCCGCGCCACGAGCTCTCGCAGGCGGTAGGGCTTCGTGACGTAGTCGTCCGCGCCCACCTCGAGCCCCACGACGGTGTCGATCTCGGTCGACTTCGCGGTCACCATGATGATCGGTACCGACGAACGCGTCCGAAGCTCCCGGCACACGTCGATGCCCGAGATCCCCGGCAGCATGACGTCGAGCAACACCAGGTCCGGCTGAACGATGTCGAAGCGAGCGAGCGCCTCCACGCCATCTCGTGCGACCTCGACCACGAAGCCCTCACGCTTGAGCCCGACCTCGAGCGCTTCGACATACGACGGCTCGTCCTCGACCAGGAGGATGACGGGAGCGCTCATGATGAAACCTCGTTCGGCGGCAGGGCCGGCAGGAAGATGGTGAAGGTCGAGCCCCGACCCTCGCGGGATGCGACGCGGACCTCGCCCCCGTGGTTGTGCGCGATGTGACGCACGATCGACAGGCCGAGGCCGGTGCCGCCGGTCTCGCGGCTTCGGGCGCGGTCGACGCGGTAGAACCGTTCGAAGATCCGGTCGAGGTCGCGCGCGGGGATGCCGCATCCGTCGTCGGCAACGGCAACCGCGACACGGCGGTCCGGGCCTCGCGTGGCCGTCACCCGCACCTGCCCGCCCTTGGGGCTGTACTTGATGGCGTTGTCGACCAGGTTGGAAACCGCGCTCGCGAGCTGGCGGGCGTCGCCGGAGACGTGCACCGGTTCGCTCACCATCACGTCCACGGTGATCTCGCGCCCCGCGGCGGCCGACGCGAGGCGCTGCACGGCCTCGGCGAGTACGGGCCGCAGGTCGACTCGATCGACCTCCATCTCGTCGCCGAACTCGATGCGGCTGAGCTCCAGCAGATCGTCGACGGTGGCGGAAATGCGCACCACTTCGCCGGCGAGGCGGCCCGCAAGACGGCGCATCGACTCGGGGTCGGTCTCGTCGGCAAGGGTGTCGGCCAATAGACCGAGCGCGCCGATCGGCGTCTTCATCTCATGACTGATGTTCGCCACGAAGTCACGTCGCACATGGTCGACCCGGCGCCGCTCGGTGACGTCCTCGATCACCACCACGACGCGCCCGGGCCGCAGCGGCGTGGCAGTGAGCTCGTACGCGACCGACGGCGGGCCGACCAATTCGATGGTGCGTCGGGTGGACCCTCCGGCAGCGGCCTCGTCGAGCAGCTCGACGAGCAGGTCACGAACGAGCACCAGATGGTCGTAGGCATCGAGCACCACCTGCGCCGCCCGGTTGGCGAAGCTGATCGTTCCGTCGCTGTCGGCGATCGCCACGCCGAGATCCAGCACGTCGAGAGCGTCGCGAAGGGGATCGCCGAGGGCCGACGCCCCGGCGTCACCGGGACTCGGCTCGTCCCAGCCATCCCCCGCGAGGCCGTCCACCTGACCTGCGGCATCGGTCAGGTCCGGGTCGGTTCCGCGGCGGTCGGGGCGCCGTCCGAACATCAGCCGACTGCCGTCCACGCGCCGGACGTTCGTTCGGCCGTGGCGAGGTCAGACATCACTCAGGTCGGCTCGTCGTCGAACGTGCCGGATGACCCGGTGTCGCCCTGGCGGTCGCGCAGCTCGACGCGGGCGAGAGCGGCGTGCTCCGGGAGCCAGCCGGTGACCATGTAGGCCACGCGTTCGCCGATGTTCACCGCATGATCGCCGATGCGCTCGTAGTAGCGCCCGATGAGCGCCAACTGCACGGCGGCGCGAATGCCGGATGACGACGATGCCCGCTGTGTGGCGACGACGGCCTCGATGAACGACGTCTGCAGATCGTCGAGCGTGTCGTCGATGTCGTCGAGCGCCGACGCGAGGGCTTCGTCGTCGGTCGCGTAGGCATCGATCGCTCGACGGGTGAGCGAGCCGGCCTCGATGCTCATGTCCTCGATCAGGCTTCGGACCTTCGGGTCGATCGACACGTCGTACATGCGCCGAGACGCCTTCGCGATGTTCACCATCAGGTCGGCTGTCCGCTCGAGCTCGGAGGCAACGCGCAGTGAACTCACGATGAAGCGAAGGTCGCGTGCCATCGGTGCCTGCAGCGCGATCAGCCGGATGCACGACTCCTCGATCCGCAGCGTGAGCGCATCGATCCGGTCGTCCGAGTCGATGAGGCGCTGCGCCGCGTGCAGGTCACGGTCCAGCAGCGCCGCCGTGCCACGGCCGATTGTCTCGACCGCGAGGGCGCCGAGGCGCACGATGTCGTCGCGAAGGTCACCGAGGTTCGAGTGGAATTCGACGCGGTGTTCCTGATCGAGCTCTGGTTCGCTGTCGGGCACGGCCACACCGTAGAGAACGCGGGTGACGCGATCGAGCGCACGAGGTGAACGAGAGGTGAACGACACGGCAGCAGTCGGCACCTCCTCAACGCCGAATCGTTACCGTTCCGGCGGCCCGATGTCGGGTGTGGAGTTGTAGCGTCGGCGCGGTGGACGACGGCGGTCAACGGTTCATCAACCGCGAGCTGTCCTGGCTCGAATTCAACGAACGAGTACTCAATTTGGCGGTCGATCCGGCGACGCCGCCGCTCGAGCGCGCCAAGTACCTGGCGATCTTCAGCCAGAACCTCGACGAGTTCTTCCAAGTGCGCGTGGCGGGCCTGCTCGATCGGGTCGACGCCGGGGTCCTCGATCGAAGCCCCGACGGGTTGACCGCTGGAGAGCAACTCGTCCACATCGGCCGCCGCGTCCGGTTGCTCAGCCGTCGCGCCGACAAGCTGTACCTCAACGAGGTCGCCCCGCAGCTCGCGTCGCTCGGGGTGTGCATCGTCTCGTGGGCCGACCTCGACGACGCCGATCGGGCGCACCTGCACGCCGAGTTCGCCCAGCGGATCTTCCCGGTGCTCACGCCGCTCGCGGTCGACCCCGGCCACCCCTTCCCGTACATCTCCAATCTGTCGCTCAACCTCGCCGTGCAGGTCAGCGACCCCGTCGAAGGCGAGACGCGCTTCGCCCGCGTCAAGGTGCCGCAGGTGCTGCCCCGCTTCGTCGCACTGCCTGACGCCGAACGCTTCATCCCCCTCGAGCAGCTCATTGCGGCACACCTCGGCGCGTTGTTCCACGGGATGACCATCGCCCATCGCGTGGCCTTCCGGGTGACCCGAAACGCCGACCTCGCCCTCGAGGAGACCGAGGCCGAGGACCTGCTCGCAGCGGTCGAAATGGAAGTGCGGCGCAGGCGGTTCGGCAAGGCCGTCCGGCTGCAGGTGCACGCCGACATGTCCGACGAGGTGCTCGAACTGCTCCAGCGCGAGCTCGACGTCGACGACCAACACACCCACCGTCACGACGCACCGCTCGACCTGAGTGGCCTCTGGTCGATCTACGCGATCGACCGGCCCGACCTGAAGTTCCCACAGCTTCCCCGCATCACGCCCCGGGCACTCGCACGACCCGCCGAGGAGGAGGTCGACGTGTTCTCGGTGCTGCGCCGCCGCGACCTGCTCGTGCAGCATCCGTACGAATCGTTCTCCGAGTCGACCGACACGTTCATCCGCCAGGCATCCGAAGATCCGCAGGTGCAGGCGATCAAGCTGACGCTGTACCGCACCTCCGGGGATTCCCCCATCATCGCCTCGCTCATCCGCGCCGCCGAGGCGGGCAAGCAGGTCGTCGCTCTCGTGGAGTTGAAGGCGCGTTTCGACGAGGCGAACAACATCGAGTGGGCGCGGCGCCTGGAGCGTGCCGGCGTGCACGTCGTCTACGGCTTGGTTGGGCTGAAGACGCACACGAAGGTGGTGCTCGTCGCGCGCGCCGAGGGTGACGGCGTGCGCTGCTATTGCCACATCGGCACCGGCAACTACAACGAGCGCACGGCCCGGCTCTACGAGGATTGCGCCGTGTTCACCTCGGCCGACGACGTCGCGACCGACGTCCAACGGCTCTTCAACGTGCTCACGGGCTACAGCCGCGAGGCCGGCTATCGCCGACTGCTCGTGGCGCCCGAACACCTGCGCTCGGGGTTCATCGAGCTGATCCGCGGCGAGCGCGCCGCACCTCCCGGAACCGGGGCGATCATCATGAAGATGAACAGCCTGGCCGACCCGGCGCTCATCGACGAGCTGTACGCCGCGTCGTCCGACGGGGTGCGAATCCAGCTCATCGTCCGCGGCATCTGCTGCCTCCGACCCGGGGTACCCGGCCTGTCGGAGCACATCACGGTTCGCAGCATCGTGGGCCGCTATCTCGAACACTCCCGGGTCTTCCGATTCGCGAACGGATCCGGACCCGGTCGGCCGCTCACCTATCTCGGCTCGGCCGACCTGATGCCGCGCAACCTCGACCGTCGCGTCGAGGCGTTGGTCGCGGTCGCGGATCCGGCATCGCAGCGGCGCCTCGACGAGATCCTGCGCATCACCCTCGACGACGACGTGCGCGCCTGGGAACTCCACAACGATGTGTGGGAGCGGGTCGCCGAACGCGGCGAGCGCGAGGCCCAGGTGGAACTGCACGAACTTGCCCGCACCTGGTGGGCCGAACCGGCGCCAACCCGATGAACGTTCCCGCACCCAAGCATCCGGTCGGCGTCGAGTCCGCTGGGATCGTCGTGCTCGACGCCGACGACCGCGTGCTCGTGGTCCACCGACCACTGCAGAACGACTGGTCACTCCCGAAGGGCCACCTGGAACCCGGCGAGACCTATCGCGAAGCGGCCGAACGCGAGGTCGAGGAGGAAACCGGCGTGATCGCCGAGGCCGGCGCCTGGCTGACCGACTGCTACTACACCGACCGGCGCGGGCGGGCGAAACGCGTGGTCTGGTTCGCAGCCACCACCTTCGACGGCTCCGGGGCATCCGATCGCTGGCGCCCCAACAGCGAGGTCGACGAGGTGGCCTGGCTCGGTTCCGACGAGCTTGATCGGCTCAGCTATGCCCCCGACCGGGAGGCGGTCGCGAAGCGCATGGCGGGCCGGGGCCGCACCGTCTGATCGCGCCGATCTAGCGCGACTCGCGCCGATCTAGCGCGACTCGCGGGGTTCGCGCGGACCCGAGTCGGCCAGCTCCTCGGGGTCCCACGAGAGCAGGATGTTCTCGCGCTCCGCATCGCGGATGACCCGCTCGCGGTTGCGCCGGAACTGCGGATCGTGCGGCGGGATCAACATGAGTCGCGCCTGCGCCCGGCGGTCGAACTCGTCGACCAGGGCTCGTTCACCGAAGTCCGACCGGATCTCCCAGTGGGGGGCGACCGGACCGAGGTACACCACGGTCACCGACGCGCGTGGGGGTTCGGTGGGGTCGGCAACAAGGTCAGACATGGCGGTCATGCTACCCGCGCCGGTGGGCGTGGCCGAGAGCGGCGCGCACGCGCCACGCCGGGCCCGCTGCGGGGAGGCGCCGTCAGCCACCCCGACGCTGCAGCGTCGCCTTGCTCGACGTGTCGGAGCCGTCGCGGAAGATGTCGAGGGTGATCTCGTCGCCGGGCTTCTTCGAGCGGATGGCCGTCCCGACGTCCTGGTTGGAGTCGATCGCCTTGCCGTCGATCTTGGTGATGACGTCGCCGGCCTGCAGGCCCGCCTCGTCGGCGGCCGATCCCGACTGCACCTCGGTGACGAAGGCACCCTTGTCGAGGTCGATCCCGAAGCGGCGCAGGATCGCGGCGGGCTGGTCCGACACGTTCGTGGTGACGACCCCGAGGAACGCGCTGTCCGCGTCGATGGTCCCCTTGCCGGCGAGGATGTCCTCGATCAGCGGCTTGAGCGAGTCGATCGACAGCGAGAACCCGACGCTCTGGGAGTTCTGGATGATCGCCGTGTTCATGCCGACCACCTGACCGGCCGCGTTCACGAGCGGGCCGCCCGAGTTGCCCGGGTTGATCGCAGCGTCGGTCTGGATCAGCTGGTCGAGCTGCACGCCCTCGGCGTCCAACGTTCGATCGAGCGCGGACACGATCCCCTTGGTGACGCTCGGGTCCGACCCGAGGTTGAGTGCGTTGCCGATGGCGACGACGTCGTCCCCGACCTGCAGATCCGCCGACAGGCCGAGGTCGGCGGCCTCGGTCGCGATGGAGTCCGTCACCCGGATGAGCGCGATGTCGCGAGCGGGAATCGAGCCGACGAGCTTGGCCGCGTGCGAGGCACCGTCGTTGAAAAGGACCTTCATCGAGGTCGCTCCCTCGATCACGTGGGCGTTCGTGAGGATCGTGCCCTTGGTATCGATCACGATGCCGGAGCCCGCCGACTCGCCCGACGAGATCAGATCGGTCTTGATCGCCACGACGGACGGCCCAACCTTGTCGAGCAGCGCCTGGATGTCGAGCGAACCGCTCCCCAACGTGCGGCTCGGTCGACTGGCACGTGCCCGCCGCCGCAGTGGATGCGACGGTCTCATCCGAGCGATCGAGCGAGGTGTAGATCAGCGCGGACACGCCCGATGCGACGAGCGCACCGATCAGCGCGGCCGCCAGCAGCCCTCGGAGCGAGAAGGTCTTTGCCTGCCCGGCCGGCGCGATGCTCCCCGACCGGGGCAAACCGCCCAGTGGTGTCGGGGCACCGGCCGGGGGCATGGGAGGCGGGGTGACCGGCGGCGCCGCGCCGTAACGAGCGCCCGCGGCCGGCTCGAACGCCGACGGCACCGACGGTGGCGCCGCAGGCGTGACGGTTCCCGGGCCAGCCGACGGCGGCAACCAGGTCGACGGCGGCGTCTGAGGGATCGCGGCGGTCGGGACAGCGGGCGGCGAGCCGGGTATTGCATGGGGAGACCCGACCGTCGACGGACCGGCGGGTGGCGGATACACCGGTGCTGGCGCCGGTGGGGCGCCGCCGGCGCGGTCGCTGTCGTTGGTGTTGGGGACGCGGTCGTCGTACATGCACTGCCTCTTCTTCGCCGGTTCCTGAGCCTCGACTCTCGCTGGAGCGTACGCGGCAACCGGCCCGCGCCAACGCGGGCCCGTCCGCTGCGCTGTGACCGACTTCAGTTCGGCCCCGTCTCGCTCCGGGCGGGTCGCCGATCGCCCATCGCAGGCCCCGCGATGCCGATGCAACGCCGGGGTGAACTGAGACGCATCTCAGAGCGACGGTTGGCAACGACGGTCTCAGGCGACAAGCTCGCCACGTCTCCGGACGCAGACGTAGGAGGTCGGCGCGATGGACTCGATGGAACAGGACAACTGGATGGCCGAGGGCAACTGCGCATCGCGCGAGCCGTCGACCTTCTTCCCCTCCGACGGGGTCGGCGTCGAAGTCGCCCGTCGGATCTGCAGCGACTGCCCCGTCAAGGAGCCGTGCCTCGAGTACGCCCTGACCAACCGCATCGACCACGGCGTCTGGGGCGGCTGCTCCGAACGGGAGCGCCGCCGGATCATCAAGCGCCGGGCGCTCGCCGCTCGCGGCGTTCCGGTCGCGGTCGCCTGAGCGCCGTCTCGCCCTCCGGTCGTCGCGCCGATGGCTCGGTGACCGCAGGCCAGCGGGGCGTTACGCCTCGTCGGTTGGGGCGTCCTCGACGGCGCCTTCCTTGAGGCCCTGCTTGAACTCTTTCTGGGCCTGGCCAAGCGAGCGCGCGAGCTTGGGGATCTGGGTGCCGCCGAACAGCACCAACACTGCCAACCCGACGATGAGCCAATCGCTTCCCTGCATGTGGCCAGCCTAACCCCCGAGTCCGCCGCTCGGTCAGCGCGGCGGCCGACGATGGCAGGATGAGTCGATGTCAGCGCCGGATCGAGCCGAGCTTCGAACACGGATGCTGGCGTGGCGCGGCGCCCTTCCGGGTGACGAGGTGCGCCGCCGGTCGGCTCGGGCGAGTCGCCTGTTATGCGACCTCGCGGAGTTCGCAGCCGCCCGCTCGGTGATGGGCTACATGGCGGTTCGTGGCGAGCTCGACCCGATGCACGCCATGAGCGAGGTGGTGACACGCGGTCGACATCTCGCCCTGCCTGCCCTTGGCGAAGACTGCCTCGACCCTCGTCCCTGGGCGCCCGGCGAACCCCTCGAGGCGAACCGCTACGGCATCGGCGAACCCATGGCCTCGACCCGCGGCGTCCACACCCCGGACCTGGTCATCGTGCCGGCGGTGGCACTCGACGCCTGCGGGCGTCGCCTCGGCATGGGCGGCGGCTGGTACGACCGCACGTTCCGCTCGGCGACCAGGCCGCTCCTCGTCGGGTTCGTGCACGACGAGCAGCTCGTCGATCGGATCCCGACCGAGGAGTGGGACGTCCCCGTCGACGTCGTGGTGACTCCGACGCGCACCATCCGCTGCGGGTCGAGCGACGGCGGTCCGGCGCCGACCTGAGGTCGCGTCGCGACCGCTCAGGCGGTTTGGCTGCGAGCTGCGGCCGCCCGAGCGAGCGCGCGCTGGCGACGGATGCGACGGCGCTCGCGCTCGCTGAGCCCGCCCCAGATGCCGAACTTCTCGCCGTTGGCGAGTGCGTACTCCAGGCAGTCCAGGCGGACGGTGCAGCCGTGACACACCGCCTTGGCCTCGCGAGTCGAGGCGCCGCGTTCGGGGAAGAACAGGTCCGGGTCCACGCCGAGACAATTGGCGTCGAGCTGCCAAGAGTGGTCGTCGACTGGGTTGTTCTGTCCGGCCATCAGGTGGGTCTCCCGCACGAATTACATGGATGTAACCAAGATCATCGTATGAACGACCGGGAAACGCAAGGGCGAATTCACTCATCTCGCCGGCCTGCCCACTCTTTGTGGTTGTCACCGATCTCGGACGGCCGCCCGGCGCTGCTCCAAGAAGTCGACCAGCACGAAATCTCCCAGGTTCGAAGGAGTCGTGAAGAACGCCCTCCCCCGGTTCAATGCAGTCATCCGCTCGACGAACTGCTGGAGGCCGCGATCGGCGTCGAGCATGAAGGTGTTGATGCGGATGCCGTCCGCGGTGCAGCGCCGCACCTCGAGCAGCGTCGCGTCCACCGTCGCTCGCACCGGCGGGTAGGCGAACCGCGGCTCGCCGTCTGCGTCGAGGTGAGCCGTCGGCTCGCCGTCGGTGATCATCAGAATCTGCTTGGTCCCGTGCTCTCGGGCCAGCATCCGCCGAGCGAGCGCAAAGCCGTGCGCCATGTTGGTGCCGTACACGAAGTCCCAGCTGACCTCGGGCAACTCCGAAGGTTTCAGTACGCGGGCGATCTGACTGAACCCGACGAGGCCCAGGAAGGCGCGCGGGTACCGCATGCTGATCAACGCGTGCAGCGCCATCGCCACCCGCTTCGCCGGCAGGAAGTTGTCGCGCATCGGCATCGACAGCGACAGATCCAGCATCACCACCGTCGCCGAGCGCACCGCCTGCTCGGTCTGATCGATCTCGAAATCCTCCGCGGCCAACTCGACCGGGCCGTCGCGGCCGTCCAACGCACGCCGACGGACGGCGTTCGTCAGGGTCCTCGTGATGTTGAGATGGAACGGATCACCCCACTCGTACGCCTTGGTGGTGAACGTGCGCTCGTGCCCGACGCCGATGCGTTCGGTCTCGTGCCCGCCCAGCAGGTCGGGGGACAGGTTCCGGAAGAGTTGTGCCAGCGCGTTCCGGCCGAGCCGACGCAGGCCGTCGGGCGTGAGCTCCAACCGGCCCTCGTGGACGTCGATGAGGCCCGCTCGGCGCAGATCGTCGGTCAGATCCTTGAGGCGCTCCAGCGACCGAGCCGCATCCGGACCGACCAGGTCGCGCACGCGGTCGATGTCGACCTCGGCGAGAGCACCCGGCTGCACGGCACCCGCCAGCATCGACTCGATGCGCTCCAGATCGGCGAGATCGGTCATGGCCGACAGCGCGCCGGGAAGATCGAGCGGGTCGATTCCCTCGAAGTCGTAGCTCTGCGACCATCCCGCATCCGGGAACATCTGGCGGAGCTGGCTGCCCAGTTGGTCGACCTGCCAGCGCAGGTCGAGGTCTTCCAAGAGCATGTCGGACAGCGCCTGGAGCTGCGCCCGCTGCTCCGGCGACATCGAGTTCATCAAGGCCGACATGGCGGCCATGCGGCGCGCCATGACCTCGAGGAGCTCGTCGAGGGTCTGCGGGTTCTCGGGGAAGAAGTCGCCGAACCGCTCCATGAACCCGTCGAAATCCGGATCGTCGCCCCGTGCGCGCGCGGCCAGCATCTCGTTCAACGCGGCGAGCATGTCCTTCACGCGGGCCAGCTCCTCGGGACCCATCGAACCCATCGCGTCCGACATCTGATCGACCGTCTGACGCAGCAGTTGCGATCGGAGTTCGTCGACGAGCGCCTCGAACCGCTCGGCCGCCTCCGCCGAGGTGAAGTCGTAGTCCTGCAGCGATCGCACCTGACCCGCGAGATCGTCGGGCAGCAGGTCGAGCCGCATGCGACGGTCGAACGCGTCGGCGGAGGTCAGATCCTGTCGCCGGGCGTTGCCCGACTCGGACGCATCGCTCACCGCACGGTCGATCGCCCGGTGTTCCGTGGCGACGATGTCGCGCAGCTCGGTGGCGAGCTCGTCGAACATCCCGTTCACCTGCGACGACGCGAGGCGCTCGGCGCGTTGTTGCCGCACGCGCTCCAGCAGGTCGCGCAACCCCTCGATTCGCTCGCCGTTGCGGTCGGTCAGGCCGTCCTGCAGCATCCGGCGCAGCGCCGAATTCACGTCGCCGTTGTACAGGAGGTCGTCGGTCATGCTCTCCAGCACGTCGAACGCGTCGAGGTCGAACCCCTGCTGTGTGCCGTCCCACGGCGAATAGCGGAACCGGCGCGGTGTCGCCATCGCGCCAACCTACCTGCCCACCAGCGCCGTGGCGGCGGCGGCGCGTCAACCGATTCGGCCTCGGAGGAGGAGAACGGTCACACGTTGACGCGCTGGTCCAGCCGCGAGAGCACCGACAACTCGACCGCCCCGATCTGCGCTCGAGCGATGCGGGTGCCGATCCTCCAGATCAGCCAGTCGACGATCCACGCCGCCGCCGCGATCACCGCGAACCAGCCCCATCTGCCGTCGGAAGCCCACCAGAGCCCCCACTCGAGCGGCGCGATCACCGCGGCGACACCCGCGAGGTACACCGTCGCGCCGAGCGCTGTCAGCACCCCGGCGCCCTTCATCGCCTGCCGGTTCGCGAACGGGTTGCCGCTGTCCGGAACCGGCGTGACGAACCAACGCGAGACGGCCGACCCGGCGCCGGCGACCGCCAGCGTCGTCGGCGGGATCACCGCCAGCACCACGACGAGGCTGCGCAACGAGCCGTCGACCGCCACCAACAACCCGGCGGTGACCAGCATCGGCAGCCCGACCACGGCGATCGCGAGCACCTGCCGTCCCGCGAACCGCGCCGACGGCTCCGGCCCGACGACCACCTCGATCCAGAAGGCAGCAGGATCGACACCGAGCTGATTCGAGGAGTACTGCAGTGTGAACAGCGTGGCGACCGGCGCCGCCAACGCTGCGGGGACCCCCAGCTCGAGCTGCGTGACGATCACCGCGACGTACGCGAGCCCGAGCACGGTGCCCGCGAGCAGCGATCCCCGCCGGCCCGGGGAGCGACGCAGATAGACGAGTTCCTTCGCAACCGCGGCGCCGCCGGGCGAGCGAGGCAGCAGGCGGCGCCAGCCGCCGAACAACGCGGATTCACCGGCACCGGGCGCTCCGACAACGCCGCTGCTGCGGTCCGACGTCGACATGAGGCGACGCAGTTGGCGTGACCACACCGCGCCCGCCGCAGCGATGAAGGCCCACAACGCGCCGAGCCGCAACGCGGCGTCGCCCCACTCGCGCCTCGCCGCAGCAACGATGGCGGCGCCTGCGGCGCCGGGCGGGGTCCACGCCAGCACGTCGGCCGCCGAGTCGAGCGTCGATCGGGTGACCAGGCGCGCCATCTGCACCGCGGCGAAGACGGCCGCCGCACCCACGACCGCGATCAGCGCCGCAACGTCGGCGCCGCGGCGGCTCCGACTCATGAGCGCCAGGGTCGCGGCGAGCGCGCGGCTCCCGAGCATCGCGACGCCGAGCGCGGTGAGCGCCGCGGGAACCGCAGCGACCGCCGATCCCAGCGACCGCGCCTGGACCGCGACGATCGCCGCGATCCAACTCGCGACGACCACCGGTGCCGGACCGATGAACCCCGCGACCACCTGCCCGAGCCACAGGTCGCGCCGCCCGAGCGGCAGCAGCACGAGCCGCATCGGATCGACCGTCTCGTCGACGCCGCCGCTGACGAGCGGCCCGAACCACCAACCGAGCACGAGGCCCGAGGTCGCCAGGATCGCCACCAGCTCGCGGTCGGCCGGTGCGAGCCAGCGACGACCGAGCACCGCGAACCCCACAGCGCCGAGCACCGCGACGACGGCGGCGACCATCGAGACGATCGCGCCGAACAGCGCCCACGGGGACTCCGCGCTGCGGCGGAACCCGTTCCGCAACAGCCGGACCTTCAGCCGGGCGAAGGCTCGGAGCACCGCCGGGCCGTCACGCACCGTCGGCCGCCTCCCCGGCGTCGGAGCGGTTCAGCCACGACAGCGTCGACGACGCATCGGTGAGCCCGCCGACGGCGTCGATGAACACGTCCTCCAGCCGGCGCCCAGCACGAACCTGCTCGATCGGGCCGGCGGCGACGACCCGGCCGTCGTGCACGATGGCGACCTGGTCGCAGAGGCGTTCCACCGTGTCCATGACGTGACTCGACCACACGACGGTCCCGCCCGCCCCGCAGAAGCGCTCCAGCACGGTCTGGATCGACCGAGCCGAGACCGGGTCGACCGACTCGAACGGTTCATCGAGGAAGAGCACTCGCGGCGCGTGGAGGATCGCCGCGGCCAGCCCGATCTTCTTGCGCATACCCGTCGAGTAGTCGGCGACCAGCACGTTGCCGGCGTCGCTGAGGCCGAGCACCTCCAGCAGTTCCCCGCTCCGGTCGAGCACCAGGTCCGACGCCAGGCCACGGAACACCCCGACGAACTCGAGGAACTCGCGGCCGGTCAGGCGCTCGAAGAGCGGCAGGTCGTCGGGGAGCGCGCCGAACCGGGTCTTGGCCGCCCTCGGATCGGACCACACGTGATGCCCGTCGATCCAGATGTCACCGTGGTCGGGTTCGAGCAGGCAGGTGCACATTTTCAGCGTGGTCGACTTCCCGGCACCGTTCGGGCCCACGACGCCGTAGAACGACCCTCGCGGGACGTCGATGTTGACGTCGGCGACCGCGACCTTGGCGCCGAATCGCTTGACCAGGTGTCGCACGACCACGGCACGGTCGTCGCCGGGCAGTTCCCGGCCGTCGGTCATCGCCGAGGCCAGAGCGACTGGTACTCCGCTCGGCCGCCAGCTGCGACCTTGTTCAACCGCTTCGACAGGTGCAGCCCGTCGAGGACGAACTCGACGGCGCTCGCGACGACCGGCGCGGGCGCACCCTCGCCCACCAGCGAGACGACCGCCGCCGCCAGCGCCGGAATCGATGCAGCGTGGGCCGCGACGGTTGCAGCGGGCACGTCCTCGCCGGTCTCCACCGGATCGGAGTCCTCGATCGCCTCGACGATGTCGATCATCCACTCGGGCCGGGCGACCGAACGGAACACCGTCAGCACCGACGAGTTCACCAGGTGCTCCACGATGTCGCCGCCTCGATCGGTGTCGAGCGAGTCGATCTCGATCTTGCCGGCGGTCGATGCGGGCAGCGCCGCCAGGTCGGTGATGCCCGGCACGGCCGGCGACTCGCCGGACCGCAGGCAGCGCCGCACGGCGCTTGCCACGAGCGACTCGTAGTTCGACACGGTGAGCCGCACCGACACGCCCGATCGCTGCGAGATGTGCGGGCTCTGCCGCGCCAGCTGGCTGAGCGTCGCGACGATCTCGCTCATGTACGCCGGCACCACCACGGGCGGATCGGAGGCGAAGGGGCGCGCCTCCTGCTCGACGATCGCGATCTCGGTGGCCGTGTCGAGCGGGTAGTGGGTGCGGATCTGTGCGCCGAACCGGTCCTTCAGCGGCGTGATCAGGCGTCCGCGGTTCGTGTAGTCCTCCGGGTTGGCCGAGGCGACGAGCATCACGTCGAGCGGAAGCCGCAGGAGGTAGCCGCGGATCTGGATGTCGCGCTCTTCCAGGACGTTGAGCATGCCGACCTGGATGCGCTCGGCCAGGTCCGGAAGCTCGTTGATCGCGAAGATCCCACGGTTCGTCCGCGGGATCAGGCCGAAGTGGATGGTCAGCTCATCGGCCAGGTCGCGGCCGCGCGCAACCTTCATCGGATCGACCTCGCCGATCAGGTCGGCGATGGCCGTGTCGGGCGTCGCCAGCTTCTCGCCGTACCGGCGCTCGCGGTGCACCCAGGCGATCGGTGTTGCATCGCCGAACTCGGCGACGGCCGCCCGGCCCGCAGCGGAGATCGGGTGATACGGGTCGTCGTTGACCTCCGACCCCTCGATGATCGGCATCCACTCGTCGAGCAGGTCGACCAGGCCGCGGATCATGCGGGTCTTCGCCTGCCCGCGCTCGCCCAGGAAGATCAGGTCGTGGCCGGCGAGCAACGCCACCTCGAGTTGCGGGATGACGGTGTCCTCGTAGCCCAGAACGGACGGCACCAACCGGTCCCCAGCGCGCATGCGGGCGACGGCGTTCTCGCGGATCTCCTCCTTGATCGGCCGCGACGCCCACCCGGACTCGCGGAGCTCGCGGATCGTGCGTGCCCGGGGGACGCCCGATCCCCCCGTGACCGTCGTCGTTGTCATCCGGCGAACGCTATCCCACGGCCTTCGGCCCGACTCGCCGCTGCGATACCGACCGCCACGGCCCGTTCACGCCGCGTGACATCACGCGGTGTGGCGCGGCGGGTAACGTTTGCGTATGACTGTGCGCGCACCATCCACCCATCGTCTCCGGCGGTTCGTCGCGACCGCCGCGGCCCTGGGCAGCCTCTTCGCCGGCCTCACCGCGTGTGACCCCGAAGTGCCGAGCCTCCCGCCCCTTGCATGGCAGGGCCCCGAGCTCTCCGCCGGCAACACCGGCGACGAAGTCACCCAGATGCAGGTGCAGCTTCGTACCCGGGGTTTCTGGCTGAACGACGCCTACGGCACGTTCGGCGAAACCACGCGACACGCGCTCGTCGCCTTCCAGAAGTACTTCGGCCTGCCGCGCACCGGTCGCCTCGATGAGCGCAGCCGATTCATACTCGCGGCGCAATCCGCGAAGGTTGAGCCACGCAAGCCCGGCGCGGGCCGACGGGTCGAGGTCGACATCGCCCGGCAGGTGCTGCTCATCTCGCAGGACGGGGTCACGGTCTGGGTCCACGACGTGTCGACCGGCAAGTCCTCGACCCCCACGCCGCGCGGCTCGTACAAGATCCAGCGTCAGATCAACGGCAAGCGCATCTCGGCGCTCGGCCAGCTCTGGCGGCCGAAGTACTTCACCGGGGGCTACGCCCTCCACGGTTCGCCCAGCGTCCCGAACTACCCGGCGAGCCATGGCTGTGTCCGGTTGACCAACGCGTCGATCAACATGATCTGGGACGAGGACCTGGTCCCGATCGGCACGCCGGTCGTGCTCTTCTAGGTTCCCTCATGGCCCCGGCGCGCCGGGCCCACGCGAACACCCCGTGTCGACCGAGTCGTGCCCCCGTGAACAGCGGGGGCACGACCGCGTTCACCCTTGACTGCATGCCCCCTGCGCGATAGGGATGAGGGTGTTCGCGGGGGTCGCGAACACCTGCCGAGGAGGGCACTACAGATGAGAATGAACCGGGCACTCGCCCCGGTCGTCGGTCTGCTCGCGCTCGTTGCAACGGCCTGTCCGCCCGACCCGGGCCCAGGAACGACAACGACCACGACCAGCACCACGAGCACGACGACCACCACGCTGGCCGATGCCGACAACGACGGCTACAACACCGGATCCGACTGCAACGACAACGACGCGTCGATCAACCCAGGCCAAACGGTCGACACCCTCGGCGATGGGATCGACAGCAACTGCGACGGCCAGGACGGCGTCGCGACCAACACGGTGTTCGTGAGCACGGCGGGCACCGACGTGTCGACGTGCGGCGACATCGCAACCCCGTGCCGCCAGATCAACCAGGGCGAGATCCGCGCCATCTCGTTGGGCCGCACCCAGGTGCAGGTCTCCGAAGGTTCGTTCGACTCGTTCGTGCTTCTCGCCGGACTCGAGGTCGCCGGCCCCTACATGTCCTCTACGTGGCAGAAGGCCGGCGCCGGAAACACCGTGGTGGACGCCGCATTCGACGCCGGCGTCGACGGCACGGTCGCCATGCAGGCCGTGGGCATCACGGCTGCGACCAAGGTCGCCGATCTTCGCCTGGTCGGCACGACAGCGCCGGCCGGCAAGACCTCGTACGCCGCGATCGTCCGCAATTCGAGCGCCGCACTCGTGCTCGACACCGTGACCGTCGTCGGCGGCACCGGCGGCACCGGGAGCAACGGCTCGGCCGGCACCCCGGCGTCGGGCTCGCCCGCGACCGGCGGCGGCGCCGGCGGGAACGGCTTCGAGCCGAGCGGCACCTACAACAACACCGATGCCGGCGCCGGTGGCGCAGGCGCCGGTGGCGGCGGCGCAGGTGGCAAGGGCGGCGTGGTCGACCAGTCGACGAGCCTCTTCGGCAACCACGACTCGCAACCCGGCCAGGCCGGCGGCGCCGGCACCGGCGGCGCAGCGGGCGGCGCGGGTGGCACCGCCGACACGAGCGCCGATCCGTTCACCTGCGGAAACAACGGCCTCCCGACCCCCGGCGGCGCTGGAGCGGCAGGAGCAGCAGGAGCAGCAGGTTCGGCCGGTTCGGCCGGTTCGGCGTCGCTCGGCGGCGTGACCGGCGGCAAGTGGACCGTCGGCGGATCCGCGGCCGGTGGCACCGGCGGCGGCGGCGTCGCAGGCAAGCCCGGTGGTGGTGGCGGCGGTGGCGGCGCCTCCGACTGCAACAGCGATGATGCCGGCGCCGGTGGTGGCGGCGGCGGCGCCGGTGGCGCAGCCGGCGGCGCAGGCACCGGCGGCACCGGTGGCTTCGCCTCGATCGCTCTGCTGCTCGACAACTCGACCCCGACCATGACCGGCGTCAGCGTCACGCTCGGCACCGGCGGCAAGGGCGGCAACGGCGGCGCCGGTGGCGCAGGCCAGGCCGGCGGCGCCGGCGGCGCAGGCGGCGCAGGCTTCGAAGACGGCGGCGCCGGCGGCGCAGGCGGTACCGGTGGGGCAGGCGGTACCGGTGGCGCAGGCGCAGGCGGCGCAGGCGGCCCGGCGATCGGCATCCTCAAGGCCGGCGCCTCCAGCGGCTCGGCGACCTTCAGCGGTGGGGCCGGCGGGGCCGGCGGATCCGGTGGAGCGAACGGCCAGACCGGCTCGGTCGCCAACACGCACACCGTCTGAACGGGTTCGCCCGATCTGAACGAACGAACGGGAGCCGCCCTCACGGGGCGGCTCCCGCCGCGTCCCGACGGCCCGGACCGTCGAAGGTCCCGGTGTCTAGGGTGGGCACGTGCAGTTGGACCTGAGCGGCGTGTGGCGCGCCACGATCGCCACCGACGACCTCCGCCGCCGGTACCACCTCGACGACTTCGACGACGCGGGCTGGGCCGAGGTCACCGTCCCCGGGCACTGGGCCGGCATCGACGGGATCGGGAACAGCGACGGTCCGGTGCTCCACCGACGCACGGTCGAACGGCCCGACGGATCCGAGGTCGGGGCCGACGACCGATGGTGGATCGTCTTCGACGGCGTGATCTATCAGTCCGACGTGTGGTTCGACGGCACCTATCTCGGCGACACAGAGGGCTACTTCGCGCCGCACGACTTCGAGATCACCGAGCTGTGGCGGACGCGCCACGAGCACGTGCTCGCCGTCGAAGCGACCTGCCGCCGCATCGCGCCATCGGCGCCGCGACGCCAACTGACCGGGCTCCTCCAACCCGGCGACGACGGCGAGGCGAATCCCGGCGGCATCTGGCGGCCCGTGCGAATCGAACGATCGGGACCCGTCCGGATTCGCTCGCATCGGGTGCTGTGCACATCGGCCGACGAGGGCTCGGCAACGCTCGCGATCGAGGCCGACCTCGACAGCGATATCGGCCGCAACGTGACGATCCGCACGTCGGTCGCGGGCGCCGAACGAATCGAGGGCCATCAGCTCGCAGCGGGACGCAATCGGCTGAGCTGGACGATCACCGTCGACCGACCGGCTCTGTGGTGGCCGCACTCGCTCGGCGACCAACCGCTGCATGACGTTTCGCTCGAGGTTCGGACCGCCGAGCGGACCAGCGACCGCCGCGTGCGACGAACAGGGTTGCGTCGCGTGACGATGCGGAACTGGATCACGTCGGTCAACGGCGAGCGCATCTACCTCAAGGGCATCAACCTGCTCCCGGCCGCGCCGTACCTTGACCTGGCGGGACCGGCGCTCCAACGCGATGATCTGGAGCGGGCGAAGGCCGCGCACCTCGACCTGGTGCGCGTCACCGGCCACGTGGCACCGGCCGACACCTACGCCGCTGCGGACGAACTCGGCCTACTCGTCTGGCAGGACCTACCGATGTATGGGCGCCTCCACCGCTCTGCGCGTCGCCACGCGGCGACGCAGGCGAGGGAGCTGGTGGATTCGCTCGGCCATCACCCGTCGATCGCGCTGTGGTGCGCGCACAACCCCGCGCCGTTGTCGAACCCGGCGCTCGGGTCGAACCACGAACGCACGATTACCACCTTCGTCGCCGGCGCAGAAACGGCGCTGCGCCGCCAGTTCCCGACGATCAACCGAACGGTGCTCGATCGCGCTGCGGCCCGTGCGCTGCGCCGCAGCGATTCGACGCGGCCGACGATCGCACGCTCGGGGCTCGTCCCCGGGCTGCCGACGCTCGACGGCACCGCCAGCCACCTCTTCTTCGGCTGGTACCAGGGCGAGGCGCGCCATCTGGCCACGTTCTGTGCCGCGCTGCCGCGCATGGCCCGGTTCGTGTCGGCGTTCGGCGCGCAATCGGCCAGCGGGCCCGGGCCGCTGCGCGATCGGGTCGCACAGCGTTGGGTCGAGCGCTCGACCCCGCGCTCGGGAGACGAGCACGCCGACGCGTGGGCGGCCGCGACCCAGGACTATCAGGGCGAGCTGATCCGAACCTCCGTCGACACGCTTCGACGCCTCAAGTACCGGCCGGGTGGCGGCTTTGCGGTGCTCGCACTCGCCGACACCGACGGCTCGGGCGGTTGGGGAGGCCTTGCGCAGGATCGAAGGCCCAAGCGTTCCTACGACGCACTCCGCGAGGCGTGCCGACCGGTCGTCGCCATCGCCGACCCGCTCCCCCGGCACCTCGTCGCCGGGTCGACCCGCGTGGTCGACGTTCACGTGGTGAACGACCTGCGCACCACCGCGCGCGACGCCCGGGTAACCGCTCGACTCCGCTGGCGCGGCGGGGAGCGCACGTGGAACTGGCAGGGGGACGCTCCCGCCGATTCCGTGGCCCGCGTCGGCTCCCTGCAACTCGTCGTGCCCGACGTTCCGGGCCCGATCACCCTCTCGTTGACCCTGCGCCACGACGCCGACACCTGCCGACGCGACCTGGCCGCAACGATCGTGGCCCCGCCCCACCACCTGTCCGAACCGCCGCCGAGCGAGGAGCCCATTCCATGACCGACTCCGACGACGGATTCCGCCAGCACCGCTTCGCACCGCCCCCGGGTTCGACCCGCGTGCTGCTCGTGCGCCACGGCGAGTCGGCCCCCGCTCACCCCGACCGGCCGTTTCCCGTACGCGACGGCCACGGCGATCCGCCGTTGCACCCGCACGGGCGCGCCCAGGCGGAACTGGTCGGTTCACGTCTCGCCGCCGAGGAGCCGATCGCCGCGATCTACGTGACGACCCTGCAGCGAACGCACGAGACCGCGGCGCCGCTCGCGGCCCGCCTCGGCCTCGACCCGATCGTGGTGCCGGAGCTGCGCGAGGTGCACCTGGGCGACTGGGAGGGCGGGCAACTGCGCGTGCGCGCCGCGACCGGCGACCCACTGGTCGCCGAGGTGATGCGTCGGCAGCGATGGGACGTGATCCCCGGCGCCGAGGCCGAGGAACACTTCGACGCGCGCCTGCAAGTCGGGCTGGCCCGCGTCGTCGGCGCTCATCCCGACGCCACGGTGGTGGCCGTGGTGCACGGCGGGGTGATCGGCCAGCTCCTCAACCACGTCGCCGGCACCACCGGATTCACCTTCGCCGGATCCGACAACGCCTCGATCTCCGAACTCGTCGTCCACGGCGACCGTCAGATCCTCCGACGCTTCAACGACACCTCACACCTCGGCCCCGCCTGACGGAGCGGATCGTGAGCGGCCGACGTTCCGAGCCCGGCTGACGACGAACTCGGCCCGATTCACGACGAACAGACGGAGCGTGCGCTCGAGGCACGGCGGCGCGACACGACCCGACCGGCCCGCATCGATGCCGTCGCCTCGGGGGTTTGGGACACCCGAGAGTCCGGCGGTAGCGTGCGACGCGAGAGCACTTCCGAGTGGGGAGAGACCCGCGTATGGCAAAGACGATGTCCCGGCCGGGCGCCACAGCACCGGTCGTCAATCCCCCGGCCGCCAAGTCGGCACCGTGGCCGGTCACGTTCTACCGATCGGCAGTCGGCAAGAAGTGGGTGATGGCCATCACCGGCCTCGGCCTGTTGGGCTTCGTCATCGCCCACATGATCGGCAACCTCAAGATGTATCTCGGCCGCGAGGACATCGACGCGTACGGCCATGCGCTGCGCACGCTGCTCCATCCGATCATGCCGAACGAGCTGGTCCTTTGGATCCTGCGTCTCGGCCTGTTCGCCATGCTCGTCGCCCACATCCATGCGGCGGCCACGCTCACCATCATGAACAAGAAGGCCCGGCCGGTCGGCTACCAGTCGCCCCGCCAGTACGTCGCCGTCAACTTCGCGTCGAAGTCGATGCGCTACACGGGTCTGATCGTCTTCCTCTACCTGATCTTCCACCTGCTCGACCTGACGATCGGCACCACGAACCCCGACTTCGTCGAGGGCCGCGTGTACGACAACCTCGTCGCCTCGATGAGCCGGCCCGCCGTCGCCATCGTCTACATCCTCTGCAACATCGCCATCGCCGTGCATCTGTTCCACGGCATCTGGTCGGTGTTCCAGAGCATGGGGCTCAACAATCCCCGCTACAACGTCGCCCGCCGCTGGGTGGCCATGGCGCTCTCGGGGATCATCCTCGTGGGCAACGTGTCCTTCCCGATCATGATCCTCGCCGGCGTCGTCCACTGAGCTGGGGAAAGGAACGTCTATGAGCCTTCAACTCGATTCCCGTATCCCCGGCGGCGCGCTGTCGGACAAGTGGGAGAACTACAAGTTCGATCTCAAGCTGGTGAACCCGAACAACCGTCGGAAGTTCACGGTCATCGTCGTCGGTACCGGCCTCGCCGGCGGCGCCGCGGCCGCCACGCTGGGCGAGCTCGGGTACAACGTCAAGGTCTTCACGTACCACGACTCGCCCCGCAGGGCGCACTCGATCGCCGCTCAGGGCGGCATCAACGCCGCCAAGAACTACCGCGGCGACGGCGACTCGATCCACCGTCTCTTCTACGACACGATCAAGGGCGGCGACTTCCGGGCCCGAGAGGCCAACGTCCACCGCCTTGCCGAGGTGTCGACCAACATCATCGACCAGTGCGTCGCGCAGGGGGTGCCGTTCGGCCGCGAGTACGGCGGCCTCCTCGACAACCGCTCGTTCGGCGGCGCGCAGGTCTCGCGCACCTTCTACGCCCGCGGCCAGACGGGCCAGCAACTGCTCCTCGGCGCCTACCAGTCGCTCGCTCGGCAGATCCATCTGGGCACCTGCGAGCTCTTCAACAAGATGGAACTCGTCGACGTCGTGCTCAACAACGACGGCCAGGCCTGCGGCATCATCGCCCGCGATCTGCTGACCGGCGAGCTGTCACGTCATGCCGGCCACGCCGTCGTGCTCGCCACGGGCGGCTACGGCAACGTCTATTTCCTCTCGACGAACGCCAAGAACTCGAACGCGACGGCCGCGTGGCGCGCGCACCGCAAGGGCGCCGCCTTCGCCAACCCGTGCTACACACAGATCCACCCCACCTGCATCCCGCCTTCCGACGAGTTCCAGTCGAAGCTGGTGCTCATGTCGGAGTCGCTCCGCAACGACGGACGCATCTGGGTGCCGCGCAACGCGGATGACTGCGGCCTCGATGCGTCCGCGGTTCCCGAAGACGCCCGCGACTACTACCTCGAGCGCAAGTACCCAGCGTTCGGCAACCTGGTCCCCCGCGACATCGCCTCGCGCAATGCCAAGACGATGGTCGACCAGGGGCTCGGCATCGGGCCATTGCGCAACGGCGTGTACCTCGATTTCAGCCACGCGATCGAGCGGCTCGGAGCAGATGTCATCAAGGGGCGCTACGGCAACCTGTTCGACATGTACGAGCGCATCACGGGTGAAGACCCGTACAAGGTCCCCATGCGCATCTACCCCGCCACGCACTACACGATGGGCGGGTTGTGGGTGGACTACAACCTCCAAACCACCGTGCCGGGCCTGTTTGCGATCGGCGAGGCCAACTTCAGCGACCACGGCGCCAACCGGCTGGGCGCCTCGGCGCTCATGCAGGGGCTCGCCGACGGCTATTTCGTGCTTCCCCCCACGATGGCCGGGTTCCTCGCGCCGCGGCTCGGCGAGTCGCTGGTGTCGACCAGCGATCCGGTCTTCGAGCAGGCGGAGCGTGACGTGCGCGACCGCATCGACCAGCTCCTGGCGGTCAAGGGCACCCACTCGGTCGACCACTACCACCGCGAGCTGGGCAAGCTCGTCTGGGACTACTGCGGCATGGCCCGCAACGCTGCGGGGCTCGAGAAGGCCCTATCCGAGATCCCGGCGCTGCGCGCCGAGTTCTACAAGGACCTCAAGGTGCTCGGCTCCGCCGAGTCGGTCAACCAGTCACTGGAGAAGGCGCTGCGCGTGGCCGACGTCATGGAACTCGCCGAGCTCAAGGTCCGCGATGCGCTGCATCGTGAGGAATCGTGCGGCGGCCACTTCCGCGACGAGCACCAGACCGACGAGGGCGAAGCGAAGCGCGACGACGAGAATTTCATGTACGTCGGCGCATGGGAATGGGGCGGCTCCGACATCCAGCGCGACGCCGTGCTGCACAAGGAACCGCTCGTGTACGAGGCCGTCAAGCCGACCCAGCGCAGCTACAAGTGATCGGGAGCTGAGATGTCGACCAACATGTTGAACTTGACCCTGAAGGTCTGGCGCCAGGACGGCCCCAACTCGGCCGGCCGGTTCGAGACCTACCAGACCACGACCATCGCCGACGACGCGTCGTTCCTCGAGATGCTCGACTACGTGAACGAAGATCTGGTCGCCGGCGACGTCGAGCCGATCACCTTCGATCACGACTGCCGCGAGGGCATCTGCGGCACGTGCGGCGTGATGATCAACGGCCAGGCGCACGGCCCCCAACGCGGCACGGCGACGTGTCAGCTGCACATGCGCCAGTTCCGGAGCGGCGACACGATCGTGATCGAGCCGTGGCGCGCCGCGGCCTTCCCGATCATCCGCGACCTGATGGTCAACCGCGCGGCGCTCGACCGAGTCGTCGAATCGGGCGGCTACATCACCGTCTCCACCGGCGCGGCGCCCGACGCCAACATCACACCGGTACCCAGAGACGCGGCCGAGGCAGCGATGGACGCCGCTGCGTGCATCGGGTGCGGTGCCTGCGTGGCGGCGTGCCCCAACTCGGCCGGCCAGCTCTTCACCTCGGCGAAACTCGCCCACCTCAACCTGTTGCCCCAGGGCCAGGCCGAGCGGTGGTCGCGCAGCGAGGCGATGGTCGAGACGATGGAGCAGTACTTCGGGAGTTGCACCAACCACGGCGAGTGCCAGGAGGCGTGCCCGAAGGAGATCTCGATCGACTTCATCGCGATGATGAACCGCGACTACCTGAAGGCGAAGTTCACGAACCGCCGTCGTGGCGGCCAGCGTAAGAGCGGATGACGGCCGCCGCTCGGCAACGGGCGGCGAACCACAGCCTGACCGCCTGAGAACACACGCAGCGCGGCGACGGCGCGCGCCGCAGAAACCGGGGGAGACTCCGCGGTGATCCGCCGATTCGGGAGGCCATCATGACCGAACCGTTCCGCACCACGCTGACCATTCCGCATCGGTCCCGTCCGCATCGGTCCCGCCGCACGGTCCCGTCCGCAGCGGGCCCGCCGACGGCGCGCCGCTCACGTCGGCGTGGCGTTCGCAGTCGTGGGCGCGGCCACGCTCATGGGCTGCAGCACTCCGGGTCGCGTCGAACCGCGGTCCGCGTCGCCATCGGCGGAACAGCCGACGACCACCGAACGCCGCACCACCAGCGCTCCGGCCCGGCCGACCACGTCGACCACGTCGCCCGATGACAGCGGCGGCGCTCCGAGCGACCCGGCCGGGTCACCCGACGAGCGCGAGTCGTCCTCCACGACCGTGACCGGCGACGTCGCGGAACTGGGCCGGTGCGCCCAACTCATCCGCGATGTCGCCGAGGTATCGGCCGGCGCTCTCGGCGACCGGGCCGCGGGCGAGGCCACGGCGCGCCTCCATCGTGTTCTACCCGATGCCCTCGACACCGATCTCGACCACATCGTCGAGGCGCTCAGCGGCGTCCGGCAGGGCGAGTTCTTCGGCGAGGACGGCGTCGCGACGGCCGAGACCCAGGATGCGATCGCACGGGTCTCTCGATGGATCGCCCAGAACTGCGAGGGGTGAGCCGCCGCGTCACACCGGCGGCTGGTTGAACTCGATCCACCCCAGCCCGGAGCGACCGGCCGCATCCTGCACACGGCACAGCGCACGCGGGAAGCGCGACTCACGACCGTCCTCGGACACGAGCAGCACCGGCGACCACGCGATCGGCTCGACATCGAGTCGATGCGGCCCGACCTCGATCGTGGCCCGCTCCACGAGTCCCTCGCGGCCGAGCCGCTCCGAGATCACGACCGAATCGAACTCCTCGAACGCGTCGCCGTCCGCCGGCAGTTCGTAGCCGACACCCCACGGATTGTCGGGGAAGAACCCGCCTGCGGTGTGCCAGCGGCTGCCGTCGTCGAACCGCCCGGCAGACCAGCACCACGACATGGACCACCAGTCGCGGGCGGCACCCCACGAATGGTCGCGCTGGCCGAACCCGTCGATAGCGATCCGCTCCCCACCGAGGAGCACCTCGCCGCTCACCATGCAGGGGATCTCATAGCGCGGTGTCACCGGCGGCCACAGGTACGCGGCGCGGTCGGTGGTCCATTCCAGTTCGAACCCGAACGGCACGATCTCGCCCCTCGGCGACCGATACATGTCGGCGGGATCGTCCACGACAAGACCGAACGACTCGAGCGAGAGCGTCAGGCGATCCAACGGTTCGTCGATGACGTGATCGGCCCACAAGCCCGGACCCCGAAGCTCGAGCGACGACGCTGATGCCGGCAGTGGAACCTCGTGTTCGACGACCGTCACGAGCGACCGGTCCGGGCCGACGAGACACGCCCAGTACCACACGACCTGTTGAGCCGGCAGGAAGCCGACGCGGACGTACCCGCCCAGCGAGCCGTCGGGTTGGAACCAGTCGAAGTAGTACGACTCATTCCAGAGCCGTTCGGGCCCGGGTTGGTGTCGTCCTTCGTCACGTGCGGCAGGGCGGGCCATCGGCACTCCTCTCGTCCGAAACCGATCTCGGAGCGGTGCCGGTAGTCTTCCATCGATGCTGCACTACCTCTCGGCGGAGTGGTTGGAGGCGGCGGCGGCCGCGCTGCAACGCGTCGTGCTCGACCCGCCGGCGACCGAACCGTTCGAACTCGAAACCGTGGTGACGCGGCACGGCACCGGATCGCCCCGCAACGTCGCCCGCGAGGGGGCGGTCGGGGCCGACGCCGAGACGATCGACGGCACGACCACCGGCGACGACGTGCGCTACCTGTTCCGCTTCCGCGGCGGGAACGTCGCGCTGATTCCTCACGCCGCGGCCGACGCCTCGCTGCCGAGGGCGCGCATCTCGCAATCGATCACCGTCGCCGAGGACATCGCAGCCGGACGACGCAGCGCGCACGAGGCGTTCGCGAACGGCGACGTCCGCCTCGGCGGCGACATCGCCTTGCTGAGTCGGCACGCCGCGCTGCTGTCGGCGATCGATGACGCCCTCGCCGAGGTGCGCTCCCGAACGGTGTTCTCCTCGTGAACGCGCGCCGACCCCATCTGGTGGTGCTCACGCCGTCGGCCGACGGGTACGGATCCGACCGCGCCGTCGTTGCGGCGCTGCTGGCGATGTTGCGTTCCTTCGACGTCACCGTGATCGCTGCGGTCGACGGCCCGATGCTCGACGCGGCGCGAGCGACGGGCGCCCGGGTCGAGGTGACCCACGACTTCGCGCTCCGGCGGCGGTTCTTCACCCCTCAGGGATTCGTGCCCGCCGCCGTGCGCGTCGCCGCCGCACTGGCGGATCTGCGACGGGTGCACCGGCGCCACCCCATCGACCTCGTCTACGTGAACACCGTCGCAGTGGCGCTGCTGCCCGGGCTCCGCCTCGCGGTGCCTGCGCCGGTGGTCGTCCACGTGCGCGAGGTGCCGCGCACGAGCGGCCGACTCAACCGCGTGCACTTCGGCGTGATCGATCGCGTCGCGACTCGGGTCGTGTGCAACTCGACCTTCACGGCCCGTTTCGTCGGCGAGCTCACGCCCTCGCTGAGCGACCGGTGCGTGATCGTGAACGACGGCGTGCAGGCACTGCCCGCAGCCCTGCCGCCATCCGATGATGGGGTCCTCGATGTCGTGTGCGTCGGCCGGCTCCATCCGCAGAAGGGCCAGTCCGTGCTGATCGACGCGGCGGCGCTCGCCACGAAGGCGGGCCACCGTTGGCGGGTGCATCTGTGGGGCGACGCCCTCCCCGAACACGCGGAAGTCGAGGCGGCGCTGCACGAGGCAGTCGCACGCCACGGGCTCAAGGACGTCGTGGTCTTCCACGGGTACAGCTCCGATACCGCGTCGATGTACGACTCGATGGACGTCGCGGCGATCCCGTCGACCTGGCCCGAAGGGTTCTCCCTCGTGACGGCAGAAGCGCAGATGGCATCGCTCGGCGCCGTCGCGACCGGCCCGGGTGGACCCGACGACATCATCGTCGAGGGTGTGACCGGCAGAGTGGTCGGGTTCGATGACGCCGAGGCGCTGTGGCACGCACTCGCCGAGGCCCAGGATCCGGCCGTTCGTGACCGCTGGGGTCGAGCGGGCCGGGAGCGGGCGATCGAGCGGTTTACGGTCGAGCGCTACTCAGCTGCGCTGGTCGATCAACTGCACGCCGTGCTGTCGGCCTGACCGGACGCCGGCGGGCCTCGCGGCGTCGCTCCGCCAACTCGCGCTGCGCGACCCCGACCCACGCGGCGGTCACCAGTAGCCAGATCGTCGAGACGCCGGCGCCCGAACCGAGGCCCTCGGTGGTGAAGGCGTTGACCACCTGCGTCACCATCACACCCGTGAGCAGCGCGACGTCTCGATCGCCGTGACGCCGCAGGCGCGCCAGCGCCGCGAAGAGCGAGACGATCGCGGCGAGCCAGAGGAACCCACCGATCAGCCCCGTGTCGACCAGCACGTTCACATACGCGTTGTGGGCGCCTCCGAGTCCGATCGCCTCGAAGAACAGGCCCCGTGACGATGTCATACCCCATCCGAGCAGCGGCCGGCGGCCGATCAGGTCGAAGGCCAACTCCCAGAGCGGCAGGCGGCTGTTGAACGACTTGAGCGACTCCGCCGATTCGCCGCGCTCCGCGTACGCGATGATCGGGTTGAGGAACAGCACGGCGCTCACGGCGACCCCGAGCACGCCGACCAACAGCCCCGGAACGCGAGCACGGCGTCGCCTCGACAGGCCGGCCACCACGAGCAGGCCAACGAACGCCGCTCCCACCGAACCGCGAGTCTTCGTCGCGAGCAGGCCGCCGCCGCAGACCACGAGAACGAGCACGTAGGCCCACGGCGCCCAACGCACCGTGCCGGCGCCGAGCAGATGTCGCTCGCCGCCGCGGAACAGGTACGCCACAGCGATCACCACGGCGATCGCCAGGATCGCGGCCGCGACGACCGAGTGCACGGCCATCCAGTTGAAACGATCGGCCTGAAGCTCGGAGAACGGCACGCGCCACACCGCGCCGATGCCGACCGACACCGTCGACAGCACCAGGTAGCCGTGTGCGACGAGGTGCATGTCGGGCCGCGTGGAGCTGGACGCGACGGCCATGCAGAAGACCAGCATCACCATCAGCTGTGCGGCGCGCACACCGCCGAGCTGGGGGTACAGGCTCCACAGCACCGAGACGACCTCGGTGGCGACCCATCCGCGAATGAAGAACTGCACCGCGGTAGGACGTCGGAACCGCGGCGGGTTCGCGATGTCGAGCGCCAGCCACAGACCGATCACGGCGTACACGCCCACCTCGAGGAGGATCGCGAGATCGAGCGACCCGCCGAGCGACCCCGACAGTTCGCGGCGACGCCACTTGTAGTCGCTCGCGACGATCATCGACAGCACGCTCACGAGCACGAAGATCGGCCGCATTCGCTGGGTTCGGCCGTCCCAGAGAGCCGAGGGCGCGGGCGCCTCCCCCCGCACCATGCGCAGCACCAGTTCGGGGACGGGTACCTCGCCGGACCGCCACAAGACGATCACGGGGACGATCGAACCGATCGCCATGCCGATCGTCATGACCACCGGCACCGTGTCGACGCGTCCCGCGGCCACGGCGGCCCACGTGAGTAGGAGCACGAGGAGCGCGTCGACCACCCGACCCCAGAACACGAAGCGGGTGTGGCGCAGCGATGTCAGGGCGTTGACCAGGGGGATGTTCGCGCTGTACCCCACCGCGAAGATGCACCAGGCGACGATCATCCCGGTGGGTACGGCGCCGGAGTCGTTCGCCTTCTCGACAAATCCGCGCAGCAGGAAGGCCGACGGGATCGCCGCCACCGCCAGCCCGGCCGAGGCTGCCATCACCCGGCCCACGAGTCCCATGTCGACACCGGAGTGACGGTGACGCCGGGCGAAGTACGGAAGGATGAAGCCACCGAACCCGTTCGACGCCGTCATGATCGGCGCCACGAGCAACCGGCCCGCCTCGAGCAATCCGAGCGTCGCGGTCGACGTCAGCGCCGCAACGATCACCCGCGAACCCAGCATCGAGAGCGGCCGCATTCCGAGCTGGCCCGAGCGCCACAACGAGAAGGACGCGAGTTCGCGGAACTCGGGCTCAACCCGCGGCCCCGGCCGCAGCTCCGATGCCGGCAGTTGCACCACCGACGCGGCGATGGCGGCGAGCGAGCCAACCAGCATCGCTCCCACGAGCCAATCGATCGTCAGGCGGCCCGTCACGACGACCACGGACGCGGTGACGATCGCGGCGAGCGCGTACACGGCATCGTTGATCGCCAGGGCGACGAACTCGAACCGGGCCATGAGCAACCGGCGCCCGGTCTCCTCGACGACCCACGCAACGAGCGACAGGCCGAACAGGGAGGATGACGCCGGGCTCATACCGGCAAAGACGACCCCACCGATGAGGCCGAAGACGCCGGACGCGACCAGCGCGATCCAAAAGACGCGCACCAGCGCCCGCCGAATCGGCGGGTGATGCCGATCCACGAGCGCCAGTGGGTCGCCCACCCAACCGGTGTGCAGCGCTGTTGCGGTGACCTGCAGGCCGCCGGAGAGGATCGCGAAGGTGCCGAGGCCGGCGGCACCCAGCTTCCAGAGCGCCAACCACTGCAGGACCAGGCTCGATCCGGCGACGATGCCTTGGCTGCCGATCGCGGCGAGCGCGCGGGTCGCGTTGGAGCGCACGCCGCCGATGTCGTCGCCGGGGGTCTGCTCACCCGCTGCGGGCGCTGCGTCCGCGCCCTCGAGCGTGGCGGTCATCTCAGGCGCCGCTGCGTCGGCCGGCGTCGATCATCACGAAGCCGAGGCGCTCGGCTCCGAGGAAGCTGAGCTGCCGGCGAGCACCAACCAGCGTGTTGGTCGACATCCCGGGCTTCACCGCGACGATCACCCCGTCGGCAAGCTGGCCGACCGCCGTACCGGTCGCCGAGGCCAACAGCGGCGGCGGGGCGATGAGCACGAGGTCGTAGCGCGATCGCAGCGACCCGATCACGCTCTCGGCACGATCCGCTCGGGCGAGGGCGGCGAGCTCGGTCGTGCGGTCGCCGGGGCCCATCACGTGAAAGACGGCCTCGCTGAGGCCCGGCGCGAACCCGAAGGAGATGCGAGCGGTGACCTCGTCCTCGGCGACCTGGCCGCCGAGCAGTTCGGCGAGGCCGGGGCCCTCGGACAGGCCGACGAGCCGGCTGGGAGAATCGGCAGCGTGGTCGGCATCGATCAGCAAGACACGCTTACCCGCCCGTGCCGCGACGAGCGCCGTCTTGACCACCGTCTCGGCATATCCGTCGATGCCCGTGATCGCCACGAACATCGCGACGCCTCGGTCGAACAATGCCGACAGGTTCGAGGCGACGAGCATGAACTCCGGTGCCGGCACCGATAACAGGTCGAGGTCCGCACCGGCGTCTTCGATGTTCACCTCGCCGAGGACCGGCAGATCGAGCAGCTCGGCGACGTCGTCGCTGCGCTGTGCGATCGGCGCACGGTCGGCCCGGAACCAGGCGATGACCAGGGCGATGATGAACCCGAGCGCGCCGCCCACGAACGCGTTGCGGACGAGTTGAGCGATCAGCCCCGAGCCCTCGACGGTTCGAGCCGGATCGAAGAAGTCGACGCCGTCGCCGAACAACGACAACGACGTGGCGATCGCGCTCTCGCGCTGATCGAGCGCCGCGAGGCGCGACGTGGCGCTCTCGAGCGTCGCCGCCCGGACATCGGGATCGTCTTCCTCGGCGCCGGCCTTTGCGATGCGGTCGAGCAGAGCCACCCGCTCACGCTCGATCGCCGACGTCGTCGCTGCAGCCTTCGACGCAAGGTCGTCCTTGGTGACGCTGCGGTACGCCGCCGCCAACTCGGTGACCGCTCGCGTCGAGTCGGATGCCGACGAGAGCGAACAACTGAGCACCAGCGTCGTCGACTCGGGCACCGCCGAGACCGAGCAGGCGTCACGGAGCTCACCAGTGGTGACGCCCTTCCCCATCGCCTTGGCAGCGATGCCCAGCGCCGTCGACGACGAGGCGACCTCCATGCGGTCCGCCACGTAGCGAGTCGCATCGAGCTGCTGGGACCCACCGCCGCTGAGCACCGCGGTGCCCCGCGGGTCGACGAGGGTCATCCGAGCCTCGGCCGCCGGGGTCGACGGCTGAACGATCGTGAACAGTGCGGCGAGCACCACGCCTGCGACCGTCAGCGCGGCGACGAGGACTCGATACCGCCGGGTAGCGGACAGCAGACCCGGCGAATCGACGGGCGGCTGAGGTTCGGACGCGAAGACCATGGACTCTGTTTCGGCCCCGATTGTCCGAAGTTGAGGATCAGCGACCGCCGCCGAGCACTGACCCACTCAGCGTTCGTACGAGCACCGAGAGGTCGTTGCGCAGCGTGACGCGGCCCAGGTAGGGCAGGTCCTCGTCGACCGTCTCGAACAGCATCGCCCCGCTCTGACGCAGCGTCACCTGCCATTCGCCGGTCAGACCGGGAGCAACGAGGTACCGCGGGTGGTACCGCAGGCCCTTCTCGTCGGCCACGGTCGACAGCTCGGGGCGGGGGCCCACGAGCGACATGTCGCCTCGCATGACGTTGAGGAGTTGCGGCAGTTCGTCGATGCTGTACTGACGCAGCAGGCGGCCGATCCGGGTGTGGCGTGGATCGGTGTCGGACTTGTGGGTCACACGACGGTCGGGACCGTCGATCGCCACGTGCAGCTGGCGGCGGCTCGGGCGCATGGTGCGGAACTTCAGCATGTCGAAGTCCTGCCCGTTGAGTCCGACGCGCCGCTGGCGCAACACGATGGACTCGCCGGGAAACGCGAACCGCAGCGCCACGAACACACCGAGCATGACCGGCGCGGCGACGACGAGCACGCACGACGTGAACGCCAAGTCGAACAGGCGCTTGCCCCGCCGGGCGTACCACGAGGTCGGCGCCGCGTAGCCAGGGGGAAAGCCGCTGGCGGTCGCGGGGATCGTTGGAGCGACCGCGATCGGAGCGGTTTCGGCGTCGGGAAGCGACGGGGACGGCGCAGGGAGCGAGGGCCGTGTCGCCGCGACGGGCACGAGGAGCCGAGGGGTGGTCGACGTGGGAATCGTCGACGCCGCGCCGGCGTTGCCTCTGAGTCCTGCGGGAGCGCAGGCTCGGTCAGACGCATTCGCGCTTTGCCAATGGGATTCGTTGGGGCGACGTGGCCGGGCGCCGCCGCGCTCCGACCACCTGCCGAACTGATGGCTGTCACTGTGTTGTCCGCCTGAAGAGTTTGCTCCCGGGGAGGGAAGCGTTCCGCCGTTGCTCAGAGCATCGACCGAAGCCCGCGCTCCGGTCGATAAGTCGGGAGTGTCATCGTGGTAGAGCAGATGTGCTCAGCCGTGCCCCACGTCCCAACTCGTTCGCATGGTAACAGGTCGTCGGGATCGTGCGACCAGGTGGAGCAACTCTCGGTAGGCATCGGTCACGCCCGACACCGAGTACACCTCGGTGGCCCGCCTGGCGGTCGCGTCCCGCGCTGCGGCGTCGTCCTCCTGGGTCTCGGCGAGCACCGCGGCGATGACGGCCGCGAACCGCTTCGGACTCTCGTCGAGACAGAAGTAGCCGCCGTCGGGGCCAAGCGTCTGCCGGTTGAACGAGTTGTCGAGGGCACAGATGCGGGCGCGAACACCCATGGCCTCGACCAGACTCGGGTTCGTTCCGCCCACCGAGTGACCGTGCACGTAGACGCTCGCGTGGTGGACGAGGTTGAAAAACTCCGCCCGGTTGCCGATGTGGCCGAGCACCCGGATCCGGTCATCGGTTGCGGCCAGCTCGAGAACGCGGTTGGTGACCGGCGAGTCGTAGTTCGCCGTTCCGAGCACCACGAGCGGCACGTCGATGTCGGACGCGTGGAACGCCTCCGCGACGGTGTGGATGTTGTTCTCGGGGTTGTGGCGTCCGCCGACCAGCACGTAGCGGTACGGCGTGAGATCTCGGTCGTCGAGGAAGGCCGTGTCCGCCACGAACTCGACCGGCGGGACGCAGTACGGGATGACCGTGGAGTCGGCGTGGAACTCGTCGCGATAGATCGCCGCCATCGCCTCGCAGTCCGCTACCAACGCTGTCGCGCATCGTCCGGCGATCCGGGCCGACCGGTGGAACACTTGCTTCGCTGTGCCACCCCACTTGTCGCGCAGCCACTCCTGCCCGTCGGTGTTCAGCAACGTGGGCTGGCGGGTGTACCGCCCGATCGCACAGTAGGCGGCGTTCGCCACGTTCACCACGAGCACGACGTCGTGACGGGCGAGTCGGGCAGCGACCCCAGCGACGAGACCGTGTGTGAGCGTGTTGAAGTTCTTGCCGGGCAGTGCGGGAAGGACGCGTCGGCGCACGCCTTCCCACTCGCTGTTGTCCATGCCGTCGCCGGGCCGGCAGTACATCGTCACCCGATCGCCACGCCGCACCAGCTCGGGAAGGAGCGTTGTGAGAAACGTCTCGTAGCCCGAATAGGTCGACGGCACGCCGCGCGCGCCGTAGACGCCGATGTCCAGTCCCGAACTGCCCACCACTGCTCCGCTCATGGCCGGGCACTCTATTGGCACTGCTCCTCAACACCACTCCCAGCGCACAACAGTGGGCCTTTTGGACTGTGTCGCCACCGCCCGCGGTGACTAGACTGGGGAACGGCGGAGGTATCTGAGTCGGCTTGGGCTCAGAGAGTGGTTCATGAAATGCCCATTGTGGTGGGCGCGGTGCATGTCCACGATTCGCCCGAGTGCAGCGCCCTCATGGCTGCACCCAGCGGGAACAAGGCGGATGACAACATGACTCTGGCGGACCGGCGACCCCGAAGGGGCGCTGCAACGACTTTGCGTCGCCGAACGACTTCGGCGATCGCAGCAGTAACGCTGACCGGCGCAGCCCTTGTGCTTCCCCAGGCGATGGGAATGCCCGCCGCGGCGGCCGACCCGCCGGCTGTCGCCGACCCGGGCGTGCTGCCCGAGGTCGATCTCGACTCGTTGGTCGCCACCCCCGTCAGGCAGTGGGGCGTCGTGGGCACCGGCACGTCGAATACCGCGCCCAAACCGCACGTCTGGGACTTCGCCGAGATCGGCAACACCATCTACGTGGCCGGCACCTTCACCGGGGTGCAGGAGAACGGGGACACGCCGGCGACTCCGGTGTACGCCCAGCCGTACCTCGCCGCATTCGATCGCGATACCGGCGCGTGGCTTCCAACGTTCGCCCCGGTCATCAACGCGACCGTCATCACCCTCGAGGAGGCCCCGAACGGCAAGCTCCTCATCGGCGGCGAGTTCACCTCGGTCAACGGCGTCGCTCGCGCGGGCTCGCCATGCTCGACCCCGTGACCGGAGCAACCGACCCGACCTTCGCTGCATCGGTGGAAGGGTCGCCAACGAGCGTTCGCGAGATTCTGCTCGTCGGCAACCAGATCTACATCGCCGGCCAGTTCTTCTACGTGAAGGTCAACGGCACGAACTACTGGGTCTGGAATGCGGCCCGGCTGAACGCACTCACCGGCGGAATCGACGGGTCGTGGGTGCCGCAGTTCTCCGGTGGCCTCTGGGATCTCACGATCGACCCGAGCCGCGGCCGAGTGCACGCCGTCGGCTTCTTCACCTCGGTCAACGGACAGCCGGGCACGGCGCGCATGGCGACCGTGACCGAAGCGACCGGAGCCTCGGTTCCCGGTCTCACCCCCTTCGAGAACAACACGACCGGCCAGCGCGACACGGTCGCGATCGCGTACGCGAACGATCGGATCTACGTGGGCGGCGCCCAACACATCCTTCAGGTGCTCGACGCGAGCACCAACGAACGGATCGGGTTCTCGACCACCGGCATCGGGTGCAACACGTTCAACTTCGACGCCTGCGGCACGTTCATGGCCGGCGGCGACTTCCAGGTGCTCGAGGTCTCCGCCGGCGGCAAGATCATCGGCGGCTGCCACTGCTTCCGTTCGACCGAGGGCGGCTGGAACGACCCGTCGTGGCTCGGCCAAACCCACTACAACTCGTTCACCGGGCAGCGCACCGACAACCGCGTCGCGATCGCGTACAACACGTCCGACTCCGAGCCGTCCAGCACGTTCGTGCCCGGCCTGAAGGCCAACTACTACGGCACCTGGGCCATCCATGTCGATGCAAACGGCTGCTACTACGTCGGTGGGTACTACACCCGCACCGAGGCCGGCGCCTGGCTCGGCGGGTTCGGTCGGTTCTGCAAGGCCGTCGCCGACCCGGCGAACGTCGCTGTCGTCGCCGCCAACGCGGGCGCGTCGGTGTCGTGGACGGCGCCGACAAGCCAACTCCCGATCGCCTACTACAAGGTCTACCGAAACGGAACCTTCGCCGGAGACACCACGTCGACGAGCTACGGCTTCTCCAACATCGCGACCGGCGCGACGACCTTCACGGTTCGCACGGTCGACGTCACCGGGCGCATGTCGACCGGCGTCACCGTGAACGCGACGGTTCCCGGAGCCGACACGCAGGCTCCCGGCATTCCGCCGTCGCTGGCATCGAGCATCAACGCACCCGCCGTCACCCTGAACTGGGGCGCTTCCAGCGACGACCAGGCCGTGAAGGAGTACATCGTGCACCGCGACGGCGTGTACCTCGGCGCGACGGCGGCGAACGCTCGCACCTTCACCGACCCCACCCCGTCGAGCGGCAACCGCAGCTACCAGGTGCGGGCCCGCGACTTCGCCGGCAACCTCTCCGATCCGGCCACGCTCGTCGTGACCGTTCCCGGCCCGGCCGACACGACCGGGCCGCAGACACCCTCGGGCAGCGGGTCGGTCAGCGGCAGCACCGTAACGCTCAACTGGGGCGCCGTCACCGACCTTCCCAACCCCGGCGGCTCCGGGCTCTCCGGCTATCTCATCCACCGCGACTACCAGTTCATCAAGTTCGTGCCGGGCGGCACGCTCACGACGACCGACGTCGGGGTGGCGAACGGGACGCACCGCTACGAGATCCGCGCCGTCGACCTGAACAACAACTATTCGGCGCCTTCCGCTCCCGTGCTGCTCACCGTCGGCGCAGCCGACACGACCGGGCCGCAGACACCGTCCGCGACCGGCTCGGTCAGCGGCAGCACCGTGACCCTCGGCTGGGGCGCCGTCACCGACCTCCCCAACCCCGGCGGCTCCGGCCTATCCGGCTATCTCATCCACCGCGACTGGGTGTTCGTGAAGTTCGTCCCCGCCGGAACACTCACCTGGGACGACCTCGGCGTCAGTTCCGGTCAGCACCGCTACGAGGTGCGTGGCGTCGACCTCGCCAACAACTACTCATCCCCATCGACCCCCGTCATCGTGACGGTGCCGTAGGAACAGCGTGCCGAGCCCCGCAACCCGTCAGCTCACCCGCCGCGTGCGACCTCACCGTCGTGCGCGGTGGCTGGTCGCCTGTGCGTCGCTGCTCATGACCGCCACCGGGTCGGGCTGCAGCGACGACGCCACGGCGAACGCCGCCGAGCGCGGTGCCGCGACGGCTGCGGGAGCGACAGGACCGACCGCTCACACCGGAGCAGACGGCTCGACCGGCTCAACGGGAGCGACCGGCGCAGACGGAACGGCCGGCACGCCAGCCACGAACGGGGTGGGTGCACCCTCGCCGGCTGCGTCTACCCCGCCGTCCGTCGGTGATCTTCCCGATCCGGCACCGGGGGTCGCTGCGGACGCCCCGCTCGCTCCGGCGGAGTCGGGCCTTCCCGCCGGATCCCCGACGAATTCGCGCGGTGCAGCGATCACGCTCGACGAGACAGCCCTTCTCGCCTGTGCGAACAACCAGTTCGCGTGGGTGTTTCTGCGCCAGGGCGACCGGCCGCGGGCGGAGGCATCGCTGACGGTCGCCGCCGCCCGAGCCGAGGCCAGCGCGATCGCCGAGATCGCAGCGCAGGCGGTGCAGCTCCGCACCGCCGCCACGGCGACCGAGCCCGGCGCCACGGTCGACGCGTTCCTCGATCTGTGCACACAGCGGGGCTTCGAAGCATGACGCAAGAGTCCGTGGGCGAGAGTCAAGCCGGGTTTGCAGCCGACCTGGCGCGATTGAAGAACCATCAGAAGTCGCGCAAGGGTGCGCCGCTGTACTCGCTGTACATCAACCGGCCGATCGGCAGGTACATCGCCGCGGCGGCAGCGACGTTCGGCATGACCCCGAACCAGGTCTCGATCATCAGCGCGTTCATCTCGTGGACGGCGATCGTGCTCGCGGCCGCCCTCCGGCCGACCCCCGCGACCGCTGCCCTCGTGGTCGCGCTCCTCCTGCTCGGGTACGCCGTCGACTCGGCCGACGGCCAGCTCGCGCGCCTGCGCTCGGGCGGCAGCCTCGCCGGCGAATGGCTCGACCACTGTCTCGACGTGGTCAAGGTGTCGGCGTTGCACCTCGCGGTCCTCATCTCCGCCCAGCGATTCGATGCCGACCTCGGCGCCTGGCCCCAGGTTGCGGCGTTCGCGTTCGAACTCGTCGCCGTGACGGGCTTCTTCACGTTCATCCTTACCGAACAACTGCGACGACGCGCTCCCACCGCGCCGGCTCCCACCAGTCCTGGCGGGATGTGGCGGGTTCTCATGCTGCCGACCGACTGGGGTGTCCAGTGCCTGTGGTTGATCGTCCGGCCGGCCTCGACCCTGTTCTTCGTCGGCTATGGCGCACTGGCCGCAGCCAACGGCGTGCACCTCGTCGCGACGACGGTCCGGCGCTGGCGCTGGTTCAGAGATGTCGACCGGAGGGAAGAAGGGATGGCATTGCCATGATCACCGGATACGTTCCCGGCGTGTACGACATGCTTCACCTCGGCCACCTGCGCATCATCGAGGAGGCGGCAGCGCGCTGCGATCGCCTGATCGTCGGCGTGGTGACCGACGATGCAGCGATGGCTATGAAGGGCCGCCAGCCGGTCATCCCCTTCGATGAGCGAATCGCCCTGGTGGCTGCGCTGCGCATGGTCGACGCCGCGGTGGCCGACGTTGGTCCCGACAAGCGCATCGCATGGCGGGCGCACCGCTTCGACGTGCTGTTCAAGGGCGACGACTGGCAGGGCACGCCGAAGGGCGATCGGCTCGAGGCCCAGATGCGCGAGATCGGTGCGACGGTGCGCTACCTGCCCTACACCAAGGGCGTCAGCAGCTCGGTCCTTCGCCCGCGTCGGTATCACCGCGTCGGCGACTCGGTGACCGCCGACGTCACGCCGGACCCCGTCGCCGCGTCGGGGAACCGACCGTCGACGATCCGCTGACCGGGTGCGCCCCGCGCGGGGCGCCGATCCGGCAGGATGAGCAGCGATGCCCGAGTTGCCCGAGCTCCGAGTCCACGCCGAGCGGTTGGCACGATCCCATAGCGGCTCGGTCCTGGAGCGGTTCACGCCGTTGTCGTTCACCGCGCTCAAGACGTTTCAGCCCGACCCGGCAGCGGCCGTCGGCACGGCGCTCACGGCGGTACGCACCCGAGGCAAGTACCTGATCGCCGAGTTCGGCGACCTCGCGTTCATCGTCCATCTCATGCAGGGCGGCCGGCTGACGCCCGAGACGGGGCGGGCGCGCAAGCCCCGCGGCGGCCTCGCCCGCTGGGAGTTCGACGGGGTTGCGTCGTGGCTGCTCACCGAGGCCGGGCACGAGCGGCGCGCCGGCGTGTGGGTGGTAGCGGGCGAGACCGAGGGGAACGAGCCGCTCGACGGGCTCGGCCCCGACGCCGATTCGGTGGACGAGGCCGCGCTGTCGGCGATCCTGGCCGCCGCGGGTGGCGCCCGCCTGCACGGGGTGCTGCGCGACCAACGCAGGATCGCCGGCATCGGCCGTCGCCTCGCGAACGAGATCTGCTGGGCCGCTGAGCTCTCGCCGTTCGCTCCGTCCGCCCGACTGGAGTCCGAACAGCGCTCGGCGCTGCTCGCCGCCATCCAGCGATGCATCGGCGCGTCGATCGAGGACGAGGCGACGCGCGACACGATGGTGAGATCGGCCGAACGGCTGGCGGCCGTTCATCATCGGTCGGGCGAGGCATGCCTTCGCTGCGGCGATGTGCTCCGACAGGTGTCGTACAACGCGTACGAGGTCGACTACTGCGCCGCCTGCCAGACCGGCGGAAAGGTGCTCGCCGACAACACCACGTCGAAATTTCTGAGGTAATCACGTCGCGCTGAGCAGCTCCACAGGTGGGACTCCAGAAGGGAGTCCCAAGTAGCCGAGGAGCCAGCGCAGCCAATAGCGGTGAAGCGACAGTCGAACGTCCGCAACGGGACAGGGACGCTGTTCGGGCGTGCTGCGATCTACGCCCGGATCTCGTTGGACAAGGTCGGCGAAGCCGCCGGTGTCGGCCGACAGATCGACGCATGCCGCCCCGAGTACGAACGCCTGCTCAACCTCGTCCGCCGGCTCGATCAACGAACCATCGACCCAAGCCTCGACGGCTCGGCTTTCG
>JADJBW010000017.1 GCA_016703525.1 Actinomycetota bacterium | reverse complement strand
CACGAACGTGAGTTCGCGCTGCAACACATGTTCGAGTATTCTCTCCACGCGTCAAGGCGGCCACCAACGGTCGCCGCCCAGCGAATCCGATGTCACGAGGCTCACGCCGACCTCCCCGAACGCGCACCGACAGTGCCCGTCGGAGCGCTCACCTCGTTCCCGTGCAGAGGCCGAGCGCCGGCGTCGGTTCAGCGAGCTGGTCCGGGTTCGACGATGCGGAAGGCCGGAAAGCCCGCGGCCGCTGCGCGCAGTTCGGCATCGCTCGACCGCTCGTCGATGCCGTCGAACAACCGCCCGACCTCGGCCTTCCACTGCGCGATGTAGGCGCGAATCACCGGAGCCTTGTCGGCGTCGGCGAGCTCGACGACCGAAATCGCCTCGGCGCGCCCGCCGAGGCGGAGCTCCCCGCCACCGGCGGCGCGGATGTTACGAACCCAGTCGGTGGTGCCCCGCGGGGCGACGAGGTACCGGTCGCCGTCGAACGTGAGCGGATTGACCGGCACGGTGCGCCACTCCCCCGACGTGCGCCCGCGAACGGCGAGCTGGCGTGAGCCCCGCACGCTCAGTCCACCGCGCGCGAGTGCTTCCATGATCCGGTTCGCGATCGTGCGGGTGAACCATCCGGGTCGCAGGTAGCGGGTGTCATTCATCGTGCCGTCCTTCACTAGAGAGAGCACCGCTCTCGTTTGCGTGCACCGATCTTCCGTCGCACGTTGGCTCGGTGTCAAGAGCACCGCTCTCGTTTCATTGCGGCGCTCTCATTCGCGCGGCAGACTGCTGGCATGGACTCAGCGACGGACCCCGCTATGGACCCAGCGGCCCTCCGGTCCGCCCGGGCACGGGCCCGCTCCGAGATCACCGACGCGATCGTGACCGTCGCTCGCCGACACGTGGCCGAGCAGGGCGCGCCGACGTTGTCGTTGCGGGCGGTCGCGCGCGAGGTCGGCATGGTCTCATCAGCCATCTACCGCTACTTCCCCAGCCGGGACGACCTGCTCACGCGCCTGATCGTCGACACGTACTCCGCCATCGCCGCAGCGGCGGAGGCGGGCGACGCGTCCGCCGCACGCGACGACACCGGTGGCCGCCTCGTCGCCATGGCGAACGCGATCCGGCGCTGGGCGATCGCGCACCCGCACGAATGGGCGCTCGTGTACGGCACGCCGGTGCCCGGCTATGCCGCGCCGCACGACACGGTCGACTCGGCGGCTCGGGTCAGCATGGTCATGCTCGGGATCCTCCGCGACGGCGTGGCGGGCTGAACGATCGACGCGACGGAACGAATCGAGACAACCCGGGCGGTCCGCTCCGACCTCGCAGCCATCCGCCGGATCGTGCCGGGAGTGCCCGATGCCGTGATCGCACGCGGGATCGCCGCGTGGACGCAGATCTTCGGCCACATCAACTTCGAACTGTTCGGGCACTTCCACAACGTGATCGACGACCTCGACGGGTTCTTCGAACTCCAGGCACGCCGGCTCGCCGCGTCGGTCATCTCACCCGGCGTCGACAGGACCACGCCATGACCGCGCATCGCATCCGGGCCGTCCGTTCCACCAACGCCGGCATCAGGGTGGTCGAGCAGGACGAGCCGCCCGGCGAGGGGGTCGAGGTCGTGATGGCAACCGCCTCGATCTGCGGCAGCGACCTCGGCTTCATCGCCATGGGTCCGCTGTCGTTCGTGCTCGGCCACGAGCTCGCCGGCTGGGTCGACGGACGGCCGGTCGCGATCGAGCCGCGTCTGTGGTGCGGCGAGTGTGAAGAATGCGCGATCGGGGCGACGCAGCGATGCACCCGCGAGACGCGGGTCATCGGCTGCTTCTCCGACGGCGGCATGGCCGACGTGTTCCGCGTGCCGCGCACCGCGCTCGTGCCGCTCCCCGAGTCGCTTTCGGTCACGAACGCGTGCCTGGTCGAGCCGATCGCCGTCGCGCTCCACGCTCTGCGTCAGGGTCGAGTCGCGCCGGGGATGGCCGTCGGCGTGGTCGGCGGCGGTGCGGTCGGGTTGGCGGTCGTTGCCTGCCTGCGGTCGATCGGGGTCACCGCAATCGTCGAGGCCCGCCACCCCCACCAGCGAGCGGCAGTCGAGCGCCTCGGAGGCGTGAATGCGAAGGTGCGCGACGCCGATGTCGTGATCGAGGCGACCGGCGCCGACAGCGGGGTCGAGCGCAGCGTCGCCGGCGTACGACCCGGCGGGCGCGTGGTGATCGCCGGCCTGTTCCACGGGCCCGTGCCCGTTCCGGGGCTGCCCATGCTCGCGAAAGAGGTCGAACTGGTGGGATCGATGATGTACGGCCGACACGGCACGACCCGCGAGATCGACGAGGCGGCGACGTTGCTGGCGGCGCACCCCGACATCGCCGACGCGCTCATCACGCACCGGTTCCCGCTGAGCGAGGCGCCCCGAGCCTTCGCCGCTGCAGCGGATCGCTCCGGGGGCGCGATCAAGGTCGTCGTCGACGCTGAATGACCGCCGCGCCCGCCTTCGCATCGATGGCGGACGCGAGCCAGCCAAGTCGCTGGATAGGGTGCCCGGATGACCAGCGACAACAACACCGACAAGAAGGTGAAGGGCCCGGCTTCCTACTTCCCCTCGATCGAGCGCACCTACGGCCAGCCGATCGACGTGTGGCTCAACCTCGTTCGTGAACGCAACGACGAACGCCACATGGACACGGTCGCATGGCTCAAGTCGGAGCACGGGCTCGGGCACGGCCACGCCAACGCGATCGTTGCCTACGTCCGCGCCGAGACCGCATGACCGACCGGCGCGCAGCAACGGGCCCACGACGATGACCACCTCGCTCCAGAGCGGGATCCTGGCGTTCGGAACCCGGGCGCACCACTACCTCGAGTTCGACCTGATCGACGGCGCGGCGAACGCCGACGCGAGCGCAGCGGCCATCTCGGCGGCGGGCCCCGGCCTGACCAACGCGCGGGCCGCGACCGCCGGCGCGAGCATCGTCGTCGGCTTCCGATCCTCGGTGTGGGCATCGTCCGGAGCAACGACCGGCGCACCGCCCGCCGGCCTCGGCGACTTCGAGACGTTGACCGGCCCGGACGGATTCTCGATGCCGTCCGGCCAGCACGACGTGTGGGTGTGGGTGTCGGCGGCCGGGCCCGACGACGCACTCGATGCCGCTCGCGCTGTCGCCGCGGCGCTCGCGCCGTGCGCGAGGCTCGCCGCCGAGCAGAGCGCGTTCGCTTACCACGACAGCCGCGACCTGTCCGGGTTCATCGACGGCACCGAGAACCCACCCGTTGTCGAGTCGCCCGGCATCATCACGGTCCCCGACACGGGCGGCACGATCGTGTTCGTGCAGCGATGGGTCCACGACCTTGCCGCGCTCCACGCGCACCCGCTCCACGAGCAGGAACGCATCATCGGCCGCACCAAGGCTGACAGCGTCGAACTCGACGACGACGCCCGGCCCGAGTCGGCCCACATCTCCCGAGTGGCGATCGAGGACGACGGCGAGGAACTCGAGGTCGTGCGCCGCAGCACCCCGTTCGGTGGGGTCGCCGAGAACGGGCTCGTGTTCGTGGCATTCACGCGCGACCGCGACCGCATCGACCGCATGCTCCGGCGCATGGTCGGGCTCGACGGCCCCCGCGACGCGCTCACCGCCTGGTCGACGCCCACCTCGGCCGCCTACTACTACGTGCCGCCGGCCGAGGCACTGATCGGGTGACCGCCGCGGCCCCGGCGGTCCGCCGACGCAGCGTCCCTCGGGCGACGCGCCTCGACTTCTGGGTCGACGCCGCGATCGCGCTGGCGTGGGTGCTCGACGACAGCTTCCGATTCACCGGACTCACCGTTCACGAGTGGATCGGCGTGGCACTCGCCCCCGCGCTGCTCGTCCACCTGGCGCTGCACTGGGACTGGGTCGTGCGCACCACCCGACGCCTGGTCGGCACGTTCCCGGCGCGCGAGCGCGTCCGCTGGGCCGTCGACCTGTGCTTGCTGATCGCGATGGTCCTGTGCGTGGCGTCGGGGATCCTCGTCTCGCGGTCGGCCATGCCGGCCATCGGCTGGAAGCCGCTTGCCGGCCCATTCTGGAACGGGCTCCACGGCACGGCCGCCGACCTCACCGTCGTGCTGCTCGCGGTGCATCTCGGACTCAACTGGCGATGGATCGCATCGGTCTCGCGGCGCCTGTTCGGGCGCAACCCGATGCGCCGCGGCGCGACCGGCGGGGACGCGCTGTGAGGTTCCTGCGCCACCTACTCGCCGCGGCAGCGCTCGCCGCGGCGGTCGTCGGGATGGGCATCGCGTGGGGGCATAGCCCCCTGGCATCGGTCGTTTCCGACGACCATCGCCGCGACGGATTCGACCCGGATCGGAGCGACGGCTCCGAACGCGATCGCGCCGAACTCGACCGACGCGAAACCGGCCGCCTCGAAACCGATCGTGCGGACGGATCCGATCGCGCACGGTTCGAGCGGGAGCGTCGCGGCGACCACGGCGTCTCGCTCTCGAACGCCGACGAGCTGGCGATGACCGTCGTCTCCACCGGGGTGCTCATGACCGGTGTGATCGTGATCGATCGTCGACGTCGCCGGCCCGTGCTCGGGCGGCCGCAGCCGTGACCACCGCCGAAACCCCGCGCTATCTGCGCACGCCGATCTCGCTGGTCCGGCTGGTGACCGCCGCCGGGCTCGCCGCGGCGCTCGCCTCTCGGCTGAATGCACAGCGCCAGAACCATGCGGCGTCGGTGCTGCGCGACGCGTTGGCCTCCACGCCGCGGTGGCTCGCCAACGGCATCGTCGGGGCGAGCCAGCTCGGGGTGCTGATCCCCGTGGCGCTCGGCCTGGTCGCGCTCCTCCTCGGGCGCCGGTGGCGTCGGCTCGGGCGCGACGTGCTCGCCGCGGCGTTCACGATCGGCGCGCTCGCGCTGCTCTTGGCCTGGCGCCGATCCGGCGGCCTGGCGATCCTCCCGCCGAGCGGTCCGCGGCTCGCCGGCGGTGCCGGCCCGATCGACCACGCCGTCCGCGACAGCGGCTACGGCATCGGCTCGCTGTTCCCCACCGGCCTCGACGCCGGCGTGATCGCCGCGCTCGTCATGATGGATGCCGAGAACTGGCGCTCCGGCCGCCGCTTCTGGCGCTGGGCGCTCCTGGCAGCGCTCGTGCTGGGGCGCCTCGGCGTGGGCTTGGCGCACCCGGCGTCGGTGCTTGCGGTGATGCTCGCGGCCGCGGCCGCGGTGCAGCTGACGCGGGCGATCCTCGGCATCCCCGACAGCCGTCCCGATGCAACCGAGGTGGCCGCCGCGCTGAACGAGCTCGGCATCGGAGTCGACGAGGTGACCCCGTCGGTCGCGCTCGGCGCCTTCCAGGGCTACGGGCTTCGGGCTGGCGGGCGACGGATGTTCGCGAAGGTCGCGCACCGCGACGCCTGGGCGTCGTACGCGCCGGTTCGGCTGCTGCGCTCGGCTCGGTTCCGCGACGCCGCCGTGCAACACCCCCTTCGATCGCTGCGCGCCGATGTCGAGCACGAAGCCCTGTGCTCGCTCAAGGCCCGCGCCGACGACGTGCCAACGCCGCGGCTGGTCGAGGTCGTCGAGCGGCCGGGCGGCGCCTTCATCCTGTTGTTCGACGACGAGGGATACCGTCCGATCGGGACCGATCTCTCCGCCGAGCAACGACGTCAGACTGTCGACGGCCTGTGGCGTGTCGTCGCATCGCTGCGGGCCGGACGGATGGCGCACCGGCGGCTCAGCGGCGACGCGATCCTCGCCGACCCCGAAGGGCGTGTGATCGCAGTGGAGTTCACGCACGCCATGATCGGGGCCCGACCCGACGACCTCGCGGCCGACGTGGCCGAGGTGCTGGTGTCGAGCGCCGCGATGATCGGGCCCGTGCCCGCCGTGGCCGTGGCGCTCGACCATGTGGGCGCCGACGCGCTCGCAACAGCGCTCCCGCGGCTCCAGCCGCTCGCGCTGACCGCCGGCACTCGCGCGACCGTGAAGCGGACGGACACCCTCGACGTGCTGCGATCCGAGGTACAGCGGGTCACCGGCGCAATCGACGCACCGATCGCCGAGTTGGAACGCGTACGGCCCCGCACGCTGGTGATGATCGCCGCGCTCGCGGTCGCGATGTGGTCGCTCGTACCGCAACTCATCGGATCGAGCGGGGTGTGGTCGGCCATCGGCGACGCGAACTGGTGGTGGGCGACCGCGGCGCTCGCCATGTCGGTCGCGACCTATGCCGGAGCGGCCGCATCGCTCGCGGGGTCGGTGAGCGAGCCGATCCCGGCGGGCCGCAACGTGGCACTGCAGTATGCGACCTCGTTCGCGTCGCTCGTCGCGCCGGGTGGCCTCCTGGCGATCACGGGCCGGTTCCTCCGCCAACGCGGGGTCACCACGGAGGCCACCGCTGCGGCGATCAGCATCAACACACTGGCGGGCGGGATCGTGCACGTGAGCCTGACCCTGCTCTTCCTGGCGATAGCCGGACGCTCCGGCCTGGGCGACTTCGCTCTGCCATCCGCCTCGACGATGCTGATCGTTCTCGCCGTCGTCGTTGCGCTCGCCGCGCTGACGGCCGCCGTGCCCCGGCTCCGGCGACTGTTCAGCGAGCGGGTGTGGCCGCCGATACGCCGCTCGCTGTCCGGCGCCGGCCAGGTGCTGAGCGACCCGACGAAGCTCACCCAGTTGCTGGGAGGCTCGACGGTCGTCACGCTCGGCAACATCGCGGCGCTCGTCGCCTCCGTCGAGGCGTTCGGCGGCGGCCTGTCGTTCGCGGCGATCGCGCTCGTGTACCTGGTCGGCTCGGCGGTCTCCACCGTTGCGCCGACGCCTGGCGGCATCGGCGCCGTCGAGGCGACGTTGATCGCCGGCCTCACGTCGGCCGGATCGAGCGCAGGGACCGCGGCCGCGGCGGTGCTCGTCTACCGCACGGCCACGTTCTGGCTGCCGCTCGTGCCCGGCTGGGTCTCGTTCGGTGCGCTGCAACGTTCCGGCGACCTCTGAGCCTCGCAGCTGTGGCTGTGCCGGTGGGCGACAGCCCCGCCCCGGCCGGCATTCCTTCGAGTCGACTGCGCTACTGCTGCGCCGGGCCGAGGGCGGCTCGCAACAGCTCGATTCGCTCGGGCACCGCCCGGTACCACGCCCATTTCCCGCGCTTCTCCCGATGGAGGAACCCGGCGTCGACGAGCACGGACAGGTGATGTGAGACCGTGGGCTGCGACCGGCCGAGCGGCGCGACGAGATCGCAGGCGCAGGCCTCGCCGCTGTCGGCCGACGCGATCAGCGACATCAGGCGCAACCGGGCCGGATCGGCCAGGACCCTGAGCGCGTCGGCCAGCGCCACGGCCTCGGGCTCGTCGAGCGCCCCCGCGGTCAGCGGAGTGCAGCACCCCTCGAATACCTGCACGTTCGGCATCCTCCCAACCTCCGTCCACCTCGGCCGCGAACACATATTGACACGCATCGATATATGGGCCAGAGTGGAACGCATCGACGCACGTCGATCCAACGATACCTCCGGAGGCACCATGTCCCGCGTGCAACTCGCCCTCAACGTCACCGACGTCGACGCCGCCGTCGACTTCTACACGAAGCTGTTCGCCACGCCGGTCAACAAGCGCAAGCCCGGCTACGCCAACTTCGAGATCGCCGAGCCGCCGCTCAAGCTGGTGCTCATCGAGTCCGATGAGGGCGGCACGCTCAATCACCTCGGCGTCGAGACCGAGACCGCAGACGAGGTCGTCGCCGCCGAAGAGCGACTCGCAGAGACGGGGCTCGAGACCACGGGCGTGGACGACACCGTCTGCTGCTACGCAACCAAGACCGAGACCTGGGTCAGCGATCCCGACGGGGCCCCGTGGGAGTGGTACGTGAAGACCGGCGACGCCGAGCAGATGGCCAACAGCGTCATCGGCTCGGCGGAGGGCACCTGCTGCGCTCCGGCAGCGACGCCCGCCGCCGAGCCCGTCGAGTTCGGCGCGCCGACCGGCGTGTCGAACTGCGCGACCGGCGACGCGACCGGCGGGTGCTGTTAGCACCCGCCCTCGCGCCGGCTACATCATGTCGGCGCGCACCTTGTCCTCGCCCTTGATGCGCGACGACGCCGACAGCTTCACCGTTCCCTCGACCGGCGGGCGGCTCGTCGCCGGGGGGTTCGGCGGATACACGTCGCGATCGAACACGACCTCCTCGGCATAGAACTGCGAGGCCCACTTGCGGAACTTCAGGTATGGCCCGTCGGTGTCGGCCAAGGCGGGGCGGGTCACGTGGCCCTTGTACTTCCAGATCGGCAGGTCCTCGTGGATCTGCTGGGTCACCTCGGCAACGAAGGCCTCGCCGACCCCGGAGGTGGTTGCATCGTCGCCGAAGCGGGGCACCCGGAAGCTGAACTTCTGCTCACACGAGTCCGAGGTGACGGGCGTGTTGCAGCCCAGGAGCACCGTGTCGACGATGCCGCTGAACCGGATCACGCTGAACCCCGGGCCGTAGTTGTCGATGTCGATGTTGCCGTCGACCACGCCCTGCGGCGTCACGAACTTCTGGACCGTTCGCACGTGGGCGACCCAGCCGTCGGAGTCGTAGCTGCGCGCCTCGGGAACCGTCTCGGTGTTGTGGACGTACCGGAAGTGGGCGAGGTCGACCGAGTTCTCGGCGATCTCCTGCCACGCTGCCGGGATGTCGATGGTGCGACAGAACGTCTCGGACCACTTGCCGGAATCGGAGAACTCCTCGAGCTCCGGGATCTCCCACTTCGGGTCTTCCTCGAACGGGTGATACCACGCGAGCACCATCCCGTTGCGCTCGAGTACCGGGTACGTGCGCAGGCGGGCCGCCCGGTTCACGCGCTCGCTGTAGGGGATCTCGCTGTTGCGACCGTCGCCGTCGAACTTCCAGCCGTGGAACGGGCACATGATCTCGCACTTCTCGACGTGCCCGCCGTGGCCGAGGTGCCCGCCGAGGTGGGGGCAGATGGCGTCCTGCAGGTGGTAGGCCCCGTCGCTGTCGCGCCACAACACCAGGTCGCCCTCGAAGTAGTACAGCGGCAGCACCCCGCCCGGCTCGAGTTCGTCGAGCCAGCAGATCTGATACCAACCGAATGGGACGGGAAACGGCGTGCGTGCCATGGGACCTCCGGACGCTTCTGCGGGTCTCCACTTGTGGAGAACTAGAACAGGTTCTAGTTTAGCTGAAAAGTAGAACGTGTTCTAGTGGAGGTCCGATGACCGACATCCTGATCCGCAACGTGACGATCATCGACGGCACCGGTGCGCCCGCCACCCTCGGCGACGTCACGATCGACGACGGACGCATCGCCGCCGTCTCTCCGCCGACGGACGCCACCGCAGCGACCGATGCCGAGGAGGTGGTCGACGGAACGGGGCTCGTGCTGACGCCGGGCTTCATCGATCCGCACACCCACTTCGACGCGCAACTCCTGTGGGACCCCTACGCGAGCCCGTCGAACCTGCACGGCATCACCACCGTCATCTCGGGCAACTGCGGCTTCACGCTGGCACCCATCACGCCCGAGGACACCGGCTGGACCCTGGAGATGATGGCCGAGGTGGAGGGCATGCCGCTCGCGGCGCTCGCCGCCGGAGTTCGGGGCGGGTGGACCACGTTCGCGGAATACCTCGACGAGCTCGACGGGAACCTCGGCGTCAACGCAGGGTTCCTCGTGGGGCACTGCCAGCTGCGTCGCTACGTAATGGGCGCGGACGGCGACGTCGCCGCCACACCCGAACAGACCGCGGCGATGGCCGCCGAGCTGCGCGCCGCCATCGAGGCGGGCGGCATGGGCTTCAGCTCCACGCAGTCGTTCTCGCACAACGACGGCGACGGCAAGCCGGTCCCCTCCCGCAACGCCACCACCGAGGAACTGCTCGCCCTCTGCGAAGTCGTTGCCGACTACGACGGCACGACGCTCGAGTACATCACCGACGGGTGTCTCAAGGGGTTCACCGACGAGGAGATCCAGCGCATCACCGACATGTCGCTGCGCGGGCAGCGAGCGGTCAACTGGAACGTGCTCACCGTCGACTCGCGCGACCCCGGCGCCGTCGAGCGTCAACTGCGGGCATCGAGCCACGCTGCCGAACAGGGAGGCCGGGTCGTCGCGCTGACCATGCCGATCCTCGTGCCCATGAACATGAGCCTGCTCACGCGGTGCGCCCTCACGCTGATCCCCGGCTGGGACGACATCCTCACCCAGCCCGTCGAGCGACGCATGGAACTCCTCCGCGACCCCGAGGTGCGCGCCGCGATGCGCCGCGACGCCGAGGCCGAATCGGCCGGGGTGTTCCGCCGCCTCAACCGATGGGCCGAGTACCACATCGGCGACACCTACTCCGAGGCCAACCGGCCACTCGAGGGCCGGCGCGTCGGCGACATCGCCGAGGAGCGTGGGATCGATCCGTTCGACGCGCTGATCGACATCGCGCTCGCCGATGACCTGCGCACCGTCCTCTGGCCGACACCCCTCGAGGACGACGACGAGAGCTGGGCCATGCGGATGGAACTGTTCGACAGCGGGCGGGCGATGGTGGGCGGGTCCGACGGCGGAGCCCACCTCGACCGCATGATGGGCAGCGTGTACCCGACCAGATTCCTGGCCGACACCATCCGCGGCCGGCGGCTGGTTCGGCTGGAACGGGCCGTCCAGATGATGACCGACGATCCGGCACGGCTGTTCGGGCTCCGCGAACGCGGCCGCATCGCCGAGGGATACCACGCCGACCTCGTGCTCTTCGACCCGGCCACGATCGACTCGGCCCCGGTCCGCAAGGTCGCCGATCTGCCCGCCGCCAGCGAACGGCTCTTCGCCGGATCGATCGGGGTGCGACTGGTGCTCGTCAACGGCGTCCCCATCGTGCGCGACGGCGAGCCCACCGACGATCGCCCCGGTGCGCTGCTGCGGTCGGGGCGCGACACTCGAACTGTTCGGATCCCCGCCGCGGCGGGTCCGACCGACTGAAGAAGGTGAGGTCACACCATGGTTGAGATCCCTCTGCTCGTTTCGGTGGACGATCACGTCATCGAACCCAAGGACCTGTGGGAACGTCACATCGACCCCAAGTTCCGCGATCGAGCGCCCCGCGTCGAGCGCATCCCGTGCGCACACATGGGCTACGTGGGCGGTGCGTTCAGCTTCGAGACCGGCGACGAGGGCGAGCCCTGCGACTGGTGGCGATTCGAGAACCTGCTGATCCCCCGCACGCGCGTCGAATCGGCAGTGGGTTACGACCGTGCCGACGTGACCGTGACCCCAACCACCTACGACGACATGCGGCCCGGCTGCTACGACCCCGTGGCCCGCCTCGCCGACATGGACGAAGGCCACATCGAAGCGATGATGTGCTTCCCGTCGAGCTTCCCCCGCTTCTGCGGGCAGACGTTCTCCGAGACCCCCGACAAGGAACTCGGCCTCGCCTGCATCGAGGCGTACAACAACTGGATGGTCGACGAGTGGTGCGGCGGGTCCGGCGGCCGGCTCATCCCGCTGATCATCGTGCCCTTGTGGGATCCGGAACTCGCCGCGGCGGAGGTTCGCCGCAACGCGGCCCGCGGCGTGCGCGCCGTCACCTTCTCCGAGATCCCGGCCTACCTCGGCCTGCCGTCGATCCACACCCGCTACTGGGACCCGTTCTTCGCGGCGTGCCAGGACGCCGACGTGTCGGTGCACATGCACATCGGGTCCTCGTCGAAGATGCCGTCGACCTCGACCGACGCGCCGCCGCTCGTCGCCTCGGCACTCACGTTCGGCAACGCCATGTCGTCGATGGTCGACTTCCTGCTGTCGGGCGTGCTCGTGCGATTCCCACGGCTGCAGATCGCCTATTCGGAGGGCCAGATCGGCTGGATTCCCTACATCCTCGAGCGCACCGACCACGTGTGGGAGCAGAACCGGGCGTGGGGCAACGTGGGCGCGAACGTGCCGGAACCGCCGAGCACCTACTACCACCGTCAGGTGTACGGGTGCTTCTTCGAGGACCAGCACGGACTCACCGCCGATGCGCTCGGGAAGATCAACCCCGACCGCATCATGTTCGAGACCGACTACCCGCACTCCGACAGCACCTGGCCGAACAGCGCCTCGACCGCGGCCCGGCTGATGGGCCACCTCGACCAGGAGACGGTCAACAAGCTCTGCCGCGGCAACGCGATCCGGCTGCTCGGGCTCGACCTCAGCGCGTAGCCACAGCGAGGCGCATCATCTCGCGGGCCACCATCGGCGCCGCGTTCTGGTTCTGCCCGGTCACGAGATTGCCGTCGACCACCCAGTGGTTCGCCAGCGGATCGCGGAACCGGTGCGCGCACTCGAACACGGCACCGGCCCGTCGCAGCTCCGTCTCGGGGTGCTGCGGCGTGGCCGAGATGCCCAGCTCGGCGACCTGCTTGTCGGTGACGGCGCTGACCCGCCGCCCCGCCACGAGCGGGTCGCCGTTGGCGTCGGTGGCCCGCAGCAGGCCGAGCGGACCATGGCACACCCCGCCGATGACCGCCCCCGCGTCGTTGGCGGCGGTGATCTGTCGGCCCACCACGTCGGACGTGCCCAGGTCGAACGCTGCGCCCCAGCCGCCCGCGAGGAAGACGATGTCGTAGCGGGCGACGTCGAGGTCGCCCACGGCGTGCGAGTCGGCAAGCCGGGAGCGCAGGGTCGAGTCTCCGAGGAGCCGGTCGTCGGACGCGGTCCGGATGGCCGGCTTGAGCGACTGCGGGTCGACCGGGATCACGCCACCCTTCGGGCTCGCCACGTCGACGACCATGCCGGCGTCGAGGAACGCGTAGTACGGCACGGTCAGTTCGCTCGCGAACACGCCGGTCGCCTTGCCCAGATCGAGTTGGGCATGGTTGGTCGCGATCACGAGCGCCCGGTAGCCGTACAGCCCCGACGGCGGCGCCTCGGTGTCGTCGGGGTGCAGGCCCGCACGCCGGAGCACTCGACGCAGGAGCTTCGCCGGCGGCGGTGGCTGGTGGCGGCGCTGCGCGAGTCGCTGCTTCACGCGGTCGCGCACCTGCTGCGCGACGAGGTTCTTCGGCGGTGCGAGCCCGACCGGGCCGATCTCGCCGATGCGGCTGGTCGCGTACGGCCACGGATGGTGACGTCCGGGCACGGCGCGCCGGCGTTCGGCGTCGAGACGATCCCGAAGTTCCGCGAGCACGGCCGCGGCCGCAGGGTCGCCCGCGCGGTTGCGCATCTCGGCGCCGTCGGCATCCAGGTCGTACAACTCCCACTGGTCGGGCAGGACGTTGCTGCGGAACACGGGGCCGCTCAGGCCATCGCTTGCGAGTTGTCGGACACCGGGTTCGGTCCACGTGGCCGGATCGTCGAAGGTGCGCACGAGCTTCCACGCGTGGCCGAGTCCACCCGGCGCGTCGGCCTCGTCGACCCGACACACGATCCCCTCGACGTTCGACGCGACGTGGGCAGCCACGTTGATCCGGAGCGGACCGGGAGCGTCGTCGGTTCGCCCGATCAGGCGAGCGATCGCGTTCGCACCCGTATCGCCCTCCGGCATGTTGTCGCGGGTCATCAGGTAGACGACGCGGTTGCGGTCGGGCGCGTCGCCGTCGACGATCGGCATCAGGTTGCGGCCGGGCAACGGATGCACCTCGCTGAACCCGGAGCGCAGCACCTCGGCGACCTCGGACTCGTCGATCGACGCCGCGGCGAGCAGCGTCGGCACCAGATCGACGTGCGATGTCGGCGCGGCGACACGGCGCGGCTCGACCGGCGCGGTGCAGCCGGGGCGCCGGGCGCAGGCGGAGAGCCGGCGGCACCCACGCGCGCGATCGAGAACGGCACGCGGGTCGCCTCGTCGTAGAGCTGGAACCACTTCTGGTGCAGGCCGCCGTGCGACCCGAGCAGCTCGCCATGGTCGGCGGTCCGCACGATGACCGCGTCGCCGGTGCCCTGTTCGGTGACCGTGCGTCGCACCCGATCGACGTGGGCGTCGGCGGCCACATGCAGCTGGTAGTACAGGTCGCGATATCGCTGTGCGTTGTTGCGGTAGATCGGTGCAACCCCGATCGCCGGCCCGTAGCACGTGGGATACGCGGCCCGGTAGGCGATCTGCGCGGCGGGCTTGCTCCGAAGGTCCTCGGCGTCGGACGGCGACGGGCCGACGCCCGGGGTGTCGATGGACGAGATCTCGTTGGGGATGCCGCCGCGCATCCACAGCGGGAACAGCACGATGTCGTGGGGGTTCACGAAGCTGGCCACCAGCAGGAACGGCCGCTGTGCCGCAGCGTCGCCGGCGCGGCGGCGGGCGTAGCGGTCCTCGAGCCACGCCACCACGCGCGCGGCGACCAGCGGATCGCGGACGAGACCCGAGTTGGCGTGCATCCCCCCGTGCGGCTCGGGTCCGACCCAGCCGGAGAACCCGAACGGGCCGAGCGGGTCCGCGCGGAGGTAGGCATCGACCGCATCGGGGATGACATCGCCGAAATGGGTATTCGTCGCAATGGGTGCCCCGGTGTCCGGGTCGGTCAGATCGGCGTGTGTGATGTGCCACTTGCCGTCGTAGTGCGTGTCGTACCCCGCGGCACGGAACCAGTTCCCGAGCGTCGGAACCTCTCCGGGGCGCATCCACCGCATGCGTGAATCGTCGGCCATCTTGCCGAGGCCATCGGTTTGGGTCACGCCGTGCACGTCGGGGTACTGGCCGGTGAACAGCGTCGGCCGACTCGGCACGCACGCGAGCGATCCCGTGTAGTGACGGTCGAACGACACCGAGTTCGCGTCGAACCACGCCGCACCCGGCAGGTGGTCGCGGCGCCAGGCACGGAGCCGCTCCGACTCGTACGGGGGAGCGGCTCGCTCCTCGTCGGTCATGATGATCACGACGTCGGGTTGGGTGCTCATCGGGTGCCGCCCTTGGTGTCGAGATGGTCGACGAGGCCGTCGAGCATGGTGTCGGACGCGCGAGCGAGAACTCGCACGACCACCCCCGCCAGCGCGTGTGCGACCGGCCGCCGTCGCGCCTCGATCCGAGTGGTGAGGGTGACGACGGTCGAACTGCCGAGCGGCGAGAGCGTCCAGGTGTTGGTGATCCCGCCGATGAAGGCCGGAAGGCCGGTGATCGAATACGAGAGCTCCTCGTTCTCGACCCACACCGTGACCTCCTCGACGAGGGTCTGCGGCCCGACCTGCACGCGCCGGGCCGTCCCGGGCCCGCGGTCCAGTTCGGTCAGCAGACACGAATGGTCGACCGCTGTCGTCCACTCGGCGAGGGCGCCGAAGTCGGCGAGGACCGACCACACCCGGGCCGGACCGGCGGGAACCGTTCGGCGCTTCGACACGGTGCTCATGGCTGCCTCATCCCGGCGTCGACGATCGGTGTGCGCTCGCAGGCGGTCGCGGGCGGTGCGGCCGACCGGCCGGCATCCACTTGTCGCCGGCGGTGGCGTCGACGCGCGCCATCAGCGCGTCGCCGACGGTTGCGACGAGGTCGACGAACCGCTGCGTCGTGGCCTCACCGAGGTGGCGCCACGCGCCGGCGGCAAGGTGGTCCAGCCGGTCTTCCAGCCGTTGACGGTGGGCGCGGCCGGCCTCGTTGACCTGGCCGTCGTCCGCGAGCCCACGCGCCTCCAGGCGGGCATAGGCCTCGGCGAGCGCTGCATCGTCGGCCCCGCGGCTCCGGGGCAGCCAGTCGCCGCCGTAGCCGCGCCAGGCCCCGTCGAGCACACCGGCCTCGATCCCGGTCAGATCGTCCGCAACGTGGAGCGCCCAGTGCGTGTCGCCCCGCCACTCGCGGATGCAGTTCACGGCGAGCCATGCCGAGAGCAGGGGCTCGTCGTCGCGCCGATGACGCAGGTGCGTCGCGAACACCGGCCGCCCCGAGATCGGGAGCGAATCGGCGGCCTCCCACAACTGCCCGGCGAGGTCGCTGAGCTCGGCGCACACGGCCTGCGCGTGGATCGCCATGCCCGCGAGCACGGCGTCGTCACGAACACGCATCGCATCGGTCGGACCGGCGCCCGCCGCTGCCAGCAGGTCGAAGCTCGCCCGCACGAAGTCGGGATGAATCGAGTAGAACGCGGCCGCCACGGCATCGGACCCCGCGAGGCCCAGCGCGCCGGCGCGGCTCGTCACGTAGTACCCGACACCGCCCGGGATGCCCAGCGAGCCATACGCGTCGATCGCCGTCGGATCCCAGTAGATCCACCCGATGAGGCGGTGCGATTCGAACGCCGCGCCGCGCAACCGCCGGCCAGTCCGTCACCCCACTCCCCCAACGGTGGCATCCGGCGAAGCGGGTATGAGCAGCAGCCGTGTGCGCAGTCCCGACATCGGGTCCTCCCTTCCGCGGCACGCATCTTGCATTGTGAGAGTTCGACTGTCAATATCCCCCGAGTGGAAACCGCAGGCTCGGTCGATGGGCGAAGGCGCCGCCGCGAAGACGGGCGCCGCGCCGTGGTCGATGCCGTGATCGACCTCCTCCTCGACGGGCACACGCCATCGGTCGAGGCCGTCGCCGGGCGCGCCGGCGTGTCGGTCGCCTCCGTGTTCCGCTACTTCGCCACACTCGACGACCTGCGGCACGAGGGCATCCATCGGTTCCTCGAACGGATCGACCACCTGCTCGCCGTGCCCGCGATCGGCTCGGGGAGCCTCGATGATCGAATCGACCGGCTCGTGCGGGCACGACTTCGCTACTACGACGAGGCCGCGCCCGTCGCACGCCAGGTCCGTCGCCAGGCGGCCGAGGTACCCGATCTCGCCGCCAGCCTGCAGCGCGTGCGGTCGACGCTTGCCGATCAGATCGCTCAGCACTTCGGCGAAGAGCTCGACGCCTTCCGGCCGGGTGAGCGCGGGCGCCGCGTCGCCGTGCTCGCCACCATCACCTCGTTCGAGTCGTGGGATCAGTTCACGACCGCCGGGGTGAGCGCTCGCTCGGTGGCGCTCGCGTGGCGCGAAGCCATCCCCCCGCTGCTCGCGCCGCCGATTCGTTCCGAACTGGGCCGAATCACCACCCCCCTCGGTCGGTAGATCGGCCCAGTTCCGGGTTTGGGCGTCGCGGCGCGCGGCGCGATCGTCGCGGCGCGCGGCGAGATCGGGTCAGAATGCTCGGATGATGCGCGAACGGGTCCAACGGCGGGCCACCAGGGTGATGAGGTCGGCGGTCGGGGTCGCGGCGAACCGCGTGGCGTCCAGCGAGCGCCTCATGCGGCTGGTGTACGACAACATGAACGAGACGAGCTTCGGTGGGATCACTCATCACGAGGAGATGCTGAGCGACCGAGTCCGAGTCGACGCCTACCACCGGGCGATCCACCGCAACGTCCGGCCGGGCGATGTGGTGGTCGACCTCGGCGCGGGCACCGGGCTGCTGTCCTTCATGGCGAGTCGGGCAGGCGCGGCGAAGGTCTATGCCATCGAGCACTCCGACCTCATCGAGGTCGCCCGCGAGATCGGCAGGCTGAACGGCTTCACCAACGTGGAGTTCGTCCGCGCCAACAGCCGGGAGTTCGTCGCACGCGAGCCGATCGATGTGATCCTGCACGAACAGATGGGTGACGAGCTGTTCAACGAGAACCTGCTCGACAACGTCATCGATGCTCGGAACCGCCTCCTCGCACCGCACGGTCGAATCCTGCCCTCCCGATTTCGTCTCTTCGTGGAGCCCCTGTCGTTGCGCTCCGACATGCGGGTCCGTCGGTTGCACAACATCGACCTGCCCGACGGCATCGACCTCCGCCCGATGGAGCATGCCGCGATCACGGCCGCCTTCAGCGCCGATCGCTTCGAGCAGTTCTGGGCCCGGCCGGGCTCGGTCGCCGCAACCATCGGCCGACCCGAGCCCCTCGTCGAGTTCGATCTCGCAACCTTGGATGCCGCCGACTCGCTACCACGTCGTCACCTCATCGAACGCACCGCGACCGAGGACGCCGTCGTCGATGGCGTGGGGGTCTGGTTCGAGGCGGTCTTCGACCACGAGACCACCCTGACGACATCTCCGCTCGCGCCGATCACCAGTTGGGGCAATCGTGTCTTCCGCCTCGACCGCGAGATCGAACGCGGCGAGACGCTTCGCCTGAGCGTCGACCTCGGGGTCCTCGTCGACCCGGACTCGTGGAGCGTCGTCGTCGCGTGATTCGACGCGTCGGGCGTCGCCGGGTCGCCGGCCGCCGACGACTCACGACGCCCGCTACGTTGAGCGCGGAACGGGGCTATGCAAATCGGGGGTGGCGATGGCACGAACGATCATTCGCGGTGCGCTGGTGGTCGACGGCACCGGTTCGCCAGCCGCCCGACGCGACGTGGCCGTCGCCGGCGACCGCATTGCCGAGGTCGGCGAGGTCGGCGAGGGCGGATCGATCGACCGCGCCGCCGGCGACATCGAGATCGACGCCACCGGCCTGATCGTGACGCCGGGGTTCGTCGATCTGCACACGCACTTCGACGGCCAGATCACGTGGGACTCCGAGGTGCGACCGTCGTCGCTGCACGGGGTGACGTCGATCGCGGTCGGCAACTGCGGCGTCGGGTTCGCACCGGCGGCGCCCGATCGCCACGACTGGCTGATCGGGCTTCTCGAAGGCGTCGAGGATATTCCGGGAACCGCGCTCGCCGAGGGGCTGACGTGGGACTGGGAGACCTTTCCCGACTACCTCGACGCGCTCGACCGCCGCCGATGGACCGTCGATGTCGGCGCCCACGTGCCCCACGCCGCCGTGCGCACCTACGTGATGGGCGAGCGCGGCGCCGACCATCGCGAACGCCCGGCCGCGCAGGAGTGCGAGCGGATGGCAGCACTGGTCGCCGAGGGGATCGCTGCGGGCGCCGTCGGGTTCGCGACCTCGCGCACCGACGTCCACCGCACCAACGCCGGTCACAACATCGGCACGCTGAGCGCCGACGCCGACGAACTCCTCGCCATCGCCGGCGCCCTCCGCCGGGCAGGCGGCGTGATCCAACTCATCAGCGACCTCTACCAAACGACCGACGACGACCTGTTTCGTTCGGAGACCGACCTGTTGCGCCGGGTGGTGGAGGTGTCGGGACGTCCGCTGAGCTTCACCATGCAGCAGGCGTATCACGCACCCGAGCGCTGGCGGGCACAGATGGCCTGGGTCGATTCCATGGTGGATGCCGGTCACGATGTGAAGGCACAGGTCGCCGCCCGCCCCATCGGCGTGTTGCTCGGACTCGCCGCGACGGCCAACCCCTTCATGCTGTGCGCGTCGTACGGCGAGTTGGCGGCCCTGCCCGTCGCTCAGCGCGCCGCAGCGATGCGCGGCGCAGGGCGGCGCGAGCGCATCCTCGCCGAGCACGCCGCCCTCACCCCGACGCTGCAGCCCGGCATCCTGGCGCAGCTCGTCGGCAAGTTCGAGGCGATGTTCCGTCTGAGCGACCCGGTCGACTACGACCTGCGCGTCGACGAGTCGGTCGCGGCCGATGCAGCTCGCCGGGGAATCGACGCTGCCGCACTGACCTACGACGCGTTGAGCGCCGGCGACGGCGACCAGCTGCTCTACTTCCCGCTCTTCAACTTCGCCGACGGCGACATGTCGGTCGTTCACCGGATGTTGGCGAGCCCGAACGTGCTGCTCGGGCTCTCCGATGCGGGCGCACACTGCGGCGCGATCTGCGACGCGTCGATGCCGACCTCGTCGTTGACGATGTGGGCCCGCGACCGGTCGGGCGAGCACGGCCTGTCGATCGAGCGGATCGTGCACCTCAACACCCAACGCAACGCTCGCCACCTCGGCTGGGCCGACCGCGGGGTCGTCGCTCCAGGGCACCTCGCCGACCTGAACCTGATCGACCTCGATCGCCTGGCGTGCCACCCGCCGCGCCTCGTGAACGACCTCCCCGCAGGCGGCCGACGGCTCGTGCAGGACGCGTCCGGCTATGTCGCAACGGTGAAGTCGGGCGTGATCACCCAACGGGAGGGGCGCCTGACGGGCGAGACGCCGGGGCGCCTGGTGCGTGGTGCCCGGTCATAGCCTGGCGCCGTGCATCGGATCTTCACCACCTCCGTCTCGTCGGTCTATCCCGCATACGTCGCGAAGCTGGAGCGGAAGGGCCGCACGAACGCCGAGCTCGACGAGGTGATCGCGTGGCTCACGGGCTTCGATGAGGCCGAGCTGCTGCGTCACCTCGACGCGGGGACGACGTTCGCCGAGTTCTTCGACGCCGCGCGGCTCAACCCGAACGTCGCCCTGATCACCGGCGCCGTGTGCGGCGTCCGGGTGGAATCGGTGGAGGACCCCCTCATGCAGAAGATCCGCTACCTCGACAAGCTCGTCGACGAGCTCGCACGAGGGCGCCCCATGGCGAAGGTCCTGCGCTCCTGACCCATGGGAGCGCTACGGCCGGGCCGGTACCGCTGCAGACGGGACACCGGACACGGCTCAACCGAACGGGTCTACCCCCGCCGGCGCCGAACCATCCGAACGGTCCCCCAGAGCGCAGCCAGCGCCCAGACCACGGCGATCGCCCCGAGCAGCCCCGCGCCGTAGTTGCGGTTGAGCAGCGATGGCACCGACGCATTCCGCCCCCGGCCTCCCAGGAACGGAATGGCGATGAGCGCGAGCACGGCGCTCGTCGCTGCAGCCCAGCGAACGGGGTCGCGCACCGATGCCGGCAGCACCCGACCGATGACCGCGCCGAGCACGAGCACCAGTGGCGCAAGCACCAGGTCGTGAGCGAGGTCGGCGCCCACCACCCACCGCGCCAGCTCCCAGGGATCGACCCGGGCCGAGTCGCCGAGCACCCCGACCACACCTGCCGCCATGAGCGGAACGCCGAGGATCGCGCCGACGATCGGTGCGATCGGGCGGCGTTGCACCGTCATGTCACCACCAGCCGAGCGACCCACTTCGTCTGCAGTACGCCCGGCCGGTTCGGCCCGATCAGGCGAACGGGATAGCCGTGGTCGAGGTGCAGTTCCTCGTCGTTCAGCCGCAACGCCAACAGCGTGTCCCGGTCGTTCGCGTGCGTCGCGCTCACGTCGGCGACGCGGTACGAACCGCGAGGCTGCAGCGACTCGACCCGAACCTCGGCATCGGGCGCAGCGCCCGCCATGTCGAGCAGGTCACGGAGCGGCACGCCGGTCCATACCGCCGAGGTGCTCCATCCCTCGACGCACGCGAGCGGTAGCTCGGCCGTGCGCTGCGGGAGCTTCGCGAGTTCGCTCAGCGTGAGCTCGAGCCGGTGCGCCACCTTGCCCTCGACCACGAGCCGGTAGTCCGTGGATGTCGCGGCGTCGACGACGCGCGCGCCGACGGCCGACTTGTTCACCGGCAGCCCCTGCGGTCCCACGCCTGGGCGCCGCTGCGCCAGCACGGACAACCTCGAGAGCGGGCCGACGGTCGACCCGGCGACGGCGACGAACACCGTCGCTGCGGTCGCCCCGACACCGGCGAGGAACTGGCGCCGCCGCGGCTCCAGCACGTCGGCGCGCCCGCCGTCGGGCGAGCCGAGCGAGCTGCGGATCACCGCCCACTTCGCCCCGAGGTGCACGATGAGCGCGCCGATGGTGAGCCACGCCACCCAGTAGTGCGCTGCGGGGAAGAGAAACTGCCACGGGTAGGTGCGCGCCACGTTGAAGGTGCCCGAGACCACGAGGAACAGCCCCCCGCCCACCAACGGCAACAGGCTCAACCGCTCGAACGCCTGGGCGACCGAACGGGCCGGAGGCCACTCGATCAGCTTCGGCACGACGATCCACAACTTCGCGAGCAGCAGCGGGATCGATACGAACCCCGTGACCACGTGCAGCCCTTGGGTGATCCGGTAGAGCCCGGCCGGGCGCGAGACCCAGTCGAACCAGCCCGGAGGTTCCTGGATGAGGTGGCTCAGCAGGCCCGTCGCGAAGCAGAGCGCGAACGCGACGCCGAGCGCCGAACCGACGAGAGCGGCGAGGCGCCGGTCGTGCAGGTCGGAGCGCGGTACGGCAGAGAGTCGGCGGAGGACGGCGGGCTGCTTCACGACAGCTCTCCGCGGGCGAACCAACGGCCGCCCCGGCATAAGGTGATCGACTCGAACCCGGCCCGGGCCAGCGTCGCCTCGATGTCGTCGGCGTCGACCCGAGCCCAGGGGAACCACGGGCCGTGTTGCACACCGGCGCGCGCATGTCGCTCCACACGAACGGTCGCGGCGACCGACCCGGCGCCGGGCGGCGCAACCTCGACCAGCACGACCCCGCACCGGTGGAGCAGCTCACGCACCCGCGCAAGCAGCGCGTTCGGGCTTCCGCCGATGCCGATGTTGCCGTCGAGGAGCACGACCGAGCGCCATCGCCCTTCTCCGGGGAGCGGATCGAACACCGACCGGGTGAGCACCGCCGCACCCCGTCGTACCGTCTCGTCGCGCGCCGACGGCGCCGTGTCGATCCCGAGTGCCGGCCGCCCCTGCGCTGCGGCCGCGGCGACGATCCGGCCGGGTCCGCAGCCGACATCGAGCAGCGGTGCCGGAAGCTCGTCGATCAGCGAGCGCTCGACCTCGTCGGCCTCGGCCCGCCACGCCCCGACGTGCAACGGGGTGACCGACCCGTCCGTCGATCGGAGGACTGGACCGGGCTTGGGCCGAGCGGCCATCACACGCATGTCCGAACGGTAGGGTCCGCCTCCAGAATCACGTTCGTGAACTTGCGAACATTTCTCAAAACACTCGCCGGTCGGGCACCCAACGGGCGTGACACTCCGCATCTCGCTCGTACAGTGAGCCCGATGACCGAGCTCGGATGGATGGCCCTCGCGATCGCCTTCGCCTGCGGCGGAGCGTTCGCTTCGACGGTGTCGCTCGCAGGCGGGATGGCGCGGCGGCGGACTGCGCCACGTCCCTCTCGGGCCGACGATCCCATGGCGGCCTCGCGTCATGGGCTCGTGGCCTGGATGGCCCTCGACCTGGCACAGCCGATCGAGAACCTCCAGCGGCTCGCCAGGGAGCTCGCGAGCGAGGTCGCCGAGTCGCCCCAGGCCCCATCCCAGTCGCCGGGCGCCGTGCCGCGCGACGCGACGATCGACGCGGCGCGGGCCGATCGAGCGCAACGGGTCCTGCGCCTCCGCGACGAGGCCGACCGGGCAGCGGCGCTGGTGCGCGATTTGGCCGAGGTGGCGCGACCCGGCGCGCCTGATGCCGACGACCCGCCGCTGCCGCCCGCGAGGCGCGGCGTCGCCTCGCGGCGCCCGGCCGATTCCGCGCCGGTCTTCGAGATCCTGTACGCCGAGGCCCCGACCGCAGGCGGCCGGCCCGTTCACACCGCGTCGCCGCTCCCCGGCGCCGGTTCGCCCGATCGTCAACCGTCCGGCGACTGCCTTCACGAACGGGCCGGCGGTTGCCAGTGCGCTCGGTGAAGCCGGGCGATGCCGTCGAGCAGCAGGTCGAGCGCGAACTCGAACTCGTACTGGTCGTCGCAGCCGTACCCGACAGCGGAGTCGGTGTCGTGACTGACTGCCGAGGCGACGCGAACGAGTGAAGGCAGCCGCGCCGCGAGTTCCGCCATCACGTCGGGATCGGGTTCGGGCGCGGGCACGTCGGTTTCGAACACGTCTTGGGTGAACCCCCAGACTCGGCTGCCGATGGCGTGCATCGAATGGTGCACGAGTTCGGGGGTGAGTCCCCCAGCTAGGAGGATCGCCGCGACCGAGTCCAGGTAGGTGAGCACGATCGGCGAGCGGGCCGTGCGGGTCTCGATGACACGACGAGCCCACGGATGTCGAAGCAGCGTCGACCGCGCCGTGAGGATGCGGGCTCGGGCCGAAGCGCGCCAGCGTCGGCCCGGCGGGCCGCTCGGTCCGATCTCGTCGACCACCCGATCGACCATCGCGTCCAGCAGCTCCTCCTTGCTCGCGACGTGCTTGTAGAGGGCCATGGGCACCACGCCCAGCTCGTCGGCGAGTCGGCGCATGCTGAGCGCTTCGATGCCGTGTTCATCCGCGAGCGCGACCGCGACCTCCAACACGTGATCGCGGTGCAGGCGCGGCCGCCGTTCACCGACCTGACGAGTCATGGCATGGCCCTCCCTCTTGACGGGTGTACGTCGTACACCTTACCGTCGATGCGAGGTGTACGATGTACACCTCGCGAGGAGGCACCCCATGACCGGACACGTCGACCGAACACGCCCAGGCCGAGCCGAGCCCGAAGGCGGGCCGGTCGTTGAGCCACGGCCGGGCCGAGCCGCACGCCTTGGCGGGGTGCTGTATCTGGTGACGTTCGCGTCGTCGATCCCGGCAGTCCTGCTGCTGGCGCCCGTGCTCGATCGCGTCGGCTTCGTCACCGAGTCGGGGTCCGAGGTCCGGGTGCTGGTCGGCTGCCTGCTCGATGTGGTGAACGCACTCGCGTGCGTGGGCACCGCCGTCGCCCTGTGGCCCGTCGTGGCGCGAACGCATCCAACGCTCGCGCTCGGCTTTCTGGCATCACGCATCATCGAGGGCGCTGTCATCATGATCGGCGTGGTCTGCCTGCTCGGAGTCGTCACGCTTCGCCGCGACGTCGGCGGGGCCGGTGCCGACCCATCCCTCGTGCACGTGGCCCGTGCGCTCGTGGCGGTCCGCGGCTGGACGTTCCTGCTCGGCCCGGGCCTGATGCCATCGATCAACGCAGGATTCCTCGCCTCGGCGCTGCACCGCACCGCGGTCGTCCCGCGAGTCATCCCGATGCTCGGCCTGGTCGGCGCCCCGCTCCTGTTGGCCTCGACGCTCGTGACCTACTTCAACGGCAATCATCAAATCGCCGCCGTGGCCGCCGTCGGCGTCGCACCCATCTTCCTCTGGGAGCTGTCGCTCGGGCTCCGCCTCGCGATCCGCGGGCTCGGCGAGCCCACAAACGAGCCGGCTCTGCAGCTGCCGTGAAGCCCGGCCCTCGCATCACGCCGCGCCAAGCTGGGGCCGTGAACGCGCCGATCCAGCACGAGCGACGACAGGTCGCGGCCCGTCTCGCCGCCGCCGGCTGCATCGCTGCCGACCTCGAGGCCGTCGAGCTCTGTTCGGCGGCCGAAAATGCCGCGGCGCTGGAGGAGTCGGTCGCTCGTCGAGAGCGCGGCGAGCCGTTGGCGTGGATCACCGGCGTCACCCGGTTCTGCGGCCGCCGACTCCGCGTCGACGCCGGCGTGTACGTGCCCCGGCCCCAGAGCGAGGCGATGGCGGAGATGGCGGCCGATCGCCTCCCGCCGGGCGGGACGGCGGTGGATCTGTGCACCGGGACGGGAGCGATCGCTCATCACCTCCGCCACCGAGCGCCCGGCGCGACCGTGATCGCTGTGGACTGCGACATCCGGGCCGTCCGGTGTGCCACCCGCAACGGTGTGGCCGCACTCCTCGGCGACCTCGGGGCGGCGCTTCGTTCGGACTCGTTCGATGTCGTCACCGCCGTGGCGCCGTACGTCCCCACCGGCCACCTGCGCCACCTCCCGACCGACGTGCGCGACCACGAGCCGCAGCACGCGCTCCACGGCGGGGCGGACGGGCTCGACATCGTTCGTCGAGTCATCCGCGACGCTGGCCGGATCCTGCGCCCCGGCGGCCGGCTGTTCATCGAGATCGGCGCGGGCCAGGACGCGCTACTTGGCGACGCGCTGCATGAGCATCGACTGACCGACGTTGTGTCGTGGACCGACGCCGACGGGGACGTGCGAGGCCTCGCGGCGACGCTCAGCGGCGAGCGAGGCCCAGCGATGCGCTCGGCCGTCCCGTAGGGCGCCACGTCGTGGCCGTGCCGCGGGGCCGAGGGACCGCCCGCCGGACGCACACGGCAGCGATCGGACCGCCCATCGGATCGCGCGGCCAGCGCGATGCGGTCCCGACGTCAGCGACGCCAGTACACGTGGTGTGTCACGCCACTCGCACTGGGCACCGCCTCGTGATGAAACCGATCGGAGAACTCGTCGGGCGATACCCAAAGACGCTCGCCCGCCCCGAGCTCGATCGGCGCAACCACGACGTGCATCGTGTCGACCAAGTCTGCGTCCAGGAACTCCCGGATCGTTGCGACGCCTCCGCCAAGACGTACGTCGAGGCCGCCGGCAGCGGCCTTCGCCGTCTCCAACACATCGGCTGGCGACGCCTCGACGAAATGGAAGGTTGTGTCGTCGAGGGTGAAGCTCGGGCGCGCATGATGCGTGAGCACGAACACCGGGGTGTGGAACGGCGGCGAGTCCCCCCACCATCCCTGCCAGTCGAGGTTCTCCCACGGCCCGCGCATCGGTCCGAACTTGTTGCGGCCCATGATCTCCGCACCGATGTTCCGGTCGAAGTCACGCATGAAGTAGTCGTCGACCCCACGAGATCCACCCGGTTCGCTTCGGTTCGGCCAGTGGGCGGTAGGGAACGCCCACGCCATGAGCTCCGCGGGGTTCGCGTGGCCGAAGGGTCGCTCCAACGACTGGCCTTCGCCCGACCCGAACCCGTCCTCGGACACCGTGAAGTTCTGCACTCTCAACAGCTGCGCCATCGTCTGCTCCTTCCGTTGGCAAGCGACCTATGCGCCCGTATCGCACCGGCTTGCGTCCACCGCTCGCCGCGCCCCGAGCATGGGGCCACGGCTTACCCGACCGCTGCATCACCCGAGCGGCTTCATGAACGACCACAGTCCGCCCTCGGGATCGCGGGCGCTGTACTCCCGGAAGCCGTACGGCTGATCGACGGGCGGGTAGACCACCTCGGCCCCCTGCTCCACGGCGTGGCGATGGTGCTCGTCGACATCGTCGACCATCACCGCCATCGTCGCGGATGCACCCCCGAGCGTCCGCGGCGACGCAAGGCCGTAGGTGTCGGCTTCCGGGTGCAGCCAGATCGTGCCGTCGCCGGCCTGGAGCTCGGCGTGAACGCACCGGCCCTCGGCATCGAGGCTCACCTCACCCGCCGCGAGCCCGAAGACCCGAACGAGGTACGCGTGCGCCGCGGGTATGTCGGCGTACACGAGGATCGAGATCCGTTGTTGAAGCGGACTGTTCATGGTCATCTCCTCCAGGAGTTGCATTAGGTCATCGGTCGCCGAGCGCGACGCGCCGTCCAAGTGGGCGACGAGCGTCGCGAGGCGGGCATTCAGCCGTTGGGTCGCCGCAAGATCGCGCGCCACGGCGCGTGCGTGCGCCTGCAGCGCTCCGCCGAGGTCCCAGCCACCGTCGTCGAGCGCCACGCGGATCGCGTCGAGCCCCATGCCGAGACCGCGCAGGAGCCGAATCCGGTACAGGCGATCGACGTCGCGATCGCCGTACAGGCGGTGCCCGGCGGCCGAGCGGGCAGACGGCACGAGCAGACCGATCTCCTCATAGTGATGGAGGGTGCGCACGGTCAGCCCGGTCGCCGACGCCAACTCACCGACTCGTAGGGGCGCTCCTGCGGCGCGGTCGACGTTCATGTCGATGACCGTACGGCCTCACGTCGCGTGAGGGGCAAGGACCCAGTTCGCGTCGAACCGCGGCCCCCGGGTGACGCCGACGGGTCAGCTCGCCGGAACGTCGACGAAGTTCGTGCCGCGATAGGCCGACGCGGCCGGCTCGCCCGACGCGTCGAAGCCCTCGAAGCGGTTCGACGAAACGGTGACGTCGGTGATCGGCGAGCCCGGTGCGGTCGGCACGATCGGCGGGTACAGGAAGCCGAGCGGGACGTTGCGATGCCCCGAGTCGTCCCACACCGTGCTCGACGCGATGAACGTGTTGTTCGTGATCGACACCGAATGGGTGCGGTCGTTCGTGAACGCCTCGGCCGCATAGCGCAGCGCAACGCCGTTGGCGCACGCACCGGGCTTGGCCTTCACGAACACGTTGTTCGCCGCGGTGAGGCGACCGCCTTCGGGCACGTCGAGCCCAAAGGACTCGGCGCACTCCCAACCGGGGTGGCTGTCAGTGCCCTCGAACAGGTTGCCCTCGGCGATGGTGACCTGGGCGCGGGACTTGAACAGGTGCCCCACGGTTGCCCGGGTCGAGATGCTGTTGGTGATCTTCGCCGTGAAGTTGGGGTCGACACCGCTCGAGTTGATGTACGCGTTGTGCGACGGGCCGTCCCAGCCGCCGTTGTCGAAGAGCCGGACATTGTCGAGCCACAGGGTGCCCGCGTTGCCGCCGGCGCCGAACACGCCGTTGTTGTCGCTCTCGTCGAAGCCGTGGATGCGGGAGTTGCGGATGGTGACGTTGCGGCTGTTCAGCACGTAGATGCCCGACCTATCGACGCCCGAGCCGCCGGTGCCGTCAACGTCAATGTTCTCCCACACCAGGCCGTTCGCCCCGTCGATCTCGAGCAGTCCGTGGCGGTAGTTGTTGTAGTCCTCGGCGTCGCGGAGCTGCAGCACCGGCCGGCGTCCGTCGACGGTGACGCCGCGGATCGTCAGGTCGGTCGGGGCCTGGAAGACACCCGCGGCCGCGTCGGCGTCGTTGTCGGGAAGTGGACCGACGTACGGGAACTGTCCCAGACCCGAGTACACGGCCGGGTACACCTCGAACACGTCGCCGGGCCGACGGTTGTTGTACGCGTGCGTCCGCTGGAATGCCGAGCCGAACGACGTATAGGTCGCAATTACCGAGCCGTCCCGAACCAGCTCGATCCGGGGCGTCCCGCTCGTGGCCGCGAGCGGCATCGTGTCGGGCTGGGTACGCGCACGCGTCGCACCGATCGTTCCGCCGTCGCCGGGATCGGTCGGCGTGCAGCTCGTCACGGCGACCGCCGCAGCGATCGCTCCGACCGCCAGGCCGCGCAACAACCGGGAGTGTCGCCTCATCGTCTCCACCCTCACTCGTATCGCCCCGACGACCGTCGCCGACCCCTCAAGCTTTGCGGACGAACTCCGCCTTGATGAGGATGCCCCGGCCGTTGACCTTTCCGTCGATCGGATGGTCGCCGGCGACGAGGCGGATGCCCTTCACCTTCGTGCCCGCCTTCACCCCGCCGGCCTTGCCGTCGAGCTTGAGCTCCTTGATGACGATCACGTCGTCGCCCGATGCGAGCAGCGTTCCGTGGGCATCGCGCACCTCACCGATCCCGTCGCCGATATCCGCAAGCCATTCGTGTCCGCAGGTCGCGCACTCGAATCCGTCGGCCGTTGCGAGCGGCTCGGGCATGGTGCAGATCGGACAGGTGATGGGATCGCTCATCGAGCCTGTCTAGCGGTCCGCCGGATTGCAGCGCCACCGTCACCGCGTCCGGCGGCCGCGACGCGGCGCTCACGACCCGCCGGTCGCGAACCACGAATCTCCACAGACCAAACCGCGGACTCCACAGATCAACCGCGGAGAAGATCGGTCCGCCGAGCACCACATATCTCCACAGCTCAACCGTGGAGATACGTTCGCGGGCTGCCGCTCGGATCGGACACGCCGCTGGATACACTCCGCAACGTCACCACCGGCCGGCAGCAAAGGATCCGATCAATGGGGCTCATTCAGGCAGCAATCGGTGCACTCGGCGGCACCCTCGCCGACCAGTGGAAGGACTTCTACACCGTGCCCGAGGGATTGCCGCCCACGGCAGCCCTGTTCGCCGCGGTGAAGCGCGGCCAGAACGCCGGGCGCGGTTCCAACACCGAGGGCTCTGACGGCGTCATCACCAACGGCAGCCGGATCGTCGTTCCCGAGGGCTACGGCCTGGTGCTCATGGAGCAGGGAGCGATCACGGGGTTCGCCGCCGAACCCGGCGCGTACGAATGGAACAGCGAGGCGCAGGACTCGCAGTCGATCTTCGCCGGCAACGGCATCGTCAGCCCGCTCATCAAGACGTCCTGGGAGCGGTTCAAGTTCGGCGGGCGCCCCGGTGTCCAACAGCGCGCCTACTTCGTCACGCTCAAGGAACTCCCGAACAACCGGTTCGGCACGCAGTCCGAGATCTACTGGGACGACGCGTACATGAACGCCCAGGTCGGCGCGGTCACCCGCGGCACCTACACCCTCAAGATTGTCGACCCGCTGCTGTTCATCCGGGGATGGGTGCCGGCCACCTACCTCGAGCCCGGCAAGGTGTTCGACTTCACCGACCTCGACAACGACGCGGCCTCGCAGCTCTTCAACGAGGTGGTCGGCTCGCTGGCGCCGGCCTTCTCGCTGTACACGAACGATCCCGCCAAGGGGAACCGGATCACCAAGATCCAGCAGGACTCCATCGGATTCGCCCAGAGCCTGTCGGCCGCGGTCGAGCAGAACTACCAGTGGAGCACCGCACGCGGTCTCCAGATCGTGGCGACCGCGATCATCGCGATCGAGTACGACGAGACCACCCGTGAGCTGCTCCGCAACGTGCAGCGCGCGGATGCCCTGTCGGGCGCTCGGGGCAACTCGAACCTGCAGGCCTCCGTCGCCGCCGGGTTCGAGGCGGCCGGCGACAACGCCGGCGGCGCGGGCCTGATCGGCATGGGCATGGCCGCCGGCGCCACAGGCCTCGGCGGGCTGCAGCAGCCGGTACCGGGCATCGGCGCGCAGAGCACACCCGCCGCGTCGGCTCCGGTCGCCGCGCCGGCACCGGCACCGGTCGCTGACGATCCGGTGGCGAAGCTGGCGAAGTTCAAGGAGATGCTCGACGGCGGCCTGATCAGTCAGGCCGACTACGACGCAGCCAAGAACAAGGTGCTCGGGCTCTAAGCGCCGAATCGACGCTGGGATGTCAACCCTGCCACCGCCCGGCGAGGGTGCCAGCCCTTGGGGGGCCGATCCGTCGGGCGCCCAGCACCCTGCTGCCCCCGCTCCGGCGGCACCCGCCCAGACGGCGGCCCCCGGTGCGCCTCCTCCTCCCCCAGTGATTCCGGCACCCAACCCGACGGTCAACACCGAGACTCGGCACCTGCACGACGGGGTGAATCGTTGCCCCAAGTGCGGGTCCACCGACATCCAGCTTCGCCCGTCGGCCGGCATGCTCGTCTGCCTGTTCTGCCGCCATGAATGGGCCGAGGCGCTGCTCGCCGAGTCGGTTCCCGACGGGGACCTCACCGCGCTCACCGGCACCGTGGTCGGTTCGGGCGCGGCCGACATCGCGGCCGACGCCAGCGCGGTCGTCACCCTCAAGTGCGGCGGGTGCGGCGCCGAGGTCGTGGTCAACACCGCCGAACAGATGGGCGCGCGGTGTCACTGGTGCCGACACGTCCTCACGATCAACGAGCAGATCCCCAACGGCGCGGTACCCGACGCGGTGTTGCCGTTCTCGATCACCCACGACGCCGCCGTCGCGACGATCAAGGAGTTCGCCGGCAAGCGCCGGACCTTCGCCGACCGCACGTTCCTGCGCGAGTTCACGCCCGAGAACGTCGTCGGCGTGTACATGCCCTACATGGTCATCGACGCCAACGCGAGCGCCGATGTCGCCGGCACCGCCGAGATCCAGACCGGCAGCCACACCCGCGGATCGGGCGACAACAAGTACACGGTGTACGACGCCGACGTGTACGCCGTGGATCGTCACGTCGACTTCACGGTCGACGACCTCACGATCGAGGCGTCGTCGGAACGAGCGCAGATGAACACTGCGGTCAACACGAACAACATCATCAACACGATCCTGCCCTTCGACACCGAGAACGCCGTGCAGTGGAACGCCAACTACCTGAGCGGGTTCACCTCGGAGAAGCGCGACCAGAACGTCGCCCAGACCACCCCGGAACTCGAGAACCAGCTGCTGGCGATCGCCCGGTCCCAGGTGGAGCCGAGCGTCGGACGCTACGACCGTGGTGTGCGATGGGAATGGGAGGGCCTCCAGGTGCACGGGACCAAATGGCTCGCGATGTACCTGCCCGTCTGGCTCTACTCGTACTACCACGAGAAGGGCGGCAATTCGATGGTGCACTACATCGCCGTCAACGGGCGCACCGGCGAGGTGATGGGCAGCGTGCCCGTGTCCCAGGCGCGGCTGCTCGCCGCCGCGCTGACCACCGGAACCGTGATCGAGAGCATCGTGATCGCCATCCTCGGGGCGACGCGATGATCGCCACACTCGCCTCCCTCATCTTCGCTGCGTCCAAGGAAGGCAGCCCCGCGTGGCTGCTGGCGCTGGGCCCGGCCGGCGGCGGGGCGCTCTACTGGAGCCTGTTCCGCTACTACCGCAACACCGACAAGTCGCACAGCTTCGAGACCGAAACCCGCGTGGCGGCTCAGCCCATCACGGGCAACGACCGCAAGATCGACGAGGTCAAGGGCACCCGCAGGACGAGCGTCGACGGTGACAATCACGCCAACCATCGTCAACGGGTGCAGCGCTTCAACCGGTAGCGGGCCCGCCCCCGACCGATCAGCGGCCAATGACCAACGGCCAACGATCAGCGGTCGAGGGCGCCCTTGCCGGCCAGGATTTTGTCGCGGTACTTGATGATGCGGGCGACCTTGGTGGCCGAGGTCTTGGCCGAGTTGAGCGCGTAGGCGTAGCTGCGCTGACGGCCCGCGGTCAGCACGGCGAACGCCTGGGCGAGTTCGGGATCGGACTCCAGCGCCTCGACGAGTTCGTCGGGAAGCTCGATCTCGCGTTCCACCTTCGGCGGAAGAATCCCCGCCTCGGCGTAGCCCATGGCCTCGGTGAGGTACTCGCGGATGATCGCCTCGGTGGCAACAACCCGGCTGTTGTCGTCGAACTTGAGGCAGTCGGGGTGCTGGCTGTTCGGCCCCTGCCCGATGAGCACGCCGTGCGGGTCGCGCATGAGCGCTGCGTTGAAGAACGTCAGGCGGAAGTCGTCGCGGAAGGCGCCGAAGATGGCGATGTTGCGGCCGGCGTGCATGTAGCAGGGGTGGCCCCACTTGGCATGCTCCGACAACCCGACGTCCTGACAGATTCGCCGCAGGTCCAGGAGGCCGTCGAGCCAGAGCTTGGTGGAGCAGTCGGGCGTAGCGAACCGGTCGCAGCGTCCGCAGCCAAGCTCGAAGTACTCCTTGGCATCGGTGATCATCAAACGTCCTCCGCATCCCCTCGGGCGGCACACCACCGCCCGACACTCGACCCGTCGCCAACGAGCGCAGCGACGCACCAGCCACCCGAATCTACCGATCTCCGCCGACGCGACGTCCGCCCGTAGTCACGGCAGTGCACCGGCACCGTTCGTGGTCCGGTCTTCTCCGGCCCGAAAGGACCTGCTTGCCTGGTGCCGACGGGACCGGCCGACGCCGACGCCACATCAACCGGGGAGCAACCCATGACGCCCACCGTGTTCGCAACCGCCGACGAACTCATCGCCCACCTTCGGATGCTGGCGACGATCCCCTCGGCGGAATCCGACGAGTTCACCGAACTCGACCATGGGCTGCAGACCGCAGCGTGGTGCGAACGCCGGGCACCCGGCGATGTCGAACTCCATGTCGCTGCGCTCGTGCACGATCTCGCACACCCGTGGGACGGCCCCGGCCAGCCCCGCCACGCGCTGATGGGCGCCGAAGCCGTACGCACCCTGTTGAGCGCCCGAGTCGCCGACCTGGTCGCCGGCCACGTTCCCGCGAAGCGGTACCTGGTGGCGACCGACCCCGACTATCGCTCCCGGCTGTCGCCCGACAGCATCTTCACGCTCGCGGAACAGGGCGGCGACATGGGTTCGGACGAGATCGAATGGTTCGAGTCGCTCCCCCACTGGCAAGCGATGGTGACACTGCGCCGCGCCGATGACGACGCCAAGGTCGCCGGCGCCGTGGTGCCCGGACTCGACCACTGGACCTCCGCCATCCGCGACCTCGTAGCCGAGGGCTGACCCCGCGCACGAGCCGCGCACCGGTCGCGGCCGCGCAGCGCTCAGCGCATGGTGGCGAGGAGCTCGTCGAGCTGCGCGAACGTCTCGTGTGTCGCTTCGGCGGCGCCCGTGCCTGCCGCGTCGAGGGCTTCCTTCGTGGGATACAGCTCGCTCATGACCAGCAGCGTCCCACCGTCGCGCTCCTCGAGCGTCACGGTGGTGACGGAGCCGCTCTCCCCGTCTTCCTCGTTGGTCCACACGATGCGCGAGGGCGGGGTGACCTCGACATAGCGGCCGAAGAAGTCCATGCCCTCACCGAAGTTCAGCCGGTACGTGCCCCCGGTGCGCACGTCCATCTCGCAGTCGTGCAGCGTCATACCCATCGACTTCGGCGCCCACCATCTCCGGACCAACTCGGGATTCGACCACGCCTCGAACACCAGGCGCGCGGGAGCGGCGAACCAGCGCGTCACCACGAGTTCTCGGTCCGATCTCCGCTCCACGGTCGTGCGCTTCGCCGCCGAGGCTTCATCCTTGGTTCGGTCATTCATCTGATGCTTCCTTCCGTTGCAGTGCTTCCAGGACATGGTCCAGCTCCCGGAACCGTGAGTCCCACAGCTGGTGATACGTGTCGATCCACGCCGCGACCTCGTCGAGTCGCCGCGTGCCGACGCGGCAGCGGCGCACCCGGCCGACCTTCTCGGTGGTGACGAGCCCTGCCTGCTCGAGGATGCCGACGTGCTTACGCATGCCGGTGAGGGTCATGTCGAACCGCTCGGCCAGGTCGGAGATCGAGCATTCGGCGTGTCCCAGTTGATGCAGCACGCCGCGCCGGGTGCCGTCCGCCAATGCCGCGAACGAGGCGTCGAGATCGGGGACTGCATACTGAACCATATAGTTCAGTATGCAGTCCCGACGGCGCCGCACGCAAGCGATCACAGCCGAGCGAGAACTGTGCGGTGATCGCGCCGACGGGTCGCGATTGCCCCGCAGTGAGCGGACTCGACCGCCGACAACGGCAGCGGGACTACGCCCCCGGACCTCGCTCGGTGCCGCCGGCGATGATGGCATCGAACTCGGCGACGGTGATGTGAGTCGGCGTGTAGGTCGCCCCGTTCCGGTCGAGCTGGCGGACGAACGCCCGCAGGTGGTTCCGCGATCCGCGGGCGAGGTTCTCGTACACCCAGTCGATGTCGGGCAGGTCCGATGCGCGGGCTGCCAGGTCGGCAAGGTCGAGGTCTTCCACGGTCGCACCCACGTTCAGCGCTGCGACCAGCGACCCGTTCCCCTGATCCACCAGCGTCCCATACAGCCGCTGGAGGTCAGCATCGACGAACGAACCCGGTTGGTGCCCGCGCGCCGGGTCGAGAATCTCGTATCGATCGAGGAGCGCTCCGACGGCGTCGGTGTGCGTCTGTTCCGCGGTCGAGATGTTCGCAAAGATCCTCGTCCCCCACCGGTCGCCGAGCACCACGTACACGTCTCGGGCGAGCAGTTCCTCCTCCCGCATCCGAACGAGCCCTGCGATCTCCTCGGGGCTCGGATCGCCCTTGGGCAGCGCATCGAGTTGCGTCGTCAAACCATCCTCCGAAATGGCCGTCGCCCCATCCGAGCCAGCCGCACCCGCTTCCGACCGCGAGCCGCCACTGCGATCCCCGCCGTCGCCGCCCGAGCAGGCCGCCAACCCGAGAATCGCCACGATCGCGAGGCCGACGGGCGCCGCCCTCCGCCGTCTCGCGTCGCGCCGAATCCGCACCGTCGATCGCATCACGACCTCCATCCATCGCTCATTCTCCGAGCATACCCCCAGGGGTATCACCGAGGTTCGGCAGATCGTCGCTGAGGCGCCAAGCCTGACGCCCAGCGCCCGACGCGTTGAGCACCTGCCCGCTCCCCGCCGGAGTGCAACCTGCAGGCGTCAGTCGAGGAGCTCGACCTCGACGCCGAAGGCGCGATAGGTCTCGACTGCACGGCGATCGCGGCTGACGAGCGGCAACGAGTGCCGGGCCGCGGCAGCCGCCACAAGCGCGTCATACACGGCGCCCCCACTGACGCCGAGTCTCGCGAGCTCACTCGTCAGCGCTGAGGTCGAGCCTTCGTCGAGGAACCGGCTGTGAGGGAAGTTGGTCGAGATGAGCCGCTCGACCGTCGATGCATCGCGTCGTGCGGCTCCCGGCAGTCGGGTGAGCACCGAGAACGTCTCGAACCAGGCATGGCCGGCGAGCCCGAGCTCGCGTGCATGCAGCGCGTCCCACGTCGCGTCGTGGGCGTCGTGGTCGGCAACGACCAGCGCGACTGCAGCGCTCGTATCCAGCAGAGCGTCGGGTCGACGGGGCACCCCGGACCGCCGAACTACCGCTGATCGGCGAGCCGGAGCTCGCGGACCGCGTCGTCACCGATGGCAGGCCCGGACGAGGCAGGAATGACGAGGCGTCCGTCGATCTGTTCGAGTACCGCATGGGCGAGCGGCTCGATCCGGATCCCGGCGCCATCACGCAGGACTTCCACGGGCCCCGGCGCGATCCCGAGCTCATCGCGAAGCCTCTTCGGAATCACCACTCGCCCGGCACTGTCGATGGTTGCCTCCATGCCTGGATGATACCATCGCCATGGCAGAACGACTCACCGACCCGGCTCGGACCGGCCCAGGCTGTGCCGCCTTACGGTAATCCCAGCGAAGCTTAAACGCCGATTATGTTTGCTGAAGCGAACATTACGGCTACCCTCTCGGCGGAGATGCAACATGACCAGACCAGTCCCGTTCCGCACCAAACACGCTGCCGAGCAGATCGGAGCGAACCTCGCCGCGTGGCGAAAGCTGCGCGGCCTCACCGTTCAGCAGGTCGCCGAGCGGGCCGGGACAACCCGCCAGACGGTCGCCCGACTCGAACGAGGAGAGGGCACCGTCCGCACCGAGACCTTCCTCAACGTCACCAGAGCGCTCGGCGTGCTCGACAGCGTCGTCAAGTCCGTCGACCCGTACGAGACGCCGTTCGGGCGTGCCCGCGCTGACCAGTCGCTGCCGCAACGAGTCCGCCGATGACAACCGTCCGGGTGCACCTGGACACCGCGGCAGCGGTGATCGCCGTTGGCACGGCGCGCGTCGACGGCCCACGCGGCGCCGAGACGACCGAGTTCGCCTACGACGACAGCTTCGTTGGCGGCCGCTGCTGGGAGGCTGCCGCGCTTGACCTCGCGGAGGCCTGCGGGTTGCGCACACCGCGACGGCGCCTGATCGTGGCGGGACATCCTGGCCGTCACCTCCGGGTGGCGGAGGTTCGCCTCCGCGGCGGGCATCACCGCGCCGGAACAGGAGGCGCGCCGGAGTGCTTGATCGCTGGTCGTCGATGGCCTGAGCATCCCTTCAACCGGTCACCAACCCGGATCGGGGCCCTGCACCGGCCGACGCCGCCTTCGCTAGGGTCGCCGCCGTGGACGACCGCTGGCGGCTCAACCGGGCCGGAATCATCAACGTCTTCCAATACGGGATCGAGACGCTCCACTTCCGGGGCGGAAGGCTGCTGCTTCGCGGCGTGAACGGGTCCGGGAAGTCGACGGCGATGAACATGCTGCTCCCGTTCCTCCTCGATGCCGATGTCCGCAGGATCGACGCTGCGGGCGAACAATCCGGGGTGCTGCGATCCTGGATGCTCTCCGGGCGAGACCAGCCCCAGCCGACCGGCTACCTGTGGCTCGAAGTTGCGAACGGCGACGACCACCTCGCGTTCGGCTGCGGCATCAAGGCAAGCCGCACCTCGGACACGGTCAACCACTGGTGGTTCGTCACCGAGCGTCGACCCGGGATCGACCTCGACCTCGTTCCATCGACTGGAGGCGGCAGGACACCGCTGTCGATGGAACAGCTCAAGGGAGAACTCGGCCCTGGCTCAGTGTGGCCGAAAGAGCAGCGACCCGCCTACCGGGCCGCCCTGCACGGGCGGCTCTACGGCGGAGCGAACCTCGACCAACACCTTCGGTTGCTCCACATCGTCCGAAACCCACGTGTCGGCGACCGAGTCGATGTCGACCTGCCAAACCATCTCCAAGATGCGCTGCCGCAGTTGTCGAACGCGGCGATCGACGACGCGGCGACGCCGCTCGAACAGCTCGAGGAACACCGCGCCAACGTGGCGCAACTGGCGTCCACCGTCCGAACCCTCGACGCGTTGGTTTCCACCTATCGCCAACACGCCCGGTGGGAGCTCCGGTCACGGGCCGACGACGCGAATCGTCTCGTCGCCGCCCATCGCCAGGCCGAGAGCGCGGCGCGAAAGGCCGTGGCCGACAACGACGCCGCGCTCACCGAGGCCGAGGCGATCGCAGCGGCGATCGACACCTGGTCAGCCGCGACCGAAACGCTCGACCGGGAGATCGCGGCGCTCAAACAGGGCGGCGCCTACCAGAGCCACATCCAGCTCGACGACAAGCGGAAGCTGGTCGCGCAGTTGGACACGGCGGCAGCGGCGGCCACGTCCGACGTCGCCAACGCGGTCGGCAGGGTCGAGCGAGCCGTCACGGATCTCGGTGGAGCGGAAAAGGCAACGCACCAGGCGGAGCGTCAAACCGATGTCGGCTTGACGCAACTCCTGGCCGTCGTTGGCCGGGCGCGCCTCGCCGTGTCCGCACCGGCACGGCCGATCGTCGACATCGAGCCGTCGGACGCGTCGGCAACGCTCGCTGCGGGCGAGTCCGGCACTCCCCCGGCTCCGGCGCGCCAACTCGACGACCTCGACGCCCGGGCGTCGCTGCGCGCCCTTCGAGCGGCGGCCCAGGTTCGAAGCGATGAGGTCGCCGAAACCGACGGCCTGCTCGCCTCGGTCGACGCGGCTGCCAACGAACTCGCCCAGGCCGAGCGACGCACGGTGGACGCCGAACGCCGTCGAGTCGCGGCCAACGAACGACGCGACGCGGCGCGTGGCGAGACGAGACACGAGGCCGACGCGTGGTCGGCCTCGGCCGGTTCGTGGGACCGCGAGCTGGCCGACCACATCGCCGACGCAGCACACCTGAGCGGCGAACCGTCACCGACGCCGATCGAGGTCGGGCGGGTCGCCACCGAACACGCCGCCCTGCTCGCCGAACGACGTGAGCGAATCGACGCCGTTCGCCATGCGCACGCCCAACTCGACGCAACGCTCAGCGCCCGGCTCCGCGGTGAGCTCGCTCGCGTCGGGGAGGCCGACGAACTCGTCGCAGAACTGGCGGCGCGCACGCTCCCGGATCCACCGTCCGCGCCGTGGCAGGAGGCCCGATCCGACCCGTCGCTCGCCGAGCTCATCGACTTCTCACACGAACTCGACGATCGGCAGCAAGCCGCGCTCGAAGGCGCGCTCGAGGCATCCGGGCTGTTGGCTGCCGAGCTGACCGATCAGGGTTTGGTCTCCCGCGACGGCCAGCTCGTCGTGGCCGCCGGTGCGCCGGTCTCCCGTTCCTTGGACTCGCTCGTGACCGTCGATGATGCGCGCGATCGCGAACGCGCCGGACCGCTGTCCGCTGCGATCCGAGCGATCCTCGGCGCCATCTCGATCGACGCTGCCGACCTGCTGGACGATACGACCGCGTCCGCCGTGGTCACCCTCGACGGGCGGTTCCGGGTCGGCCCCCTGCGAGGGCGCCATGTGAAGGGGCTCGCCGAACACATCGGCATCACCGCGCGTCGAGCGGCACTGGAGCGGCGGCGGGTCGAGGCCGCCCAGGCACTCGCCGCGGCTCAGGCCGTCGCTGAACGCACTCGCATCGACCTCGACGCGGTCGCGGCGATGTCGGCGGCCGCACACTCGCTCCACGTCCGCCTGCCGCCGACCGACGGCCTTGTCGCCGCGATCACCCGCCTGGATATCGCCGAGGAGTCGGTGGCGCGCGCCGAAGCCGGCGTGTCGGAAGCGATCGAGGCTCGCGACGCGGCGGAGCGAACGCACGCCCAACGCTTCGAACTCGTACGCCGTCGCTGTGCCGAACTCGACCTCCCCCACGATCGCGCCGCCCTTCGATCGGTCGCGGAGGCATGCCGAGACCTGCCGCCACGAGCCGATCACGTCGGCCTAGCGCTGGACGCGCTAGCGAACGAGGTTCGCTCGTGGATGGCCGCGGCGCGGCGTTGGCGCGAGGCCGAATCGGCACGGGCGCACGAGGACGCCCGGCGCCAGCGAGCGCTCAGCGACTTCGCAGCCGCCCAGGCCGAACTCGCGACGCTCGAAGACCGACTCCGGCGCCGATGCTCGGGAGGTGCTGTCGGCGATCGGCGCCGCGGAGACGTCGCTCAACCACGCGCGGCACGAGCTCCGGGAGGCACACAAACGCCACGGGCCGGCGCAGCAACGCACCGGGGAGTGCAAGGCCGACGTCGCCCGGGCGCGCACCGAACTCGATCGGAGCGAGGCCACGTGCGCCGCCGCGCTGTCGCGGCTCCAGGCGGCGGTAGCCGTGCCGGGCCTCCTCGCCGCCGCTCACGAGCCCGCCGCACCCTCCGATGAGAGCTCCGCGATTTCGGGCGAAGCCGCGACCGACAGCGATCTCGATCCGCTCGCACGGATGCCCGGCGTGCCGTCGACTGCGGCCGGGCTTCGCACCTACGCCGCAGCGTTGCTCGACCTCGTCCCCGAGGCCCCGCACACGCCGGCCGACAACGTGCGCAACGCGCTCCGGTCGCGCCGCCCCGACCTCGGCGCCGGCTGGGACGCGCAGGACCGCAACTCGAACCCGGCGTTGCCGCTGGAGATCGAGGTGGTCGGGCCGCTCGGCACCATGCCGCTCGCGCGCGCTGCGCTCCGCGCCGCGGCCGAACTCAGAACCTCCCAGGGGCTGCTCACATCCCAACAGGACACGGCGCTGCGCAACCTGCTGCAGGGGCTCATCGCCGACGAGGTCGCCGAGAAGATGCACGCCGCGACCGAACTCGTCGATCGAGTCAACGCGCGCCTGAAGGCGGTACGGACCACCCACGGCGTCGGGGTCAGCCTCCGTTGGCGCCGCCGCGACGACCTCACCCCCGAGACCAACGACGTGGTCGCGCTGCTCGCGACGCGCCACGATCTGCGCAGCGATCCAGACGCCGATGCTCGGCTCGTCGCGGCGCTGTCGAGGCAGATCGACAACGCGCGCCGCGCCGAGCCGGAGGCCACCTACGCCGCGCTGATCGCGCGGATCTTCGACTACCGGAGCTGGCACCGCATGGCCGTCATGGTGCACCGACCGGGAGGCGAACCCGAGCGGCTGAGGAAGGGCACCGCGCTCTCGGAAGGCGAGAAGAAGATGGTGTCGTACCAGCCGCTGTTCGCCGCGGTTGCGGCATCCTGCGACGGCCTCGCCGAAGCCGCTCCCGAGGCACCGAGATTCCTGCTGCTCGACGATGCGTTCGCCAAGGTCTCCGAGGACAACCACGCGAAGCTCTTCGGGCTTCTCGTCGACCTCGACCTCGACTTCATCGCCACGAGCGAGCGGCTGTGGGGCACCCACTCCACCGTGCCCGAACTCGCGATCACCGAGGTCGTACGCGACGCGGATGCGGGGGTCATTGTGCTGGAGCACTCGTACTGGGATGGCACGACGCGGACCGACGCTGAATGAACGAGCAGGAGATCGCGACGACCGATCCCGGCGGTGAGCGCAGACGCGTCGGAACCGACACCACCGACGCTGCGGACGCCACCGACACCACCGGAGCGACCGGAGCGACCGACGCTGCGGACGCCGGCCGACGCCTCTTCGCGTACCTGGGAGGTCCCGAGTGGCGTGACTACCGGGCGATCATCGGAGTGTTCGCCGGAACGTTCTTCGCGGAGTTCACACCCGACGATGTGTCGCAGCGCCTCGCCGAACTCGGCACGCCGCTCGACGCGGCGCTGGTCGCCGAGCGCCTCGAGAGCCTGCGACGCTGGGGCAACCTGGCCGTTTCGAGTTCCGTCGGCAGCCCGACGAGTCTGGCGGACTACTACCGCCGACGAAATCGCTATCTCATCACCAGCGCCGGCCAGGACGTCTACGAGGTGGTCGAGACGGTGCTCGGCCGCGTGGACGAGGTGCAGGACGTGTCAGCGAGCCGGCTTCGTTCCCTGCACGACGCGCTCCGGGCGCTGCGCGATCTCGACATCGCGAACACCGACCCGGAACTCGTGGCCGACCGGGTGCGCGAGGTATTCGGACCACACGACGACTTCACCGGGGAGATCACGCGCTTCTTCGCCGCGTTGAATCAATGGCAGTCGCGCTACGACCTCTCTCACGCGGAGCTCACGTTCTTCGCCCAGGTGCTTGTCACCTACGTCGCGGAACAGCTCGACGAGATCCACCGAGTGGCCGGGCCGGTGGCGGTCGCGCTCGACGAGCTTGCGCCGCGCGTTCCCGAGATCATCGCCCGAATGGGCCGCGGCCTCGCCGCCCGAGTCGACGACGCCGGCATCGTCGGAGCGGTCGTCGTGGCCCACCGAACGGGAACCGCAGCGGCCGACTGGGAGCACCTGAGATCGTGGTTCTGCGATGGCGGCGCGGGTCCGGCGAGGCTGACGCGACTCCGAAACGATGCGATCGCGGCGATCCGGACCCTGACGCTCAACCTCACGCGGCTGTCGCGCATCGGCATCGGCGGGGCATCGCGTCGAGCCGACCTGGTTCGGCTCGCGTCGTTGATCGACCGCAGCGGGCCGGTGTACGCACCGAAGCTGGCTCAAGCGGCCTTCGGGCTCGGCCCGACCGTCCACTGGGGTACGCCCGCGGGCGACATCGACGACCCGGTCGCCGCGGGCACGCCGTGGGCCGAGGCACCGCCCGCGACCGTTCCGATCTCGTTGCGTGAACGCGGAGATCGTGCGGCGCGGGGCCACTCGTCGCCGATCCCCGACCGCTCGCTCGCGCAACGCCTGATGCGCGACCAGCGTGAGCGGCAGCGAGCGAGGCTCCGCCAGGTGGAGGACGAACTCACGTCGACCGATCTCGATGGGGCGGTCGTCTCACCGGCAGCCCTGCATCGGCTTCAGTCACTCATCGGAGCGACGCTCGCTCGTTTGGGGCCGACCGGCGACGCGGCAACCCATGTCGACGGCGACCTGCGGTGCCGCGTCGAGCGCTGCGCGGGAACGAGCCTCACGATCTCCACCGCGGACGGCACGTTGACGATCGCGGATCTGGTGGTGACGGTCGAACGTTCACACGGCGGCGACCGTTCGGTCCGACCGCTCGCGACGGCCGACAGGCCGCAACCCGGCATCGCGAGGACGGCCGATGGCTGAAGACCCCCAGGCGGCGGGCGAACAGCGGCTCGCGGCCCGCCACCTCCTGCAGCACCCGCTCACCGTGGCGGAGGCGGACCCGGAACTCTTCACCCTGATCCGTCGCCACGAGGAGCAGCTCGACCGTTGGTTCACGCAACGTCTGGGCTACCGACTCCAGGTATCGGCCGACACCGCGCGGCTTTCCAAGATCGGCTGGGTGTCCGACAGGCCCCTTCGAACCCACTCCGGTCGGGCGTTCCACCATCTCGAGTACGTGCTGCTCGTCCTCACGCTCGCGGCCACCATCGCCGGCCCAGCGGTGGTGTCGCTTCGCGATCTGGTGGACCGGGTTCGCTCAGCCGCCGCGGACGGTTCGATCGACCTCGACGACGACGCAACCCAGCGCCGAGCGCAGGTCGCGGTGCTCAAGTGGATGATCGACCACGGGCTGGCCGAGGAACTCCATCACCGCATCGACGACTACAAGGAGAACGCCGAGGCCGACGCCGTCCTGCGCACCCGGCCCGACCGCATCGCGATGGTTCCGCTCGGAGCAGTGCACGGACTGACCGCCTCGACCAGCGCTGAGGAGATGCTGGCGGCCGCCGATCGGCGGGCCTCGTTACGGGCGTGGTTGCGCGCACGTCTCGTGGAGGACCCCGTGCTGTACCGCGACGACCTCGATGACGACGAGTGGGATGAGCTGCGACGACGGCGCGGCGAGGACGCTCGGCTACTCGAAGAGATGTTCGGGCTCACCCTCGAGGCGCGGGCCGAAGGCGTCGCGGCGATCGATCACGACGGTCGTCTCTCGGCGATCAGATTTCCCGCCTCGGGCACGGTCGGCCACGCCGCTCTGCTGTTCATCGCCGCGCTGCACGACCGCGGCCTCGACGGGTGGATCACCGACGAGTCCGCAACCGAGCTGCTCGCGGAGCTCTCCCACCCGCACCGGAGCCGGTGGAAGGGCGACCTCGTGGCCAGGCCCGACCTGCTGCTCGGCGACATCCGCGAGCTCTTGGTGTCGCTGCGCCTGGCCGAAGCGCGAAGCGCGCCGACCCCTGGGGTGCGCCTCCTTCCCGGCGCGGCGCGCTTCCGAGAGGTGGTCGAGCGGCCCGCCGGTGCGGGTGAACAGATGGAACTGCTGTGAGTCCACCGTCACTGGCCGACCCGTCGATGGCGCCGCTTTGGAGCGCGGTGCGCCGTCGACTCGAGCGCTACGGGGCAGAGAACCGCGGGCGCGTCAGGACGCCGGTGCTCGACGCGGCCGGTCGGCTGACGGTGAAGAGCCTGCTCGGCCGCCCGAGCGCTCCGGCACTCATCGATCTTGCCGAGCTGGAAGCATCGCTCGTGCGCCTCGGCGTCGGCACCGACCTGCCGGGCGCACTCGCGGCGCTCGGCTTCGGCATCTCCGAAGCAGGCGCGCTGCGGCGGGCAGCCAGAGCGCGAGGATCCGCCGCCCGCCAGGCGGCGCGAGACGGCGCCGCCGCGTGGCCCGAGCCATGGGCCGAAGCGTGGGTCGACGGGGTCATACGCGCCGGTTTGCTGCGCGACCTCGATGCAGGCGGTGCCGTCGAGACCGTCGGCGACGTTCGGCGGGTGCTCGACGAGATCGAGCGACGGAGCCGCGAGGGGTCCGGCCCCATCGCGCGAGTTGACCTGGCCGCCCAGGTGCTCGGCGACGCGCATCGCCTCGATTCGGGTCGCCGACTCGAGGCCGCGGTCAGCCGGGCTTTGGCCCTGCGGACCGAGCAGCGCGATCCGGACCGCGCGGCTTGGGCGTGGACCTCCGCCGGGGTCGATCTCGACCTGACATCGGGGCCCGTCCTCACCTGGCGACTGCCGGCCGTGGGCGGGCTGGCTCCCGTCGTCGACGCCGCGACGACAGCCGGGATACCCGTGCATCTCAGCCGGATGGCGCTGAGGACACACCCGATACGGATCCGTGACGGCGCCGAGGTCCTGGTGGTCGAGAACCCGAGGATCGTCGAGGCCGCGGCACAGCAGCGGGTGGAGCGGGCCGTTGTCTCGGCCGGAGGTTCGCCGTCGGGAGCCGTACAACTGCTCGTGCACCAACTGCTCGATGCCGGCGCGGTCGTCCTGTACCACGGCGACTTCGACTCAGCCGGATTGACGCTGTGCGCTCGGATGGCGGCACGCGGCGTCCGGCCCTGGCGGATGACCGCCGCCGACTACCTCGACGCTCTCGGTTCCGCGGCGAGGGAGGGTGTGCGATTGCCGACCGAGCCCAGGCGCCCGCCTCGAACGCCCTGGGACCCGCAGCTGTCCGAGGAGCTCGACCGCCGCCGACTCGTTGTCCACGAAGAGCGCCTCCTGCCCGCGCTGCTGAAGTCCTGAGCCGACGGGCATGGGTCGACGGGCCTGAGCCGACAGGCCCGGCGCCGGCGCTCCTGGCGCCGGCGCCCAATCGACCGGACCCGCCGGATCGGTTCGTCCGCCGCTCCGAAAGGCTCGAACCAGGCGCGCCGCCACGGCTTCGACTACCCGATGTCGCGACGTATCGTGCGAACAACGCCGGCGGCGAGCGGGATCGCCACCCAGAAGGCGACTGAGAACGCGATCTGCGGCACGTGGCCGGCCCAGTCGTTCTCGAGCACCCAGTTCCAGGTCGAGGACATGTCGATCCAGTCCGACACCAGCGGCGAAGCCGCGCCGAGCAGCGCAAACGCGGCGGGGAGGGCGAACGAGGCGGCGACGGCGGCCGCCGAGTTCTGCAGCAGCGCCCCGAGCGCGACGCCGCCGAACACGTTGAGGATCACGAAGAGCACGTAGCCGGCGATTGCGCCGACGGTCAGGTTCGCGCCGAGGGTGCGGCCCGATGCCGCCGCCAGCCCGATGCCCGCCGCGGCCACGGCCCCGCCGAAGACCGCCGCACCGGCACCCAACACCATCGACACCGCCAGCTTGGCGTTCACGACTCGGATACGGCGCGGTTCCTGGGTGAACGTGATCATGATGCTGCGCTGGCTCCATTCGCCGGTCAGCAGCAGGATCGCGACCACCGGCAGGAGGATCGTCAGCCCGAGAGCGGCGACGCGGAGGTAGCTCGCGTCGGTCTGTTCGAAGGTCGTCGGGGCGACGACCGGCACCAGCATCATCGCGATGGTCGACAGGGCGACGAGCGCGAGAAGCCAGCGGGCGGAGCGGGTGTCGGTGGCCTTGGCCCACTCGACCCGAACGAGCCGCACGAACGGGATGGGTCCCGCGGTCGACTGCGCCGCGTCGATGTCGGGAATTCGGGAGAACATTGACGTGGTCATGCCGCGACCTCCTGGGTCGGAGCCGCCGCAGCGGTGAGCGAGAAGAACAGCTGCTCGAGCCCGTTGGTCTCGGACTGACGCAGCTCGGTGAGGAGCACCTGATGGTCGCGGGCGACGCCGGCCAGCACCTCGGCCGTGACCCGGCCTTCCGAGACATCCACGGTGAACGCGTCCCCGGGCCCGGCGGTGTAGTCGATCCCCGCAGACCCGAGCGCGGCGGCGAGGGCAGCGGGGTCGGGGCTGCGCACGAGGATCGTCGAACTGGCCAGCAGGTCGTCCAGCCGACCGGCGGCGACGACGGCACCGCCGGAGATGACGACGAGATGATCGGCGGTGGCCTGCACCTCGTGGAGCAGGTGACTCGACAACAGCACCGTGCCGCCGTGGTCGGCGAAGTCTCGGAGCAACGTTCGCATCCAGGCGATGCCCTCGGGATCGAGCCCGTTCGCCGGCTCGTCGAGGATCAGCGCCCGCGGTTCACCGACGAGGGCCTGGGCGACGCCGAGGCGCTGGCGCATACCCAAGGAGTAGCTCCCAACTCGCTTGTCGGCGGCATCGGCGAGCCCGACGAGGTCCAACAGGTGCTCGACTCGCTTCGGCTGAACGCCGGCCATACGCGCCGCGATCGTGAGCGTCGCCCGGCCGCTGCGCCCCGGATGCATCGCAGACGCGTCGAGCAGCAGGCCGACCACTCGCGTCGGGTTGGGCAACTCGACGAACGGCCGGCCGTCGATCGTCGCGGTGCCGCGATCGGGTCGTACCAGCCCGACGATCATCTTCAGGGTTGTGGACTTGCCGGCGCCGTTGGCCCCGAGGAAGCCGGTGATGGTGCCGGGTTCGCAGTGCAGCGAGACGTCGCGCACGGCGGGAGTCGTGTCGTAGCTCTTCGTGAGAGCGGTGGTCGTGATCATGTGTCCAGCCTGAACCGGTCGGTGCGCCGCCGCATCGGGCGGAGGGCGACGATCCGATGTCCGAAGGGATCGCGGCGGCCGCGGAGAATTGGCCGTTCGTCGAGTGCGGTGTCGACCTTCGTCGGTGTTGCGCGGGCGCCCACCTCGCACGAGGTGAGGTCGGCCTCGTGTCGTCAGCCGAAGAGCATCGTCATGGTCAGTGGGGCGACGGATGCCTGGGTGTTGCCGATGACCATGAGCATCAGCAACAGGCAGATGGGAACCGAGCCGATCGCGACGGCCAGCCGAAACCGGTCCCGCGCCGCCCACGGGCGGGCCGGCACTCGCGAGACCCACAGCAGACCGCGCCAGGCGCGGGCACTGAACGCAGTGATGAGCACCAGCAGCACACCGGTGATGAGCGCCTTGGGTTGCTGCCAGGCGAGGCGATCGTTGATCCGATCCTCGATCGGTGACGGGGTGGCGGCGTCGCCCGACTGCACCCACGTGGAGAATTCGAGCTGTAGTCCGGCCCGGCTGCTGCTCGCCGGCGGCGATCCCAGCGAGGTGACGACGCCCGAGAAGCCATGGCGAGCATCGAGCGCGTTGCTGAGATTCGCGGCCACCACCACGGCCAGGAGAGCGCTGACCGCGACGCTCAACAGGCCGAGGCCCGCGTAGGTCCTGCGCTCGAAGGTGCGGGTGCCGGCACCGCTGGCTCGCGATCCCCGGTACTGCTTCCAGCAGAAGCCGGTGAACAGCACCAGCGCCAGCAGGAAGCAGCCACCTACGACCACGAGCGTCGCGTGGTAGGTAGTGTAGTCGTCGAGCAGTCGGTTGAGCGCAGCGTTCGATGTCGAGCCCGATTCCAGCAGTTCCTCGAGGGTGCCCTGGAGGTTGCCGTCGGGTGTGGGCGGGGCGGGAGTGATCATGTGTCAAGCCTGAACCTGCCAGTGCGCCGTCGCATCGGGCGGAAGGCCAGGGTCCGATGTCCGAACGGGGGCTGGGCGCTTCCGACGTTTGGTCGTTCGTTGGCCGCAATGTCGACTTTCGTCGGTGTTGCGCGAGGACCCCGACGCGTACGCTCGAACCATGTCTTGGCTGCGCAGATGGTGGGCCCGAACCGCCGCCGCCGCAGTGCTGCCGGCGAGCGACTCGGCTCACCCCGACGACGAGCAGGCGGTGGCGCCGAGGACGGCGCGTGACTGGACCGTCGACGCCGGCGCCTTCGTCATCGCCGTCGCGCTCGGCGCGCTTCTGCTGCGCCTCGCCGTGGACGACACCGCGTATGGGATGACCTCGGGGCGGGTGGCCACCGACGCCGCGGTCGGAGCGCTGTGCTGCATCTCGCTGTGGTGGCGGCGGCGCTGGCCGTTGGGGGTCGCGCTGGCGTGCGTGCTGTTGGGAGCGTTCTCGACGTTCGGCACGGTGGCCGGGCTGTTCGCCCTGTCGTCGCTGGCGGTGCACCGCCCCATCCGGCCCGCCGTGTTCGTCTCGGTGCTGTTCGTTCCATCCGCGGTGGTGTGCTCGATCTGGCTCGGTCGGAGCAACACCTGGTCGGTGATCCTGCCGACGTTGGCGCTCGCCTCCGCCGCGACCGCATGGGGCATGTTCATCCGCGCCCGGCGTCAGCTCCTCTCCACGCTGCGCGACCGTGCCGAGCGGGCCGAGGCCGATCGGCTCCTCCACGCCGAGCGGGCGCGCCTGGCCGAGCGGACACGCATCGCCCGGGAGATGCACGACGTGCTCGCCCACCGCATCTCCCTGGTGGCGTTGCACGCCGGGGCGCTCGAGGTTGCCCGCGACGTGCCGCCGGCCCAGGTGCGCGAGAGCGCCGCGCTGTTGCGGACGACGGCCCATCAGGCGCTGGAAGAGCTGCGGGACGTGATCGGCGTGCTGCGGGAGGAACCGGGGAAGGATCGGCCGTCGACGGTGCCGCAACCGACGCTGAGCGACATCCCGCGCCTGGTGGAGGAGACGCGCCGCTCCGGAACGAAGATCGACTTCGAGATGCAGGTCGACGGCGCAGAGGCCGCACCCGGCCCGTTGGGGCGCGACGCGTACCGCATCGTGCAGGAGGCGCTGACCAACGTCGCCAAGCACGCTCGCGGAACCCTCGCCCAGGTTCGCGTGGCGGGGGCCCCGGACCACGGCCTGCACGTGAGCGTTCGGAACCCCACGGCGCTGGGCGCCCAGGACCGTCCGGCTCCACCGGGTTCGGGCACCGGCCTCCTCGGTTTGCAGGAGCGCGTGACCCTGGCCAACGGCGTCCTGGTACACGGTCCGAACGCGTCGGGTGACTTCGTCGTCGAGGCCGACCTGCCGTGGTGAGCGTCCGGGTGCTGTTGGTCGATGACGACGCGCTGGTGCGTGCCGGCCTGCGGATGATCCTGTCGTCGTCGGAGGAGATCGAGGTCGTGGGCGAGGCCGCAGACGGTGCCGATGCCGTCGCCGCCGTTCAGGCGCATCGGCCCGATGTGGTCCTGATGGACATCCGGATGCCCGGCATGGACGGCATCGCCGCCACATCCGCGCTCCGCCGCCTTCCTGCTCCGCCGCACGTGATCGTCCTGACCACCTTCCAAGCCGACGAGCACGTGATGAGCGCGCTTCGTGCCGGAGCCGACGGATTCCTGTTGAAGGACACCGCACCCGCGGAGATCATCCATGCGGTGCGCCTCGTCGCAGCGGGAGAAGCGATGCTCTCGCCATCGGTCACCCGCACGCTCCTTTCCCACCTCGGCAGCGACGAGATGACGCAACGCCGTCGCCTCGCGGCCCAGCGCCTGGCGTCGCTCACCGAGCGGGAGCGCGAGGTCGCCGTTGCCGTGGGGTCAGGGGCATCCAACGCCGAGATCGCCGCCTCGCTGTTCATGAGCGAGGCCACGGTGAAAGCGCACGTCTCGCGACTACTCACCAAGCTCGCCGTCACGAACCGGGTGCACATCGCGATCCTCGTGCACGACGCGCAGTCGTGACGTAGCCACGGCGCCGAGCCCGGCGTCGACGCCACCGCCCCGCCGCCACGGCTCCGTCGGCCGACCCGAATTTCGGAGGGCCGCTGGTATGTTGTCCGCGTGTCACAGACGCCGGTCCGACTCACCCGCCGGGGTGCTCTCGCGGCGCTGAAGGGCCTCCGACAGCCCGGCAACGTTCCCCTCGTCTCGGACACCACGGCGGAAGCGGCGCACCTGGCCGGGCCGTCCGACGTCGACCGCGGCGGAGCCTGCTGGGCACCGCACGGATCGATGTACTTCGACCAGCGTGGCGACGTCCGAGCCTGCTGTCAGAACACCCACGTGGTGCTCGGCAACGTGACGAAGCAGTCGTTGCACGAGATCTGGCGGAGCGCCGACGCCGAGCGCATGCGCACGGCACTCGAACAGCACGACTACTCGCAGGGATGCGAATTCTGCGAGTGGCAGGTTCGGGAGGGCAACGCCCAGATCGTGTTCGCACGCAACTTCGACCAGCTCCGGCCGATCCACGCAAACCGCTCCGACTGGCCGTCGATGATGGAATTCTCCCTCACCAACACCTGCAACCTGCAGTGCGTCATGTGCTCGGGCGAGTTCTCCTCGGCGATCCGAGCCCAACGCGAGCACAAGCAGCCCCTTCCGAAGGTGTACGGCGAGGAGTTCTTCGAGCAACTGGCCGAGTTCCTCCCCCATCTGAGCGAGGCAAGGTTCCTCGGGGGCGAGCCGTTCCTCGGCCGTGAACCCCTCCGTGTGCTCGACATGTTGGCCGACCTCGATGATCCGCCGGCCGTGGCCATCACCACGAACGGCACGGTGTTCAACGCCAAGGTCGCTGCGATCCTGGACCAGCTCCGGCCATCGATCGTCGTCTCAATTGACGCCGCGACCGCAGCCACGTTCGAGGCGATCAGGGTCGGGGCGTCGTTCTCCGAGGTGATCGGGAACATCGAGCGATTCTGCAATGCGGTTGGGCCGTCCCGGGTGAGCCTCGCCCACTGTCTCATGACCACGAACTGGAGCGAGTTCGCGGATCTCCTCGAGTTCGCCGAACACCGCGGCATGGAAGTCGGGGTGAACATCGTCCGATTCCCGGCCGAGCACAGCCTGTATCACCTCGAGGCCGACGAGCTCGGCCCGATCGTGGACGTCCTCCACGGCACCACGGTGTCGCTCACGGGCGCCCGCGCCGAGGTGTGGACCCAACAGCTTGACGCGTTGTCACACCGCCTCGCCGTGGTCCGGGGCGGCGCCGCACACGGTCCGGTCCACGGGCTGCCGGGCGCGATCAGCGAATCGGGGCTGCCCTTCGCCGAGCACGCAGCACCGGGAGCGCCACCGGTCCTCCCGGCCCCGGCGTCGAACGGCGTGGCCCTCATCGCCGTCGATTCCACGGGCGTCGTGACGATCGAGCGGGTCGACGACGACTTCCCCATCCAGATGGACGACCTCGACGGTGCGGTGCTGTGGAAGCTCGTCCAGCGACTCGAACGCCACCACGGACCGACCTCCCGTTGGCTGCCCGCCCCCCTGTCGCCTCCGCAGCCCGATGTCGTCTCGGTGTGGTTCCCCACTAGCGAACCCGGAGTGCCATACGAGGGGAGGATGACCGCCGAGCGCGACGCCGACGGCCATCTCGTCGGTGCGAGCATTCGGCTGCAACCGCGTGGCCCGGGATCGGACAGCCCGAATTCGGGTAGCTGAACCGCAGTCCACCGACCTGGTTCGGGGGAGCCAGCTCCCGATTACGCGCACGCTCCGGGATCGTGGCGATAGCAGCCCGGCGGGCGGCACGGGGAACGGCAACGAGCCGTGGGACCGATCGGTCCCACGGCTCGTTGCGGCGTCGACGGGCGATCCGCCCGTTACCGGTTACTGCTCGGCGGCGTCATCCTCTCGGTCGGCCGGGGGCTGGGCCGCCGGCTGGGGTGGAGCTCCCCACGCTCCTTCGTCGGCTCGACGCAACGTGGCCACCTGGTGGAGGTAGGTCTCGCTGTCGATCTCGCCCCGGGCGAAGCGCTCATCGAGGAACGTCCTCGCCGGAGTGTTCGATCCGGGTCCGCCGGGCCCGAACGGGCCACCGAAGCGAGGCCCGTGGGGACCTCTGGGCCCGCCGGCTCCCCATGGTCCGAACCCGTTGGGGCACTCGGCTCCCCGGCGGGCTCGCCTCAGGTTGGCGAACCCGAAAGCGATGAGCCCGAGGATGATCGGAAGAAGGAGGAATCCGGGGCCGTCGTGGTGGTAGTCACCGTTTCGGCCGTCGAACTGCGCAACGAGGTCGCTGCCGGCAAGGGTGGTCAGTGTCGCGTTCATGATCAGATGCTGCTTTCGGTGGTGGTCGTGATGGCCGGAGCCGTGGTGGCCGGAGCCGTGGATGGGATGGGGTCGGGGGCGTCGGCGGGAGCCGGAGCCGTGGTGGTGACGGCGGGATCCGTCGTGGGTGTGGACTGATCGGACCCGTGACGGCCGGAGCCGTGGTGTCCGAGCCGGTCATCTCCGAACCGGCCGTGAGGGCCGTGCCCGGCTCCGCCGTGAGCGGCGGCACCGAGTGCGGCGATCGACAGGATGCCGGCGGCGACGAACGCCACCCGTGCTCTCCTCCGGGCTGTGTTGGGTGTTGGTTGCTTCATGGAGGTGAAGCTAGAAACCAGACCTGAAGGCCACCTGAAGACGCCGGCTTCTTCAGGAACACTTCAGAAAGCCCGGCGATACTGCGCTCATGGAACCCCCACGCATCCTCGTCGTCGAGGACGAGGACACCCTCCGCCGTGCGATGGCCGACTCCCTCACCGATGAGGGCTATGTGGTCGGCGCATTCGCCGATGGCCGCGACCTCGACGCGATGGTGGCGTTCTCGGCCGACCTCGCCGTGCTCGACGTGATGGTCCCGGGCCGCGACGGCTTCCAGATCGCCGCGGCGCTGCGGGCCCGACGTGACGTGCCCGTCCTGTTCGTCACCGCACGCGATGCCCTCGACGACCGACTGACCGGCTTCGGCGTCGGGGCCGATGACTACGTCGTGAAGCCGGTCGCACTGGTCGAGCTGGCGGCGAGAGCCCGCGCCATCCTGCGGCGCACCGGTCATCTCCACATCGACACGCTCACCGTCGGCGATCTCACGGTGCACGGCGAGGAGCCCCGGGTGGTGCGCCGAGGCGCCGAGATCGACGTCACCGCCACCGAGTGGCGGCTGCTGTTGCACCTCGCCCGGAACCGGGGGCGCACCTTGTCGAAGACCCAGCTCCTCACCCACGTGTGGGGATACGACGCGTTCGACCCGAACCTGGTCGAGGTTCACATCTCGGCGCTGCGGCGGAAGCTCGAGGCGCACGGTCCCCGTGTGATCTCCACGGTCAGAGGCGTGGGCTATCGCCTCGACGCCGTCGACCCGGATCCCGGTGCGGGCGACAACGGCGCGGGCGATCCGTCGTGAAGGCACCCTCCCTGCGGCGACGGGTGACCTGGTTGAGCATCGCGGTCATGGCGGTGTTGCTCGTGGCGCTCGCCGCGGTGACCGCCGGCCTCATGTCGCAGCGGCTCGACCAGGACCTGCGCGAGCGGCTCGATGCCCGTGCCGAACTCGCGTCGACGGTGCCGATGAACAGCGATCTCGACGACCTCGCGGACCGGTTCACCGACGACACCATCCGGGCCACCATCAGCCGCGACGGCGAGTCGGTCGCCGGCGTGCAGGAGCCCCCGTTTGGCCCCGGCGGCCCCGGCTTCGAGCCGTCGCTCGATGCCGACGAGGTCGCCAGGCTGACGCGCACCGTCGAACTCGACGACGGCACCACCATCTCGCTACGCGGCAATCCGTTCGACAACCATCGGGTCATCGCCGGGCTCGTGTTCGTCGAATTCGTCGTCTCCGGGGTGTTGATCGCCGCCGTGGCGCTCACGTTCCGGTTGGTCGCCCGCCGGGCCCTGGCGCCGCTCGACGAGATGGCCGCGGCTGCCCGGCGGATCGCCGCGGGTGAGCGCCGCCTGCGACTCCGGCCGAGTCGCGTCGACACCGATCTCGGCGGCCTTGCCACCAGTTTCGACACCATGGTCGACTCGCTCGACGGGGCGGTGCATCGGGCCGAGCGATCCGAGGCCACCATGCGTCAGTTCCTCGCGGACGCATCCCATGAGCTCCGCAACCCCGCCGCCGCCATCGGGGCCACGGCCGAGCGGCTCATCCACGGTCACCACGACCAAGCCGAACGCGAGGCGCTGGCGCTCGACGTGGTGCGCGAGAGCCACCGCCTCGGGCGCCTCGTCGACGACCTGCTCGACGTCGCCCGTCTCGAGGGCCCGGTCGACCGGGAGCGCGAGCCCATCGATATGGTGGCGCTGCTCGCGGAGGAGGTGCGCCGCGGCGACCGGGCAGCCTCGCGTGTGGGAGCGACCGTGCGGCTCGCCGCGACGCCCACCGTCGCCGTTCCGCCGGTCACCGGCGACCGGGCAGCGCTGGCCCGGACCGTCACCAACCTGCTCGACAACGCCGTCCACCATGCGCCGGCCGGCAGTGCGGTCGAGGTCGGGCTCCGCGTCGACGGGCCGAGGGTGATCGTCGCGATCAGCAACGACGGCCCGGGGGTGCCGGTCGAGGATCGGGAGCGCATCTTCGACCGCTTCGTCCGGCTCGACGAGGCCCGGGCCCGCGACGAGGGCGGCAGTGGCCTCGGGCTGTCGATCAGCCGTGCCATCGCTCGCTCCCACGGGGGTGACGTGCGTTGCGTCGATCCGGTTAGCGGTCACGGCGCCACCTTCGAGCTGTTCCTGCCGTTCGTCAACGCCGGAACCGGCGAAGGGCGTGAGGACGACCACAGCAGCGATGCGGGCCACGGCGCCTGAGGGGTTCCGAGACGCCGCCACCGGCTCATCGGCGGAAGCCCACCACCCAGGCACGATCGCCGTCGTCACATCGCGTCGAGCATCGCCTGGTACATCGAGCGAACCTGGTCGGTGATCGCGTGAGGTGTCTTGCTCGGGTGGCCACCATCGAGGGGCGGCTCGGGGTCGTACTCCATGTCGAGTTGGATGGCATGCGCGTAGTCGGTACCGGCGATCAGTTCGGTGAGCATGAGCGCCATGTCGATGCCGGCCGAGACGCCGGCGGCAGTGACGACCTTCCCGTCACGGACGACACGCTGGTCGGTGGGGACGGCGCCGTAGAGCGCGAGTTCGTCGCGGCAGAACCAGTGCGTTGTGGCGGCGCTCCCTTCGAGCACGCCAGCGGCGCCGAGCATGAGCGCGCCGGTGCACACCGACGTGGTCCACGTCGTGGTGGGGTGGACGCGTCGAATCCACTCGACGAGCGGATGACCTGTGCGGGCCATCCCGACGGCGGGAAGTCCACCAGGGATGACGAGCAGGTCGACGTGGTCGACGTCGTCGATCGAGTGCTGAACCTGCAGCGTGACCTTGGCTCCGTCGCTGATCGAGCCGGCGCGTTCGGCGACGAAGAGGAACTCGTGGCCGGGGAGTGCGGCGAGCGCGTGGTACGGACCGATCGCATCGAGGGCAGTGAAGCCGGGGAACAGCAGCATGGCGGTGCGTCGGGTCACGGTTCGGTTGTCCTGTCGGTGTCGCTGGCGGGCTCGTCGGGACGGGTCGCCACCGTGATGTGGGGCCTGCCGGTGAGCGGGTGGGTTCCGACGTGGGCCCGGACTCCGAACACCTGGGCGATCACGTCGGGGGTGAGCACCTCGTCGGGTGGGCCGCTTGCGACCACCCGACCGTGGGCAAGCACGGTGACGGTGTCACACAGCGACGCTGCGTGGTCGAGGTCGTGGAGCGCGGCGATCGTCGTGGTCGGTAGCGAGCGGACGAGTTCGAGCAACTCCAGCTGGGCACGGATGTCGAGGTGGTTGGTGGGTTCGTCGAGCACGAGCACCGGTGCCTGTTGGGCGAGTGCACGCGCGAGCAGGACGCGTTGGCGTTCCCCGCCGGACAGGGTCGAGACGAGGCGTGCGCCAAAGGTGGTCATGGCGACCGTGTCGAGCGCGTCGTCGATGATCTCGGTATCGGTGGCGCTGTTGCGTTCGAGGAGGCGTTGGTGCGGGGCACGGCCCATGGAGACGGTTTCTCGGACGGAGAAGTCGAAGTCGATGCTGCTGTCCTGAGGGACGATCGCTCGCCGCTGCGCGGCCTGCCGGGCGGTCAGCTGTCGCCAGATGTCGTCGCCGTCGATCAGCGCTCGTCCGCTCGCTGGCCGCAGCGCCCGGTACAGACACCGCAACAGCGTGCTCTTCCCCGATCCGTTGGAGCCGACGACGCCGTGCATCTCGCCCGAGCGGATCTCGACGGACACGTCGCCGACGATCTCAGCGCCATCGATCGTGACCGTGATGCCGTCGAGGGTGACGTTCACCGAGTGGCTCCCGAGCGCCGCATGAGAACGAGGAAGAACGGAGCACCCACCGCCGCGGTGAAGATCCCGACCGGAAGCTCGTTGGGCCGGTCGACGACACGGGCGAGGAGATCGACGACCACCATGAACGAGGCGCCGGTGAGCAGCGCCACGGGAAGCAGCCTCCGGTGGTCGGGCCCGACCAGGAATCGGCACGCGTGCGGGACCATCAGACCGACGAACCCGATCCCGCCGGCGACGGCAACGGCGCACGCGGTCAGCAACGACGAGATGATCAACAGCTCGATGCGGAACCGGTTGACGTCGACGCCGAGTGCCGAGGCGGAGTCGTCTCCGGTCGACATCACGTTCAGCGACCGCGCCCTCACCAGCAGCCACGCGGCGGTCACGGCGATGACGACGGTCGGGACTCCGAGGTCGCCCCACGAGGCCGAAGCGAACGACCCCAGAATCCAGAACATGAGGCCACGCAGCTCGGCGGGTCGGGTGTAGAGCTGGACGAAGCTGGTGCCGGCGGTGGCGAGGTAGCTGACCGCGACGCCGGCCAGCACGAGCCGGGATGGCCCGACGCGGCCGCCGCGTTGGGCGAGCACGAAGACGACGAACAGCGTCAGCATCGCTGCGACGAACGCAGCGCCGGTCACGCTCAACCCGCCCGACACCCCGGTGCCGTAGGCGAGCACGAGCACCGCGCCGAATGACGCGCCCGAGCTGACGCCAAGCACATACGGATCGGCGAGTGCGTTGCGCCCCAGCACCTGCAGGCACGCACCGGCCACGCTCAGCGCGGCGCCGACGACCGCGGCGAGCAGCACCCGCGGTGTGCGGAAGTCCCACACGATCTGGTCCTGCACCTTCGTCGGTGCGGCGGACAGGAAGCCGAGGTGATGCCCGACGACGGACCAGACCTCCTTGACGGGCAACGTGACCGTGCCGATCGAGATCCCAGCGACCAGGGCCACGACCAACCCGACCACGAGCGCGACGAGCAGCGCGCCGTAGCCCCCACCGCCGATGAGGTGGGGGCTCGGTCGCGTATGGGTCTCAGCTGGCGGCAGCGATGGCATCGGCGATCTTCTGAATCCCGATGTCATTGAACGGACCCAGATACACGCTGTCCGACACCACGGTGTACGCCCTGTTCTTCGAGGCAGCCCACTGCGGGTACTGCGCGAACAACGCTTCGGCGAACGTGTCAGGATCATCGTCGGGCAGGTACAGGCCGATGACGAGGACGTCCACATCGGCGGCCGACAGGGCCTCCGCGTTGATCGACATCGAATCATTGAAGGTCTTGAACCCGTCGAACGAGTTCACGCCCCCGGCGGCTTCGATGACGCTGTCCATCAACGGACCCGCGAACACGGACGGCACGTCCGAACCCATCATCATCCCCATGCTCGGGTATGCGACCAGCACCTTCAACGGCTCACCGGCGCTCGGCTTCTGAATCGCATCGATCCGTGCCTTCGCCGCAGCGATCACCTTCTCGGCCTTGCCCTGCACGTCGAAGATCACACCGAGCTCGCGGATGAGATCGAAGCTGTCCTCGTACGACTGCGACTCGTAGGCCGCTTCTTCCTCGGCCGTCGGGTCGGTCTTCCCGTTCGCACAGTTGGACGGTGTCACGTAGCTGTTGATCCCGGCCTCGGCGAGCTCGTCGCGGGTGGCCATGCCCACATCTCCGGAGAACCCGCCCGACCACGTCGAGATCACGACATCCGGCTCCAGCGCCAACACCTGCTCCTTGGGGACCTCGAAGCTGTCGTTGAGCTTCATCCCTCCGGTCGGCAAGGCAGCGATCTCCTCGACCATCCCCTTCACGTCGGACACGCCGTAGGTCTGGGCGTTGGCGACGATCCGGTCCTCGAGGCCGAGCGCGATCATCGTCTCCACCTCGGCGACCGACGCCCCGTACAGGAGCAGCGCCTTCTCGGGTGCGCGCTCGAAGGTCGCTTCATGACCGCAGTTGTCGATCGTGAGCGGGTACTTCGTCCGCGGCCCAGCCGACTCTGTTGTCGAACCGCCCGTCGTGTCCGCCGGTGCAGCGGTGTCGGCGGGATCGTCATCGCTGCCGCAGGCGGCGAGAACGAGCCCGGCGGCGACGACCAGCGCTGTGAGCCGGCATCGCCGGGTAGTAGCGGAATGAGGGGACATGGGTGACGCCTTTCGTCCGGGTGGTGGCGAGGATCGCCGCACCGAGAGGGGGCGCGGCACCGGACCCGGTGTAAGTCGTCGGATCGACGCCTCGAGTTCCCGACGGGGGAAGGATCGACCGATCTCCGCGATCGACACCGACGCCGCGACCGAGCACGACAAGATGTCCGCCATGACCGCTCGCACCAACCGACAGCTCGAAGTCGCGTTCGTCGTCGCCCCGGGCGCCGAACTCGTCGACATCGCCGGACCGTGGGGGGTCTTCGAGTACACGACCTCCCCAACCACCGGTCGGTCCCCATTTGCTCTCTCAGTCGTCGCGGAGACCGCCGACCCACTCAAGCTCTCGGGCGGCATGCGGGTCGTACCGGGACACACGTTCACGAACTGCCGGACCCCCGGCATCGTGGTCGTTCCCGCCATAGGCGTGGAGTTCTCCGACGGCCTGCTCGACTGGTTGCGCGCGTCACACGGCCACGCATCCGTCACGATGTCGGTGTGCAACGGGGCGTTCGCGCTCGCTGCCGCCGGACTCCTCGACGGCAGGACCGCAACCTGTCACCACGGCTCGTACCGATTGATGCAATCGCTCTACCCGACCGTCACGATCGAACGAGGCGTGCGCTGGGTCGACCACGGCGACATCGCCACCGCCGGCGGCCTCACGTCGGGCACCGACCTCGCGCTTCGCATCGTGGACCGCCTGTTCGGTGCCGACGCGGCAGCGCTCGCTGCGTCCCAGCTGGAGTACTTCGGCGAGGGCTGGCGCGACCCGACCGTGAACGCAGAGTTCGCCACCGATCCCGTCCCGCCGCCCGGTCTCGCACTCGACCCGGTCTGCGGCATGGCCGTCAACCCCGCCGCCGCCGTCTCCGTCGCGTACAGCGGGAGCGACCACGCGTTCTGCTGCGACTGGTGTCGCGACACCTTCCTCGCCACGCCGGAGCGATTCACCGCCTGACAGCGCTCGTCGGCATCCGGTTCGAGCCGGCCGCCATCGCCCGAGCTTTCGGCGTGCCCGACCTCCGTGCGGTACTCGCCATTCCTTTCGGATCGCAGACGCCTGCGGGGATGCCCTCGTTGATCACATCGACGAGGGCGCCGTTCCGAGGCCGGCGCACCGTGGGGCCCGCGCGACGTTCACAGATCGGTGGTTGCGAGTAGGCGGTCCTCGCCCGTCGAAGGGCGCATGCCGTCGGGCGCGGGAGGGTCGGCACTCGGCGGGACCCTGAACTGCTGGTTCGTTGGTGGTGGGGCAGGATTTGAACCCGCGACCTTCGGGTTATGAGGTGCCTTCCGGCATGCTGGCCGGTGCCGTCTGATGCCGATACTCCTGCAATTCCAGGGCTTCGGGCTTGGGCTGTGTTGGCTGATCCGCCTCGTGACGGCCGCTGACGACGGGTTCGTTAGAACCGTCGTTAGAAGGCGGGGCCTGCCGCTGGCCCGTCGCTGCTGTAGCGCTCCAGGGCGTTGAGGAGGTCCGCTGCCAGTGTCGCGCTCTGGATCGCCACCGTCTCTGGTTCGCCGACGCCAGCTTCGGCACGACCGGCCATCGCTGAGCCGGTCGCCGAGGGACCAGCGGCGAAGAGGCGACGCGCACTTCGAATCGGCGATCGTCGGCAGGGTCGAGCGCCGCGACGACCAGCCAGCTGTTGTCGACCATGGCAGCCTCGAGCCAGCGGGCTCGGCGGGTCGCTCGCTTGTGGTGCGGAGGGATCCGGGCACCCCGGGTCGTCGCCGAACCGGCACCGGCGAGGTCCTGAGGAACCATCAGGTCCACTGGGACGCCATCGGCGCTGAGCCACGCGCCGGGTTGCCGCTTCACGGGGGCCAGCACGAAGCCGGCCGTCTCCATCGCTGCCTCGATCAACGGTTCTTCGCCCAATGTCCGAGGATCGATGGCGAGATCACTGTCCTTGGTGGCCTCGGCCACCGCCACGGCAGCGCCGAACGTGCGCAGGTTGATCGCCTGGGCTCCGATCACCACGACCGAGTCCCGGTGCGCGCCGAGCGCATGCAACGCGTCCAGGAGCGCGGCGCGAGACCGGATGAGGAGACCGTCAGGTTCGCCAGGACTGCTCATTGCGCTGCAGCCATCCGAGGAGCTCTTCTGCTTCGGCCGGGTTGCGGCCAGGACCGGCCATCAGGTCGACCGCCACCTGTGTCTTGCAGGGTCCTCGGCGTTCCGGCGATGCCGTCTCGTCCCGGGCCCGTACCGCCTGCTTCTATCGGATCTGCCAGAAGATCTGGCAGACGCCGCGATGCAGGATCAGCTGCCCGGGTCCGGTTCGCCCGCCGGGTCGTCGAGGGAGATGACGGGCTGGAACTCGATCGAGTGGAACGGCTCGTAGCCAACCGGCCATGGTGCAGTCACCCGGCACAGCACGCGCATGTGCGGTGCGGTGTCGGTTCCGTTGATGTGTTCGACGGTAACGGTCGGATCTTCCCCGTTGAACTGGCGGAGCTCGTGGAGGTGCTCGACGAGGTAGTCCGGCACCCATCCGACGGGCACCCAGTCTTCGCCTGCGAGCAGCAGGGCCCGGCCGTTCATGACGTTGTCGGGGTCATCCACGATCGCGAGCGCCTGACCGGCTTGGAGGCGGTCCACGGCTGCAGGTGCGCCGTCGAGGTGACGGATGCCCCGCACGAAGAACAGCGACATCGCGTGATCGTCCGGGGTGCGCTCGGGCGAGGCGAACACCTCGATGCGGTCAGTGGCACGGGTGCCGTTACCGCGTCCGAGCACCTCGAACGGATCCGCCTCGACGTCGAGGTCGAGCCGGGCGAGGTAGTCGGGGTAATCGGCGCGATCACGGGGCATCAGGCGGTTCGCGAACACCGGGAACAGCGCTGGCGAGTTGTAGCGGCAATGCAGGTCGGGCAGCCCGGGAAGCGGGTAGAAGCCGTCGAGTGTCTCGGCCAGCTTCAGGTAGGCGAACGAGTACGACGCCGCGTCACCGTCCCGGCGCTGCACGAGCAGGCCGACCGGGACGATCTGGCGCGTCTCCGGGTTGCGCCACGCGACGAAGAGACGTCGCTGCGGAGACTCGGCGGTGGTCATTGGCCCATCGTACGGGTGGGGTGAGACAGGATGCGCGCATCGGGAGTGCGGAGCATCGCCGAGCGGGCAGCGTCGTCGAGCAGGGAAACCGAGACTCGACGCGTGGTCGAAACTCGGTGCCTACTGCCGCTCCCCCGTCGAGCTCTCGATGACGGCCCAGTTCTCCTGGTGCCGGTCGGTGTTACCGACGACCGCATCCACGATCAGGTAGCCGGCGATGCTCACGAACGCCGTCGAACCCGCCGTCGAGCCAGCGACACCGTCCAGTGATCGGCGCACCGCCTCAAGGGTGTATCCCGTGCGGTCATGGGGGTCGGAGCCGATGACGTCGATCTCGGCGAGTAGCTCGTTGCCATGCACCAGGCGTTCCGACTCCGGGTCCAACACCGACAAGCTGACCGTGCCGAACTCACCGGCCCGTTCCGCTAGCTCGGTGGTGGCCACAGGTATGTCCAGGCTCCGGGCGATCTCGGTCACGACTCGTTCCGCCCAGTCATCACCCTTGCGGTACTCACCGAAGGGCGACAGATTCCAGGTCGCCGCCTTCCACAGCCAGAGCCGATCCGCCGGGTCGCGCAGCCACTGCTTCGGCTTCGTGCCCAACTGCTCCTCACCGCCAGCTCGCCACGCCGTCACATCGAGCAGCATGAACTGTCCGGAAGAGGGCTCACCAGGCGAAGGCACCACCCCAGTCTCGCCGACAATGGTCGGGAGTCCGCACGACGGCACCGGGATCGCGGAGCTGGAGATAACCATCCTGGAGAACCGCACCGTCGACGACCTCGTCGACATCGAACTCGCCGACACCCACGATGTCGGTCGGTGAGCGCTACAGGTCCACGCTCGGATGCAGGATCAGTGCGAGCGTCTCCGCGTTCGAGCAGGGGGCGAGATGTGGGCACCAGGTCAGCCACGCCACGGGCCGGGGGCTCCCGCGCTCCAACGGCATGGTGGTCGGCCAGCGCTCCTCGGAAAGGGCAGCCTCGTCAGAAGCCAGCCTCCCTGGGAGCGATGGCGCTACACATCACAAATGGAACAACTGTTCCGTATCTGCTGGCTATCGGGATACGCTGGCGCACATGGACTTTGTGCGACCGATCGAGGCCATCGTGCCTGGTGCCCAGGGTCGCGTGCTGGCGGTGTTGGCCGAGACGACCGCCGAACTCAACCTCCGGACCATCGCCAAGCTGGCCGGTGTGAGCATCGCACAGGCGTCGCGGGTTCTCCCGGGGTTGGTCGAACTCGGCGTGGTCGAGCGGCGGGAGGTGCCACCCTCATCGCTGTTCCGGCTGGTGCCCGAGCACGTCGCCTCCCGCACGCTGCTGGCGCTCGCCCGCTCCGCCGAGACCGTGCTCAACGCGATGGGTCGCCTCGCCGACGCCCTGCCTCGCTCACCGTTGAGCGTGATCGTGTTCGGGCCATTTGCTCGGGGGGAGGCCGGACCCGACAGCGATGTCGACATCGTCGTCGTCCGCCCGGCCGGGACCCACGAGGACGACGACGCCTGGGCCGAGTCGCTCGAAGCCTGGCGACGCGACGTCGCTCGGCTGACCGGCAACCCCGTCGAGGTGCTCGAGGTCAGCGCCGCCGAGGCCGCAGCGAAGGTCGCTGGCCGAAGCCAGCTCTGGTCCGACATCCGGAGCGACGGCCGGGTCGTGCACGGACTCGACCTCGATCAGCTGAGGGCAGTTCGGAGTGGCTAAGTCGATGCGCACCAAGCCCGTGTCGGCCACCCAGGTCCGCGCCTACGCCGCCAAGGCGCTGGAGTTCGCCGACGCATCTGTCAGCGATCTCGCGGCCGGCCGGAACATCGCCGCGACGAGCCTGGCGATCCATGCAGGCATCAACTCGGCCGACGCCGTGTGGGGTGGCCGGCTCGGCAAGCGGGCGGCCGGCGAGGATCACGACCAGGTGCTCGACCTGCTCCGCCAGGCCGGACCCGATGGCGCCGCCGTCGAACGCCGCCTGGTCCTGTGGATAGCGCCTCGTGACGGGCCGTTCGTCAGAAGATCGGCTGGATGTTCTGTCCAGTCTGATGAGTTGTCTGTAACAGACTACTCGCAGATCTAGACATGTCTGCGGTAAGCTCTTCACATGGCTCGCCCAGTGATCCCGGAAGCGACCCGGCAGCGGCTCGACGCCACCATCGCTCGGCTGCGAGCTCTGCTGCCAGCAGGTTGGGACGTCGAGGTCACGGGCCGCTCCCGCGAGACGGGCACCTTCTCGGTGACCAGCAACGGTGACACGGGAACGCTCGAGGTGATCGTGCGCAAGCGACTCGACCCGCGCGGCGTGCCCGCCCTTCCCGACGCCGACGGACCGTCCGTCGTCGCCGCACCGTGGGTAAGTCCACGCTCCCGCGAGCTGCTCACCGCCCGCGGCATCGGCTTCGTCGATGACACCGGCAACGTCTCGGTGGAGCTAGCGCGCCCGGGACTCGTCATCCGTATCGCTGGCTCCGATCGGGACCCCAACCCCGAGCCGACCACCGGCCCGAACCTCCGCGGCCCGCGGGCGTGGGCGCTGCTTCGCACCATCGCAGAGGTCACCCCGCCCTACGGCGTCCAACAACTCGCCGGTGCGGTCGGGGTCGACACCGGCTACGTTTCGCGGGTCCTCAAGGTCCTCGCCGACGAGCTGCTGATCGAACGCGAGCCCAGAGGGCCGGTCGCCTCGGTCGACTGGGAGGGCGTCCTGCGCAAGCTCGCCACCACGTACTCCCTGTTCGGCTCCAACGAGACCAGCACCTGGGTGGCCTCTGGTGGTCCCGGCCAGCTCATCGACCACCTCTCCACACGGAATGTGGGACGCTGGGCGGTCACCGGCTCGTTCGCCACCGCTGCCCTTGCTCCGGTCGCCGCACCCGTGCAGGCGGCGATCTACACCGACGATCCCGAACGACTCGCCAAGGCGGGGCGGCTCCTCCGGGCCACTACCGGTGCGAACGTCGTACTCGCCGAGCCCTACGACGACATCGTCTTCACCCGCACCCGTTCCGCTGGCAAGGTTCTCTACGTGTCGGTCGCCCAAGCAGCCGTCGATGCCCTCAGCGGCCCGGGCCGGATGTCCGCCGAAGGCGACGCGCTGCTCGACTGGATGCGCCGCGATCCCCGACGCTGGAAAGCCGACGCGCTCACCGCGGACGCCGCGCGGTGAGCGACGCGGAACCTCGGATCGAGTACGTCGAAGCACGACGCGTCCTGCTCGACGCGCTCGACGCCATGCGAGCCCACCTCGACGCGCTCGTCCTCGTCGGCGCCCAGGCCGTCTACCTCCGAACACAGGACCGCCTGGCGGGGTACCAGGCGTTCACCACCGACGCCGACGTGGTCCTCGACCCCGCCAGGCTCGGACCGATCCCACCGCTCGGCCAGGCCATGGAAGGCGCTGGCTTCACCCTGACCGGCGAGCCAGGCATCTGGGAGGCACGATTCTCCCGACCGGGTGTCGAGGACGAGATCGTCGTGCCCGTCGATCTGATCGTCCCCGAGCAACTCGCCACAAGGGCCGGCCGCCGGTCTGCCCGCCTCCCCGGCGCGCACGGCAAGGCAACCGCCCGCAAGATCGCCGGACTCGAAGGCGCAGTCGTCGACAACGACCGGTCTGCCAGCGCCACGACCACTGTCCTCGGCTACCTCGCTCGGTTGTTCCGCACTCCCGCGAGTCCAGGCACGCAGTTGGCCGTCACAGCGCTCCGCGGGACCCTTCCCGAGGCAACCGTCACCGCGATCATCACCGGCTACACCCAGGACCTCCTGGGTCAGCTCGATGCACGGTGAGGACCACGACCGGCGAGAACAACTCGCTGCCCGCGACCGTCGCCACCGTCCAAGCCCGGGAGGACCCCGCGAGGAGCCCGGGCCCCCACAACCAGCCCGCCAGCACGAAGAAGGTCCGGAATGCCTGGGGGTTCCGGACCTCTCGATGGCGGCGGGGTTAACGAAACCATCCGTCGCCAGTGCTGGTGCGGGTCTCCGGGGCCAGCCGTCGAGCCGGGCACACATTTCGCCCAGCTTGCACACGATTGTCGGCGGAAGATGGGCTCCCGTTGCGGGACGCCAGACAACACCGCCGTGGTCACGCCCCGGGGTGCCGTGCCGGTCTTCTTCGTATCGCGGAGGCGGGCGACCTCCAGGCGTGTCCATTCGGACCCCAAGTCCTCACGCCATGGCGGCCGGCAGTCGAGGATCGTGATCGCCCGTCCGTCGACGTCCATCTCGACACGCATCTCGCTGATGTTCTTGCCGATCACCTCGTTCCGCCTCGCCACCCATCGACGAACCCGAGCAATGTCAGTCTCAGGCAGCGACATGCGAACGATCCTCGAGCACAGTGGACAACCTTGGGCATCGCCGAGCGACCGGCAACCTCTGCCGACACTCAAGGCGGCCATAGCTTTGAGACCATGGGTGGATTCAGCGTTGCAGCGATAGACGTCGGCGCACTCAAGAACATCGGGTGGTGGCACCACTCGCCGTCCGGCGAGACCACGAGCGGTCGAGACCTCGATTCACTCGTCGACGTCGTCGTGGCTGACCTTGGCCGCCGCACGCCCGTCGCACTCGGCTTCGAAGCCCCGCTCTTCATCCCACGCCCCGCAAGCGCCGAACAACTGAACCGCCAGCGAGCGGGCGAGCGCGGCCGACCGTGGTGCGCTGGCGCTGGCACGGGCGCACTGGCTCTCGGCCTACAACAGAGCGCCTACGTCTTCGACCGCATCGCCCAACACGCACGACCCCGTGTGACGTTCGACCTCGAGGCCATCGAACGTGGAGACGCCGACTTGCTCGTGTGGGAGGCCTTCGTATCCGGCAAGGCCAAGAACCGAGCCGCCGAAGACCCGCACGTGGACGATGCTCGGCTGGCCGTTACGGAGTTCGTCGCACGACACCGCACCGGCGTCGTCGCCTCCGACGTGCAGGATACCGAGGTATCCAACCTCGTGGCGGCGAACCTCCTCGCGTCCGGCCTTTCCCCGGATATCGCTCTCCTGCATCGACCGTGTTTGGTTGTCCGTTCACCGGATCGGCCAACCGACGCCTGATGGGTGCAGCGCTGCCCCGTGCTGCGCAGAACTCCCGTGTGGTGGGCCCAGGACCAAGCGGTCGCCCGAATCGCCACCGGGAAGGGGGAAGACGGGCACCCCGTGCATCGAGATCGGCCGCGCCCTCCGCGTCCCCCGCTCCAAACTCGAACGACTCCTGGGCCGCCCTGCGTGAAGGAGACCGTGGCCCATAAGCAGTACCTGGTTGGCACTGTTTATGAGATGCCTGGGAAGTACTGGAATGCGCTCATGGATGCCGCGGTCGACAACGGTGGCTACGTGACGCCCAGCCTCGTGGCCCCGCACGGCGTACCGGCCGTCGAGCTACGCAAGATGGTGTCGCTCGGCACGTTGCAGGCAGCCGCGCTGGGTGTCTACCGGATCCCCTCGTTGCCGTGTCCCGTCACCGAATGAACGACGCCACCGACCAGTCCTCGTGTCCGGGGTCCTTGCGGTGTGAGCTCCTGGGTGTGAGTTTTCTGTGAGATCCCTGGAACGGCAGAAGGTGTCGCCGAAGCGAGACCCCTTCTGAACAGGTGTTTTCTTGGTGGCGGGGGCGGGATTTGAACCCGCGACCTTCGGGTCATGAGGTGCCTCCGGGCAATCCTGCCTGGTGCCACCAGGTGCCGGGAAGGCTGCAATTCCGGCGTTCTCGGGTGTCGGCCCGTGCTGTCCCATCCGCCCTGTGACGACCACTGACGGAGTGTCCGTTAGAAGCGTCGTTAGAAGCCCGTGGCCCCTTGCGCAACTTCGCCTCACACGTCAGATATGGAACAGTCGTTCCATATCTGCTTGGTAGTCAAGTAGGATGCCACCGTGGACTTCGTGCGACCGATCGAGGCCATCGTGCCGGGTGCCCAGGGTCGCGTGCTCGCGGTGTTGGCCGAGACGACCGCCGAGCTCAACCTCCGGACCATCGCCAAGCTGGCCGGCGTGAGCATCGCACAGGCGTCGCGGGTACTGCCGGGGTTGGTCGAACTCGGCGTGGTCGAGCGTCGAGAGGTGCCGCCCTCGTCGCTGTTCCGGCTGGTTCGCGAGCACGTCGCCTCCCGGGCGGTGTTGGCTCTCGCCCGGTCGACCGACATCGTCCTCGATGAGATCGGTCGCCTCGCCGGTGCCCTTCCTCGACCACCCGCGAGCGTGATCGTCTTCGGTTCGTTCGCCCGCGGCGAGGCGGGTCGTGACAGTGACGTCGACATCTTGGTCGTGCGTCCCACCGAGGTCGACGAGGACGACGACGCCTGGGCCGAGTCGCTCGAAGCCTGGCGTCGCGACGTAACTCGGCTCACGAGCAATCCCGTCGAGGTGCTCGAAGTCAGCATCGACGAGGCCGCAACAAAGGTCACTGGCCGAACCCAGCTCTGGTCCGACATCCGACGCGACGGTCGGGTCGTGCACGGCCTCGACCTCGATCAGTTGAGGACGGTGCGAAGTGGCTAGACCGATGCGCACCAAGCCGGTGTCGGCTGCACAGGTCCGCTCCTACGCCGCCAAGGCCGAGGAGTTCGCCGAGGCAGCGGTCAGTGATCTCGCAGCCGGCCGGAGTATCGCAGCGACAAGCCTGGCGATCCACGCCGGCATCAACTCGGCCGACGCGGTGTGTGGTGCCAGGCTCGGCAAGCGGGCCGCCGGCGAAGATCACGACCAGGTGCTCGAGCTGCTCCGCCAGGCCGGGCCCGATGGCGCCGCCGTCGAACGGGAGCTGCGACGCCTCCTCCCGCTCAAGACGAAGGCCGAGTACGAGCCGGACGACATCGCGCCCTCGGTCGCCACGAAGGCCGTCGAGCGAGCCCAGCGCTGCGTTGGGATCGCGGTCCGAGTTGCCGCCACGACGCGTTGACGACTCGGAAGCGATCGTCCTCCGGATGCGCGCCTTCAGTGACCGGTGTCGGCCAGCACTGCGGCGCCCCACTGGTCGATGAAGGCCGGCGAGCCCGACCGGTCGAGGACCGAGAGCACCTCGGCCCAGGTGACGCCTCGGCCAGCAGCGGTATCGATCCGGCTGCGGGCCAGGTAGGCGAACTCGCCGTCGAAGCCCAACAGTTCGCTGACGAGGTACCGCTGCACCTCGGTCTGGGACACGTACGGGATCCCACGCCGACGAAAGATCGCTTCTCCTTCTCGTTCGACGGGTACGACCCCTCCCCCGAGTCCCACTTCGCCTCGATGCAGAGCACCTTGCCGCTCGGTGTCCGCAGCACCAGGTCGGGCTTCACGTTGAACGCCCACTTGAACACGCACGCCCGACGGAACTCCTCGTCGTCCCCGATCATCGGGTCGAACTTCGCCACGCTCCAGTTGCCGGGCGACTGGAGGTAGATCGACGATGGCTTCGGCACCGCACCGAAGTGCGTGTTGAACTCCAGCGGCGAACACGCGCGGAGAGCCTCGCCGTCAGCGGGCTGGAGGGCGTCGAGGATGGCCGTGCGGAGCGTGTCGGGGCTCGCAGTTCGGCTGTGATGGCTCCAGAGGTCCCGGAGGTAGGTCCACTCCACGCAGACCTCCACCTCGGGGAGGTCCGCGGGCTGCCAGTCGAGGAGGCGGGCGAATGCCTCGACGTTGCCGGGCCCGGTGAGCAGCCCGAACAGGATCGCTACGGCGTTGCGCTCCTCCCGGTTGAAGGTCCAGAACGGACCGGGAGCGGGCAGCGACCGGGTGAGCGGGGTGGGTTCCATGGCAGCTCCTTCGTGTCGCCCGACGGTCGGGCGGGGCGTGATGCCGTCATCAGTTCCGCGCAGGGTAGGTGCGACCCCCGACAACCCCCGCGACGCACCGGTCGAATGGGCGCGAGCTCAGCCCCAGTCCGCCGTCCACTCCCCCGCCTCCCCCTGGCAGTCTGCCCGCGCCCGGCGCCCGGTCGCTCCATACACGAGACCCGACCTCGTCTCGTCGGTCTGGGCGCGGCTCATCGGACAACGCGCTACTCGTCGGACTCCTCGTCAGCAGCCGCATGGTCGAGCCGGTCCAGGATGTGACGGTCTGCGTCCCCCACGGCCGCGTCCACGGCCGCCTCAACAGCGTCGACATCGAGAGGCTCGCCACCCGCTGCGCCGTACTTCTCCATCAGCCACCGCTCTGGGTATGCGTGGTCGGCAGCAACGATTGTCCGCCTCACCATGTGGTAGTTCGTGGCAGCGCCGAGGCCAACGCCAAGAACCGGCAGGCCTTTGGCGAGACTTCGCTTCGCTGTGTCGAGCATCAGAGCGCCATAGATACGCAGCATCATCCTGTAGAGGGCCCCGCTACTGAGTTCCTGGACGGTGCGTCTCGCCGCGAGGTCCAGTGCAAGCTGTCGGACTTGGAAAAGAGCGTTCGCCTTTGCAGCATCTGCAGCGAGAGTGCCCGCAAGCAGCTGGAGCATCATCGCCCGTTCAGCCGGTTGTCTCGGGTCATAGCCATAGTGCGCGCCGACGTACGCGGCGCCCTGGATCGAGCCGACCGACACCGCGGCGGAGTCGGAGAGGATGGCCAGCGCAACAACCCCGGCTGCTGGCAGCGCTCCCATGCCTCCAGTGGAGGCTCCGGCGGAGGTGGCGCCACCGGCGACGAGTCCGGCTGCCGCGCCGTGCCCGGCTGCTAGGACAGCTCGCTTCTTGGCGTTCTTCGGAGCCCGCTTGTCGAGAATGGCTAAGTCAAAGTGGCGGAGGTCGGCGTAAGAGGTCGCCTCGACGGTCAGGCCCTTGGTGACCCGTTCGAGCACCTTGCGCTCTTTGATCGTCGACTCAGTTACGTCCATCGCAATGTCGAATCCGCCCTTGATCGCTGAAGCCAGCGCCGTCTCGAGCGCTTCATTGCCAGGGACCTTCTGCCAGAGCCCGGCGGCCCGCTGTGCCACGTGAGTGGCGCCGTCCCGAACGGGCTCCGGGAGCCTCGCAGCGAATCCTCTCACCGCCGTCGACCGCCACGACTGAATCTCTTCCCCACCAGGCGCTCTCGTACGAGTCCATTCCTAGGGGGCCTATCCGACATCCCGCTTCTCCTCACTCAAGCCGATGTCCCTGACGAGCCGACCCCCGCGAGGGGAAGGTCACCCGAGCGAGGCCGCCGGCGACTCGACAAGATCCTGCACCCGATCTGGAGACCAGATCAGTTCACTGATCTGACGGTACAGGTGCTGGCGGGACTCGATCGCGTCTTGGTCAAAGTCCTTCACGGCGGTGAACGGCAGACCGGTCCGGGACACAAAGGCGAGGAAGCCAGGGTTGTTCTGGTCGCAAAGCGGATGGAGGCTCCGGGCCAAGATGTTCTGCCCCGTGTAGTGCTCGACCTTCTGCTCGTAGGGCTGGTCCTGGAAGCTGGCGTTGTACCCCTTGGGCAGCAGAACGAGGCCACCGAGGCGGTTCCGGACGCGCTGGAATTCATCCTCGGACCGATACTCGGGGTGTCGGTCGTAACGATCTGCCAAAACGTGCTCGATCTCGAATCGGCTTGGTGGCCATGCCGATGAGGAGGCGCTCGGTCTCCATCATGTCGGGGGTGGTCCAGCGTTGCTGGTCGGTGGGGATGGGTGCGCTTCGGCCGTCGGCCCGGCGGATACGTTCGGAGCCGGGTTCGACGAGGGCGATGACGCTGCGGGAGCGGAGGTAGTCGTCGGAGAGCACAACGACATCGTCGACGGACGCTCCGGAAGTGAGGCGCTCGCAGATGTGGCGGATGACGTCTCGGCGGTTGAACGTGGCCCGATGTGCGGTGAGCCCGTTTGGTGCGTCGAGCCGCAGGTACAGGGAGTCCGTGCTGATGCTGTCTCGAGACGGCGCCTGCCGGTCGGTCCGGTCGCAGAGTCCGTCGAGTGCCGCCGGGTCCAGCCCGAACCGTGCGGCCCGTTCGATCCAGCCGTCCTTGAGCACCGGGTACGGCACGGTGGTGTCCTTGGCCGAGCGGGTGGCATAGGTGGCGATCTGGGCGGCGTGGCCGCCGTAGCTACCGACCTCGGCCATCCGCTCGACTATGTCTCGGCGCCGTCGGGAGAAGTGGTCGATCACCCGCCGGGGGATGCCGGCGAGATCGGCGATCCCGTTGCGGACCGGTTCCCACTCGACGCCGAGGCGTCCGGTCAGCTCGGCCCGAAGGTGGGCTTCGTAGAGGAACCCGGCGGTCCGGGACCAGGCGTAGAGCTGTCGTCCGTCGAGGGTGCTCCACCGACCGTCGGTGGTCGAGCGGGTGAGGTTTGCGACCACCACCTGGGTATGGAGGTGTGGGTCGCCCGAGCGTGATGTGCGGTGTCGGAACGCCGCGGCAACGAACCCATCGGCCGCTTCCACCCGGACACCGCCCCTTCCGCGTCGCACCCGACACGCTTCAGCTTCGAGGACAGCGAGCGCGGCATCGACCGCCGAGTCGTGCGCAGAGCGGACCTGGCGGCGAACCTCGTCGGAACCGAGAGCGAACATCAGGGACACCGACTTGGGCGCGTTGAACGTGCAGTCGAAACCGGGCATCCGCTTCGCGGCTTGTCCGGCGAGCAGTGGGCGGCCCGACTTGTCGTGCCCGTCGAGCACTCGTCGAAGCGCGGTGCCGGTGACCTCACCTTCCAGGCCGAGCTGAGCGGAGCCGGCGCCAACCCACCGGCCGGGGACTTCGCCGGCGCCGAGGTAGTACTCCTCGGCGCCTCGGGCGACGGTGTCGAGGTAATACTCGGCGCCGCCGGCGATGAGCTTGCCGATGCTCAGCACGGCGCCCACCCCCGGGCGGACCGGACGGCACGACCGACCGGGGGCACCGATGGTGCAAGTGCGTCGGAGTCATTCGGGAGGTCGAACGAGATGTCGTGTCCCGGGGTCATGACGCTTCCGGGAACAGCGTCGGCTGGGTGTCGGCGGGTCGCCGACGAGCCGAAGGTCGGCGCTGCACAGGCCGTCGTGTGGGTGCCTGGAGTTGGACGGGGTCAGCAGCCGTGGCTGGCTCGAAGGCCACCTGGGGTTCCACGTGACGGAGCGGCCCACCGGCGAGGCGTTCGAGCTCCCGAGCTGGGACCCGCAGCAGTCGCCCGAAGCGCACGACCGGGAGGCCCTCGGCGCCGCCCGTCGACTCCCACCGCTTGGCCAGCAGGTAGGCAGCGGTGCGGCCAATCCGCAGCACCCGGGCCGCTTCTTCGACGGTGAGGAACGACGGCGCCGCCGGGTTGGCATCGCTGGATGGTTCGGCACGAGATGACATGCCCCCGTAGGCCCGTCGAGCAGCCGGAACTTCGCGGACACACCTCACGCTTGCCATGCGGGATTCGTGCCCGCATGATGAGTGCCGGCCTCGTTGACACCGAAGGTCACGGCGCACGCCGGCCCGCCCACAACGGCCGACCTCCCCTCCCGCCTCGAGCGGGACCGCAGCCACCCGCGGGTGGCCGGAAGGAGGACCGATGCGCGGTCACATCGCCCGCAAGGGCAACAGGTACTACGCCGTCGTCTACGAGGGCATCGACCCCGCCACCGGCAAGGGACGCCACCGCTGGTACCCCGGCGGGGCGACCCGCAAGGATGCTGAGCGGGTGCTCGGCGATCTCGTCAAGCGGATCCACGACGGCGACTACCAAGCGCCCGAGCGGATCACCGTCGCCGAGTACCTCACCGAGCGGTGGCTCCCGCTGCGACGCCGCCAGGTCCGACACAGCACCCACCGCTCCTATACGGCGAACACCCGACTCCACGTCGTGCCCTACATCGGCCACATCCCACTGCAGCGCCTCACCCCCGACGACCTCGACGGGCTCTACGACCAGCTGCTCACCAGCGGGCGACGCAACGGCGGCGGCGGGCTCTCACCGAAGATGGTGCGCAACATCCACAACATGCTGCGCAAGGCCCTCGCCGACGCCTGCCGCAAGGGCACCCTGCAACGCAACGTCGCTACCCTCGCCGACCCACCCAAGCCCGGCCGCGACACCAACATGCGGGTCTGGACCGCCGAGCAGCTCCGCCAGTTCCTCACCGAGATCGGCGAGCACCGAATGGCCGCCGCGTTCCACCTGGCCGCCCACACCGGCATGCGCCGAGGCGAGGTGCTCGGGCTCACCTGGCGGGACGTCGACCTCGACGCCGCCCGCCTCTCGGTGCACCAGGCCGTGATCACCGTCGAGTACCAGGTCACCGTCGCCGACGTGAAGACCGGAACCGCCCGCCGCACCATCGACCTCGACGAGCGCACCGTCGAGGTGCTCCGGGCGTGGCGCACCGAGCGAGAGCGCGAGGCGGCGCTCATCGGAGCGACGGTGAGCGAAGACGAGACCGTGTTCGCCCGGCCCGACTGCGAACTGACCCACCCCGACTACTTCAGCCAGGTGTTCGACCGTCACTGCGCCGGCAGCGAGCTGCCCCGCATCCGGTTCCACGACCTGCGCCACACGCCACGCCACGATCCTGCTGAAGGCCGGCGTCCCCGTGAAGGTGGTCAGCGAGCGCCTCGGCCACAGCAGCCCGGCGTTCACCATGACCGTCTACCAGCACGTCCTCCCCGGCATGCAGGCTGACGCCGCCCGCAAGTTCAGCGAGGCGGTGTACGGCGGTGGGAGCGACCTCACCTCGAGGTCGCTCCCACCATCGAGCTAGTGGTCCCGCCGAGAAGTACAGCGGTGTAAGTCTGGGGCGACTTGTTCGCTGTTGCTGCGGAGGTTCTCGTGTCTCGTCGGTCGCCGTTCGTGGTCCGGTTGTCGGCTGAGGACCGGACGGTGCTCGAGGAACGGTCGGGGTCGCGGTTGGTGTCGCATGGAGCGGTGGTCCGGGCTCGGATCGTGTTGTTGGCCGCGGACGGCGCCCAGAACGTGGATATCGCGGCCCGTGTCGGAGTCTGCGTTGACGTGGTGTCGCGATGGCGGAAACGGTTCTGTGAGGAAGGACTCGCAGGGTTGGCGGATCGGCCTCGGTCGGGACGGCCACGCCGGTTCGGCTCCGAGGTCGTGGCCGGGGTCAAGGCGATGGCGTGCGAGCCGCCCGAGCAACGCCAGGTTCCGCTGTCGCGTTGGAGTTCAGCCGAGATCGCCGACCAAGCCGTCGCTGAGGGGCTCGTGCCGGCGATCTCGTCATCGACAGTGCGTCGCTGGCTCCACGCAGACGCGATCAAGCCGTGGCGCTACCGGTCATGGATCTTCCGCCGCGACCCTGACTTCGCTGCCAAGGCAGCACAGGTTCTCGATCTCTACGCTCGGGTCTGGGACGGCCAACCGTTGGGGCCCGATGACTATGTAATCTCCGCGGACGAGAAGTCGCAGCTCCAAGCGCTGCGTCGCCGTCACCCCACCCGACCCGCAGGCCCCGGCCATGTCGCCCAGGTCGAGTTCGAATACCGGCGGGGCGGCACCCTCGCCTACATGGGCGCCTATGACGTGCACCGGGCCCAACTCTTCGGCTCTGTCGCGGAGAAGACCGGGATCGTGCCGTTCATGGACCTTGTCGAACAGGTGATGACAACCGAGCCGTACGCGTCGGCTCGGCGGGTGTTCTGGGTTGTTGACAACGGGTCGTCACACAACGGGCAGCGCTCCATCGACCGCATGACCACAGCGTGGCCGTCCGCTCGGCTTGTGCATCTGCCGGTCCACGCGTCGTGGCTCAACCAGATCGAGGTCGTGTTCTCGATCATTCAACGCAAGGTCATCAAACCCGCCGACTTCGCTGACCTCGCAGCGCTCGCGGACCGGCTTCGCCGGTTCACCGGCCGCTACAACCAGACCGCTACCCCGTTCGACTGGCGGTTCACCACCGATGACCTCGCCGCCATGTTGGAACGCGTCGACGCCCACCACCACGAACCGGTCCTCGCGGCCTGAACCGAGCGGCAAGAGTTGGGCCATGAAGGCCCCACCAGAGTCGACCAAGACCAGCCTTAACGCTCGCCTCAACAGCCACGCCCGCGACCGGTGGCCCACCCTCACCCGCGTCGATATCCGCTGGCGCACGAACTTCGCGTATATCGACGGCCGCCTGCCAGATGGCGCCACCCTCAAGCTGTGCCGGCTCCGCTACGGCGGCTCCGCCCGCCTCTGGGGCTTCGCGATCTACCGGGCCAGCCACGACGACTACGAAGACTCCTACCTCCCCACAGGCATGCTCGCTGGTAGCGCCGAAGACGCCCTCGACTGCGCCTGCGCCCTCTACCTCACAGCCAGCTTCGATACACCGACGAACTAACGCGCGGGACCACTAGCGCGTGCGCCGACCCTTCGGGGTCTGCGAGAGCGCGCTCGCCGCAGCCGCCTTCGCCGCCTTCGAACTCGAAGAGCTAGCGAGGACGCGACCGGCCGCTGACGCAGCCGCCTTGCCCGTCTGCCTCTGGTTCTTCGCCATAACACATCACCTCCTTCCCGCTTCGGTCTTGGCAGCGGACCCGGTGATGGCCGAAACTCCAGGTGCAACCCAGTGACGGCCTCGCCGTTCAGCTACCGCTGGACACCGGCCCAGCTGAAGCACTTCCCCATCCTACTTCCCAATCCGAGGAATGGGAAGTAGGATGGGAAGCATGATCGACGAACCCTTCGGCATTGCCGTACCATCGACTCCTCTGAGCGACTCCCACTAGCCTTCGTCGTTGCGCAGGTCCGGTTCCGCTCGTGGTGTCGATCGCCGACGAGGCCTTCATCGGACCTTCCCTAGGAGCTCGTTCGAGCCACCTACGGAACCTTGGAGGGAGGAGGAGGCTCAAGTGCTCCTCGGCCCTGACGGAGTGCGGACGGTCAAGGGTGGCGTGGTCTGGAGATTCTCCGACGAGCCAAGCGGGTGGGAGGTGGCGCTAGCTCCGGAGTTTCTTGCCCTAGCCACCAGCCGCTACACAGACAGAGGCGACTTCCTGGCGCGGCTCAAACAGATCGTCGAGGCACTCGAGACCTGGCTACGCCCCTCACGAGCTCGTCGTCTTGGCGTTCGCTACATCGACCGAGTTCAGAAGCCGGAGCATCTTGCGCGACTCCGCGACCTCGTACGACCTGAGGTCCTCGGCCCTTTCGGCGTTGCACGACCAGAGACCGTCGAGCTGAGCAACTCACTCACGGAGGTCAACTACTCGTTCTCCGACCAGTCAGCTCTGAAGGCTCGGTGGGGCTACCTTGAACCAAGGACAACCTTCGATCCTGCGATCGCTCCCGTTGACGACGCATCCTGGGTCTTGGACCTAGACGCATCGCACGGAGAACGAGAGTTCGACTCCGCAGCAATCGTGGATCAAGTGCAACTCTTCAGCGACCGGATCTACCGCTACTTTCGGTGGGTTGTCACCGACGACTTCCTCACGTCCCACGGAGCCGCCGCGCTGTGACCACCTCAACTTCGCCTTTCCGCGCCCCTTTAGAGGCAGGCGTCCGGGTGCTCCTACCGCTCACCTGGTCCGCTGGATGGACCGGGACAATCGACCACATCGGGCTGATTCAGGCCGATCTCATGAACCTCGACCTTCAGACAGCCTGGACGTGCGCCTTCGCTACCCCGGCGCCAACTGCGGCCGAAGAGGTCGCTCGTCTCCGCGATGCCATCAGTGACGCAGCCGGATTGACCAAACAGGAAATCGCGAGGGGTATCGGCGTTGACCGGCGATCGCTATCTGGATTCGTCACGGGAGAGATACGACCCACAGCAACTCGGTTGCGAGCCCTTCAGGCACTCGCTGATGCTGCGACCTGGGCAGCCTCAAGGTACGGCGCTCGAGCGCGTGATGTACTCAGCCACGACGCGGGAGCAGGCAGTGCACTCGACATGCTCGCCGGAGGTCGAACTGATGTCTTCGCCGACCTGGAAGCGGCGGCAGCATCGCTGGGCCTCGTGAGACGTGGAGAGGTCACTACCCGCAGTCGTCGAACTGGCCGGCCCCCGCTCTACCTGGAGGCCCGGGAAGCGTGGGCAGATCGGGTTGATCAGCCCGCTCAAGGCGGAGAGGTCCGGAACCAGTCGGTTTACGAACAAGACCTGTCGGAAGCACTGCCGAGTCCGGCCCACCAGCAACCACGACGTCGTCAGATCTAGTCCGAGATTCCGGCGACCATGCTTATCCCTGCAAATGGGCCACTCAACCAAGGCGATATTCTCATCGCACCGGTCGCGCGGTGAGCGCTCGCGACTTCTTTTCCTGATAGGTGGGACCCGTCTCGATCAAGACGAACACACTGTGGACCGGAGTCGGACCGACGGCGACAGCGTTTTCGTGTCATCTGGACGTGCCATCGTAATGGTCACCTCCCACGACTGTCACCACGACAAGGAGTGGAACACAAGGCGACGGAAGCTCATTCGCGAGGGACTGGCCGAGGATGAGGCCGAGCGCATTGCCGAGTCCGACGACACGCTTGATCGACACTTCCATGCAAGCCCACTCGTCCCGGTGTCTGACTTCCCCGCCGACGAGCATGGGAACCTACGAGCTGGTCGGGTTGTTGGCTACTTCCCGGTGCCCGCTTGCCCCGACGGCGCATTCCCTGAGAGCGTGGTGGATCTGACTTACCGCTGCACGATCGACAAACGCGCAATCTCCAACCGCCGGTGGTGCCTCAACGCAGCATCGCGGGACAAGCTTCGATATGCCATCGCAAGATTCGACTCGTTCCGATCGCTGGATGTTGGCGAGAAGATTGAGGCCGCCATCGGGCGCACGATCACCGACGTCGCGGTGGACACCTCGAACAGGCTTGCGGTAGCGATCTCGCTCGACGACGGTTCGGTCCTCCACCTGGTTCAGCCACCTGGTGAACCAGACCCCTCTGGTCGAACAGCGATCTGATGGCGCGTCACCAATGGACCAGTCGCTGGTTCGCTGAAAGGCTAAGCGCCGCCAACCGCCGCCTTCTCCCGGATGGCCAGATCGTCGCCCCCGCCTCCTTTGAACATCGCCGCATGACCCACGGCAGCGTCAGTTGTCCCGAAGAAGCCTGGTGTGTCACGCAAGGGCCACGTGAGCGGCACTCCCTCCGTGACGGCCGAGGAGGGCAACCCCGGCCGTAGCCATCGCCGCTGCGAGGTCGGCGGCCCGGCCTCCGTTAGAAGATCCGTTAGAAGCCGGGTCGAACGATCCGACCGCCAGAACGAGGAGGCCCGGAATCTCAGGATTCCGGCCTCTCGATGGTGGCGGGGGCAGGATTTGAACCTGCGACCTTCGGTTATGAGTTCGATCAAGCCCGTACCAGTGGGTACCGTCGAGGGCCATCGCGCCCAGTGTTTTCGGGGGTTTCGGAACTGGAGGGTACCGTCTTGGACCGGCCTGTACCGCACGATTCTGCCGGATCTGGCAGAACAGTTGGCAGACGCCGCGATGCACGAGCGAGTCGTGCCGACTCAGGTCCAGCGGTCGTTCGCTGCGGCGTCAGGGCTTCGTTGCGACGAGGTCGATCAGGGCCGACATGCCGGAATGCCCAGGACCTTCGGTGATCGTCGTGTCATACGACTGGAGTACCTCGATCCGCAGGTCGGCGAAAGCTTCGCCGAGGAGTCCTCGGTATGAAGTTGGGTGGGGTCGGTGGGACCGCCGGTTCCGTACTCGATCTGTTCGGGCCGGTACCCGTGCACGAGCAGACGCCCACCCGAACGAAGCGTGCGTTGCATGCCGGCGAACACCACTGATCGCTGGCCTGGGTTTAGGAACTGGATGAAGACCGCGGCCACAACGTCGTAGGCGTCGGGCGTCCACTCCCACTCCATGATGTCGGCGACCCTGAAGTCGACCGTCACGCCCCGATCATCCGCCAACCGGCGAGCCTTGGCCACACCAACCTCGGACACATCCATCGCCGTCACGTGCAGGCCGAGGGCCGCCAGAAACACCGAGTTCCGGCCTTCCCCGTCAGCGACGACCAGCGCTTCGGAACCGGCCGCGAGGACGCCGGCGTGCTGTGTCAGGAACGCGGCCGGGTCGGTGCCGAAGACGTACTCGGTCGTTGAGTGGCGCTGGTCCCACATCGGCGCTGGACATGTTCGAGGTCATGGCTCCAGCGTCGCGCTTCACGCCCGTGCCATCGCGCGGGCGCGTCGATCAGTGGTCGTGGCGATGATGGGCATCGCTGACGTGGCCGTGCGCGTGCGTGAGCGGTTCGTGGTGGTGGACATGGGCGTGCGGCGCCGACAGATCGGTGCCGTCGGCATGGCCGTGTTCAACCTGCTCGTCGACGGTGACCGCTGGACGTTGATCGACTGGTCCACCGCCGTGCTCGCCGACCCGCACTACGACCTGGCGTTCACCGATCTCATGCTCCGCAATCCCCCACTCGGCGGGTCGCCATTGCTGCGGCGAGGATCGGAGCGAGAATCGCCCGGCGGTTCCTGGACCGTTACGAGCTGCGCTCCGGGAAACCCATCGATGCCGAACGTCTCGCCTGGGGCCAACAGGTGCACGCAACCCGCGCTCTCGTCGAAGTCGCCGGCTGGCGCGCCGCCGGAACCGAGGATGCGCACCGGGGCCACCCGTGGCTGACCCTCGAACCGCCACTCCGAGAGGTGCTCCGCACCGGAGCGCGGACATGAACGCCGAACCGTCGAACAATGCCAGCACAGCAGCGGCGGAATGGACGATCGACGAACTCGCCCGCCTCGCGGATGTACCCACCCGAACGCTGCGCGAGTACCGCCGACTCGGGCTCATGGCCCCGCCCCGCCGACGCGGACGCATCGGGGTGTACGACGACGAACATCTCCAACGGCTCCGGCTCGTCGCGCGCCTGCAACGCCGCGGCTACTCCCTCGCCGGCATCGGCGACCTCCTCGACGCGTGGCACGCAGGCGACAGCCTCGACTCGATCCTCGACGACCCCTGACTCGACGAGGCCGCCCAGTCGTTCACCGCGACGGCCTCCTCGAACACGCGCCCTGGCTCGGTAACGGCGACGTCCTCGAAGACGCCGCCGACGCCGGACTGGTAACCGAGATCAGCGGGCGTTGGTTCGTCCGCGCCCCGTCGCTGCTCCAGCTTCTCGGCGACGCGATCGACGCCGGCGTTCCTCCCGCCGCCGCTATCGACGCCGCACGAGCCATGCGGTCCGGCGCAGCCACACAGGCACGCGCACTGTCTGCCGTGTTCGTCGATCACCTCTGGCCACACAGCGACCCAGCACAACTCGAACGTCTCGGCCGACGCTCCCGGGTCCTTGCCGCCCGCTCCGCCGCCGCTCTCATCGTCGACGAACTCGCACGAGCGCTCCTCGCAGCCTCCCCCGAGGAGCCCATCGCGGGTTTCGTCGACCGAATGCGACTGCGAGGCGACCACCAACCCGAGGAGGACCAATGACCCGCACCGACACGACCGACGTCAGCCGACCGGGCGCTTGGGCCAGATTCCGGTCCCGCCAATCGGGTTGCCCCAGCGGACCCGTCGGCCGACTCTTCGGACGACTGATGGTTCCCACCACCGCACCAGCCAACGACGCCGCCATCGACGCTCTCGACCTGGCCATCCCGTCTGTCGTGCTCGAGGTCGGCTTCGGCCAGGGTCGCACCGTTGCCCGACTCGCGGCGCTCGGCCACCAGGTCATCGGGATCGACCCGTCGGCCACGATGGTCCGACAAGCACGAGCCCACAATCGGCGCGCCATACGAGCCGGCACCGTCCGCCTCGACGCCGGCGACGGAATCCATCTGCCGCTCGACGACGACATCGCCGACGCCGCTCTCACCGTCCACACGATCTACTTCATGGACGAACCCGCCACCACGCTCGCCGAGATCGCCCGTGTTCTCCGTCCCGGCGGCACGCTCGCCCTCGCATGCGTCGTCAGCGACGACGGTCTCGACCCGTGGAAAGACCCAACCGTCTACCGGACGCCCAGCATCAACGACATCCACGACCACTTCGCCACCGCCGGATTCGTCAGAGTTGAGCACCGAGCGCTCGACCAACCATCTGGAGTGCACCTCTTCTTCGGACGCGCACGGCGCTGAGAATCGTCATCGTCCGTCCAGCGAGAAATCGAAACCGCTCCAGCGCGCGGCGAGTGGGGACTTTGTGCCCTAATACATAGTCATCGACTATGCGACTCTTGGTATGCGAGTTCGGAGAGGGCTTCCAACGGTGCACCCTCGCCCTGCGCTCTCGGCCTCCCGACCCGCGATCCGAACAGAAGGTGCCGAGTTGGCCGCGTTGGCGGCCGCCGCCCGCATCTGCGATCAACGAGGAGGGTCATATGGCTTCCGAGAAAGGTCCCGAACGGAGTTCGTTCGGCCTCATATTTGCAACCATCTCGGCGGTGTACCTGTTGGGGATCGGAGCGATCACCATCACGGCCGCTGCGATCAGTGACGGTGGCGGAGGCGGTGCAGCGGCGTCGACCGAGACGACGACCATCGAGGTGATGCTCACCGAGTTCAAGGTGGAGCCGGCGTCGGTCGACGTGGTCCCGGGCCAGAAGGTCCAGCTCATCGTGACGAATCACGGCACGATGCCCCACGACTTGAAGGTCGACGGGGCGACCGGCACCAAGATGCTCGATCCCGGCGCGACGGAGACCGTTACCGTCGGCCCGTTCGACGCATCGACGCAGGCGTGGTGCACGGTGGCTGGCCACAAGGACGCCGGCATGGTCATGGACATCAATGTCGCCGGCGGCGGAGGTGGTTCGTCAGGCGGCTCGACTGCAGCAACGGGCGAGACGCCTGGGGCGAAGATCGACCCGGCGGCCGCACCAGACGCCGACTGGACCGCCTACGACCCCAAGCTCGCTCCCGCTCCGGGCGGCACGGTGCACGACGTCGACATGCACGCCATTGAGAAGGAGATCGCGGTCGCCCCCGGTGTCACCCAGCTGATGTGGACCTTCGACGGGAAGGTGCCCGGCACGATTCTGCGCGGCAAGATCGGCGACCTCTTCAACGTGACCCTGACGAACGATGGAACACTCGGACACTCCATCGACTTCCACGCATCGAAGGTCGCTTGGAGCGATGAGATGCGCACCATCGAACCCGGCGAGAGTCTGGTGTACCAGTTCAAGGCCGAGTTCGCCGGGGCGTACATGTACCACTGCGGCACAGCACCGGCGCTGCATCACATCGGCAACGGCATGTTCGGCGCCATCATCATCGACCCGCCCGAACTTGCCCCGGTCGACCACGAATTCGTGTTCGTCCAGTCCGAGCTCTACCTCGGAGAGAACGGCAAGGAAGCCAGTCTCACGAAGATGTTGAATCAGCAGGACGACGCCGTCGTGTTCAACGGGTACTACGACCAGTACAAGCATGCTCCGATCCGGGTGGAGCCCGGTGAGCGTGTACGGGCATGGGTCATTGACGACGGCCCATCGGAGAACTCGGCCTTCCACATCGTCGGAACCATCTTCGACACCGTCTGGAAGGAAGGGACCTACCTCCTTCGGCCCGACGCCCGGCGCGGTGGCTCACAAGTCCTCGACCTCCAGCCGGCCCAAGGTGGCTTCGTCGAGTTCACCTTCGCCGAGACCGGGTTCTACCCGATCGTCACCCACAAGTTCGCCAACGCCAGCCGCGGCGCCCTCGGGTTGTTCCAGGCGGGCGACGCCGAGATGCCAGCGAACGCCGGCCACTGACGGAGTCGGGCACGGGAGCCCGGGCGGGACGACGGGAGGAGCGGTATATGGAACGCCTGAGCTCCTCGGACGCATGGTTCCTCGACATCGAGTCGACAACCGTGCCGATGCACGTCACCGGGCTCCTGCGGCTCGACCCATCCACGGCCGGCTCCCACTGGTCGCCGGAGGTGCTCCGACACAACGTCGGGGCGAAGCTCGCCGCCATCGACTCGCTCCGGCAAGTGCTGGTCGAGGTGCCACTCGGGATCGACCATCCCACCTGGCGCCCCGCAGCACCCCAGATCGATGATCATGTCCACCACCTCACGGCGCGAGGCCGTCGGCCCGGGCGCCTCGGCGCGCTGATGAGCGCTTTCGCGACCGCACCGCTCGACCGCAGCCGACCGCTCTGGGAGGCCCTCGTGATCGACGGACTCGACGACGGCCGTATCGCGTTCGCCATCAAGGTCCACCACGCCATTGCCGACGGCGTCACCGGACTGGAACTCCTCACGCAGATCCTCGACCTCAGCCCCGAGCCCACGGCGCCACCCGGCGCTGCGGAAGTCTTACGTAGCACCGAGCCCCCGACGGCGGTGGCCACGTTCGCCGCCGCACTCACGCACCGCGCCGCCACGCCTCTCCGCCCCATCCGAGCGGCGGCCGGACTCGGTGCCGCCGCCGCCCGGCTCGCGAGGCGGGCCGCAGACACCGACGCCGAACGCGCCGCGCATCCGCTGGGAGCGCCGCGCACCCCGTTCAACGGCACCCTTACCGAGCGCCGCGCCGTGGCATTCGGGCAACTCCCGCTGTCGGACTTCAAACACGTGGCACGGGCAACCGACGCCACGGTGAACGAGGTCGTCCTCGCAGTGGTGACCTTCGCACTCCGGCGAAATCTCCAGCGGTCGCGGCGACTCCCGGACCGGTCGCTGATCTGCTCGGTCCCGGTCTCGACTCACGGTCGCTCGATGAAGCAATCGGCGAACCATGTGTCCGATATGTTCGTCCCGCTCCCCGTGCATCTCGATGATCCGGTCGACCGTCTCCGGGCGGTACACGAAGGCTGCGTCGAGGCCAAGGCGGTGCAAAGGTCGCTGGGTGCAGACGTGATCGGTGACCTCGTCGAGCTGCTGCCCGGGGGAATGCTGCGTTTGGGTGCGGGCCTCTACTCACGGGCCGGCCTGGCCGACCGACTCGCCCCGATCCACAACGTGATCGTGTCAAACGTCGCCGGCCCGCCCGTGCCGCTCTACCTCGAGGGCGCTGAGGTCGTCGGGCTCTACCCGTTCGGACCGCTCGTTGAGGGAACCGGCGTGAACGTCACCGTCTTCTCCAACGCCGGCCGGATGAACGTCGGCGTGATCACGTGCCCCGAACTTCTACCGCGCCCGGGGACCGTACTAGCTGACCTCCGGCGCGGGATGGACGAACTGCTGGCTGCGATCGAGTTGGCGCCCGAAGGGACGACCTGAGTCGCACCCGGAGGTTCGTTCAACGACCGCTCAGAACGTGCTCACTACCGCGAGCCCGACGATCAGCAAGGTCACCAGCACCAGCAAGATGATCGCCTGGACGTGTGGGTGCGACGGCCGCTCGCCGGCCCGACGAGGATCCTGGCGGGCATTCACGCGGACTCCGGCGATCGCGAGGGGGCGCTTCGCCGATATGGCGATTGCAGCAGGTTGGTACCGTGAACCCGAGCAACGTTGGAGGCCAGTTCTTTCATCACCTCGGCGTTGGGTCCCGACCATCCCTCGTCAAGCGTCTCCTCGAACAGGATCAACCACCGATCGAAGTGCGCAGCCGTGAACGGCGATTTCTCGTGAACGCTACGGTGCCTCGCGTAGGGGTTCCCGATGTAGCCGGACTGCCCGAACAGCACCCGACACCAGAACGCTGAGATCTTCGGGAGGTGCTCGGGCCAGTCGACCTGTGCGACCTGCTCGAAGATCGGGCCGAGGAGCGTGTCCTGGGCGACCGCCGCGTAGAAGGTGCGGACCACCTCGTCCACCTCCTCGCGGGTGTCGACGTCGCGGATGGGCGTGGTGACGGCGTGGGCAGCGGTCGTGCTCATCGATTCCTCCTCCGACGACACGACCCCATCACTCGATGAGGGACCAAGGACCTTGTCGCAACGGCGTGCATCTTATAGTCTGTAACTATGCGATTGGAAATCACTCGACGGACCGACCTCGCCACCCGAGCGTTCCTCCATCTCGCCGATCAGGGCGAACGCACGAAGTCGTCGGCGCTCGCCGAGGCCGTCGGCACCAGCCCGGGCTTCCTCTCCCAAGCGATGACCCCATTGGTCGCGGCAGGTTGGGTGCGATCCGACCCCGGACCGACGGGTGGGTACACGGCACTCGCCGACCCGACGACCGTCAGCGTGCTCGACGTCATCGAGGCGGTCGAGGGGCCGACGGACACCGGAAGGTGCGTCCTGGAAGATCGACCCTGTGCCGGCGGTGCCGTCTGTGCACTCCACCGGCCATGGTCGTCCGCTCGGGCACAGCTCCTGGAGGAGCTCGGCTCCACGCCACTGGCGTCGCTGCTGACGGCCGGCCGCTGATGTCTCACCACCCCAAGCCCAGCTCTGAGGTGGGCGTGAAGATCCGGGCGCACCCCTCCCTGTGCCTGGGTTATGGCATGTGCCGCCGCTTCGCCCGCGACGTGTACCACCTCGACGAGGAGGGCTACATCGACTTCCACCGTCTCGACGTCCCAGCCGACCTCGCGTTCGAGGCATGGATCGGCGCCTCGGTGTGTCCGCAGCGTGCCATCACGGTGATCGGCGAGCCTGAGGCGTACTGGCGAGAGCGGCGAGAGCGGTTCACCGCCGAGTCCGAAGAGGCCTCGCTGTGACCACCACCACCACCGGCCCTGCCCTCCGCTCACCCCGGTCGGAGTTCCGATCCGTCGCGCTCCCCAGCGAGCACGGCGGATGGGGGCTCACCGCCGAGCCTGCCCTCGTCGGACTCATCGTTGCGCCGAGCGCCGCAGGAGCGTGCCTCGCTGGGGCTGCGCTCACCGCCTTCCTCGTACGCACGCCGCTCAAGTTCGCCGCCGTCGACCGGCGGCGCCACCGCTCGCTCGCCCGTACCCGGATCGCCCAACGAGTAGCGACGGTGGAACTGGTGGCACTTGCGGCACTCGTTGTCACGGCCGTCCTCGCCGCCGACGCGCCGTTCTGGCAACCGCTGGTCGTCGCCGCCCCGCTCATCGCTGTGGAGGGCTGGTTCGACATCCGCTCACGCGGTCGACGGCTCGCTCCCGAGCTGGCCGGAGCCACAGCGGTCGCGTCAGTCGTCGCCATGATCGTGCTGGCCGGTGGCCGAAACACCGCGTTCGCAGCGGCCGTGTGGCTCGTGCTCGCGGCCCGCACCGTCACGTCCATTGCCTGGGTCCGGGCGCAGGTCGCCCGGCTCCACGGCCACGCTTCGTCAGCCCGGGCGACGACCGCCGACCTCGCCGACCTCGCCGCGATCGCCCTCGCAGCCACGGCGGTCATCGTCGATCGCCGCCTCATCGCAGGTGCCGTCGCCGTCGCCGTGGTTCTCGCTACGCAGCGCACCTGGGGCCGCACCGATCCGCCTCGACCTGTCGTCCTCGGGATGCGGCAGATGGCGCTCGGGTTCGGCGTCGCACTTGTGACCGCCGTCGGCATCGTCGCCGGCGGCTGAGAGGAGACCACAATGACCGACCTCGCCCCCCACACGACCCTCGGCGACATCGTCACGTCCCAACCCGAGGCGGCGCGGGTGCTCGAACGTTTCGGGCTCGACTGCTGCTGCGGTGGAACGGCGACGCTCGACGCCGCGTGCGCCGATCGGGGTGTCGACCAGGCCGAGGTCCAGGCGGCGCTCGGCGAGCTCGGCGACCCGGCGCCCGCCGACTGGGCGCTCATGTCGCCGGCAACGCTCGTCGACCACCTCGAAGCCACACACCACACCTACCTCCACGTCGAGCTCGAACGCCTGCACCGCCTCGCAGACAAAGTCGAGGCCGTTCATGGCGACCGGCACCCCGAGCTCGCCGACATCCGGTCGACGTTCGCCCACCTCCGGGCCGACCTCGAACCACACCTCATGAAGGAAGAGAGGGTGCTGTTCCCCATGATCCGCGAACTCGCCACGGCGACCGAGATGCCCGACTTCCACTGCGGCACCCTCCGCAACCCCATCTCCGTGATGCTCGGAGAACATGACCGGGCGGGCGAGCTTCTTGCCCAACTCCGATCGCTCACGTCGGACTACACGCCGCCGGCCGACGGGTGCGCCAGCTACGGCGCACTCTTCGACGGCCTCAAGCGGCTCGAGGCCGACACCCACCTCCACGTCCACAAGGAGAACAACCTCCTGTTCCCGGCGGTCATGGCGATGGAGAACGCCCGCTGCGCATGAGACTCCCGAGCATCGCGGTCCCAGCACGGAATAGGGTCGGGCCCGAGGTGTCGACATGAGCAGCACGCCACTAGATCGCCGCGGCGTCGTCTGGGGCCTCGTCGCGATCGCCATCGTGATCGCTCTGACGTTCATCGGTAGCGACCGGCTGGTGTGGTTCGACGCTGCGCTCATCGGTTACCTGTTCGGCACCGTGTTCGCGGTGTTCGGTGTCGTCTACCGCTACGCGGTGTGGCTCCGGCGGCCATCGACGGCGATGTTGAACCGTCGGGGTGGGATGCGTTCCAGGCCCGCAAGGGCCGTAACCTCGTCGCGCTGCCGTCGCTCGTCGCCACCCAGCTACTGACCCAGGGCTTCATCCGACGCCGGTCCCGGGCTCGGTGGCTGGCACATCAGTTCGTTTTCTGGGGCTGCATCCTCGCGGCGCTGGTCACGTTCCCCCTCACGCTCGGGCTGCTGCATTTCGAGAGCGTCGGCCAGGAGGCCGACCGCTACCAGGTGTACCTGTCCCGGGTAGGGACGTTGAAGTTCGACGCTGGCAGCATCCTCGGGTGGACGATCTTCCACGCCCTCGACATCGCGGCGGTGCTGGTGCTGGCCGGCGTGTTCATCTTCCTACGCCGGCGCCTCCACGACCCGGGCGCGCTCGCCGTCGAGCGAAGCGGAGACTTCCTCGCCCTCGCCGGATTGTTCGCCGTCTCAGTGACAGGGCTATTCCTCACCGTGTCCAGCACCTGGCTCGGCGGTCGCTTCTACGCCGCGCTCAACACCATCCATGCGCTCACCGTGATCCTCGGGCTGATGTACCTGCCGTTCGGCAAGCTGTTCCACATCTTCCAACGCCCCGGCAACCTCGGCGTCGCCTACTACAGGCAGCAGAACGCCGAGGGCCCGCCGGCGGTGTGCCGGCGGTGTGGCGACGACTTCGCCAGCGCTCAGCAGATCGCCGACCTGCGCGACGTGCTCCCCCAGGTCGGGTTCGACTACACGATCGACGGCGACGCCGACGACGACAACTATCAGGACACGTGCCCGCGTTGTCGACGGGCCTCGGTCACGTTGGCGCAGACCGCGCGCGTCGGAGGTTTCGGCTGATGGCTCGCACACCGCTCAGTGACGACGAGCTCATCGCCCGCTTCGGGCCGCACCTCAACCAGGCGCCGCCCGGCGGGTGGGACGCGGGCTTCGAGGTCGACAAGGTCGTCGAGACCCACTGCTGCTTCTGCGGCCAGCAGTGCGGCATCAAGCTGAAGGTGCACGACAACGAGGTCGTCGGGTTCGAGCCCTGGTACGACTTCCCGTTCAACGAGGGCAAGCTCTGCCCCAAAGGCGTCAAGCGGTACCTGCAGGGCAGCCATCCCGACCGCCTCCTGCGTCCCATGGAACGCGACACGTCCGCGCCTGGAGGGTTCCGCGAGGTCAGCTGGGACCAGGCGCTCGACCGCGTGGTCTCGGAGATCCGCCGCATTCGAGCCGAGCACGGCGACGACGCGTTCGCGATGTTGTCGGGCGTCTCGTTGACCAACGAGAAGAGCTACCTGATCGGCAAGTTCGCCCGCCTCGCACTGCACACCGCCAACCTCGACTACAACGGCCGCTACTGCATGGTGTCGGCCGGCGCCGGCAACAAGAAGGCGTTCGGCGTCGACCGGGCCCCGAACCCGTGGAGCGACATCCCCCTCGCCGATGTCGTGTGGGTCGCCGGCTCGAACGTCGCCGAGACGTTCCCGATCACCACGAGCTACATCTGGCGGGCCCGCGACCGCGGCGCCCGGCTCATCGTGCAGGACCCCGGGTGGTCCCGATGGCCCGAACGGCGGACCTGTACCTGCCGGTGCGGCCCGGCAGCGACTCGGCCCTGTTCGGCGCCGTCCTGCACGAGCTGATCCGCCACGACTGGCTCGACCACGAGTTCATCGACGCCCACACCGTCGATTTCGACCTCGCCGCCGCCGCGGTGACCGACATGACCCCCGCGTGGGCGGCCGGCATCTGTGGCGTCCCGGCCGCGCGGATCGAGGAGGCGGCGGAGATTTGGGGCACCGCCGCGACCGGCATGATGCTGCACGCCAGGGGCATCGAGCAGCAGTCCAAGGGCGTCGACAACGTGCTCGCCGCCATCAACCTCGGGCTCGCCACCGGCAAGTTCGGCAAGCCCGGGTGTGGAGTGTCGACAATCACCGGGCAGGGCAACGGCCAGGGCGGCCGCGAGCACGGCCACAAGTGCGATCAGCTCCCTGGCAATCGCGACATCACCAATCCCGAGCACCGCGCCCACGTCGCCAAGGTGTGGGACTGCGACGAGTCCGAGATTCCCGGCAAGGGCATCCCTGCCCAGGAGATCATCGAGGAGATCCACGCCGGCACGATCAAGGGATTGCTCTCGATCTGCTTCAACCCGGCTGTCTCCGCGCCCGACACCAACTTCACGTCCGAGGCACTCGACAAGCTGGAGTTCTACGCCGTCATCGACTTCTTCTTGTCCGAGTCCGGCCAGCACGCGGACGTCGTCTTGCCGGGTTCGCTCCACGAGGAGGACGAAGGCACCTCGACCAGCGGCGAAGGCCGAATCATCAAGATCAACGCCGCGGTCACCCCGCCGGGAGAGGCGCGGCTCGACTGGCAGATCCTGCTGGACATCGCCGAGCGTCTCGGCCGGGGTGGGCACTTCCAGTACGAGAACACCGAGGAGATCTTCGAGGAACTCCGGCTCGCGTCGGCCGGCGGAACTGCCGACTACCGGGGCGCCACCTGGGACCGGATCGAGGCCGAGCACGGGTTGTTCTGGCCGATCCCCGAAGTCGGCCACCCCGGTACGCCCCGGCTCTACGAAGGCGGCAGGTTCTTCCACCCCGATGGCAAGGCCCGCTTCCACGGCATCGCGTGGCGGGAGTCGGCCGAGGTCATCGACGACGACTATCCCGTGTGGCTCACGACGGGACGGGTCGTCAGCCAGTACCTGTCCGGCACCCAGACCCGACGTATCAAGGCGTTGGTCGATCAGTATCCCGAGCCGCTCTGCGAGATGCACCCCCGGCTCGCCGAGCACCTCGGTGTGGTCGACGGCGACCTGGTGACCGTCACGTCCCGGCGGGGCGACATCACGTTGCCGGCGAACGTCGTGAACACGATCCGGCCCGACACCGTGTTCATCCCGTACCACTGGCCCGGCGGCAAGGCGGCGAACCAGCTCACCAATCGCGCCGTCGATCCGATCTCGAAGATGCCCGAGTTCAAGGTCGCAGCAGTCCGGATCGTCAAGGCTGTCGGCCACACATCGACCACCGATGTCCGCGAACTCGACCTCACCGAGGGCCGGGCATGAAGCAGGCACGGTACGGGGTCGACGACTCGCCGATCTTCGTCATCGACCCCAGCCGGTGCATCGGCTGCGAGGCGTGCGTCCAGGCGTGCGAGGAATGCGGCACACACCGGGGCCAGTCCCTCATCCACCTCGAACGAGTCGACCGCTCTGTCTCCACCCAGACCGCGCCGATGGTGTGCATGCACTGCGAGGACCCGACGTGTGCCAACGTCTGCCCCGCCGATGCGATCAAGCAGACCGAGGGGGGCGTCGTGCAATCGGCGCTCAAGCCCCGATGCATCGGCTGTTCGAACTGTGTGCTCGCCTGCCCGTTCGGGGTGCCGAAGTACGTCGCCGAGTTCGACCAGATGATGAAGTGCGACATGTGCACCGACCGCACCTCGGAGGGCTACGCGCCGATGTGTGCGTCGGTGTGTCCGAGCGAGGCGCTCTGGTACGGGACGACCGAGGAGTTCCACCACACCCGGACCGGGTCACTGCTGGACAACTGGCTGTTCGGTCGCCAGCACGTGCACACGAAGGTCTTCACCGTCGTCGACGATCTCGCCGGCGGCCCCCTCGATGCATTGGCCGCACCGACCGGCAGCTGGCTCGACGACCCGTTCGGACTGGAGACCTCATGACCGCGCCTGAACCCACACCGGTCGCCGACCCGACGTGGAAACGCGACTTCCCCTACGAGGCCTCCGCCGAGGAGGACGTCACTCGCCGCGAGTTCGCCCGCTACCTCGTCGCGGGCGCCGGCGCCATGGCGGCCGGCAACGTCGGCCTCGCCATCTGGACCCAGCTCCGCACCATCAACACCGGCGAACCCAGAGCCATCACACCGCTCGCCGCCGTACCCATCGGTGAACCCCACCTGTTCCGCTACCCCACCGACGCGGATCCGGCGATCCTGGTGCGGCTCAACGACACCGACGTGGTCGGCTTCAGCCAGAAGTGCACCCACCTCGGTTGCGTCGTCTTCTACGAAGCAGAGGAAGGCCGCTGGCACTGCCCGTGCCACGAAGGGAACTTCGAGGCAAGCACAGGAGCAGTCATCTCCGGCCCCCCGACGCGGCCGCTCGGACGCATCGAGGTGGAGGTTCGTGACGACGGTGCGATCTGGGCGCTCGGAGCCAGGCCATGAGGGCGTCGGAACGGTCCCGTCGGGCTTCTTCCGCGGTCGTGGTCTACGTCATCGTCCTCGTTGCGTTCCAGGTGTTCCTCATCACCGTCGCCGTGGAAGCGTTCCTCACCGACGAGGAGACGCTCGCCTGGTCGACCGCCGCGGTGTCGGTCGTGCTCGCGGGCTCGTCCGCGGCGCTGCTGCGGTACCTCCGACCATGACGACGATCAGCGACGGAGCGAAGCCGTCGCCGATCGCGACGCTGTTCCCCGGCTATTTCGCGCTCGTGATGGCGACCGGCATCATCGCCGTCGCCGCGGCGCAACAGGAGATCTCGTGGCTCGCCGAGATCCTGTACCTCATTGCAGCGACCGCGTACATCGTCCTGGTCGACCCTGACGGTCATCCGGGTCGCTGCGTTCAACCAGGCGTTCGTGACCGATCTGACCAGCCACGCCAAGGGCTTCGCCTTCCTCACCACGGTCGCCGCGACGAACGTGATGGGCAGCGCGTCCGCGATCGTCCACGGCTGGTGGGACCTGGCCTGGATCCTATGGTGGGCCAGCATCGGCCTATGGGCCGTGCTGCTCTACAGCACGCTCATCGCCGTCGTGCTTCGCGGCAACAAGCCCGACCTCGGCGCCGGCATCAACGGCACCTGGTTCCTCCTCACCGTGTCGACCGAGTCGATCGCCGTGCTCGGAGCGCTCCTGATTCCGAAGCACCCGAGCGACGCCCTCGCCTTCACCGGCGTCGCTCTCTTCCTGTTGGGCATCGTGCTCTACCTGATCGTCATGACGATGGTCTTCCTACGATGGACGTTCCGGGAGCTCGAACCCACCGAAGCCGACCCGCCCGCATGGATCGCAGCCGGAGCGCTCGCGATCACGGTGCTGGCGGGTTCGAACCTGATCGCCTCAGCGGTCGTGTCACCCCGGCTCACGCGGCTCGAACCGTTGATCGAGGGACTCGTGACGCTCGCGTGGGTGACCGCCACCTTCTGGTTCCCACTCATGGTCGCTATCGGCGTCTGGCGGCACATCGTCCGCCGCTTCCCCCTTCGGTATCACCCGTCGTATTGGGCGCTGGTGTTCCCTCTCGGGATGTACGGCGCGGCAACCTTCAAGATGCGCGCCGCCCTCGACCTCGGATTCCTGGGCTGGTTACCCAAGGTGACGTTCGCCGTCGCTCTCGGCGCGTGGGCCATGACCTTCGCCGGACTCGCGCACCTTGGCCTTACGACCGTGAGGACCCGTCAACGACCTCGCAGGGCCAACACCACGGCGTAACCTCCGACTCCTTCGTCGCCCCGCGAAGGTGGAGCAGCCCCGCTATGGTCGGCTCTGCAGGGCGACCTGCCTGGAGAGGAGCACCCGATGGCCGAGCCGGTTCTCCCTTCAGGTCTGGTCGAGGCGCGTCACGCGCCGCTGTTCGGCCTCGGGTCCCTCCCCGAGTTGCTGGCCGAGTCCCATCGAACAACCGTGTGGGCCGAGTTGTTCGTACAGAAGGGCAGCGTCCGGTACATCGACCTCGAAGGCGAGTCGCAGCGGGACGAGGTGATCGACGCCGGCCAGAGCGCTGTGATCGTGCCGGGAGTCGAGCACCGTATCGAGCCCTCGACCGACGCCGAGTTCTTCGTGCAGTTCTATCGAGAGCCCGACGCAGCGACGTTCCCGTTGCCCGCCGAGTCCGCCCGACATTCCGGCCCCTGAGAGCTCCGGGGGCGGGACCTGGACTCACGCGCCGAGATCCTCGAGATGGTCACGCGCCAGTACGCCGACATCGTGCAGGACGAGCTCCTCGGACCGTATTTCGATTTCGGTGCGGGCCACATCGACTGGAAGGCGCACATCGGCGCGGTCACCGATTTCTGGTGTCATGTGCTGCTGTACGCACCTGACTACGAGATCGACGTGATCGAACAGCACCGCGGGCTCCACCAGCACGCACCCTTCGGGCCGGACCACTTCGACCGTTGGCTCGAGGTCTTCCACGGCACTGTCGACAGCGGTTGGGTCGGCCCGAACGCCGACAGAGCCAAGAAACGAGCGACCGGCATGGCGCGGGCGATGGCCCACCGGTTCCTCGGAAAGGAGTCTGGCACCCCGCCGGGTCGGAGAACTGATCCCCGAATCCGCCTTCCGAGAGATATCCTTGAGTCATCGACTGTAGGACTCTACAGTTGGTTCTCAGCGGAGGTGTCCGATGGCGAGAAACCGGCAACGACGGACGTGGAACTGGAACTCGGGGTCGCCCCGGGTCTTGCTCGAGTGTGCTCCGCACGACTCGCCCGACATCATTGCGGAGGTCATCCGGCGGGACGGATACGAGGTCGCCGTGTGCACCGGCCCCGACCGGGAGCACCCGTGCGATCTACTCGAGCACGGGTCGTGCGCACTCGTGGGCGACGCCGACGTCGTGGTCAACCTCCTCGGCAGTCAGACCGGCAACGAAATCGGTCGGCAGGTCGCCGCCGCACGGAGGCCTCCCCCGCTCGTGCTGGAGGTGCGACCCCGCAACGAGGCGGAGTTCGACGGCGTGCCCGGTGTAGGGGCCGTCAAGATCACCAAGCGAGTGAGCAAGACGGACCTCCTCGCCTCGATCCGGGAAGCGCTCGGCCGCGGTTCGCAGCGACCACCGATGTGGGGAGACGGCTGTCCGTGACAGCGCGCCGGCACTCGGGGCCAGTCAGGCAGCAGCCAGAACCGCCACCAGGAACGCCGAGGTCGGGTCGAAGGACCGAAGATCCCATGACGACAGGCTGAGCTCGCTCCGAAGGCCCGCCGAGGTTGCATCGGCGAAGAAGTCGTCGAACTCATACCCTCGCCCTGCTCCGAACCCGATCACGACTCGACCGTCCGGAGCGAGGTGCGCGAGCAGTCGACCGAGAACGTCACGGCGGGTGTCGGGATCGAGGAAGGTCATCACGTTGCCCGCCGACACGATGAGGTCGAACTGAACAGACACGCCGTCGGAGGCAAGGTCGAGTACTGCGAGGTCACGAGCCAGCCAACGAGGTCCGGGGTGATCCCGCTCTGCTGCTGCGATCAGTTCGGGGTCGATGTCGACGCCGACCACGTGATGTCCGAGCGCTGCGAGGCGACCGCCGACCCGCCCGGGGCCACACCCGGCGTCGAGCACCCGGGCGCTGCGCGGAACCATCGCGTCGACGAGCCGGGCCTCGCCATCGAGATCCCGACCTTGTGCAGCCATCGACCGAAATCGCTCGATGTACCACGCCGAATGACCCGGGTTCTCCTCAATCATCCGCAGCCATCCATTGTCGCCCACATCGACAGGGTACCGACCCGACTTCAGCTGTCGTAGGTCCAGTCGGGTCGCTTGTACTGATGGCGTTCGTCGTACACGACGGTGCCGTCGTCGAGCAGGTCATGGATGAGCGGGATCATGATTCGTGACGACGCCGGCCCGACCCCCTCGATGCCTGCAGCGATGTCCTCGGGAAAGGCGCGGAGGATGGACGACACGACGATCTGTTCCTCCGTGCCGAGGTAGCACCGATTGGCGTCGGTGACCGACCGCAGCAACGAGTTGAGGCGTCCGAGGTCGGCGTCGCTGCCCCGGCCGCTGTCGATGTCGACGAGGACCTCGGTGATCGAGAGACTCCCACGCTTGCAGGGCGGGCACTGGCCGCAGGATTCCACGGAGAGGAATCGGCTGAACTCCCGAGCAACCGCGAGCATGGAGCGACGGTCGTCGTAGACGACGAACCCTGCCGCTCCCAGACCCGAATCCCGGGCGACGAGATCACGTTGCGTCAGCGCCACGTCGAAGTCGGCCGCGAGGAGCACGGCGTTGGACACGCCCGAGAAGGCCGCCTTGAACGCGCGCCCTGGAAGCGGCCCGCCGCAACGCGCCAGCACATCGCTGAACGGGGTGCCCATCTCGACCTCGTGGACCCCCGGGCGCACCACATCACCCACGACGGTCACGAGGACCGTCCCGGGCGAATCGACCGTGCCCATCGACCGGAACCACTCCGCGCCGCGCTCGAGGATGTGGGTCGCGGCGGCCAGCGTTTCGACGTTGTTCACGAGCGTCGGATTGCTGGTCGGCTCCTCACCCGCTCGTGGGGTTCCCGACTCCCAACCGATCGCAACCGTGGCGAACAGCCCGTGCTGCCACGGCGGCAACTGGCGCGGGAGCGGCTCACGTCCCTCGATCACCTCGAGCAGTGCCTTCTCCTCGCCGAACAGGTACTCGTCGGGCCCGCCCACGACGGTGACGTCGAGCCCATCGAGAAATCCGAGTCGTCCGAGTTCTTCCGTCGCATGGCGCAGGTTCGCCGCCTCGACGGTGAACGACGCTTTCGTCGCCAGGTACACGTCGTCGGCGCCGATCGCCAGCGCTGCGATGGCTGCGCCCTCGACGATCCGGAACGGGTCCCGACGCATCAGCATGCGGTCCTTGAACGTGGCCGGTTCGCCCTCCGCACCGTTCGCGACCACATAGCGGCGCCCACCGCCCGCGTCACGGATCGACCGCCACTTCGCCCCCGTCGAGAATCCACCGCCGCCGCGCCCCGTCAGTCCGGCAGCAGTGACCTCGTCGATGGTCGCGTCGGGCCCGTACTCACGTGCGACTCGAAGGCCGACTCCGCCGCCGGTTCGCAGGTAGTCCTCGATCGACAACAGGGGTTCGGCCGGCAACACCACGGGCAGCGTCATGAGGGCGTGACTCCGTCACTCCGGGAGTTCGTGAGCCGGCCCATCACCAGCGCATCGGAGATGGACGTCCCCGGTCCGAAGGCAGCGCTGAACTGGCCGAGACAACCGTTCGGATACGAGAGAGCGAGCAGGATCGCCTCGTCATCGGGGTTCGAGTCTCCCTCGAACCGAACCGTTTCCCGCACCTCCGACAACTCCGACGCGTGGATCGCCCCGCACGACCGACAGAGGAGGTCGCCCTCGGCGGTGGCCCGCAGGTCGGCAACGAACCCGGCGTGGCGCAGGCGTTGCGCCGCTTCGGTCAGCGTCTCCATCGAGCTCATGGCATCCCACTTCCCTCAAGGGCGGCGGCTGCCGAGGTCCGGAGCAAACGACGTCATCGTGGCCCCAGCGGCACCACCGGGCCGACCCTACACCGCCCTACCCGTCACGGCCGTCGCGGTCACCGCTGCCCCGATCGAAGGCGGAGCTCTCGGTCCCGATCGCAGGGGCGGAAGCCGTGGGGACGCGATGGAACTCGACGGCGAACGTGGCCGGCCGGTCGAGCTCGAGATGGTGTTGGCGAGCCGGCGGGATGGCAACGCTGTGGCCGGACCCGACGGTCACCGGATGGTCGGGGTCGTCGTCGAACACAAAGACGACGACCCCGCTGTGCACCACCAGGTTTCCCCACACGCCGTCGGCGACCCGGTGGGCCCGCAGCAGGCCGGCGGGCACGGTGGTGTTGTCAAACACGTCGGTGGTCCGGACGTGTTCGAGCCCGGCGGGGAGTCCTCGTGTGCTCACTGGGTCGCTCCTTCGGTGCTGCGATCAGCGACGGTCTCGCCGCCGGGCACCGTGTCGTCGTCGATCTCGATGTCGATGTGGGGCAGGATGCGGTCCAGCCAGCGTGGCAGCCACCAGTTCGGGTCGCCGACGAGCGCCATTGTGGATGGGACGAGGATCATGCGAACGATGGTCGCGTCGACGGCGACGGCGGTGGCGAGACCAACTCCCATCATCTTGACCACGGGGTCATCGCTCGCGACGAACCCGAGAAAGACGCTGATCATGATCAGCGCAGCTGCTGTGATGACCTTCGCCGTGGCTCCGAGGCCCTCGACGACGCTGTCGATGTTGCTATGGCCGCGATGGTATTCCTCACGAATGCGGGAGAGGATGAACACCTCGTAGTCCATCGACAGGCCGAAGAGGATGGCGAACATCATCATCGGCACAAACGACGCTATGGGCACGGCCTCGTCGAGACCGATGAGCGACCTCCCCCACCCCCATTGGAACACGGCAACAACCACGCCGTACGCCGCGCCGATCGACAGCAAGTTCAGTATCGCGGCTTTGAGCGGGACGAGGATCGACCGGAACACGGTCATCAGCAGGAGGAACGACAGCGACACGACTGTGGCGATGAACCACGGGAGTCGATCGGCGATCTTGTCGGACTGGTCGATGAATCTTGCAGTGGGTCCGCCGACCAGCGCGTGCGCGCCGGTCCCCGCGGTGGCCGCGGGGATGAGGTCGACGCGGAGTCGGTGGACCAGGGCGCTGGTGGCCTGGTCTTGAGGCTTGGTGGTGGGGATCGCCGTGAGCAGCCCGGTGTCACCGGCGGCGTTGAGCTCTGGGGGCGACACCGCGCACGCCCGGGTCAGCGGCGATCGCGGACGCGATCTGTTGGGTGACCCCGGGGTCTGCGTTGGTGCCGAGATCGATGGCTATGAGTAACGGTCCGTTGAACCCGTCGCCGAAGCCCGCCGCGAGGAGGTCGTAGGCGCGCCGGTGCGTGGTGGTGACCGGGTCGGTGCCGGCATCGGCTTGGCCGAGACGCATGTCGAGCACCGGGATCGCGAGCGTGACGAGCACCGCCGTCGCTGCGATGCCACTGCGCCAGGGGTGATGCGCCACCCATCGTTTCCCATCGCACCCACCCACTGTGCTCGACGTTCGCGTGATCGTCGACCGTGCCGTCGCGGTCGGAGCGTCGGAGTACGCGGCGACCGGCGACGCCGAGCAGCGCGGGAAGAAGAGTGATCGCAACCAGCACGGCGACCGCGACGACGATCGACGCGGAGTAGCCGAGTGCGGCGACGAACGGAATGCCCGCCATCTGCAGGCCGAGGATCGCCACCATCACCGTGCCTCCGGCGACAACGACGGCTTGACCGGCGGTGGCATTAGTTCTGGCGATCGACTCGACGACGTCCATACCCTCAGCCAACTGGTCGCGATGTCTGCTGAGGAGGAACAACGCGTAGTCGATCCCGACACCGAGGCCGATCATGGTGCCGAGTCGCGGTGCGATCGACGGGATGTCGATAACGCCGCTCAGCAGACCGACGATCGACAGGCCTGCAGCGAGTCCGACGATCGCGACGCCCAACGGCATCACGGTCGCTACGAGCGATCGGAACATGAAGAACAGAACGATGAGTGCAGCAATGATACCGATCATCTCGGCGGGCCCTTCGGACCGTTCCTTCAGTACGGTCGGGAGCTCGCCGCCGAACTCGACCTGAACTTCAGCCGACTCGGCGGGACCGGCGGTGTCGGTCAACGCGTCCAGTACGTCGCGGCCCAGGTCGGCAGTCGAGGCGTCGAACTGAACCGCAGCGAACGCCGTAGAGGCGTCCGGGGAGATCGACCGCGGCCCGGCGAGTGGTTCGGTCACGACAAGAACGTGGTCGAGCGCTCGCACGGCGGCAATGGTCGTGGCGATCGCTCGCGGCGGCGGGAGCGGTGACGGCGCCGTCACGCACGTGGAACACGACCATGGCGGTTGCGCCGGCCCGTTGTGGGAACCGCTCTTCCAACAGATCAACCGCCGCCTGAGATTCCACTCCCGGTACTTGGAAGTCGTCGATTGCATCACCGCCACTGATCCGGTTCGACCCGATGAGGGCGACCAATCCGACAACCCATACGACCAGTACCAGCCGATGGTGTACTGCCACCCACCGACCCAACCGCTCCAGCATGTTCGACATGACGAGCCTCCTCGAATGAAGTTTAGCTGCAGTCACTGCATTTTGCAACCGATGTGGACTTTGCTAGGCTGGCGCCATGGCGGAAGCGACCAAGTCGACCGGATTGAGAGAACGGAAGAAGCTCGAACGGCGGACACGGTTGGCGGATGTCGCCGTCGAACTGTTCGAGCGAAACGGGTTCGAGAAGACCACGATCGAGCAGATCGCCGCCGCTGCCGACCTCGCACCGCGCACCTTCTTCTCGTACTTCGCGACGAAGGACGACCTCGTCCTCGCTGACTACACGGACCGACTGCGGCGAATCCTCGAGGAACTCGACCGACGGCCGGCCGCGGAACCCGCTTGGGAGGCCCTCCGTTCGTCCTTCGCCACCGTCGCCGACGACTACGAGGCCGAGGAGAGTCGCATTCGGAGACGGTTCACGATCATGGCCACCAGCCCGTCGGTGGCCGCGCGCAGCCTGCAACTCCAGGCCGGTTGGGAGCAGGCTCTGGCCGATGCCCTCACTCGCCGCCTCGAGGCCGACCCGGGCGACCCCATGCCGCGCCTTCTTGCCGCAACCGCGCTCGCCGTCATGCGGGCCTCGCTCCAGCACTGGCTCTTGAACATCGAAGATGGCCCGCTCCCCGACCTCGTCCAGCGGTCCTTCGATCAACTCGGCGTTGGCTTGAGCCGCATGCGCTGACCTCAACCATCAAGGCAGCCCCACCGCCGATGCCCTGTTCCAGCGCCGGAGCAACGAGCAACTTCTGTCGTTTTCGAACTCCGCGGCATCTCCGCGTCTCGAACGACGAACGACGTTGTGCCGACCACGAACTCACGGGGTCATCACCGCCACGCCCGAGTCCAGCTCAACGCCCCGCAGCTATTGCTACCGCGGAACAGCAATGCGCGTCATGAGGAGTCCGTCGTGGCGACGGTCGACACCACAGAGCCCGAGCCCGACGTTGTCCAGCGCTCGGTCGAGTGCCCCAGCCCCCATTGCAACCGCGCCGATCGCCACCGCTGTCACCAGTCATTCCCATCCGCCACCCCCTCAGCTTGTTCCGCTTGCGGAACAAGCCAGTCTGTGCCACTTCCTGACCACGGTCCCTGAGCGCGAATCGGGGGTTCGCGCGTTCGGCGCTCGACGCGGTGGAGCGACCGACGGCAGCGCGCACGAGCCGACGCAGGAAGCGCGCTCCAACGGTCCTTGGTCGGCTTCTGGAGCTTCGCTGAGGGCGGGCGGCGCTCGGGTGCGCTGCCTGGCTGCACGGCCTTCTCGGGTCCCGACAGAGCGAAGCGAATCCTCGATCGCTCCCGGCGTGCCGACAGCGGGGTTTCGGCCCACGAGCGTCATTCGCGGCCGCGCAACCTCGGGTCGGCGAGCGCAGGAGGTAGCGGCGGGTGGTCTTCGCAATGCGAGCGAGCGCCGTTCTCGACGGCCACCGTGCCGCTTGGTCAGGTCGATGGTCAGGTGGTTGGTCGGCGGAACCCACCATGGACGCTCCTATGAACGTCAAGTGGTTGTTGGTGGGTTCTCCAGGAGCCGGTAGATGTCGCGTGCGATGTAGCGCTGGAGGCATCGGCGGGTCTCAGGTCCGGTCTTGCCTTCCGTTTTGCGGCGGGCCGCGTACGCGCGGGTGGCGGGGTCGTAGTGCAGCCTCGAGATCACGATCGTGTAGATCGCCGAGTTGAGTTTGCGGTCGCCGGAGCGGTTGAGGCGGTGCCGGGTCGTGAGCCCCGACGACGCCGGGATCGAGCAACACCGGCGAGCGCCAATGCGGCTTCGGACCGGAACCGCCCGGATGCGACCATGCACACAAGATCGTGGCGGCGACGATGGTGCCAACGCCGACCTCCTCGAGAAGATCCGGGCGCCATGCTTCGATGAGACAGCGCATCGCCTTCTCGTGGACGCGGGCTTCAGCATCAAGGGCTCGGATCCGCCGCGCGAGGGAGACCATGACCGTGATCGCGGTGGCGGTTTCGATGTGTGGGCGGTGTGCCAAGGTGTTGAGCGACGGTCACAGCGTCGGCGGCTGACTGTGGAACCGCTCCCGAAGCGGCAGGTGCGGTGATGACGCGCTGGAGCTGTTTGCGGCCGTGCGCGGCGTCGACAGCGGACCGTCGAGTCACCAGCAATGCTGCGAGAGCGGCGCGTTCGCCACGCTGGCGGGGTTGCGCGAGGTGGTCGGCTGCGAGTGTGTCGCGAGCGCCTTTGATCGCGTCGAGCTCGTCAGACTTGCCGTGTCGCCGCGACGAACGGAGGGGTCGTTCGGTCTCCACGACTCGCTCGTCGCGCCCAGCGAGGAATCGTGTGAGGCCGCGCCGTAGCTGCCTGTGCCCTCGACCGCCCACACCGTCGGCCTGGGTGGTGTCGCGAACGCGACGAGCTCAGCGAGTCCCGCCCGGAGTCGGGGACTCTGTGACGCGATGCCCGCCAGTGCCAGCATGGACTACCGACGCGGTGAGCGTGTCTCGATGGGTGTCGACGCCGATGACGAATCGGCGTCGTCTGACAGCATGGTCATGCGTTTCTTCCTTTGGTTGGAGGACGTGAGTTGGTTCCGGTCCGGGAGGAAGACAGCAGGACTGTGATGGGACACGCCGGGGCGGACACCCCGACGGTCAAGCTCCTGATCAGGCCACACTTCCGACCGGGCCGGTGCCGACAACCGCGGAAGGACAGGTCCATTCAGGGCACGAAGCCAGTCAGGATGGAGTCACACCAGCGGTCATCGACACCAGCCCAGCACCGAAGCCGAACCGGCGCCGGATACTCACAGTCAGGGGTGACCAAGGTCGCCATCGCCCACGAGCGCCCTCGTCCTTGACTCGGCAGCGTCAATTGAGATGCGCAGCGGTGCTGGCGGAGGGCGGTCGCGCGCGCTTAGGGGTGTATGAGCAACCACCTGCCAGACCCGACGAGTCGGCCCACGCTGAGCGTCGACGAGGTCGCCGAGATCCTCGGCCTCGATCGAAAGACCGTCTATGCGTCGGTACGGTCCGGTGAGCTACCGTCGCTGCGGGTCGGCCGACGAATCCTGGTGCCGACCCGATGGCTCGCCGCTCACATCGCACCTGATGAAGGCGAGGCCGCTCTCACCGGTTCCCGGTCTCCCCGATCGCAGCATCCCGCCCAGGGTCAGCTGCCCCTCTGATCAGGAGACCAGTCCGATGAATGGATGGATCACCCAACGTCGCGGCACCTACTTCGTCGTGATCGACCACGGCGCCGATCGATTGACCGGCAAGCGGCAGCGACGCTGGCATCGAGCCGGGACGACGAAACGCGCGGCACAACATCTGCTGGCGACGCTGCTCACCGAGCACGAAACGAACCGTCACGTCGAAGCCGACGAGATGACACTCCGGGTGTACCTGATCGACGAGTGGCTGCCCTCGGTGCGCAATGAGCTGCGCCACTCCACCTACGAGTCGTACCGCCGCAACCTGGTCAACCATGTCCTTCCTCACTTGGGCGATGCCCGCCTCCAGATGATCCGGCCGATCGACCTGACCCGCTTCTACACCGGCCTGCTGACCGACGGCCGCCGGAACGGAGACGGCGGCCTGTCGGCCAAATCGGTCCGCAACGTCCACGTGGCGCTGCACAAGGCGTTCGACGACGCCGTAGACCTCCTGTACCTGCGGACCAATCCTGCCGCGTCCGCGAAGCCACCCCGGGTCCGACCGACCGACACCGATTCGATCCGGTACTGGACCGGGCCCGAACTCCGGCACTTCCTCGACTCGAACCAGGACCACCACCACTGGCCGATCTGGTACCTCGCCGCCAACACGGGCATGCGACGTGGTGAGGTACTCGGACTGCGGTGGCGCGACGTCGACTTCGACGGACGGTGCCTGTCAGTTCGCCGGGCGATCATCTCCGTCGCCGGCGAGGTCATCGAATCCCAACCCAAGACGCGACGTGGCCAGCGCACCGTCGACCTCGACCGCCACACCCTCGAGGTGCTCGCGTCGCACAAGCGCGCACAAGCCGAGCAACGACGCGTCCTCGGGCTTCCGGGCTCCTCAGAGCTGGCATTCACCAAGCCCGACGGGACCAACTTCCACCCCGACAACGTGCGCCAGGCGTACGAACGACGGGTTCTCCGAACCGATGTTCCGCGCATCCGATTCCACGACCTGCGTCACACCCACGCCACCTTGCTCCTCAAGGCCGGGGCGCCCCCGAAGGTCGTGTCCGAACGCCTCGGCCATGCGACGGTGGCGTTCACGATGGACGTCTACGCCCACGTCATCCCCGGCATGCAGGCCGAAGCGGCACAGCTGTTCCACGACCTCGTGTTCGCAGCCGACGAGCCGCCACGCCCTCAATGACCTTCGGGTTTTCGGGCAGACGCTCGGAGACACGATTCCGCAGATCCGGCAGACAATCTGGCAGACACATGCCGATCGACCGCCTCCGGGAACCACAACGGCGGGCTGAAAAGCCCGCCGTTACTGGATTCTGGATGGTGGCGGGGGCGGGATTTGAACCCGCGACCTTCGGGTTATGAGCCCGACGTCCGACCCCTCCCCTCGTCCCGTCCTGTCCCGTCTCGTACCTCTGGGCAGGGGTTTCTCGCATTCGACGTACCGGCCTGGCTACTGCGGACCCGGTGATCCCGGTCCGCGGTGTAGAAGCAAGTGTAGAAGGAAGCCCCGACGTTGAGAGCCAGTCAACACGCACC
>JADJBW010000016.1 GCA_016703525.1 Actinomycetota bacterium | reverse complement strand
CAGGCGGTGGAACTCGAACACAGCCACAGGTTCGTTCGCCCGATGCGATACGGGTCGCGCGACTTGTCCGGGCGCAACAGCACCTGATGCAACTCCGACGCCCCACCGTCGATCGCTCCGCCGACGTAGTTGGCGTTGTACGCCTCCAGCGCCGCCGGGTCGGTCACGACGCGGGCCGCCACCAGGTCGCGCCACCCCGGAGCGAACCGGTCGAACTGCGCCTCGATCCGGTCGCTCATGTCCACCGTGCAGCCCGCCGGAACATGGCAGTAGGCCCACAGCGTGTGGCGGCCGTCGGGGGCCCGAGACGGATCGAACAACGACTGCTGCGCCACCAGCACATACGGGCGTTCCGGCAGGCCGCCGCGGCGGACCTCGGCCTCGGCCGCGGCGATCTCGCGCCACGACCCACCCAGGTGAACCGTTCCCGCCCTGCGGGCCGGCTCCGCGGTCCACGGCATCGGCCCGTCGAGCGCGTAGTCGATCTTGAAGCTGCCGTTGCCCGGCCGGAACCGCCCCCACGCCCGCGTCGCCGACGCGGGCACGGCGTCGCCGGCGATGCGCATCACCTGCCATGGCGTCAGATCGAACAGATACGACGCGGCCGGCGGGAGGTCGCCCATGGTGCGCACCTCCTGGCCGCAGCGCACCTCGCCGCCCAACTCGACCAGGCGCGCCACCATCGCATCGGCCAGCACGCCGGTTCCGCCGGCAACCGCAGGCCAACCGCCCACGTGACCGGCCGCCACCAGCCCCAGCGCCGCGCTCGCCGACAGCGGCCACGACAGATTGGTGTTGCCGTGCGCCGCGACGCCACAGAACAGCGCTGCCGCCTGTGCCGATCCGAGCCACCGCGCCACCGCCGTCGCCGGCGGTGCGGCTCGAACCCCGAGCCGCATCAGGTCGAGCGGGTGCCGGGCACCGTCGGCCGGGGCGCCGAGCAGATCGGACTCGACGCGACCCCATCGTTGCGCCACCGGCTCGACATATCGCCGCCACCGTGGCGAGTCGTTCGCGTCAGCGGTCTCGCCGACCGAACGGAGCAGCACGGCGGCCGTGCCGTCGTCCAGCGGGTGTGCCATCGGCACCTCGGGATGACACCACGCCACGTCGACCCCGATGTCGCTGAAGAACGAGCCCGCCGCACCCATCGGGTGAATCGCGGCGCACACGTCGTGACGAAAGCCCGGCAGGGTCAGCTCGGCGGTGCGCATGCCGCCACCCGGCGTCGGTTTGGCTTCGAGCACCAGCACCGACCGACCGGCCAACGCCAACGTGATCGCTGCAGCGAGTCCGTTGGGGCCCGAGCCCACCACCACGGCATCGTGGCGGCTCATATCGGCGTTCCCGGCGGGTTCTGCATAGCCTGCCCAGTCTGACATCGGGGAGGTTCGTCATGGGGTTGGTGAAGCCCGATCAGCCGGAGTTCGACCTGGACGAGTGGCGGGCCCTCGCTCCGACCGAACGGCTGCGCCTCATGTGCGTCACCTGGGCGACCCAGGGGTTCGGCGCACCCGACGTGGTCTACGTCCTCTACCTGGTGAAGCTCGCGTTCTACGTGGGCGGCTTCCTTCTGTTCGCCGCATTCAGCGACTCGCTCGGCGGACCGACCTCGATCGCGCAGTGGTGGTCGCGCCCCGCCGCATTCCAGAAGGCGATCATCTGGACGATGCTCTACGAGGTGCTCGGCCTCGGCTGCGGCAGCGGGCCCCTCACCGGGCACTACGGGCCCATGTTCCCGGCCGTGCGCCACTGGCTGCGCCCCGGCACCATCCGGCTCCCTCCCTTCCGGTGGGTGCCGCTCACCGCCGGCCATCGCCGCACGCGCCTCGATGCGGTGGTCTACGCCGCGCTCCTGGCGTCGTGCACGTGGGCGCTCGTGTCGAACGAGGTCGGCCGAGGGCCGGTCATCGCCATCTTGTGTTCGCTCGCCGTGATCGGCCTGCGCGACAAGACCGTTTTCCTGGCCGCACGCTCGGAGCATTACGCCATGACGGCGTTCGTGTTCCTCTTCCCCGCAACCGAACTCTGGCCAGGCGCCAAGACCATCCAACTGCTGCTGTGGGTCGGCGCGGGCGTCTCCAAGCTCACCCCGCACTTCACGTCGGTCATGGCGATCATGCAGTCGAACAGCCCCGTCCACCGATTCCCCGCGCTGCGTCGCAAGCTGTGGCGCCACTACCCGACCGACCTTCGACCGTCGCGCCGCGCCGCGTCGTGGGCGCACGGCGCCGCGTTCCTCGAGTTCGCGTTCCCGCTCACGCTCGCGTTCACCACCGGTGGCACCGCGCACACCGTGGCGCTGACGGTGATGGTGGTGTTCCACCTGGGCATCCTCACGAGCATCCCGATGGGCGTGCCGCTCGAGTGGAACGTCATGTTCATCTACTCGGGCCTCGTGCTCTTCGGAGCCCACGGCGACGTGCGCTTCTGGTCGATGAGCGAACCGCTGCTCATCGCCGCGATCCTGGCACTCGTCGCCGTCGGTCCGGTGTTGGGCAACCTGCGTCCCGACAAGGTGTCGTTCCTGCCGGCCATGCGCTACTACGCCGGCAACTGGGCGCCCAGCATCTGGTTGTTCGCGCCGGGCGCGCTCGAGCGCATCGACGACTGCGTCACCAAGGCTGCGCCGCTGCACCGCACCCAACTCGAGGGCACCATCGAGCCCGGCACCTACGACGTGACCATGGCACGAGGCCAGGCGTTTCGGTCGATGCACCTGCACGGCCGAGCGCTCGCGACGCTGCTCCCCCGCGCACACGCCGACCTCGGCAACCTCGACGCCTTCGAACTGCTCGACGGCGAGATGATCGCCGGGTTGGTGCTCGGCTGGAACTTCGGCGACGGCCACCTGCACGACGAATCGCTGCTCGCCGCGCTCCAGGCAGAATGCGGTTGGGCGCCGGGCGACGTGCGATGCCTGTTCGTCGAATCGCAGCCGATCCACCGCCCGACGATGGACTGGCGGATCGTCGACGCAGCCACCGGGGAACTCGACCGCGGCACGCTGTCGGTGCGCGAACTCGCGCACCTCCAACCGTGGGGCGAACCCACGCCGGCCGGCGCCTGAGCAGCGACCCGGCCGACGCTGCCTGCCCGGCCGACCCCGACCCCCCCCCCCCCCCCCCCCCCCCCCCCCCCCCCGCCGCGGCCGGTCAGACGCCGTCGGGCAATGCCGACACGGCGGCCGCGCCGGCCAGAAAGCTCGCCAGCGACTCCGCGTCGCCCGCGTCCATGTCGACGATCTGCACCGTCCAGCGCCCCGATACGCCCGCCACGTCGAGCACCACCGAGGCGTGTCGCACCAGCGCTGCGGAGGCGACGACGCACCGACGGCCTGCACCTTCGACAACGGAATGAGCTTGGTCTGCAGCCGGTAAACGCCGTCGGACACCACGAGCATCCCGGCGTCGACACCGAACACGCTGCGGGCATCGCGCACCATGCCTGCCAGCCAGCCCACGAGCGCTGAGGCCACGACGATCGTTACCGCGCCGAGCGCACCGACGCCCCATGTCGCCCACGCGGCGCCGCTCGCCGCGTTCGCGTCGACCGAACCGGCGGCACGCAGCAGCGCAACGACCGACGCCGCGCACAGCACCAGCATCACCCACACCGCGAGCGCCAACGAACCGGCGAAGGCGAGGCGTGCCATGGTCGACCGCCGGACGCGGCTGCCGATCGGACGCTCCGCCGACGCGTCGACAGCACCTCCGAGCATCACCGATGCGTAGCCCCGCATCGCGCCTCGCACGTCGCCGGGCGACAACACGGCCCGCACCTGCTCGGCCTTGTCCTCGGCGGCATCGGCCGAACGGAACTCGACCTTCTCCCACCCGAACGCCTGATAGATCGGCCCCGCCGATGCCTTGAGCAGCTGCACGCGGGCCAACGGGGTGCTGGAGGACCGCAGCGTGATCACGCCCTGACGCAGCCGCACCAGCCCGCCGACGACGACCGAAACGCCCGCTCCGATCGTCAACCACACCGACACGCCGAGCGCCGCGACCGCGAGCGCTGCGAGCACGGGAGCCACGAGCGCCGCCGGGTGCCACACGAACGCCGCCGCTACCGCGACGATCGTCACCAGCACAACCATGGCGACGCCGCCAGCGACGGAACGGACGATCTCGCGCAGCGCGACCTGATGGACGGGATGCTCGACCCCCGATGCGCCGAAGGCCGGCGACCCGGCACCCGAAGCCCCGAAGCCGGACGACCCCGGGCCGGCAGCACCACCCGGGGAACCCGCGACCGACTCGGGATGCTCCAACCCCGCCGCGGCCAGCGACGCCCGGAACCCCTCGGCCGACGGCGCGTCGAAGTACGACAGCTTGATCGTGCCCGAGCCTCCGGCGGACGAGACGACCACCTGGGTCAGGCCCAGGATGCGAGCAAGCAGCGATCGCTGGATCTCGACGTCCTGCACCCGATCGAGGGGGATCGTGGTGTCGGAGGTCCAGAGCCAACCCCACGTGGCACGAACGTGACGATCGTCGATGACGATCCGCATCGTGGCGATCTGCACCACCCGCACGACGGCGGGCGCTGCGGCGAAGAACAGGCGCGGGTCGGGAGCGACGCCGGTCACGACGAGCGCCCCCAAGGCGATGATCACACCCGACAACCCGAGCACGGGCACCACGTAGCTGCGGGGGTGCAGGCGGAACGTGCTGGCGGGCATCAGGCCTGCCGACCGGCCAACAGCACCTGCTGTGCCCACTCCCCCTCGTCGGGGCTGACGCCGAGCAGCGTTATGTTCGGCGTGGCCGCTCCGGCCGAGTGGATCACCACCGTGCGCAGGTTCAACGCCGAGCGCAACGGCCCGGTCGCGATGGTCACGTTCTGCACGCGGCTGCGTGGCAACACGATGTGCTGGCGCCAGAACACGCCCTCTCGCAACTCGACCGTCTGCTCGGTGAGCGCCCAGCTTCGGCGTCGCAGCGACTCGCCGCTCCACCACACGACGCCCGCGACCCCGGCGCCGAACACCACCACCCAGGCCAGCACGCCGAGCGCCACCGCGTCGGTGCCGGCCCCGATCCCAACCGCGACGATCGCGGCGACGACGGCGATCACCCCCAGCAGCGGAAGGCGGCCCAGCAGGAGCAGCGTGCGGAGCTTCGGCGGAAATGGTCGGAACATCACGCCGACCCTAACCCCGACGTTCGATCCACAGCGCACACCCCCGGGAGCCCCGGAGCGACCGCACCTCGAGCGAACGCGCCTTACGCGACCGTCCGGCGGAGGAGGTCGCGTAGCGCGGTCCGCTCGGCAGGAGTCAATGCGTCGAGCAGATCGGCCTCCACCAGCCGGGCGGCACGGAGGGCGCGCCCGTGGACGTCCCTGCCGCGCCGAGTGGGAGCAACGACCCGGCGGCGTCGATCATCGGGATCGACGCGACGCTCGGCCAGCCCCGACGACTCGAGCTCATCGACCAGCGCTACCACGCGTGCAGGATCGATTCCGAGCACCGCAGCGAGATCGCGTTGCGACTCCGGCCCCAACTCGGCGACCACCGCGAGCACGTCGTACAACGCCGGCCGGAGGCCGAGTGGTTCGATCGCGCGCTCGAACGATTCCTTCGCCAGCCCCGCGAGCCGGATGGTCAGGTAGCCAACGTGGCTCGACATGCTGGGCGGGAGATCACCGATGCTGACCACCTCCTCACACTACGACTCGCTCGCGAGCCACCCGACCAGACCATCGCTGCACTCAGCATTCATTGCTCATCGCTATCGTTGCGCCTTGCAATGATAGCGATGAGGCGGGCAGTATTCACCCATGACCGAATTCATCCTTCCCACATCGATGCCCGAATCCGACCCCGACGCACTCCTCGCCATCGACGTGTCGCGCCAGATCCTCCAAGGTGAGTGGTCGGCGGTGGACGCTCTGCTCGCCGACGACTTCCGCTACAACGGCGACCTCGGCGACGTCTACGACCGCGATCAGTACGTCGGCTTCATGCAGGCCATGCGCGCGGCGATGTCCGACATGACCATGGAGCTGACGCACGTCGTGTCGAGCGGCGGACTGGTCTCATCCCGGTTCATCACCCGGGCGCGCAACACCGGCAAGTTCATGGGCGCGCCGGCCACGAAGAAGCAGGTCGAGGTGCGTGGCGTGTTCATTCGACGCGTCGTCGACGGCCGGATCGCCGAGGTGGCAGGCCACCGACCTGCTCTGGCTCATGACGCAGATGGGCTTCCGGGACCCTCATGGGGTACTCGGTCGCCAGCGGCCTGCTGCACCGCAAGTCCCCAACACCCGAGCGCACCGATCGCCCCGCCGAGCGAGCGCGGTGAGCCTCAGAGCCACCCGCTGCGACGGAACCACAGCCAGAGACCGAGGCACGACACCAACATGACTGAGAGCGCAGCTGGGTAGCCGCCCGCCCAGCCGAGTTCGGGCATGTGCTCGAAGTTCATGCCGTAGATCCCCGCGATCATCGTCGGCACGGCGACGATCGCGACCCAGGCCGAAATGCGGCGCATGTCCTCGTTCTGACGCAGGCTCAGCTGATTGGAGTACGCGGCCAGCGCGGCACCCAACAACTCGCGCAGCGTCGATACCTGATCCTGCTGGCGCGCCAGGTGATCGTCGACGTCGCGGAAGTACGCATCCCACTCGGGTGCGGACGTCACCAATGAATCGGTCCGCAGGTGCGTCACGGCGAGGGCCAACGGGTGCAACGCCCGGTGCAGGCCGAGCAGTTCGCGCTGCAAGAAATACCCGCGACCGACCACTCGCTCACTCGTGGGGTGATCGTCGGCGAAGACCTCCAATTCCACCTCACTCACGTCGTCGTCGAGCCCCGCCAGGCAGCGCTCGTATCCGTCGACCACCTCGTCGATCACCGCGTGCACCACCGCGACCGATCCGGAGCGAAGCGACGACGGGTCGGCTTCCAAACGCGCCCGAACGCCGTGTAGCGCGGCCGGCTGACCGCGCCGGATCACCACGACGGCGTGGGGCGACGCGAACAGCTGGATCTCGCCGAACTCGATCGTCTCGGGCGCGTCCAGGTATGCCGCCGTTCGGAGCACCACGAACAGCCACTCGCCGTACCGCTCCGCCTTGGGGCGCTGATGCGAGCGGTGCGCGTCCTCGGCCGCGAGCGGATGCAGCGCGAAATGGGCGATCACCTCGTCGAGCTCGGCGGGCGTCGGGTCGATGAGCCCCGCCCACACGAAGCGGTTCAACTCGGTGCGTTCCGACGGTTCCACCCGCATCTCATCGAGCGTTCCCGAGGCCACCGGCTCACCATCGACGTAGCGCACGGCCGTTACCAGCATGCCCGGATCACCCCTGCGTCGGCGGCTCGGCGGACGGGACCGCGGCGCGCAAGGCACCGCGCAGACGGTCGGGATCCAGCGGCTTCTCGAGCAACCGCCCGACGGCGCGCATCCGCCGCTCGAACGCTGCGATCGTGGGCGTCACGGCGCCACCCGTCACGAACACCACCCGAGCGGCGAGGCCCGGATCGATCAGCGCAAGCGCATCGTGGAAATCGGCGCCGCTGTCGCCCGGCATCATCAGGTCGCACAAGATCGCCTCGGCGATCGTCGGATCGGCCCGAATTCGATCGAGCGCCTGCGACGCGCGCGTGAACGTGTGAACCTGCGTACCGTCCCCCAGGATGCGGCGAATCGACGCCGTGACCCGCGGGTCGTCGTCGACCACGACGACCGATGTGGGCAGGTCGCACGGCAGACCGCTGTCGCGCTCCGCGCCGGAGCCACGATCGGCCGCGTCGTCGGCCACCGGCAGTCCAACCTCCACGGTTGTTCCCACCCCGACCTCCGACTCCAAGGTGATCGTTCCGCCGACGGCCTCCACCAGCTGCCGGGTGATCGACAGCCCGAGACCCGTGCCGATCGCCTCCTTCGTGGTGAAGAACGCATCGAAAACCCGGTCGAGGTCATCGGGTGCGATGCCCGACCCGTTGTCCTCGACACGCAGCACCACCCGATCTCGTACGTGCTCGAGCGACACCACAACCCTCGGGTCGTGCACGGCATCGCCGTCGAAAGACTGCGCGGCGTTGGTGAGCAGGTTCACCGCTATCTGGCTGAGTCGCGACGCGGACAAGCTCACGCGTGGACACTCGCTGAGTTGCAGCTCGACGCTGGCGCGGTGGCGCACATCGTGCACCGCCATCCGAACCGCGATCTCGCACACCGGAAGCGGCTCGCACGTCTCGTCCGATCCACCGCCGCGGCTGAACACCTTCAGATCGGTCACGATGTCGCGCACCCGATTCGACCCCTCGATCGCGTCGTCGATCGCGCTCAGCACGTCGCCATCGATGCCCAGCACCTCGCCGAGATGCTCGCGGATGAAGCCGAGATTGCCCACGACGTAGCTCAAGGGGTTGTTGATCTCGTGACCGATGCCCGCGGCAAGGCTCCCGATCGCCGCGAGCCGCGAAGCGAGCTGGAGTTGAGTGTCACGCTCACGCAGGCTCCGCTCGACGTCGAGCCGTTCGGTGATGTCGCGGAACAGGCCGAGGATGTACTGCGTCCCGTCCACCTCGAACAACGACGAGCTGATCTCCACGGCCACGCGCGAGCCGTCCTTGCGAAGGATCGGCATCTGGATCACCGCACGGTTCCCCGCCTGCAAGGCGCGAATGTGGCGTCGAAACGTCTCACGAGCGTTCGGGTCGTCTTCGAGGTCCGGCGGGTGGAGGCTGACCTGCGGGGCACCGATCAGGTCTTCACGCGGTCGCAGCCACAGCCGCTCGGCCGGCTCGTTGACGTCGACGATCCGCCCGGTCATGGGGTCGGCGAGCACCGCCGCGTCGTTCATCGACTGAAACAGCCGGACGTAGCGCGCCTCGGCCTCCTTGGCCTGCTGTTCGGCCACGAGCTGGGCCGTACGGTCGGTCACAGCGCCGACCATCAGGAGCGGTTCACCCGCTCGGGTCCGAACCACCTGACCCGACGCGATCAGCGTGCGGTATCCGCCGTACGCGGTCGCCAATCGCATCGGCACGTTGCGGTACGACACGCCGTGCTCGAGGTGTTCACCGATCGCCTCCATGACCGAGGCGCGATCGTCGGGGTGCACCATCTCCACGTACGTGTCGAACGACATGGGCGCGGTCTGCGGAACCCGATCGAGGATCTGATAGGTCCGCGGCGACCACTCGACCTCGCCGAGGGGCACGTTCCAGATCCAATAGCCGTCGGCCGTCGAATCGAGGAACGTCTTCGCGGCATCGTCGCGCACCTCGTCGAAGTGGCGTTGGATGAAGCGCCGCAGCCGACGAGCCGTCAGGGTCGAGCCGAGTGCGGCCGCCTCGTCGATCACGTCGTCGAGTGCAGCGTCGACCCAATCCAGATCGCCGTCGGCGATCACCGCGAACTGCCGCGACCGCCACGGGCTGCCGCCGAAGCGTGCCGCGAGTTCCGTCACCACCTCCGGTGTCACGTGACGATCGAGCGGGACGATGAACACGCCTCCGTCGACCGGTCCCGCGGGCAGCGCCGCATCGTCCTCGGGCCCGAGGTCATGCACCCACTCGACCCCGGCGCTGTCGAGAAACTCGGCGACCTGCGACACGAAGGGAGTCCCGGTGTTGACGAGAGACGCACTCACCATTCGATCGTCGGCCACCTTCGTGCGTTTCTGAGCGCCCGGATGCTACCGGGACACGCGCCGGCGGGGCGCACCGGATGCGCCGAAGCCACCCGGGCGGGCGACACGGCCGTTCGATACGCTCGCCCGACCGGAAGGGGACGATCCGGCGAACGGGGCAGCCATGGGCACACGCGACACGCGACGATCGAACCGGGCGCGAAGGCGGTGCGGCGCGGCGATCGCCACCGCGGCGATCGCCGCATCCTCCGCGTGCGCACCCCCGCCGGCCCCCGGTCAGTCGTACCGCGTGCCGGCCGACTTCGGCGAGGCGGCCGTGACGGCGGCACGCGACCTGTTCGGCCCGCCGCCCGGCGCGAACCTCGCCGACTGCACGCCCACTGCCGCGCACCCGCGCCCGGTCGTGCTGGCGCACGGCATCCTCGGCAACATGGCCGACAACATGGGCGGACTCGCACCCGAACTCGCGAACCAGGGCTATTGCGTCTACGCACTCACCTACGGCGCTGCGCCCGGATCGATCTTCGGCGGTATCGCCGACATTCGCCGCTCATCGATCGACGAGTTCGGCCCGTTCGTCGACGGCGTCCTCGCCGCAACGGGCGCCCGCCAGGTCGACGTAATCGGGCACTCCGAGGGTTCGGTGATGCCTCGCTGGTGGATGCGATACGGCGATTCGGTCCACCCCGACGGCACGCCGAAGGTTGCGAACATGATCGGCGTCGCGCCCGTGAGCAACGGCGACGACCTGGGCGGCCTCGCCACCCAGATGCGGTCGATCCCGCTGTTCGCCGGTGTGCTCGACGAACTCGCGAAGAACGGCTGCGGCGCATGCGAAAAACTCGTCGCCGGATCGAGCTTCTTCCGCCAACTCAACACCACCGCACCGCAACCGGGCGAGCGCTTCAGCGGCCCGGCCCAACCCGGCGTGCGCTACCTCATGCTCGCGAGCGTTTGGGAGAACTTCGTGGTCCCCTACCGCTCGGGATTCATCGATCATCCCGCCGTCACCAACATGACGCTGCAAGACGCCTGTCCGATCGACGAGGCGGACCATCTCGCCATCGCGTTCGACCCCGTCGCCTACGACCTGGTGTCGGCCTTCCTGGACCCGACGCATCCGATTCCGCAGCGCTGCGTCGCCACCCAACCCGTGTTCTGGCGAGTCGACCAGCGCGACCCGTCGCCGCGCTGACGCGCTCCGTCGCCCGCTCCGGGTCGCCCGCTCCGGCCTGCAGGCTCACCCCGCCAGACGATGAGCGAGCGCTCGATCGAACGACCCGAGGAAGCCGCGTGCGCTCGCCGACCTCGGCGCCACGCCGTCGAATGCGTGGAACGCGCCGGCACGACCTCTACGTCCACCTCCACGCCGTCGGCACGGAGCCGCTCGGCGTACGCGAGGTTCTCGTCGAGGAACAGGTCGAGCGTTCCCACCCCGATCCAGGCGGGGGGTAGCCCCGCGAGGTCGTCGGCGCGGGCCGGCACGGCGGCGCCGTCCACCCCCTCTGACCCCGGCTCTCCGGGCCAGGTACGAGCGCCATCCGAACGCATTGGAGCGGTTGCCCCACAGGCGAAAGCCGGTCTCGTCGATATCGGTGCGCAGCGCGGTGCGGTCGTCGACCATCGGGTACACCAGCCCTTGAAAGCACGGCGACACACGGCCGCGGTCGCGCGCGGCGATGGCGAGTCCGGCAGCGAGTCCGCCGCCGGCACTCGCCCCCGCGATCGCGATCGCATCCGGGTCGACATCGCCACGTTCGGCCAACGCCACCAGCGCCGCGTGACAGTCGTCGATCGGAGCCGGGTAGGGCGAGTCGGGGGCAAGGCGGTAGTCGACCGCCGCGACCAACGCGCCGTGGTTGCGAACCAGTCGCCGACACCACGCGTCGTCTTGGGCCGGGTTGCCGATCACATACCCGCCGCCGTGAATCCACAGCACCGCCGGTCCGGGGATGGCGCGCGGCCCGGGCGGCGTGTGCAGCCTGACCCGAACACCGCCGAGGGTCGTGACCTCGACCCCGTCGGGAACCCGGCGTTCCAGCAGGGCCGATGCCGCTCGGATTCGACGGTAGCTGCGCTCGGTGACCGGGCTGCGCGGCAGGAACGCCGCGACACGACGAAGGTCGGGGGCGATACGCGACGACTCGGCGCGGCGACGCGCCAGAGGAGACCGCGAGAGCAGGGAGGAAGCCATCGGCCCAGCCTGCCACCGCCCGTGCCGGGCCGCACCGCGAACGCGCCTGGTCCTGCGAGCCGCTTCAGCGGTCGACTCGGCAGGTCGCAAGGCACCGCCAGGATTGCGTAAGGTGCCGTCAGCATCTGGTCAGGACTGCCGAATCGAGCAGAGACCGACGATGAGATCGCTCCGATGACCGCTCACCCGCCCCCCGCCTCGAACACGCCTGAGTGCGGGTTGCGGCGCCCCGGCCCGGCCTGGTCGTCGCAATGAGCGGCCGATCGGAATCGGGCCGAGACCTGCTCTCCGACATGGCCGGCCCCGGCGGGGCGCTCGTCGCGTTGGTCCTCTCGGCCGCGCTCACCCCGCTGCGTGACACGTGGTTCGGGGCCACGAACTCGCAGCTATTGCTCGTAGTGGTGATCGCGTCGGCCGCATCGCTGGGCGGAAGACGCGCCGGGGCCGTGACGGCCGCCGCCGCAGCGCTCGCCTACAACTACTTCCTCACGCGCCCGTACTACTCGCTCCACATCGATGACCCCCGCGACGTGACCGGCGTGATCCTGCTGCTGGTCGTCGGCCTCGTCATCGGCGAGTTCGCGCGGGCTCGCGGACGCACTCGGCACAGGCTGTCCTCGAGATCGACAGTGTCGAGCGGCTCGAGCGCATCGCATCGCTGCTCGTGAGCGAGCGCACCCACGCCGAGCTGTGCGACGCGGTCAGCGACGAGCTCCGAGCACAGCTCGCACTCGCCTCCGCCACCTGGGTGCCGGTCGATCAACCCACCGGGTTGCCGGTCATGGAGCGCAGCGGGTGGATCGCCACGAACCACCATCACTTCGGGCGCGACGGCTATCTGCTTCCCGAGCAGGGCATCGAGTTACCCGTCGAATTCGCGGGGGCGCGACTCGGTGCCTTCGCGCTCGTTCCCATCCCCGCGGTCGGGCTCACGCCCGAGCAGCGGCGCGTGGCGGTCGCCATCAGCGACCTGCTCGCATCGGCGCTCGCCCGAACCTCCGGTGCCTGGCGACCCGACTGACCGACGCGACCCCGGCGCGGCCACGTCGCGGGATCTACGGTCTGCGCTCATGACACGATTCGCCTCGCTCGGCACCGGCGGTGGGCCCGACGTCTGGGTTCGTTCCCGCTGGGTCTTCAACTGCTACGTGTTCCCGACGGCGTCCGACGGCGCGCCGCTCGTCATCGACTGTGGGCTCCCGAGTCACGCACACCAGATCCTGCGACAGTTCAGCCCCGAACGAGCGACGGTCGTCGCGACCCATACCCACACCGATCACGTCGGCGGCATTCCCGAGCTGTCCGCCATCGCTCCCGCGGTCGCGCTGCCGGCGCGGGCCGAGGCGTTCGCACGCGGCGAAGCGCCGGGTGGGCCGCGACTGGCAACGGTGGCATCGATCGCCCCGGTGTTGCGCTCGCAGGCCTTCGAGCTGTCGGCCGTGGTGGAGGCCGGCCGTGCGACCGCGGTGGGTTTCGGTCTGCGGGGGCCGTACGCCTCGCCGTCGCCGTCACCGGTCTATCTCGCCGACGGTCCGTTCGACCTAGCGGACGGGTGGGAGGCGATCGCGACGCCCGGCCACACCGACGACTCCACCTGCCTCTATCACGCCGGGTCCCGAACGCTGTGCTCGGGCGACGCGGTTCTGACGGTCGACAACCGGGCGTGGTTCAACCCCGAGCGGTGGGACGACGCCGCAACCGGAGCGACCGAGGATCGGCTGCGCGGCCTTCGTGTCGACCGTCTGCTTCCGGGCCACGGCCGGCCGGTCTTCGGCACCGACCTGCTCGCCACCGCGTTGTCGGCTACGGAGCGACCGACACGTCGCCGTTGGTCGCGCTGCACAGCCGCGCGACCAGATCGCTGAGCGCGGCGGCCGCGTCGCCCACCACCACCGAAGCGTCGGTCACCTCGAGGATCGACCCGATCGCCACGCCGGGGCGCACGACGACCGCGCCGCACATCTCGAGCGTGAACTCGGTTTGTCCCAGCGTCTCCATCGGCTGATGGGCGCTCGGCGTGACGGCGATGACCGCGGTTGGCTTGCCGACGAGCACGCCGGCGAACGCCGGGCGCGACAACCAGTCGAGCGCGTTCTTCACCACGCCGGACACGCCGTGGTTGTACTGCGGCGACGACCACAACACGGCGTCGGCGGTGGTCACCGCAGCGCGCAGTTCGGCCACGCCGGCGGGCGCGCCGTCGACCTCCAAGTCCTGGTTGTACAGCGGTATGTCGTGCAACGTGAGAGCGTCGATCGACCAGCCCGAGGGCACGGTCGCCGCCGCCTGGGCCAACACCTTGGCGTTCCACGAGTCCGCCCGCAGCGAACCGGCGACGGTCAACAAGGTCGGCATCAGCTCATCACCTCTTGTGGGATCGCCGAACCGAACGGCACTCGCGCATACCGCTCCCAGACCTGGTCGTCGTTGAGCGCCAACACGGTGAGCCCGACCGCCTGGAACTCGATCGGCAGCTCGGCGTCCAGTCCAACGAGCATCCGCCGCAGCACGTCGGGCCGAGCGGCGGGGTCACCCATCAGAACCGTGAGATGCGGCGTGATCTGACGGAACGCACCCCCGTACGGGGCCAGCCCGCCGAAGGACGAGACGAGGCGGGTTGTGAGCCCCCGAAAGGACTCGGCGGGTTCCGGGGCGAGCCACACCGCGCCTGGGAAAACGCCCACGTGGGTGAGGGTCGCGACGAAGGGGGCCATCTCGCTGCACAGTCGGCGCATGCGCTCGACCGCGTCGGGCAGTTCGGCGGGGTGTACGAACGGATACAGCACGGTCACGTGCGCGGGAACACCGGGATCGCGAGCGACGCCCGACACGTCCGCCCACTCGTCGACCAGTCGCTCCGCAGCGGGGACCTCAACGACGACAGCGGTGCGGCTCACGTCGCGGGCACCGCTGCGAGCGTTGGAAACGGTCGAGCGGCCTCGAGCTCGAGCGCGAGGCGAAGGAGCAACCCATCCTCGCCCATGTGGCCGCTGAACATCATCCCGATGGGAAGGTGCGACGCATCGTCGAACCCGAGCGGAAGGCTGATGGCCGGCTGGCCCGTGGCGTTGGCCAGCGGTGTAAACCCGACCCACTGCTCGACGCGCGGGAAGACGATGTCGAAGTGCAGGTGCGCGCCCAGGTGACCGAGCTCAGGCGGGAGGTGGGCAAGCGTCGGGCTCATGACCACGTCGAGGTCGCGGGTCGCCTCGGCCACCTTCGCCGCCGACGCCTGGAGCCGCCGAATCGCCCCCGGGGTCGAGGCGATGTTCGAGCGGAAGCGCTCGGCGAGCCCAACGGTGATCGGCGCCAGGGCCGACGCGTCGAATGAACGGTCGAACAGCACCTTGCCGCCGAACTTCACGGCGAACGCGAGCATCGCCCAGTAGTGGATGAAGTCCTGGGCGAACTGCGCGTCGACCGGCGCCTCGACCGGCCGAACCTCGTGGCCGAGCTCCTCGAGCAACGCGACCGTCGAACGGAACGTCGCACGCGTCGCGTCGTCGAGCGTCACACGCGCGGGCGAGTCGAGCATGACCCCGATCCGCAGCCGTCGCTCGACCGGGTGCGACACATCGCCGAGGGCTGGGAGGTGCCGCGAGGGGTGCACTCCCTCGGCCATGGCGTAGTAGTTGGCGGTGTCGCGCACCGTGCGCGTGAGCACCCCGTCGGTCACCAGCCGAACCGGCAGCAGGCGATCGTGGGGATCGGTCACGAGCCGCCCTCGGCTCGGCTTCAGCCCGACCAGCCCGTTGCAGGCCGCGGGCAGCCGGATCGATCCCCCGCCGTCCTGGCCGTGAGCGATCGCCACGACGCCGGCGGCAACGAGCGCCGCCGCGCCGCCCGACGAGCCACCGGCCGAGCGGTCCGGGTTCCACGGGTTGCGGGTCGGTTCGTCGTCGGGGAACTCGGTGGAGGGCGTGAACCCGAACTCGGGGAGCGCGCTCTTGCCCAGGCACACCATCCCGGCCTCGAACATCTGCTGTGCGATCTCGCCCGTCGCCCGCGCCGGACCGACGTGTGCGAATGCCGCCGAGCCGTTGCGCGTCGGCAGACCCTCCACATCGGTCATGTCCTTGATGAACGTTGCGACCCCGGCGAAGTCGCCGCCGCGGCCCCAATGCGATCGGGCCAGCGCCCGCTCGTCGTCCCAGCACGCGACCGCTCGAAGCGTCGGGTCGACCTGCCGGGCGCGGGCGATCGCGGCACGAACCGACTCGGTCGGGCTGAGCTCGCCCGAGCGCACCGCCTCGGCGGTCGCGGTCGCGTCGAGCGACGCGAGTTCGTCGCCGAAGGCGTGGATCGGGGTCGCCGGCGAGCTCATGCGCCGACCGCCGCTGCCGCGACCTTGCCCAGCAGCGCGATGCGCTCGGGCTTGTGGCCGTTGCCCGGCGCATTGATCGTCAGGCCGTCGATCCCCGTGGCCATCGCGGCCGAGAGCCGTTCACCCACGCTGTCGGGATCACCGACGATCAGGACCGCCTTCGCGAGTTCGACCACCTCGTCGCTCCACCCCTTGGCCCCAGCGACCTCGCGCAGGTCGGCGTCGGCCTCCTCCATCGTCGGTGCGACCACGACCATCTGCAGCTTGGTGACCTTGATCTCGGAGCGGTCGCGGCCGAGACGTTCGCAGTGCGCCGCGAGCGCGTCGAGCTTGCGTGGAATCTCTTCGATCGGTCCGCTCGACAGGTTCGACTCATCCGCGTACTGCGCAACCATCCGCAGCGTCTTCTTCTCGCCGACCCCACCGATCATGATCGGGATCTGCGAGACGGGCGGCGGGGAATTCACCGCGTCCGACACCTGGTAGTGCTCACCGGCGAAGGTCACCCGCTCACCGCGCAGCAGCGGCAGCACGATCTGCAACGACTCCTCGAGCTTGGCGAACCGATCGGTGAACGTGCCGAACTCGAAGCCCAGCGCCAGATGCTCCAACTCGAACCACCCCGCTCCGATCCCCAGGGTTGCGCGCCCTCCCGAAACGTGGTCAAGAGCGGTGATGGTCTTCGCCAGCAGCGAGGGATGCCGGTAGGTGTTTCCCGTGACGAGAGCGGACAGCCGCACCGACGTGGTGTGCTGGGCGAGCGCCGCGAGCAGGGAGTAGCACTCGATCATCGGCTCGTCGGGGGCGCCCAGACCGGGCAGTTGATAGAAGTGGTCCATCACCATGACCCGGTCGAACCCGGCGTCCTCGGCCGCCTTGGCCTGTGCGACGACCGTGGGGAAGATGTCGGCGGGCGCGGTGTCGGGATAGGTGAAGTTGGGGATCTGATAGCCGAGGCGCGTCATGGCCGGCGATGCTAGGTCGTACCCCACCACCGAACTGGGCCGATCCACCGACGCACCACGCACGCAAATCGGCCCAGTTCCAGCAAGGGCCCACCCCCACCACCGAACTGGGCCGATCCACCGACGCACCACGCACGCAAATCGGCCCAGTTCCAGCAAGGGCGCGCACCACGCACGCACTGGGGCGAGCAGACTGGGGAGATGACACTGGCGATGGCACTGGAGATGACGCCCATCGGGACCGTGCACAACGCTCGCCGCGAGCCGCTCGACGATGGGTGGGACGAGGTGAGCTCGACGATCCGACTCGACCTCACCACCCTCGGCGCGGACGCCACGCTGGGCCTGCGCGCCTTCTCGCATGTCGAGGTCGTGTTCGCGTTCGACCGGATCGACCCGGCGACGGTCACCACCGACGCCCGGCATCCGCGCGGCAACCCCGACTGGCCCCGCGTCGGCATCCTCGCCCAGCGGGCGAGCGGTCGGCCGAACCGCATCGGGGTCACCGTCTGCGAGCTCATGTCCGTGCGCCCCGGCGGCGAGATCGAGGTGCGCGGGCTCGATGCCATCGACGGCACACCCGTGCTCGACATCAAGCCCTACATGCGCGAGTTCGCGCCGCGCGGCGATGTGACCCAGCCCGAGTGGTCGGCCGAGTTGATGCGCAACTACTGGACGGCGCCCACCACGCCGGCGGCGCTCGCCGAGGCGGATTCCTGGCTCGCCGAGGTGCGGCGTTCGCCCGCGGATGCAGGTTCGCTCGACCTGATCGTCGCCCGACCCGAGGTCGACGAACGGACCGTGCTCGACACCGCGCAGCTCGACCTCGCGGTCGGTCTCGTGGGCGACAACTGGAGCGCGAGGGGAAGCCGGTCGATGCCGAACGGCGAGGCCGATCCGGAGGCGCAGCTCAACATCATGAACTCGCGCTGTGCGCGCCTCGTGGCGGGCGGCGAGGAGCGCATGCCGCTGGCAGGCGATCAGCTCTACGTCGACCTCGACCTCTCGCCCGCCAATCTGCCCCCGGGCACGCGGCTGCAAGTCGGCGACGCGGTTGTCGAGATCACGGCGAAGCCGCACACGGGCTGCGCCAAGTTCACGCGCCGTTTCGGCCTAGCGACGCATCGGTGGATCAACGGTAACGACGGCAAGGCGGAGCGACTGCGGGGCGTGTGCGCCAAGGTGGTCGTCCCCGGCACGATCCGCCGGGGCGACACCATCACGAAGGTCAACGCGTAGCGCGTCCCCGCCGAAGGCCAAGCGATGCCGGTGCAGGCGTTCGCGGTGGTGCCCGCTCATGCCACGAGGCCACGGCGGCCCCTCGCTGTGTGACCGATGACCCATCCCCAGTTGGAACTCTCCGAGCTCTCGGCACGACTGCCAATACGGAGGCGAGAGTCGCCCGCACAAGGAGAGATCATGGCAACCCACTCACACCAGAGGCCCACTCGTGCTCGCCGGAGCGTCGTGGCGCTCGTCGCTGGAGGCTTCGCGCTCACCGCAGCAGCGCTTCCCCTCACGGCGTGCGACCCCGGCGTCGGCCCGACCACGACCACGACCACGAGCACGACCGTGCCGGCTCCGGCGCTCAGCAACGTCTTGTACATCAATCTGCAGTCCGGCCGCGAGGATCTTCACCGGGTGAACATGGCGTTCCAGATGGCGCGCGGACAACGAGCGCTCGGTCGGCCGGTGACGATGTTCTTCAACATCAACGCCCCCGAGCTGGCGACGACCTCGCTCCCCGAGGCGCTCAAGTGGCGCGACAACGATCCGATCAAGACCCAGCTGGCCGCGCTCATCGAGTCCGGCGTCAAGATCCTGGTCTGCCCCACCTGTTCCGCCGATCAGGGTGTCACGGCGGATCAGCTGGTCTCCGGGGCGCGCATGGCCAACCCGCAGCTCAACGCGGCCGAGCTGCAACCGGGCACCGTGACGATGTCGTACTGACTCGATCGTTCCCGGGGTCGGCGCCGAAGCCGGGCCCCGGGATCTCGGGCGTGTGCTCTTCCGGCCCGAGCACAACGACAGCTATACACTGTTCACTTCATCGTCCAATTCTGGGGGGACACATGGATCGTCGAACGTTCCTGCGCGGCGCGGCCGGGGGGAGCGCTGCTCTCGCCGCGGGGTGGGGCACGAGCGGCTGTGCCCCGGCGCCGATCGATCCGGGCGGTGCGCTCCCCCACGGGCTCCCACCCGCGAGCCACGGACGCGACCGGTGGGCCCGCGTGCCGAACGCCTTCGCCCGGCGCGTCACCACCGACACGCCGACCCGACCCCTCGCGCTGATCGAGGGGGCACTGCCCGAAGACCTCGCGGGCCACGTGTTCTTCCAGTCGATCTCCTTGACCCGACGACACCGGGTTCGGGGTGACGGCATGGTGTGGCGAATCGACTTCGACGGCGACTCGCCCATGATCACCTCCCGCATCCTGCGAACCACCGACTACCTGATGTCGCAGGCGTTCGCCGCAACGCCCTACCGATTCCATCCGCGGGGCGTCACACGCCTCGGTCCCCTCGGCATGCAGAATCAGACCAACACGGCCCTCGTCGCCATGGCCGGCAATCGACTCATCGCCACGAGCGACGCGAGCCGACCATGGGAACTCGACCCTGCAACGCTCGCCCCCGTGTCGCCCGTGGGTCGGCTGAGCGACTACCGAGCGATCGCCGAACTGCCCTTCAACCGGTTCCTCTGCCCGATGATCATCTCGTCGGCGCACCCGCCCTACGACCTTGAGACCGGCGAGTTCTACGGCGTTTCGATGTCGATCGTGCCGATCCCGGGAATGATGTACTTCGAGCTGCTGGTGTGGACCGGCGAGGGGAACTTGCGGCGCGTCCCGGTGCTCGACCAGAACGGCGCACCCCTCCTGATCAGCCAGAGCGCCCACCAACTCTGCATCACCCGCCACCACGTGGTGATCCTCGACGGGGCGGGCACGATCGAATTCGGCAAGCTCTTCGACAGCCCCTTCTCGGCCGCGGCGCACCAGCAGACCACGCCCCGGCCCGACTCGTCGCTCTTCGTCGTCGACCGCGATGCGATCCGCCGGACGACCTCCAGCGTGGTCGCGCGACGCTCGGTGATCCCGCGCGAAGCCGCACACTTCATGGCCGACTACGAGTCGAGCCCCGACCGACTGGTACTCCACGTTCCCCACAACAGCGCGGGCGACTTCGCCGAATGGGTCCAGCCCGACGACGTGCACCCCGCCACCCGTCGCGCCGTGCGGCCCGGCCTGATCGGGGTGACCACGCCGCTGTCGTACGACCTGGGCGTGATCGGCCGCTACGAGATCAGCGCGCGAACTGGCGAGGTGCTCGGCCGAACGCTCGTGGCCGACGACCGCACCTGGGGATCGGGCGGCCTGGTGGCACGCAACCCGCTGCGCTCGCCGGCCTCGGTTGGCGACGTCTTCCACGCGAACGCCGGCTTCCCCACGGACCTCGCCGTCCAGCGGGTCGCGCGCGGCTTCGCCGACCACCCGTATCGAATCGTCCCGAACCGCGCCATGCCGTGGGAGGCAGTCCCTACCAGCCTGGTACGCGTCGACCACGACGGCGGACGCATCGTCGACACCTACTGGTACCCAGGCGATCGGCTCGGCTGGACCCCCACGTTCGTGCCACGCCGGGGAACGGCCACCGGCTCGTCCGACGGCTATGTCGTCACCGTCGTCTTCGGCGACGAGGCCACCGACACCAGCGCCGGCACCGAGATCTGGGTCTTCCGGGCCGATCGACTCGCTACCGGGCCGGTCGCTCGCCTCGGGCGGCCCGATCTGGAGGTGCCGCTCACGCTGCACTCGGTGTGGCTCGACTCGCTGAACACGACTCGACCCGACGACCGGGTCGACGTTCGCGCCGAGCTGACCGAGCGCGCCGACACCTGGGCCTCCGATCCGGCGGTCCGGGCGATTCTCGAACGCGACGTGCTGGCGGCCTACGACGCGCTGGCGGCCACGTAGGACCCGTGGAAGCCGAACGGCACCCGCCGCGGGAGGTGCACCGTCGCGACCGGCTCGAGGGTCGGCGCGTCGAGCACGGCAACCATGCTCTCGTCGGCATCGTGGTCGTGCACGAAGCTCAACAGCCACCCGGATCCCTCGGCGGGATCGTCGGGGTCGGGCGCAAACACCGTTTCGCCGCACGTGACGTTGGCGCCGAATCGACGGTACTCCGACGACCCGGTTCGCAGGTCGTACCGCTTCACGCCGTCGAAGACGACCTCGTCGCCCGACCAGCGGGCGGCGTGGCCCGAGTAGCCGATCCGGTTGTCGAGCCCGGTCCGCCGCTCGTCGATCCGTGGGAAGTCGGTCGGCGCGTCGTCGAGTTGCGTCGCCCCGAACGACGTCGCCTCGGCGCCGATCGTCCAGCGCCACACGCTCGGCCGATACCCGTCGGTCAGCTCGGATCCGTCGAACGTCGTGTTGAGCCGCTCGGCCCGACATCCGGTCACGGCGATCGATCCGTCGGGCTCGTCGTGGGCGTTGAAGAAGTGGAACACCCAGAACGGATCGACGTCGATCCATCGCACCGACGACCCGGGGGCACCCCGGTCGAGCACACCGACGCGCGCGCCGCGGGCAGGATCCCAGAAGATCGCCGTTTCGCCACGAAGCAGGGCGTGCAGGTCAAACACGGCGGGGAGGTCGAAGATGACGACCCGGGACTCGGTGACGACGAAGTCGTGCATCATCACCGGGCCGGGCAACTCGACAACGGTCGACCACGTGAGCTCGCCCGATCGATCGCTGCTGTGCACCCGAAGGTACGGGGCGACGGGCGAGTACCCGAAGAACACCATCTCGCCGGTCACCGGATCGGTCTTGGGATGCGCCGTCATGGACCCCGCCAGCCGTCCGTCGAAGTCGAACGGGCCGCTCGTGGTGAGGTCGTCGGCCACTTCGATCGGACCGAGACCCTCCATCAAGGCCAGCAGGTGACCCGCGTGCGAGACGATGTGGGTGTTCGCCGTGTTCTTGATCGGACCGACCCGGGCGAAGATGTCGTCGGGCGGCATCGCGAACTCGCTCAGGCCGCCGAAAAGCGCTCGCCCCGCAGCGCGTTCGGCCTCGAAACCGGCCGATCGAACCCAGCGGTTGGCGTAGGACGCTCCCCCTTCCCGTCGAAGGTGACGCCGTGGATCATGCCATCACCGTCGAACAGGTGATACCGGCCGATCGGCGGGAACTGCGGGTTCGGACCGTTGCGGAGAAAGGCGCCCCGCAGCCCTTCCGGAAGCGCGCCGGTGACGCGCAACGCGGCGATCGACAGCTCGTCGTCGACCGGCGCGTACTGACCTCGGAGCCAAGGCGAGTCGTGCACGGCGCGACCCTAGCAAGTACTGAACGGCGTTTAGCTACTACGGTCCGCGCATGGCACCGGGATCCGACCGCGCACCGCTCGAACGCGAGCGCATCATCGCCGAGGCCCGGGATCTGATCCGGGTCGGCGGGCTGGAGTCGCTTTCGCTACGCCGCCTCGCGGCGCGCCTCGGGGTGACCGCCGCCGCCCTCTACGCGCACGTGACCGACAAACGTGACCTGCTGCGCGGCGTCGCCGAAATCGAGCTGGCGAAGCTGGCCGAGGCGTACGTGCAGGATCCCGACATGGACCCGGTGCAGCGCCTGCGCGAGCAGGCCAGCGCCTACATCGACCACGCCCGAGCCGAACCCGAGTTGTTCCGGGTGATGTTCCTGTTTCCGCCACAGCTTCCCGACTCCAACGTGCCGACCGAGAGCGCGCTGCCGGCCGCCACCACAGCGTTTGCGCTCGCCCACTCGGCGGTCGTCACGGCCATGCGCGCCGGAGCCATCGACTGCGAGGATTCGCTGCTCACCACCTTCACGTTGTGGGCGGGAATCCACGGTGTCGCGACGGTGCTGCAGCTCGGCTTCTCGCTGCCGCCCGAGTCGGAGGAGCAGCTGCGCGACGAGATGATCGATCGGCTCCTCGCCGGGTACGGCGTGCGCTAAACAGTGTCAACCACGGCCGCAGCGGCCGAGCGACGACGCCGCCGGGTGGGGAATCGGGGCCGCGGCACAAGGGGGATCCGTGAGGCGAACGACGAAGGGCAAGACCGTTGCGATCGTGGCGCTGATCACGCTCGCCGGCGCCGCGTGCAGCGAGGCGGACGACACGTCGAGCGCCGGGCGCACCGCTCCCGACAACAGCCGATGCAGCGAGATGAGCCTCGTTGAATGCGCTCGCCGTTCCTCGCTCGGCCCGCTGATCGAAGGCACACCCCAGCCGGCTTCGGGCGACCCGATCGTGATCGGCATGGTGAACCAGGAGAACACCGCCGGCGGGAGCTACCCCGAACTGAGCGCCGCGGCACAGGCCGCCGTCGAGTTCATCAACACCGACCTCGGCGGCATCGACGGACGACCGATCGAGCTCGACGTGTGCAACACCGAGTTCTCCGCCGAGGGGTCGACCAACTGCGCCCAACGCTTCGTCGAGGCGCGGGTGCCCGCGGTGCTCGGGGGGATCGACGTGTTCGGCAATGCGATCGACGTGCTCGCCGCCAACGACATCGCGTACGTCGGCGGCATCCCGGTGAGCACGCAATCGGTCACTGCGACCAACTCGTTTCAATGGTCGGGCGGCACGTGGGGCGCGGCCGTTGCGTTCGCGGACGACGCCACCCGGGTTCGCAAGGCCAAGAAGGTCGCGCTGATCTACGGCGACTTCGGTTCGATCGCGGATGCCGCCCACTACGGCGAGACGGTGCTGAAGCGGGGCGGGGCCGACGTGACGCTGGTCCCGTATCCGATCCTGTCCACCGACCTGAGCGCTGCGTTCAGCGCGGCCGCCGGGTCGTCACCCGATGCGGTCATCGTCCTCGCCGCGGATGCCGGCTGTCGCGCCGGATTCGACGGGCTCGCATCGCTGCCCGAGACGACGACGCGCTACTTCACGGGCGCCTGCGCCGTTCCGGCGATCACCGAGGCGGCGGGGATCGACAAGACCGAGGGCGTGATCTTCAACGTCGAAGGCACCCTCGACCGAGCGAAGCCCGCTCCCGACCAGTCCCTCTACGACGAGGTGATCGCCGAATACGGGGCCGACATGCTCGACCCGATCAGCGCCGGCACCGTCACCTTCCGCTCCACCATGAACCTGTACCGGGTGCTCGTCGAGCTCGACGGCGACGTGTCGCCCTCCGCAATCTCGACGAAGCTCGCCGCACAGGTCGACACGCCGAACTTCAACGGCCATCCCTCCACGTGCGACCGCAAGCAGTTCGGTGGGCTGCCCGCAATGTGTGCGCCGCAGCAGGTGCTGGTCACCATGCACAAGGGGCTGCTCGACGCGAGTGACGAGTGGATCGATGTCGGCGGCGTCTACGCAGGCTGAGGTGTTTCCGACGCGATGAGCGCCACGTTCGAGTCGCTCCTGTCGGGCCTGGGCGGCGGCGCGGTAATCGCGTCGCTCGCGCTGGGCCTTGTGCTCACCTACCGAACCTCCGGGGTGGTGAACTTCGCCCACGCGGCCATCGGCACCTACATCGCCTTCGCCTACTTCGAGTTTCGTGAGACGGGCGATCTGGTGACGCCCGTGCTGGGCCTGCCCGCTCGCGTGCACCTCGTGCCGCGCCCCACGCTCGCGACCGCGCTCGTCGTTGCAATCGTGCTGGCAGCGGCGCTCGGTGCGCTCGTCTATGTGCTCGTCGTTCGGCCGCTGCGCCATCAGCCGCCGCTCGCTCGGGTGGTGGCGTCGCTCGGACTCATGCTGTATCTGCAGGAGGTCGTGCGGCTTCGGTTCCCGATCGGCGGCGCCGGCGCGGTTCGCCGCAGACCGGTGCTCCCCACGGCGCCTATCCGAATCGGTGCCACGACCGTCAGCGAGAACCGCCTGCTGCTCGCCGCGTTCGCGGTCGTCGTCACCGCTGCGCTCGCCCTGGTGTTCACGCGCACCCGCTTCGGTCTGGCCACCCGCGCGGCGGCGGACAACGAGCGGGGCGCCGTGCTGATCGGGCTGTCGCCCGACCGCCTCGGGGTCGTCAACTGGATGGTCGCCTCGGTGCTCGCCGGGCTGGCGGTCATCGTGATCGAACCGATCAATGGGCTGGATGCATCGCTCACTCCGCTGCTGGTGGTTCCCGCGGTCGCCGCGGCGTTGGCGGGGCGGCTCTCGTCGTTCGCTGTCACAACCGCAGCCGGCCTCGCGATCGGCATGACCCAGTCGGCAATCCTCGGCTGGACAACCCGCGCCGGCAGTGGCTCGCTCCCCCACTGGCTGCCCACGACAGGAGTTCAGCAGGCGGTTCCCCTCGTGGCGATCATCGCAATCCTGACCGTGCGCGGGGACGCCCTACCGGACCGGGCGGCGATCGTGGCGCATCGGCTTCCCGCCTCGCCGACCCCACGGTTCGTGCCGCTCTGGGCCGTCGCTGCGATCGGTACGGTTGCCGCGACCCTCTCGGTGGCCGATGCGTCGCTGCGTCACGGCCTGATCGTGTCCCTGATCGCGATCGTCATGTCGCTGAGCGTTGTGGTCGCGACCGGGTTCTCGGGCCAGATCAGCCTCGCCCCCACCGCGCTCGCCGGCGTCGCGGGGTTCAGCGCCGTTCGGCTCGGCACCGCGGGGGTTCCCTTCCTGGTGGTCCTCGTGCTGGCCGTCGCGGTGGCAACCGTCGTCGGCGTCGCGCTCATGTGGCCCGCCACTCGGGTGCGCGGCATGACGCTCGCGGTCGCGACCCTGGCGATAGCGGTCGCGCTCGAGCAGATCGTGCTCGCGAGCCCGGCGATGTCGGGCGGTGCCGCCGGCTCGGCGACGCCGCGGCTCGAACTGCTCGGCTGGAACCTTGGCGTCGACGCGACCGGCGCCGACAACTTCCGCCCGCAGTTCGTCGCCCTGTGCCTGGCCCTCACCGTGATCGCCGCCGTGTCGGTCGCGTCGCTGCGACGGAGCCGCGTGGGGCTGCGGTGGCTCGCCGTCCGGTCGAACGAGCGCGCCGCCGCAGCGGCCGGCATCAACGTGACGGCGGCGAAGCTCGGTGCCGTCGCCGTGTCATCCGCGCTGGCCGGACTGGCCGGGGTGCTCACCGCCTACTCGGTCACGCGGCTCTCGCCCACCTCGTTCATGGTCGCAGGCGCCCTGGCGACCGTCGCGCTCACGTACCTCGCCGGCGTGTCGAGCATCTCGGGCGCCGTGCTTGCCGGCATCATCGCCCCGGCCGGACTGCTCACCGTGCTCGGCGGCGCCGAAGGCGAGCGAACCTCCATGGCGGTGAGCGGCATAGCGCTGATCGCCGCAGCCATTTTCGCCCCGGCGGGGCTCACGGGGCTCGGCCGGTCGGCGTGGCACCGGTTGCGCTCTCCACGCCCTTCACGCACCGCACACCCCGCCGCCGAGCCGTTCGCATGACGGCCGTGCTCGAGGTCGACGACCTGTCGGTGCGCCACGGCGGGGTGCTCGCGCTGGACCGGGTCGCGCTGTCGGTGCACGGCGGCGAGATCGTCGGGCTGATCGGCCCGAACGGGGCCGGCAAGACCACTCTGATCGACACGCTCAGCGGGTTCGTTGCCCCGGCGACGGGCACCGTTCGCCTGCAGGGCGACGACATCACGAGGACGAGCCCCCACCACCGATCGCGACGCGGCCTGGCCCGCACGTTTCAATCGCTCGAACTCTTCGACGATCTCGACGTGTACGACAACCTGCTCGTGGCGGCGTCCGATGCGTCCCGGGTGGGTGCCACCCTCGACCTGCTCGGGCTCGCCCCCGAGGCTCATCGCCTTCCCGCCGAACTCTCGAACGGCCACCGACACCGTGTCGCTTTCGGCCGGGCGCTCGTCGGCTCACCGCAGGTGGTGCTGCTCGACGAGCCGGCCGCCGGCCTCGACCCGACCGAAACCGCGGAGCTGGCCACGCTTCTGGCGCACCTGCGCGACGACGGCCTGGGCCTGCTGCTCGTCGATCACGACATGTCGCTCGTGCTCGAGGTGTGTGATCGCGTCGAGGTGCTCGATGTCGGGCGCGTCATCGCGAGCGGCGCGCCCGAGACCATCCGAGCGGACCCCGCCGTGCTCGACGCGTACCTGGGTCGGCAACGATGAGCGACCGCGTCGGGGGCCCCGCCTCGACGACCGCTGCCGAGGACGCTCGATATTCCGGCGACGAACCGGCGTTGACCCTGCGCGACGTGCGCGCCGGGTACGACGGGGTGGAGGTGCTCCACGGCGTGTCGTTCACCGTCATGGCCGGCGAGATCATGGCGCTGGTCGGCGCCAACGGCGCGGGCAAGACGACCGTGATGTCGACCGTCGCGGGCCTGATGGCGCCCACCGTAGGGTCCGTCGCCGTGCTGGGCACGCCCGTTCGGTACCGCCGGGGCGACGCTACCGCCGCTGCGCTCGCGCGCCGGGGCCTCGGCTCGTGCCCGAAGATCGCGGGTTGTTCCGGGAGTTGACGGTGGCCGAGCATCTGCGGCTCGCCCGCCCGGGTCGAAGGGGCGCGCGGGCGCCGCGACCGAAGCGACGGCGACCGAGTCTTTGGCGACCCGATCGATGGCGACCGGATCACCCACTGGTTCCCCCAGCTCCAGGCGCTGCACGATCGCCGTGCCGGCCTGCTGTCGGGCGGTGAGCAACAGATGCTGGCGCTCGCCCAGGCCCTCGTCCGGTCGCGGGTGCTCCTGGTCGACGAGATGAGCCTGGGCCTCGCACCGCTGGTCGTGCGGCACCTCCTGGAGGTGCTGCGCGACATCGCGGCGACCACCGGCACGGCGATGCTGATCGTGGAACAACATGTCGACGCGGTCCTCGACATCGCGGATCGCGGGTGCCTGCTGCGTCGCGGTGAGGTGACGATCGAGGGCGCCGCGGCCGATCTGGCCTCTCGCCGCGACGAGCTCGCCGCCGGCTACCTCGATCGCTAGCCGAGCTCCTCCGCCACGCTCGCGACGACGCGGCGCTCCGGGCGGTCGAGCCCGGCGAGCCGAGCGTCGGTCACATCGTCGGCGAAGCTGAGCCGCGGTGCGTCCACGAGCTCGGTCGTGGTGGGCATCCACGCCGAATGGAGCATCAGCGGCACGCACTCGTTCGCCGCTGCTCGCAGCGTCGCGATCGGCCCGGCACCGACCCGCGCCGCATCGAACAGTTCGACGCGGAAGCCGCCGTCGTTGAACACCGGTTGCACGACGTACCCGTCGTGGCCGCCCGGATCGCCGCCGGCGGCGGAACCCGAGCGCGGCACGAACGTGGGCGAGGTCGGCAGGTCGCCCACGTCGCCATACTCCCACCGCGAGATCACCTCGAGCCCGCCGCGCCGGAACGTGGCCAACGAGGCCGGGGTCTCCTCGGTCAACTGCGACCGCTCGATCCGCCCGCGGTACAGCTGCGCGGCGCGTTCCGACACGTTGCCCGGTCGGCACCCCTGGTAGGTCACGTGGTGGGCGGTCGGCGCCGCCTGGCCTGCGGGGCTCCAGTCCATCGCCGAGAGCTGCAGGTTGAAGGTCCAGTCGTCGCTGTGACGCACCTGATCGGCGACGACACCACGGTTGGGATCGATCACGATCTCGTTCAGCGTCGACCGCGCCATCGCCATGTTGTAGAGGCCGATCGCAGTCGGGGGCATCGGCCGCCCGAGCAGGTCCACGTCGTCGGCGCGGTGCGCCAGACCCAGATCGAGAAGGTCCATGCCCTCCCACACCATCGAGATGCCATCGGCATCGTCGTAACGGGCGTAGAAGTGGCCGTTCGGCGGTGCGACACGGAGGCAGACGGGCCGCACCGGCGTGCCCGGCGGCGTCGAGAGCACCTGGTCCTTGCGGAGCAGCCACACCGGGGCATCGTCGTCGACGGTGACCGTGCGCTCGCCGCCCATCATCTCGCCGAGGTCGGCGCGGAAGTTGCCGGAGTCGCACAGGATCACCCAGTCGCGCGTGTGGCTGACGGTGTGCGTGGATCCGTTGAACGCGATGCCCTCGATCGGCCAGACCGAAACGTCGGTGCGGTCCGGCCGCCAGAACACGACCGACGGCGCCATGGCGAAGGTCGGCTCGAGCACCGGATCGAGCTTGGTCGTCCACATGCCACCGCGCGCACGGTCGGTGACCGGGTGCGCCGACGTGAGGATCGTCGGGAGGACCGTGTCGCCCATCATCGACGGGCCCCACGAGTCGATGCTGCCGACCTCGGCGACGAAGTCGAGCGTGCCGGGGTGCAGCTCGACCGGCCTGCCCGCGTCCCACGTCACGAAGAGGCGGTCGCCCCACGGAAGGGGTGCGGTGTTGGCTGCGTTGAGCGGGCCGAACGACGAGCGATGGCCGACCGTCGTCGCAACGAAGGCGTCGGGCGCGCGGTCGTGAATCCGCTTGCTGGGCGACTCGATGGCTCGCGTTCGCCAGGCGAATCGATCGGGCGCCGCCCCGTGGGTTCCGGCGCTCAACGAGAGCCGGATGATGCAGCCGAGATCGAAGATCGCGGAGGGCGAACCGCCGCTGATCATCGGAGCCGAGAACAGCACGTCGCCCGCAAGATCTGCTGGCCAGGCGCCGTGCGCCAGCCGCAGATCGAGATCGCCGTGCGACGCGGTCGTCAGCGTTTCGGGAATCGGCATCGTGGTCCCCCTCGGCTCGACCGGCGGCCCGCTGAGCCCGAGCGCGTCGCGCCCGGGACGGCCGCCGGATGAACAGTGTTTACACCAGCCGTCGCGACCGTGATCCAAATCGATTGACCGTTCACCTCACGTCCTTCATACTACTCACTATGAGCAGAATGAGGTACCCCGAATCCGCTCCGGGTGGGCCGGCCGTGTCGCTCCCGAAGCGCACCGGGCTGCTGACCGACCGCTACGAGCTGACGATGGTCGAAGCCGCGCTCGCAGACGGCACCGCCGAGCGCCCATGCGTCTTCGAGGTATTCACACGGTCGCTCCCCCCGGGCCGGACCTTCGGGCTCGTGGCGGGCGTTCGGCGCGTCATCGAGGCGATCCAAGCGTTCTCGTTCGATGCACACGATGTTGCGTGGCTCCGCGCCACCCGCGTGGTGTCGAGCCCCATGGCCGCGTGGCTCGAGCGCTACGCCTTCACGGGCAGCGTGCGCGGCTACCCCGACGGCGAGGTGTTCGTAGCGAACAGCCCCGTACTGACCGTGGAGGGCACCTTCGCCGAGTGCGTGGTGCTCGAGACCGTCGTGCTCTCGATCCTCAACCACGACGCGGCCATCGCTTCGGCAGCGGCGCTCATGCGGCTCGCTGCGGGAGACCGGCGCCTCCTCGACCTGGGCACACGACGCACCGATCCGAACGCGGCAATCGCCGCTGCGAGCGCCGCGTTCATCGCCGGCTTCGACGCCACGTCCAACCTGGCCGCCGGGAGGTCCGCCGGTATCCCCACCGTCGGCACCGCGGCGCACGCCTGGACCCTCGCACACGACACCGAGCGCGACGCCTTCGACGCGCAGATCGACACGTTCGGCACCGACACGACGTTGCTGGTCGACACGTTCGAGACCGCAGCGGGCGTACGCCACGCCGTCGAGGCCGCCCGGGCGCGCAACGCAACGGGGCCGGGAGCGATCCGCATCGACTCGGGCGACCCGGCGACCGAGGTACCCGCCGCACGCCGGCTGCTCGACGAACTCGGCGCGACCGATACCAAGATCGTGCTGACCGGCGACCTCGACGAGACGCGGATCGCCCGGCTGCGAGCCCTCCCCATCGACGCCTACGGGGTCGGCACCCGCCTGGTGACCGGCAGCGGCGCGCCGACGGTCGGCTTCGTCTTCAAGCTCGTCGCGGTCGCGACCTCCTCGACGGGCCCGTCGCGCCCCGTCGCCAAACGCTCCGCCGGCAAGGCGTCGGTCGGCGGCAAGAAGGCCGCGTGGCGCGTGACCGCCGACGACGGCCGGCGCGCCGAAGTGGTGCTTCAGGCCGACGAGGCTCCGCCGCCCGGCGCCGAGGCCCTGCAGGTCGGGCTGATCGAGCGCGGCGAACGCATCTGGCACTCCACGATCGAGGACGACCGCGCTCGCGCGCGGGGCGATCCCTCGCCGCCGGGCGTTGATCGTTGTCGACGTGCAACAGGACTTCTGCGAAGGCGGATCGCTCGCCGTGGCCGGCGGGCGCGATGCCGCACGCCGCATCTCGGCCCTCGACCGACGCCGCTACGACGCGGTGATCGCCACCCGCGACGCACACATCGACCCCGCCGGCCACTTCGCGCCCGACGGATCGGCACCCGACTACGAGACGACCTGGCCGCAGCACTGCGTCGTCGGCACAGCAGGATTCGAGTTCGCGCCGGAACTCACGATCGACTTCGACGCCGAGGTCCACAAGGGCGCCACGACGGCCGCATACAGCGGATTCGAGGGCACCGACCCGGCGACGGGAAGACCGCTGACGGCCGTGCTCGCGGAACTCGGCGTCGGCGATGTCGACATCGTGGGGATCGCCGCCGACTTCTGCGTCGCCGCGACCGCGAGCGACGCGCTGCTCGCCGGCTTCGGTGTGCGTGTCCTCGCCGCCCTGTGTCCCGCCATCTCCGACGAGGGCGCCGACGCCGCGTTCTCGGCGCTCGCGGACCGCGGCGCGCAGATCGTCCGGGAGGCACCATGACCCGCGGTCGATCGCACGGGGTGTCAACCGATGGGACGGACGCATACCGGCCGGAGGACTACCCGCCCTTCGCGCTGACGGTCGACCTTGTCGTGCTCACCCTGCGCGACGACGCCGCACACGTGCTCCTCGTGCGGCGGGGCCAGGCGCCGTACCGCGGCCGTTGGGCGCTGCCCGGCGGGTTCGTCGGCATCGACGAGGACCTGGCGGACGCGGCAACGCGTGAGCTCGCCGAGGAGACCGGCGTCGCGGTGGAGGTCGCACACCTCGAACAGCTCGGCACCTATGGCGCGCCGCGCCGCGACCCGCGCATGCGCGTGGTGTCGGTCGCCTACCTCGGAATCCTCGCCGACCTCCCCGAGGCGATCGCCGGCAGCGATGCCGACGACGCCCGCTGGTGGCCGATCGACGCGCTCCCCCGGCCGGGCGCCCTCGCCTTCGACCACACCACGATCCTGGCCGACGGCATCGAACGGGCTCGATCGAAGCTGGAATACACGACCCTGGCGACCCGCTTCGTCGCTGCCGAGTTCACGCTCGCGGAGCTGCGCGGGGTGTACGAGGCGGTCTGGGGCCACCCGCTGCACCCGTCCAACTTCGCCCGCAAGGTGACCGGGAGCGCCGGCTTCGTCGAGCCGACGGGACGCATCGCCGCAGCGGCTGGCGGGGCAGGCCGCCCCGCACAGCTCTACCGCCACGGCGGCGCGCTACTCGTGGAGCCGCCGCTGTTGCGCGGAGGCGTGCGATGAGCGCCGCACCGAGCGCCCACGAAGCGAGCGCCCGGCTCGACCGCGCCGTCGGCGCGTTGCTCGGCCTCGCCACCGGCGACGCGGTCGGCACGACGCTCGAGTTCGAGCGCCCCGGAACATTCACGCCCATCGACGACATGGTCGGCGGCGGGCCCTTCCGCCTGGCCGCCGGCGCCTGGACCGACGACACCTCGATGGCGCTGTGCCTCGCCGAGTCGCTCCTCGACCGTGGCGGCATGGACCTGCACGACCACATGCGGCGGTACGCCGCCTGGCGGCGCGACGGATACCTGTCGTCAACGGGACGGTGCTTCGACATCGGCACGACGACCGCGACGCAGATCGACCGATTCGAACGGACCGGCGAACCGGTCGACCCCCACGTCGACGAGGACGCCGCCGCGAACGGTTCGATCATGCGACTCGCTCCCGTGGCGATCCGATGGCACGCCGACGCCGACCTGGCGGCCGACCGATCGGCGGAATCGAGCCGCACCACCCACACCGCACGCCGACCGGTCGACTGCTGCCGCGTCCTCGGACGCATGCTCGCCGAGCTGATTGCGGGACGCGACTTCGCCACCGCGACCGATCCCGTTCGAGGCGAGCGTCACGCAGCGTTGCATCCCGAGGTCGACCGGGTCGCTGCCGGCTCGTGGCGAGCGTCGCAGCCGCCCGCAATCCGAGGGTCGGGATACTGCGTCGCATCGCTCGAGGCTGCGCTGTGGGCGGTCGGCGGAGCGAAGGACTTCCGCGACGCGGTCCTCCGGGCCGCGAACCTGGGCGACGACGCCGACACGACCGCCGCGATCGCCGGGCAACTCGCCGGGGCACGATGGGGCGCGTCAGCGATCCCCGCGGCGTGGCGCTCGAAGCTCGCGATGCACGACCGGATCGTCTCGCTCGCGACGGCCCTGGCAACGCGAGCGCACTCGGTCGGTACCAGCGCCGGCGATGCCGAGGCCGGCACCTCCGCACCGCTCACGCCACGATGGGTCGCCGACCCCACGCTGCACGCGTGGTGGGTCGAGCCGGGCCGAGTCCTTGCGGGCGAGTACCCCGGCGACCCCGATGCCGCCAAGATCGCCGGCAAGGTCGACCTTCTGCTCGACGCTGGCGTGCGAACGATCGTGGATCTGACAACGCCCGAGGACCGGCTGACGCCGTACGCGCCGATGCTCGATCGTGCCGCCCGGATGCGCGGCCTGACCGTGGAACGCATCGCCGCGCCCATCCCCGACATGGGCGTGCTGCCCGACCGTGACTACGACCCGATCCTCCACCGGATTCGGGCCGCCGCGTCGAGCAGCGCGGTCTACGTGCACTGTTGGGGTGGGATCGGCCGCACGGGCACCGTCGTGGGTTGCCTCCTCGTCGACGGCGGGCTCAGCGGACCCGCCGCCCTCGCGAGGATCGAGCAGCTCCGCGCCGACACCCGAAAGTCCGACCGCCGAGCACCCCAGACCGACCAGCAGTGCGATGTGGTCGTTCGCCGAGGCGCGACGCACGATCAGCGCTGACCGGCGGATGGCACCGTCGGCGGACCTCAGCGCTCACATCGACAAGGGCGATGTCGCCCTGGTTCATCGAAGGGCGTGGAGGCCCGCTGCTCCACGCCCTCGATCAGCACCGGCGGATGCCGCCGTTCTCAGGCCTCCTTGGCCGGAGCCTTCTTGGCCGGAGCCTTCTTCGCCGGAGCCTTCTTCGCCGGAGCCTTCTTCGCCGGAGCCTTCTTCGCAGCCGGAGCCTTCTTCGCAGCCGGAGCCTTCTTCGCAGCCGGTGCCTTCGCGGCAGCCGGCGCCTTCGCGGCGGGGGTCGCCGCACCGTCTTCGGTCTCCGGCAGCGCCTGGCGAACGGCGTCGACCAAGCGGTGCGCAAGATCGGTCGACGCGCCCAGCACCTGCTCGATCATGTCGAGCGCCTTGTCGACCACATCACCGCGTCGCGTCCCCGGTGCCGAGCCGCCACCGGGCAACGCGTCATCGAGCGCTTCCACGAACCGCCGTACCGCGTCGAGCACGGCCTTTTCGCTCTCGTCGATCGTATCGACGACCTTCTGGATGATCTCGTCACCGCGCTTGTCCGCTGTCGGGTTGCCCATAGCTCACTCCATGTGCTCCGCCGGCCGAGCGGCCAGCACCTTCCGTGTTCGTTCTCCATCATTGCCCGTGACTCGCCCAGAGGCGAAGGTCCCCCGTGACAGGCGCCGGGCCGCGGCGCCCAAGCGCGTCCGCAAACCCGGCTCGGACCGTGGCGAGGGGCCGCGCTAGGGTGCCCGACGGCGAAGGGGAGTAGCTCGGCGCCGGGCGATCGACATGCTGGGTGATGAGCCCCGGTCCCCGGGCCCGCCATCGGCGGGTGAGCAAGACCTTCGGCCAGGCATCATTCGATGCCCGGTCGAGGCGTTCCCGCACTCGTCCGGGCCCCACGTTCGGAGAACCCCATGAACGCCTTGCTCCTCAGTTTCGGCCTGATCTTCGCCGCCGAACTCGGCGACAAGAGCCAACTGATGGCGATGACGCTCGCGGCGCGCTACCGCGCCACCGTGATCCTCGCGTCGATCACCGCGGCCACCGCGCTGGTGCACCTCGTGAGCGTCGTCGTCGGCGCCGTGCTCGGCAGCGCGATCCCGACCAAGCCGCTGTCGATCGTGGCAGGCATCGCGTTCCTCGGCTTCGCCGCGTGGACGCTGCGTGGCGACCGGCTCGACGAGGAGGACGAGGCCCGGGCAGAGGCCAGTCGGCGCTCGGTGTTCTGGACCGTCTTCGGCGCGTTCTTCCTCGCCGAACTCGGCGACAAGACCATGCTCGCGACGATCACGCTGGCCACCAAGCACGGCCTGTTCGGCACGTGGCTCGGCTCCACGCTCGGCATGGTCGCGGCCGACGCGCTCGCAATCGTCGTCGGCCAGATGCTGGGCGCCCGCCTTCCCGACCGCGTGATCCGCATCGGCGCCGCGATCACCTTCGTCGTGTTCGGCGTCTGGCTGATCATCGAAGGCGCCTGACCGCGAGACCGCGAGACCGCGAGACCGCGGCTACGTGCCGGGACGATCGTGCTGCGCGACCACCAGGCATCGCTGTCGGCCCAGGTCGATCGCTCCGTCGTCGGTCGCGATCGACGCCTCGACGACATCGCCAGGCCGGAGCCGCCGCGGGTTCTTCGCGGCGGCAGAGCGGACCGCATCAAAGCGGCGCGCCGGCGACATGGCGAGCGCCGCGACGCGCAGCGGCCATCGCGGCACCCGCAAGGCGCATCCACCCGGCGTCCCGGTCGCCACCAGGTCGCCGGGCCGCCAGTTCTGCACCGACGACAGCTCGGTCAGCGTCTCGGCCGGGCGGTGGATCATGTCCGCGGCGGTCGACTCCTGACGAAGCTCGCCGTTCACCCAGAGCCGAAGCCGCAGCTCATCGAACCGTGCGAGATCGGAGCCGTCGACCAGCGTGAGATGCGGGCCCGTCGGCGTGAACGTCCGGTAGCTCTTGGCCCGGTAGAACTGCGTCTCGGCCAGCTGCACGTCGCGGGCGCTCACGTCGTTGAGCGCAACGATGGCGACGACGTGGTCGGCCAGATTCTCGGCAGCGATGTCCACCGGGCCCACGACCCGCGAGCCGAGCACGAGCCCGATCTCCACCTCGTAGTCGAGGTACGCCACGCCGGCCGGGCACACGATCTCGGTCGTCGGCGCAGCGAGCGACGACGACGCCTTCGCGAAGAACACGTTGAACGGGCTGGTCTTCGGGTCGAACCCGCACTCGCGCATGTGGCTGCGGTAGTTGATGGCCTGACAGACGAGATCCGCGTCGTCGGTCACGGGGCTGAGCACGTCGATCTCGTCGAGCGAGACCGATCGGCCGGTCCGGTGGGCGCCGAGGCTGCCGAGGGCGACGGCGCGCGCCGCGGCGGTCACGAAGGCGCCGGTCGTCGAGCAGTCGAGATCGAGCTCGGCGACCGAACGCGGTCGGCCGCCACCCTCCACGACACCCCACGCATCCGATCCGTCGCGACGGAACCGCACCACGTTGACCGCCACGTCAACGTCCCAGGATCGTCGCGACGGCGACCCGGAGCGCCTCGGCCGACGGCGCCTGGTCCCGGGAACGCCAGGCGATGTGCTGATCGGGTCGCACCAGCACGGCTTCGCCCGCGCCGATCCCACACCCAGCGAGCCATCGGGGCTCCACGACCGCGTCGACGCCCGGCACCTCGACGCCCGGCACGTCGCTACCCAGTGCGACACATCGCATCGCGACGCCCGCGGCGTCGGCGGCCGCCGACCAGCGCTCGTGCTCCCCCGCGCTGATGAGCACGAGCCCGGAGCCGTCGATCAGATCGAGCGTCGATCGGCCGTCGGCGAGCCATCCGTGCGGCAGCCGAGTTCCGACGGCACCGTCGGGTTCGAACAGCCGCGGATCCACCAGCGGCCGCGGCGGCACCCCGTCGGGAGCGACGGCTCCCTGCGCGTAGGCGTATCCGAGCTGCAGTCCCGGCATGTCGAAGTGCGTGGCCTGCTGGCGCACCGCATCGTCGATCGCCGGGCGTCGTGCCGGATCGGCCAGCACGGCCGCCAGATCATGCGACGTCGCGCCGGGTTGCAGGCCCAATGCCTCGGCGAGCACGACCATCTTGAACGCGTTGTCCATGCTCTGCCGGCAGTTCATCGCGGCAACCGGGCGGCGTTCGGCGTCGTAGGTGTCGAGCAGCGACCGATCCGCCCACCCGTCCTCGACGGCGCACAGCTTCCACACGAGGTTGTGCACATCGGCGACGCCGGTGTTGAGCCCGAGACCGCCGGTCGGCGGGAACCGGTGCGCCGCGTCGCCCACCAGGAAGATGCGATCGGAGCGGAATCGCTCGGCCACCTGCGCAGTCATGTGCCACGTTCCGGCGCTGACCACCTCGAGGTCGACGGGGGCGTCGACGGCGGCGTCGACGGGGCCGTCGCCGACCGCCGCCCGCACGAGATCGGCGCATCGCCCGGGCGGATAGTCGGCGATCGACTCGGCGTCGGGATCGAACGCTCGCATGAACACCCACTCGCGATCGAGGTCGTGGGCGATGAAGGTGCCGGCCGCCACCGGGTCCATCACGAAGTGGACCACGCCGAGTCGATCGCTCACCGCCGCACGCAGGTTGGCGAGCACATGGATCGCCACGAAGCTCTGGATGCTCGCGGGCCCGACCATGTCGATCGCCTCGCCCTGGCGAACCGCGCTTCTGGCACCGTCGGCCGCCAGCAGCACCGAGCTGCGGACCGTGAACTCGCGTCCCGTCGCGACGTCGCGCAAGCGCGACGTGACGCCATCGGCGTCCTGGTCGGCCGCGATCCATTCGACGCCATAGCGCAGGTCGACCTCGGGCCGATCGAGCACCTCGGCCACGAGGATCGGTTCGAGCCGGTGCTGTGAGATGTTGCGCAACGGCGTCGGCGTGTCGGCGAGGCACTCGTCGCCCTGGCGCTCGAAGGGCAGTCGACCGATCAGCTCGCCGCGCAGCGTCGTCACGAAGTTGACGTGCCCGGCGTCGGCGGGCGGCTTCGCGATCGCCTCGATCGCCGCCATGTCCATGCCCGCCTGCCGGAAGATCTCGAGCGTTCGCGCATTCACGACATGCGCGGCCGGCTGCGGCTGCGCTCCACCTCGGCGTTCCACCACGAGACTTCGCCTGCCGGCGTTGGCCAACAGCCGGGCGGCAGTGAGCCCCGTCGGACCGGCACCGACGATCAGCACCGGAACCTCGATGTCGCGTTGTTCGGTCATATCAGATCAACCCCTCGTAGCTGCCCCCGTCGACCTGGAGGTTCTGTCCGCTGATGAATCCCGCCTGCGCGCTGCACAGGAAGGCGCACGCGTCGCCGAACTCGCCGGGCCTCCCCAGGCGTCCCGCAGCGATCGTGGTGGCCATGTGCGCGTACGCCTCGTCGACGGTGATGCCGGCGAGCGATGCGTGGAGCTCGGCCATCTGCCGTTGACGGTCGGTGTCGATCCGCTCGGGCAGCAGGTTGTTGATGGTGACGTTGGCGTGTGCCACGTCACGCGATAGCGCCTTGGCGACCGACGTCAGTCCGGTTCGGGCTCCGGTCGACAGCGCCATCGGCGAGAGCGGCGTCTTGACCATGGCGGAGGTGATGTTGACGATGCGGCCGAAGCGGCGCTCCGCCATGCCGCCGAGCACCGCCCGAATCAGCGCCAACGGAGCGAGCATGTTCGCGTCGAGCGCCGCGATCCAGGCGTCTCGGTCCCAGTCCGCGAAACGTCCCGGAGCGGGGCCCCCGTTGTTCGTCACCACGATGTCGGGCTCGGGGCACGCAGCGAGCAGCATCGCGACGGTGTCCGCGTCGCCGATGTCGCCGCACACGGTCGCAACCGTCGAACCGTGGGCGTTACGCAACGCCGCCGCAGCGGCGTCCAATCGGGCGCGATCGCGTCCGTTGAGCACGATGTCGACGCCCTCGCGGGCGAGTGATTCGGCGCACGCGTAGCCCAGGCCGCGGCTGGAGGCCGCGACGATGGCCCGGCGCCCGGAGATGCCCAGGTCCATGCTCAGACCTCCTCGGCGGACGCGAGGCGCACGCTCAGCGAGCGGCGCCACTCGTCGACGGGTTGGAACTCGGGCTCGCGGTCGATCATCGCCCGGGTCGCGGCCAGCACCTCGCCGTCGGACTGGCCGAGATCGAGCGGTCCGGCGAAGGGCTGGGCAACGTGGAATGGCGTGTCGACATAGACCTCGAGCCCGTTCCCCTCGGGGTCGGTGAAGTAGAGCGACCACGAGTTGCCGTGGCAGATCGGGATCACGCCGTCGACACCCGCCGTTTCCAGCGCGGCGCTCACCCAGCGCAGTTCGGCGAGCGATGCCGCGCGGAAGGCCAGATGATCGGCCATGACGAACCCGTGCTCCGGTGTCGGCGCCACCACCAAGACGATCTGATGGTGCGCCCCGGCGTCGTGCGACAGGAACGCCATATCGTCGAGTCCGGGGGCCGGCGCGCCGCGATTGGTGACACGGAAGCCGAGCACCTCGCCGTAGAACGCGACCATCGCGTCGAGGTCGCGCACGGCGAGTGTGGTGTGCCCCAACGTCAGCGTGGCCGGTCGGTCGACTCGCATGCGAACCCCCTCGTTCGGTGGGCCGTTCGTTGCCCTCGCTGACAATGTATTCAATATTGGCTTCATCGTCAATCTTGATCTCTCGCCCAATATTGGAGCGTCTGTCATCGCGGCGCGTAGGATCCAGGCGTGCAGTCGCCCGGCCCCACCCCCACCACCAGGGGACACAAGAAGAAGGAACGCACGCGGCGGCTCCTGCTCGACACCGCGCTCGAGGTGATCGCCGAACAAGGCGAGGCGTGCGCGATCAGCGACATCGCGCAGCGGGCCGGGGTCTCCCACGGCACCTTCTACAACTACTTCCCCGACCGCGATGCGCTGTTCGCATCGCTCGTGCCCGACGTCGTCGCCGCGTTCGGGGCCGCCGAGGCGGATGCGACCGGCGAGACCGACCCGGCACGGCGCTTCGCGATCATCTCGGCCCGCGCACTCGCACACGCCGCCGCCGCGCCCCACATGGTGCACGTCGCGCTCCGCGTCGACGCGGTGCAGGAGGCGCTGCTCAGCGGGGGTGCCTTCACCGATCTGCGGCGCGATCTCGTCGCCGGAGCCCGCCAGGAGCGGTTCGCGCTCGCAACCGAGCGGGCCGCGCAAGACGTGATCGTCGGCGCTCTGCTCGTCGCGGCTCGACGGGTCGTCGCCGGCGACGACTCCCCCGCCTACCGGCGCCAGGTCCTGCGCCACCTCCTGCAGTCGCTCGGGATCGACCCGGCGGAGGCGACGGCGATCGCACGCGACGCCGTGCGCGCAGCCGGCTGATCCGAGGCGACCGCACCGCCGCGACCCGCACCAACACTGCGCTCGGTGAGTTGCAAGCACTAGCGTCGCCGCCGCTGCCGGGACACGCGTCCTGCGGCGGGGGTCACGACAACGCCGCACCAGCGGCACGGGAGGGAACGATGCTTCAGCCACGAGCTGCGCTCATTCGCGTCGGAGGCGCCGCGACGGCCCTCGTCGCGCTCGGACTCGGATGCGTGCCGAATCCGGGAACCACGACCACCACGACGGCGCCGAGCACCACCTCGACGTCGACCACCACGTCGACATCGACGACCTCCACCACAACATCGACGTCGACCACCACGTCGACCACGACGACCTCCACCACAACATCGACGTCGACCACCACGTCGACCACCACCACGACGGCGCCACCGAGCCCGGTCAGCGCCTACTCGGCCATCAACGCCAGCTGCCGCACCGTCGCCTCGATCGCGACGAGCTACGACGCGAACAACACCGGCGTGACCGCCGAGTACCTCGAGAACGTCACGTCGGGCGACAGCTTCCAGGTCAAGCTCACCGCCGACCCGATGAACGTGCCGACCTCGGGCGGCGGGTACCCGATCCAGTACCTCCGCAACGTGCGGGTGCGCTTCGCCGTGCCCGCCGGCACGACGTATGTGGGCGCCACGCTCTCGGGCGGCGCCAACCTCGGGTCGGGTACGCCCACCGTCGGCCACTCGGGCGGCATCATCACGCTCACGGTGCCGGGCAACCTCGCCGCGGGCACCACCGCAACCCTGCCGACCGTCACGGTGACGCTGCATGCGACCGGAGCGCCGGGCTCGCAGATCACGTCGAAGCTGTACGGCAGCAGCTACGACGCCTGGTCGATCGCCTTCGTCGCTCGCGTCACCAACGTGCCCCTGTTCGGGTCGCTCGACGCGAACTCGCAGTGCTACGCCGCGACCAACCCCGTACTCGCGACCGTCAACGTGACCTGATCGCCCCCGAGCCCCCCATACGGCGACGGTGCGCACGGCCCAACGAGTGGGCCGCAAATCCAGCGCACGTCCGGTACTGTGCATGCCCTTCCGAGGAGGCCACGCGTGTCAGTGTTCGATGCCGAGTATGAGCCGAGCCCATGGGGCCCCATCGCCGAAGAGGTCGCCCGCTACGAGCGATCCGATGGCAAGGAGGCCAGCGAACTGGTCGGCGAGGCCTACATGATCCTGTGGACCGTCGGTGCGCAGTCGCGCAAGGTGCGCAAGACCCCCCTCGTGCGCATCGCCGACGACGAGGGGCGCTACGCCGTCATCGGCTCGATGGGCGGCGCGCCCACCCATCCCCAGTGGGTACACAACCTGCGCGCCACGCCTTTGGCCCGCATCCAGGACGGGGCCGAGGTTCGCGACTTCGAGGCTCGCGAGGTGACCGGCGACGAGAAGGGTGCATGGTGGACCCGGGCGACCGCCGTGTGGCCCGACTACGACACGTACCAGGCTTCCACCGAGCGCGAGATCCCGCTCTTCGTGCTCGACCCGTCAGCCTGACGGCGGCGCGGACCGAGAGCGATGGCGAGCGATCAACCCACACCCCCCGTCGGCTCGTCGGCGCGTCCCGCGCCACGCAGCACCCCCCTCAACCGGCGGACGGTGCTGCGCCTCGGCGCAACCGCCGCGTCGCTTGGTGTCGCCGGGTGCTCGACCGAGGCGGATCGCCGCACCCGGAGCATGACGCCCCGGTCCAGCACCACCGGCCGATCGACCGCGTCGCCCGGGGCCGTGCGGTTCGACACGGTGGTGATCGGCGCCGGCGCCGCCGGCCTCACGGCCGCGCGCGACCTGCAGGCCGCCGGGCAGACCGTGGCGGTCGTCGAGGCGGCCGACCGGATCGGCGGCCGGGTGCGGACCGACCGCTCGCTGGGCGTGCCATTCGACCTGGGCGCCAGTTGGATCCACGGGGTCGACGGCAACCCGATCACGAAGCTGGCTGCCACGGCGAAGGCGCCGCACGCGCCCCTCGACTTCGACGACGTGGCCGTGTTCGACCACGGCGGCGCCCGACGCAGCACCGCGGACTTCACCAAGGTCTCGTCCCAGTACGAAACGCTCGTCGACGGGCTTGCCGACCACGGCCGCGCCGGAGCGAGCTTCCAGGATGTGGTGACCAAGCAAGAGCCCGACTGGATGACCGATCGGCTCAAGCAGTTCTTCCTGTCGACCTATCTGACCTTCGACACCGGAGATCTCGATCAGCTCTCGTCGACGCTGTACGACGAGGGCGAGGAGTTCGGCGGCGACGAGGAGGTGATGAGCGACGGCTACGACCACATCCCGGCGTTGCTCGCCGAGGGTCTCGACGTGCGCCTCAACCAGCCCGTGCTGCGGGTCGAGCAGGGCGACAACGACGTGGTGGTCCACACCACGGCCGGCACGCTGACGGCCACCAACGTGGTGGTCGCCGTACCCCTCGGGGTGCTCAAGGCGAACGCCATCGTGTTTCAACCGCCCCTGCCCGAACGTCTTCGCACGGCGATCGACTCCATCGGCTTCAGCGCCGTCGACAAGTTCCTGTTCGTGTGGCCCGAGACCTTCTGGGACGAGGTCGACTTCCTCGTGTACACCGCGGAGGTCCGGGACGTGTTCAACTGGTTCGTCAACATCGACCGCCTCCGCCCCGACACGCACGCGCTCATGACCTTCGCCTACGCGAACGAGGCGCGTCGGCTCGAGGCGATGACCGACGCCGACGTGACCGCGCTGGCGATGACGCACCTGCGCGACATGTATGGCCCGGACGTTCCGGAGCCCAACGCGATGCGGCGCAGCACGTGGGTCAACGATCCCCTCGCCCGCGGCGCCTACTCCTTCGCGTCGGTCACCACGAAGATGGCGCATTTCGATGCGTTCTCCTCGCCAGCGGGGCACGTCCACTTCGCCGGCGAGCACACCAGCCGTGACTACTTCTCCACGGTGCACGGCGCCTATTTGAGTGGAGTTCGAGCAGCGGAGGCGATCGCATGATCGACGAGTTCTTGCCCAAACCCGAGCACCGGTTCACCTTCGGCCTGTGGACCGTCGCCAACCGCGGGCGCGATCCGTTCGGAAGCGAGGTACGACCTGCGCTCGACCCGGTCGAGGCGGTCCATCGCCTCGCCGAGTTGGGCGCATACGGCGTCAACCTGCACGACGACGACCTTGTGCCGTTCGAGGCGTCACCCGCCGAGCGCGACCGCATCGTGGAGCGCTTCACCGCCGCGCTCGCCGAGACCGGCATGACCGTCCCGATGGCCACGACCAACCTGTTCTCACGCCCCGTGTTCAAGGAAGGCGCGTTCACGGCGAACGACCCCAGAGTCCGCCGGTTCGCCGTGGCGAAGACGTGCCGCTCGATCGATCTCGGTGCCGAACTGGGCGCGACCACCTACGTGATGTGGGGAGGCCGCGAGGGCGTGGAGGCCGACGCCGCAAAGGACGTCCGGGCCGCCCTCGACCGGTACAAGGAAGCGGTCGACCTGTGCTGCGAACACATCACCACGCAGGGGTACGACCTGCGGATCGCGCTCGAGCCGAAGCCCAACGAGCCGCGCGGCGACATGCTGCTGCCGACCGTCGGCCACGCGCTCGCGTTCATCGGCGAGCTGGACCGACCCGAGATGGTCGGGCTCAACCCGGAGTTTGCTCATGAGACCATGAGCGGCCTGTCGTTCCACCACGGCGTCGCGCAGGCGATGTGGCACGGCAAGCTGTTCCACATCGACCTCAATGGCCAGCGAATCGGCAAGTTCGACCAGGACTTCCGCTTCGGCTCCGAGGGAATCCGCGACGCGTTCTACCTGGTGAAGCTCCTCGAGGACTCGGGCTGGGACGGCATGCGGCACTTCGACGCCCACCCCTACCGGACCGAGGACAGCGACGGTGTGTGGGACTTCGCACGAGGGTGCATGCGCACATACCTGATCCTCGCCGACAAGGCCCGCCGATTCCGGGACGACCCCGAGATCGCCGACGCCTTGATGCACGCGCAGGCCGCCGGGCTGTCCGTTCCGACCACACCGGAGGGCGGGCTGGCCGCGATCATCGGGGGCGCCGAGGATGAGGCCGCGCTCGCCGCACAGGGGTACGGCCACGAACGCCTCGACCAGCTCGTCACCGAGTTGCTGCTCGGCGTTCGCTGATCCCGGGCGTCGTCAGGCCGTATCAGGCTCCGTCAGGATCGAGCCGGTCGGGATCGAATCGAAGAAACCGGATCGCCCAGCCGAACCGGGGGCCGTGCCCGTCGTCGCACACGCACGTCGACTCGTAGACGACCCCGACCGTGCCGTCAGCGGCGCGTGAGGACCGAAATACTGGGCGATCCCCGGCACCAGCAGCCGCGAGCGGTCCCAGGTGACCCCCTCGTCGCGGCTCGACAACACGCGCAGGTCGAACCGGCCGTCGCGAGCGATGCTCGTGTGCAACAGGCGGTCGAACGCGTCGCCGTCGCGCACGGCCCGGTCGCGGCTTAGCGACGACATGACCGGCGGCATCGTCAGGCCAGCGGTCGGACTACCCCAGGTCGCGCCGCCGTCGACACTGCGGTAGACCCGGCGAAAGCCCTCGGCACGCGTGTCCAACAGCAGCGATCCGTCGGTGGTCTCGACCACCTGCGACTCGTCGGTCGCCACCCCGGCGGGCGTGGAGCTGCCGTGCCACGACCGGCCCTCGTCGTCGCTCCAGGCCACGAAACTGCCCGTGCCGCGTGCATCCGATGAGAACCAGCCGGGCACCACGATGCGCTGCGGCGGCGCCGACGGGGTGCCCCACCGGGTCACGATCGCGCGCCCCGGGCCGAACGACGCGACCCGCCACGTCGGGTCCTTCACCTGCGCGGTGATGTCGCGGGGAGCGGTCCAGGTGGCGCCGTCGTCATCGCTCGTGCGCATCCACATCGTCGCCGTGCCGGGGCCGAACCCTGCCGGCAGATCGAACTCGCCGCCTGCCGATCGCGGGCGCTGCCCGTAGAACAACATCACCCGCTCGCCCCCGTCCGCCAGGGGAACCACGACAGCCGTCGGATTGTGAGCATCGTCGTCGCCCGCGTCGCCGACCACCGTGAGCGAGCCCCACGATCGACCGCAATCGTCGCTGCGCCGCACCACCACGTCGATGCGGCCCGACCCCGGGTCGGCAGTGGACGGCCGTGCCTCGGTGAAGGTCAGCACGACCCCCGAGCCGGTGGTCACCACCGAGGGGATGCGGTAGATCGGGTACGAGCCGTCGCCGCCCAGAAAGATCGTTCGCTGCTCGGCGACGAAGGGATCCTCCGGTCCGAGCGTCGTGCAGCGTTCGCCGGGAGCAGCGGGGCCGGCGGGACCGGTGTTGGGCGCACACGCCGCCATGAGCGCACCGAGCGCAACGGCCACACCAGCCGTGGCTGCACGCGCGCCTGCCGACGGGCGGGTCACGCCGCGCCTCGCACGGCCCGTGCAATCTCGCTCCAGCGGCCCAGGTGTTCGGGATGGCGTGCCACGTCGTCGAGCGTGACGTACGAGATGACCCGCTCGGCAATCCCGGAGTAGCGCTCCACGAGGCGATCGGCAATATCGTCCCAGGGGCCGACGATCGCGAACGCGTCGAGCATCTCGTCGGTCACCGTCGCGGCGAGCCCGCCGAAGTCGCCGGCCTTGAGGCACGCGTGCAACCGGGATGAGGTGCCCTCCCACCCAAGGTCGTCGAACTGGAACGCGTAGTTCCGGGTAGAGCCGTAGAAGCCGATCTGATGACGGACCTGCGTCGCGAGGGGGTCGCGTTCCTCGGGCGTGTCGCCGGGCACGATGAACACCGGCACGAGCAGATCCACATCGCCCGGCGACCGACCCGCACGTTGCGCACCGGCCTGCACCGCCGGAAGCAGGCGATTCTGCAGGTACGCAAGCGAGTGGAGCGGATGGACGTGCACGCCGTCGGCGACCTCACCCGCCATCGCGGTCATCCACGGGCCGACCGCCGACACGTCGACCTTGATGTCGCCGAAGCTGTGGCGGGGCGGGCGCCACATGTCGGGCAGCAGGCTCAGCCGATAGAACGGGCCGTCGTGCTCGAGCGGTCGGTCTCCGCGGAAGGCGGCGAGCGCATCCTGCACGGCCAGCAGGTAGTCGCGCATGCGCGGCCCCGGCGGATCGAAGTGCATGCCGTAGCGCCGCTCGACGTGCGCGCGCACCTGGCTTCCCAGGCCCAGGCGAAACCGTCCTCCGGTCTGGCCGGCCAGTTCCCAGGCGAGGCTCGCCGCGATCATCGGGCTGACCGGGAAGGCCACAGCGATCCCCGTGAGGAACGTGAGGTTCGGCGCGGCGGTCGCCGCCGCCGCCATGCTCATCCACGGGGTCTGTCCGCCCTCGGTGAACATCATCCCCGAGAACCCGGCCCGCTCCACCAGCCGAGCTTGCTCCGCCGCCTCGGTCCAGCCGAGGTGCCCGGCCATCACGTCGATCTCCATCTCGTCGCTCCGTTCCCCATGGGTCCGATTCCGTGGGTCGGATTCCGGCGCCGGCGCGACCATAATGCGTGGGCGCGCCGCCGTCCACGATCAGGAGCACCCAGTGACGGACACCATCTGGCCATCGGTCGTCAGCCCGGGCCACGGCCCCGGACTCGTCGGTCGGCTCGCGCACGTGCATCGCGACGTGGCGCTCGCGCACCAACTCGATCGGCTCGACCATCACGGTGCCATCGAGGCGTTCGAGGCCGCTGCCGGACGCAGCGATGTGGTTCCCACCGTCGGGGTGGCCTCGTTCGTCTCGGACTCCGACGTGCACAAGTGGCTCGATGCCGTCGCCCGATCGTTGCCCGCCGGGGTCGCTCCCGAGATCGAGCGCGCGTTCGACGACCTTGTAGCGCTCCTGCAGGACGCAGCCGACGCGGACGGCTACCTGAACACATGGGTGCAGACGCTGTTCCCGGCCGGGCGCTTCGCGCACCTGCTGACCGAACACGAGCTGTACACGGCCGGTCACCTCATCGAGGCCGGCACGTCGTTGCTCGAGTCCACCGGCCGGCGAGCGCTGCTCGACCTCGGGCTCTCGATGCTCGATGTCATTCGAACCGCACTTCGCCTCGACGACGCCGCGCCGGTCTACGGGCGGCCGGGACCCCGCGTCGACACGTGCGCGCAGGATGGCCACCCCGAGTTGGAGCTGGCCCTGCTGCGGCTGCACCGGGTGACGGGCGACCCGGACCTCGTCGACACCGCTGCCGCCCTGCTCGATCGGCGCGGCCGGTCGAGCGGAGTGATCCGCCAATCGCTGTTCGATCACGTGGGCACCGGCCGGCGGCTCCTGCATCAGCGCCGGATGATCCGCCGGTACCGGGCGGCCCACCCGACGTGGCGGCCACGGCCACGGGCGCCGATGCATCGGGTTCGCATCACCCCGCCGATCGCGCTGCACACGGTTCGCTCCGTCATATCGGGTCGGCACTGGCAGAACGAGCGGCCGATCGCCGAGCGCACCGAACCGTCGGGCCACGCGGTCGGCTTCCACCATCTCCAGACCGGTATTGCGATGCTCGCTGGCGCCCGCGGCGATGGCGCGTTGCGAGCGGTCACCGAGTCCGCCTGGGAACGCGAACTCGCCGGGCACATGTACGTGAGCGGCGGCGTCGGCGCGTATCCGGGGTCGGAGGGATTCGCCGAGCCGTACGATCTCGACCCCGAGCGCGCGTACTGCGAGACCTGCGCGGCCATCTCCGCCGTGATCTGGAACCGTGAGCTCGCGCGGCTCACCGACGATCCCCGCTACGACGACCTCGCCGAATGGCAGCTCCTCAACGCCGCAGCGGTCGCCATGTCGACCGACGCGAACCTCTGGGCCTACGACAACCCGCTGCTCGTGCGCACCGGCGCACACCGGGCTCCCTGGTACCCCATCTCCTGTTGCCCGTCCAACCTGTCGCGCCTCTGGGCGACGACCGCGTCGATGGCCGTCTCGTTGGCGGGCGGAACCCTCTCGGTTCACCAGGCGATCGCGGGGACGACCACCTTCGACGGCGTGACCGTGGAGCTCAGCGGCGACGCCGCATGGACCGGCGCTGTTCGTGTGCGGCTCAGCGGCGACCGGCGAGTCGAGCGGCTTCGGTTCCGCGTGCCGAGTTGGACCGACGACGTGGCGGTTCGGGTCAGCGGGGCCGACGCCAGGTACGGTCTCGATCCGGCGCGCCGGGCACCCCACAGCGCGAGCGGGTTGGCGCCCGACACCGCCCGGTGGGCGCACGTCGAACTCGACGGTGCACCCGACCGCGCGTCGGGCGTCGAGATCGACCTCGCGTTCACGCTTCCGATCCGGGGCCTCCGTCAAGATCGCCGCGTGCCAAAGGTCGGCGGCATGACAGCGATCGCCCGGGGTCCTCTCCTGTATTGCGTCGAAGGCGCCGATCATCCGGATCACTCGACCGAGGAACTCCTCTCGCTACGGCTCGACCCGTCGGCGCTGTGCACCGAGGCCGCCGACGATCTGTTCCCCGACGCCGTCGCCCTGGCCGGCACCGATGGCCGCGGGAGACGCGTGCGCCTGATCCCGTACTTCCTCTGGGGGAACCGGGCGCCCGGACCGATGACGGTGTTCGTCCGCACCTGACCTCGCCACCGAGCCGCCGAGCCGCCGGCGCGGGCCGACCGGCGGTGCCACTCCACTCAGCGCAGTCGTGTCAGGTCGCCGATGTCGGTCGCGTCCGGGGCAGAACGACCCGGCGGAACAGCTCCACTTCACGCTCGTCGTAGGGCGTGCCATCGCCGTGCAGCAGCTCGTGGAACCAGGGAGCATCCGGAGGGGTTGCCTTCTGCCAGCTCGTCCACGGGTACTTCGTCTGCGTGCGACCGTCGACGAGACCCCACGTGTAACACCCGACCCCCGAGTCGGCGAAGACCTCGATCAGGTCGGGCGTGGAGCGCGGCCGGCCCATCCACTCGGTGCACAACAGCGGGCGCTCGTACGCCGAGAGATGCTCGATCGAGGCGAGGAGCCGCTTGTGCGGCAGATAGCTGTGGAAGCTGATCACGTCGGACCGGGTGAGCATCACCCGGTTGATGCGATCGCCCCGCTCGGCGGCCCCCGAGACCCCCACGAACAGCCCCGCGGTGAGCGGCTGGTCCGGGTCGGCGGCCTGAGCCCAGTCGAAGACCTGCTCCAGCAACTCGGTCGCCGCTCGGTACTTGCGCGGCGACCGGTGTTCGACGTAGTTGGCCTCGGGGCCGTTCGGCTCATTGAACACGTCCCAGCAGTGAATGCGCTGGTCGTTCCCGTAGCGGCCGAGCACGTCGTCGACATACGGGCGCAGCGAGGGGCCAGCGCGAGGGGTCCGACAGGATCTCCGAGCCGGGCGACTGCAACCACATCGAGTTGTGTGTACGCGGGCGCGGATCGCCCTGCGGGCCGAGCGACGACACCGGGTTCCAGCACCCGTCGAACAGCACGGCCATGGTGGCGATGCCATGCCCCGACGCGATGTCGAGCACCTCGTCGAGACGGGCCCAGAAGCCCGGCACCTCGGGGAGCAGGTGGTGGAGGAACAGCCGGATGCTGTTCATCCCGAGGTCGGCCGCCCAGCCGAGCTCGCGATCGATCGTGTCCGGGTCGTAGGTGGCGTCCTGGAACATCTCGAGCTGGTTGCCGCAGGTCGAGGGCATGAAGTTGCAGCCCACAAGCCAGCCCACCTCGTCGCGCCAGGCCTGCGCCCGCTCCCGGCTCCAGCGCGCCTCCGAGCGCAACGGTGGCGTCCAGCGCGCCGGGAAGGAGCATTTGGCCACGTCGAGCGCGTGATGCGCGAGCTGGGCACCCAGGCCGATTCGCTGTCGCAACATCCGCCGGAGGCTATTGCGTCGGCGTGCCGCCTCGGGGACCCGCCGGCCGACCGGGTTCCGCGATCGCGAGAAACGCCCGGGCCGCGGGCGACAGCCCGTCCGGCCGGAAGATGAGCCCGATCCGACGCGAGAGGCGGGGCTCCAGCTCGACGACGACTGCGGCCGGCGAAGCCGCACGCACCGCGACGGCACGCGGCACGAGAGCGACACCAGCGCCGGCCTCGACCAGCGATGCGATCGCCTCGCGATGGTCGGTCTCGACCGCGATGCTCGGATGCCTGCCGACCGCCTCGAACGCCTCATCGATCACCCGCCTGCTCGAAGTGCCCCGCGGCGGAGCGATCAACGGAAGGTGCGCGAGGTCGGCCACGGTGGCGTGCCGGGCCGAGAGCGCCTCGGCGACGTCCGGCGGGACCAGCGCGACGTACTCCTGCGCGCCCAGCGACACCGACGCCAGGCCCGCTGCCGGCCGACCCGGCTCGACCAACTCGACCAACCCGACCTCGGCGGCCGCCTGGCGCACCGCGTCGGTCGCCGCCTCGGCGTCCGCCGGTTCGCGGACCCGTACCGTCACGCCCGGATGCATGGCTCGGAACCGGCCGACCAGCTCGCTGAGGGGCGCGACCGCAAGCGTTGGCAGGCACACGATGTCGAGGCGACCCGATCGAAGACCCCGCACCGCCGCCACGGCGTCGCGGGCGGCCGCGGCGTCGCGCAGCGCCCGCCGCGCCGGGCCGATCAGCGCCTCCCCGGCAGCGGTGAGCCGCACCGATCGTGTCGTGCGGTGGAAGAGATCGACGCCCAACTCCCTCTCGAGCGCACGGATCGACTGCGACAGCGACGGCTGCGCCACGCTCATGGACCGAGCAGCGGCGGTGAAGCCGCCCTCGTCGGCCACGGCGACCGCGTACGCAAGCTGGCGGAGATCCATAGCCTTAGCCTATCGATCTCGCTGCATGTTGGTCTTTCTCCTCTGAATCGAGCTGTGGTCCAGTGCAGGCATGCAGTGGACGTTGGCCATCACCCTCGGCGGGCTCGTCGTCGGCGTGTTGTACGGGATGTTCGGCGTCGGATCCGCGCTGGCGACTCCGGTGCTCTCCCTTGCCGGCGTGGCGCCGCTCGCCGCCGTCGTGGGTCCCCTTCCCGGCCTCCTGCCCGGATCGGCCGCCGGGGCCTGGGCGCACGCGCGTGCCGGCCACGTCGACTGGCGCATCGCCCGCCTCACCCTCGTCGGCGCATTCCCCGCCGCGATCCTCGGCGCTGTCGCCAGCCGATGGATCGGCGGACCTGCGCTGCTGCTTGCGTCGGGCGTGATGCTCTTCGTCGTCGGCACTCGGGTTCTGCGCCGCGACGCCACGCCGGACCCCCAGCGGGCCGCCCGACGGCGTGGCTCGGCCGGATTCCTGGTCACGACAGCGATCGGGGTCGGCTTCGCCTCGGGCCTGCTCGCGAACGGCGGCGGCTTCCTCCTCGTGCCGCTCTTCCTGCTCGCGCTCGGGCTCGACATGCATGTCGCGACGGCGACCAGCCTGACCGTCGCCACGTCGCTGACCGTCCCAACCCTCGCGACGCATGCGCTGCTGGGCGACATCGATTGGCTCGTGGCGGGATGGTTCGCGCTCGGCCTGGTGCCGGGCGTCCTGGTCGGCACCCGAGTGGCCGGCCGGGTCGCCGCTCCGACACTCAAGGTGGCCTTCGGCGTGGTCCTCGTCGCGTTCGCGACCTGGTTCACCCTGCGCCAGATTCCGGCGCTCGTCGGCTAGCGGACCGCAACGTTCATTTTCGTCGGCGGTCGTTCTGCGGCAGGCGGGGGTGATCGCCGCATGCTCGTCGCCGCGGGCCGCACGGAGCAGGCCGACCGCTCGATACGCGGGCGTCGCCGGCAACACGTCGAACCCGGAAATGTTCAGGCACGCCTTGCACACCGAATACACGTTCGATATCCTAAGAACTGATGTTCGGCGAGGGAACAGACGCACAAGGCGGCAACGACCGCGACCCAAACAACCCCGGCCTCAGCGGCCGCTGGTCGGTTGTTGACGCGTTGCGCGACGAGATCCGCCTGATCGACACCCTCGGCGCCCAAGTCGTCGAACTCACCACACGCGTCGACAACCTCACCACCAACCTCGCCGATCCCAACGAAACGATCCCACCCGCGCTCGCAACCACACTCGCAGCCGACCTCTCCGCCGCAACCACACGCCTACGCCGCGCCGTCGACGTCATCACCGTCACCGCAGCCACCGCAACAATCAACCACGCCGTCCACCACCGCGACGGCATGCGATCCGAACGCGCCTGGCTCGCCACACACCCGGGATCAGCCGCAACGAAGCCAACCGCCTCGCCCGCGCCGCCACCATCGACCCCGTCTTCGAACCGTTCCGCCAAGCCTTCACCGACCGCCACATCGAACTCGGACACCTCAACGCAGCCACCACCATCCTCCCCACCGAACTCACCGGCCCCGAACGCGACCTCGCCATCGAACTCATCGCAGGCTGGCAACAACGCCTCATCGACGTCGCAACCAACACCACCATCGACCAATTCACCCGGTTCTGCCGCGAACTCCGCGCCAAACTCACCATCAACGGCAACAGCGACCCCTCCACCGACACCTCCACCGCATGGACCGCCCGCACCTTCCAAAACCGGTGGGTCCTCAACGCCGACCTCTCCGCCGACGACGGCGCCCAACTCGAAACACTCCTCACCGAACGGATGCAACTCATCCGCACCCGCCTCACCAACGAACACGCCCAACACACCAGCGAGGGTTGTGACAGCACCAACAGCACTGACGGGGCCAACAGCACCGACAGCACCGACAGCGCTGACGGTTGCGGCGGCTGCGAGGACCGCCGGGTCGTACTACCGACCGAACGTCAACTCCGCGCGATGGCGTTAATGGAACTCGTCCTCGACGGCGCCGGAGCGAAACAACCCGGACGCGTCGGCCTCTACCTCCACATCAACCTCGAAGACCTCAACACCGAACCCACCGAACACGACCTCTTCACCGGCGCCAACGCCCACACCGAAGCCGATCTCGACATCACCGACACCACCCTGTGGAACCTCCTCGCGGACGCCGACATCACCCCCGTGTTCAACCACAACGGCCAACCCTCTGCTACGGCCGAACCCGCCGATTCGCACCCCCAATCCTGCGGCGCGTCCTCGCCCACCGCGACCGACACTGCGTCTCGCCCGGCTGCACCACCCCCGCGAACCGCACCCACACCCACCACCTCAACACCTGGGCAAACGGCGGCACAACCGACCCCCACAACACCGCCGGCGTCTGCCCCACCGACCACCACCACCTCCACACCAACGACTTCACCATCACCCGCAACCCCGACGGCACCCTCAACACCACCCGACCCGACGGCACCCCCATCCCCACCACACCCAACTACCGCACCCCAACCCGATTCGAACGCTACGCACGACAACACGAACGCGAACGCGAACGCGAACGCGAACCCCATCACCGGCCGCCTCGACGAACACCGAAATACCCCACGGCCACGCGAATGACAACCCGCGCCCGCGGTCCGGCGCCGCGGGGCGCGCTCGCGGTGATGCACGTCTAGTCGGTCGGCCCGGCCTATCGCGCCGCGGCCCGTTCCTTTCGGAGGGACCGGGCCAGCAGCGCGATGCGCACCATCGTGAGCGCGGCCACGGCGAAGAAGATGGACCGGCCGATCGCGTCGTCGACCACGACGATCAGCACCGCCGACACCAAGAAGATGGCGGTCACGATCGCGAGCCCGGCGCGCACCTTGGCCGGGTTGAGTTCCTGCGGAGAGTCCATCACCGGAGTCTCGACACACGGCGGCGCGCCTGTCCAACGACGCGCCATCTGGAAACGGTCAGTTCACACTTGCGATACGACCGCGTGACACCACCTCCTTACGTTCAGCGCCATCGGACGCAAGCAACGGCGCTCGCACCGATGCCGTCCCGTTCGGAAAGGACCACACTCATGAAACGACCCCCGATGTCCCTCCTAGGCCGGTCACGGCGCTGGCGTCAGGCCGCGACCGTCACCGCCTTGGCGGCCACCGCGCTCGTCGCGTTGCCCGAACTGGCCGGCGCTCAGGACGCCGAGCCCATCGCAGTCACCGGGCAGCAACTGAACCTGCTGTGGGTCGTGATCGGCGCAGTGCTCGTCATCTTCATGCAGGCCGGGTTCGCCCTGGTCGAGACCGGCTTCTGCCGGGCGAAGCACGCGGCTCACGTGGTGTCGACGAACTTCGCCATCTTCGCCCTCGGCTTCGTGGGGTTCTTCTTCCTCGGCTTCGGGTTCGCCTTCGGCGGGTTCAGCCTCCCCCTCGTCGGCATGGACAGCGCCGTCGGTGATGCCTTCATCGGCTCCGGTCACTGGATCTTCCTCTACAAGGGAGGCTTCGCACTGACCGATCTGCGCGGCGCCGGCGGCGCCGGTGCCCTCGGCTTCTTCCTCTACATGGTGGCCTTCATGGACACCACGGCCACGATCCCCACGGGTTCGATGGCCGAACGCTGGGAGTGGAAGTCGTTCATGGGCTGGGGCATCTTCTGCGGCGCCATCTACTACCCGATCTTCGCCGCATGGACCTGGGGCGGCGGCTGGCTGTCGCAGCTGGGCAACTCGCTCGACCTCGGCCTCGGCTACGTCGACTTCGCCGGCTCCGGCGTCGTCCACGCCGCCGGCGGTGTGGCCGCGTTGGCCGGCGCCCTTGTGCTGGGTCCCCGCATCGGCAAGTTCAACAAGGACGGCTCGGCCAACGCCATCCCCGGTCACCACATCCCGATGGCCATGCTCGGCACGTTCATCCTGCTGTTCGGCTGGTTCGGGTTCAACGCGGCGTCGACGTTCGCTGCGACCGACGTGCAGTTCGCGACGGTGGCGGCCAACACGGCCATCGCCGGTGCGTTCGGCGCCATCGCGAACATCCTGTTCATGATGTACACCCGGGACAAGAAGCCTGACCCCGGCATGATGGCCAACGGCATGCTCGCCGGCCTCGTCGCCATCACGGCTCCCTGCGCGTTCGTCGACCCGTGGGCCGCCGCCGTCATCGGCATCATCGCCGGCGTGCTGGTGGTCTTCTCGGTTGAGTTCTTCGAGAAGCGCGGCATCGACGACGTCGTCGGCGCCATCTCGGTCCACGGGGTGTGCGGCAGCTTCGGCGTGCTCGCCGTCGGCATCTTCGCCAACAACACCTACGGCGTCGGCTGGAACGTGACGACCGAGGGCGCTGCCGCCGAGTCCAAGAAGGGCGTGATGGGAATCCTGGGCGGCGACTTCGGGCTCGGTGCCCGCCAGCTCGGAGCGCAGGCCATCGGAGTCGTGGTCCTCTGGACCGTGATCCTGGGAATCGCCTACGGCTTCTTCTTCATCCAGAACAAGCTGACCAAGGGCGGCATCCGCTCCAAGGAGGCCGACGAGCTCGAAGGCCTCGACCGTCCCGAAATGGGCGTGATGGCCTACCCCGAGTTCACCCATCAGGACGTCACCCCCTGGCTCGACGAGGAGGCGCACAAGCACCACACCGCCACCCCGGTCTGACCGTCGGGTCCTCGTGACCCATCGGTGACCTTCACTGGCCGGCCGGACGCCGGGGGACGATGGTTCCCCGGCGTCCGGTTCGTCCGAATCCCGGCGTGGCGACACGCATCGCCGCTCGCCCCTCACCGCTCGCCGGCTCCCCACTCCCCCGCTCCCTCCCCGGAAGTACTTCCCCGTGATCGCTCTCGTCGTCGCCCATCTGATCGGAGGCCTCGCTCTCGTCGCGACCGGCCGCCGCCTCGGGCGCATCGCGTTTCCGCTCGCCGCAGCGATCCCCGCGGCGACCACCGGGTGGGCGATCACGCACGCGGGCGACGTGCTCGACGGGCATCGCCCCGCCCAAGTGGTGCGCTGGGTACCAGACCTTCACCTCGATCTCGCGGTTCGACTCGACGGCTTCTCGCTCGTGATGGTGCTCGTCGTCTCCGTCGTCGCATCGCTCGTACTGCTCTTCGCGTGGAGCTACTTCGACCACGCATCGGATCGCCCGCTCGCTCGCCTCGCCGGACTCCTGCTCGTCTTCACCGGGGCGATGGTCGGCGTGGTGGTCGCATCGAACCTCCCAACGCTGTTCGTCGCGTGGGAACTCACGTCGATCTCGTCCTACCTCCTGATCGGCTGGGACGACACCAACCCCACCGCCCGTGCCTCGGCCCTCCAGGCGCTGCTCACCACCGGCGCGGGCAGCCTCGCGATGCTCGGTGGCTTCGTGCTGATCGCGAACGCCGCCGGAACCTCCGACCTGTCGCGACTCGTCGACCATCCGCCGACCGGCACCGCAGCGACGGTCGGCATGGTGCTCGCGCTCATCGGCGCGTTCGCCAAGTCGGCACAGTTCCCGTTCTCCGCCTGGCTCTCGGGTGCGATGGTGGCGCCCACCCCGGTGAGCGCCCTGCTGCACTCGGCCACCATGGTGAAGGCGGGCGTCTACCTGATCGCACGACTGGCACCCGTCTTCGTCGACCAGCCGGCCTGGCGACCGATCGTGTGGGGCGTCGGGCTCGTCACGATGATCACGGGTGCGCTCAAGGCGCTGCGCGAGGTCGACCTGAAGGGCATCCTCGCCGGCGGCACGGTGAGCCAACTCGGGTTCCTCGTGGTGATCTTCGGCACGGGGACTCGCGAATCGACCGAGGCCGGCATCGTCGTGCTCGTCGCCCACGCCGCGTTCAAGGCTGCGCTGTTCCTGGTGGTCGGCATGGTCGACCACATGACCCACACTCGCGACATCCGGGCGCTCGGACGGTACGGGCCGGGGTGGCGGCCGGCACAGGTCGTGTTCGCCGCATCGTGTGCGTCGATGGCCGGGCTCCCGTTGGTGTTCGGGTTCGTCGGCAAGGAGGCGGCGTTCGACGCGCTCGCCAACGCCCACGCGGGCGGATCGACCGTGGTGCTCGCTGGGCTCGTCGCCGGCTCGGCCCTCACCTTCGCCTACACCGCACGGCTGCTCCTCGGCGCGTTCACGACCGTCGATGTCGGCACCGACCGTCCGGCATCGCCGGTGGCGCAGCCGCGACCGCGACCGCAGGCGTCCCGCCCGTGCGCGTCGCCGCCGCGCCGCCACCCACCACGGCATTCTGGGCCGTGTCGGTTCCGCTCGCGACCGTCACGATCGTGCTGGGACTCGCGCCCGGCTGGGCGTCGCGGCTCGTCGGCGTCGCCGCCGGCTCCATCGACGGCATGCAGCGTCGTCATCTCCACCTCTCGCTCTGGCACGGATTCACGCTCCCGTTGCTGCTGACCGCGTGCGTCATCTTCGGCGGTTCGGCCCTGGTCGTCGGCCGCGTCGGCGTCAACCGGATGCTCGTTCGGGGCGCGTCGCCGGTCACCGGGCAACGCGCCTACAGCGCGCTCCTCAAAGGCACGCTGCGCCTCGCGGATCGCGTGACCGCCGTCGTGCAACCCGGTTCGCTCCCGCTGTACCTCGGCGTCACGCTCACCGTGATCGCCATCGTCCCCGGCGTCGCCCTGCTCGGCATGCCGTTCCCCGACCTGCCCCCACTCACCACCGGCCCGGGCGACTGGGCCGCCGCCGCGTTGATCGTCGCCGGAGGGATCGCCGCGACCGTGGTGCAGGAACGAATCGCCGCAGTGCTGTGCCTCAGCGCGGTGGGCTACGGCATGGGTCTCGTGTTCATCCTGCAGGGCGCCCCCGACCTCGCGCTCACACAGGTGTGCATCGACACGCTCGGCGCCGTGGTGTTCGTGTTGGTGCTGCGCAAACTGCCAACCGCTTCAGCGACCGCTCCACCCGTGCGGGGCACTGGATGCGCGTGGCCGTGTCGGCCGCCGTGGGCATCGCGGTGTTCGTGTTCATCGTCGCCGCCGTCGGGCTGCGCACCGAGGCGCCCGTATCGGACGAGTTCATCGCCCGCTCCCTCGGCGACGGCGGCGGGCGAAACGTGGTCAACGTCGTGATCGTCGACTTCCGCGGGTTCGACACGATGGGCGAGATCACCGTGCTCTCGATCGCCGGTCTCGGCGTGTACGGGCTCGTTCGCCTGGCTCGCCGCGAGCGCCACGAGCTCCGCACGTTCGCGCCCATCCGTCCCGAACGGCTCCGACGCCGGCGGAGGACATCATGAGGCGCTCGCTCATTCTCGACGTCGTCGTGCAGATCGTGTTCCACTCGACGCTGCTGCTGGGGATCTTCCTGCTGATGACCGGGCACAACCGGCCGGGTGGCGGATTCGTCGGCGGACTTGTCGTGGGCGCCGGCATCTCGCTGCGGTACCTCTCCGGCGGCATCGACGAGGTGCGGCGCACGGTGCCGTTCCGCCCGTGGACCATCCAGGGGTCCGGGCTGATGCTGTCGGCCACCACGGTGGTTGTGCCGGTGATCGCCGGCCGCTCGGTGATGGAACACGCGAAGTTCGACCTCCACCTGCCGTTCTACGGGGCCGTGCACATCAACACCGCCCAGTTCTTCGATCTCGGTGTCGCGCTGGTGGTGATCGGCACGATCCTCATGCTGCTCGTGGCGTTCGGCGAAACGATGCCGTCGCTCAACAACCCGTATCGCCGTCAGGAGTCCGACCGATGAGCATCGTCCTCGCCGCGTCGACGGCCCTCATGTTCTCGCTCGGCACGTACCTGCTGCTGCAGCGGCGGCTCAGCCGGCTGATCATCGGCCTCGGCCTGCTCGGGCACGGGGCGAACCTGCTGCTGCTCCTCTCGGGCGGTCGGCGGGGCGTCGCCGGGATCGTCGGTTCGACCGACGGCAAGGTGATCGCCGACCCGATGCCGCCGGCGCTCGCTCTGACGGCGATCGTCATCTCGTTCGCGGTCACCGCGTTCCTGCTGGCGCTCGCCCACCGCAGCTGGCAGCTCACCGGCAACGATCTGGTCGAGGACGACCTGGAGGACCGTCGGATCGCGCTGCTCGCAGCGGCGGCGGAGCTCGACGACGAAGAACTCGAGGTCGCCGCCGCAGCCGCAGATCCCTCGATCGCGCCGGGTCCGATCGCGGAGGCGCAGGCATGAGGCTGCTCCTGCCGCTCCCCGTGCTGGCCTGCCTGTTCGGCGCGGGCGCGTCGATGGCGTTCGGGCGTCAACGCAACGCCCAGCGGGCGATCGGCACCATCGCGTTGTCGACCGCCCTCGTCGCAGCGGTCGCGATCCTTCGCCACACCGACGCGCACGGCACCGCGATCGCTCACATGGGCGGCTGGGATGCTCCGATGGGCATCGCGCTCGTGGCCGATCGCCTCTCGGGCCTCATGGCGGTCGTGTCCGCCGTGGTGCTCCTCGCCGTCTTGGTGTTCGCGATGGGCCAGCCCGGCACCGAGCAGGAACAGCCGTCGTTCCACCCCGTGTACCTCGTGCTCGCCGCCGGCGTGTTCCTCTCGTTCCTCACCGGCGACCTGTTCAACCTGTTCGTCGCGTTCGAGATGATGCTGACGGCGAGCTACATCCTCATCACGCTCGGCGGGCGCCTCGACCAGGTCCGTTCCGGCATGACCTACGTGGTGATCAACCTGGTCGCCTCGACCTTCTTCGTGGTGCTGCTCGCGCTGCTGTACGCCGCGCTCGGCACGGTCAACATGGCCGACATCTCCGAGCGGATGCACACCCTGCCGCACGGGATGCGCGTTGCGTTCGCCCTGCTGATGTTCGTGGTGTTCGGCATCAAGGCCGCCGTGTTCCCGTTGTTCTTCTGGCTCCCCGACAGCTACCCCACCGCCCCGACGGCAGTCACCGCGATCTTCGCGGGCCTCCTCACCAAGGTCGGCATCTACTGCATGATCCGCACGCAGACGCTGTTGATCGCGAAGGACGACCGTATCTCGCGGTTCCTGCTGGTGATCGCTGGGCTCACGATGATCATCGGCGTGCTCGGTGCGATCGCGCAGAACGACATCAAGCGCATCCTGAGCTTCCACATCGTCAGTCAGATCGGCTACATGGTGTTGGGACTCGGGCTGTTCACCGTGGCGGGAATCGCCGCCGCGATCTTCTATGCGCTGAACCAGATCGTGCTGAAGAGCACGCTGCTGCTGGTGGGCGGACTCGTCGACCACGGCGCCGGATCGTCGGGACTGACGCGAGTCGGTGGGCTCGCCCGCAGGTTCCCGATCCTCGCTTGGCTGTTCCTGCTGCCCGCGCTCAGCCTGGCGGGCATCCCGCCCTTCGCCGGATTCGTCGCCAAACTCGGCATCATTCGCTCCGGCCTCGACGCCGGCCAGGGTCTCGTGGTCGCAGTGAGCCTCGCGGTCAGCCTGCTCACGCTGTTCTCGATGTCGAAGATCTGGAACGGCGCGTTCTGGGGCGAGGTCGAACTGGTCGTCGAGCCCGAAGACGGGCCGACCGCCCGTTGGGGTGCGACGGTACCGATGCTGGGAGCGACGGGTGTGCTGGTTGCGGTATCGGTCGCGCTCGCCGTCTTCGCCGGGCCCCTGTATTCGCTGTGCGAACGGGCCTCGACGGCGCTGCTCGACCCGCACGACTACCTGCGTACGGTGCTGCCGTGACGCGCGGCGACCGGCTCGGACGCGCCGCGCTCGCCGGATGGCTCGCCGCCATGTGGGTGCTCCTGTGGGGCGAGGTCACCGCGCAGAACGTGGCGAACGGCGTGATCCTCGGCGCGATCCTCACGGTGCTCGTGCCTCCGTCGACGCTCGGGGACGATCCCGTGACCGTGCGGATCGGGCCAGCGCTGTCGTTCGCCGTGTGGTTCGCGAAGGCGCTGGTGTTGTCGAACGTGGCGGTGGCCAAGGAGGTGCTGGCGCCGTCGGAGCGGAGCGGCATCCGGCCGGCCGTGATCGCCGTGCGGCTGCGAACGCGGTCCGGTCGCCTCGCGACGGTGATCGCGAACGCCATCACCCTCACACCCGGCACGATGACCGTCGACGCCCGGGGCCGTCCACCGGTGCTGTTCATCCACGTCATGTCCTACGAGAACCGGGAATCGGTGATCGACGACGTGATCGACCTGGAGCGGCGGGTCGTCGACGCGTTCGGCACCGCCGAGGAACGCGCAGCGATCTGCGGCGACTCGTCGGGACCGAACTCGGAGGTCGCATCATGATCGTCGCCGCACTCGCGCTCCTCGCCCTCGGCGGCGCCGGCTTCTGCTACCGGCTCGTCATCGGGCCGAACCTGTCGGACCGTCTCGTGTCGGCCGACGGGCTGCTGACGATCGTCGTGATCGCGATGATCGCCTGGTCGGCCTACACCGATCGCTCCACCTTCCTGATCGTCGGCGTCGTCGTCGCGCTCGTCGGGTTCCTCGGCACCTCGATCGTCGCCCGGTTCATCGAGGGCCGGCGATGACGGCCGCGGTCGCCGCCCAACTCGCCGACGTCGGCGGCTCGGCGCTGATCGCGGCAGGCGCCGCGTTCGTCGCGCTGGCAGGGATCGGCCAGGTGCGCTTCACCGATCTGTTCGTGCGGATGCACATCGCGACCAAGCCGCCCACGCTCGGTCTCCTGCTCGTTGCGGTCGGCGCGGCCCTGCAGCTCAGAGCGCTCGGCGCGGTCGCGGCGCTCGTGTTGATCGTCGCGCTGCAGTTCCTGACCGCACCCGTGTCGGCCCACCTCGTCGGGCGCGCCGCGCACCGCAAGGGCGAATGGGAGCACGACGGAGCGGTCGAAGACGATCTGTCCGAGGTCGACGAGCTCTGAGCGGGGTCGGTCCCGCAGCGGGCGGGCACGGCCTACGGTGGGCGCCGATCGCACTGCGGGCCGTCCGCCCGCGCAACGCACGGGGGACACCATGACCGCTCAGCGCACCGAGTTCAACCTGTCGTCGGTATTCGGAGCCATCGCCGCGGAGGTTCCCGACCGGGAAGCGGTCGTGTGGCGCGACCGCAGGCTCACGTTTGCCCAAATCGACGAGCGCATCAACCGCTTCGCCCAGGTGCTCGCCTCGGCCGGGCTGGGCCATCGGCGCGAGCGATCCGAGTTGGCGGGCCACGAGTCCGGCCAGGACCACGTGGCGATTTACCTCCGCAACGGCAACGAGTGGATCGAAACCTGGCTCGGCGCCTACCGCGCCCGAACCGTTCCGATGAACGTGAACTACCGCTACGTCGACGAGGAGCTGCTCTACCTGCTCAACGACTCGCAGGCGACCGCGCTGGTGTTCCACGCCGACTTCGCGCCGGTCGTCGAGCGTGTGCGCGCCGAGCTCCCGCGGATCGAGCTGCTCATCCAGGTCGCCGACGACTCCGGCAACGCGCTGCTCGACGGCGCGCTCGCCTACGAGGACTGTCTTGCCGCTGCGGCCCCGACCCCTCCCCCCGTCACGCCGATGCCGGACGACCTGTACGCCATCTACACGGGTGGCACGACGGGGATGCCCAAGGGTGTGCTGTGGCGCCAGCACGACATCTTCGTGCAGGCCATGGGCGGCCGGCCCTTCGGCAGCCCCGACGCGATGACGTCGTACGAGGCGGTCGCCGAGAACGCGCGCAACGGCGGCGGGCTGATCCGGCTGTTGATGATCCCGCCGTTCATGCACGGCGCCGCACAATGGGGATCGTTCCACGCCTTCACCAACGGCAGCGCCGTCGTCATCCCCGACGACGTGACGCGCTTCGACGCCGCCGACGCGCTCCGGATCGCTGAACGGGAGAAGGTGAGCGCCATCGCGCTGGTCGGCGACGCCATGGCGCGCCCGATGATCGACGAGCTCGAACGCAACCGCTACGACCTGTCGAGCCTGCTCGCGATCTCGAACGGCGGCGCGCCGATGACGCCGACGGTCAAAGCCCGGTTGCTCGACCTGCTGCCCCACGTGCTGCTGCGCGACGCGGTCGGTTCGTCGGAGACGGGTATCCAGATGAACAAGCTGTCGGCCGCCGGCAGCGAGGTCACGAGCGGCACGTTCGAGCGGATCTCCGACACGGTCGTGGTCGACGCGACGATGACCCGAATCCTCGAGCCGGACGACGACGAGATCGGATGGCTCGCGCAGCGCGGCGAGGTGCCGCTCGGCTACCTCGGCGATGCGGCGAAGACGGCGCGCACGTTCCCGGTCATCGAGGGCGTCCGGCATTCCATCCCGGGCGACCGGGCGCGCCTGCTGCCCGATGGCGACGTCGAGCTGCTCGGCCGCGACGCCGTCACGATCAACTCGGGCGGCGAGAAGATCTTCGCCGAGGAGGTGGAACGCGCCGTCGCCGCACATCCGGGCGTTTCCGACGTGATCGTGGTGGGTCGACCGTCCGAGCGCTGGGGCCAGGAGGTCGTCGCGATCGTGGTGGCCGCCGAGGGTGCGATGCTCGACGACGAGTCGCTGCTCGCCGAGTGCTCGAAGCACCTCGCCCGCTACAAGCTGCCGAAGGCGTTCATCGTCCGCGACCGCATCGAGCGCTCGCCGGCGGGCAAGGCCGACTATCGCTGGGCACGCGACCAGGCGGCGGCCGAACCGGCGTGACCCTCAGCCGAGGGATCGCAGCATCGCTGTCTGGGTGACCGTCGCGATGTGCTCGCCGGTCTCGCTCCACAGGTGGAGCACGCCGTTTGCGAGCCCGTTGCCCACGTTCGTGCAGGTCGAATCGATGCCGATCCAGGTGCCGCGCGCCTCGCCGAACACATGCAGCGAGATCTGGAGCGAGACGCTGCCGACGGGGCGAGTTCCGTCGCCGAGCGCAGGCACCAACGCCGAGCCCAGCGCGTCGCCGGGAATCGTGAGGATCGCCGGATCCCACGGCCCACCGGCAGGCGCCGGCGGGTCGGTGAACCGGAACCACAGCGCGATCCGCGGAGCAGAGCCGCCTGTGTCGTCGGCGCCGGCTGTGTCGGTTGCGGCGACCTGCCATTCGGTGTTGTCGAGGAACCCGAGCGGGTAGTCGAGCACCGAGTCGGGACGTTGCACCACCGGCGTGACCTCGGGCGGCGCGCCGAACACGGCGGGCCGACGAAGGGGCGACAGGCGCGGGCCGTCGAGCATCGGGTCGGTGAAGACGGCGGTGACCGCCACGTTCGACGCGTCCGGAGGCGCCGTGGCGTCGCGCAACGCACCGAACACCTGGGCACCGCGCCGCCCGTTGCGCAGCACCTCGACCCGGGTGGTCACCGGACCGCACGCGACCGGCAGGCAGAACACCGCGCTGGCGCTCGCGAGTCGCAGATCGGGGCGGTCGAGAACCGACTCCATCGCTCGCAGCGCCGCCGCCGCCACGACGCCACCCTGGGCGAAGAACAGCCCCCAGGCATCGCCGATGAACGAGTGCACGAGCGTCGGATCGTCGGCGTCGACCTGCGGCGTCGTCCCGGTCACGATGTTCGGCGGAGCGTCAACCATGGCGCCCAGCGTACTGGACACCTGTCCAGTGTCAGCGCCGGAGCGGGTCGCTCCCACGGTCGGACCAGTCACGCACGCGCGGCGACCCGACGATCGCCACTTCGCCCTTCGCCACGCCGATCCGCTGCGTGGGGTAGATACCCCGATGCGACGAGAACACGTACGCGACCACGCACCCGATCGCGAGGGGAACGATCGCAGCGCTGCCGAACAGCTCGATGCCCATGATCGTGCACGCGAGCGGCGTATTGGCTGCGCCCGCGAACACCGCCACGAACCCGACGGCCGCCAGCAGCGCAACCGGTAGCCCGAGCGCGGGCGCGATCGCGGCGCCAGCCGTCGACCCGATGACGAACAGCGGTGTGACCTCTCCCCCTGGAAAGCCCGACCCGAGCGCGATCGCGGTGAACACGATCTTGAGCACCGGCAGGGCCAACGAACCGCGCTGCCCCGCGAGCGCATGGTCGATGAGCGGCAGCGAGAGGCCCAGCTCGTCGCGGCCGAACACAGCGGCCAGCGCGATGGTCGCGACGCCGCCGACGACCGGTCGCAGCGGCGGCCACGAGACGCGCGCGGCGAGGCGGCGGATGGAATCGGTCAACTCCATGAACGCGACCCCGGCGAGGCCGAACACCAGCCCCGCCAGCGCCACCTTCGCCGCGAGCGCTACGTCGAGATCGACACCCAACTGTGGTCGTGGTGCGTGGCGGTGGCCGAGGCCCCGCACGGTCAGGTCGCCGACCAGCGAGGCGGTGAGTGCCGGCACGAGCGCGTCGTAGCGAACCCGCCCTATCGCCTGCACCTCGAGCGCGAAGACGGCACCCGCGAGCGGAACGCCGAAGACCGAACCGAAACCGGCCGCGATCGCAGCGATCAGCATGGTGCGGCGATCCCCGGGTCGAAGGCGGAGCAGCCGCGAGGCGAGGTCGGTCAGGCTGCCCGACATCTGGATGGCGGTGCCCTCGCGGGCCGACCGAGGCCCCGAACAGGTGACTCGTGAGCGTGCCCACCAGCACGAGGGGGGCGAGGCGCCGCGGCAGCCACGCCGTCGGCTCGTGGATCTCGTCGATGATCATCGCGTTGCCGCCGGCCGAGCGACCGCCCAGGTAGTGGTACACCGCGCCGACCGCCAGGCCCGCCGGAGGCAGCAGGTACAGCAGCCAGGGCCGATCGCTCCGAGCACCGGTCACCCGCTCGAGGGCTTCGAGAAACACGTACGAGGCCGACCCGGCGAGCACCCCCGACACCGCGCCCAACACGATCCAGCGGCCCAGGTGCACGATCAGGCGGCCCTGCTCGCCCAACCCCGAACGCCGAACGCGGTCGGTCCCGGCGGATTCAGTCGGTATGGGGGCGGGCTCGGGCCGGTCGGTGCTCATCGGTTCCCTCAAAGGAGTCGGGCCCGAACCGAGCGGATCGACGCGTTGGCGGCGCGCTCCCACTCAACCTGGTCCGGACGGATCACGTTGGTAGGAGCCATCAGCCCGTGCGGGCGGTTCACGGCGAGCCCCATCGCCGCTGTCGAGGTTACCGCCTCGCGTCCGGCGATCAGCGACCGCGGTCCTCGAAGCGGTAGCCGAGGCCCGGCTCGGTGTGGAAGTAGCGCGGCGTCGACGGCGAGGGTTCCAGCTTCGCCCGCACCTGCCCCATGAACACACGCAAATAGTTGGCCTCGGTCCCGTATTCGGGCCCCCACACCCGACGCAGCAGGTCGCGCTGGCTCACCAGCCGGCCCCGTTCCCGCACGAGCGCCTCGACCAGGCGCCATTCGGTCGGAGTGAGGTGCACGGCCACGAACGCGTCGCCCTCGCTGCGCCGCACCTCGGCCCGTGCGAGATCGACCACGAAGTCCGCTGTCTCAACCTCGGGGGCCTCCTCGGCGCCGGTTCCCACGGCCGCCCGGCGCAGGTGGGCCCGCACCCGGGCGAGCAGCTCGTCCATCGAGAACGGCTTGGTCACGTAGTCGTCGGCGCCGGCGTCGAGCGCCCGCACCTTGTCGCGGTCATCGTGGCGCGCCGACAGGACGAGGATCGGGATTTTCGTCCAACCCCGGATCGCTGCGATCACGTCATGGCCATCCATCACCGGGAGCCCGAGACCGAGCACCACGAGCGCCGGCCGTTCCGCGGCGACGCTGTCGATCGCCGCCGCTCCGTCGGGAGCGGTGATCACGCGTAGCCCCGCGGCGGCGAGCGTCACTTCCATGGCGCGGCGAAACGCCGGCTCGTCGTCGACGACGAGGACCAGCGGAGCGGGGCCGGTCGAGGCGGTCGCGCCGTCCGCGGTGTTCGCGGTGTTCGTCGCGTTCACGCTGCCGACCTCGTTGGTGACGGCGCCGATCTCGGCAGGTGGACCGACGCGGTCGTGCCGCCGCCGGGTGCGTCGTCGAGTTCCAATCGTCCCCCATCTGGGCCAAGAAGCCGACGACCACCGCCAGGCCGAGCCCGGTTCCGGTCACGCGATCGGTGTCACCGATCCGCTGGAACGGCAGCAGCACCTCGTCGCGCCGGTCGCGCGGGATGCCGGGTCCCTGGTCGACGACGCGCACGACCACGTCCTCGGCGCCTGCCGTGGCATCGACTCGCACCGTGCCGCCCCCCGGCGACCACTTGCACGCGTTGTCCACGAGGTTCGCGAGCACGCGCTCCAACAACCCGACGTCGACCAGCACCAGCGGAAGGTCGCTCGGCACCGCCACGTCGATGGTGACGCCCCGGTGATCGATGGTTGCAAGCGCGGAGGGAAGCACGTCGTCGATCGAGGTCGACCGCAGCGTCAGGTTCACCGCGTCGGCCTGGATCCGGCTCATCTCCAGCAGGTTCGTCACCAGCGCGTGCAGCCGCTCGGAGTACGCCAGGATCGTGTCGAGGAACTCGCGACGCAGGTGTTCCTGCGCCCCGACATCGGGTTGCACGAGGGTCTAAGCCGCCGCCTGGATCGCGGCGATCGGCGTGCGCAGATCGTGCGACAGCGCCGCCAACAAGCCCGCGCGCAGGTCGTTTGCGTCGGCGAGGCGCCGCGCATCCGCGGCGATTCGGTGGAGGCGGCGCCGCTCGATGCCATCGGCCAGCTGAACGCAGAACGCGTCGAGGATGTCGGGGTCCACCTCGCCCGCGTCGGCGCCGCGCACGATCAGACGGCCGACCTCACCGATCGGCAGTTCCCACCCACGCCCTGCGACCGGTGCGTCGCGCTCCGCGCCGTGGGAGTCGTGGTCGGGGTCACCCTCACCATGAACCTCACCCTCCGAAGCGGATGCCGCCTCGACGTCCCAGGCGTCGCCGTGGCGCACCTCGACCGCGACCTGGCCGGCGCCGAGCACCTCGCGGAGAAGCCCGAGAATCGCGTCGAGCGGATCCTCCGACGCCGACGCCGTGCCGGACAGGGCGGCGAGGGTGGCCGCATCGCCGCGCATGCGGCTGGCCTCGGTCGTGCGACGCGCGGCCGATGCCACGAACGAGCCGATCACCCAGGCGTTCGCGAGGAAGACGAAGAGCGCAACGAGGTTCTCCGGGTCGCCGATCGTCCACGTGTGGAGGGGTGGCGTGAAATACCAGTTCACCGCGAGGAACGACATGACGGCCGCCAGGGCCGCCGGTTGGAACCCGCCGATGACCGCAACGGTCGCGACCACCAGGGTGAAGACGAGAAGGTCTGTCGGCAGGCCCACGTCGGCTCGCACCTGCGCCAGCGCGGCCGTGACCACCGCCGGGGCCACGACCGCGCCGACCCAACCCCAGATTCGGCGGCGGCGCGGCAGCCCGGCGGCGGCGCGGCGGGGCGCAATCCGGCGGGCGGGCGGATCCGACTGCGGTCGTGGGGCGGTGGCGTCGCTCTGGTTCGGCGTGATCACGTGCACATCGATGTCGCCCGCCCGCCGGACGACGTCGTTGATCACCGATCCGCGCAGGAGTTCCTGCGCGCGACTTCGCGCCGAGGCACCCATCACGATCTGCGTCGCGTTGTGACGGCGGGCGAAGCGAACCAGCGCCTCCGCGACATCGCCGGCACCGACCTCGCGGTAGGTCCCGCCGACCGCCTGGAGGATCTCACGGTTGGCCGCAAGCGACGCTCCCGGCGCGCCGCCGAGCCCGTCGGCGCCGCGGATGTGCACCCCGAACAGCTCGCCCCGACTGCGCGCCGCCATCCGGGCGGCCCGGCGGATCACGTGCTCGTTGCCGGGCGCGCCCGTGATCGCAACCACCACCCGCTCGCGGGTCTCCCAGCGACCTTCGATGCCGTGTTCCTCGCGGTAACGCTGGAGCCCCTCGTCCACCCGGTCCGCCACCCACATGAGCGCCAGCTCGCGCAGCGCGGCCAGGTTGCCGAGCCGGAAGTAGTGATCGAGCGCCGCGTCCACCCGGTCGGCGGGGTACACGTTGCCGTGGGCGAGCCGCCGCCGCAGCGCCTCGGGAGTCTGATCGACCAGGTGCACCTGATCGGCGGCGCGCACGATCTCATCGGGGATGATCTCCTGCTGCTCGATCCCCGTCACCTGCTCCACGACGTCGTTGAGCGATTCCAGGTGCTGGATGTTGACGGTCGAGATCACGTCGATGCCGGCGTCGAGGAGCTCCTCGACGTCTTGCCAACGCTTCGCATGACGAGAACCCGGCGCATTGGTGTGCGCCAACTCGTCGACCAGCACGACGGCCGGGGCTCGCCGCAGCACCCCGTCGACGTCGAGTTCGGTCAGCGTCGCCCCGCGGTACAGCACCTCGCGCCGGGGAAGGATCTCGAGGTCGCCAATCTGCGCCGCCGTGTACGCGCGACCGTGGGTCTCGACGATGCCGACCACCACGTCGGTGCCGCGGGATTGGCGACGAGCGCCCTCCTGCAACATGGCATAGGTCTTGCCGACGCCCGGCGCCGCTCCGAGGTAGATACGCAACGAACCACGAGCCATCGTCGACCAGTCTCGCTCAGCCGGCGGCGTCCAACGCGAGATTGAGCTGCAACACGTTGACCCCTGGCTCGCCGAGCAGGCCGAGCGCTCGCCCGTCGGTGTTCGCGTCGATCAGCGTCCGAACGGCTGCGACGTCGAGCCCGCGCTCCTCCGCCACCCGTTCGGCCTGCAGCCGAGCGTTCGCGATCGAGATGTGCGGATCGAGCCCCGACCCCGACGCGGTCACCGCGTCGGCGGGCACCAACGCGTCGGAGGCAAGGCCGTTGGCCGACCGGTACGCCGCGGCACGCGTGCGGACCTGCTTCGCGAGCTCCGGGTTGCTCGGCCCGAGATTCGACGCGCCGGATGCGGCGCCGTCGTACCCGTCGCCCGCAGCCGATGGCCGCGGCCAGAAGTAGCCGGGCTCGCTGAAGGGCTGGCCGAGGAGCGTCGAGCCGATCGCCTGCCCGTCGCGTTCGGCGATCGAGCCGTTGGCGGCGCCGGAGAAGCCGATCTGGGCGAGCCCCGTGATAGCGAGCGGATAGAGCAGACCGCACAGCACGGTGAAGGCCAGCATCATCGCGACCGCGGGTACGAATTGGCGCCTCATCACTTGACTCCCATCGCAGAGATCAACAGGTCGATCAGCTTGATGCCGAGGAACGGCGTGATCAGCCCGCCGCCTCCGTAGATCAGCAGGTTCCGGCGCAGCAGCGCACCGGCGCTCGACGGCCGGAACTTCACGCCTCGCAGGGCGAGCGGGATCAGGGCCACGATGATCAGCGCGTTGAAGATCACCGCGCTCAGGATCGCCGAGCGGGGACTCGCGAGCCCCATGATGTTCAGCCGGTCGAGCGCCGGCAGCACGCCGCCGAACATCGCCGGGATGATCGCGAAGTACTTGGCCACGTCGTTCGCGATCGAGAACGTGGTGAGTGAACCCCGGGTGATCAGGAGCTGCTTGCCGATCTCCACGATCTCGATCAGCTTGGTCGGGTCGGAGTCGAGATCGACCATGTTCCCGGCTTCCTTGGCCGCCTGGGTCCCCGTGTTCATGGCCACGCCCACGTCGGCTTGCGCGAGCGCCGGCGCATCGTTGGTGCCGTCGCCGGTCATCGCGACGAGTCGTCCGCCCTCCTGCTCCTTGCGGATCAGCGCCATCTTGTCTTCGGGCGTCGCCTCGGCCAGGAAGTCGTCGACCCCCGCCTCGCCGGCGATCACGCTCGCCGTCACCGGGTTGTCGCCGGTGATCATCACGGTGCGGATGCCCATCGCGCGCAGCTGGTCGAACCGCTCGGCCATGCCGGGCTTCACGACGTCCTTCAGGTAGATGACGCCCAACACCCGAGCGCTCCCACCGGAGTGCTCGGCGACAACGAGCGGCGTCCCGCCCTTCGACGACACGCCCTGAACGAGGGTGTCGAGCTCGGCGGGGACCACACCGCCGGAGCCCGACACCCAGCGCTGAACCGAGTCCGCGGCGCCCTTGCGGACGCTTCGGTCGGCCAGATCCACACCCGACATGCGGGTCTGCGCCGTGAAGGGCACCAGTTCGCCCGCCGGCACGGTCGCCGGGTCGAGGTTGTGGTGCGAGCGGCAAGCTCGACGATCGAGCGCCCTTCGGGAGTCTCGTCCGCGAGGCTCGCCGCCAACGCCGACGCGGCGACATCCGCGTCGGTCACGCCGTTGACCGGCAGGAACTCGGCCGCTTGTCGATTGCCGAGCGTGATCGTTCCGGTCTTGTCGAGCAGCAGCACGTCGCACAGTCGCCGGCCGCTTCGACCGCTCGGCCCGACATCGCCAACACGTTGCGGCGCACCAGCCGGTCCATGCCCGCGATGCCGATCGCCGACAGCAGCCCGCCGATGGTGGTGGGGATGAGGCACACCAGCAGCGCCACCAACACCACGACCGACTGGTCGGCGTGGGAGTAGTGGGCGAAGAACTGCAACGTGACCGTCGCCAGCAAGAAGATGATCGTCAGCCCGGCGAGCAGGATGTTCAGCGCCACCTCGTTCGGCGTCTTCTGGCGTTCCGAGCCCTCGACCAGCGCAATCATTCGGTCGACGAAGGTCTCCCCCGGTCGAGCGGTGATCCGCACGACGATCTGGTCCGACAGCACGCGGGTGCCGCCGGTGACAGCCGAACGGTCGCCGCCTGACTCACGCACGACGGGCGCCGATTCACCGGTGATGGCCGACTCGTCGACCGTGGCGATCCCCTCGACGATGTCGCCGTCGGACGGGATCAGCTCGCCAGCGTCGACGACGACCTCGTCGCCGAGCTGAAGGTCGGCGCTCGAGACGTCTTCCACGCCTCCGTCGGCGAGCCGACGATGCGCCACCGTCTCGCTGCGGGTCTTGCGCAGCGTGTCGGCCTGCGCCTTGCCACGCCCCTCGGCGACCGCTTCGGCCAGGTTCGCGAACAACACCGTGAACCAGAGGAATGCTGCGGTGATGCCGGCGAACACGTTCTCGGCACGCGAGGACGAGCTCAGGTCGACGACGAACAGCACCGTCGTGAGCACGCTCCCGACGAGCACGACGAGCATCACGGGGTTGCGGGCCTGCACCCGCGGCGACAACTTGCGAACGGCGTCGATCGACGCGCTGCGCAGCATCGCTGCATCGAGCACCTGTGCGGTGCCGGAGGACTCGGTCACGTCAGCTCCTTCAGAGTCCGAGATGCTCGACCAGCGGGCCGAGCGCGAGAACGGGGAAATAGGTCAAACCCACGACGATCACGACGACGCCCACCAGCAGCCCGGCGAACAGCGGCGTTCCCGTGGGGAACGTCCCGGCGGATGCGGGCACCTTCTGCTTGCGACCGAGCGAACCGGCGATCGCCAGCACGGGCACCATGAGCGTGAATCGGCCGATCAGCATCGACAGGCCGAGCGTGGTCTCGTACCAGGTGTTGGTAACCGTGAGACCACCGAACGCCGAGCCGTTGTTGTTGCCCGCCGAGGCGAAGGCGTACACCATCTCGCTCAACCCGTGCGGGCCCTGGTTGAGCAGCCCCTCGAGCCCGAATCGGCTGACGATCGAGATCGCCGAGAACACGAGCACGGCGAAGGGCACGAACAGGATGTAGAGCACGACGAGTTTCACCTCGGCCGCCTGGATCCGCTTGCCCAGATACTCCGGGGTTCGCCCCACCATCAGCCCGGCGATGAACACCGCGAGCAGCACGAACACGAGCATCCCGTAGAGGCCGGAGCCGACGCCGCCCGGCGAGACTTCGCCGAGCAGGATGCTGAAGAGCGCCGCGCCGCCACCGGCGGGCGACATCGAATCGTGGGCGCAGTCGACGGCGCCGGTCGAGGTGCCGGTGGTGATCGGCGCGTACAGCGCACAGCCGGCGGTGCCGAAGCGGACCTCCTTGCCCTCCATCGAGCCCGCGCTCTGGTCGGACGTGCCCAGCTGGTCGGCTCCGGCAGCCGTGAGCTGCGGGTTCGGGGAGGTCTCGGCCCACGTGGTGATCCCGATGCCCACCGCGAGCAGGGTTGCCATCGCCGCGGCGACCACCCAGCCCTGCCGCCGATCGCCCGCGAGGCGGCCGAACGCGAACGCCAGGGCGAACGGGATCGCCAGGATGAGCACCAGGTGCAAGAAGTTGGTGAACGTGGTGGGGTTCTCGAACGGATGCGCCGAGTTGGCGTTGAGGAAGCCGCCGCCGTTGGTGCCGAGTTGCTTGATCGCCACCTGGCTGGCGATCGGTCCGCCCGGGATCGATTGCGTCGCACCCTCGACCGTGGTCACGATTCGCTGGCCCGACAGGTTCTGCACCACGCCGGAGGCACCGAGCACGATCGCCGCCAGCGCCGCTATCGGCAGCAGCACCCGCGTGACCGTGCGGGTCAGATCGACCCAGAAGTTGCCGATCGTGTTCGACCGCGAACGCACAAGCCCACGCACGAGCGCCACGGCGACAGCGATGCCGGCCGCGGCCGACACGAAGTTCTGTACGGCGAGCCCCGCCATCTGCGTCAGATGGCTCATGGTCGACTCGCCCGCGTACGACTGCCAGTTCGTGTTGGTCACGAAGCTCACGGCCGTGTTCCATGCCGTTGCGGCGCCGACGGCGCTCTGGTCATCGGGATTCAGCGGCAGGAGGCCTTGCAGCCGTTGCAGCCCGTAGAGCGCCACGATCGCTGTGGCCGAAAAGGCCAGCACCGACGCGGCATAGGCCTTCCAGTGCTGTTCGGCGTCGGGATCGACCCGACACCACCGAAGCACCCGCCGCTCGATCCGTCCGAGCCAGCGGTCTCCCGGGGCCGGACCGTCGCCGAACACCGCTGCCAGGTACCGGCCGAGCAGCGGGCAGATGACGGCCAGCGTGATCACGAGCAGCCCGAGCTGCCCCCAGTTCGCGGCGCTCATCAGAAGCGCTCCGGAAACACCAGCGCGACCACGAGGTACGCGGCGAGCGCCAGTGCCAGCACCAGACCCACCACCTCCTCGGCGCTCACGAGGCGCTCCGTGGCGCGTCGTCGGAATCGCCGAGCACGCGCTCACAGCCGAGCACCAACAACCACGCCACAGCGAAGAACGCCGCGGTCAGAAGCAGGAACAACACATCGCTCATGGGCCCATCCTCTACCTCTGTGATGGAACCCCGCCAGGTGCCCTGATGCGATCCTGATGCGACATGACGGCATCCTTGCGTCGTATACCAGCGCGAGACTCGGCCGATGGATCGACCATTCGCCGAGCACACCGCCGAACTGGAACGCGACGGCTACACGATCCTGCACGGGGTCTTCGATCGTGGACGGGCGGCCGCGCTGGTCGATGAACTCGGCGGCCTCGCCGCGCGCCTCGGCATCGGTCACGGCACCAACGGCTTCGAGGGCTACTCGACGGTTCGCATCTACAACCTGCTCGCCCACAGCGCCGCGTTCCGGTCGATCCCGACCGAACCGGCCGTGCTCGGCCTGGTCCATCACGTGCTCGACGCGGAGTGTCTCATCTCGTCGCTCAGCTCCATTGCGATCGGCCCGGGGGAGGTCGCGCAGCCGATTCACGCCGACGATCAGGTGATGCCGCTCCCGAAGCCGCACGTGGCAACGGTGTGCAACTCGATGTGGGCGCTCACCGACTTCACCGAGGCGAACGGCGCGACCCGCGTCGTGCCCGGCAGCCACACAGCCGACCGCGACCCCGAATACCGTGCCGACCACGACAGCGTCCCGGCCGAGATGCCCGCAGGGTCGGTGCTGGTGTGGCACGGGAGCCTCTGGCACGGCGGTGGCGCCAACCACACGACCACCACCCGCGTGGGGATAGCGATGAACTACTGCGCCGGCTGGGTTCGCCAGCAGGAGAACCAGCAACTCGGCATCCCGCTCGACATCGTCAGGACGTTCGACCGAAGGTTGCAGAAGCTCTGCGGCTTCGGGGTGTACCGCGGCCTCATCGGTCACATCGACCAGCAGACTCCGGCGCAGCGGCTGTTCGGCGACTCATCGTCGCGGATGCTGTGGGACCTCGACCGGCAGGACTGATGCGCCCGTCGGCGTGGTGAGCCCTCGGCGAGCAGCCCACGGCGCCCTCTGCGTAGGCTCCCGGCCGTGCCCGACGACCCCGCCCCAGGCGCCCTCCCCCGCCCCGACCCGCACCCCCAGCCCGGCGACGTGATTCGTATCGCCGACCTGCGCGAGCCTCGGCGCGACGAGACCGAGCAGCGCATCCACGCGATGGCCCTCGAGATGGTCGTCGACCTGACCCCCGCCCGACTGGTTGCCGCGGCGCAGCGCCGCACCGGGCTGGACCGAGCGATCGGCGGCTCGCTCCTCGACCGGCTGCACCACATGGTCGCGGCCGTCGACGCCGACTCGGGCCTGTCCGGCCTCGGCCGCTACCTCGTGCGCCAGCGACTCGTCGGGCTGCTCGCAGCCCGACTTCGCTTCGACGACTTCGTCGACCGCCACCCCGAGGCACTCGACCTCGAGACTCGAGCCACCGATCATCGTGGTGGGGCTCCCGCGGTCGGGAACAACGCACCTGGTGAACCTGCTCGCCACCGACGTGCGACTGCGGTCGCTGCCATGGTGGGAGGCGCAGGAGCCGATCCCGTGGATGGGCAGCGGGCCGGGCCGCGACGGCGTCGATCCACGCTTCCAGCGCTGCCAGCGCGACTACGAGGCCACGAATCTGGCGTCGCCACTCACGCGGCTCATGCACGACCGACCCCCCTCATCGATCGAGGAGGAGTGCGAGCTGATGGACCTCGACCTCTGCTCGTACGTGATCGAGTGGATGGCACGGCTCCCTGCGTGGCGCGACTTCGCCGAGGGCTTGGATCACCACAGCCACTACGCGTTCCTTCGACGCGAGCTCCAGGTGCTCAGCACGCTTCGAGGCCCCAACCGTTGGGTGCTCAAGTGCCCGCAACACCTCGAACGGCTCGGCCCACTCATCTCGACGTTTCCCGACGCCACCATCGCGTTCACCCTGCGCGACCCCGTCGCCGTGCTCCAGTCCGCCATCACGATGCTCGCGTACGGCGACCGGAACCGGCGCACCTCGATCGATCCCGACGGGCTCGCCGCCTACTGGGTCGATCGCATCGAGCGGCTGCTGCGGTCCGCGGTTCGCGACGCTCACCTCATTCCACCGTCGCAGCGCGTCGACGTGGAGTTCCGCGCGTTCATGTCCGACGACCGGGCCATGGCGGAAACGATCCTGAACGCCGCTGGCCTCACCGTCGGCGACGAGTGCCGGGCGGGGCTCGACGCCTACGTCGCGTCCAACCCGCGCGGCGGCCGCGACGGGCGCATCGCCTACGACCTTCGCGCCGACTTCGGGCTCGACCCCGACGAGCTCTACGAGCGGTACGCCTTCTACTTCGACGCATTTCCCCAGATACACCGAGAGGCGACCTGATGGCCGGCATCCACCGAGAGCGACCCGGGGCCGATGCGATCCGAGCGGCCGACGGCGAACCCGCAACGCTCGTGGGTGAGCGGATCTGGATGTCACCCGGCCTGTCGAACACGTACCTGATCGGCACCGACGACGGGCCCGTGGCGGTGAACTCGGGCATGGGGTTCGAGGGGCCGTTGCACCGCGCCGCCTACGACCACATCGACGTCACCCCTCCGAGGGCGTTGGTGTTCACGCAGGGCCACTTCGACCACGTGGGCGGCGCCGACCACCTGCGCGGTCCCGACACCGAACTGATCGCCCAGGAGAACTTCTCGGTTTGGCGCGCCGACAACGAGCGGCTCGAACGGTTCCGTTCCCGCAACGCAGCGTTCGCCTGGATCGATGCGATCGTCGCCGCGATGGAACACGCTCGGAGCGCAGGAGCGGGCGAGACGCCGCAGGCGCGACCGGAGCCGACCACCACGTTTCGCGACCGCCATTCGATGACGATCGGCGGTCGTCGCATGGAACTCATCGCCACACCCGGAGGCGAGACGTTCGACTCGCTGGTGGTCTGGCTCCCCGAATCGCGCACCCTGCTGTCGGGCAACCTCACCGGACCCCTTTTCGGGCACGTGCCGAACCTCGTGACGATCCGCGGCGACCGGTACCGAGATGCGCTCGCCTACATCGACTCGCTCCGCATCGTCGCCGACCTCGCGCCGCAAACCCTGATCACCGGCCACTTCGATCCGATCGTCGGAGCCGACCGTATCCTCGACGAGATCGCCGCCATGCAGGCGGCGATGCAGTGGGTTCACGACCGTACCGTCGACGGCATGAACGCCGGCGCCGACGTCCACACGCTGATGCGCGACGTCGCGGTCCCCGATCATCTCGACATCGGCGAGGGATACGGCAAGACGGCGTGGAACGTGCGCGCGATCTGGGAGAACTACGCGGGCTGGTTCCATCACCGCTCCACGACCGAGCTCTACGGCGTGCCCCGAGCCGGATCGCGCCCGATGTCGTCGCCGCCGCCGGAGCCGACGCGCTCGTCGCAGCGGCACGCCGGCGCCTCGGTGCCGGCGAGCCCGTCGCGGCGCTCCACCTGACCGACCTGGTCCTCGCCGCGGATCCACGCGACGCCCAGGCCCGCCGCGTCGCCGCCGACGCGACCGAGGCGCTGCTCGCCGACAGCGTCAACTTCTGGGAAAGCGCCTGGCTTCGGCGCGCCCTGCATCGATTGGAGCGACCATGACCAACGGCGTCGACTTCGACTTCCGCGGCTCGACCGTGCTCGTGACGGGCGGAACCAGTGGGATCGGCCACGCGATCGCGTCGGCGTTCGCGGGGTCCGGCGCCGACGTGATCATCACCGGCACGCGATCGACGGCAGCCGAGTACGCAGAAGCGCTCGCCCTGGACCGTTTCGAGTACCACCGGCTGCGCATCGATGAACCCGAGTCGGTCGATGCCCTCGCGGCCAACCTCGACCACCACCGCCGGCTCGACGTGCTCGTGAACAACGCCGGCGCCAACCTTCCCGGCGGGCGCGACGAGTGGGATCCCGACGCGTTCGCCGCCTCGGTCGCCATCAACCTGACGGGCCACATGCGCCTCACCATGGCGCTGCGGCGGTTGCTCGCCGCCAGCGAGGCCGCCGGCGGAGCGAGCGTGGTGAACCTGGCGTCGATGGCGGCGTTCCGGGCCTCGCCCATCGTCCCCGGCTATGCGTCCGCGAAGGCGGGCATCGTCGCATTGACCGCGAACCTCGCGCAGCGATGGGCGGGCCGCGGAATTCGCGTGAACGCTGTCGCACCGGGGCTGATCGCCACGCCGATGACCGCGCCGATGACCGCCTTCCCCGAGCTGCTCGACGGCGAGCTGGCGCACGTTCCCATGGCGCGGATGGGCCGACCCGACGAGGTCGCCGCTGCGGTGCTCTTCCTGTCGAGCGGCGCGGCGTCCTATGTGACCGGGCACACTCTCGCGATCGACGGCGGATACCTCGCCGGGTAAGGACGAACCCATGCTCCAAGTGCGAGTCCACGGCCCCGATGACGTCCGGGTCGACGAGGTGGCTCCGCCCGACCCCGGCCCGGACGACGCCGTCGTGCGGGTTGCCGCGTGCGGTATCTGCGGCAGCGACCTGAGCTACATCCGCCTCGGGGGCATGGCGGGCCCAGCGCCCGAACCGCTGTGCCTCGGCCACGAGATGGCCGGCGTCGTGCACTGGGTCGGCGACCAGGTCCGCTCGGTCTCGGTCGGCGACCGGGTCGTCGTCGAGCCGGGCAACGAACAGCTCGGCCGGATCGGCGGCGGAGGGCCACAGGGCGGCCTGACCCCCGAGCTGCTCGTGCGCCACGCCGACGCAGGCCTGCTGCACGCCGTGCCGGACCAGGTGCCGCTCGGCGTCGCCGCGTTCGCCGAGCCGCTCGCGGTCGGCATGCACGCGGCCGAGCAAGCCGAGGTGCAACCGGGTGACGGCGTCGCCGTGTTCGGCTGCGGCCCCGTCGGGTTGGCGGCGATCGCATCGCTGGTCGACCAGGGCCACGAGCGGGTGGTCGCGATCGACCCGAGCCGAACCCGCCGGCGGTTGGCATCGGGACTCGGCGCACAAGCGGCGCTCGACCCGAACGACGACGACGTGTGGTCGGCGCTGTCCGACCTGCACGGCACCACACCGTTCATGTTCGGGCCGACGCCGGCGACGCGCTCGTTCATCGAGGCATCCGGCTCCCCACAGGTGCTCACCGACATCCTCGAACGCGGCCGCGTCGGCGGCCGACTCTCTGTCGTCGCATTGCACTACCGGCCCGTGCCGACCAGCTTCCTGCTCGTGCTGATGAAGGAGTTCACGATCCGCGGGTCGATGGAGTATCCCGAGCGGTTCGCCGACGCCATCGACCTGCTCGCGCGCCGCGACCTGTCGGCCCTCGTGACCGACCGCGTGCCGATCGATCACTTCGACCGGGCACTCGCAACGCTGCGCGAGTCCAAGGAGTGCGGCAAGGTCCTGGTCACGATGAACGGCGACCTGGCGGACCGATGACCTCTCCCACGCGACACCTCGTCGACCTGCTCGCGTATGCCCGCACCCGGCACGACCACGACCGCCGCGACCGAGCCGTTGTCGACGACCTGACCATCGACCCGTCCGGATGGAACGTGCCCGACGGGCTCGATGTGACCTGGCTCGGCGTCGCCGGGTTCGCGCTGTCGTCGCAGGGAACCACCGTGCTCATCGACCCCTACGTCAGCCGGGTCTCGGTCGGCGACTCGCTTCGCCGGCGGCGAGCACTCCCCGATCCGACGCTGCTCGATCGGTGGGTGCCCCGCGCCGATGCCGTGCTTCTCGGCCACACGCACTTCGACCATTCGGTCGACGCCCCCGGCGTGGCGCGACGCGACGGGGCGACCGTGTACGGAGGCACCTCCGCCGAACACCTGATGCGACTGCACGGGCTGGGAGATCAGGCGTGTCGAGTCGAGCCTCACCGCGAGTATCGAATCGGCCCGTTTGCCGTCACCTTCGTGCCGAGTCGGCACTCCCGCCTGCTGCTCGGGCGGAGCGTGCCGAACGGTGGCGAGATCACCTGCGAACACGTCGGAGCCCTCAACCCGCAGGCGTACCGATGCGGCGACGTCTGGGGGATCCACGTTCGCGTCGAGCTGGCGACCGGCCCGTACACGATCTACCACCAAGGCTCGGCCGACCTGATCGAGGACGAGATCCGTCACCGCGGCGTCAATCTGTTCCTCTGCGGGATCGCCGGCCGCCAATTCACCGAGGACTACACGCGGCGAATCCTGGAGCGCATCGCGCCCGAGCAGGTGGTCGTGAGCCACCACGACGACTTCTTCGTACCGCTGGGCGAGCAACCCGCGTTCGCCTTCGGTGTCGACGTCGAACGCTTCCCCTCGGAGGTCGCGGCGGTCAGCCGCGAGATCCAGGTGGTCTCGCCGCCCCCACCGGTGCCGGCGGCGCAATGGTCCGCCGGCGGGGAAGGAACGCCGTCCGGAGACGGTTGACCCACCGGACCGGCCCTTTTCACCGGCCCTGTTCACCGGCCGAGGAGGCCCCCGTTGCGACCGATGACCGAATCCGAGTACGTCGACTTCCTCCGTGCAGGCACCCGCACGGCGAAGCTGGCCGTGACCCTGCCGTCGGGCCGACCGACCGTCACGCCGGTGTGGTTCGTCTGGGAAGACGACGGCGTGCTGCGCTTCAACACCGGGATCGACACGGCCAAGGCTCGATCGCTCGCCGCCGATCCGCGGGTTGCGCTGGTGGTGGACCTGGAGGAGCCGCCGTACGCGTTCGTACGCGTGGAAGGCGAAGTTCGATTGGTGCGGGATCCGCCGGAGGTACGTCGGGTCGCAACCGCGATCGGCGGGCGGTACATGGGGCTCGACCGGGCGGAGGAGTTCGGCCGACGCAACGGCGGTGACGACGAGCTCGTGGTCGAGGTACACCCCACGAAGATCGTGGCGATCACCGACGTCACGGGATGACACCGCTGTCGCCCGCCGACCGGCGACCCACGCGTAGGGCCCCATCCGAGGCGTAGCCTTCGGCGATGACGCACACCGGCGCCGCCGACGATCATCAGGACCGGAGCCCGAGCGACGAACCAAGCGACGCGCCTCGGCTGGCTTCGCCCGCCGACCTGCCCTCCGCCCGTCCCGCCTCCACCCTGCCGCCTCCCCCCACCCTGCCGCCTCCCCCCACGATGCCGGCGCCGCCTGCGGGCGCTCCGCAATCGGCGCCCGTGGCGAGCACATGGGGGCCGGCGGCCAAGGGCGAACCGCGCCACATCACGAATGAGGCCGTGCCGAACTTCACCGTCGAGGCGCGGACGCCGCCATCACGCCTGCCCAAGGTCGTCGCCGCGCTCGTCGTGCTCGCTCTGCTCGGTGGCGGCGCATGGTGGCTCACCCGCGCCACCGACGAAACGGTCGCGATGAACGCGGTCAAGCGCGTCTTCACCGATCACGGCGGCACCTGCTTTCCCGAGCCACCGACCGACAAGGCGACGGCGATCGCGACAATCACGTCCTCCACGGGGCTGTCGCGTTCGACTCGAGCCCGTGCTGTCGAACACCTGAGGCCGCTGCCTGCGGCGACCAAGGTCGGACGATCGCTCTGCACAGCCCCGGCCGATGCCGCGGCGGCGACGTCGGCTTTCGAGCGGACCGCGATCGTGATCACCTCGGCCGCTACGACCGCGACCGTCGCCGAGCTCGTGATCGTCGGACCGGGTTTCGACTATGCGAAGGACCTGGCGGACACCGGCGCCGAGGTGGTCACCGATCAGCTGCTCGAACCGGTGATGGACTCCGGCGGCATCGGCTTCGTCGGCGAGACCATCGACGCGTGCAGGATCGAACGGCGGACCATCGAAATCGCAATCGCGGCGTTCACGGCCGTCACCGGCGCGGCTCCGGCCGACCTCGCGGCACTCGCCGCACCGCCGGACGGCACGCTCAGGTCGGCGCCGAGCCCGAGCGAGTGGGCGTACGACGCCGCGGCAGGAACGCTGCTCCCCCTCCCAGGCGGGAGGTTCAGCGCAGCAACGGCCACCGCCTGCGCCGCCGGCTGACCGGCAGCGTCGCGGGGCCAGCGCTGGCCGCAGTTCGGTCGAGGGTAACGGCAGGCGGCCGCAACCCAACCCCGGCCGATGCGTCCGACCGGGGTGTCAGCCAAGTCGTTCGGGCGACGCGAAGGCCGCCATCGCTGCGCGGTCCTCGGCCAGCAGGAACCCTGCGTCGACGGTGGCCTCGACGGCCGCGTCGAAGCGTCGCTGGTAGTCGGCAGCCGACGTGTACATGGTCGCCAGCTGTTCCGGTGGGATGGGTGTGGTGCTCCCCATGAGCTGGCAGATGAGCGACGAGTTCGGGCCCGGCGCACCCGACAGCACCTCGACGGGCACCTCGACCGGCGGTGTCCGAATCCCACCCTCGCCGACGCCGGCAGCGTTGCGTCGCTGCGTCGGCGTTGCGCCACCGGCCTCGTCGGTTGCGAGCCGCGGCGCGGTGGGCGGCGCGTCGCCACCGGCCGCCCACGTCTTGAGCGCCGCGTAGCCCGCTTTGGCGACCAAGTGCATCGGGCCCGAGTTCACGGGTGAGCCGCAGTCGAGCAGGTCCGCCATCGGGCCGAGTAGGTGCTGGTCGGCATGCGCGGTTCCGGCAACCTCCCACAGCCGAAACGTTTCGGAGTCGCTCTGGCGGGCCTCGATCGAACGCAGCACGCCGGTGACGTCGGCCTCGCTCTGCAGCTCGAGCACCGGGGTCGCCAGATCGCCGCGCAGCACCACGGCGTGCGGAACCTTCGCCATCGAGCCGGCGAGGTCGGCCATCTCGCCCGGGCCGACCACCGGTAGCGCTGCGAAGGCACGGCTGTGAATGAAGAACCCGTCGAAGGTCCGGGTGAGCGGCTGCACACCGTTGTAGTAGGTCGTGAGTGCGATGGCCGACTGCGACTCGCCCGCCGCGAGCATCTGATCGACCGTCGCTCCCGCGATGTCGACGTCGCGCACGGCCCGAGCGACCTGCGTGAAGATGTCGAACGCGTAGCCGTCGCCGGGATGATCCAGCGTGCCGTACCGGACCGGGTCGATGGACCGCAGCCCCTTACCGGTGAACGCGTCGACACCGGGCACCGGCACCAGCACGGGACCGCCGTTGACGCCGATGAGCTGTGCCGACACGCCGACCCACGCGTCGCCGCGGCGCACAATCTCCTCTTCGAAGCTCGCATACTCGGGGTTGGCATCCAGGCCGGCGCTCACGTTCAGCCACTCGACCACGACGGTGCCGCTGAACGCCTCGGGGTCCTCCGGCCGTCGAACAAGCACCCGGGTTCGATACGCGGCGGAACCTTCGGGACGAAACGTCCACTCGCCGTCGGCGGGCAGTGGGTCCGGCGCCTCGTAGCCGGTCGCCTCGCCGCTCGCGGTGTACTCGGTCTGGCGGTAGCCGTCGGGCACGTCGACGCCGACCGCCGAGCCGATGAACGGGCCGCCGGCAGCCTCAATCGGGGTGAGCTCGGCGACCGGCCCGTCGGGGCTCGCCGGGGCGGGCTTGGGTGCGGCGAGGCCGGTTGAGGTCGTGGCGGCGCCCTTCGACTCGCCCGTCGAACAGCCGGAGCCGGCCAGGAGGCTGACGACAACCGTCACGGCAGCCGTTGCCGCCCCGTGTCGCCGGCCGCGAATGCGGTCTGGCATGACCAAACGCGATGACCGAAACGTGCGCGTGTGCGATCCCCCGATGTGCATCGGAGCAGTCTCGCGGATCAGTGCATGGCCGGGCGCGTTTCGGCCCCGTCAGCGGTGCCGTCAACCGGCGCGCCGCCATCGGGGTCGGCGTGGGCATGCTCGTCGTCCCGGTCGGCGTGACGACGAGCATGCGCGAGCGCCGCCTCGAGCGAGTCGAACAGGTGCCCGCGGGCCGCGAGTTGGTCGAGCACACCCACCGCGGCGAGCACCTTGAGGTGCTCGGGCCGCGGCCCCTTCACCAGCACGGTGATCCGCCGCCGTTCCAACTCGTCGACGATCTCGCCGAGCGTCCGCGCCCCGGTTGCGTCGATGAACGCGAGTCCGGGCAGCCGCAGGACCACCACCGACACGTCGCTGACGGCGGTGAGCTCCGACAGGAACCGCCTCGCCGCGCCGAAGAACAGCGCCCCGTCGAGGCGATAGGTCACGATCCTGCTGGCCCGCAGCGCGTCGGCCTCGGCGCCGGTGACGGTCTCGACCGTTGCCGCCTCCATCGACGCCGGGCGTCGGAACACGGGGGGAAGCACCGGCGGCTCGTCGAGTGTGACCCCCGACGATCGAGCCACGCCGCGCAAGACCAACAACGCCGCCGCCGCGACGCCGATCTCGACCGCCGCGATCAGGTCGAACGCCACGGTCGCCACAGCGGTCAGGGCGAACACCACCGCATCGGATCGCGTGGAGGTGACCACCGATCGCACGGCATGGCGCTCCACCATCCGGATCGCGGTCATCATCAGGATCCCCGCCAGCGCAGCGAGCGGGATCGTGCCGACGACCCCGCCGACGAATGAGACGACGCCGAACAGCACGGCCGCGTGCACGATCGCGGCCAACCGCGTCTGTGCTCCGGATCGGACGTTGACCGCCGTCCGAGCGATCGCACCGGTCGCCGGCATGCCGCCGAAGAGCGGAGAGATCAGATTCGCGAGCCCCTGCCCGACCAACTCCCGGTCGGGGTTGTGTGGCTCGCGGTCCATCATCCCGTCGGCGACCTGCGCCGACAGCAGGCTCTCGAGCGCCGCGAGGACCGCCACGGCGAATGCAGCCGAGAAGAGATCGCTGAGCTGCGCCCAGTCGACCGATGGCAAGGAGGGAGCCGGGAGCGAGGAGGGCAGCCGCCCGATCAAGGCGACGTCGAACCCGACGACGCGGGCGACGAGCGTCGCGACCACCACCGCGATGAGCTACGCCGGCAGCGAGCGGTGCACGCGAGGCGCCACCGCCATCACCGCAACGACGACCGCCACGAGCACGAGCGGGCCGATACCACGAGCGTTGCCTCGCAGGGCCTCGATCAACGCGCGGGCAGCCACGACCCCGGTGTTCTCGCCGTCGGGCTTCGCAACCCCGAGCGCGGCCGGCACCTGTTGCAGGAAGATGATGACGGCGATTCCGACCGTGAACCCTTCGACCACGGGCCACGGGAGATAGGCCAGGTACCTCCCGATTCCGGCGACGCCGCCCAGGATGACCATCGCACCGGCGAGGATCGAGACCACGAGCACCGCCTGCGGTCCGAAGCGGTGAACGACCGGAACAAGCACGACGGTCATCGCACCCGTGGGCCCCGACACCTGAACGTGCGACCCGCCGAACACCGCCGCCACCACGCCCGCAACGATTGCCGTGACCACGCCCGACGCCGCGCCGAGCCCGGTCGATACGCCGAATGCCAACGCGAGGGGCAACGCGACAACGCCGACGGTGACCCCGGCGACGAGGTCGCGCTTCCACGTCCGGGGCACCTCCGAATAGTCGGACAGCGAGGGGAGCAGCGAGCGAGCCCAGGCGGCCGCGCCCGGCCGGCTCTCGTCCATCGACGTTGCGGTTGACGGGCTCACCTCACGCCTCGCCGGCAGCAACGCGCAGGCCGTCGAGCACGGACTGCGCCTCCACCAACGACAGAATCAGCACCCGCTTGGCGACAGCGAGCAGTTCTGCGATCTCGGCGACCCGGAGCGAGTAGATCACCGAGGCGCCGTCCCGCCGGCCGACCACCAGCCCGGCCCGGCGAAGCACGGCCAGCTGTTGCGACAGATGCGACGCCTCCAGCCCCACGAGTTCGGCCATGTCGCCCACGGTGCGGTCACCGTCGCTCAGCACCTCGAGCACCCGGATGCGGGCCGGATGCGCCAGCGCCCGGAAGAGGTCGGCCTTGGTCTCCGAGACGGGGCGACTCAGCGCTGCTTCGAGCTCACGATCGGGCATCGGTAGATCATATCTCATCATCTGATGTTCTTGTCAGATGATGAGATAATCGATCCGATGCGCGATCGAGCCACACGATCGTCGCGAACCGTTGCGCCCCACGGCTCCGCCGCATACCCTGGGGGGTATGTGTATGGCAGTGATGTGTCCCGCGTGCAAGAAGACGACCTGGTCGGGCTGTGGCGCCCACGTCGAGCAGGTCCTCGGTCACCTGTCCCCGTCCGAACGCTGCCGCTGCCACGAGCGCGGCACAACGCCCCACGCCTCACGCCGCTGATCGACACCATCGCCTCACCGAACCTCGCCGGGATCCGGCGGTAGCCTGAGCGACATGGCGGAATATCGGTCTCGAGGGCACGGCTTGGGCCGCGTACGCACCATCCGCGACAGGGGGCAGCGATCGCAGCGCGCCGGAGCGCTCCTGGTCGCAGCCGTCTCGATCGTGGGCTGCAGCGACGACGCGACACGGACCGCCATCCGCTCCACCTCGACCACCTCCGCCGTCGGACCCTCCGGCGGCACAGGTTCCACGGGCCGCACGGGACCCTCCGGCGGCACAGGTCCCACGGGCGCTGCGGCCCCCGCGGCTACACCGGGTCCCGCCCCCGTCGCACCCGATGGCAAGTCGATCATCGCCAACGCAACGGTGCCCTCCGGGTGCGCGCTGCGTGACGCCGTGTCGTTCGATGTGGCCGCGAACGAGCTGATCGTGTTGAACCCCGACAGAACCGACGATGCATCCGGGCGGGTTCGGACGGCGGTGTCAGCCGACGCGAAGATCGCGCTCCCGTCCGGCAGCGGGACGAACGCTCCCCCCACCCGCGAGCAGCTCGCCGCCCTGTTGCGGGACAAGGCGACCACGCTCGTGCTGTGCGGCACCGATGCCGGGTGGAGCTGGATCGAGCCGGCGCCGCGGGGCGACCCCGTTCGCTCCGGTCAAGAGATCGACGCGGACGGCGTCGGTTCGATCGAGGTCGGCAAGCGCTATCAGGACATCGAGATCGCAACCGGCCGCCCGATCGCGGTCAACGACGCACTGTTCCCCAACGGCGAGTGCGCGTTCGTGTCGTTCGGCGTCGACGGGTTGGGCGGTCTCGGCGGCGACGGCACGCTCCGCCGGGTCGAGGTGCTCGGAGGCTCGTGGCGGACCGACGCCGGCATCACCGTCGGCTCGACCGAGGCGCAGATCCGCGCCGCGTACCCGTCGGCCACGCCAGACCGACCCGCTCAGCCGAACCAGCTCGTTCCTCGTGGCCGGACCACGTGGCGATGCCTCCCACGTGCTCGCCTTCGAGATCGTCGACGGCAAGGTCGCCGGCATCAGGGCAGGCGAGCGATCGTGGGCGCTCATCGCAGGGGGATGCCTCTGAACGGTCGATCAGCGGTTGGCTCCACGTCTGCCACGTGCGAAGCGCCCACCGAATAGCGTCTTCGCATGGCCGCCACCGAAATCGCCACGCGTCAAACCGGCACTTCCGACCGCCTCCTCACGGCGGCCGTAGCGGCCTTCAACGAGCACGGCGTCGACAACGTCACCCTCGACGACATCGCGACCCGCGCCGGCGTGCACCGCGTCACGCTGCACCGCAACTTCCCCGGCGGCCGCGAACAACTGATCCTCGATGTGCTGCACCGCGAGGTGATGGAGGTCGACGGCAAGGTCGCCGAGGCCATCGCCGTCGCCCCGGACGCCGCCGCGGCACTGCTCGATGCGATCACGGTGGTCTTCGACGCGATGCGGTCGACCGGCACCCTCCGCTCGATCGTCGCCGACCCGTCCGCGCGATCGGCGCTGCACGGGCCGGCGGCATCGGCGCTCCACGAGCTCGGTGTCGGGCTCTGGCGGCTCGTCAGCGAGCGCGCCGCCAACGAGGGACGGCCCACCACCGACGCACCCGACGCCGAGATCGTCGACTACGTCATCCGCCTGGGCACCAGTCTGGTGGCCGAGCCCGGCCCGTACCGCACCGTCGCGCAAGCTCGCGGGTTCTTCGAGCGGTTCGTCGTGCCGATGCTCCTCCCCCCACGGAACGAGGCCTGAGCGGATCGCCACGCGGGGGCAACTCCCCCAGGACCGACGGGTCACGGACGACCGAGCGCCACGGCCAGACGGTCGCTCGGCGCGGCCGCCATCAGGTCCCGCCAGAGGTCCGGGTGGCCGCCCACACTGATGGCGAGAGGGCCTCGGCTGGGCGAGTCATGCGTAAGGCCGAACGTCGGCGTCTCGGTCTCGGGGACGTAGGTGCCGAACAGCCGGTCCCACACGATCAGCCCGCCGCCGAAGTTGCAGTCGAGGTAGCCCGGGTTCGACGCGTGGTGGACGCGATGGTTGGTCGGCGTCACGAGCACCAGGTCGAACACGCCCATCGACGAGACGAGCGACGTGTGCGACACCAAGCCCCACATCAGCCCGACGATGCCGAGCGTCGCGGCGACGAGCGGCGGCACGCCCAGCAGCGGAGCCCACAATCCGGTCAATGGCGTGAACCGCCGACGATCGAGGTGCGGGTCTCGATCGGATCGGGGCGACGGCCGCGCCGCACCCCCACCCACAACTCGATCGGCACGAGCGCCCTCACGCAGGCGGCAAGCCACGCGAGTGGCGTCGAGGCGAACCAGTGGAGAAGCGAGCTGCTCGGCATGCGTCGAGGATCCGCCCGCGGCCGTGCGCCCACCAGCCGGGAACTCCCTCATCACCGCTTGGGGCACCATCAAGAAGTGGCCAAATTCATACGTATGTATGATGCCGGCGTGACCTTCCCCGTCAGTCGAGCCGTCTCCACTCCCCCAGGCCCGCCGCCGAGCAGACCATCGACCCGCGATGCGCTCGTGCAGGCCACACGCGCGGCGATCGCCGAGGGCGGGCTCACCTCGGTGACCGCCAGGGAGATCACGGGTCGAGCGGCGGCCAACCTCGCCGCCATCGGCTATCACTTCGGCTCGAAGGATGCGCTGGTGACCGAAGCGTTGATCGCCGAGGTCTCCGAGCTCGTCGAACCCGTCCTCGACCTGCTCGACTCGGCCGGACCACCCGAAGAACTCGCGGCGGACGCAGTCGCCGCGCTCAACGAGCTCCTCACCACCACGAGCGCCCGCATCCCCGTCTATCTCGCCGCGCTGTCGTGCACGCCTCATGACGCGGAGGTGCGCGGCCGACTCGCCTCGCTCTGGGCGAAGGTCCGCGGCCGCCTCGCGGCGAACATCGAACGACAAGCCGAGGCGGGGCTGCTTCCCGCCTGGATCGAGCCCGCCGCCATGGCGGCGCTCATCCTCGCGGTAGCGCAAGGTGTGGTCGTCTCCACCGCCTGGTCGCAGGACGACTCGACGGCTCCCGATTCGAGCGCCGTCGCCGGACAGTTTCTGGGCCTGCTGCTCGCAGCTCGCACGAGGCAATGAGTCGTTCGACGATCTCCATGAGGCGAGCCAGCCTGTGGTGCAGCGTCGCCGGAGGGGCGCTCCTCGGCTGGATCGCTGCCGCCGCAAGCGTGTCGATGCAACCGTGAGCCGCGGCGCCACCGGATCGGGCGGCACGTTCGCCGTGGACCCTGCACCGCCCCCGGACTCCATTCGCGCAGCGACCGTGTGAAAAGCTGCACCGATGCATCCGCGGGGCGGCAGATCACCGAACGAAGGAACATGTCGGTCGACCTTGCGGAGCGCGTGCGAATGAGCGAGCACGGTGCGGGCGTCGGAGACGCCGCACGCGACGTGCGGTCACTCGCTGCGGAGTTCCGCCGCGGCGACGAGCGAGCGCTGGAACGCGTCTACCGCGATCACTCAGCGCTCGTGTACTCGTACTGTCGGCGGGCGCTGGGTGAACACCGAGCCGCCGACGCGACCCAAGAGGTGTTCCTGGCCGCGTGGCGATCGCGCGAGCGATACCGGCCCGATGCCGGCTCGATCGCCGGTTGGCTGATGGGCATCGCCCGATTCAAGGTGATCGACGCGTACCGGGCCGCCGGACGCGACCTCTCCGACCCTGCCTCGCCCGCCACCAGCGACGTGGGAACCGACTCGGTCGATCTGGAGCAGATGGCGCTTCGCATGCTCGTAGCCGATGCGCTGCTCACGCTCCCCGAGCGGGCTCGCGAGATGGTGCGCAAGGCGTACTTCGACGACCAGACACACGCGCAGATCGCCGAACATGCCGGCGTCCCGTTGGGCACGGTGAAGAGCGACATCCGCCGAGGCCTGCAACGGCTGGAACGACACCTGGAGGCGTTCGATGACGCACGACCCTGAGGAGCTGGAGCCATCGGGCGACCCGCGTCTCGCCGGTCTGCTGAGGGGGCTCAACGACGACGACTTCGCCCGAACCGACGCGCCCGCCGGTCTATTCGCCTCGATCGCAGGCCGCATAGCCGCGGATGCCGAATCGGCGCGCAGCCTTGCCCGCGGCGGCGCCGATGACCGCGCAGATCACAGCGCCGGCGGCAGCGGCGAACCTCCCGCCGTGGTACGGCTCGCCGACCGGCGGCGCACGCGGCTCCTTGTGGCCGCCGCTGCCGCCGCCGTCGTCGCTGCAGGCGCCGCGACCATCGTCGCGACCCGCTCTGGGCCCGATGAGCGGCTGCTTGCGTCGGCGACGCTCGAACAACTCGAACCGCTGGGCCGAACGAGCGCCACGGCGCGGCTCGTGGACGAAGACGGGACGACGCACCTCGTGATCGACGCGTCGAACATGGCCCCTCCGCCGGCCGGGTCCTCCTACGAGCTCTGGCTGATCGATCGCAAGGTCTCGGATCCTCGCTCGCTCGGCACGGTCACGGGCAGCGAGGACATCGTCGTGCCGTCATCGATCGACCCCAAGACCTACGCCATCGTCGACATCTCGCTGGAGCCCGACGACGGCGATCATCGCCACTCGGGTCACAGCCTGATGCGCGGCACGCTCGGCTGAGCAGCGCCAGCACCCACGAACTGCACTCGCGACGATGCCTCGGCCGAGCGGCCGAGGCATCGTTCGCGGCGAGGAGGTCGAGTGGTCAGCCGTTGGCGCTCGTGATCACCGAGTCGATCACGTGGATCACCCCGTTCGAGCCAACAAGATCGGTCGTCACCACCTTCGCACCGCCGACGGTCACGTCGCCGCCGGAGACCTCAACCTTGAGCTTGGCGCCGCCCAGCGTCTCGATCGACGTGCCGGCAGCCGCCACGGCGTCGGCGGCCATGATCTTGCCGCTCACGACGTGGAGCTTCAGGACATCGGCGAGCGCGCCGGTGGGGTCGGCGGCAAGCGAGTCGAGCGTGGCCGCGTCGACCTTCGCGAACGCCTCGTTCGTCGGGGCGAACACCGTGAATGGGCCATCAGCGCTCAGCGCCTCGGCGAGACCGGCCTTGCCGACGAGATCGACGAGCGTCGAGAAGTCGGGGTTCGAGGCCGCCAACTCCACGATGGTTCCCGTCTCCTCAGTGGCATCGGTCGTTGTCTCATCGGTCGGAGCGACGGTGGTCGTGGACTCGGTCGCGGCCGGATCCTCGGCCGTGTCCGTGTCCTCCGAGCAGCCGGCGGCCACGACGGCGATGGGTACGAGCAGTGCGGCGATGGATCGGGGGATTCGCATGTCTGACTCCTTGGGAGAGGGTTACCTCTGATTCGACGGGCAGCCCATCGGCGGATGCACCAACGCGATCGATTTCTCGATCGGGCGCCACCGATGGCAGGCCACGACTGGCGTTGGAGCGGCTCGGTCAGGTTCGAACCATCGACGCCTTTCGCCGCGGCGCGTTCGATCGGCTCGACGCGCACGTCGGGCGCAACGCTTCGGCTCCGGCTGAGGACGAAGGCCGAGCTACCGGCCGAATCGCTCACGATCGACCAGCGGTACTCGGGATCGAAGTCGACGATCCAGTACTTGCCGAGGCCTCCGGCCGAGGCCCGACCCAGGAACGACACGTTCAGCCGGGTGTTTGACGCGTCGACCGGGAACGCCCGGCTACTCGGTACCGCCGGTCGCCGGCCTCGTCGCGACCAGATCGATCAGCGCCGACATGCCGGCGTGGCCGGCGCCTTCCTGCAGCGTCGCGTCGTACGCATCGAGCACATCGATCGACATCGCGGCGAACGACTCCGACAGGAGCGTCTCGTCGTAGAGGTGCGTCGGGTCGGACGGGCCTCCGGTTGCGTAGCCGATCTGTTCGGGTCGATAGCCGTGCAGCAGGAGTCGCCCGCCAGGGCGAACGGTTCGCTGCATTCCGTCGAACACCCGAGCGCGCTGGTGCGGGTCGAGAAACTGAATGAACACCGCCACGACGATGTCGTACGCATCGGACTCCCAGTCCCAGCTCAAGATGTCGGCCACACGGAAGTCGACCGACGTTCCCCGGTCGGCAGCGAGTCGCCGCGCCTTGCCGACACCCACCTCGGACACGTCCATCGCCGTCACCTGCAGGCCGCGCTCTGCCAGGAATACCGAGTTGCGGCCCTCCCCGTCGGCCACCACGAGCGCCGTCGCTCCGGGGGTCAGCAGTTCAACGTGTCGTGTGAGGAAGGCCGCTGGCTCCGTTCCGAACACGTAGTCGGGCGTGTCGTAACGACGGTCCCACATGGAATCGCCGGCCATGTTGTTCGTCATGGCTCCTATCGTCGCAGCTCTCCGACAGCCGGCGCGCCACCCGCTGGAGGGCGGCTCGGCCGGCGCCCGGTCACGGGGCGAGGGATCCGATCGCGGCGAGTTCGTCGACGAAGTCTGACGATCGCTGCAACGCGTCGGCGTCGGCGCCCCACCCTCGGAGCAGATCGAGGTTGGCCTGGCGAGCAAGACGTGCGCCCCCGAACACCTCGGGAAGGTACGTCTCGAGGTCATCGCTCTCGAGCACCCCGCTGAGCGCGCCCGCCCAGATCGCGGCGCGATCGATCGAACTGCCAGGCTCGATGGCACCCGCTGCCTGGGCCTCGTCGATCGCCACGACGACGCTCGAGATGAGGTCGAGGGCAACGGGGAACACCCGCATCCCACCGCCGGGGTCGAGCGCCGAGGCCCGCTGCGACATGATCATCTGCAACAGCCTGATCTCCTCGGGGTGGGTCTCCGAGGCGGCACACATCCATCGACCGGAGAGCACGAGCCTCGTGAGCGCCGCATCGCGGTCCGACAAGGTGTGCTCAGCGAACGCAACCGACGCGACCGAGTTGATCGCGGCCAGGCTGGATGCGAGCCGCTGAAGGGACTCGGTCTGCAGCTCGGCCAGCAGCGCACCCTTGGACGGGAAGTACCGATAGACCGCGCTCACCACCGTGTCGAGGTGCTCCGCGAGCCGACTCATCGTCAACGCCTCGAAGCCCTCGTCGGCAACGATACGGGCCGCCGCGTCGAGGAACTCGCGGCGCCGCTTGGCACGCTTGCGCTCCGGTCGGCCGGTAGCGGAAGGAGCATCCGACATCGCTCCAACCCTACCGGCCGATCGGTTGCGCAGAGATCGCGCACGGTCCGGCGCGACCAGGCTCAACGCTCAGCAGCCGACGAGCGAGGGCGTGGCGGCCTTCAGCCCGGCGCCGGGAATCGAACCGCACGGGTTGGTCGGCGGAGGCGTGGGTGGCCGCCAGCTGAACCGGATGCTCGACGACACCTCGAGCCCCGGTTGGCGGATCGTGAGCTTGGCGTCGACGTTGCGCTCCTCGCCGAAGTTGCCCACCGTCGGCGTGAGATTCGACACGAGGGTCTGTCGACCCGGTCCGGTCGGATCGGCCGCGACGGCAGTGATTGCGACGGGCTGTCCGGTGACGCCGTCACGAACATCCCACTCGAAGGTGGTTCCCGGCCGCCTCAAGTCCATGCCGAACACCTGCGACGGGAAGAAGCGAACCACCTCGTTCGCACCGCCGCCGTCCGTGCTCGGAGCAATGGCGAACCGGGGCGTGGGACGGAGATCGGCGAACACCTCGAGGAATCCACCTCGCTGCTCGAAATGCACGTTCGCGAGCGACGTGAACAGTCCCGGCACGATCCCGTCGAGCGACGGCAGGCCGATCCCACCGATGCTGTTCGACACCATCGGAATCACGATCTCGTTCACCACGTACGCGAGGGCATCGGTGAGGCTGATCGGGTTGCCGGTCTGGTTCAGCGCACCGGCGCCGGCCGCGCCGCGCCCGCACACCGTGTACGAGAGCGCGTAGCCGCTCCCGTAGTCGGCCTTGCACCCGCCGACCACCTGGAGGTCGATCTTCGGCGAGTCGATGATCGGCATCAGCTTCTTCGTCGCCGGGTTGAAGCCTGCTCCGGCGTTGACCGTCACCGCGATCGAGAACTGGATCGGCGGTCCCGAGTTCGGCCCGACGGTCAGCTCGGTGCGAACATCGGGCAACGCGACCGCGGCGGTGGAGCGGCTCGGCGGCGACGGGAAGGCGGGGGGCCCGCAGTTCGTCTCGCACACGACCGGGTCCGGTGTCGGCACGCCGAGCACCATCGGAGCGACCTCGGGTCGCGTCGACACGGCCCAGCCGGCCAGCGGCAACTCGACGTTCGTCACGTCGAGCAGGCCGTTCGTGGAACGACTGGTCGAGCTGCCCTGGGTCAGATCGCGCAACGCCAGGTTCACCAGCCGGGGATCGATCACCACGCCGAGCCCGGCAAGCTGCTGCGCGGTGTCGCGGTGCGACGTCACGAGGTCGGCCACCGTCGATGTCGTGCTCGGCGAGAAGACGTTCGGGAACCGCCCGCCGAGTGGGCCGCCCAGCGCCTGCGCCAGACTCGACACCATGGAGGCGTCACCCACCACACCGATGCCATCCTTGCCGATGAGGTCCTGATCGAACGAGCACCCCGCCGGCGGAGCGACAAAGGTCGCGTGGCACCAGGAATTGTCGATGTTGGTGACCAACGGCTTGAGCGATGCGGAGCCGAGACCGACCGTGGGCAGGTATGCGTTGAGATCGAAGCCCTGCAACAGCTTCTGCACCGACCCTTGCTCCACGCACCGCTCCGGCAGTTCGACCGACGGGTTCACGCGCGTCCCGTTCGGGTTGAAGAGCCTTGGGTCGTTCAAGCACGAGTCCACGATGTGCGGCTGGAAGGCGCTCTCAAGCCCCTCGGACACGCCGCCCTCGAGGAAGTACTCGCCGACGACGCCGCCGAGCGTGATGAGCCGGATGAGCACGCACACCGGGTTGAGGTACTTGATGTAGTCCATGTCGACGTTGACATCGGAGTTGACATCGAACGCGATCTGCGGATCGAGGCCGGTGTTCGCGCCGGCCGAATCCGCCCAGGCGTTCGCCGTGAAGTCGACGTCAGCCGTCGCCGTCACGTTGTAGCAGCCGATGCCCAGCAGGCTTCCGCCGAGCAGCAGGTCGGCGTGCGCGGATCCACCCGCACGGATGGCGCCGGTGACGCCCACCGGCTCGTTCGGCGCCGAGAACCCGTCGTGCGGCGTCGTGAATCGCAGGTCGAGCGAGGTGTCGAGCGGCTTGCGAAGCTCGGCCTGCACCACCACCAATCCGGCGTCGAGGGGGTTGAACAGGTCGCCGGCGAGCTTGTTGTTGACCTTGGAGCGAATGGTCGAATCGAGTAGGAGTCGGATGGGAGCCTCCAGATCGTCGCCCATCTCCCCGTTGGTGTCGGTAAGGACGTTGTGGGCACCCGACGGATCCTGACCTCCGGTCGCGAACGCACCCACCGACGCCGGCAACACCGCCGCGGTCGTCACCGGGTTGGCGCCGGCGTGGACCGTCGAGCGATCCGCACCTGCCCAGTACGCGGGCCCGGGGAAGCTCAACGCAAGGTCGCAGTGCGGGCCGTCGAACAGGTTGCACCGGAAGTAATGGTTGTTCTCGACGACCTCCGCGATGACCTGGAAGCCGGGCTCGGCACGTGGGATGTCGATCCACCCCTCGAAGTAGCCGCGGTCGGATCGCGTATCGCCCGAGTAGCAGTAGATCTTCCCGTCGATGATCGTCGCCCGGTACTCCTCGCCTGGTCCGGCGCCGATCGGTCGAATGTTGATCAGCGGGACGAGAGCCGACGGTCCGAAGTCCTTCGGGTCGTCGAGGTTGATCTGCACCTTCATCTGTTGACCGAATGGGCCGACCGGACGCAGCTCGATCCCCGGTCCACCTCCGGCGATGGGATTGACCCGGCGATGCTGAGCGGGGCCCATTGGCCGAGCGCGATGCCGGTCGACGCGCGGGTGTAGACGTCGTGTCCGGGGGTCAGCAGCTGACCCGGCTGCACGTCGGACGGCGCGGCGAGGGCTCCAACCCCCTGCGGTGCCGCGCACCTGGCCTGGCTGTCGGCCCCGAAGTCGGCTCCACCCCCCAGAGCATCTCCGCTCGCGTCGACCGTGCCGACCCCGCTTGGCACGCCCGAGCGCACGCCGGTGACCGGCGGGGTGTTCGACGTGGTGGCGAAGTCGCTCGAACCCATCCCGAGGGAGCCTCCGCTCGACACATCGGGGCGCTGCGGCAGCCCGTGTGGCTCGGTCTTGGCCGCGGCGCGCAACTCGGCGACCAGGCTGGCCCTTCCTTCGGCGGACTGCGTGAGCTTGACGATCCGGTCGACGTTCGCGACCTGGTCCTTCGGCACGTCAGCGAGGAACTCCGGATCGGCCGCACCGGCCTTGATGTCGGCGGCGAGGAACCCGAGTGCTTCGACCGCTTGGGCGTCGGTCATCAGGTTGATGTCCCGAGGCAGCGACGATGGATCGGTCGGCGGAGTGGGATCGGGAGCACAGGCGACGGTGAGCGCTGCGGGCAGCGCGACCGAAAGCACGAGTGCACCACAGCGCTGTCGGAGCAGTCGTCTCCGAAGGATTCTTTGACCACGTTGCATGGGTCCCCCAAATCGTGAGAATGTCGTTCTTGTTGAGAATACCATTCTCGTTCGGATTCACCACCCCCGAATTCCGCGCCGAACGGGCCGAACGGGCAGAACGGGTCAGGTGCCGGCGTGAACGTGAACCCGCTGCCCCTCACGGTCGAAGAGCATCACCACCTCGGCAACGCCGCCGACCGCCGAGATGGCGTGAGGGGTCATCGTGTCGAACTCGGCTGCCTCGCCCGACTCGACGGCCACCTGCCGGTCGCCGAGGTGCAGCACGACGCGACCTTCCAACACGAAGAACCAGTCGCGACCGGGGTGAACCCGCTGTTCGACCGGGCGACGATTCGGGCGCAACCGCATCTTGACCGCGGTGACTCCACTCGTGGAGCGGCTCAGCGTCCATACGGTGTCGCCCTCGATCCGGTGCGGCGTCGGACGAATGACAACGTCGCCGTCGTCGACCGCGAGCAGCGTCGCCACGTCGACGTGCAGCGCCGAGGCGAGCGGCACCAGCACGTCGAGGCTGATGGTGCGCTTTCCGGTCTCGATGCGACTGAGCGTCGACGGGCTCAATCCTGCTCGACCGGCCACATCGTCGAGCGACCGCCCCTGCGACAGCCTGATGGTCCGAAGTCGCGACCGTACGGTCTGCTCGATCCGGTCGAGTTCGGCCATTGCGTTCCTCCATCCTTGCGAATTCCGCAATCCTACTGTCGGATTGCGCACGGCTTGGATACGGTCGGGACCATGTCGCACCACACGCACCAGCACTCCGAGGACCATTCGCACGGCCAGGCCCACGCGCAGCGCACGATGGAACGCCACGCCGACGTCGCGATCGTCGGGGGATCGGCCGCCGGGCTCGGTGCAGCCCTGCAACTCGGCAGGCAACGCCGCTCGGTGATCGTCGTCGACTGCGGCACACCCCGCAACACCCCAGCCGCGCACATGCACGGCTACCTCGGACACGACGGCCTGCCACCGGCCGACCTGATCGCGATCGCACGCGAGGAGGTACGCCGGTACGGCGTCGAGGTGCTGGTGGGGCGAGTCGAGCAGGTCGAGCAGGTCGACGGGCGCCGGTTTCGCGTGGAACTCACGGGCGGCCACTCGGTGGTCGCCCGGCGAATAGTCGTCGCGACCGGCATCGTGGACGAGCTCCCCGAGATCGAGGGGCTGGCCGGCGCCTGGGGCCGAGGCGTGGTGTCGTGCCCCTTCTGCCACGGCTTCGAGCTGCGCGATCGACGGATCACCATCGTCGCAACACACCCGATGGCGTTGCACTCCGTACCGCTGTGGCGTCATCTGACCGATCGGCTCACCATCCTCGCTTCGCCCGAGTTGATCGACGAGGAGGTGGTCGGCCGCCTGCGCGGCGCGGGCATCTCGGTCGTCGCCGGCGAGGCGGCGTCGATCGCAACCGATGATGGCGGCAACGTCCTCGGCATCGAGTTGCGCGACGGGCAGCGGCTCGCCGCCGACGCGATTGCGGTCGCTCCCCCGTTCCGGCCGAGGATCGCCCCCTTTGCCTCGCTCGGACTGAACGCCGGGCCGCACCCATCCGACGCCGGCACATGCGTCGGGGTCGACGAGACCGGCGAAACGGCGGTGCCTGGGGTGTACGCCGCAGGAAACGTGACCGACCCGAGCCTGCAGGTGCTCAATGCCGCGGCACAGGGCACGCGGGTTGGGGCGATGGTCGCGTTCAGCCTCGCCGCCGACGACCTCGATCGTGCCGATCGCACCTCGTCGAACCAGGCCGATTGGGATCATCGCTACAGCGGTTCGCCGATGTGGAGCGGCAATCCCAACGGCACGCTCGTGGCCGAGGTCGACGCGATGCCACCCGGCAGGGCCCTCGACGTCGGGGCCGGCGAAGGCGGCGATGCGGTTTGGCTCGCCGAGCGCGGGTGGCGCGTCACCGCCGCCGACATCTCGCAGCGAGGGCTCGATCGCCTCGACGCCGAGGCGCGGCGACGGGGGCTCGACATCGATTGCCGACGCGCCGACGCGAACGGCCGCGACCCATTCGAGCGCGGGGCCTACGACCTCGTGTCGGCCTTCTACGCGTCGATCCCGCGTACCCCCGACGACCGAGCGATCCACGCCATGGCCGATGCCGTCGCCGCGTCGGGAACGCTACTGGTCGTCGGGCACGACCTGACGCCGATGCGGTCGCCGATCGACCCCTCCGTCGCGAGTCGGGCATTCGATCCCGACGCGTACGTTCGCGTCGACGATGTCGCGCGTGTGCTCTCGAACCACCCAGGTTGGAAGGTCGAGCTCCACGAACGGCGCGAGCGTCCCGCCGGCGCCGCGACCCACCACGTGCACGACGTGGTGCTGCGCGCCCGCCGGCGCTGAGTACCGACGCCGCCGGGTGCCGACGGCGCGGCCAACCCGCCGTGGCCCACGGGTCAGCGGGGTCCCCCGCTAGGTTTACGCGCATGACACCATCACATTTCCGGAAGCGAAGGACTCGCTTGCACCTCGGCTCCTTCGCCGTCGCGATGCTCGCCCTCGCGACGGGCTGCGGCGATGACGACCCCGCCGAGCCGGCGGCCGACTCGCCGACGACCTCGACGACCTCGACGACCGTTGCCGATAGCCCTGTCGGCCTCGCGAACCCTGCATCGACCTACTGCGTGGAGCACGGTGGCACCAGCGAGATCCGGACTGCGCCCGACGGGAGCCAGAGCGGCATCTGCCGGTTGGCCGACGGCACCGAGGTCGACGAATGGGAGTACTACCGACAGCAGAGCGGAGCCACCACAACCACCCCGTGAGGGTGCGGCCGATCGTCAGCGATCGACCGACACGACGACCCGGAGTTCGATCGACGTGCGCACGACGTTGCGGCGAGCGGACTGAGACCGCGTCAGCCACTCGTCGCGACGCGACGGATCGCATACGCCTTCCGGATCGCTTCGAGCCTCGTCGACGGCCACGGCCAGGCGATCGAGCGCTCGACCAAGCGAGTCGGTCACGCCGACGACATCAGCGGTGCGCACATCGATGCCGGCAAGTGCGTGGGCAACGCCTGCCGCGTCGCCCACGGTCGCAGCGGCCTCGGCCGCCTCGAGACCCACAGACGCGCGCTCGGCGAGTTCCTCGCCCACCAGCACGCCGGCCCCGTGCGGTGTGCTCAGCGTGTCGAACACGTATGCGCTGCGATGGTCCATCTCCGAGCGGAAGTACCACTGCTGGCCGGGGTCGTGGAGCATCGTCCAGATGTCGTTGATCGCCATCTCGTCGTCGCGTTCGAGAAATGAACCGGTGGAGAGCCCGTAGCGCAACTGGTGGCGCCGGCGGTCGACGCTTCGTCCGTCGGCGAGCACGAGCGGTTGGGTGACCTGGTGGAGCGGGATCCACAGGTTTACGAGCATGAGCGACGCGTCGTGGTTGTTGCCGTCGGGCGAGTCGTGGCGGAACAACTCGGGGGCGCGACCGCCCATCACCTGGCTGAGCGGCGTGCCGTAGACGTCCTGATCGACATGCACCGAGGTCGCTGCACCGTGATCGTTCATGCCGTTGGACTCGGGCGGAACCACCGGCAGCCGGTTCGGTCCACCGGTCCGCATGAAGAGTCCCTCGCCGGCGAGATGGAGCACCTTCAGCGTGTAACCGCCAACGCACGACAGCGTGGCGCCGTCGAGCGCCGCTCGGATCCGGGCGGCATCGTTGTCGCCCACACGGCCTGCCGCCGCGACGCGACCGAGCACGTCTTGCAGTTCGTCGAACGACGCGAGGTCGACAACGTCGAACCCCATCGTGAGCAGATCGGGGCTCGGCGCACCGGAGGCCGCCAGGTCGATCGCTCGACACGGGCGCGATTCGACGCTCTCGCCGCCATAGGGCGCACCCGTGCGCTCACCGGCCCGCATCAAACCCGGGTGCGCCGCGTCCGGCACGGCATACGACAGGGGCAGGAAGCCCATCACCACATCGCGCACCGCATCACTAGCCGACATGGCCGCAGAGGCTACCGACACGCACATGCCGGGCGCTCCGAACTCAGGGGGTCACGGTGATGGTGACGGTCGCGTCGGTGAGCAGCTCGGAGGCCACGTACTCGCCGGGAGCGGAGATGGCGAAGGTCTCGATCAGACCCCCGGAGATCGTGTACGTATCCGAGCCGTTGAAGGTGACGGCGTGCGTGCCGGCGTCGGCGTCCGCCTTGAACGTGACGAGCTCGCCGACGCCCACCTCGATCGAGTCTCGATCGAACGCGCCATCAGCGGTGAACGTCGCGGTCGCGTCGGGGTCGGCCGTACCATCGGCGAGCTTCACGGCGCTCAGATCCGCGGCGGGTGCAGGCGACTCGCCGTCGTTCGACGGTTCGCTACCGGCGTCATCCGCCTCCGGATCGGACGATGCCGAGGCATCCACTGTTGAACTCGAATTCGCGTTCGAGGTATCGGAGTCGGACGACTCGGCGCACCCGACGGCTCCCACGAGCAGCGACGAGGCGAGAGCGGCGAGTACAAGGCGATGACGAAGCGACACGTGGTTCTCCTGGGCGACGAGGTGACGACTCGATCGAGTCTCGCCCCGCGTCGCCGCATCGAGACTCGGACCCGGTCCCAACCCGGTCCCAACCCGGTGCCAACCGCGACGTTCAGGCGGACGCGTCGATGAGCCGCTGACGCGCCCTCTGGAGGTGGCGGTAGAAGCTCGACCGACTCATGTGCAGCTCCTGGCGGGCGCAGGCATGGCCGCCGTCGGCGTCGAGGTAGGTGCGCACGAGCGCGTCGCGCAGCAGCCTCTCCGACGGGCTGTCGCCGAAGGCACGTTCGACCGCCGATCGGACGACTCGCCTCACCGCTTCGGGGTCGGACCCAAGCTGAGTCCGCCGCAGCGCGTCGTCGTCGTGGAAGCCGCGCAGGGCCGCCACCAGGTCGGCCCCGACTGAGCCGGCGCCGGGGTCGAGCGCACCCTGTTCCATCCGAATGATGTCGGCGATCGTTCCGATCACCCCCTCCGATCCGAAGTCGCGCGTCCAGGTGAGCAGCTCACGATCGCCATCGACACGACGCAGTTCCGGCACCTCGACGTAGCCGAGGAAGTCCGTTCCGTCATCGTCCCGCCGTTCCACGTCGGTGAGGTACCCGATGCGGTGGTATCGAATGAGCCCACGCGTGAACGCCGCCGAGTTGCCCACCTTCACCACCTCGGCGAACTCGCTGCGGCCGATCAGTGGGTCGAAGAAGATGATCGAGTGGCCGAAGATGCTGTCGGCGAGATGCCCTGCGGCGGTAGCCCACTCGATCATCGGGCCGATCTCGATGCAGTCGTGCGCCCACCGGGGCAGTCGTTCCGATGGGCAGGCGACCATCAGACCCATGGCCTCACCCGTGGCGCGTCTGACCACGATCACCACGTCCGGAGCGTCTTCGCACCAACGGATGAGTCGACGCAGCCACGGCTGCTCGGGGTCGAAGGTCGCCGAGAGCAGCTCGATATCGGGGGCCCGGACGCGGTCGGCGTACTACGACGAGGACCCCTCCATCGCCAACCGCAGGGCGGGATCTTCAACCATGTCCGCCAGCTCGAGCAACACGCGCGGGTCCTCGGTGAGCGCGCGAACGCGGAGATGCTCAGCCACCCGGAGGACGAGGGTTCGATAGCGGTCCGGATCGGTGTCGCGGAGTCTGGCTCGCAGCGCGCCGCGCAGCAGACGATGCAAGGCCACACGGCTCCCGACCTTTTCGCTCGTCGACAGGTCTCGAAGCTGGCCCAAACCCGAACGGGTCGATCTGCCCGGGAGGGCCGCGTCGAGCAAGCGATCGTCCACCGCAGGCGCGACTGCCGCAACATCGAGAACGTCGAGATCCACGCCGACCAGTTCATTTCCGCCGAGGCGAGCGAGGATCGCTTCGCCGAGGTCGCCATCCTCGCCGAGCACCGCTGACTCGGTGGCGGCATCCTCCCCCGGGATCGGCTGCAGCGATGCGGCGACGGTCAGCGCGAGCGGGAACCCTCCGCACCAGCGGACCACTCGATCGATCACCGCGGGGTCCCTCACTCCATGGCACGCCAGGAGGCGGGCCGCGTCGTCGGAGTCGAGCGGACGGACGGTGAGCACCTTCGTGACATGTTCGAGCCCCCCGTCGAACCACTCCCGGTCGGGCCGACCTCGACCCACGAGCAGGGCGACCGAGGAGTGGTGCATGCCCTCTGTGATGGCTGACCGGAGCGCGAATCGAAGCGGTCGGAGCTCATCGATCTCGTCGATCACAAGCAACGCCCTCGGCACAGCGGCAGCGGCCACCGCCTCTGCGACGCCGTCGGGATCGGGTGCAATCGTGCGCCCATCGAGCGCGACGGTCATGTGTCCGTTCGCCCGCGCCGCCCGAGCGGCCGCCCGGGCAATGGCGCTCTTCCCGACACCGCCGGGGCCATGAAGAAGGAACACCCGCAGATCTGAGCGCCCCTCGAGCGCGAGCGCGATCTCGCCGAGGGCATCGTCACGGCCGACGAATCGCTGCGCATCGATCCGGTCGGCCTTGTCTCCAACCGCGTCAAGCGCTGCAGCATCGGTCACCGGGGCACGGTAGTCGCAGCGAACCGCTCGCCCCGGCGCCTCATCCGCCCGACGAAATCGTCGGTCCTTCGGGCATCGATCGAGCACCGTCAGCGTGCCCGCCGCCGGCTGAGCAGTCGCGCCGGCGCTCGCTCGCCTCGACGATCACACCTGTAGCGTGCGCGCTCGTGGAGGACTTGCCGCCTGGCCTGTACGAGGTCGTGCTCACCGAGGGTTTGAGGGAGCGCCTGGACGCGCTCACGGGGGCGCTGCACCCGAAGCGGCGCGACCTTGCAGCGGCGGAGACGCCGGATCGAGTCGCCTGGCATCTCGGCCGCGAGATCGAACGGGCCTTAGCCGATGTGCCCGAGGGGATCGCCCGCGTCGGCATCGAGGTGGCGCGGGCGCTGATCGACCGGCTCGGCGAGTTGGTCGCGGTCGCTCCCGGCGCCGCGCCGAGCGACCCGGGAACGGTGCTCGAAGCCATCCTGGGCCGCCGGCCGGACGGCACGTCGGCCCCGATCCCGCAGCCTCTGATTCCGCTGCTCGACACGACCCTGCTCACCAACGCGCGGGGCGAGCCGAACTTGTGGAACCAGCTTCGATCCGAGATCGAGTCGTCTGATCGCATCGATGTCGTGATGGCCTTCATCCGCAGGAGCGGAATCGCTCCGCTGATCGAATCGCTCCGTCGGCACTGCGCAGCGGGACGTGAGCTTCGGGTGCTGACCACGACCTACACCGGGTCGACCGAACAGGCCGCACTCGAGCTGCTCGTCGACCTCGGCGCCGAGGTTCGGGTGTCGTACGACGTGACGACGACCCGGCTCCACGCCAAGGCGTGGGTGTTCCATCGCAACTCACGGTTTTCCACGGCGTACGTCGGGTCGTCCAACTTGACGCACTCCGCGCAGGTCACGGGCATCGAATGGAACGTGCGGGCATCGGCGGCGCGCAACCCGCACGTGATCGCGAAGTTCGACGCCGTATTCGACAGCTACTGGGGAAGCGGCGACTACCACCCGTACGACGCGACGCAGTTCCTCGACGAGCAGGAGCGGTCGGGCCGAACCGACGCGGGGCCGCACGTGATGCTCAGCCCGATCGAGCTGCGACCACTCCCCTTTCAGGAACGGCTGCTGGACCTGTTGGAGGTGGCGCGCGAGCAACACCACCACCACCGCAATCTGCTCGTCTCGGCCACCGGCACCGGCAAGACGGTCATGGCGGCCCTCGACTACGCCCGGCTGGCGGATCGGCTCGACCGGTCGCGCCTGCTGTTCGTCGCGCATCGCGAGGAGATCCTCGACCAGTCGCTCGCAACGTTTCGATACGCGCTTCGCGACCCGTCGTTCGGCGAGAAGTGGGTCGGTGGCGCTCGCCCGACGCGGTTCGAGCACGTATTCGCGTCGGTCCAGAGCCTCAACGCCGCCGATCTGAGTGCCCTGCCGCCCGACCATTTCGATGTGGCGATCATCGACGAGTTCCACCACGCCGCCGCGTCGTCGTACCGCAAGGTGCTGAGCCATCTGCGCCCCGTCGAGCTCCTGGGGCTCACCGCAACGCCGGAGCGAAGCGACGGTCTGCCGATCCTGCACTGGTTCGACGATCGCATCGCTGCGGAGCTGCGCCTGTGGGACGCCATCGATCAGCAGCACCTCGCCCCGTTCCTCTACTTCGGGATTCACGATGGCCTCGATCTCCGCGATATTCCCTGGCGGCGCGGCCGCGGCTACGACGTGCAGGCGCTCTCGGAGCGCTACACCAGTTCCGACGCGTGGGCTCGGCTCGTCGTGCAGCAACTCGCTCGGCACACCGATGCCGGGGCGATGCGCTGCCTCGGCTTCTGCGTGAGCATCGATCACGCCCGCTTCATGGCACGCCACTTCAGCGACGCCGGGATTCCCGCTGTCGCTGTGTGGGGCGATAGCGCGCCAGCCGATCGCGAAGCAGCGCTGCGCGATCTCGCCAAAGGCGTCGTGAAGGCCGTGTTCTCGGTCGATCTGTTCAACGAGGGCGTCGACGTCCCGAACGTCGACACGGTCTTGATGCTGCGTCCGACCGAGAGCCCCGTGCTGTTCCTCCAGCAGCTCGGCCGCGGACTCCGCACCGCTAAGGGGAAGTCGTACTGCACGGTGCTCGACTTCGTCGGCACGCATCGCAAGGAGTTCCGCTTCGATCGGAGGTATCGAGCCCTGCTCGGCGGAACCCGGCGCGACGTCGAGGCGGCGGTGCAGATGCAGTTTCCGTTCCTGCCGGCCGGCTGCAACATGCAGCTCGACGAGAAGTCGGCGGAGATCGTGCTCCGCAGCCTTCGGAACGCCATTCCGACACACTGGCGAGCGCGGGTCGACGAGCTTCGCTCGCTCCGCAGCGAACGCCCATCGCTCGGCCTCGCCGAGTTTCTCGACGAGTCGGGTCTCGACCTCGACGACCTCTACGCGAATCACCGCAGCTGGTCGGAGCTGTTGGAGGCCGCGGGATTGCCGGTGCTCGCTCCCGGCCCGAACGAGGTGGCGCTGCGCCGTGCCATCGGCCGCCAGCTCCACGTGGATGACGCCGAGCGCATCGCCACCTACCGCGAGCTCCTGAGTCGCGCCGACGCTCCCCTGGTGGACCGGCTACCCGAGCGGGCACGGCGTCGAGTCCACATGCTCGTCGCGTCGATGACCGACCAGGCGATCGGCAAGGGGGCATCGGTGCAGCAGGCCGCCGACCTGTTGTGGTCGCATCCGCAGGTGGTCGCCGAACTCGGCGCGCTGTTCAGCGTGCTCGATCGCCGCATCGACCACCTCCACCAACCGCTCTCGACCCACCCGGACGCTCCGCTGCAGATCCACGCGCGGTACAGCCGTATCGAGATCCTCGCGGCCATGGGGTTGGGCCGCGAGAACGCCAAGATCCCGACGTGGCAGACCGGTGTGTACGAGGCAAAAGCGGCGAATGCCGAGCTGTTCGCCTTCACGCTCGACAAGACGAGCGGGGCCTTCTCGCCCAGCACGCGCTACCGCGACTACGCGATCAGCCGGAGGCTCATTCACTGGGAGAGTCAGTCGATCACCCGGGCCGACAGCACGACCGGCCTGCGCTACCGGAACCATGAACGCGATCGACGCACGATCCTGCTGTTCACCCGCGAGCGCGCCGACGACCGCGCGTTCTGGTTCCTCGGCGCGGCCCGCTACGTGAGTCACGTCGGCGAACGCCCCATGGCGATCACGTGGGAGTTGAAGGTGCCGCTGCCCGGCGACCTCTACGCCGCGTTCGCCGCAGCCGTCGCGTAGACGCCAAGGTGGACCGGTGAAGATCGATCTCAAGACGACCGTTGCGACGCACTCGGCCCGCAAGGGCCGATTCGACATCGTCGACGTCGCGTCGGCGCGGTTCTTCATGATCGACGGCCGCGGGGACCCCAACACTTCGGAGGAGTACGCGGCCGCGCTCGCCACGCTGTACCCCGTCGCGTACAAGGTGAAGTTCCTGAGCAAACGGGAGCTCGGACGCGACTATGTCGTGATGCCGCTCGAAGCACTGTGGTGGGCCGACGACATGGAGGCATTCACGTCGTCGAGGGACAAAGCGAAGTGGCGGTGGACCGTGATGGGCAAGCACCACGAGATCTACCTCAGCGACCCACGCCGGACCGCGCCAGAGCGGCTCCGCACGATTCTCCGCCAGCCCGTCGCGGCGACCGCCTGACCAACAGCGGCGCCCTGGCCCCACCACGGTCGCCGGTTGTTCGACTTCGCCGAGAATCGATCGCCCATCGCGGCCTCAGCGGCGGTAGCGTCGCGCCAAGCCAAGGGGAGCAGGTGCGCCATGAGACGTCTCGCCATCGTGGGAGTTGCCGTCGGGCTGACAACCGTGACCGCCTGCCCCGGGCCATCGCCCACGTACCAACCACCGACCGTGGAATCGATCCAGGTGTCCCCCAATCCGGCGGCTCCGGGGCAGACGGTCACGGTTGTCATCGACGCCCGCGACGACATCGCTGTCACCGGTGCGACACCGAATCTGGTGACGACACCGAACGGCGCTCGCCGGTCGGGGTCGTCGCTGTCGTGCACCGCGGAAGGAACACCGCAGGAGGACCAGCGCCACGTTGTCTTTGCTGCACGGTGCACGGTGCCGACGCTGGCCCTGAACGGGACGTGGCACCTGCAGATCCATCTCGCCGACGGCCCGGCCGACCCTCCGCCCGGAACCGATGTGACCGCAGCGTTCGAGGTGGCCGGAGGAAGCGATGATCGCGAGGCCCGCGGCTCACCGACTCTCACACCACGCCGACGATGATCGACCAGGAGACCACGTTCTCCGTCACCATGCGGCTGGGCGACGCGAGCCTTCCCGCTGCCGACGGAATCCTCCGCACCGGAAGCTTCGAGTTCGCCAAGCTCGGGGCGTCGAACTCGAAGTTCTGGTGCTCGGACTCGACGTTCCATGCGGCATCGGCGCTCGAGGTGGACGTGACCGCTACGTGTCGGCCCAGCAACTTCGGCGTTGCGGGTCGCTCCGAAGCCGGCCTGCATCGCGCCGTTGTGCCGGTGATCGATGCGCTCGACAACGTCGGCGGCGTCGAGTTGTTCGTCGACGTCCAGGCCGCCCCGGCCTGACCGCGCCGATGCGCTCCGGGGTGGCGCCACGACGAGCCCACCGTGTGCCACCATCACCCGATGGTGCGAACCGATAGGCGAACCCGTCCTCAGCGTGGTGTCGGTGGCACTCGGATTCGTCCTCGGATCAGCGGGTCCGGGCGCTGGTCCGTGGAGCTCCTGATGGATGCTTCTGCGAGCAGAACGAGCGACCCAGGCCACCGACCCGAATGGGGGCCGCTGGACCCTGCGAATCGCGCTCGTTCCGACGCAACTGCGATTCTGGGCTTCCACACGGCTGCTGCGCATGCGCCCCTGGGACCGACGCCAACGCGAGGCGGCCGGCGAAGCCCCCGACGCCGTGCTGCGCACCGAACTCGCTCATCCGTCCGCGCTCGTTGAGAAAGCCGACGAAGCGGCGGGGCTTGTCGGCCCAGTCATGCTCGCGTTCGCCGTCTTCGCCGTGGCCGTCCTACTCGCGGAGGTCGTGCTGGCGGTTGTCCTTGCCGTGGTCATTGCAGCCGGACGGGCGGCATGGGGTAGCTGGTCCTGCGAGATCGTCGGCCCGGACGGACGCCCGCGACACGACGCCTTCCGCTCGCTGAGCGAGGCCCGCTCGCACATGGCTGCACTCGCAGACTCCATCGAGCGAGGGGCCGAGGTGCGGCGGTAGCGGCGGCGAACGCCGAGGCGGCCGTCTTCCTTCCAAGGTGGCTACCGTCGACGAACATGAGGTGCGACAGCTGTGAGTTCGAGTGGGGATCGGTGCCCCGGGACGAGGTCGCCGCGCGACTCGGCGCCGCGACAGCCGGCCTTGCCGAGCGACTGGCGGCGACGGCGCCCGATGACCTTCGTCGCCGTCCGGACCCCGAGGTGTGGTCGGCAATCGAGTACGCGTGTCACGTGCGCGACGTTCTGCTGGTGATGCGAGAGCGGGTCCTTCTGATCCTCCGTTCGTCGAGCCCGCCGGCCATCGCCCCGATGGGACGCGACGAACGGGTCGTGCACGACCGCTACCGGGAGCAGGCACCAGCCGACGTGTCACGCCAACTCCTCGATGCCGCGGCGATGCTCGTCCTTCTGTTCGACGGCATCGACGACGAGCTCTGGGATCTCACCTGCATCTACGGGTACCTGAACCCGCCGAGCGCACCTCGCCTGGGTCGCAGCAGCACGTCGCACGAGGCCGAACACCACCTCGCCGACCTCGTCGAGTCGCTCCGAAGCTTCTGACCGCGGGATCGCCGTCGCCGATCCTGCCGAGGCTTCGGACCGGCCGCCGTCTGACTCGTCGATCGTTCGCCTGCGCCCCGCTCCTTGCAGCTGAGTCGCCGGCGTCCGGCAGTACACAACGAGGGAGAGCTCCCGGTGAGACCGCTTCGATACTCGATCAACGTCACGCTCGACGGTTGTTGCCATCACGAGGCAGGACTCCCCCCGGACGAGGAGTCGATGCGCTACTGGACCGCCGAGATGGAACGAGCCGATGCTCTCCTGTTCGGTCGGGTGACCTACGAGATGATGGAGTCGGCGTGGCGGCGGCCGGCCACCGGCACATGGCCCGATTGGATGGGCGAGTGGGAGATCGCCTTCGCCGAGACCATCGACCGGGCGAAGAAGTACGTCGTATCGGCCACGCTCAACGAGGTCGACTGGAACGCCGAGCTCGCGCGGGGCGACCTGGGGCAATCGGTGCAGGCGCTCAAAGATGAGCCGGGCGAGGCATTGTGGGTTGGTGGCGTCACACTCCCCCTGGCGCTGGCGGATCTCGGTCTGATCGACGAGTACGAGTTCGTCGTGCAGCCGGTGCTCGCCGGACACGGGCCGACGTTGCTCGCCGGTCTGCGCGAGCGCATCCAACTCGAGCTCGTCGACCGTCGCGAGTTCCGGTCCGGCGCGGTTGCCCTGCGATACCGGCCCACGCGAACACCGGATTGAGGCGACGCGGTCCCGGATCGCGAAGGTGCGCTATGTCGCGACCGCGAGCGGGCTGCCAGACATCGACACCGAGCACATCGGAGGACGAGACAACGACACAGGGTCGGCGCTTGTCGAGGTCGATCCAGTAGAGGATGTGACCCGTGAGGGTGTCGTGGCTCGACCGCGTACGCCGCACCGACGGCGGCGGCGTGCGTATCGCGCGACCGGAGGGTCAGAGCCATCCGCGACGTTTGAACGCCAGGTACAGCGCGCCGGATCCACCGACGACCAGGACCGCCGAGACGACGACCCCCCACCATTCTCCCGTGCCGGGGAACGGGATGTTCTGGCCGTACCAGCCCGTGATCAACGTGGGGACAGCGATGATCGCGGCCCAACTCGTGACGCGCTTCATCACCTGGTTCTGGCGGTAGTCGCGCAGGCTGATGTTGGTCTCGACGATGGTGGAGACCAGGTCTCGGAGCGAGTCGGTCGATTCGCTGACGCGGAGCACGTGGTCGTAGATGTCCTGGAAGTACGGGTAGAGCTCGTCGTTGACCGTGGAGTGCTCGCGGCGCATGAGGCTGCTCACGGTCTCGCGCATCGGCACGACGAGGCGATGGAACCGCACCAGCGCGCGGCGCATCTGGAACCAGTTCCGCTGCTGCTCGGCCGAGAGCGGCTCGTCGGCGAAGAGCCCGGCGCTGACATCGTCGTAGTAGTCGTCGAATTGCTGAACGACATCGAAGTAGCCGTCGATCACGGTGTCGAGCAGCCCGTAGAGCAGATAGTGCACGCCGTGGGCGACGAGGTCCGGGGAGCGGTCCCAGCGTTGGACGATCGGCGCCATGGAGAAGGCGTCGTCGTGGCGGACCGTGATCAACCAGTGCGAGTTGATGAACGCGTCGATTTCGGTCTCGACGAGCGCGGCGCTGTCGGGGTCCACGCGTGTGGCGTGGCAGGACATGAACGAATGCGTCGAGTAGACGTCGAGCTTCGGGCGCTGGTGCACGCTCAGCGCGTCCTCGATCGCGAGCTCGTGGAGACCGAGCTCGCCGGCGAGCTCGTCGAGGAGCTCCTTGGTCGGCTGGCACAGGTCCACCCACACCAGTGCGCCGCTCTCGATGTGGGTGGACACCTCGGTGAGCGCGAAGCCCTCGGCGGCGAGCACACCGTCGTGCCACGCCCGCGTGACGCATCCGTTGTTCACGCGCGACCGGGCCAGTGGGAGTT
>JADJBW010000015.1 GCA_016703525.1 Actinomycetota bacterium | reverse complement strand
GATCGAGCGCGGTGTTGATGTGGCTCGGCGTGAAGAGGCGTTCCTTGCGCTGGTTCCAGCCGTGCACCGTGTCGACGACGCAGGCCCGATCGGTGCAGCCCTCCGCGGTCGCGGCCCAGTGGACGGTCGCAAGGAGTTCCATGCCGTAGGCGGACTCGAACCCCTCCGAGAGCTGGAGAACCCGGTCAATCCGCTCGGCGAGTTCGGGATGCGCTGCAACGACCTCGTCCGCGTCTTCGGCGGCGCCAGGCAGCACCCCGATCGATTCGGCGGCGAGCACCGGGCCGGTGCCGTCGCCGAACCCGGTGAGGAAGTGCCCCCTTCCAACTTGATCAGGAGGGCGGAGGTTGTCGGCGTACGGCCCGTACAGGCCCTTCACGAGTTGAGCCGAGCGGCCGGGGCCGCCGTCTGCAGGAAATACATGAGCTTCTGACCTCGATCAGCCCAGCACCCTGAGCGTGGATCGCGCATAGCGGCTGACGAGCTGCACGAGCGCTGCCTTCCCGACCGACATGGCAGGCCGAGGACTCGCATTCGCGATCGCGGCCGCAGCAGGGGAACCTTCAGGACCGAACACGAGGATCTCGGCGTCGACACCGGCAAGCCTGGCCTCGATGAGCGGCTTGACCTCCGTCCACCGCAGGCCACCCAGGCCGCAGCCGAGCGGCGGCACGGCGATGCTGCGGATCCGCAGATCAGCGATGACCTTGGCGAGGTCGTCGAGGCCGGCGTCGATGTCCTCCATCCGCGACTTCGACTTCCAGTGACGCTTGGTCGGGAAGTTGATGATCCATCGAGGCCGCACGAGTTGACCGGCATCGAAGACGAACATTCGCCCGGTTTGGACACCACCGGCCTTGCATGCGGCCGCGTACGCCTTGAAGTTGCCGGGGAAACGCTTCTTGAACTGCAGGGCGATGCCCTTGCCCATCACCCCGACGGTGTTGACAGTATTGACCAATGCGTCGGCTTCAGCCGAGAGCAGGTCACCGTGTGCATCTCGAATCACCTGACCTCCCCTCAGTAATACCAGTTCGGCCGAACGAGGACCGGCGGCGGATCGTCGAGCGTACCGAGTACCTCGGCGACGGCACTGGCGATCGCCGCCGAGGTACGCCCACGGCCAAGACCGCCGAGAACGGCACCGATTTGTGCACCGGGAGCTCGGCCATTCGACGCTCCATTCGGTCTGGCTCGGCAGCGGTGTTGTTCCACATCGTCGCCTCCATCAACTCCCAGTCGACGAGTTGATCGAGCTCCGCCGGGTCTTCGGCGTAGGTGGCCGTCTGGTAGTAGGCGTTCCGGTCGGTGAACACGAACCGGCAACCCACCTTTTGCAGCCGATCCAGGTCGGTCACCAGGTACACGAGCGGATTCTGGTCGTCCTGGTAGGCAGGCACGTTGCCGCTGCTGATCGCGTACAGCATCGGCGATCGGGCAGCGAAATAGAACGGCACATAGTCCGCGACCACCCCACCTGGCCCGATGGGCACGCCGCGGCGGCGCCGTTGTTCCTTGATCCGGTCCTCACCGACCTCGACGGCGAGAGCCGTCGGCCCGCACTGCGCTGTCGCTTCGCAGGCCGTAAGCGATCACCGACGGCAGGTTGAGGCGATGCGTGAAGTGGAAGAGCAGGCCGCTCCGGGGAGTGGTCACGGTGCCGGCACGCTTACTAGACACCGATCCGCTCGGCGAGCCCGTCGAAAGTGGACTCCTTCTCCACGTCGAGCAGCCGGAAGGCTGTCGTGAAAGGGGTACGGCCCTCCTTCGCGCTCGCGATCAACGCGCTCGCGAACCGTCGGCTCACCTGCACCGGCTTGGTGTTGTGATAGGTGCCGCCACCTCCGCTTTGTGCGAGGAACACGGTGATCCGCTGCCGCTCTACGCAGCGTCTGACGGCCGAGGTTCGCCCGATCCACGAGGATCCGCACCGATCGGCACCCGATGCCTGCACCAACTGGTGGGGCAAGGTTGGCGGCCATGAACGCCTTGCCCGATGACGAAGGTGTACAGGTCGTGCGGAAGGTCGCCACCGGCTGCCATCGTCGGGCCCGGCACGATCGTCCGAGGTGGCCGCACCGCAGTCCACGAGCAGGCGCGGCCCCGCTTGCGGAACGTCACCGCCATGTTCGGGTTGGCCACGATCAACGGTAACTCCGACACGTCGACTTGCCAGACCATCGCGGCCCCCTCCGGCCAGGGCGCGGGCCGTGTGTCCGACCCGCCGATGTGGCGGTAGGTCGTGGCCGAACCGGTCAATCGATCGATCCGCGCTCGACGATCCACTCGGTTGGTTGTCCGGTGACGGCGGCGATGTGGTCGAAGTCCGCGTCGTAGTGGAGGACCGTGAGCGCGGCGGCCTCGGCGGCCGCGGCGACGAGGAGATCGGGGACCTTGCGTCCTTTGAGTCCGTCGGCGGCGAGGTTGCGTTGAACCTGATGCGCACGGTCGAAGTGATGTGCCTCGACATCGATTCGCCGGAAGGCTCCGAGCGCAACGGCGAGGCGGTCCCATTCGTCAGCGTTGCGCGCCGAGAAGCCGATATCGAGGTCGGTCATGGACGAGCGGGCGAGTCCGGCCGCGTCGAGTTCCTCGATTCGCCGGCGGATAGATGGGACACGGAGCCTGGTCAGAACGCTCGTGTCGAGGAGGAACATCAGCGCCAGGCCGCGGAACGATCGTCGAGATCTGCGTCGCCGAGCACAGACAGCGCACGTGCGAGCCGGGCGCCGCGTTGGCGAGCGGCGCTGCGCAGCGCCTCGTTGACGGTGTCCTTGATGGTGCGGGTTCCGAGTTGCGCGCGAGCGGCGTCGAGCACTTCGTCATCGACATCGATCAGTCGCTTGGTCATGCCCGGCGTATAGACGACATCACTTCGGAGATACACAGCCGTGAAGCGTCCGGTGCCGCGACTTCGCGAGTCGCGGCACCGGGCGGCGCTCACGTACAGGGATCAGATGAGCCCGAGCGCCTTGACTGCGTCGCGCTCTTCGGCCAGCTCGGCCACCGAGGCGTCGATCCGGCCGCGGCTGAACTCGTTGATGTCGAGGCCCTGCACGATCTCGTACGCGCCGTCCCGGCACACACACGGGAACGACGAGATGAGCCCCTCGGGCACGCCGTACGAACCATCGGACGGGACCGCCATCGACACCCAGTCGCCGTCGGGGGTCCCGAGGTGCCAGCTGCGAATGTGATCGATCGCCGCGTTCGCGGCAGAGGCGGCAGACGACAGGCCGCGTGCCTTGATGATGGCGGCGCCGCGCTGGGCGACCGTGGGGATGTACTCCGACTCGTACCAGGCCTGGTCGTTCACCAGCTCGGCCGCGCTCGTGCCGTTCACCTCGGCATGGAACAGGTCGGCGAACTGGCTGGCCGAATGGTTGCCCCAAATGGTCATCTTGGCGATGTCCGACACCGTGGTCTCGGTCTTGGCGGCAAGCTGGGCGATCGCACGGTTGTGGTCGAGACGGGTCATCGCGGTGAAGCGGCCCGGGTCGAGATCGGGAGCGTTGTTCATGGCGATCAGCGCATTGGTGTTGGCGGGGTTGCCCACCACCAGCACCTTGACGTCGCGGCTGGCTGCCGCCGACAGCGCCCGGCCCTGCGGGCCGAAGATGCCGCCGTTGGCCGAGAGGAGGTCGGCGCGTTCCATGCCGTCCTTGCGGGGCATGGCGCCCACCAGCAGGGCGACGTCGGCATCGCCGAACGCCACCTCGGCGTCGTCGGTTGCGACGATGCCCGACAGCAGCGGGAAGGCGCAGTCGTCGAGTTCCATGGCCACGCCGTTCAGCGCGCCGAGCGCCGGGGTGATCTCGAGCAGTTGCAGAATCACCGGCTGGTCGGGGCCGAGCATGGCGCCGCTCGCAATGCGGAACAGCAGCGAGTAGCCGATCTGGCCGGCGGCTCCGGTGACGGCGACACGCAACGGGGTGGTGGTCATGAGCTCTCCTCCACGGCAACTTCGGGGGGTTCGACAGCGTTGCCCGCTGGGCGATGCTACCGCCCGGCTTTCGGCCGCGGCGAAGTCGGACCGGTCGACGATCGCGGCCGATTCAGGCTCGCGTGTTGCCGATCCACGAGGCGTACAGCGACGCGTACACGCCGTCGGTACCGACGAGTTCGTCGTGTGTTCCGAGCTGCACGATGCGCCCGGCGTCCATCACCACCACCCGGTCGGCGGCCTCGGCCGTCGACAGCCGATGGGCGACGCTGATCGTGGTTCGCCCCCGGGCGAGACGATCGAGGGCAGAAGCCAAGGTCCGCTCGGTCTCCGGGTCGACAGCACTGGTGGCCTCGTGGAGGATGAGTACGCCTGGGTCCGCGAGTTGGGCACGGGCGAGCGCAACGAGTTGGCGCTCGCCGACCGACAGCTGTTCGCCTCGCTCGCCAACCTCGGTGTCGAGGCCGTTGGGGAGCCGATCGAGCCAGGCCCGCAAACCGAGCGCGTCGACCGCCGCGTCGACCGCCGCGTCGTCGGCGCCGACTCGTCCGAGGGCGATGTTGGCTCGGATCGTATCGGCGAACAGAAAGCCGTCCTGGGGCACCAGACGGATCGCTCCGACCCGCGACGCGGTGTCGATCTCGCGCAGGTCGATGCCGCCGACGGTGACGGTCCCGCTGGTGGGGTCGGCCAGCCGAGCGATCAGCTTCACCAACGTCGACTTGCCCGAGCCCGTCTCGCCGACGACGGCGACGGACTCCCCCGCGTGAATCGTCAGGTCGACGTCGGACAACACATCGGCGCCGGTCGCGTACGCGAAGGCCACGCGGGACAGGTCGATCGCCAGGGCGCCGGCCGGCACGCCGCGGCCGGGGTTCGGCTCGATCACGTCGATCGGTTCGTCGAGCAGGTCGAGGATCTTGCGCCACCCGGCGATCGCCGTCTGCGTCTGATCGAGCACCTCGCCGATCTCGCCGATGGGCTGCAGGATCAGATTCGTGAGGAAGATGCAGGCGACGAGCGTGCCCGCGTCCAACCCCCAGTGGGGCCCCTGCCACGTCCCGAGCCCGATCACGCCGCCGAGCGCGATCGCACCGAAGACATCGGAGACCGGGAACATCAGCGCGAAGAACCACGCGGCGCGCATCTGCGCTCGGTACTGGCGGGCGATCGCCCGATGCAGCCGGTCGCGGGTGCGGTCGCGCATCCCGTAGGTGCGGATGACCGGGGCACCCATGACCGACTCGGAGATCTCGCTCAGCGTGGCCCCGACCGTGGTGCGCAGGTGGTCGTACGCCGCGATCTGGTGGCGTTGCACGATGCGCAGGAGCGGCACGACCGGCGAGAACACGACCGCCACCACGAGCGCGAGCTGCCACGAATAGAGGGCCAGCACCAGCAGCGTGCCCGCAACGACCGTGAGGTTCACGATCCACGAGATCGCCCCCCACTGTGCGAACTGGGCCAGGGTCTCGACGTCGGAGGTCACGCGCGTCACGAGCACGCCGCGTTTGGACTCGTCGTGGTGGGCGATGCTCAGGCGGTGCACGTGCTCGAAGATGCGGGTGCGCAGCGCGAACAGCGTGTTCTCGGCGGTGTTGACGAGGCGCAGGTAGGTGAGCCGGTTGAGCGCAGCGATCACCACGATGATCCCGCCCGCGATCAGGCAGAGCACCGCCACGACGCCCGGCCGGTACCCGCCGGGGCCGGCGATCCCGCGGTCGATGATCTGCTGAATCGCGATCGGAATCACCAGGCGTCCGGCGGCGACGACGAACGCGAGCGACACGGTGAACCCGAGCCCGGCTCTGAGTTCGGGGCTCTCGCGGACGCCGCGCGCAGCACCGACATCGCGCTCATGGCGCCGCCGCCTGCTCAGCGGCCTCCGCGGCGGCGGCCTCGGCCTGCTCAGCGGCCTCGGTGGCGTCGTCAGGGTCGGAGTCGTCATCGAGGTCTTCGTACGCATGCACCAGCGCGGCGTACGAGGGCAGGTCCAGCAGCTCGTCATGGGTGCCGACCGCACCGACGGCCCCGTTCTCGACGAACACGACCCGGTCCGCGAGTCGGATGGTCGAGAGACGGTGCGCCACGATCAGCAGCGTCAGGTCATCGGTGCGCAGACTGTCCAGGATCGACGCCTCCACGGTCGGGTCGACCGCCGAGGTCGCGTCGTCGAGCAACAGGATCCGGGGGCGGCGCATCAGCGCCCGCGCGAGCGCCACCCGCTGGCGTTGACCGCCCGAAAGCGTCACGCCACGCTCGCCGACCACGGTGTCCCACCCCTCGGCGAGCTGTGGGATGAAGCGGTCCACGCGAGCGCGGTGCGCCGCGTCGCGGAGCCGCTCGTCGGCCCCGCCGCTCGACGACTCCGCGTCCAGAACGATGTTGTCCCGCAGCGACATCGCGAACAGGAAGCTCGTTTGGAACACGAGCGCGACCGCTGCGTGCAGATCGTCGGGGGCGAGCGCAGACGCGGGCACCCCGCCGACCAGAACCTCGCCCGATGACGGCGCCGCGAGGCCCACCGTCAGGTGGTTGATCGTCGACTTGCCCGAGCCGGTCGCACCGACCAGCGCCACGCGCTCGCCCGGGGCGATCGCGAAGCTCACGTCGTGGAGCACGGTGTGTTCGGGGTCGTAGCCGAACCTCACCCCGCGCAGCTCGAGGCCGAGCGGGCCGTCGGGCAATGTCGCCGGCGGTGTGCGGTCCGCGCCCGGAGCATCGGGCTGCACGAGCACCTCGTCGACCCGCTCGACCGACACGACGGCGCGGGGGAGCTCCTCCAGGAAGAAGCCGAACACCCGCATGGGGAAGCCCAGGATCGAGAACAGGGTGGCCGCCTGCACGAGTTCACCGGCGCTCGACTCCCCCGAACCGATGCGCCAAGCACCCACGAGGAACAGCGCGATCGTGCCAAGGTTCGGCAGCACATCGAGCAGCGGTTCGAACGATGCCCGAAGCCGCGCCACCTGCAGGCGGTCCTCGCGGAGTGCGGCGGACGCCGCGGCGAAGCGCTCGCTCTCGCGGGCCTCGATTCCCAGGGTCTTCACGGCGAGCGCGCCGTCGAAGCTCTCGTGCGCCACGGCGGACACGTCGCCGAGGCGGCGCTGCACCCGGGCCGACGGACCCTCCACCCGGGTGGTGTACACCCGGTTCACGACGGTCAGCGTGGGAAACAGGGTGAGGGCGATGAGGGTGTAGGTCCAGTCGACGGCGATGAGGCTGGCCAGAGCGAACGCGACGAGCGCTATCAGCCCGATCGAGAAGGGCAGCGGCTTGATCAGCATCGTGGTGCCTGACACGTCGGCCTCGGCGCGCGCCAGCAGCTCGCCGGTGGGCCGCGACTGGTGGAACGCCATCGGCACCGACAGGTATTTGTCGACGACGCCGGTTCGCAGCGTCACCTGCATCCGGGCCTCGAGCATCGCGGCGAAGTAGCGCCGCACCACCACGGAGACGCCGCGGGCAATCCCCACCGCGATCACGGCCGCGACGCCCAGCAGGATCGATCGGCGTTCGACGTGACCGCGAAACGCCGGTTGGATCAGCTCGTCGGTGAGCCGACCGACCACGATCGTCGAGCCCACGGCCGCCGCGGCGAACGCGACGGCCCCGACCACCGACACCGCGGTGGGCATCGGATGGGTTCGGATGAACCGAGCGATGAGGCGCGCGCCGCGTCGCTGCACACTCTCGATCGGGGGGCTGAGAGACGACACGATTCCACCAAAGGGACGAGACAGCGCTCGGGCGGCATCCCACACGACTGCGGAGGATGCCGCCCGGGCGCGAGGGCCGACCGAGGTCAGCCGGGCAACTGGATGGACTTCGTCTCGAGGAACTCCTCGAGACCCCAGCGACCCCGCTCACGCGTGTTGCCGGACTGCTTGTAGCCGCCGAAGGGCGCCTCGGTGTTGAAGGGCGCGCCGTTGATATCGACCTGGCCGGTGCGCATGCGGCGAGCGAACGCCTTGGCCCGCTCCACGTCGCCCGACTGGACGGCACCGGCGAGGCCGAACACGGTGCCGTTGGCAATGCGCAGCGCGTCCTCGTCGTCCTCGTAGGTGATGACCGAGAGCACGGGTCCGAAGATCTCCTCCTGTGCGATCGTCATGTCGGCGGTGACGCCGCCGAACACCGTCGGCTTCACGTAGAAGCCGGTCGGGAACTCCTCGGGCTGCTCGGGGCCGCCGACGAGCACGGTCGCGCCTTCGTCGATACCGGTCTGGATGTAGCGGCGCACCGTCTCGGCCTGCGAGCGCGAGACCATCGGGCCGAGCGCGTGGAAGATGTCGGGCTCATCGGCGTGCGGGTCGACGAGTCGCACCTGCGAGGCTTCCGCGACGATGGCGTCGAGGAACTCCTGCTCGCGCGAGCGCGGGATCAGCACCCGGGTGAGCGCCGAGCAGGTCTGGCCGCTGTTGAGGAAGCAGCCGAACACCGCACCGAGCGCCACGGCCGCAGGGTCCGCGTCGTCGAGCACCACGTTGGCCGACTTGCCGCCGAGCTCGAGGCCGACCCGCTTGACCGTGTCGGCCGCGTCCCGCGACACCTGGGCGCCCACGGGGCCCGAGCCGGTGAGCGACAACATGTCGACGTCGGGGTGCTTCGAGAGCGCCTCGCCGACCTCGGCGCCGGGGCCGGGGACCAGGTTGAACACGCCTGCGGGAAGGCCGACCTCGTGGATCACCTCGGTGAGCAGGAACGCGTTGAGCGGCGTGAGCGACGCGGGCTTCAACACGATCGTGCAGCCCGCAGCGAGGGCCGGCGCGATCTTGCAGACGATCAAGTACAGCGGGTAGTTCCACGGCGTGACGCAGCCGACCACGCCGATCGGTTCCCGCACCACCAGGCTGTTGCCGACCTGGGTCTCCCACTCGAACTCTTCGGCGATACGCGCGTAGGCATCCCAGTCGCCGACCGCCAGCCCGGTCTGGACCAGCTCCGCGAATGCCTTGGGCGATCCGACCTCGCCCGAGATGGTCGTGGCGATGTCGCCAAATCGGGCCATGAGGCCGGCGCCGATGTCGCGCACGTACTTGGCGCGCACGTCGACCGGGGTCTGCGCCCAGCCGTCGAAGGCATCGCGAGCGGCGGCGACGGCCGCATCGACGTCGGCCGAGCCACCCTGCGCGACGCGTCCGATCACTTCTTCGGTCGCCGAGTCGATCACGTCGATCGATCCCTTGGCCGCCAGCGGCTCGACCCACTGGCCGCCGATGTAGAGCCGGTCGTACACCTTCATTGAAGACCCCCGTGTTGTGGTTGCTGTCGGAAGGCTACCCAGCCGCACGCGGGTGCCACGCCTCGAACCGCCGCCACCGAACTGCGACGAAGGCACCGTAGGGTGACCGGATGATTGGCCTGCATCGCCGCCCCGTCACCACGTCGCGCCGCCTCGGCGCGTCCGCCGCCCTCGCTGTGCTCCTGTTGGCGAGCACCACCGGCTGCCAAGCGCGGGCGAAGGTGTTCGCCGGCACCGCGGCGTGGGTCGACATCTACGACTGGTCGCCCACGTGGGTGACGTCGCGCAACCCCGCGGCGCGCCCGCCGTTCACCGCGGCGCGCATCGATCGCATGGCCGACGCCGGCATCCAGCAGCTCTACATCCAGACCGCGAGCCCGCGGCTGAACGACCTGGTGCTCGACCGAGCGTTGCTGCAATCGCTCATCGCCCGAGCGCGCTCGCACGGCATGACCGTGATGGCGTGGTTCACGCCGACCTTCGCCGATCCGGGCGCCGACATCGCCCGGATGCAGGCCGCTGTCGAACTGGGCGTCGACGGGCTGGGGGTCGACATCGAGGTCACGACCGCGGTGACCGACGTCGCCACCCGCAACCAGCGGGTCGTCGACGAGGTGACCTGGATGCGCGCGGTCAACCCGGATCTGCCGATCGCCGCGATCGTGCTCGAACCCGTGCTGCTCGACGTGATCAACACCCGGTACTGGCCCGAGTTCCCCTGGACGGGGTTGGCCGGTCAGGTCGACGCCTGGATGCCGATGGGGTACTGGACCAACCGCACGCTGGCGTCGGGGTACCGCGACGGGTACCGGTACACGGCCGAGAACATCGACCGCCTCCGCGACCACGTGGGTGACCCGAACGCTGCCGTACACGTGGTCGGCGGGCTGTCCGACACGACCACCGATGCCGACATCAACGGGTTCGTTCGGGCAGCGACCGAGCGCGGCGCCCTCGGCGGCAGCCTGTACGACGACATGATCTCGTCGACGTCGCAATACGACCTGCTCGCCCCGCTCGCCCGCACCTGAGCCGCACCATCGGCCAAGGGGTTCCGACAGGTCGGCGGTACCATGCGCCGGTGACTCTCGAGGGCGACGAGCACCCCGGTTTCTCGTGGCCGTGCCGGTCTGCTGGCGAGAGTCATCCGTCGCCTTCGATGGGCACCGACATGGGCGTTCACACGGCCTTCGTCCGCTGGGCCCAGCGGCGATTCGAGGCGGGCGCGTTCCCGGTCGCCGGGTGGTTCGCCTACGCCGCGGCCTACCGGCCTTTCAGAGTACCAGCGTTCCCTCCTCCTGGGGCGTAGCGGCGGGCGACAGGTGTCGACACCCGGGGGTCCTCTCGCGCGTTGCCGATCAGCTACGTCGGCGCCCGCCTGTTGTTCGATCACGTCGACGGCGGTGCGGCGCTGGTCGCCGGTGTCGTCGCCGACGTGTTCGGCGCCGAGTGGACCGCTTCCGTCGTGCTGTGGTGCGTGTGGCTCGCACCGGTCGCCATCGGGTTCGGCGCACCATGACCGACCGGCGGTTCACGCTTCCGGCCGGCATCGCGACCGGGCTCTGCGTCGTGAGCCATCTCACGCTCGGCTATCTCGTCGTGGCCATGGCGGCGGTGGCGGCGCTGGTGACCTCCGGTCCGACCCGCTCCGAGCGGGCACGGGCGCTCGGTGGTCGCTTGCGGGCCGTCGGGCGCCTGGCTGTTCGTCCCGTTCCTCACGGACACCCCTTGGGCGAACCGCAGCCGTAGCCTGCAGAACACTCGCTTCTACGACGGCTACGGCATGTCGTCGCTCGGCCGGTGGTTGGTACACGGCGAACTCTTCGACTTCGGCCGACCGGCGTTGCTCACCGGGGCCGCACTCGTCGGCTGCGTCGCCCTCGCGGGGCTGTCGGTGTTCCTCACCGCCGGGCGAGCAACCTGGGGACCCGTGTTCAGGATCCTTCCCGGATCGAGCGACCTGCTGGCGCACCGCTACATCGCGGGGATTCACATCGCCGCGGTGCTCTTGGGAGGTGGCGATCGACTCGGCCACCCGGTGGGTGCATCATCGCCCCGGCCTCGATGACCGACACCTAGCGGGCCGTGCCGGCCGGTCCGGACGCGCCGTGTTCGGCCGGCCGGAGTGCACACGCACTCGGCCTCGTGGTCGCGCTCGGCGGTGCGGTGGCATGGTCGCCCCGGCTCGGTTCGCGAACCTGAGCGGCGACCTTGTCGATGTCAGCGGTCCCCGCAATCCGGGTTCGACGACTTTGCCCGGCTCGTTCGTCGCGCCAAAGCCGACCGGGGCCAGCGGGTGTTCGCCGGTCGGCTGCACGCTCCATCGAAGAGCGACGACGCAACGGGCGTCGGAACCGCAGCGGGCCGTACCTCGTGACCGCCGAGGATGCCGTCGCTCGGGCGGGACGCTGTCGCTGCTGCCCGACATCGAGGGGAGTTCGACCCGAAGGACCCGACCGACTACGAGTTGGGGACTCTCATCCAGGCCGGCCATACCGCCTGGTTCCGGCCACCAGGGTGGCAACGTCGGGCGACATCACCCTGTGGCGACTCACGGCGCCCGGCTACGTCTCGGTGGTCGACACCGTCGGTCCCGCGATCACGGCCGACCGTTCAACCATGCGCGACGCGATGCTTCGCTTCCTCCGTTCCGACGGCGTGCGGACGGCCCGGTATCGCGTGGTCCGCTTCAACGGCGGAGCCGCGGCGACCCACCCTCCTGCGCACGGGTCATGGTGGCGTCCCCGGACGTCGTGCGGCAGGACCACGACCTCGACCAGTTCGGGCCCACGTCGAGCTCCAGCGGGCGGCGCGGCACTGTTCCGTGGCCTTTCACCGCGTCTGCACGCCACCATCGACGGGCGACCGCCTGCGTACATGGTCGCACCGGGCATGGTGGCCGTCACTGTTCCTCGCGGACATCACCGCGTCGAGCTCCGCTATCAGCCGTACCCGGGGTATCCGCTGATCGGGCTAGCGTCGGCCGTACTGCTTTGCCTCGTCGCGTGGAGGTCACGCCGAGGATCCCGTCGAAGCGACCCGGACGAGCGTTGTTCCCTCGGCGACGTCTGAGTCGGGAGGAGACATCGTCATGGCCAAGATCAAGGTGGACAACCCGGTCGTCGAACTCGACGGCGACGAGATGACCAGGATCATCTGGCAGTTCATCAAGGACCAGCTGATCCTCCCGTACGTCGACGTCGACCTCGACTACTACGACCTCGGCATCGAGCACCGCGACGCCACCGACGATCAGGTCACCATCGACGCGGCGCACGCGATCCAGCGCCACGGCGTCGGCGTCAAGTGCGCCACCATCACGCCCGACGAGGCGCGGGTCGAGGAATTCGGCCTGAAGAAGATGTGGAAGTCTCCGAACGGCACGATCCGCAACATCCTCGACGGCGTGATCTTCCGCGAGCCGATCATCTGCTCGAACATCCCGCGTCTGGTGCCGGGGTGGACCAAGCCGATCGTGGTCGGCCGCCACGCGCACGGCGACCAGTACAAGGCGACCGACTTCAAGGCCCCCGGCGCCGGCACGGTCACCATGACCTACACCCCGGCCGACGGGTCGGAGCCGATGGAGTTCGAGGTCGTGCAGATGCCCGAGGGCGGCGGCGTCGCGATGGGGATGTACAACTTCAACGAGTCGATCCGCGACTTCGCCCGCGCGTCGCTCCGGTACGGCCTCGCACGCAACTTCCCGGTGTACCTGTCGACGAAGAACACGATCCTCAAGGCCTACGACGGCCAGTTCAAGGACCTCTTCCAGCAGGTGTTCGACGCCGAGTTCGCCGCCGACTACGCCGCGGCGGGGCTCACCTACGAGCACCGCCTGATCGACGACATGGTCGCGTCGGCGCTCAAGTGGGAGGGCGGCTACGTGTGGGCCTGCAAGAACTACGACGGCGACGTGCAGTCCGACATCGTGGCGCAGGGCTTCGGCTCGCTCGGGCTGATGACGTCGGTGCTCATGACCCCCGACGGCCGCACGGTCGAGGCCGAGGCCGCACACGGCACCGTCACCCGCCACTACCGCGAGCACCAGAAGGGCAACCCCACGTCGACCAACCCCATCGCGTCGATCTTCGCCTGGACCCGGGGCCTGGCGCATCGCGGCAAGCTCGACGGCAACGAGGCGCTCATCGGCTTCGCCGGCCGCCTCGAGGAGGTGTGCGTCGCAACGGTCGAGGGTGGCCAGATGACCAAGGATCTCGCGATTCTCGTGTCGGGCGAGCAGCCCTACCTCAACACGCAGGACTTCCTGGCGGCGATCGACGCCAACCTTCAGGCGGCCATGGCGAGCTGACCGTCCGCCGCCGTTCCGCACGGCGTTGCGCTGCAGCCGAGGCTCAGCCGAGGAACGCCGTGCGGAAGGGCTCCGCGAACATCACGAGCACAACGGCCGCGGCGACCAGCGCCGGGCCGAACGGGATCTTGCGGCCACGGCCGATGAACACGACGCTCATCACGAGCCCGATCGCGGCCGCGAGCGCAAGGCACCAGAACGCAGTGGCGGCCGCGAACCCGACCCCGCCGGGCGCGGCGAACAGGCCGATCGTCCAGCCGAGCAGCACGCACAGCCGCACATCGCCCAACCCCATGCCCCTCGGCATGAACCACCAGATCGCGAACAGCGGGCCGGACAGGGTGAGGGCGCACACGGCCCCCGACATGATCCACCAGGCGTGCCCCTCGGCGATCGCCGCGACCCGAACCGGTCACGAACGACACGGCTGCGGCCGGCCACACGAGTCGCGTCGGAACGATCAGCGTGCGGAAGTCGATCGCTGCGATGGCCACGCCCACCGGTACCGCCACGAGCGCGGGGATCAGCATCCAGCGGACGCCGACCCTGATGGTCATCAGAATCAGCAGCGCCGGAATGAGCAGTTCGAGCAGGACGTGCCCGATCCCGAACCGCTGCTTGCACGACCGGCAGCGGCCGAGCAGCACCAGGTAGCTGACCACGGGGATGTTGTCGTAGGCCGCGACCGGGGCGCCACAGGTCAGGCAATGGCTCCGGCCACCGAGCACCTCGCGCCAGGGGTTGGTGTCCCACGTGTCGCCGCCGGCGTTCGGCTCGTCGAGCGGCTTCGGCAGCCGGTCGACGATCACGCCGGTGAACGATGCCACCGCGAACGCGGCGGCGATCCCGCACGCTGCGAGGGCGGCATCCGCCGGCTCCACCGGTCAGGCCTGCCGCTGGGCGAGGCTGGCGATGTCCTCGGGATGGACGCTCGCCTCCATCGCGTCCTCCATGGAGATCAGCCCTCCTGACACCAGTCGGCTGAGCGACTGCTCGAGCACGAACATGCCGTCGCGCTGGCTGGTGGAGATGAGGTTGCGCATCTGGCGGACCTTGCCCTCGCGAATGAGGTTGCCAACGGCACTCGTGCCGACGAGCACCTCGTGGGCGGCCACGCGACCACCGCCGATCTTGGGGATGAGCCGCTGGCTGATGACCGCGGCGAGCGACATGGAGAGCTGCGTGCGCACCTGCTCCTGCTGATCGGAGGGGAACACGTCGATGATCCGGTCGATGGTCTGCGACGCGTCGTTGGTGTGGAGCGTCGCGAACACGAGGTGACCGGTCTCAGCGAGGGTGAGCGTGTGCGAGATCGTTTCGAGGTCGCGCATCTCGCCCACCAGCACCACGTCGGGGTCTTCGCGCAGTGCAGCGCGGAGGGCATCGCTGAACGACATGCAGTCGGCGCCGACCTCGCGTTGATTGACGAGCGCCATCGACGACGGGTGCACGTACTCGACCGGGTCCTCGATGGTGAGGATGTGGCACGGCCGATGCTGGTTGATCCAACCGATCATCGCCGCCAACGTGGTCGACTTGCCCGAGCCGGTCGGACCGGTCACGAGCACCAGGCCGAAGGGGCGCACCACCAGGGAGCGGCAGACATCGGGCAACGCCAGTTGCTCGGGCGTGGGGATCTCGGTGGGGATGAGCCGCAGCGCCAGCGCAGGCGCACCGAGTTGCGTGTAGGCGTTGGCGCGAAAGCGCGCCCGGTCGTGCCACGTGAACGCGAAGTCGTGCTGACGCACGGCTTCGTACGCCTCGCGACTCTCGTGGTCGAGCAACCCGGTCACCATCGCCTCGACCGTCGCCGGCTCGGTGGGCGGCTGGTCGGTGATGGCGAACAGCTTGCCGTCGATCCGCACGCGGGGCACCGACCCGGACGACACGTGAAGGTCGGTCGCCTTGTAGTGCATCAGGTATTCGAGCCAGGGGTCGAGCAGGGTGGTGTTCGGGGTGGTCACGGCGCTCCAGGCGGGATCGGGTGCCGCCGCACCGGCAGCGGGCAGCGGGCAGCGGGGAGAACGGGTCGGGACAGAAAGGGCGGGGGACGAATCCCCCGCCCTTGCAGATCACTGCGGATCGGTCAGACGATCAGTCCGGGATGACGCCGGCGCACTTCGGTGCGATGCCAGTCACCTCAGCGCCCGCCAGAGTCCAGTTCGCGCTGGGGTCGCGCTTCATGTACGTCGGAGCAAGGACTGCCAGGCTGCCCGGGAGAACTCCCTGGTCGGCCTTGTACGCCTGAATCGCGGTCTCGATGGACTTGCCCTCGATCTCGCAGGCCTTGGTTTGAGCGCTGTCGCTGACACCGCCGACCGCCAGCACCACGACACCGGCGAGGATGCCGAGGATGGCGATGACGATGAGCAACTCGATCAGGGTGAAACCGCCCTGACCCGCCGCAGCGCGGCGGTCGTTGAATGCCTTCATTGGATGTCTCCCTTGTTGATGTTCAGCAGCCAGCGGTTCCCGCTGCCTGTTGCTCGTCGACCGCTACGCATCCTCTCCCGATGCGCACCGACGGCGATTCTTGCTTTCCCCTCCCGGGGGACGATAGTGATCAGAACGCAGGGGGGAAAGACCCTGAATTCGGCAACCCCGTACAGCTCCAGCGGTTCTCGATATAGACGCGGGTTCCGACCGAACTCGGACGGCCACGGTTCGACGTGCTCGGGTCGAGGAAGTTCATGTCGATGATGCGCGCACGAACCTTGGCAACTTTACGCCAGTCGCCCGAAGCGACGGTTCCCGATCCGCTCGGCGCCGCCGCCACGTACACGTCAAGCTCGAAGCGTCGGATCAGACCGACCGTCGCGAAGGGGGACACAGACCCGCGCACGGCTCGCCGGTCGATCGTGAAGTAGTAATAGTTCGAGTCTGGCCGGGTCGGCCGTGACCGGGAATCGGTTCTGGCAGACCTTCCGCTGCGCCACCTTCACGGGATAGCCGACTTCGGTCGCCCCGCCCACGTCCCAGTCGTTCAGGATCTGGATGGTCTGATCGATGGCCGCCTGGCCGGCCCGGACGTCGCGCTGGCGCGACACCGCTCGACACCGTCAGCACACCGGTGGAGCTCGTCACGAGCAGCGTGGCCATGAGGATCGACGTGAGCATCATGAGCACGAGCACCGTCGGCAGCGTGATGCCACGCTGGTCGGCGCGCCACCGGGCACCGAGTCGTGCGATCAGCCGGCCGCTCATGGCACCGTCACCACGTTGTGCACGCCGCCTGCGCCGCCCGGCTGGCCGTTGGGCGTCGTCGATGACCCGGGCTCGGTGCCTCCGGCTCCACCTGCGCCCCCGCCGCCGCCGGAGAAGGTCGGAGCGGAGGTGACGACCGAGCCCTTACTGTAGACGCCGATGGCCGGCCCGCCGGCGCCGCCCGCACCGCCGCCCGAGTTGCCACCGGTGCCACCGCGGCCGCCGTTGCCTCCGGCACCCCCCTCGCCTGAGGCCGACGCACACGGGCCGTAGACCGGGCCGTCGGCGTCGCACTTGCCGCGGCCACCGACGCCATATCCGACGTTGGCCGTATTCGCGCTCCCCAGCTGACCCTTCCCGGCCTTGCCGCCGTTGCCCCCGGAGCCGCCGGAGCCGATCTCGATGGTCCCGCCAGCGAAGGTCACCGACGAGTTGTAGAGGTACACGCTGATCGCCGCGCCGCCGGCCTTGCCACCGGCACCCACCGTCGGCGCCGCGGCGCCACCGGCGCCACCGGCGCCACCGCCGGCGCCCCGATCGTCGTTGCCGAACAGTGACGAGCTGGAACCACCACCGCCGCCGCCGCCACCGCCACGGCCGCCCGGGGTTCCAGGCGCGCCGTCGTTGCCGTCGCCCGTCGGAGCCCACCATCCGGTGCCGTCGGCGGCGCCGGTGCCACCCGCGACGGCGGTGCCGCCGGCTCCTGCCGTTCCGTCACAGCCTCGCGCACCATTCGAGCCGTTGCCCCCGGAGCCGCTGTACCCGGCGCCGCCCTGGGAACCACCCTGGCCGCACGAGGGCGACGCCGACGGGCCCGATCGGCCGGGCAGCCCGGCCGTGTCAGTGCAGTCGCCACCGTTGAGGAGACAACCCATCGGCGGCACCCACGACCAGGTGAAGATGTTGAAGATTTGAGGGGTACATCGGGCGTCGGGCTGACCGCCATCGCCGCCGTTACCGAACCCACCGACGAAGCCCCCCAGCTGACGGCCGTCGTCACAGGTGACATCGGGCAGCCAGAAGCCGATCTCGCGAGCGTTCTGCCCCGCGAGATTGACGCCGCCCGGGTCGACCGCGGGCGTGTTCGGCGCGCCGTGGCGTTGGCCCCGGCGGCGCCCTTGCCGCCCTTGCCGCCCACGATGCTCACGTTCTTCATCACCACGCCCGGCGAGTTGAACAGTACCGCGCCGTAGCTGACAGACGAGTCGGTCTTGGCCGACCGATCGGCGCCGGCGATGGACAGATCCCAGATGGTCGACCCGGATGCACCGTTGAGCATCAGACCCCATGCCCGCAAGGTACCGGTCTCGATCGCGGCCGCGATCGACGAGTTACCCGAGGCGTTCGCGTCCTTGAACGAGGCGGCAAACCCACCGCGGAGCGTCACCTTCTCGTTGACCACCTGTGGCCCCAGGGCCGCGGTGCTCGCGAGGAAGATCGTGTTTCGGCTGCCGCCCGAGACCTGCAGCGCCAGTGCGACCGTGCGGCAGGGAGCCGCCGGCGTCCCGCAGGATGCTGCACTGTTGAAGGGCGAGGTGTTCGCCTTCGAGGTGTCGACGAACACTGTGTTCGCCTCGACACCGTCATAGCCGTCGCAGTTCGTGTCGGCTCCGAAGCCGGGAGCCGACGTCGAACGGTCGTCGTCCAACAAGTCGGGCGCGCCCGGGTACGCCTCGGCCCGCGCATCGTTGCAGTCCTTGTCCTCGACGGTGACGCCATCGCCGTCGTCGTCGGCGTAGATCGTGATGTCGAGCACGAACGGCGCGGAACTCGATCCGTAGTTGTCGGTCACGGTCAGCGTGGCCAGATAGATCTTGATGGGCTTCGCCGCCGTCGGGTTGTCGAAGAGGAAGTCGTGGGTCACGTTGACTCCGCTGCCGAACTGACCGTCGCCGAAGTCCCACGAGTAGGTGATGGTCTGCCCCGGGTCAGGATCGCTCGAGCCGACGGCGGAGAAGGACACTCGGAGGGTGTTGCAGCGTGGCCCCGGGCTCGGCAGGCAGTCGGCGCGGTAGCGGGGACCCTCCGACGGCGATGCGGTCGCGAAGGCGATCGGCGGGTTGTTGACCACCACCACCTTGTTGTCGGGGCGGCCCGTGTCGACCGGCGTCCACGCCGACCATTCGGTCGCGGCCACACCCGAGTTGTCCTTCACGCGGATCTTCGGGCTGTAGGTGCCGGGGACGTGTACTCCCCGGTCGTGATCGCCCAGCGTCGAGTCGACGATCCCGTCGCCCTCGTAGTCCCACTCCACCGCGGTGATGCACGGTCCGCCGCCACCACAGTCCGGGTCGTAGCTGCCGGCGGAATAGTTGAACGCCGTGGCCAGCGGCGCCGTACCGCTCGCCGTGCCGTTGTCGGAGGTTCCGCCGGACCGTTGCGACCGCTACTGGCGGACGATTGCCCACGTAGATCGTGACCGTCGCCTTCACCGTCGCACCGCCCGAGTCGGTGACCGTCAGCGTTGCGATCACCGTCTCGGGTTTGGTGAACGTCTTGTAGGTGTTCAGCGTGGTGGGCTTGAAGCTGCCGTCGTCGGTGAACGACCATTCGAACGACAGGCCGCAGTCCGGCGGGGCAGGCGCCTGCGCTGCGCAGTCGGGATCGTAGGAATCCTCGCCCCAGAAATACAGCGAGTCGTTCATGTTGACGCTCAGCGTCGTTTGCCGGGCCCCACCTACGGTGGTCGATGCCTCGGCCACGGCCACGGGCGCGTCGTTACCCCACACCCACACCTGCGGGCGCTGTGCCGAGGGCAGGTCGTAGGTGGCGCCGTCGTTGTCGACGATGTGGAGCGACGGGTAGTAGTAGGTACCGGCAGGCAACTGGGCCCCGCCCGGTACAATGATTGTTGGTCACCTCGTAGCCGCCCGGACGGACCCGTCGTCGTCGGTACACAGGCGAGCCTCCGCGGTCGGAGGCGTCGCTGCTCAGCGCGTCGGGTCGTACTTCTCGGTGGTCTCGACCGACAGGTTCGCCAGCGAGTCGTCCGAGCCGTCGCCCCACGACCAGTAGCTACCCGAGGTGAAGTGGCCATCCGGGTCGCAGATGGTCGCTGTCACGGTCACCACCGCCGGCACCGGGCCCTTCGGATTCAAGCAGTCGTCGGCGGTACCTGCCACGCCATCGTCGCCCGTGTCGCCGGCGACGCACGCCTGCACCGAGCCGATCTTCAGGGTGGGAGGCGGTTGCGTGCAGCACCATCGCCGTCGGCGTTCGTCTTGCCCGCCGCCGCGGCCAGGCGAACCCGTGGCCGCCTCGGCCGTCACCAAAGCCGTGACCTCCCGCACGGCATCGTCGGTGCCGGCCGGAGGACTCGGCTGGTCGGGGGAGCCAGGCAGTCGGGTGCCAGAGGTACTTGTCGTCCGTCCGTGACACCCCGGCGGGTAACCGTGCGCAGGGCCGTAGGTGGTCCGCGCCGTCTGCAGGCACAGGCGCACCCCGTCTTGCCGTCCTCCGTCTGCGTGTCGACGTTCGCGGCGTCCCGTTCACCGGGGTGATCGCCGAGTCATCGAAGTTGACCGAGTAGTTGAGGTCGCCACACGGTACCGGAAGCTCCGCAGGTGTAGATCAGCGGCGTGAAGGACCGCCGACGCACGATGTGGCATCCCAGCGAGTTGCGCTCGCGCCTGGCTCACCGGTCGGCGGACCCGAGGGGTGCCTCCCCAGCGGGTGATCGACCGCGCCTCGACCGTGTCGGACCACCGGCGGCCCGTCGCCGGGTCTTCCCACCTCTGGTTGTCGCGGGAGACAGCACGTCGGGCGAGCGGGACGTCGAGCTCGCCGTTGTCGTCAGGGTAGGTGTTCGCCACACCGCGGCTCGCCTGGATGCGCACTACGTCGCCGGCACCACCGATCATGGTGGCCGCGATCTGGTTGCAGTTCTTCAGCGTCGTGCCGCTCATCACCGTCTTCACACAGCGGAAGTGCGGCAGCGTCGCTGTGGACCCTGCGTAGCTGGTGAACTCCGTCAGCGCCGCCGCGGGCTTCGCTGGTCGGCCCGTCTTCAGCAGCAAGGCCCGGTCGCTACGCGTGCCTCGTCCTCCAGCGGCTGGGCGCCGCCGCGTCGTGGCGGCACGACAGGTCCGCCGCCAGATCCTGTAGCTCTCGTTCGGGGTGCCGAGGTGCTCGATCGTTCGTGTAGTCGGCGCGCCTGGGTTGCGTCGCCCGGAGCCATCCGTCCGCGGTCCGGAGGTGCGTCCGTGGAGTCTGGCGCCGGGTGGCCACGACCGCGTCCCGAGCGACGGCGAGTTGGGGCACCGGGCAGGGCGTTCCCCGCCCGCTGCCCGGGCGTTCCCGGGGATCGGCTTCGAGAAACTCGCCATGTCCATGTCGGCCTTGGTGGTTGGCGAGCAGCGCGCCGCCGGTCGCTCCTGGTTGCGCAGGATTCGCCTGCTCGGAATTCGCAATTGCAACGAAGACCCACATGGTGATAGGGCGATGATCAGCGCTCCCGAGAAAGAGGGCGATGATCAGCTCGATCAGGGTGAACCCACCCTGCTGGGCTCGTGTCGGTCGTTCGAACGCATCTCAGGGCCTCCGTTTGATGAACGTTGCTTCGCAGCTCGACACCGCCGAGCTGGCCGCCTGCTGACAGAACTGCGACGGCGAAACCACCGGCGCGCTCGTCCCGCCCGACCAATCCACCCGCACCGTGATCCGCTGTGCGCCGCCGTCCGGCGGCACCGCGCAAGCGTTGTATGCAGGCAGCCACCCCGCTGTTTGCCGGTACTTCACCTGCGCAACGGATCCCCGACCTCGACCGACGATCGAGAAAAGTTCCCAGGTGTCAGCGGGTACGGCGGTTGCCACCGATTCGTCGGAACGTACGCCGTTGTGGGCGGGTAGTACAGGCCCGGATCGGTCGTCTGCGTCGCGGCGCCCCCGTTCACGAGCGTCGTGTAGTAGTTCGCAATATCGCGGGCGGACCCCCCTGACGCACAGTAGTACGGCAGGCCCTTGATGAGATCGCCGTAGCCGGCGAGCGCAGTCGTACGGCGCAGATCGGTGCTGCTCTTCACCGACGTCTGCAGGCCGGTCACCAGTGCGATCGCGCCGGCCGCAACCAACAGGCCCGCAACGATCATCGAGATCAACACCTCGATGAGGGCGAACCCCGATTGGTCGTGAGCCCGACGAGCGCTCATGCCTGCAACTGCCCGTACAGGCCGTACATGGCGCTTACCATGGCCAAGGCGACGAACCCGACGACGACGCCAATGAAGAGGAGCACCATCGGCTCGAAGTACTGCGTCAGCTTGTCGACCGCGTAGCTCAGCTCCTCCTCGAAGAACGTTGCCGAGTTGGTGAGCTGATCCGATAGCTCGCCGGTGCGCTCGCCCACCCGAACCATCTGCAACATGGTGCTCGGAAACAAGTCGACCTCACGCATCGGCTCGGTGAACCCACGGCCGGCCAGCACGCCCTCGGTTGCGGTGGCGAGGCGCGCCTGGAACACCAGGTTGTTGGTGCAGTCGGTCGCGCTCGGCAGCGCGTCCGACAGCGAGACGCCTGCGTCGAGCAGAGCGCCGAGCACCCGGCTGAACCGCTCGGTGGCCGAGTAGATGATCACCTTCGACAGCGCCGGAGTGCGCAGCATGGTCGCATGCAGCTGATACCGACCCTTTGGCGTGCGTACGTAGGCGATCAGGCTGATGAGGCCCGACACCAGCACGATGCCGGTGATCAGACCCGCCCACGACTGCACGAAGTCGGCGATGGCGATGAGCATGCGGGTCGGCAGCGGCAGCTCGGCGTCGAAGTCCTTGAAGAACTTCGCGAATTTCGGGATGACGAACACCACGATCATGCCGCTCACGAGAATCGCGACGGTCAACAGGATGAGCGGATAGATGAGCGCCTTGCGCACCTGGCGTGACAGCTCGATGTCGCGCCGAAGGTAGGTATAGAGCACCCCAAATGCCTCGTCCATGCGGCCCGTGTACTCCGACGACCGCAGCATCGCCATGTAGTACGGCGGGAAGATGTCCGCGTGGCGGGCAATCGCCTCGGCGACGGTCGAGCCGGCGGCGACCCGCTCGATCACGTCCGCCAGGATCGCCGCGAATCGAGCGTTCTCGGTGTCGACCCGCACGTTGTTGAGCGCCTCGAGCACCGGCACGCCGGCCCGCAGGAACGTCGACATCTGCCGCGAGAAGTGCATGATCGCAACGGGCGGCACCTTCGACTTGGTGATCTCGACGTTGATGCCCTTGCGTTCCGAGATTTTGGTGACGCGGTAGCCGTTGACGGCCAACTGGTTGCGCGCCACGTTGGCCGAGGCCGCCTCGATCGTCCCCTTGATGCTCTGCCCGTCGGGGGACTCCGCCTCGTAGCGGAACTTCGTCATCGTTGCGGTCATGCGGTCACCTCAACCGTGGCGTCGAGATCGGAGTCGGACTCCGCAAGGGAGCCATTGGAGGATTCGGCGGCGGGCATCGCCAGCGGCTCGTCCGAGGCGTCCGTTGACTCAGCGGCGACAGCGTCGCCGTCAGCCCCGGCCGCAGCGGCGGCTCGCAGCTCGCTGCGCGACTTGGGCAGCCCCTTCGGGCCGGCACCGAGCGCCAGCACCGGACGGTTCTGACCGATGTCGACCGTCGGCGCGTACACCGCCCGCAGCACCTCTTCGACCGTGGTGACGCCGTCGACGACGAGCTGAAACGCCTCTTGCTGCATCGTACGCATCCCCTCCTCGACAGCGAGTTCCTGCATGAGGTGATGCTGGGCCTTCGCCACGATGAGCTCCCGCATCGGATCGGAGATCTGCAGGAGCTCGTACACGCCGACCATACCGCGGAAGCCCGTCCCGTTGCAGACGGCACACCCCTGCCCCCGTGACCAGACCTCGGGAACGGACTTGGTCTGCTTCAACACGGCGCTGATCTGGTCGGCCGACGGCTCGAACGGCGCCCGGCACGACGAGCAGATGCGGCGCAGCAGGCGCTGACCGACCACACCGCTGATCGCCGAGGCGACCAGGAACGGTTCGATGCCCATGTCGATGAACCGATGCACCGCCGCCACCGCGTCGACCGCGTGCAGCGAGGACAGTACGAAGTGACCGGTGAGCGCTGCCTGTGTTGCGATTCGCGCCGTGTCGACATCGCGGATCTCGCCGACGAGGATCACGTCGGGATCCTGGCGCAGCGTGCCTCGCAGCCCGTCGGCGAAGGTGATGCCGCCCGATTCGCTCACCTGCATTTGGTTGATGCCGTCGAACTGGTACTCGACCGGGTCTTCGATGGTGATCACGTTGCGGGACGGATCGTTCACCTCCGTGAGCGTCGCGTACAGCGTGGTCGTCTTTCCCGACCCGGTAGGACCGGTGCACAACAGCATGCCGAGGGGCGCCCGCACGATGCGCAGGTAGTCGTCGATCAGCGCCGAGGGCATGCCCAGGTCGTTCAGGCTGATGAGGCTGCGGGTCTTGTCGAGGAGCCGCAGCACCACCTTCTCGCCGTGCAGCGTGGCGACCACCGACGTGCGCACGTCGATGGGACGGCCGTCGACCTTGAGCGAGAACTGACCGTCCTGCGGACGGCGGCGCTCAACGATGTTCAGGTCGGCGAGCACCTTGATGCGGCTCGCGATGGGCATGCCCATCTTGATCGGGAGTTTGATCGCATCGGACAGCGCACCGTCGATGCGGTACCGCACGCGAACCTCGCGCTCGTGGCATTCGATGTGGATGTCGGATGCCCGGCTGCGCACGCCCTGCGTAATGATCCGGTTGACCACCTGCACCACAGGGGCGTTCTCGTCGACCGCTAGACCGCCGCCGTCTTCCTCGGCCGGCCCGCTGTCGTCGCCCAACTCGAAGGCCTGGATGTGCACGTCGGCGCTCGACAGCGCGTTGTACACCGAATCGAGCACTCGCGAGATCTCGCTCGGCGCAGCAGAAAGCAGGCCGATACGCGAGCAGCGCTCGGTGAGCGCGGCGATCGCCTCGGCGTCGAGCGGGTTCGCCGTCGCCACGAAGACCCGGCCGTCGAACACCCGCATCGGCAGCACGAGGAATCGGCGGCACACCTCCTCGGTGACCATGTCGGTCGCCGCCGTGTCGGGCTGCTCGGCGCGCAGGTCGGCGAAGGAATTTCGAACTGCGCTGCGACGCCCCGAGCGACGCCGATCTCGTCGAGCGCCCCGATCGCGATCAGGGCACCGCCCGGTTCACCCGCCGCGCTCGGCCTGCAACCGCAGGGCCTCGTCGAGCTGCAACTCGTCGATGACCCCTTGGCCGAGGAGGACCTCACCGAGCGGCGGCCGGGGCGCGTCGATCCATTGACCGATCTCGCCATCGAGTACCCCGATGGCGCCTGTAGGAACCTTCTCAAGCTTCGCGTTGGAAGCATCCACCGCTTTGCCACGTGGTCGACGAAGCACGAACCGTTTGCTCCTTGGAAAATGAGTGCGACACGCCCCCCTCACGCGGCCTGCCCTACTCCATGAACGGGATTCGCCCAGGGCCAAGTGTGGTCGCGGACCGCGGCCATGTCAACGCGATCACGTTTGGCGCTGGCAGTACCGCTCCAAGCGTTCAGAGCGAGATGGACGCGAAGATCTCCCGCGGCGCCTCGGCGCGATTCATGCAATACAGATGCACGCCCGGAGCGCCGCCACGAACCAACTCTTCGCACAACGTGACCGCGGCATCGACGGCAAGCGCAAGGCGGTCCGCCTCGTTCGCCCGATCGACCCGCAACGCAAGGTCATCCGGGAACCACGCTCCGTTGAGATCCGCGAACCGCCGCACCCCACCCGTGTCGAGCATCGGAATCACCCCCGGAACGATCGGCCGGTCGACCCCCAGCGCCGACAGGTCGTCGACCATGCGGAAGTAGTCCTCGGACCGGAAGAAGAACTGGGTGATTCCGAAATCGGCAAGGCGCAGCTTCTCGGCGAGGAAGCGGCGATCGTCCGCCAGCGACGTCGAGCGCGGATGCCCCTCGGGGAAGGCGGCGACGCCGACCGAGAAATCGCCCACCTCGCGAATCAGCTCCACCAACTCGGCGGCATACCGGAAGTCCCCACCCGGGTCGGACCCATCCGCCGGCGGATCCCCGGCCAGGGCCAGCACGTTGTCGACGCCGTGCGCGGCGTAGTCCTCGAGCAACGCGACCAACTCGCCCTTCGAATGCCCCACACAGGTGAGGTGCGGCATCGCCGGGATGTGGTGCGTGCGACCGATCTCGATCACCAGATCGCGAGTCAGATCGCGGGTCGAGCCCCCCGCCCCGTACGTGACCGACACGAACGCCGGGTCGATCTGGTCGAACGCACCGAGCGTCGCCGCGAGGTTACGGTGCCCGACCTCGGTGCGTGGCGGGAAGAACTCGAGCGAACGGGTCCGGCCCGCCGCCAGCAACGCATCGATACGGGTCATCGCAGGCCTCCTTCGCTCTCGGCGAGCGCTCGCTCGGCGGCGTCGACCGCGTTCGACATGAGCATCGCCCGCGTCATCGGCCCGACTCCCCCGACCCGCGGCGACAGCCACGACGCCACCTCGGCAACGTCATCGGCAACGTCGGACACCACCCGGCCGTCCACGAACGACACGCCCGCGGCAACGACGACCGCTCCCGGGGCGACCATGTCGGCCGTCACCAGCCCCGGCACACCCGCGGCCGCGACCACGACGTCGGCCGTGCGCGTGAACCGACCGATGTCGGCAACGCCCGTGTGGACCACGGTGACCGCTGCGTTCGCGTCGGGGCGCTTCAACGCCAGCAGGTTGGCCAGCGGCCGGCCGATCGTGAGGCCGCGGCCCACCACGACCACATGTCGGCCCGACACCGACACACCGTGGTGCGCCAACAGCCGCAGGATGCCCGCAGGGGTGCACGCCAGCGGCGCGTCGAGGCCCATCACCAGGCGTCCCAGGTTGTGTGGCAACAGGCCATCGGCATCCTTGTGCGGATGGACCCGTTCCATCGCCTCGGAGAAATCCAGCCCCGAAGGAAACGGGTATTGCAGGATGAACGCGTGCACCGACGGATCGGCGTTGAGCCGGTCAACCGCCGCGTTCGCCTCGGCCTGCGTGGCGTTGACACCCAACTCCACCTGCACCGAATGCAGCCCGAGATCAGCCGCGTCGCGATGCTTCATCTCGACGTACCGACGGCTCGGCCCGTCGTCGCCCACAAGGATCGTCCCGAGGCCCGGCACGACCCCGCGCGCACGCAGGGCCGCCACGCGGCCGGCCAAGTCGACCCGAACCGCTTCTGCAGCGGCCTCACCGTCCAGTACCCGAGCGCTCACACCGGGAGCATAGAAGCCACGCTCCTCGGCGCCAGCGATCGACTCCTCACCGCAGCCCCGCCGTAGCCTCTGCACCCGATGCACACGACGGGCCCGAACACCCCCACCGACCACCTCAGCGACATCACCTGCGTCGCGTTCGACTTCGGACGAGTCGTCGTGGACTGGGACCCACGCCACCTCTTTCGCCAGGTCTTCACCGATCATGACGAGATGGAGCACTTCCTCGCCCACGTGCTCACGCCCGACGAGAACCTTCGGCTCGACCTCGGCATGCCGCTCGCCGAACTCGTCGCAGACCTGGTCGAGCGCCACCCCGACTCAAGCGTTGCGCTCGAAGCATGGCGAGACCGATGGGTCGAAACGATCCCGGGGCCCATAGCGGGGACGGCCGACCTGATCGCCGAGCTCCTCGGCGCCGGACTCCGAGTGGTCGGCCTCTCGAACTTCTCGGCGGAGACGTTCGCGCTCGTTCGACGCCCGAACGACGTGTTCGACGCGATGCACGACATCGTCCTGTCGGGTCACCACGGAGTCGCCAAGCCCGATCCGGCGATCTTCGAGCTCCTCTGCGAGCGGAACGCCGTACAGCCCCACAACGTCGTGTTCTTCGACGATGCCGTCGGCAACGTCACCGCCGCCGCCCGGCTCGGGTTCCACAGCCGCCTGTTCACCGACGCGGCGACCGCCCGCCACGATCTCGTCGAGCTGAGGGTGCTCGACGCAACCCCCGGCGCCGCCGACGCGGCCCGCACTCCACCGCGCCCGTGACCGCCTCCGCGCGGCAGCGCCTCGCCGGCACCGCCGCGCTCGCAACCGCCACCGTGCTGTGGGCCGGTTCGTTCATCGCGACCCGATCGATCTCCACGTCCAGCGGCGGGTTCGGCCCGTTCTCGGTGCTCGCCGGCCGCACGGCGATCGCCGCGGCAGCCTTCGCCGTGCCCGCGTTGGCCGGGCGCGTGCAGAGGCCGAAGCGGCGCGATCTCCCCCTGGTGCTCGTCACGTCGATCTCGGGAAGCCTCGGCTACCTGGTGATGTTCCACCTCGGCGCCCGCGACGCCACGGCGGCCACAGCGAGCCTCGTGATCAACCTCGCTCCCGTCCTCGGCATGGTCGCGGCGGCCGTCGCGCTGCACGACCGGCTCGGCCGCCGGAAACTGCTGGGGATCGGCCTCGCCGTGGCGGGCACCGTGCCGGTGAGCCTGGCCGACGGCGGCGGCTTCCGACTGAACGCCGCAGTCGCATGGCTGGTCGGCGCCGCGATCGCCGCAGCGACCTATGTGGTCGCCTCCAAGCCCCTGGTGGATCGTTACGACGGACTCAGCGTGACCGCATGGGGCTGGTGGATCAGCCTGCCCTTCGGTGCCGCCTTCCTGCCGGGCGCAGTGCGCGACGCGACGAACGCGAGCGCCTCGTCGCTGGGAGCGCTCGTGTATCTCGGGCTCGGCTCGTCCGCGCTGGCGTACACCGCGTGGGGCGCCGGGTTGCGCCGCACCACGGCGAGCGCCGCGGCGGCGTGGCTGTTCGCCGTACCGGTCATCGCCACACTCGGGGCATGGGCGCTCCTGGGTGAACGGCCCGGAGCGACGACTGCACTCGGTGGCACGGTGGCGCTGATCGGAGTGTGGCTCGCCACCGGCCGCCCAGCCGACGCATCGCTCGCATCCGGCGACGCGATCAGTGACGGAAGTGGCGCTCCCCGCTGAACACCATCGCCAGGCCGGCCTCGTCGGCGGCAGCGATCACCTCGGCATCGCGAATCGAACCGCCAGGCTGAATCACCGCGGTGGCGCCCGCCTCGATGGCCACATCGAGCCCGTCGCGGAACGGGAAGAACGCATCCGACGCGCAGGCACCGCCCACGGCCCGGCCGGCCGCCTTCTCGGCAGCGAGCCGACCGGCGTCGCGCCGGTTCTGTTGGCCGGCGCCAATGCCCACCGCCTGGCCGTCCTTCACCAAAACGATCGTGTTCGATGTGACCCGCGCCGCGACCCGCCACGCCAGTTCGAGGTCGCGCCATTCGGCCTCACTGGGCGAGCGGTGCGTCGGCACCGTCCATGACACCCGATCGAACGACACCACGTCGGGGGTTTGCACCAGCAGCCCGCCGTCGATCATGCGAACCTCGACGGGGGCAACCCCCGGCGGCCGCGTGTCGAGCACCCGAAGGTTCTCCTTCGCCGCCAGAACCTCGAGCGCTCCCGGTTCGAAACCCGGGGCGATCACCACCTCCGTGAACACGCCGACCAACGACTCCGCGAGCTGCACCGGCATCGCACGGTTGAGCGCCACGATGCCGCCGTACGCCGACACCGGGTCGCACTCGTGCGCCAATCGATACGCCCCAACGATGTCGGCGCCCACCGCGACGCCGCACGGGTTCGCGTGCTTGATCACCACCGCAGCCGGATCGTCGCCGAGCGACCACACCAATCGCCACGCGGCATCGGCGTCGAAGACGTTGAGATACGACATCGCCTTGCCCTGGTGGAGCACGGCATCGTCCCAACACGACGAGCCCAGGCTGTACCGGGCGCCGACCTGATGCGGGTTCTCGCCATACCGCAGCACTGCCCGGCGGGTGGCCGTCACGTGCAGCGTGGGCGGCAACTCGACCGGCGCGACGGGAGCCTCACCCGACGCGGCGTCCGGCGACTCGTCGAACCACGCCACGATCGACGCGTCGTACGCCGCCGTGTGGGCGAACGCCGTGCGAGCGAGGCGCCGGCGCAGCACGTTCGACAACGCGCCGTGCGCCGCGATGTCGTCGAGGACCGCCGGGTAGTCGACCGGATCGACCACGACACCGACATGCGCGTGATTCTTCGCCGCTGTGCGCACCATCGCCGGACCGCCGATGTCGATCAGTTCGATCGACGGATCAGAGCCGAACGGATACAGGTTGACGATCACCAGATCGATCGTCGGGATCTCGTAGCGCTCCAGATCGGCCACGTGCTCGGGATCGGACCGGTCGGCGAGGATCCCTCCGTGCACCTTGGGATGCAGCGTGACGACCCGATGGCCGAGCATCGCCGGATACCCGGTGTGCTCGGCGACATCCACCACCGGCAACCCCGCCGCCGCAAGCTCGCGCGCCGTGCCCCCGCTCGACACCAGCTCGACCCCGAGCTCGTGCAGTCGCGTCGCGAACGCGACGATCCCCGACTCGTCGTACACGCTCAGTAGCGCTCTCACCGTGGGCCTCCTAGGAGCTCCGGCTGCGCGACCACGCGACGCAGCGTGTCGACGTAGAGCCGTCGCTCCACGGTCTTGATTCGTTCATGCAACTACGACTCGTCGTCGTCGTCGAGCACCGGCACCGCCTCCTGAGCCAGGATCGGTCCAGCATCCACTTCGATCGTGGCGATGTGAATCGTGCAGCCGGTCACCTTCACCCCGTACGCCAACGCGTCACGGACTGCATGCCATCCGGGGAACGACGGCAGCAGCGCCGGATGCGTGTTGATGATGCGACCCGGAAACGACTCGTGCATGGCGGCATCGAGGATCGTCCCGTAGCCCGCCATCGCCACCAGCTCTATCGACCGGGCACTCAGCAGCGAGGCAAGCTCAAGCGAGAAGGCGGACCGATCGAACGACGGCGAGAAGTCGGTGCGGTCCTGACGCACGCACTCCACCCCGTGGTCTGCTGCGACCTGCTCGGCCCGGCACGCCCGATCGACCACCACGAGCGACACCGGAAACTCGGCTGCCAGGATCGAATCGAGCAGGGTCCCGCTTCCGGATGCCAACACGGCGACACGCACCCGGGGCAACCTAGCCAGGCCGCCCGCCGCTCGACCATTCCCACCCGTACCGCGCTCAGCTACGTTGCCGACGGTGTGGCCATCGACCGGCGAATCGCGGAAGAACCTCGCGACGCTCGCCGCGATACGCGCACTGGCAACGAGCCGAGCGGGACGGATCATCGCCGCAGCGCTCACCGTCCTGGCGGCCGTTGCGTACGCCGTCGAACTGACCCGCCGCCAAGAGCTGCAGGACTTCGGCGCGTACTACCGCGGTGCATGGCGGGCGATCCACCACGGCTCGCCGTACGACTCCGGACCGCTGGTCGAGTCGATGCCGTTCCTCTACCCACCGGTCGCTGCGCTCCTGCTTGCACCCCTCACGTGGTGGTCCGAGAGCGGCGCCGAACTGCCCTTCACACTCGTCTCGATCGCGGCCCTGGTGTGGACGCTGTGGCTGTTGGTCGGCTCGTCGCTCCCGGCCCGACGCCACGCTGAGCGACCCGCGCTGACGCTCGTTGCGCTGCTCGCCGCGCTCGCCTCGGAGCCGGTCTGGTCGACGCTCGGCCTGGGCCAAATCAACCTGATACTCGTCGCGCTCGTGGTAACCGACGTCGTGGTGCTCGGGGACCGACGATGGTTCGGGGCGCTCATCGGACTCGCCGCGGCGATCAAGCTCGTGCCGGTCGTCTTCATCGGCTACCTCGCCATCACCAGGCGGTGGCGGGCGCTCGCCACGGCGGTCGGCGCCGCTGTCCTCGCGACACTTGTCGGCGATCGCGATGCCTCACGCCACGTGGGCGTATGTGCGCCCGGCACGGCGCTCCACGGCATCGGCGAAGGGGCGAAGGCGGCGAACCAGTCGCTCTACGGCGTCGCCGAACGCGTGCTCGGCAACGGCGGAGCCGCAACCGCCGCATGGATCGTCGCGAGTCTCGTCGTGGTCGCCGGATGCGTGGCGATCACGCCCCGGGTCCGCGAGCGGTTCGGTGATCTCGCCGGCGTCGCAACCGTGGCTGCCGCGGCGCTGCTGGTCGGCCCGATCGCCTGGACCCACTACTGGGTCTGGTGGCTGCTCGTACCGGCCGTGGCGGCCCATCCGGGCTGGCGGGCGCGCGTGCCCCCCGCCGCGGGCGCCGCGACGGTCGCGGCCATCACGCTGTTCGGCCGACGATGGTTCCCGCCCTACGACGAGTTCGCTCGCGCCCACCCCAGCGCCGCCGAACAACTCGCCGACGCCTGCTACGCGTTGACGGCGCTGGGCACGCTCGCCGGCCTCGCGTGGGCCGTCGCGCGCCCGCGCTCCGCCGCGGCGGATTGCGACGAGGACACCCCGCCCAACGCCGTCAGCGACAGTCGATCGGCCGAGGGCGCCTGATCGGGGCGCACGTCACCCACCCGACCAACCCGAGCACCGCGCCGAGACGCAACACCGCACGCGCCGTCGCGGACGCGACCACGACCTCGGCCAGATCGAGCGCGAGCGCGGCACAGACCGTCGCCACCGGCACCGCCGACGACCGGGCCACCGTGTCCCACACCAGCGCAGCGACCACGAGGGCCGAGGTGTAGTACTCGAAGGTGCCGGGGTCCACCAGGATGCGCACAGCGAGCACGACCAGAGCGACACCCGTCCAGCGGCCCCGCGTGGCCGCCACCGTTGCGCACATCCCCGCGACCACCAACTGCACCGACCGCACCCACCCCGGCCCGATTCCGCCCGGCACGCCGAACAGGCGCAAGACCGATGCGTCCGATACGTCAACCTGCGGCGAGCCGGCACGGACCATCGACGGAGCCGCAATCAGGAACGGCAGCCACACCGCGGCCGTCGCTGCGACCGCAGCCGCACCGGCTCGCCGCCATTGCGTTCGCGGCAACCCCGCCAGCATCGGCATCATCGGAGCGGCCCACGGCTTGCAGCCGATCGCGGCACCAACCAGGAGTCCGGCGAGCACGCCCCGCTCGCAGCGGATCGCCACCACCGCACCCACGATCGCGAGTACGGCGAGCGCGTCGTCGATGTGGAGATACCGGGCCGCCAACGGCACCCATGCGACCGCCGCCACGACGCCGCCGACCAGCCGACCCAGCTCCGCCGGCTCAACGCGAGCGGGCCGGGCCGCGCCGACATCGGTTCCGGCGCTGCCCGTCCCGCTGGCGGCGCGATCGATGAGCACCAGGCTCGCCCAACCGATGCCCAGCATCGCCGCCGCCGCCAGCCAGCGGGCCGACCACCCGGCCGCCCACAGCGGAACCGCGGCGATCAAGGCCAGCGGACCGAACTGGAACTCGGGGTAGCTCGCATACAGGTGTAGCCCGCCGGGCAGATGGTGAATCGGCCCGTGCACGCCGAACAACAGCCCGGTCGCGTCGAAGATCTCTTCCCAGTCGCCGTCGCTGCGCCCGACGTATCGGGCCGCGACGGCGGCGAGCACGAACAGCCAGATGATTGTCCGGGCCCGAACGGCCCGGACGACGATCGGCGACTCCAGCACCGCAACCGGGCCCGGAGCCTCGGGGATCAGAGCCCCTGGATGATCTCGACCATGAGCTCGCCGGCCTCGGTCGGGTTGAGCCCGACCTTCACCCCGGCGGCCCGCAGCGCGTCCATCTTCCCCTGCGCCGTGCCGGCATTGCCCGACACGATGGCGCCGGCGTGGCCCATCTTCTTGCCGGCCGGAGCCGTGACGCCGGCGATGTAGCTCGACACCGGCTTGGAGACGCTCGACTTGATGAACTCGGCGGCTTCCTCTTCGGCCGATCCGCCGATCTCGCCGATCATCATGATCGCGTGCGTCTCGGGATCCGCCTCGAACGCCGAGAGGCAGTCGATGAACGTGGTGCCGGGAACCGGGTCGCCGCCGATGCCGACGCAGGTGGTCACGCCGATGCCCTGCTGCTGCAGCTCGTAGAGGGCCTGGTAGGTCAGGGTGCCCGAGCGGCTCACGATGCCGACGTTCTTCTCGCCGGGAACCGCCGGCTTGGCGATGTGACCGGCGGTGATGCCGATGTTGGCCTTGCCGGGGCTAATGATGCCGGGGCAGTTCGGGCCGAGCAGTTGCACGCCCGGGAAGTCACGCTTGAGCTTGTTGAAGAACCAGGCCTCGTCGTGAGCCGGCACACCCTCGGTGATGACCACGATGAACTCGATGCCGGCCTCCGCTGCCTCCATCACCGCACCCTTCACCCCGGGGCGGGATGAAGATGCACGATGCCGTGGCGCCGGTCGCGGCGACCGCGTCGCCGACCGTGGCGAAGACGGGGATGCCGTCGACGTCGGTGCCCGCCTTCTTGGGGCTGGTGCCGGCAACGACCTGGGTGCCGTAGTCGCGGTTGAGCAGGCCGTAATAGCGGCCCTGGCTACCGGTCAGGCCCTGGTAGACGACCTTGGTGGTTTCATCGATGAAGATGGACATTGCTCTGTCTCCTCGTAGGTCGTTCGCTCAGCGGGCCGAGGCCAGCTCGACGGCCTTCGCGGCCGCACCCAACATGGTCGGCGCCATCTGCAGCGAGTCGCCCAGATGCGGTTCGAGAATCTGGCGACCCTCGTCGGCGTTGGTGCCGTCGAGGCGGATGACGATCGGTGCGTCGATCTGCACTCGCCCCAGCGCGGTGATGATGCCGTTGGCGACCTCTTCGCCGCGGGTGATGCCACCGAAGATGTTGATGAAGATCGACTTCACGCGAGGGTCGTTGTTGATGACCTCGAGCGCCCCCGCCATCACATCCGCGTTCGCGCCGCCGCCGATGTCGAGGAAGTTGGCGGCCTCGCCGCCGGCCTGCTTCACCACGTCGAGCGTCGACATCGCCAAACCGGCACCGTTGGCGATCACGCCGACGGACCCGTCGAGACCCACGTACTGCAGGCCCTTGTCGTGCGCCGCCTGCTCGCGCTCGTCGCGGTTCTGCGTGGCCTCGTACGCCTCGTAGTCGGCGTGGCGGAAGGTTGCGTTGCCGTCGAGGGTGACCTTCGCGTCGAGTGCGTGGACCTCGCCGGTCGGCTTGAGGATCAGCGGGTTGATCTCGGTGAGATCGGCGTCGCCCTCGGTGTAGGCCCGGTAGAGCTTCAACAGGATGTCGACGGCGCCGTCGGTCGCGGCCGGGTTCAGCGTCGCCGACTCGACCCACGCCCGGGCCGTGGCCTCATCGAGCCCGTCGACCGGGTCGATCCAGATCTTGGCAATGGCGTCGGGGTTCTCCTCGGCGACGGCCTCGATCTCGACGCCGCCCTCGGCCGACAGCATGCCCAGGTGCTTCTTGGCCCCGGTCGAGCGTGAAGCTGGCGTAGTACTCCTCGGCGATGTCGGAGGCGACCTCGATCCAGATGACCTTGACGATGTGGCCCTTGATGTCGAGCCCGAGGATGTTCGAGGCGTGCTCGCGTGCCTCGTCGGCGTTGTTGGCGAGCTTCACGCCGCCGGCCTTGCCGCGGCCACCCACGTGCACCTGCGCCTTGATCACGACCGGGTAGCCGACGCGATCGGCGATCTCCACCGCCTCGTCGACGTCGTCGGTGGGCGCTCCGTCGGAGACCGGGAATGCCGTACTGCGCGAAGAACTGCTTGCCCTGATACTCGAACAGGTCCATCCGGAGCCTCCACCCTCGATGACTGGCTGCCCGGCGGCCGAGGTGAGCGGGCCGGGCTCGACGGGCGATACTAGGGACCGACCTACCCGCCGCCCAACCTGGCACCCTCGCACCCGTCGCTACGACGATCGAGAGGGGCCGTGGAGCCAACGCCGTGCCGATCGAGCGACGAGATCCGACCAGCCAGATTCGATCGGTGCTCATCGCCGTGGTGAGCCTCGTATTCATCGTCACACTCGGGTACGCCGTTTTCCGGGCCGCGACCGGCCAGCAGTCCAGCGTGGCCACCGGCGCCAACGACGGCACGTGGACCTACGGCTCGGCCGAGGACGCCGCCGACTCCGTGGCCGAGGACGGGCCGATCCTGTTCTCCGATGTGTCGGGGAAGGGCCAGCGACGCCCGATCGCCATCAGCCACGACGGCCGGAACGCCCGGACGGGGTGGCACGCGTTCGTGGCACGTCCGCCCAAAGCGCCGGAGGACTGCTTCCTGCGGTGGAACGCACGACGCGAGCTCTTCACGACGACGTGCGACGATCGGACATTCCCCGCCGACGGCGAGGGCTCACCCAGCTGCCGGTTCGGGTGACCAAGACCGGGTCGCTCGTGGTCGACGTCCGCCCCGAGGCGAAATAGCCACACACTCGCGGGCCCAACACCGGTTCGACTCCTGGCGACCGCTGCGTCCCGCGCCGACGAGTCAGCGGTCGTTCGGGCGGGCGGGCGGGCCCAACACCGGTTCGCTCCTGCGGACCGCTGCGTCCCGCTCCGACGAGTCAGCGGTCGTTCGGTGCCAGCTGACCCTCGATGTCGCGCACGATGCCGGGCCGCAGCTGATGGTCGGCGGCACGCCCGACCGCCTCGATCGCCTTCAGGCGAAGGAGTTGGCCAACGCCGCGCACCGGGTCGGGGTTCAGCGTGATGTCGTCGACCCCCGGGTCGCGCTCGCCCGACCGGCTCGCGGCCGCATAGCGGGCGTCGCCGCGTGCCAAGCGCCACTGGGTGCCGCGCCCGACGGTATCGACCAACGTCGCCAACTCGGCGCTGCCCGTGCCCTCGATCGCCCGACGTGCACCGCGCACCCGCGACTCGGCCATGTTGGCGGCGCGGGTCGATTCGCCTTCCCGGTAGTAGTAGTTCGGCTCCGCAACCCGCACCGTGAACGTGGCCGACGGCGAGAACGCCACCTGGGTGAGGAAGCACAGGTCTTCGCCCGACGACATCTCCACCGGGTACCGCAGACCCGTCGCGGTCAGGAAGTCGCGTCGGATGATCGGGCGCATGTGGCAGTCGCGATCGACGTACCAGCCGCGCCGCTCGAGCACGTGCGTGCCGCCGACCCACCAACTCGCTCGGCTCGCATAGCGATGGCCGAGCCGAATCTCGCCCGACGCGTCGACCCGGAACCCCATGACGTCGTCGGTCACCGCCGTGGCCAGCGGGAACCGGTGCGCCGCACGCACCAGCGCGGCGAGACGCCCGCGCGCCCACAGATCGTCGGCGTCGGTCGGGTAGACCCAGTCGCCGCGCGCCGCGTCGATGCCCAGGTTGCGCGCCGCGGATCGGCCCTGATTCACTCCCGCTGCAATCACGCGCAGGCGAGCGTCGCCCCGCGCGGCACCGAGCGCGGCCGCCGCGGTGTCGTCGGTCGACCCGTCGTCGATCACCAGCAGCTCGATGTCGCGAAAGGTCTGACGCAGCACCGACCGTACCGTCGCGGGCAGGTACGCGGCCGCGTTGTACGCCGGCATCACCACCGAGATCAACGGGGCCGTGCCCGTCACGTGAACAGCTCCACGAGACGGTCCTTCTGCACCTTCTGCGTGCCCGTCCGCGGCAACTCGTCGACCACCACGATGCGGCGAGGCGCCTTGTAGTGCGCCAACCGCTCCTCGGCCCAGGCCTGCAACACGAGCGGGTCGAGAGTCGACCCGGCGACGAGCCGGACCGCTGCGGCCGGCACCTCGCCGAGCTTGTCGTCGGGCACGCCGACGATCGCGGCCTCGGCCACCTCAGGATGTTCCTCGATCGCCGCCTCGACCTCGAGTGGGTACACCGAATAGCCGCCCGACTTCAGCACCTGCTTGCGCCGGCCACAGAACACGACCGTTCCGAACGGCCCCACCCGCACCAGGTCGCCCGTGCGCAGCCATCCGTCGGGGGTCACGGCTTGGGCCGTCGCGTCGGGCGCGTTCCAATAGCCCTCGAGCACCCCGGGACCGCGCACCCACAGCTAGCCGAGTCCGCCCATCGGCACCGGCCGATCGTCGTCGTCGACCACGCGGAACCGGTATCCCGGCAGGCGGAACCCCATCGTGTCGCCGATGCCGAGCGGCAGCATCGGCGGCGAGATCTTGGCCGCCACGCCACCGCCAACCTCGACCATGCCGTAGCCCTCGACGAACGCCGCCTCGCCGACGGCGCCCAGCAGCGGCAGCGATATCGAGGCCCCGAACCCCTTGAAGGCCCGCGATCTCGGCGGGCATCACGTCGGCACCCGACATCCACGCGCCACCGACGTGAGGTCGCGGTCGGCGGCGCCCGCTTCGAGCAGCATTCGATACATCGCCGGGACACCGACGAAACCGGTCGCTCGACGCGACTCGATCGCGTCGAGCACACCGTCGGAGCGGAAGCGCTCCATCACGAACGTGGGGATCCCGGCGAGCGCCAAGCCGACAAGCGTGACAAACCCCATGATGTGAGCAACCGGCAGCGCCACCACCACCTCGTCGCGACGCAGGTGACCGGGCCAGAGCACCGCGGAGGTGGTCTGGCCGACGAGCGAACGATGCGTGAGCGCGGCCCCCTTCGGCCGACCGGTCGTGCCCGATGTGTAGAACAGCGCAGCGACCTCGTCGGGAGCGGGAAGGTGCGGCGCGACCGATTCGATCGGCGTCGCCAGGTCGTCGACCGAGCGCACGACGACCGCCGCGTCGCAGTCGGCGATCACGTGATCGATCTCGGAGGCACGCATCTGCGGGTTCACCGGGACGGCGATGCCGCCAGCACGCGACACCGCACTTGCGGCGAGCAGCTGGTCGTAGCCGTTGCGCATGGCCAGCACGACGCGGTCGCCGTGGTCGATTCGCAGCGACAGCCCGGCGGCCCACCGGTCGACCCGATCCGCCGCGTCGTCGTAGGTGAGCACCAGATCCGTGCCGGCGTCGGTGGTGAGCCGCCGCCCACCCCAGATGGCGGCCAGATCGTGGAACAGCGACGCGAGCGTGACCCGGCGACGGATGGCCACATCGGCTCGCCGCAGCGACTGCAACGTCATGATCAGATCTTCTCCAGCGGCGCCCAGGCGAGGAGTAGATGCTTCTCGCCTTCGTCACGGAATCGTACCGTCGCCTGGAGATCGTCCCCCTGCCCCGACAGGTCGAGAACGACCCCCTCGCCCCACTTCGCGTGCCGCACGTCGTCGCCAACCCGCAGACCCATGAGCTGCGCGCCCGTCGTTGTCGCCGCCGCCGGCCGCTGCCACATCGATGATCCCCCGCCCGAACCGAGCGCGTTGCCGGATCCGAGCGAACCGCCCGACCCGCGACCCCCGAACCGAGGCCCGGCGCCCGGCCCGCCTCGACCCGAACGAATCGCCCGAACCGCGCCCGCCCGACCGCGAGCCCCATCCGCCGCCGGCGCTGCCCCACGAGGAGCCGCCGCCCCGGGTGCGGCGCCGGGAGCCGGTCTCGGCAACCAGTTCGGCGGGCATCTCGTCGAGGAAGCGCGACGGCGGGTTGTACTGCGTCGACCCGTGCAACATGCGGCTCCACGCCGACGACACGTACAGGCGCTCGCGCGCCCGAGTGATGCCGACGTACGCGAGGCGACGCTCCTCCTCCATCTGGTTCGGGTCGCTCAGCGCTCGCTGGTGCGGGAAGACACCCTCTTCCATGCCGATCAGGAAGACGACGGGGAACTCGAGGCCCTTGGCCGCGTGCAACGTCATGAGCAGCACCGAGCTCTCGTCATCGTCGATCGAGTCGGCGTCGGCCACCAGGCTCGTGCGCTCGAGGAACTCCTCGACCGACTCGAATTCACGCGCCGTGCCGATCAGCTCCGACAGGTTCTCCAGCCGCCCCTCGGCCTCGATGCCGCCGTCGGCCTCGAGTTCCGCGACGTAGCCGCTGTCGGTGAGGATCCGTTCGAGCAGCGGGGCGGGGCCCGCAGCGATGTGCGCACGAAGGTTGACGAGCAGCTCCTCGAACTCGGCGAGACCGCGGACGGCTCGGCCCGTGACCCCCGCCTCGGGAGCGTCGCGCAACACCTCGGCGAACGGCAGGCCGTGCGCCCGTGCGTACTCGTCCATCTTCGCGATGCTCGAGTCGCCCACCCGCGCCGGGCAGGTTCACCACACGCTTGAGGCTCACCTCGTCGGCCGGGTTGATGACCGCCCGCAGGTACGCCAGAGCGTCCTTGACCTCGCGCCGGTCATAGAAGCGCGTGCCGCCGATGACCTTGTACGGGATGCCCGAGTGCATGAGCTGCTCTTCGATCACGCGGGACTGGGCGTTGGTCCGGTAGAAGATCGCCACGTCGCCCCAGCGGATCTCGGCGCCGTCGTGCAGGCGCTGCATCTCGCCGACGGCCCAGCGCGCCTCGTCGGACTCGTCCTCCGCCGTGTAGCGCACGACCATCTCGCCCTCGGGCCCCTCGGTCACCAGCTGCTTGGGCTTGCGGGCCGCGTTGTTCGCGATGACCGCGTTGGCGACATCGAGGATTCGCCGCGTCGAGCGGTAGTTCTGCGCGAGCACGACCACCGATGTTTCGGTGAACGCCCGCTCGAACTCCATGATGTTCGACATGTCCGCACCGCGGAAGGCGTAGATCGACTGGTCGCCGTCGCCCACCACGCACACGTTGCGATGCGCCTGGGCGAGCAGCAGCACGAACTCGTTCTGCACCGGGTTGGTGTCCTGGTACTCGTCGACCAGCACGTGACGAAAACGGTGCTGGTAACCCTCGAGCACGTCGGGGCAACGCTTCAGCAGTTCCACCGCGTTGAGCAGGAGGTCGTCGAAATCCATGGCGCCCGCCCGCCGCAGCCGCAGCTGGTACTCGGCGTAGGCATCGGCGATGCGGCGCTCGGTGATCACCTGCGCCGACTCGGCGAAGGCCTCGGGCGACAGTCCCTGGTTCTTCGCCGCCGAGATGGCACCGTGGACCGAACGCGGGGGCAGCTTCTTGGGATCGAGATGCAGATCGCGCAGCACGTAGGTGACGAGGCGCAGCGCGTCGGCCTGGTCGTAGATCGTGAACTGCGAGGGGAAGCCCAGGCGGGCGGCGTCGCGCCGGAGCATGCGTACGCACGCCGAATGGAACGTCGACACCCACATCTTGTGGGCCACCGGGCCGACGAGCGCGCCGACGCGATGCTTCATCTCGTCCGCCGCCTTGTTCGTGAACGTGATCGCCAGAATCTCGAACGGCGAAACGCCCTCGCGCTCGATCAGGTAGGCGATGCGGTGCGTCAACACACGGGTCTTCCCCGACCCCGCCCCGGCGACCACCAGCAGCGGCCCGCCGGGATGCGTGACGGCCTCGCGCTGGGCCGCGTTCAGTCCGTCGAGCAGATCACCGAATGACACGCTCATCGACGCTAGTGCCATGCTCCGACAGCCGAGACCGGCCACCGTCGCTCGTCGGGCCGGCCGCCCACCCTCCACACCGCTGCGACGGCCGCCCTCATCAGGACTCGCGGTCAGGACTCGCGGTCAGGACTCGCGGTCAGGCGATCACGCAGGAAGGCCAGCACCCGGTCGAGCGCATCCCGAGTCGGATGCCCGGCCTCGTCCACCAGGTGCTCGGTCAGCACCGAATGCGCCACCAGCGGGATGCCCGCATCGTTGCCGCGCGACGAATCGATCTCAACCCCGATAAAGCGATCGCCGAGCAGGTCGCGAAGCGACCCGAAGCGCTCGGCCCGTGCCAGCCGATCGCAGCTGAAGCGCAGCCCCAACACCTGCAGATCGTCGCGCTCCACCCTCGCCGCAACCGCGTCGGCGTCGTCTGGCGACAGGTGCAGGTCCGCGGCGCGTCGGCGGCCCGGGCCGATGGGCAGCGATGGCTGGCTCAGCACCGGGGCGACCACCGATTCGTCCAGGAGCATCCCCAGCGCGAACCCGCCCGTGAAACACATGCCGATGGCGCCGACGCCGGGACCACCGCACTCGGCGTGAGCATGGTGGGCGAGCGCTCGCAGCCAGCGCGTCACCGGCGCCGTCTTGCCCGTCGCGAACGCCGCGAACTCGCGTGCCACGCACGCAGTACGTAACGACGACGCAAGGTACGCGGGGCCCAGCGGCCGACCGACCTCGCCGAACAGCACCGGGAGCCACACGCTGCATCCGAGCGCCCGAACCCGCTCGGCGAACGCGAGGACCGCCGGCGTGATACCCGGCATCTCGGCCATCACGATCACGGCCGGGCCCTCACCCGCGACGACCACCGGAAAGGTCAGCCCCGCATCGGCGAAAGTGAACCGCCGGGAGCCTGGAAGCAGCGCCTCGACGTCTGCGTGGTGCTTCGACATGGGCACGAACGTAGCGGGCGTCGCGGCCGCCGTGCGACGGGTCAGAGCCGGCCGAACGACACCGGCTTGGATGTGCTGTAGATGCTCGCCACGCGGACGACGTCGCCGGAATGCGGTGCGTGCACCATCTGCCCGTTGCCGATGTAGATGCCGACGTGGTGCACCGGCGAGCCGCCGAACACCAAGTCACCCGGCTGGAGTTCGTCGGCCGACAGCGAGCGGGTCATCCCTCGGAGCGACCGCGAGGAGTGCGGCAGGCTCCGACCGGCCGCCGCGTACGCGTACATCACCAAGCCGGAGCAGTCGAACGCGTCGGGGCCCGAAGCCGCCCACCGGTAGGGATCGCCCTGCTGGGCAAGCGCCACCTCGACCGCTCGCGGCGCGCCCGCGGGAGGCGGCGTCACCGCTCGCGGGTACTCGGCGCTGCGGGGGCGCGGGCTGCCGTTCGGCTGCACCGCAACCGCCGCCGACGGGCGTCGAGCCTGTCGAGACTGCGCCGCAGCCGCGTCAGCCGCGGCCTTGGCTGCGGCCTCGGCAGCGGCCGCCCGCCGAGCCTGCTCGGCGGCCAACGCGGCCTTCAGTTCGCCCTGCACACCTTCGAGCAGTTTCTTGCGGTCTGCGATCGTCGTGTCCAGCTGCTGCTTCGACGCGTCGAGGTCGGCGACCTGTTGGTCGACCTTGGACTTCGCCGCGTCGAGCTGCGCCTGACGTTCCGCAAGATCCTGCTGCGCAGCGCTCACGTCTTCGATCGCCTGCTCCGAGGAGTCGTGGCGCGTCGAGAGGTACGTCTCGCGGCGGCTTTCCGCTTCGAGCTCACCACCACCGCCGCCGAGGAACGACCCGTCGCCACCGGCGGATCCGACGAACGACCGACGAGCGGCCTCGACCGCCGCGTTGCGGTTCGATTCGAGCGCAGCTCTGGCCTCGCCGACCTGCTGTTGGGTCTCGGCGAGCTTGGTCTTCAACGCATCCAGGTTGATGACCGCATCGTTGTATTGCTCGGCCAGAGCATTGGTTCGCTCGTCGAGCCGATCGATGTCGGCGGCGATCCTGTCGGCCTTCTCCTGAAGGGATCCGACGGACTGAGCGGGCGAGGAGGGCTCGGCAGAAACGGCGGACGGAAGCAACGCGAGAGCGGTTGCGGCCGCAACCGAGCGGAAGATCCAAGAGACCTTCCACCGAGCCGGTCGTAGGGCAGACGCACGGGACATGGTCGAACCATGATGCCACGGCCGATCGATTATGACAACCGTGTTACGAAAACTCACCGGACGGGGCGGCACCGCCGAGATCGGCGCATCGGCGCGGGGCACGACGACGACCCGTCACTCCCACTCGATGGTTCCGGGCGGCTTCGACGTGATGTCATAGGCCACCCGGTTGATGCCTCGCACCTCGTTGATGATGCGCGACGACATCGCCTCCAACACGTCGGCGGGCAGCCGAGCCCAGTCGGCCGTCATCGCGTCTTCCGACGTCACGGCGCGGATGATCACGGGGTAGCCATAGGTTCGCTCGTCGCCCATCACGCCCACCGCGCGGATGTCGGGCAACACCGCGAACGCCTGCCAGATCGCACGCTCCAGACCTGCCGCGCGCAGCTCGTCGCGCACGATCTGATCGGCCTCCTGCAGCAGCGCCACCTTGTCGCGCGTGACCTCGCCGATGATGCGCACGCCGAGCCCCGGGCCGGGGAAGGGCTGACGCCACACGATCTCGTCGGGCAGGCCGAGCTGCGTGCCGACCGCCCGGACCTCGTCCTTGAACAGCGCGCGCAGCGGCTCGACGAGATCGAACTCGAGGTCGTCGGGGAGCCCGCCGACGTTGTGGTGCGACTTGATCTTCGCCGCGTGGGTCGTTCCCGATTCGATGACGTCGGGGTACAGCGTCCCCTGCACCAGGAATCGGGCGTCCTCGATCCCGCCCGACGCATCCTCGAACACCCGGATGAACAGCTCGCCGATGATCTTGCGCTTCTGCTCCGGCTCGGTGACCCCAACGAGTCGCCCGAAGAAGCGGTCGGCGGCCTGCACGTGGATCAGCTCGATCCCCTGATGGCGCCGGAACGTCTCGACGACCTGCTCGCCCTCTCCCTTGCGCATCAGGCCGGTGTCGACGAACACACACGTGAGTTGGTGGCCGATGGCCCGGTGCACGAGCGCCGCTGCGACCGCCGAGTCGACGCCGCCGGACAGTCCACAGATCGCCCGACCCGACCCGACCTGCGCCCGGATCTGCTCCACGGTCCGCTCGATGAAGTTCTCCATCGTCCACGACCCAGCCAACCCGGCCGGGCCGTACAGGAACCGCTCCAGCAGGTCCTGACCCTGCGGGGTGTGCAGCACCTCGGGGTGGTACTGAACCCCGAAGATCTTGCGCTCGACCGACTCGAAGGCCGCCGCGGGAGTATCGGGGGAGCTCGCCGTCACCACGCAGCCCGTCGGGGGCTCGGTGATCGTGTCGAAGTGGCTCATCCACACCTGCTGGTGATCGACCGTACCGAATAAGGCGCCGTGGTCGTGCACCTCGAGGCCCGTGCGCCCGTACTCGCCGCGGCCCGTCTTCGCGACGGTACCGCCGAGGTCGCGGGCGATCAGCTGGGCGCCGTAGCAGATCCCCAGGATCGGGATGCCGAGCTCATACACCGCTGGATCGATCGACGGCGCGCCGTCCTGATGGACCGACGACGGACCACCCGAGAAGATCAGCGCCGCTGGGGCGCGGCGGGCGAGCTCGTCAGCGCTGATCGAGTGAGGCACGATCTCGGAGTACACATGGGCCTCACGCACCCGACGAGCGATCAGCTGGGCGTACTGCGCGCCGAAGTCGACGACGAGAACGGTCGGGGTCGCCACAGGCTCGGCGGTCATCGCACGACCACCAGATCGGCCGTTTGGAATTCCTTCAGCGAGTCGTAGCCACACGTCGCCATCGAACGGCGCAGATCGGCCACGATCGCCGGCACCGAATCGACGCGGGCGTCGTCGGCGGAAAGCCACACGGCATCGGCGCCGCACACGACGGCACGAGCAACGTCGCCACCGGTGCGGATCGTGCCCGCCGCGATCAGGTGGGCATACACCCCGGTTTCGTCGAGGTGCTGCATCCGAGCGCCGCGGGCATCGGCGATGGCCGTCGCGAGCGGAACGCCGACGCCCGAGCTCCTCGGGTCGCCACCGATCAGCACGCCCGCCGCTCCGGTGCGCATCAGGTGCAGGGCCGCCTGGTAGCTCGAGCACGCCCCGACGATGACGGGCATCTCGAGCTCGCGCACCGTGCGCTTCAGGTTGAGCGGCTCGCGAGACTTCGCGACGTGCTCAGCCGACACGACGCGACCGGCGATCACGACCAGATCGGGATCGAGTCGGCGCAGGTCGCCCAGCACGTCGAGCGCCCGCTGCGGACGCACCGACACCGCACTCGGCCCGCCGTTGGACGCTCGTTCCATCGCCTCGCGGACCGCACCGAGGTCGACCGACCCGTCGGCCACGACGAATCGTTCGATGTCGACCACGTTGAGCGCACCCTCGACGGGGTCCGGCCCGGCGAGCGCGAGCGGCACGTCGAAGGTGAAGGCGTCGATCTGCCAGGTCGAGTCGACCTCGTCGGCATCGCGAGTTCTCCGGCTCGGAACGATCGAGACCTCGTCGAGCGCGTACCCTCGCCGCGCCGACTTCCCGATTCCGATCTGTCGATCTGCCATGGCTCCTCCGCCGCCGAACGCTCGCTGGATGCCGCCCGGTGAAAGACGCTGACCCTAGGCGCCACGGTACGCACGCGGCCACATCGCGAATCGCTGCGCAGCCGCTCCGCGGACCGGCCCGGTCCTCAGCTGCCGCGCAGCGCCTTGAGGAGCTGGCGGGCCACCGTGGCGTTCATCTCGTACGCCGCGCGACGTCCGGCCTTCTGCACCTGACGCACCACGCTCCCCCCCGTCGCCTCCTCGATGGAGTCGAGGCCGGAGACGAGCGCGTCCTTCGTTGCGTCCGTCGCCTTGTAGCCCATCGCGGTGAGCCCCTTCAGCACCTCGCTGTGAGCCACCGGCGACGGCGCCGCCGAGGCGATGATGCGCAACGCGTCCTTCGTCAGCTCCGCGCCCTGCTCGATCGCCTCGACCGCCGAGAGGTTCGACTCGTCGGCACCGTCGAGCGACGCCAGCCAGCGACGCACCTTGATGACGATTTCGGCATGGGTCTCACCCTCGAACGACAGCGTCGGCATGAGCGCAGGCTATTCCCACGGTCGGTCGCGGCTGCGGCTTTGTCTGCGCCTGCGGGCCCGTCGACCCCGCACCCCGTGTGCGGCCGACTCGCGCGCAGGCGCCGGGGTCGGCTTCACACGACGTCGTCGCCGATCCACGGCGGAGGATCCCACGCCTTCGCCCACGTCGCCGACAGTCCACGGGCGGCGTCGTAGTCGGTCTCCGGGCCCGGGTCGAGTCGCAGCAGCCGCACGAGCAGGTCACGCAGCATCGCTGCCGTCGCACCCCAGACGGTGTCGCCGACGAGGTCGAAGAAGTAGACGGGCCGAGCATCGGGCCCCACGCCCCAGCGCTCCTCGCGGAAGGTCCCGGGCCGCACCAGCTCGGCGAGCGGTACCTCGAGGATGGCATCGACCTCGCGAACGTGCGCCACCAGCTCCGGACGCGACCCGAGCAGCGCCACCACCGGCACGATGTACGCGCGCCGCGTGACCGTCGTCAGGTGGTCCATCTCGCCGACCACCTCGACCGCGGCCGGCGCGAGCCCCACCTCCTCCCACGCCTCGCGTCGTGCGGTGTCGTGGGGATGCTCGCCGTCGTCGCTGCGTCCGCCCGGAAACGACACCTCGCCGCGATGCGTACGCATCGTCCACGCCCGCCGGGTCAGCAGCACGCTCAATCCATCGGCGGGTTCCGGCTCCACGGTCAAGGCGACGAGCACGGCCGACGGCGAGCCGCCGCGTTCGCGCACGGGCGACGCCGATCCGACCCGACCGCCGAAGACCTCACGAACCCGATCGGCATCGACGCCCTGCACGAGATGCTCGCGGTCGGCCCACGGCGCGGGTCGTCCGGGCATCGCGCCCTGGGGCCGCGGGATCTGTTGCGGCCCACCTCGCGCTGCTGACCCGGACGACATCTCGTTCAGTCTGCCCGATCGCCCAGTCGCTCCCCCCGCCCCGCCGATCGGCGCTGCGTCGGAACGCGGAACGGGCCGGCCCCCGAAGGAGCCGGCCCGTCTCGATCGCGTGCGCCCGACTCGGGCGCACGGTCACATCATTCCGCCCATGCCACCCATGTCGGGCATGCCACCGCCGGCGCCGCCCTCTTCGGGCTTGTCGGCGACGAGGCATTCCGTGGTGAGCAGGAGCCCGGCGATCGACGCCGCGTTCTGCAGCGCCGCACGGGTCACCTTGGCCGGGTCGATCACGCCGGCCTTCACCAGGTCGACGTACTCGCCGGTCGCGGCGTTCAGGCCGATGTTGCCCGACTCCGACTCGACGTGACGCACCGCGACCGAGCCTTCGATCCCGGCGTTGTCGGCGATCAGACGGGCCGGGGCCTCGAGCGCCTTCCACACGGTGCGGGCACCGGTGGCCTCGTCGCCCTCGAGCGACTCGACCGTCGCGGCAACGGCGGCGCGGGCACGAAGCAGCGCCGTACCGCCGCCGGCAACGATGCCTTCCTCGATGGCCGCCCGGGTCGCGCTGAGCGCGTCCTCGATCCGGTGCTTCTTCTCCTTGAGCTCCACCTCGGTGGCGGCGCCGACCTTGACCACGGCCACGCCGCCCGACAGCTTCGCCAGACGCTCCTGGAGCTTCTCGCGATCCCAGTCGGAATCGGTGTCGTCGATCTCGCGCTTGATCTGCGCCACGCGGCCCTTGACGTCGTCCTCGGAGCCGGCGCCCTCGACGATGGTCGTCTCATCCTTGGTGATGACGACCTTGCGCGCACGACCGAGCAAATCGACCGACGTGTTCTCGAGCTTGAGCCCGACCTCTTCGCTGATGACCTGACCGCCGGTGAGGACCGCCATGTCGGCCAGCATCGCCTTGCGACGCTCACCGAAGCCGGGGGCCTTGACGGCGACCGAGCTGAAGGTGCCACGGATCTTGTTGACGACGAGCGTGGCCAGGGCCTCGCCCTCGACGTCCTCGGCGATGATGAGGAGCGGCTTGCCGCCCTGCATCACCTTCTCGAGCACCGGAACGAGGTCCTGGACCGAGCCGATCTTGCCGTTGACGAACAGGATGTACGGGTCGTTCAGAACCGCTTCCTGGCGCTCCGGGTCGGTGACGAAGTACGGCGAGAGGTAGCCCTTGTCGAACTGCATGCCCTCGACGAAGTCGAGATCCATGCCGAACGTGTTGGACTCCTCGACGGTGACCACACCGTCCTTGCCGACCTTGTCGATCGCATCGGCGATGACATCGCCGATCTTCGGATCGGCAGCGGAGATGGCGGCGACCTGGGCGATCTCGGCCTTGTCGTCGACCTCTTTGGCCTGAGCCTTCACGGCCTCGACGGCCGATGCCACGGCTGCCTCGATGCCTCGCTTGAGACTCAGCGGGCTCGCTCCGGCGGCGACGTTGCGCAGGCCCTCGCGCACGAGCGCCTGGGCCAGCACCGTCGCGGTGGTGGTGCCGTCACCGGCGATGTCGTTGGTCTTGGTCGCAACTTCCTTGACGAGCTGCGCACCCATGTTCTCGAAGGGGTCTTCGAGCTCGATCTCACGAGCGATGGACACGCCGTCGTTCGTGATGGTCGGCGCACCGAACTTCTTGTCGAGCACGACGTTGCGGCCCTTCGGGCCGATCGTGACCTTGACCGCGTCGGCGAGCTTGTTGACGCCCGCCTCGAGCGCGCGACGAGCTTCGTCGTCGAACTTGAGAATCTTTGTCATGTGAAACGTTCTCTTCCTGTTGGGGCGCCGGTCAGCGGACGATCGCGAGCACGTCGCGAGCCGCAAGGATCAACAGGTCTTCGCCGTCGATCGTGATCTCGGTGCCGCCGTACTTCGAGTAGACGACCTTGTCGCCGACCTTGACCTCCATCGGAATGCGGTCGTTGTCATCACCGAAGCGACCTTCGCCGACGGCGAGCACCTCGCCCTGCTGCGGCTTTTCCTTGGCCGTGTCTGGGATCACCAGGCCGCTGGCGGTCGTCTCTTCGGCAGCCGCGGGACGGACGACGATGCGGTCTTCGAGTGGCTGCAGGTTCATGCAGTTGCCTCCATGGAGCGTTGGTAGTGGTGACAGACGGCCGGCACCCGCGTTGGCACTCGGCCCGTGTGAGTGCCAACGTTAGCACTCACACTCAACGAGTGCTAACGGCCGGGGAGCGCTGCGGCTACTCGACGAAGGTGGGCAACTGCAGCGACGCCACGGCGCCGCAATCGAGCGGCGAGGGACCGTCCTGGCCCAGCCGGTACCACGCCGCCGCCGCGACCATGGCAGCGTTGTCGGTGCACATCTCGCGGCTCGGCACGAACGAGCGCGACCATCGGCGAAGCACGCCTCGGTGATGCCGACCGCAGCGCCGAGTTGGCCGCAACGCCCCCACCGATCGCCACGCCCTTTGCGCCGACCGCGTCGGCGGCACGTCGCACCTTGGTGACCAGCACGTCGACGACCGCCGCCTGGAACGACGCGACGACATCGGCGGCCGCGACATCTGGGTGGCGCCGGACCCAATTGATCACCGCCGTCTTCAACCCGGAGAAGCTGAAGTCGTACCCCTCGTCGAGCATCGAGCGCGGGAACCGGATCGCCTCCGGATCGCCGTCGTTCGCGAGCCGATCGATGACCGGGCCGCCCGGATAGCCGAGGCCCAGATAGCGAGCGACCTTGTCGAACGCCTCGCCCGCCGCGTCGTCGAGGGTGCGGCCGAGGATGCGGTACCGCCCCGGCGCCCGCATCTCGACGATCATCGTGTGACCGCCCGACACGAGCAGCACGACCAGCGGCAGCTCCAGCCCCGGATTCTCGAGGAGCGCGGCGTACAGGTGCGCCTCCATGTGGTTGACGGCCACGAACGGCACGCCCCACACCATCGACAGCGCCTTCGCCGCGCTCACCCCGATCAGCAGCGACCCGATCAATCCGGGGCCGTAGGTCGCGCCCACCGCGGCGATCTCACGGTCGTCCAGGCCTGCCGACACCAGCGCCTCGGCGACCACCGGCACCAACAGGTCGAGATGCGCCCGGCTCGCGATCTCGGGGACGACCCCACCGAAGCGCGCGTGGAGATCGATCTGGCTCGACACGACCGAGGACAGCACCGTGCTCGCCCCGCACACCACGGCGGCGGCCGTTTCGTCGCACGAGGTCTCGATGCCGAGGACCGGCGCGTCGGCCGCGAGCTCCAGGGGTTCCACAGCGGCGATCCTAAAGGGCGGGGCCGGTCGGCCCCTCGCCGCGACGCGACGGTGCGGACCCGGCCGACGACGCCCGCCCTCGACCCGACGCGGCGAGGCGCAGGTCGCGCAGCCACATCACCACAGCGTCCTCGGTCGGCGACGCGTAGTAGCCCGGACGGCGGCCGGCGTCGACGAACCCGAACCGCTCGTACAACGCTCGCGCCGCCGCGTTCGACTCACGCACCTCCAGCGTCATGGCGGTCACGTCGAACGTGGCGGCCTCGTCGGCCAACGACCGCAGCAGCAACGACCCGATCCCCCGACGCTGATGTCGCGGAGCAACCCCTAGGTTCGTCACGTGCACCTCGGCCCCGGAATACATGAGACAGCCGAATCCGACGACCGTGCGACGTTCCACCGCCGCGATCGAGCGAGACCACGCCTGGCGAAGCTCGGCGGCGAACAACGTCCGCGACCACGGATGCGGGTTGGTGACCTCCTCGATCGCGAACACCTCGTCGAGGTGGTCGTCCACCATGTCGACGACCTCGACCGAGTCAGGCACGGTGGCGACCCTCACGCGTGTCCCAGTTGATCTCGGCGTCGGGGCGGCGCAGGTAGATCGGCATGACCGTCGATCCGGCATCGAACTCCTCACGCAACGCGCGGGCGTGCGCGAGCTGCACGAGCGACCGAGCGCACGGCGCCGACCAGCCCTGATCGGCGAGCTCGACACGCGGGATCGCCGCGAACTGCTCGCGATAGCGATGCGCTCCGTCACCCACGAGCAACACCTCCTCACCCGAGGCCATGAGTTCCGACGCCAGCTCGTCGGGCGACCCGATCCGATGCTCGCCGATCCGCTGGATGCCACCCGGCACCTGCCGGTACGACGCGAAGTAGAGCTCCGATCGCCGAGCGTCGATCGCAGCGACGATCAGGCGCGGGGTGAGCCGCACAGCAAACGCCACCAGGTCGAGGCTCGAGACCCCCAGGACGGGGATGCCGAGCGCGTGCGCCAGCATCTTGGCGGTGGCGATGCCCACCCGCAGCCCGGTGAAGAGGCCGGGGCCGAGGTCGACGGCGATCGCACCCACGTCGGCGAGCACCACGTCGGCCTGGCCCAACACGAACTCGATCGATGGCGCCAGGCTCTCGGCGTGACGGCGACCTCGCTGCGACGCCACCGATGCGATCACCCCTTCGTGGCCGCCGAGTGCACAGCCGACCTGGTTGGTCGCGGTGTCGATCCCCAAGATCAGCACGCGGTCCCCCCCTCGCGGATCAGCGACGAAAGCCGCTGCAGTCGGCCTCGCCACATGGGGCCCACCGAGTCGATCACGACAGAGCGGTCGTCGTCACCCACGCCGAGCGAGAGCCGCACCTCCAGGTAGTCCTGCGGCAGCGCCGGTGCGATCGAGTCGCCCCATTCGATGACGACCAGCGCGTCGTCGTCGAGCAACTCGGGGATCGCGAGGTCGGCGACCTCGTCGAGCTGGTCGATTCGATACACATCCAGATGGAACAGCCGCAGCCGACCGCTGTACTCGTGCACCAACGTGAACGTCGGCGAGGTCACCGGATCGGCCACGCCCAAGGCTGCGGCCAGCCCCTTGGTGAGCGCCGTCTTGCCGGCACCCATCTCACCGCTCAGGACCACCATCTCGCCGCCGGTCGCGAGCGCGGCGATCGCCGCGCCCAGCGCCGCGGTCTCGCCCGCGTTCGACGTCGTGAGCTCGATCACCCGGTCACCGCCGCGGCCTGCAACGACGTGTCTCTCCGCGGGTCCGACGACGCGTCACGATCCAACCACATGCGGCCGATACCCTACCGGGAGCATGCAGGCACGAAGGCGAGCTCATCTCGGTCGACTGATCGCCACGGCGACGGCGCTCCTGACGGTCGCGCCCATCCAGGTCGGCGCCGCCTCGGCGCAGGCCAGCGGCGTCACGGTCGCGGTGCGCACGGCGCCGCGCCTCCCCGCACCAGGCGACGCGGTTGCGGTGACCGCGACCGTGACCGGATGCTCGACCGGGCCGATCACCGTCGAGATCTACCTCTCGACCGCCGAGGCATCGGTCGCGTCCTCCGGCCTCATGGCCGAGGCGCCGGCACACCAGAACCTTCTCGGCCAATTCAAGGCCCACCTGGCACTGCCGAACGCGTACGAGGGCTGGTACGGCGCCCGCGCCCGCTGCGGCGCGTTCCGCCCGCCCCGCCGGCCGATGCCCGGCACGCTGTTCGCCGTGGGCTCCCGGCCGTCACGACACCTGGCTGTGGCATCCACCACGCTCACCCTCGACGACACGCTCACCGTGAGCGGTGACCGCTGCCCCGGCGCCTCCGCCGAACTCGACCTCACGCAATCCACACTGGCGAACGCGACCTTCGTCGCCGACCTCACCGTTCCCGTGAATGCCGACGGCACCTTCTCGGCGGCGATTCCCCTGGCCAAGGCCGAACCGGGAGTCGCCGTGCTCAAAGCACGCTGCATCGCGCCCGCGCCGGAGGGCGCCGGCACCGTCATGATCGCGTACGAGCCGGCCGAGGGCATTCGGCTCGGCCGTACCAGCGGATCGGCCTAGCGAGGCCTAGCTGCCACCCGAATCGGCCGGCCCCGCCACCGCGACCCGCGGGAGCCGGGCGCTGAGCCCGCACACGATCTCGTATCCGATCGTTCCGAGCTTCGCCGCCCAATCCTCGGGCGTGATCCGCTCGCCGCGCTGCGCGCCGAGGAGCACGACCTCGTCGCCCACGGCGACCTCGCCGTTCGTCGCAACTGTCAGCTGGTCCATCGACACCACCCCCGCGATCGGTCGGCGCCTCCCATCGATGAGCACCTCGCCGCCGACCAGCCCGAGCGAGCGCGGCACACCGTCGCCGTACCCGACCGGCACCGTCGCGATCGTGGTACCCGCGTCGGCGACGAAGCGACCGCCGTAGCCGACGCTCTCGCCCGCGGCGACCGACCGGACGGCCGACACGGCCGACACGAGCCGCAACGCAGGCGTGACACCGTCGGGAAGGGCCACGCCAACGGCGGGACGAATGCCGTAGAGCGCTATCCCACACCGACACATGTCGAAGCGGGCCGAGGGAAACCGGATCGAGCCGGCCGAGTTGGCGGCGTGGACGAGTGTCGGCCGATGGCCGCTCGCCCGGAGCCGGGCCAACACCTCGCGAAACGCATCGAGTTGGCGGTCGGTCGGCGCCGGGTCGTCCTCGTCGGCTCGGGCCAAGTGGGTGCACACCCCGTCAAGGAACAGGCCGTCGGTATCGCGGAGCGCGTCGGCGACCGCGAGCGCTTCCGCAACGGTCGCGCCGACGCGATGCATGCCGGTGTCGACCTTCAGGTGGGCCCGCACCCGTTCGCCCGGCCCGCCGGGCTGCCGCACCGATCCGCTGCACGCTCTCCACCGTCGAGACCACCGGGACCAGATCGGCGTCGATGAGCGCTTCGTCGCCGTCGGGGGCTGGGTCGGACAGCAGCAGGATCGGTACGTCGAGACCGGCGGAGCGCAGCTCTCGCCCCTCGTCGATCGTCGCGACCGCCAGCCAAGCTGCACCGCCGTCGACCGCGGCGCGCGCCGCGGTTACCGCACCGTGGCCGTAGCCGTTCGCCTTCACCGCCGCGCAGAGCGCCGACGGCGCGACCGTCCGCACGAGGGCGGCCGCGTTCGCCCGGAGCGCCGAGGCATCGATCTCGATCCGCGAGGGCCGGCCCGCCGACGACGCGGTCATTGCCGCCGCCCCGAACGCGCCGCGACGGCACCCTCGTCGGCGCGGACCTCAACGAGCGTCGACACGGTGGCTGCGAGCGCCGCGGCAACATCGCCGGCGCGGGTTCCGACCGCCGGGCAGGTCCGACCTGCGGCGCCGTGCACCTGTGCACCGAGCGAGGCCGCGGCGAGCGGCGTGGCGCCGGCGGCAAGGAGCGCCCCGATCGCGCCGCTCAGGACATCGCCGGTGCCAGCCGTCGCAAGGCGGGCATCGCCCGAGGTCACGATGCGACACGCGCCGTCGGGCGTGGCCACCACGGTGCTCGGACCCTTCAGCAACACCGTGGCGGCCCGGTCCGCCGCGAGCGCCCGGGCGGCCGCGATGCGATCGGGGCCCGGCGGCGATCCGCTCAGCGTCGCGTACTCGCCGTCGTGGGGTGTCAGTACCCGCGCCGCGGCCGTCTCCCACGCGAGCGGTTCCCGCATCGCCCAGAGCCCGTCGCCGTCGATCACGAGGGGGCAATCGGCCCTGCGAGCGACCGCCCGAACGGCCGCAGCCACGGCCGGGTCGCGCCCGAGGCCGGGCCCGATCACGATCGCGCCGAACCGTGACGCATCTCGGTCGACGATGGCAGCGATCGCGTCGGGCGCGAGGGGAACCCCCACCGCCTCGGGCGGGCCGCCCGATGGCGCGACCCCGCCCGGCACGGTCAACCGCACGTAGCTCGCACCGGCACCGAATGCGGCGGTGGTCGCCAGGTGGGCTGCGCCCGCCATCCCCTCCGACCCGGCGATCACCCACACGGCGTGCTGCCACTTGTGGGCGTCCCGGCACCGAGACGGCCACCCCGCGGCGACGTCACCCGCCGTGACGAGGTGCGTTTGTGCGCTGTCGACGTCGAGCCCGATGTCGGCGACCTCGATCTCGCCGGCGAACGGCGGACCGTCGCCGAACAGCAGGCCCGGCTTGAGCGCCGCGAACGTGACCGTTCGAATCGCCCGCGCCGGGTGCCCCGATGCCACGCCGGTCAGCCCGTCGATCCCGGACGGGATGTCGACCGCCAGGGTGGGCACGCCGCTGGGGATGGGCGAGTCGTAGCGACCGCGAAACCCGGTCCCGTACGCGGCGTCGATCGCAAGGTCGCAGTGCGGGAACCGCTCCGGCGGATCGGCGGCGTCGATCACCTCGACTCGCACGCCGCGCGCCGCCAGGCGATCCGCCGCGACGCGACCGTCGTTGCCGTTGTTGCCTCGGCCGGCGACCACGACAACCCGCCGCCCGTAGCACCCGCCCAGCAGGTCGATCGCCGATCGAGCGACGGCGTTTGCGGCACGGGCGATCAACACCTCGACGGGCTCGGGCGCCGATGCATCGATCACACGCATCTCGACGGGCGTCACGACAGGGATCACACCGCCATTCTTCCAGGCGTGCCGGCCGACCGACGCCCTACATTGCGGCCAGCGCAATCGCCGTCGCCGTCGCGACGGTTCTCTCGTGGCTGAGCGAAACGAGCCACCGCTCGATCCCCCGTTCCTCCGCCCGGCGTCGCACGTCGCCCGACAGCCGCACGGTCGGCGCGCCGTCGGCGAGGTGCGCGACCTCGATCCCGTGCGGGTCGAGACCCGGAAGGCCGCCGCCGAGGCACTTGATCACGGCCTCCTTGGCCGCCCATCTGGCCGCGAACCGCTGCCAGGGCTCGCGGGCAGCACGGCAGTAGGCGATCTCGTCGCTCGTGAAGACCCGGGCCTCGAGCGTCGGCGTGCGATCGAGCGCCCGACGGATGCGGTCGACCTCGACCACGTCGGTTCCGACCGCAACCGGGATCACGAACGCCAGCGATCCGCCAGGTCGAGAATCGGTTCGCACAACAGGTCGACCATCGGCTGCTCGGCGAGCAGGTCGTCGCGGAACGAGTCCTCGGTCTCGGTGACCGCGTCGCGTAGCGCCTGGTAGCGACGGCGGTACCCCTGCAGCACCCCGCGAGCCGTCGCGGCGGGCAGCCGGTCGCGCAGCCGGACGTGCAGCAGCGTCAGCCCGGTCGACGCTCCGTCCTTCACCTCGGGCACGATCACCACGATCCGCCCGTCGCTTCGACCTTGGGCAACCATCAGTTCGTGCTCGCGGGCGACCAGGTGCTTCGTGCCCCGCAGGCGTGGGTCACGCTCGGTCCGCGACGCGAGGCCGGCGGCGAGTCCGCCTCGGTCGATGACGACCGCGGTGCCGTCGGTGCCCTCGGCCCGCTCGACGCGGTACCGGGTGAAACCGGTGACCTCCGCGATCGCCGGGTCAAGATCGGCGAGGGAACGCAGCGTGGCGTACGACAGGCGGTCACGCGGCGCTCCGGCCGACATCGTCTGCGCGACCAGCGCCACCTGCAGCAGCGACTCGTCGCTGCGGCTGATGCCGACCGTGACCGTCTTTGCCTGGTGCTTGATCGCATCGACAGGCCGGGTCAGCTCCTCGATCGCGGTCGTCAGGCCCGCGGCGAGGTCGTCGAGCACGACGCCCGGCGTTCCGATCTTGCCGAACTCCACCTGGTACCAATCGAGCGGCGTGACGCCCGTCGCGAAGCGGAACAGCGACGAGAAGCGCACCGCACTGGCCGCCTCGAGGTGGCCGTTGTACGCGCCGGTCCGTACCCCGTCGCCGAACTGCACCGCCTGGGGGACGAGCTCGGCGCGCACCGAATCGAGGATCGAGCCCGAACCGGCGTCGTGCGTCGGCTCCACAGCGCTGACAAGGTGCTCGATGGCCGATCGGGCCTCGCGCAGCGGCCGCGCTTGTGCGTCGATGGCCAGCGCCGCCTCGTAGCCGAACAGGTGTCCGACCATGGCCGACAACACGAACGCGAGCCGCGGATCGGTCGCCGGCACCGTCAACACCGCGAGCGCAGACGAGAACTGGTTGCCCCCGTCGGTGGCGACCACGATCGGGGCCGCCTTGTGCGCGCGGTAGATCGCCACCTCCTTGCCGACGTCGTCGGCGGTCGAGCCGACGAGGCCCGACGCGCAGACCAGGATCATCGGCTCCGACGACAGGTCGATGTGCTTCTTGTCCTCGGTCGCGTCGCAGGCGATCGACTTGTAGCAGAGCTCCGAGAGCTTGATCCGGATCTCGCGGGCTGCGATCTGGTTCGAGCCGTTGCCGACGATCGCCCAGTACCGACGCGACGGGGCGAATTGGGCGGCCGCCTCGGCGATCGCCTCCCGCCGGGCAGTCACGTCGATCATCCGGTCGGGCAGCTCGCGCAGCGCCGACAGCAACCGCTGCTGGTCGGGGCTGTCTGACCGCACGGCGCCCGACACGGCATCGGCGAGCGCAGACGCGAGCAGCAGACCCGCAGCGATCTGCGCGTAGAACGCCTTGGTCGACGCGACGCTCATCTCCACGTCGCGGCCGTCCGAGGTGTAGAGCACCCCATCGGACTTGTCGCACAGGTCGCTGTTGCGACGATTGACGATGGCGATCACGCTCGCACCGCGTCCGCGCACCAGGTCGACCGTGCGGTTGGTATCGGTCGTGGTGCCAGACTGGCTGATCGCCACCACGAGGGAGTCGCTCATGTCGGCGCGCAGACGGAACCCCGAAAGCTCGGTGGCCGGCAGCGCCTCGACCCGCAACTCGGTCTCGGCGGTGAGATCCGCCAGGGCGAGAGCGAGCGACTGCCCGGCGATCGCCGCGGTCCCCTGGCCGATGACCAGCACCCGTCGGATCGACCCCGAACGCAAGGCCTCGCGCACCGCCGTCGGGACGGTCTCGGTCGACAGCGCCACCGAGAACCGCCCGTCGGTCTCGATCAGCTTGCCCCGCAGGGTCTTGCGGAACGACGACGGCGCATCGGTGATCTCCTTGAGCAAGAAGTGCGGGAAGTCGCCTCGGTCGATGTCGCGGGTCGTGATCTGCGCCACGGCGAGCTCATCGTCGACAACCGGGAGTTCGGTGCCGTCGTACGACCAGCGACGGATGCCCTCCACCGAGCCGGCGGCGTCACCGTGCAGCTCGATGATCTGGCCTCGGCTCGCCGTCGGATTCTCGGGATTCGACGGCGTCTCGCCGTCCATACGGAGGTAGCGGGCCGTCTCCTCGACCACGCCGTAGGGCTCGGAGGCCACGATGAACGCCTCGTCGGCGACTCCGACGTAGAGCGCCTCTCCCGACCCGCGCAGGGCGAGATACAGGCGATCGTTCTGTTTCGCCACGCTCGCAGCGATTGCAACCGAGCCCTCCATCGAGGCAACGCTCTCCCGGAAGGCAACCGCGGGTGATTCGCCCGCAGCGAGCCGACGGGACACCAGCGCCGGGATCACCTTGGCATCGGTCGTGATCGCCCCGTGGATCTCGAGGCCGTTGGCGGAGATCAGGTCGGCGTGGTTGTCGACATCGCCGTTGAGGACTGCGGTCACCAGCGGCCGATCGGCCGCGGACAACTCGTCGGAGGACTGCGGATGCGCGTTGGGCTCGCTGATGATGCCGACCGACGCCCAGCGCGTGTGACCGAGCACCAGCACCGTCGCCTCGGGCCCGGCCAGCGCAGCGTGCAGCAGTGCGTCACCGCTGATGCGGGAGCGCAGCGCGGCGGTGTTGTCGCCCAACTCCCCGATCTCGAAGGCCGCCTTGTACACGAACAGCAGCCGATCACCCTCGACCCGAACGGCCCCCGACGTGAACACCGGATCGGTGCGGGCCGCGATCATCGCCGCGATCTCCGGGGAGCCCAGGTCGAGCCCGTGGCCGGAGACCAAGAGCTCGATGCCTGCGGAATCCCGCCCACGGACCTCCAGCCGATCGAGCGCCGAGAGCGCCTGGTGCAGGCTGAACATCGCCGTCGCGGCGGCCGCGCCGCCGTCGCCGGCCAGCAGATCGACCGAGTCCACCGCGCGCAGGCGATCCCGCTCGATCGCCCATACGGCGTCCTTCAGGCGGATCATCGCGGCGTTGGTCGATTCCAGATCGCTCAACGCCTCTTCCGGCGTCGCCGCGTCCAGAGCGGCTTCCAACGCAGCGACCGACGCCGAGAGTTCGGCGCACAGCGCGCGGATCCGATCCGCCGCCGCGGGTGCGCCGCGCAACGCGAGCACGCCCACCACTGGACGCAGTGCGGCGTCGACCGACTCGACGTGCTCGGAGGCTCGCGTCAGCCGATCGAGGAGCCCGCCCCCGCCACGGAGCGCCGCCGCCGCGGCCTGCAGGTCGGCGACAAAGCCGTTCGGATCCGGCAGCGACCGATCGGTCGGCCGTCGAAGAACAGCGATGATCCCGCACATGTGCACTCCCAACTTTGGCGGCGCCACGGACCACCACCACGGGTGAACACTCTAGAGGCCGAGCCCACTGGTAGCGCTCGCGTCGGGTCAGCCTCGCGACAGGTCGGCGGTCTCGACTGCCGAGGCGAGCGAACGGCCGACGGCGGTTGCCTCGTCGACATCGCTCGCCTCGACCATCACGCGGACCACCGGCTCGGTCCCCGACGGCCCGCACCAGCACGCGGCCCGATGTGCCGAGGAGCGCCGCCGCGGCGCCGAGGGCCTCAGCGATTCGCTCGGTCACGTCGGGCATCGGCTGCGAGATCGCGACGTTCACGAGGGTCTGTGGAAGCCGCGTCATCGATGATGCGGCGAGCGCCTCGATCGTCCGACCGCTCCGACGTACCAGTTCGGTGGTCCGCAGCGCTGCGAGCACACCGTCGCCCGTGGTGGCGACGTCGCGGAAGATGATGTGACCCGACTGCTCCCCACCCAGCACGAACCCGCCCGCATCGAGCGCCTCGAGCACGTATCGGTCACCAACGGCGGTATCGACCACCACGATGCCGGCTCGACCCATCGCCTGGCGGAAACCGAGGTTGGTCATCACGGTGACCACCACGGTGTCCTCGGCGAGCTCGCCTCGATCCCGCAGGTCCGCGGCATTCATGGCGATCAGCTCGTCTCCGTCGATCACCGTGCCGTCCGATCCGACCGCAACCACGCGGTCGGCATCGCCGTCGAACGCGAAGCCCAGGTCGGCGCCGGCGTCGCGCACCGCTGCGACCAGAACGTCTGGGTGGGTCGATCCGCAGCCGGCGTTGATGTTCGTGCCGTCGGGATCGGCGTTGATCACGATCACCGTTGCACCGCGCGCCTCGAACGCGCGGGACGCGACCTGGTACGAGGCGCCGTGCCCGCAGTCGAGCACCACGCGTGCCCCGTCGAAGTCGCCGGCAGGGACCGATCGATTCAGGTGGTCGAGGTACCGCTGCGTGGCGTCGGATCGAACGGCGACGGTACCGACCGAGGCCCCGGTCAGCGGCGTCGCCGCCCCATCGCCCGCGAGGATCGAGTCGACGGCACGCTCGATCTCGGCCTGCACCGCGTCGGCGAGCTTTCGACCGCCGGCAGCGAAGATCTTGATGCCGTTGTCGGGGAACGGGTTGTGCGACGCCGAGATCACCGCTCCCGCCACGCCATCGTCGGCGCACAGCGCCGCGACCGCCGGGGTCGGGACGACGCCGAGCAGTTCCACGCTCACGCCCTCGGCGCACAGCCCGGCAGCGAAGGCCGACTCGAGCAGCGTCCCCGAGCGGCGCGTGTCGCGACCGATCAGGAACGTCGAACCACCGAGGACGCGGGCCGTGGCGCGGCCGAGCGCCATGGCGAACTCCCCGGTGAGGGCCGCGTTCGCGACTCCGCGGACACCATCGGTGCCGAAACGCATGGCTCGCGCCGGATCAGCGCTTCGAGTACTGCGGCGCCTTGCGGGCCTTCTTGAGGCCGTACTTCTTGGACTCCTTCTCACGGGCGTCGCGGGAGAGGAAGCCGGCGCGCTTCAGGCTGGGCCGCAATTCTTCGTCGAGCGCGATCAGGGCCCGGGCGATCCCGAGGCGGAGCGCCCCGGCCTGCCCCGACGGGCCACCGCCGTGCAGCGTGACATCGATGTCGTACGACTCGGTGCGCTCCGCGACCTTGAGCGGCTCGCTCAGAACCATGCGGTGCGTGTCGTTCGGGAAGTACTCCTCGAGCGGACGCTTGTTGATCGTGATCGCTCCAGTCCCGGGACGGAATCGGACGCGAGCGACCGCCCGCTTGCGACGACCGGTGGACTGCACGAGTGGCTGCGGCATTGCTGGATCTCTCCGTCGAATCGAGGTCAGGAACGCCCGCGTGCACCGGGCACGTCGAGCGGGACGGGCTGCTGAGCCCCGTGTGGATGGGTCGGACCGGCGTACACCTTGAGCTTGCCCAGCATCTGGCGGCCCAGCCGGTTCTTCGGCAGCATGCCGCGAACGGTGCGACGAACCGCCTCGTCGGGGCGATCCGCCAGCAGCTCGGCATACGACGACGAGGTCAGCCCGCCCGGGTACCCCGAATGGCGGTACACGCGCTTGGTCTCGGCCTTGTTCGCCGTGAGCACGACCTTGTCAGCGTTCACGATGATGACGTGATCGCCGGTATCGAGGTGCGGGGTGAAGATCGGCTTGTGCTTGCCGCGCAGGACGCGGGCAACCTCGGTAGCAAGCCGACCGAGGACCATGCCCTCGGCGTCGACAACATGCCAGGATCGCGTGATCTCGCTGGCTTTCGGTGAGTACGTGGGCACGATGAACCTTCGAATGAGCCGTCGGGGGCCGCACGCGGAGCGCAGCGCGGCGTCGAGCAGGTGCCCGGAACCGGGCGGTGGAGTTTCGGTGCGGAGGGAACCGCCCCGATCAGCCGTGGCGACAGGCCACAGGCGCGGTCGAAGATGCTAACGGTGTGGGACGACCTCGGCAAATGGGGCCGCCTCGCCGTAGCTCACGCTCCACAGACAGAGGCCCTTCGGCGGAGCCACCGTGGTGACGGCGGCGCGGTCCCGGCGATCGCGAGCGACCGCCACAGATGCCTCGTCTCGGCGCCCGAGACCCACCTCCACCAAGGTGCCGACCACACTGCGCACCATCTGGTGACAGAACGAGGCGGCCTCGATCTCGAAGCGCAGGCGCCCGTCGGGGCGTTCACTCCAACGGGCGACCCGCAGGTCGCGCACGAGCGATCGCGGCGTGCCATCGGGCAACGGTCCCGGCCGTCGGCAGAACGACGAGAAGTCGTGCTCACCGAGCAATGTCGTCGCTGCCCGGTTCATCGCCTCGATGTCGAGGGCGCGCGGCAGGTGCCACTCGTAAGCATCGCGGAACGGGTCGAGCACACGGCCGCGATGGATCGTGTAGCGGTAGCTGCGGGCGGTCGCCGAGAACCTCGCGTCGAAGCCCGGCGGCGCGAACTCCGCCGCCCGTACCACGATCTCCGGGCCGCACAGCGCGGTCACCGAGCGGGCCAGTCGGCCCGGCTCCACGTGCGTGGCGTCCGTCGAGAACGTCACCACCTGGCCCCAACCGTGGACGCCGCGGTCGGTTCGACCCGCAGCGGTGATTCGCACGTCGTGGCGGAGCACCCGGTTGAGTGCGGCGGTCAAGTCCCCGGCGACCGTGCGCACGCCCTCGTTCACGGCGAACCCGGCGAACCCCGTGCCGTCGTACGCGACGAGGAGCCGCACCCTGCGGGTCGGCTCCTCGTTCAGAGCTTCGGTCGCCATGTCGTCGCGGTCGACCCGAAGGGGCCGGTGACGGCGGTCAGACGAGCTCGATACGCGCCATCGGCGCGTTGTCGCCCTGGCGCGGGCCGAGCTTCAGGATGCGGGTGTACCCACCCGGGCGGCTGGCGTACCGCGGGCCGATGTCGTCCATCAGCTTCGCTGTGATCTCCTGGTCGCCGAGGTACGCGAGGACCTGGCGATGGTTGTGGAGGCCGCCCTTGCGCGCCTTGGTGATGATCTTCTCGGCGATCGGGCGAAGCGCCTTCGCCTTCGCCTCAGTCGTCACGATTCCCTCGGCGGCGACCAGCGAGGCCACGAGGTTCGCCATGAGCAGACGCTGATGGCCGGCGTTCCCGCCGAAGCGGGCGCCCTTCTTCGGGGTTCCTGGCATGGTGATCAGCTCCGTCCGCGCAGGGACAACCCGCGCTCATCCAGCTTGACGATGACCTCGTCCAACGACTTCTGGCCGAAGTTCGTGATGGCGAGGAGGTCGTCTTCGCTCTTCTGCAACAACTCGCCAACGGTGTTGACCTGGGCGCGCTTGAGGCAGTTCCGAGGCCGTTCCGACAGGTCGAGGTCCTCGATGGCGACATCGAGGTCGGGGGACGCCGTCGTGGTCGCCCCGGCGTCGGCGATCGGGAGCCCCTGCGGCGCATCGCTCATGTGCTCGACAAGCTCGACGAGCGCACGCAAGGTCGCCCCGGCCGACGCGAGGGCCTCGCGCGGCGAGATCGAGCCGTCGGTTTCAATGTCGAGCACCAACCGGTCGTAGTTGGTCGACTGCTCGACTCGGGTCGGCTCCACCACGAAGGCCACCCGGCGAACCGGGCTGAAGATGGCGTCGACGGGAATCACACCGATCGTGCCGGAGCCGCGCGAGGCGTCGGCCTGCAGGTAGCCACGGCCGCGCTCGATGGTGAGGTCCGCTGCGAGGCGGCCCTTTCCGTTGAGCGCAGCGAGGTGCAGTTCCGGGTTGAGCACCTCGATGTCGGCAGTGGCCACGATGTCGCCGGCGGTGGCGTCGCCCGGACCCCGCACGTCGAGCCGGAGCGTCACCGGCTCGTCGGACGTCGAGAGCACGACGACGTCCTTGAGGTTCAAGATGACGTCGGTCACGTCTTCGGTGCTCCCGGTGATCGTGTCGAACTCGTGCAGCGCGTCATCGAAACGCACCTGCGTGATGGCAGCGCCCGGGATGGACGACAGCAGCGTGCGGCGCAGTGAGTTGCCGATCGTGTGCCCGAAGCCGGGCTCGAGGGGGCTGATGGCGAACCGCTGGCGGTTGCCCTCTTCGTCGTCGATCGCTTCGACGGTCGGTCGCTGAATGACCAGCATGGTTGCGGTACCTCGGTATCAGACGTTCGGGGAATGCGTGATGGGACGGTGAGCGGTCGAGTCGGCTACTTGGAGTAGAGCTCGACGATGAGCTGCTCACGAACCGGGGTGTCGATCTGCTCGCGAAGGGGGAGCTCGCGCACCGTCACCTCCTGGCCGCCGTCGGCCGCGTCGAGCCATGCGGGGGCGCTGCGGCCGAGTGCATCCATGTTCCACTGGACGACCACCATCGAGCGCGACTGGTCGCGAAGACGAACGACATCGCCCTTGCGCACGCGGTAGCTCGGGATGTTCACTCGACGACCGTTGACGTCGATGTGACCGTGGCCGACGAACTGGCGGGCCTGCGGGCGAGTCGCCGCCCAACCGGCGCGGTACACGATGTTGTCGAGGCGCAGCTCGCAGTAGCGCAGCAGGTTCTCGCCGGTCACGCCCGGACGGCGTGATGCCTCGGCGTACAGGGTACGGAACTGGCGCTCGCCGAAGCCGTAGGTGAAGCGTGCCTTCTGCTTCTCCTGGAGCTGCAGCAAGTACTCGCTGACGTTGCCCCGACGACGGGTACGTCCGTGCTCACCCGGAGGGTACGGACGCTTGTCCATCGCGGCGTTCTCGCCCTTGGTACCCCAGATGTTGGTGCCCAGGCGGCGGGAGACGCGCGCCTTCGGTCCTGTGTAACGGGCCATGTCTGTCAGTTCCTCCGACGCTTCGGTGGGCGGCAGCCGTTGTGCGGAACCGGAGTGACGTCCTTGATGCCCGTCACTTCGATGCCGACGTTCTGAATCGATCGAATCGCGGTCTCGCGGCCCGACCCCGGGCCCTTCACGACCACGTCGACCTTGCGCACGCCGTGCTCCATCGCCCGGCGGGCGGCCTGCTCGGCCGCGAGCTGGGCGGCGAACGGGGTCGACTTGCGGGAGCCCTTGAAGCCGACGTTGCCGGCGGAGGCCCACGAGATCACGTTGCCGTCCTGGTCGGTGATCGACACGATCGTGTTGTTGAACGAGCTCTTGATGTGCACAACGCCGTACGCGACGTTTTTGCGTTCCTTCTTGCGGGGACGACGTCCACCCGCTGCTGGCTTCGCCATTACTTCCTGACCTTCTTCTTGCCGGCGACCGTCTTCTTCGGGCCCTTACGAGTGCGAGCGTTGGTGTGGGTGCGCTGTCCGCGGACGGGCAGGCCACGACGGTGGCGGAGACCCTGGTAACAGCCGATCTCCATCTTCCGCTTGATGTTCTGCGAGATTTCGCGTCGCAGGTCGCCCTCGACCTTGTGGTTGCCCTCGATGTGAGCGCGAAGGCGGTTGACCTCTTCGTCGGTCAGGTCGCGAACCCGAGTGCTCGGGTCGATGCCCACCTCGGTGCAGATCTGCTCGGCGGTGGAGGAACCGATGCCGAAGATGTAGGTGAGCGAGATGACAAGCCGCTTCTCTCGCGGGATGTCAACGCCGGAAATGCGTGCCATGGACGGTGCCCTTTCTCAGCCCTGGCGCTGCTTGTGACGAGGGTCGTCGCAGATGACCTGCACGCGGCCATGGCGGCGGATCACCTTGCACTTGTTACAGATCTTCTTGACGCTGGGTCGTACCTTCATCGTTGTCTTTCTGCTCAGGCGCCGCGGCGCCCATCTTGGGTGGACGGCAAGCCGTCCGCGTCGGCCGTCGCCGACGAACACCGTCGGCGACGGACACTGATCACTTGTAGCGGTAGGTGATGCGGCCGCGACTCAGGTCGTACGGCGTCAACTCCACCTGCACCTTGTCCCCGGGCAGGATGCGGATGTAGTGCATCCGCATCTTTCCGGAGATGTGAGCGAGCACCTTGTGCCCGTTCTCGAGTTCGACGCGGAACATGGCGTTCGGCAGCGGCTCGATGACCGTCCCCTCGAGGACAATCGCGTCTTCCTTCGGCTTTGCCAGGGCAGAACCCTCCTGGGGAGCATGGATCAAAGGCACGAGGGCCGCGCAGACACGAGTGTGCACGCCCCAAGGCCAGCGGGAAAGTGTATCGGTTCGGTCGATCTCGGTTCAAATACAGTCGGGATTCGCAGCCACGACGGTCACGCGACGCGGCCGGATCCCGGCCTGGGCCGGGCCGGAGCCGGGCTACCGGCCTGCATCGATCGCGGCGATCAGCGAGACGGCGATGTCGTCCGGGTCTCCGACGCCGTCCACGGTCACGAGCCGGCCCTTCTCCTCGAAGAAGGCCAACAGCGGAGCGGTCTGGTCCTCGTACAGGCTCAGGCGCTTCCTGACGGCCACCTCGGTGTCGTCCTCTCGCTGGACCACCGAACCCCCGCACTTGGTACACGTCCCGGAATCGGCCGCTGGCTCCCCGAGGGCGTAGGTGGAGCCACACGACTCGCACACACGCCGGCGGGTGATCCGGTCGACCACCACGTCGTTGTCGACGTCGAGGTTGAGTGCGAGCGTCACACCCGCAGGCGCCAGCAGCCCTTCGAGGTAGGCCGCCTGACCGGGCGTACGCGGGTACCCGTCGAGGAGGAAGCCGGCAGCGGCGTCGTCCTCGCCCAGACGATCTCGGACCACGCCTTCCATCAACTCGTCCGAGACGAGCCCTCCGTCGGACATGATCGATTGCACCTGCAGACCCAGATCCGACCCCGACGCGACTGCGGCGCGCAACATGTCGCCGGTCGAGATGTGCGGAATCCCGTAGTGCGCGGCAAGCCGGGAACTCTGGGTGCCCTTCCCAGACCCCTGCCGACCGAAGATCAGGAGGCGAAGCGGTGAAACCATCGCAGGACTCAATCAGGTTCGTTCACGGCCACGCAAGCTCACGGTCAGCTACTTGCCACCGAGGAAGCCCTCGTAGTTGCGCATCATCAGCTGGCCGTCGATCTGCTTCATCGTCTCGAGCGCGACGCCCACCGCGATGAGCAGCGACGTGCCGCCGAAGTTGTAGGCGATGCTGCCGTTGTCGTCGTTGACGATCTGCGAGACGAGGATCGCCGGCGCGATGGCAAGCACGGCGATGAACAGAGCCCCAGGGAGCGTGATGCGACTCAACACCTTCGCCAGGTACTTCTCGGTCTGCGGCCCCGGGCGGTACCCGGGGATATGGCCGCTCTGCTTGCGCAGGTTGTCGGCCTGTTGCACCGGGTCGAACGCGATCGCCGTGTAGAAGTAGGCGAAGCCGACGATGAGCAGGCCGTAGAACACCATGTACAGCGGGTGCGTGGATCGGCGGAACACATCGTCGATGAAGTTCGAGACGCTCTTGCCCCAGCCGTCGGCGGGAAGCACCTGGCTGAGCAGCACCGGCAGGTTGATGACCGCGCTGGCGAAGATGATCGGGATGACGCCCGCCTGATTGACCTTCAGCGGGATGTAGGAACGCTGACCGCCGTACTGACGACGGCCGACCACCCGCTTGGCGAACTCCACCGGAATCCGCCGCTGACCCTGCTCGATGAACACCACGAACACGAGCATCAGGATCGCCATCGCGATGACGAGGACCACGCCGCCCCAGCCCGCCGAAGCCTGCACCTGGGTGCCGGTCGCCGGCAGCGCCGACACGACCGACGAGAAGATGATGAGCGACATGCCGTTGCCGATGCCGCGTTGGGTGATCGCCTCGCCCATCCACATCAGCAGCGCCGTCCCGGCGGTGAGCGTGCCCACGATCAGCATCACCCGGAACAGCCCGAAGTTCGGTACGAGGTTGATGCTGTCGTTGGTCGACAGGCCGCCGCCGCCGTTCTTGAACAGGAAGACCAGGCCGGTCGACTGCAGGATCGCGATCAACTGCTGGAGCTTCGGGATCACCACCGTCAGGATCTGCATGATGATCGAGCTGGTGATGTACGGCATGATGCCGAGCGCGAACAGCGCGAACTGCGTGAGCGCCTTGCCGCTGAAGAGCTGCAGGAACGACAGCACGCCGCCTTGGCGAGCCTGCTCCTTGATCGCGTTCACGGCGTCTTGATCGATGCCGGGCACGGGAAGGTACGACCCGAGCCGGTAGATCATCAGCATCGCGATCGTGAAGAGGATCTTGTTGCGCAGGTCGGGGACCTTCAACACGTTCCTGATCGATGACACGGGAAGCTCCTGCGGACGGCGAACCGGCCACGAGGGCCGGTTCGAAGCGGATTCGGGCGACTCCTTGCGGTGGCTGTCGCGCCACCGGGGAGCCTATCGGTTGGTGTGTGCGCTTCCGTGGAAGGCAGGACGGACGCCGAATGGCTTGTCCAGCACCTCGACCGTGCCGCCCGCCGCGGTGATCGCGGCCTCGGCCGACTTGGAGAACGCATGGGCCTTCACGGTCACCTTGCGCGACAGCTCGCCTCGGCCGAGCACCTTGACGAGCGAGCCCTTCGACACCAGGCCCTTCGACAACAGCGTCTCGGGAGAGACCTCGTCGAGGTCCGACTCCTGCAGCGTGTCGAGGTTGACCACCTGGTACTCGACCCGGAACGGGTTCCGGAAGCCCTTGAGCTTGGGAACCCGCATGCTCATCGGCAGCTGGCCACCCTCGAACGAGACGGGGATGGAACCGCGGGCCTTCTGGCCCTTGGTACCGCGACCGGCGGTCTTGCCGCCCTTGCCACCGATACCGCGACCGACTCGCTTGCGCTCGCGCGTTGCGCCCGGTGCCGGGCGCAGATCATGGACCTTCATTCGCTGACCTCTTCGACCGAGATGAGATGCGGCACCTTGGCGATCTGACCACGTGCGGAGGGAGTGTCCTCGAGCACGTTCGACATGCCGATCCGCCGAAGGCCGAGCGCACGGAGCGTGCCGCGCTGCTTGGGCTTGGTACCGATCGACGACCGCACCTGTGTGACCTTGATTTTCGCCGCCATCACTTCACCTCGAACGGCTCGGGCGCCGGGCCACGCTCGGACTCGCGGTACGCGGCCAGCAGGCCCTTCGGCACGAAGTCCTCGGGGTCGAGTCCGCGCAGGCGGGCGACCTCGTCGGGGCGACGCAGGCGCTGCAGGCCGTTGATCGTGGCCCGTGCAACGTTGATGTAGTTCGAGGAACCGAGCGACTTGCAGAGCACGTCGTGGATACCGGCCTCCTCGAGAATCTGGCGGGCGGCGCCGCCGGCGATCACGCCGGTACCGGGCGCAGCGGGCTGCAGCAGCACCCGGCCGGCACCCAGAATGCCGATGACCGGGTGCACGATCGTCGTTCCGGCGAGCGGCACGGCGAAGAGGTTCTTGCGAGCCTCCTCGGTGCCCTTCTGGATCGCGAGGGGCACCTCCTTCGCCTTGCCGTAGCCGAGGCCGACGTGGCCGGCTCCGTCGCCGATCACCACGAGCGCGGTGAACGAGAATCGCCGACCGCCCTTCACGACCTTGGCCACGCGGTTGATGTTGATGACCCGCGAGTCGCGCAACTGCAGGTCGTCGTTTCCGTGTGCCATCAGAACTCCAATCCAGCTTCGCGGGCGGCCTCTGCCACCGCAGCGACTCGACCGTGGTAGCGGTAGCCGCCACGATCGAACACCACCGCCTCAACGCCGGCGGCCTTCGCCCGCTCGGCAACGAGCGTGCCGACCTTGGCGGCACCCTCGCGGTTGCCGCCGGTCGAACGCAGCTCGGCCTCGAGCGTCGACGCCGCCGCGAGCGTGATGCCCGCAATGTCGTCGATCACCTGAGCGACGATGTGACGGTTCGAGCGGAAGACGGCCAAACGCGGACGCTGTGGCGTGCCCTCCACCGACTTGCGGACCCGGACGTGGCGCCGTTGCCGGGCCTCGCGGGTGTACTTCGCCATGTCGCTCATCACTTGCCAGCCTTTCCGGCCTTACGGCGTACACGTTCGTTCGAGTAGCGCACACCCTTGCCCTTGTACGGCTCGGGCTTGCGGATCGAGCGGATGTTCGCGGCGACCTGACCGACGAGTTGCTTGTCGATCCCGTGGATCTCGATGCGTGTCGGCTGGGGCACGACGAACGTCACGCCCGCAGGAGCGTCGACACTCACCGGGTGGGAGAACCCGAGCTGCAGGTCGATCGTCGTGTCGCCCTTCGCGGCGGCGCGGTAACCGACGCCGACGATGTCGAGCTCCTTGCGGAACCCGTCGGTCACGCCGATGACCATGTTGTTGATCAACGACCGGAACATGCCGTGCAGCGAGCGGTTCGTTCGCTCGTCGTTCGGTCGTTCCACGATCACCTGGCCGTCGTCCTGGCGCACGCTCAGCGCACCGGGGATCGGCTGGCTCAGCTCGCCCTTGGGCCCTTTGACCGTCACGGCGGACCCATCGATGGTCACCGTCACGCCGGCGGGGATGGCCACGGGGGCCTTACCGATTCGGGACATCGCAGATCACCAGACCTTGCAGAGCAGCTCGCCACCGATGCGACGCTTGCGCGCCTCCCGGTCGGTCACCAACCCCTGGGACGTCGACAGCACCGAGATACCGAGGCCACCGAGGACTCGGGGAATCTCGTCGTACTTGGTGTACACGCGCAGGCCGGGCTTGGAGACCCGCTGGAGCCCAGAGATCACACGCTCACGCTCAGGCGAGTACTTGAGTTGGATCGTCAAGGTGCGCTCGGGGGTGCCCGAACGATCCTCGACGGTGAACTCACCGATGTAGCCCTCACGTTGGAGCAACTCGGCGAGTGCCTCCTTTTGCTTGGAGGCGGGCATCTTGACCTCGTCATGCATCGCCACGTTCGCATTGCGAATGCGGGTGAGCATGTCGGCGATCGGATCAGTCATCGTCACGGAAGATCGATCCTCCTCACCAGCTGGCCTTGGTCACACCCGGCACCTCGCCCGAATGGGCGAGTTCGCGCAGGCAGATACGGCACAGACCGAACTTGCGAAACACCGACCGCGGGCGGCCGCAACGCTGGCAGCGCGTGTAGCCACGCACCTTGTACTTGGGCTTGCGCTGCTGCTTGTTGATGAGCGCCTTGGTTGCCATGCCTACTGCCCCTCACGTCGGAACGGGAACTTGAATGCGTCGAGGAGGGCCTTGCCCTCTGCGTTGGTACGGCCGGTCGTCACGATGGTGATGTCCATGCCTCGTGATGCGTCGACCCGGTCATAATCGATCTCCGGGAAGATCAGCTGCTCGGTCACGCCGAACGTGTAGTTGCCGCGTCCGTCGAACGACCGAGTGTTGAGGCCACGGAAGTCTCGGATGCGGGGGATCGCCAGCGTCATCAGCCGGTCGAAGAACTCCCACATCTGGTTCCCGCGAAGCGTCACCTTCACGCCGATCGGGTTGCCCTCGCGGAGCTTGAAGCCTGCGATCGACTTCTTCGCCCGGGTCACGACGGGCTTCTGCCCGGCGATGATCGAGAGCTCCTCGACGACCTTGTCGATGAGCTGCTTCTGGTCGACCGCGGCGCCGCAGCCGACGTTGATCACGATCTTCTCGAGCTTCGGCACCTGCATGACGTTGGCCAGGCCCAGCTGCTCCTTGAGCTGATCGCGAACCTCGGCGTCGTACCGAGCCTTCAGGCGGGGAACGATGGTCGTCTCGGTCACAGCTCGACCCCCGTTCGCTTCGAGATACGCACCTTCGTGCCGTCTGTGTTCACGCGGTACCCGACCCGAGTCGGCTTGCCGTCGGCGTCGAGGACCGCGACGTTCGAGACAGCGATCGGCATCTCGATCTCCATGATCGAACCCTGCTCCATCGAGCGGGTCGGCTTGCGGTGGCGCTTGGCCACGTTCACCCCTTCGACCACGACCTTGCCGTCACGGGGAAGCACGGTCTTGACCATGCCCTCGCGTCCACGGTCCTTCCCTGCGATCACCATGACGCGATCGCCCTTGCGAACCTTCATCACAACACCTCCGGGGCGAGTGAGACGATGCGCATGAACTTCTTGTCCCGCAATTCGCGCCCCACCGGACCGAAGATGCGCGTTCCACGCGGCATCTTCGCATCGTTGATGAGCACCGCGGCGTTCTCGTCGAAGCGGATGTAGGAGCCGTCCGGACGACGCTTCTCCTTCTTCACCCGCACGACGACGCACTTCACGACATCGCCCTTCTTGACGGACGCACCCGGGAGCGCATCCTTGACGGTGGCGACGAAGATGTCGCCGATCGAGGCATACCGGCGCTTCGAACCGCCCAGCACCTTGATGCACAGCACTTCGCGCGCACCGGAGTTGTCGGCGACACGCAGGCGCGTCTCCTGCTGGATCATCGTGCACGCTCCAGGACCTCGACGACCCGCCAGCGCTTCAGCTTCGACAACGGACGGGTCTCTGCCACGCGTACACGGTCGCCGACGGTGAGGTCGTTCGCCTCGTCGTGGACATAGAGCTTCGTGTTGCGCATGAGCGTCTTGTTGTACTTCTTGTGGCGGACCCGTTCGGTCACGGTCACGACGGCGGTCTTGTCCATCGCGGCCGACGTCACCAGGCCCTCACGCACCTTGCGCGCGTTCCGTGCGGTCGTCGTGGCCTCGGTCATGAGGTGGTCTCCTTCGATGCGGCCTCGGCGGCGGCGATCTCGCGGACCCGGAGCTCGGTCAGGATCCTCGCGACCTCACGTTTGTGCGAGGCGATCTTGGACGTGTTCTCCAGCGAGCCGGTGGCGTGCTTGAACCGGAGGTCGAGCAGTTCCTGCTTGTGACGGGAGAGACCGTCGAGCAGTTCGGAGTCGCTGAGTTCGTGCGTTGTTGACTTCGCCATCAGAACCCCTCCTCTCGCTTCACGATGCGCGCCTTCACGGGCAGCTTCTGAATGGCGCGGTTGAGCGCGCCGCGGGCGGTGGCCTCGTCCGGGTAGGACAGCTCGAACATCACCCGGCCCGGACGCACGACGGCGACCCAGCGCTCGGGGTTGCCCTTGCCGGAACCCATGCGGGTCTCGGCCGGCTTCTGCGTGATGGGCTTGTCCGGGAAGATGTTGATCCAGACCTTGCCGCCACGCTTGATGTGACGAGTCATGGCGATACGGGCTGCCTCGATCTGGCGGGCGGTGATCCACCCGGGCTCGAGCGCCTGAATGCCGTACTGGCCGTAGCTCACTGCGGAGCCACCCTTGGTTGCACCGGTCAGACGGCCGCGGTGTTGCTTGCGGTGCTTGACCTTTCTCGGCATCAACATGATCAGTCACCATCCCCGGGACGGAAGTGCGGCGTCTCATGGTGCTGACGCGTCGCACGCTCGATCTGCTCCTCTTCCTCGAGGAGGCGTTCCAGGTCGGGATCGGCCTCCTTGATCAGCGGAGTCGAATCCTCAACCTCTTCCGGAGCAGCAGCAGCCGCTTCGGCCCGCTTGCGAGCGGACGACACCACCCGACGCGGCGCACGAGGTTCGCCGGCGGTCTCGCCCACGGCCATCGCGGCCTCGCGAACGGCCTTGTCGTCGGTCTGCGGCTTGTACGGAAGGATGTTCCCCTTGTAGATCCACACCTTCACGCCGATGCGGCCGTAGGTGGTGTGGGCCTCGCGGATGCCGTAGTCGATGTCGGCTCGCAGGGTGTGCAGCGGCACGCGCCCCTCGCGGTACCACTCGGTGCGGCTCATCTCGGCGCCACCGAGACGGCCCGAACACTGCACGCGGATGCCCTGTGCGCCCGCTTTCTGAGCGTTCTGCACCGCGCGCTTCATCGCACGGCGGAACGCGACTCGGCCCACGAGCTGGTCGGCGACGCCCTGGGCGATCAGCGCAGCGTCAAGTTCGGGCTGCTTGATCTCCTGGATGTTCAGCTGCACCTTCGCGTTGCCGGTGATCTTGGTGAGTCCACCGCGCAGGCGGTCGGCCTCGGACCCGCGGCGACCGATCACGATGCCCGGACGGGCAGTGTGCACGTCGACCCGGAGACGGTCACGGGTGCGCTCGACCTCGACGCGGCTGATCGCGGCATGCGGCAGCTGCTTCATGAGGTAGTCGCGGATCTTCCAGTCCTCGATGACGTTGTCGACGTAGTCCTGGCGGCTGGCGAACCAACGCGACTTCCACTCCGTGGTCACGCCGAGGCGGAACCCGTACGGGTTGACCTTCTGGCCCATCAGTTCTCTCCCTCGGCTGCGTCGTCGGACTGCTCATCACCGGTGCCGGATCCGGGTGCGGCAAAGCCTGCCGCTTCCGCCGCTTCGACCGCTTCCGCGGCCTCGGTCGGCTCCACGCCCTCGTCACCAGCGTCTGCAGGTGTCTCGGCGGCTTCGCCCGACCGGCGGCTCGACGCCACGCGCCGGGCACGCGACGCGGCGACGTTGGTGGCCTGACCACGACGGGACGACTTGGCCCGCTCGATCTCGAGCTGCTCCGGCGAGAGCCGGCTGACGATGACCGTCACGTGGCAGGTCCGCTTGCGGATCCGGCCGGCGCGACCGCGGGCCCGGGGCCGAAAGCGCTTGAGCGTGGGCCCCTCGTCGGCGAAACACGCCGACACGAAGAGCTCCTCGGCCGCAATCCCGTCGTTGTGACCGGCGTTGGCGACGGCCGAGTTGAGCACCTTGAGGATCGGCTCGGAGGCGCCGCGTTCGGTGAATTCGAGGATGGCGGCCGCCTCGGCGACGGTCTTGCCACGGATGAGGTTCAGCACCTCACGCGCCTTGTAGGCGCTGAACCGTGCGTAGCGGAGCTCGGCACGGGTGCCGGGCCGCTCGTTGGTCTTGAGTCCGAACGTCATCAGCGCCGTCCCGACTTCTCTTGTCCGGCGTGGTACTTGAACGTGCGGGTCGGCGCGAATTCGCCGAGCTTGTGACCGACCATCGACTCCGTGATGTACACGGGCACGTGCTTGCGCCCGTCGTGCACGGCGATGGTGTGGCCCACCATGTCGGGGATGATCGTGGACCGACGGGACCACGTCTTGATGACGGTCTTGTTGCCGGCTTCGTTGAGAACGTCGACCTTGCGGAGCAGGTGGTCGTCGACGAAGGGGCCCTTCTTGAGACTGCGTGGCATGAGTTTCTCCCCGACCCTTAGCGGCGTGAACCGCGGGTACGACGGCGGCGGACGATGAGTTGCTGGGACGGCTTGTTGGTGTCGCGGGTCCGACCCTCGGGCTTGCCCCATGGCGACACCGGGTGGCGACCACCCGAGGTCTTGCCTTCGCCACCACCGTGTGGGTGGTCGACGGGGTTCATGGCGACACCGCGGGTCTGCGGACGAACACCCTTCCAGCGGTTGCGACCGGCCTTGCCGATCTTGAGCAGCTCGTGCTCGGAGTTGCCGACCTCACCGACCGTCCCACGACAGTCGATCGGCACGCGGCGCATCTCGGTCGACGGAAGTCGCAGGGTTGCGAATCCGCCCTCCTTGGCCACGAGCTGAACGGACGACCCTGCGGAGCGAGCCATCTTGCCGCCGCTTCCGGCCCGAAGCTCCACGTTGTGGATCACGGTGCCGACGGGGATGTACCGCAGCGGCAGGGCGTTGCCGGGACGGATCTCGGATCCCTGGCCGGACTGCACCGTGTCGCCGACCTTGATGTCCTTCGGGGCGAGGATGTAGCGCTTCTCGCCGTCGAGGTAGTGCAGCAGGGCGATGCGACACGTGCGGTTCGGGTCGTACTCGATGGCGGCGACCTTGGCCGGCACGCCGTCCTTGTTCCGCTTGAAGTCGATGATGCGGTACTGCTGCTTGTGACCGCCGCCGCGGTGGCGGGCGGTCTTGCGCCCGTAGTTGTTGCGTCCACCGGTGCGCGGCTTGGGTGCCAGAAGCGACTTTTCCGGTGTGGTCTTGGTGATCTCGGAGAAATCCGAGACGGTCTGGAAGCGACGGCCGGGGCTCGTCGGTTTGCGCTTGCGGAGTGCCATGCTGGACTACCTCACCCTGCCTGGAAGATCTCGATCTCGCCCTGGGCAAGGGTGACGATCGCGTGCTTGGTGTCGGGAAGCTTCACCCGTGTCGCGCTGCGGCGCCCACGGCGGGTCTTGCCCTTGCGGTTGAGCGTGTTGACCTTGGCGACCTTCACGCCCGGCCAGATCGCCTCGACCGCCTGGCGAATCTGCACCTTCGACGAGCCGGGGGCCACCACGAAGGTGTACACGCCCGTCTCGATCAGGCTGTACGACTTCTCGCTGACCACCGGGCGGATAATGACGTCGTGTGGATCGGTCACTGTGCGTCCTCCGAGTCGGACGGGCTCACGCCGGGAAGCGTGGCGGACGTGAACACGACGTAGTCGGAGACCAGCACGTCGTAGGTGTTGAGTTCACCGATGGTGAGCACGTGCACCGATGGCAGGTTGCGGAAGCTCTTCCATGCCGCCACGTCGGTGGGCTCGAGCACGATGAGCGCCCGGCCTTCGACGCCGAGCTTGGCAAGCGCCTCGACTGCGGTCTTGGTCGACGGCGAATCGAACGACCACGCATCGACCACGATGACCTTGTCGTCGCCCGCTCGGTCGCTCAGCGCCGAGCGAAGCGCGAGGCGCTTCATCTTCTTCGGGGTGCGCTGCTCGTAGCTGCGCGGCTTCGGCCCGAGGGCCACACCGCCGCCCCGCCACTGCGGAGAGCGGGTCGAACCCTGACGAGCCCGGCCGGTGCCCTTCTGCTTGAACGGCTTGGCACCACCTCCGGAGACCTCGGCGCGGGTCTTCGTCGACTGCGTGCCGGCACGGCGTGCTGCAAGCTGTGCGACGACCACCTGGTGCATGACCGGCACGTTCGGCTCGATGCCGAAGGTGGCCTCGTCGAGATCGACCGTGCCGCGATCCGAACCAGACTGGGAACGAACGGTGACGGTTGCCATCACTTACCACCCTTCACGGCGTCACGGATCAGCACGAGGCTGCCCTTGGGGCCGGGGACCGCACCCTTCACGAGCAGCAGATCGCGCTCGACGTCGGCCTCGACCACCTTGAGATTCAGAACGGTCACCCGCTCGGCGCCCATGCGGCCGGCCATTCGCACGCCCTTGAACACACGGGCCGGCGTAGCGCACTGGCCGATCGACCCGGGGGCTCGGTGGCTCTTGTGGTTGCCGTGCGAGGCGCCCTGGCCCTTGAAGTTGTGGCGCTTCATGGCACCGGCGAAGCCCCGGCCCTTGCTGACGGCGGTGACGTCGACCCGTTCGCCGGCCTCGAGCACGTCGACCTTGATCTCTTGGCCGACTTGATACCCGGAGGTGTCGTCGACGCGGAGTTCGACCAGACGAATGCCCGGGTCGACACCCGCGCGCTCGTAGTGGCCTGTCGCCGGCTTGTTGAGCTTGCGAGGATCGCGATTGCCGTACGTGACCTGCAGTGCGCTGTACCCATCGGTCTCCGGGCTCTTCACCTGGACGATCCGACACGGGGTGACGCGCAGGACCGTCACGGGAACGACGTTGTTGTCGTCGTCCCAGACCTGGGTCATCCCGACCTTTTCACCAACAATTGTCTTCGTCGCCATGACGAGTGTCTCTTTCGCTCCTGGGTTCGTACCGGGGCGGGGACGCAACGGCAGTGGAACCCTTCACGCGAACGCTCCGCACGGCAATGCCCGGCGGAGCGATCTTCGGTTTGCCGACCGGTTCCCGCGTAGGGGCCTTGCCGAACGTCGATTTGCGGTGCGCATCCGGCCGACTCGCAGGTCTGCCCGTGATGCACGGCTTGAGGAGTGTACTCACATCGTCCGGCCGGAGCCAATTCCCCTGGCCGTCTCCCGGGGCCTGCCACCGGGTCCAGGGGTGGCGGGCGCCCGCGAAGCGATCGGCGCAGCGCGCGGGCTCAGCGGGACGTGAGCGACTCGTACGCCGCGAACACCAGCAACGCACCCCGCAGGTCGCCGACGAGGTTGGACGCCATGCGGTTCATGACGTAGCTGACGGTCAGGCGCGCGTCGAGGTCGATGACCGAGAGCGAGCCGCCCCAGCCGCCCCAGAAGCAGGCGCGAGGGTTGGGACTGAGCGGCACGGTGTCGTTCATCAGACCGAAGCCGGTGCCCATCCGCATGTTGGTGCCGAGCACGAGGTCGACGTTGTCGGCCTGCTGTACGAGCGCGCGCTCCACACCCGCAGCGCTCATGAGGCGGACGCCGTCGACGGTGCCTCCACACGCCAGCGCCCGATGGACCATCGCGACCGAGCGAGCGTTGCCGGTACCACCCGCTGCGGGGATCTCGGCCGCGCGCCACGCCCGATCGCCGGTTTCGCGCCCCGTCAGGGGGCAGCTCAGCATCGTGCGCACCGCGATCGAATCGGCGTCGAGGACCGCACCCCCCAGCGAGATGGCGCGCCCGGGATCGCCGGGCGGCGGCGGGATGAGGCGCCCGACCCTCGGTTCTTCCGACTCGGGGAGCCCGATGTGGAAGTCGGCCCCCAGCGGTTCGGCGACGTGGTGTCGGAAGAACGCTCCGATCGATTCGCCGGTGACCCGGCGGACGACCTCGCCGAGGAGATACCCCTGCGTGAGCGCGTGGTAACCCGACAGCGTGCCCGGCTCCCACCAGAGCGGCTGGCGAGCCAGGTGCTCGGCAACCCGGTCGTGGTCGTAGAGCACCGCGGGGGCGATGGCGGGGTCGAAGCCCGACAGCCCCGCAGTGTGGCCCATCACGTGACGCACCAACACGCTGCGTTTGCCCTCGGCCTCGAAGGCCGGCCACAGCGACGCGACGGGCGCGTCCAGGTCGAGTTCCCCCTCGTCCGCCAGCAGCAGCACGCAGGTCGCGGCCATGGTCTTGGTGAGCGAGAAGACGTTGACGATCGTGTCGCGCTGCCACGGCACCACCTCGGCGTCGTCGGCGACTCCGGCGCCGCCGGGCGTCACCGCATCGCCGGCCCAGAGATCGACCACGAACTCGCCGTCGAGCGTCACGGCGACGGAGGCCCCGGCTTCCTCGCCGCGCTCGAACGCCGCAGTGAACGCCGCCTTTACCGGCGAGAACCGCTCATCACAGGTGCCCGAGATGTCCATGACGACGTGTTCCCCCTCGTTGCGCGCCCTCGGCGCACACGCGACAACGGCACCGGAGTCCGGTGCCGTTGCTGACTCAGATCTTGATTTCGATGTCGACGCCTGCGGGCAGGTCGAGTCGCTTGAGCGAGTCGATCGTCTTGGCGGTCGGCTCGAGGATGTCGATCAAGCGCTTGTGGATCCGCATCTCGAAGTGCTCGCGAGAGTCCTTGTACTTGTGCGGCGAGCGGATCACCGTGAACCGGTGCTTCTCGGTCGGCAGCGGGATCGGACCCTTGATCTTGGCCTGGGTGCGCACGACCGTCTCGACGATCTTGCGCGTCGACTGGTCGATCACCTCGTGGTCGTAGGCCTTCAGTCGGATTCGAATCTTCTGCTCTGCCATGTCTTTTCTCGCTGTCAGGACCCACGGAGACGGCCGGCGTGAGCGGGCGTCGTTGTCAAGGTGCGGCCGGGGAGGGAGTCCGGCGCGACGGACCACCCTAGAGGCGGATCGGGGTCGACGCCAACTCCGCCGCCTCGCGCCGATCCAGATCGGCCCGTCGCTCACCGCGACCGCCCCACCACTGTCCGGCGAGCAGCGCCGCCGTGAAACACGCCAGCACAATGGCGACGGTGGGAATGATCCGCTCCGAGCGCAAGAAGAGCCCCTGACCGCCGAGCGCAAGCCCGAGCGCGGGCACGGCCATCGATGCGGCGAACGCCGGGCCGGCCAGCATGAACGCAGCAGCCACGTCGGCGCGACGCAGCTGAGCATCCGAGGCGCCCTGCAATCGCAGCACTCGTCGGCGCGGTCGCTGCTCGACTCCGGCGAGCCAGAGTGAAACGGCAGCGACGAAGGCACCCACCGCGGCGATGGCGGCGACCAACCACCAGCTCGCACCTGAGGGCTCCGGATCCGAGCTCGCCGACGGCGTCGACAGCCCGATTGTCTCGCGGGCCCATCCCAGACGACGCAGCAGCGCTGCCGAGCGTCGAGCGACGTCGGCGGCCGTGCTCCTCGCCGGGTCTGCGCCGAGCCATGACACCGGCAGGGGCAGGGCCGCGAACTCGTACGAGCCGCCCGAGGCCGATGCTTCCGGCCCGGCGATGAGCACCGCCGGGCCGGAGCCGACGACGTTGATCAGGTCGTTCCCCGCTTGGGTCGGGGTGATGGCGGGGCGGATCACCCCGAGCGGTGCCGGCGGATCACCCGACCCGGCGACGCTCCAGGTGAGACCCTCTGGCTGGGCCGACATCGGTCCCGAGTAGTAGGGAACGGGCGAGCCCGCCTTCAGCGCCGAGCCGAATTCGGGCGGCAACCGATCGAACGCGGCGGGATCGACCATCACCAGGTCCGCCGTCAGGCAGGTGCTGCCGCGCCCGTCGGCCTCGCCGACGCTCCCCGCTGTGGGTGCGACGGCCGTCAGGTTCGTGAGGCAGAGTTGCGCGGCGCCTCCGACACCCACCAGCGGGAAACCGCTGCGGTACGCCCGGCCGATCTCCGACACGTCGATCCCCGACCGCGACCATCCGAATGCGACCCCGGTCGACACGGCGACCCGATGCGAGCCCGCCGCGCCGGAGTTCTCGGCCTGCGCAGTCGACGCCGGCTGTCCTGTCGCATCTGTCGCGTCCCACGCCGCACCGAGGACAGTCGTGGCACACATCGCCATCGCCAGGAGCACCGCTGCGCTCACCCCTGGCACCGCCGCCCGCGGCCTGCCACCAGCGAGCAGCGCCGCGCCCCGTGGCCGATGCCGAAGGAGCGCCCGGCGGAGCACCCATTGGGCGCCCAGCGCCGCGACCACCGCGACGAGCGCCACGAGCATCGATCGTCCCCGCGAGGTCACACCCCCGAGGGCCTGCGGGATGAGCCCCTCCACGACGAACGCCACAAGCGCCGCCAGGACCGCCATGACCGCGAGCGACCCGAGCGAAGACGACCGATCGGCTCTCGTGTACGAAGCGAACACCGAGGCGACCACGGTCGCGATCGCGATCAGCACGATCGCGGCGACCAGCGCAACCGTCCAACCATCCCCCGTCGCGGCCACGATTGGATCGACGCGAGCGGTCGGGCGCGTCGCCCACACGGCGAGCGGCAGGGCGACCGCCGCCGGGGCGACGACTGCGAACCCCACGCGCCACAGCAGACGCGTCCCCACGTCAGCCGACGCTCCCGACAGCGCAAGGATGCGTCGCTCGCGCTCGGTTCGACGGGCCATCAGCGCGGCGCCCGCGCCGCTCGCGACGAGCACCAGCGCTCCCCCGGCGAGCGCGAGACCCTGTTGCCACCCCGGGCTGGACCCAATGGCGGCCGCACGCAACTGCCAGGTTGCGGCCGGATCGGAGACGTCCTCGGGCGACATCGGCGCTCCCGAGAGGGTCCGGATCCCGGTGCGGTATCCCCACCGATCGCTCGGCTCCCAGTCCGATGCGAGTGGCAAGCGCAGCAGCACGAAGGCGTCCCGCGATTGCACGAGGGACCCCGCCGCCGCAGTGGATGACCCGGGGAGCGGCACCGTTCCGGGAGCAGCGATCAGGGCCGAAGGAAAGCCGACCAGGTCGGTCGCGACCGGTACGGCGACTCGGCCGACCACCGACACCGCGCCGACGCCTACGAGCTCGATGCGGTCACCAACGCCGACCGTGCGTTGCACCTCGCGAGCGACCGGCCCCCAGGTATCTGCCGCAGGATCGGTTCCGGGGCGCTGCGATTGCTCCACGAGGGGAACGGTCAACGCGACCTCGCCGGCTCGCATCGGAAGTCGGCCGGCTCGCACCGCCGACATGCCGCGCGCCAGCGGATCGGTCAGGTCCATCTGGATGAGCGTCAGCATGCCCGACGATCGATCATCGGTCGGCCGGACGACCCGCACCCCGACGATGTCGGCCGTCAGCGACCGCGTGCCTCGCGGCAGATCGAGGTGATCGCGAAGCGCCGCCGCGTTCGAGAGACCCGGACCCGGGCAACAGCCGCCGCGAGGCCCGACCTGAGATCCCATCGAGATGATCGAGCCCGGGTTCTCGCTCACGACCATGTCGGCGCCACCGGCGAACGCCGCCCGCACGCGTTCGGGTGAGACCACCTGCACAGAACTCCGACCGAGGATCGCAGCGGCACCGGCGGCGGTGACCGCCACGAACAGCCCGACCGCTACGATCACCCGCCACTCACGGCGCGCCACCGCTCGAGCCAGGCGCCACACGCTCGGCGCCAACCGGGTCACGCCACACCCCCGGCGGCGACCGTGCGCAGCGCACCGTCACGAAGCACCAGCACTCGATCCGCCCACGCGGCGTGTTCGGGATCGTGTGTGGCCACCAGCGCCGCCGCCCCGGCATCGCAGCGCCGCCGCAACACCTTCATCACCGCCTCACCCGCCAGTGGGTCCAACGCCGCGGTCGGCTCATCGGCGACCACGATGTGACGTCCCCCGACCAGCGCACGCGCGATCGCGACCAGCTGTTGCTGACCCGTCGACAGGTCTCCCGCTCGCGACCCCGAACGGCTCTCCAGCCCGACCGACCGCAGCGCGTCGTTCACCGCCTCCCGCACCTGCGCCCCTCGAGCGCCGCCCAGTTCGAGCGGCAGCCCGACGTTGTCGCTCACGGTCATGTCATCCAGGAGATTCGAACGCTGCTCCACGATCCCGACCGACGTGCGCCATATCCGTGCCAGCACGTCACGCGATGCCGACTCGATCCGGGTCCCATCCACAACGACCTCGCCGCCCGACGGCCGCACAAGCCCCGCCGCCACGTTCAACAGGGTCGTCTTGCCGGACCCCGACGGACCCATCACCGCGACCAGCTCGCCTGCGCGGACCGCGAGATCGACTCCGTCGAGCACGCGACGCATCTCGTCGCCGTCACGAAAGGCCGCGATCACCCCGAGCAGCTCGATCGCCGCTACGTGCCGCCCATCAACGCCGGCGTCGACCGCCGGGTCCGATTCCGCCTCAAGCTTGGCCATCACGACCGTCCTTTCCATGTGTTCAAACGTTCATCAACCCGGTCGAGCCACACGAGTTCGGCCGACAGGCGGGCCGACGCCGCGTCGAGCACGATCGCCGCGCCGTCGTCGTCGTCGTCGAGCCGAGCCTTCAGGCGAGTGAGCCGCTGGAGTGCGACCGTGGCGGCGAGCCGTTGGGATTCGACCAACTGGCGCAGGCGATCCCGATCGCGCAACGCCGGCGACGCAACGGCCAGCGCGATCTTGATCGTCAACTCATCGCGCGCTCCCTCGGCGGGCGGCGTCACATCGTCGAGCCACAGCTCCAGCTCGGCACGCCCGGCCTCGGTTAGTTCGTACCGCCGCTGATCGCCCTCGGCGATCTCGGCGACCAGACCGTCGCGCTGCAAGCGCTGCAGCGTCGTGTACACCTGCCCGTCGTTGAGCGGCCACAGCCCCGAGGTGAGCGCATCGAACGACTTCTTCATCTGATAGGCGACCACCGGGCCGTCTGCCATGAGGCCGAGGATCGAATGGCGAACCGACATCGCGTCCTCCGAGAGAGCCGATCGCGGGTGCGAGCGGCGAGACATACTCGACATACCTACTGCGTAGGTGGTTCGAGTATGCACGCGAGATCGCCGGCGGTCAACACCGACCGTCTACGCCACTGCGCTCTACGCCACCGCGCTCTACGCCACCACGGCGCAACCCAGGCTGAGCGGTGCACATGTGCACCGCTCAGCCTGGATTGCCTCGCCGCGCTCGGTCGTGAGGGCGCGGCGCGCTCTTGCCTCGCCGCGTTTGCCCCACCTCGCTCGCCGCGCTCGCTGGCCTCGGCTATGCCGACTCGGCCGCCAGCGCGGCAGCGATCGCGGCCGCCAGCTCGGCGTTCGCTTCGGCGAGCGCCAGGTTGGCGGGCAGCGACCGCCCTTCGGTGGCGCGACCGACGGCATCGAGCACAAACGGTGTCACCGCCGCGCCGCGTACCCCGGCGTCGTCGAGCGCACGCAGGGCGTCGTCGAGCACGGCTTCAATCTCGGCGGCGGGGATCTCCGCTGCGTGCGGGATCGGGTTGGCCACCACAATCCCGCCGCCGTACGACACCGAACGGCAGCCGCGGGCGATCGCCGCGATCTCGGCCGGGGACTCCACCCGTAGCCGCAGCGGGACGCCCGAGGTGCGGCTGTAGAAGGCGGGAAACTCGTCGGTCCGATAGCCGAGCAGCGGAACGCCGAGCGTGTCCAGGTACTCCACCGTGCGAGGCAGATCCAGAAAGGCCTTGGCGCCTGCGGTCACGGTGACGACGGGCTCTCGCGCCAGCGCTCCGAGGTCGGCCGAGATGTCTCCGGACACCTCGGCTCCGCGGTGCACGCCCCCGATGCCGCCGGTCGCGAACACCGACACACCGACGCGCGCTGCGAGCGTGACCGCGGCGGCCACGGTGGTGACCCCAACATCCCAGCGCTGCCCGACGGCGACGCCGAGGTCACGGGCCGACATCTTGCGCGTCCCGGCGAGCACCGGATCGATCTGGTCCGCCTCCAGCCCCACGGTGGGCACGCCGTCGATCACCGCGGTCACCGCCGGCACGGCGCCGGCTCGCCGCACCGCTGACTCACACCGAGCGAGCGCCTCGCGGTTGTGCGGGACCGGGAGCCCCAGCGTCGAGAAGATCGTGGATTCCAGAGCGACGACGGCGCGGCCATCGGCCAGCGCGGCCGCCACCTCAGCAGAGGTGACCACAGGATTCGAGCTCATGGCGTGGGAGTCTCCCACGCATCCGCACCAGCCCCGCCAACCACTGCCCGCGCCGCTGCGTGCCCCCTGCTGCCACCGCAGACTCCAGCCCTCGGCCGGCGTCCCACTCGCGCAGGAAGCCGGCGGTGAACGCGTCGCCCGCCCCCGTGGTGTCGCAGACGGCAAGCCCCGTGAGGTCGACATCGAACTCGCGGGTCCATGCGCCTGCGCCGGAGCGACCGTGCACCCGAGTCGGTGCCGCACCACGGGTCTCGACGACCACGCCGCACCGATCGACGAGCGCACCCAGGGTCAGCAACTCGGACTCGTCCTCGTTCACGTGAACGACGTCAGGCCGCAGGTCGTCGAGCAGCGCGAGCAGGCGACCGATGCCGAACCCGCTCACCGTGGAGGTCGACGCCGGGTCCACCGACACGCGCAGGCCCAATCGTCGCGCAATGCTCCCGAGCTCGGCCGCCCACGGCCCGAGCAGCGGATCGCAGACGGCGTATCCGCTCAGGTGCACGCGCGATGCACCCGCTACCAGGGAGGGGTCAGCCACGAGAGACGTCGGCGGCGAGCCGGGGTCGGTGAGGAACCGCCTCGCGCCGTCGGGATCGACCAGCACCACGATGGTGGACGCAACCTCGACAAGCGGGCCGAGCGCGGCGACCCCGAGGTCGCCGAGTTGCTCGACCAGCCATCGCCCACCGGAGTCTCGACCCACCGGGCCCACGAATCGTGCTGGACGCCCGAGCCGAGCACTGACCGTCGCGACGTTGGCAGCCGCCCCGCCGCGGTGCCGCGTGATCAGCGCCGGGGTGTCGGACACCGGGTCGATCGTTGCGGTCGACAGCTGCACGACGATGTCGGTGGCCAGATCGCCGACCGCAACGATCATGCCGGCCGAGCGCCCGGCCGAGCGGTCGCGATGCGGGCCGAGCACGACAGCGAGATCGCCGACCCCTCCCGTCAACGGACTCATCGCTCCCCTTCCTCACCGTTTGCACCTCGGCGCGACCGCCGGGAAAACCAAGAAGGTGGGGGGGCTGAGGCCCCAACCTTCTGGACGTTCAGACGTCGTGCGTCGACGCGGTCACTTGATGATCGAGATCACACGGCCGGCACCAACCGTGCGACCACCCTCACGAATCGCGAACCGCAACCCCTCATCCATCGCGATCGGAGCAATCAACTCCACCTGCATCTCCGTGTTATCACCCGGCATACACATCTCCGTACCACCCGGCAACGAGATCGAACCCGTCACATCCGTCGTACGGAAATAGAACTGCGGCCGATAATTCGAGAAGAACGGCTTATGCCGCCCACCCTCCTCCTTCGACAACACATACACATTCGCAACGAAATCCGTGTGCGGCGTAATCGAACCCGGCTTCGCCAACACCTGACCCCGCTGCACCTCTTCCTTCTTCGTCCCACGCAACAACGCACCGATGTTGTCCCCCGCCTGACCCTCGTCAAGCAACTTCCGGAACATCTCCACACCAGTACACGTCGTCTTCTGCGTCGCCTTCAACCCGACGATCTCAATCTCATCGCCCGTATGAATCACACCCTGCTCGACCTTACCGGTCACCACCGTCCCACGACCCGTAATCGAGAACACATCCTCAATCGGCATCAAGAACGGCTTGTCCAGATCACGCACCGGCTGCGGCACATACTCATCCACCGCAGCCATCAACGCCATCACCTGATCCTGCGCATCCGAATCGCCGTTCAACGCCTTCAACGCCGACACCGGATACACCGGAACATCATCACCAGGGAACTCGTACTCCGACAACAACTCGCGAACCTCAAGCTCCACCAGCTCGAGCAGCTCCTCATCATCGACCATGTCGACCTTGTTCAACGCCACCACGATCGCCGGCACACCCACCTGCCGAGCCAACAACACATGCTCACGCGTCTGCGGCATCGGACCATCAGCCGCCGACACCACCAAGATCGCCCCATCCACCTGCGCAGCACCCGTGATCATGTTCTTGATGTAATCCGCGTGCCCCGGCATATCCACATGCGCGTAGTGACGGTTCGCCGTCTCATACTCCACATGCGAAACATTGATCGTGATACCACGCTCACGCTCCTCAGGAGCCTTATCAATGTTCTCAAACGCAGTAAACGAGTTCCCCGGCACCCGATCCGCCAACGTCTTCGTAATCGCAGCCGTCAACGTCGTCTTACCATGATCGATATGACCCATCGTCCCCACATTCACGTGAGGCTTCGTCCGCTCGAACTTTTCCTTGGCCATCGGAGTGCCTTCCTTGTCTTGCCTGGTGCTATCTGGGGGTTGATCTGACTGATGTGGGAGGAATCGGCGCGGTCACTGTCCGGTGACGCGAGCGACGATCTCTTCCTGCACGCTACGCGGCGTCTGCTGGTAGCTGGCGAACTGCATGGTGTAGTTCGCGCGACCCTGCGTCTTGGAACGCAGGTCGGTGGCGTAGCCGAACATCTCGGACAGGGGAACCTCGGCCGAGATGACCTGGCTGTTGCCCCGCTGCTCCATCTTGCCGACCTTGCCGCGACGGCTGTTCAGGTCGCCGATGACGTCGCCCATGTAGTCCTCGGGCGTCACGACCTCGACGGCCATGATCGGCTCGAGCAGCGCCGGGCTCGCCTTGCGCGCCGCCTCTTTGAACGCCTGGATGCCGGCGATCTTGAAGGCCATCTCGGAGGAGTCGACGTCGTGGTACTTGCCGTCGACGAGTTCGACCTTGATGTCGACCGTCGGGTAGCCGGCGAGCACACCCGAGGTCATCGCCTCGCGAATGCCGGCGTCGACCGAGGGGATGTACTCACGCGGGATGCGACCACCGGAGATCTTGTCGTCGAAGATGTACCCGCCGCCGGGGCCGGTCGTCTCCATGTTGATCTGAACCTCGGCGTACTGACCCGAGCCACCCGTCTGCTTCTTGTGGGTGTAGGTGATGCCGCTGACCGGCGACGTGATCGTCTCGCGATAGGCGACCTGCGGCTTGCCCACCGTGGCGTCGACCTTGAACTCGCGCATCATGCGGTCGACCAGCACCTCGAGGTGCAGCTCGCCCATCCCGGAGATGACGGTCTGGGCCGTCTCCTCGTCGGTGCGAACCTGGAAGGTCGGGTCTTCCTCGGACAGCGAGTACAGCGCCTTCGACATCTTGTCCTGGTCGGCCTTGGTCTTCGGCTCGACCGCCACATGGATGACGGGCTCGGGGAACTCCAGCGACTCCAGCACGATGGGGTTCGTCGGCTCGGCGAGCGTGTCTCCGGTGCGGGTGTTCTTCATACCGACCACGCCGACGATGTCGCCCGCGTAGATCGCGTCCTTGTCGTTCATGTCGATCGCATGCATCTCGAGGAGACGTCCGCAACGCTCGCGGTCGCGCGTGCGCATGTTCATGACCTGCTCGCCCTTGTTCAGGGTGCCGGAGTACACGCGCATGTAGGTGAGCTTGCCGATGTGGGGCATCGTCGCGATCTTGAACGCGAGCGCCGAGAACGGCTCCTTGGCCGAGGGCTTGCGCTCGAGGGCCTCACCCTTGAGCGACTCGCCGGTGACCGGCGGCAGGTCGACGGGGCTCGGCATGTACCAGCAGACCGCGTCGAGCAGCGGCTGGACGCCCTTGTTCTTGAACGCCGTGCCGTTGAGCACCGGCACCACGCCGTGGTTGATGCACGCCTGACGAATCGCGGCGCGAATCTCCTCGGGGGTCAGTTCCTCTTCCATGAGGAACTTCTCCATGATGTTCTCGTCCGTCTCGCTGATGACGTCGATCAACGCCTGGCGATACTCGTCGGCCTGCTCGCGATAGTCGTCGGGGATGTCGACGATGTCCCAGCTGGCGCCGAGGTCTTCGCCCTGCCAGATCCAAGCCTTCATCGTCACGAGGTCGATGATGCCCTGATAGTCGGACTCGGAGCCGATGGGCAGGTTGACGACCGCAACCTTCGCCTCGAGCCGGTCCTTGATGGAGTCGAGCGCAGCGAAGAAGTCGGCGCCCATACGGTCCATCTTGTTGACGAAGCACATGCGCGGCACGTTGTACTTGTTCGCCTGGCGCCACACGGTTTCGGTCTGGGGCTCTACGCCGGCGACCCCGTCGAACACCGCGACCGCGCCGTCGAGTACCCGCAGGGAGCGCTCGACCTCGACGGTGAAGTCGACGTGGCCGGGCGTGTCGATGATCTGGATGCGGTGCTCGGTATCGGTGAGCGTGTCACTCCAGAAGCACGTGGTCGCCGCCGACGTGATGGTGATGCCGCGCTCCTGCTCCTGGACCATCCAGTCCATCGTTGCGGCACCGTCGTGGACCTCACCGATCTTGTAGGACTTGCCGGTGTAGTAGAGGATCCGCTCGGTGGTAGTCGTCTTCCCGGCATCGATGTGGGCCATGATGCCGATGTTGCGGGTCCGTTCGAGCGGGTACTGCGCCATGTCGGTTCTTTTCGGGAATCAGGGGTGTGGTCTCGGGGAATTCATTTCCGCACGAACCCCGCCGGACGCGGAACCGGGCACGACCGATGACGGTCGGGCCCGGTGCTCCAGCGAGGAACGAGCGGACCTACCAGCGGTAGTGAGCGAACGCTCGGTTCGACTCGGCCATCTTCTGCAGGTCGTCTTTGCGCTTCACCGAAGCGCCGATGCCGTTGGAGGCATCGAGGAGTTCGTTGGCCAGGCGTTCCGACATCGTGCGCTCGCGGCGCTGACGGGAGTAGCCGACGAGCCAGCGGATCGCCAGCGTGTTGGCGCGGCGAGGACGCACCTCGACGGGCACCTGGTAGGTGGCGCCGCCAACACGGCGGCTGCGCACCTCGAGCTGCGGACGCACGTTGTCGACCGCACGCTTCAGCGTGGCGATCGGGTCGGAGCCGGTTTTCGACTCGATCATCGCGAGCGCGTCGTACATGATCCGCTCGGCGGTCGAACGCTTGCCGCGCTGGAGCACCTTGTTGATCACCTGGGTGACCAGGAGCGAGCGGTAGACCGGATCGGGGTTGAGTTCGCGGCGAGGTGCTGGACCCTTGCGAGGCATGGCTTACTTCTCCCTCTTCGCGCCGTAGCGGCTGCGGGCCTGCTTGCGGTCTCGCACACCCGAGGTGTCGAGGGTGCCGCGGATGATCTTGTAGCGGACACCAGGGAGGTCCTTCACACGACCACCGCGCACGAGCACCATGGAGTGATCCTGCAGGTTGTGTCCCTCACCGGGGATGTAGGCCGTGACCTCGATCCCGGACGTGAGCCGCACACGAGCCACCTTGCGGAGCGCGGAGTTCGGCTTCTTCGGAGTGTTGGTGTACACGCGAGTGCAGACCCCACGGCGCTGCGGAGCGCCCTTGAGCGCAGGAGTCGACTCCTTGCGTCGCTTTGACTGGCGGCCCTTTCGGACCAGCTGCTCGATGGTGGGCACGAGAAACCTTTCAGAACTTCACACGATGGACTTCGAGAACGAGCGGCGACCGTCCGGGCCCGCGCAGACAAACGCGGCCCGCGGCCAGCAGGCAGGGGGCCACGCTAGCGGCGGGCCCCCTGCGAGGACAAATAGCACGTCGGCGGCATCACACCGCGGACTCTCCGCCGGTCATCAGATCGATGATCTCGGCACTGGGCTCATCCGACGTGGCCTGTTGGGCCAGCCAGGCGGCGGGATCGACGCCCGAGTCGGAGGACCAATACTCCATCGGCTGGAAATCGGGCGCCGTGATCGCCGGGTCCCGGTAGTTGCCCATGCCCGTACCTGCCGGGATGAGCTTGCCGATGATGATGTTCTCCTTGAGCCCGAGCAGCGAGTCGCTGCGCGACCCGATGGCCGCCTCGGTGAGGACCCGGGTGGTCTCCTGGAAGGAGGCCGCCGAGAGCCACGAGTCGGTCGCCAGCGACGCCTTGGTGATGCCCATCAGCTCCGGTCGGCCTTCGGCCGGCTTGGCGCCCTCGGTCACCATCCGTCGGTTCACCTCGGCGAACACGCGGGCATCGACGCGCTCGCCCGGCAGGAAGTCGGTGTCGCCCGGCTCCTGGATGGCGACGCGCCGGGTCATCTGGCGAACGATCAGCTCGATGTGCTTGTCGTGGATCGACACGCCCTGGTCGCGGTACACCTTCTGGACCTGGTCCACGAGGTACTGCTGCGTGGCGCGGACGCCCTTGATCTCGAGGAGTTCCTTCGGATCGCGGGGGCCTTCGACCAACGCGTCACCGGCGGTGATCTCCTGACCGTCCTTGACCTCGAGACGGCTCTCTCGCGGGACGGAATAGATGTCTTCCTCGCCATCGTCGGAAACGATGATGACCACGCGGCCCTTCACGTCGTCCTCGCCCATCCGGATGACGCCGGAGGTGCGGGCGAGGATCGCCTTGTTGCGGGGACTGCGGGCCTCGAAGAGCTCGACCACGCGAGGCAGACCACCTGCGATGTCGCTGCCGGCGATGCCGCCGGTGTGGAACGTCCGCATGGTGAGCTGCGTGCCCGGCTCGCCGATCGACTGCGCCGCGATCACGCCGACCGCCTCGCCGATCTCGATCGACTTGCCGGTCGCCAACGACACGCCGTAGCTCGCCGCCGAGATGCCGATCTCGCTCTCGTCGGTGAGGGGCGAGAGCACCCGCACCCGATCGACGGCCGAGTCGTCGCGCAGCGTTGCCATGACGTCGAGCGTCACCGCCGTGCCCGCCGGAACCACGGTCCCGTCCGACAGCGTGACGTCATCGGCGAGCGTGCGGCTGAACAGGCGCGTCTCCAAGAAGTTGCGCTTGCCGGCGGAGTCGGCCTCCACGTTCTCGATCCACAGGCCGCGAACCGGAGCGCCGCTGGCGAACGGATCCTCGCTGTTGATGATGAGCTCCTGCGCGACGTCGACGAGACGACGCGTCAGGTAGCCCGAGTCGGCGGTACGCAGCGCCGTGTCGACGAGGCCCTTACGGGCGCCCGGCGTGGCGATGAAGTACTCGAGCACCGAGAGGCCTTCACGGAAGTTGCTCTTGATGGGCCGCGGGATCATGTCGCCACGAGGGTTGGCAACCAGGCCACGCATGCCGGCGATCTGACGCACCTGCATCATGTTGCCGCGAGCACCCGAGCCCACCATCATCTCGATGGGGTTGAACTGCTGGGCCGTGAGCTCGTCCTCCATCGCCTTGGTCACCTCGGTGGTGGCCTCGGACCAGATTTCGACTTCCTTCTGGATCCGCTCGCCATCGGTGATGATGCCGCGATGGAACTGCTTCTCGACCTTCTCGGCCTCGGCCTCGTGGCGGTCGAGGATCGCCGTCTTCGATGACGGCGTCTGCACGTCGTTGATCGAGATCGTGATCCCGGATCGCATGGCGTACATGAAGCACAGGCCCTTGATGGCGTCCAACGACCGAGCGACGACGGCCTTGGGGAACTCCGAGGCGAGCCGGTCGACGATCTTGCCCATGTCGCCCTTCCGGACGAGATGGTTGACGTAGCCGAACCCCTCGGGAAGCGCACCGTTGAACAGGATTCGACCAGCCGTCGTCGTGATGTACTGCGTCGGACCGTCGTCGTCGGACTCGATCGCGAGCTCGGGAGAGCGGAAGGTGATGCGGGAGTGCAGCGAGAGGTCGCCGGCCTCGTAGGCACGCTCGATCTGATCGAGGCGACGGAAGACGCGCCCCTCGCCGAGCCCGCCCTCGACCAATTCGGTCAGGTAGAAGGCGCCGATGATCATGTCCTGTGTGGGCGTCACGAGCGGGCGGCCGTGCGCCGGGGACAGCACGTTGTTGGCCGACAGCATGAGCACGCGCGCCTCGGCCTGCGCCTCGGCCGACAGCGGCAGGTGGACCGCCATCTGGTCGCCGTCGAAGTCGGCGTTGAAGGCCGTGCACACCAACGGGTGCACGTTGATCGCCTTGCCTTCGACGAGGACCGGCTCGAACGCCTGGATGCCGAGTCGGTGCAGTGTGGGCGCACGGTTCAGCAGAACCGGGTGCTCCTTGATGACCTCGTCCAGCACGTCCCACACCTGCGGGCGACGGCGCTCGACCATGCGCTTGGCCGACTTGATGTTCTGCGCCAACTCGCGGTCAACCAGCGCCTTCATGACGAAGGGCTTGAACAGCTCGAGCGCCATGAGCTTCGGCAGGCCGCACTGGTGCAGCTTGAGCGTCGGCCCGACCACGATGACCGAACGGCCCGAGTAGTCGACGCGCTTGCCGAGCAGGTTCTGGCGGAAACGACCCTGCTTGCCCTTGAGCATGTCGGAGAGCGACTTGAGCGGACGGTTGCCCGGGCCCGTGACGGGACGTCCGCGACGGCCGTTGTCGAACAGTGAGTCAACGGCCTCCTGGAGCATGCGCTTCTCGTTGTTCACGATGATCTCGGGTGCGCCAAGATCGAGCAGACGCTTCAGACGGTTGTTCCGGTTGATCACCCGGCGGTACAGATCGTTCAGGTCGGATGTCGCGAACCGGCCACCGTCGAGCTGCACCATGGGGCGAAGCTCCGGCGGGATCACCGGCACCACATCGAGGATCATGGCGCGCGGGTCGTTGACGCGGTGACCGTTGTCGTCGCGACGGTTGAAGTCGGAGACGATCTTGAGGCGCTTGATCGCCTTCTGCTTGCGCTGGGCCGACAGCGGCCGACCGCCCTCGGGCGGGTCGATCAGCGCACGGAGCTTGACCTCTTCTTCGTCGAGGTCGAGTCGATCGATCAGCTTCTTGATCGCGTCGGCGCCCATGCCGCCCTCGAAGTACTCGCCGAAGCGGTCGACGAGCTCGCGCCACAGCATCTCGTCTTCGAGGATCTCGCGGGCGAAGAGGTCGCGGAACTCGTCCCAAACCCGGCTGAGCAGGTCGAGTTCGGCCTCGTAGCGCTCGCGGATCGCGACGAGGTCCTTGTCGGCAGCCTTGCGGCGGGCCGTGAGATCGGACTCCTTCGCGCCCTCGGATTCGAGCTGAGCGAGCTCGGCCTCGAGCTCCTCGTGGCGGCGGGCCAGCGACAGCTCGCGCTCCTGCACGATTTCGTCGCGCTCGGCGAGCAGCTCCGATTCGAGCGCCGGGAGGTCGGCCTGCCGCCGCTCCTCGTCGACCCAGGTCACGAGGTTGGCGGCGAAGTAGATGACCTTCTCGAGCTGCTTGGCCTTCAACTCCTCGCGGGGGTGGTCCCCATGAGCAGGTAGGCGAGCCAGGACCGCGTCCCGCGGAGGTACCAGATGTGCACGGCGGGCGCCGCGAGCTCGATGTGGCCCATGCGCTCGCGCCGGACCTTCGAGCGTGTGACCTCAACGCCACACCGCTCGCAGATGATGCCGCGGAAGCGGACACGCTTGTACTTGCCGCAGTAGCACTCCCAGTCCTTCGTCGGGCCGAAGATCTTCTCGCAGAAGAGGCCGTCCTTTTCGGGCTTGAGTGTGCGGTAGTTGATCGTCTCCGGCTTCTTCACCTCGCCGTTGGACCACATGCGGATCGACTCCGCCGTGGCGAGCCCGATCTTCAGTTGGCCGAACTTGTTGACGTCCAGCACGTCTCTCAGCTCCTCTCCGCCTGGCGGCGGGCGTCTTCTTCGTCGGATCCTCGTTCAGGTCGGGACAGGTCGATCCCCAGCTCTTCGGCGGCCCGGAAGAAGTCTTCGTCGAGCTCACGCATCTGGATCTCTTCACCCGTCTTCGACAGCACCTCGACATCGAGGCACAGCGCCTGCATCTCCTTGATGAGCACCTTGAAGCTCTCGGGAATGCCGGGCTCGGGGATGTTCTCGCCCTTCACGATGGCCTCGTACACCTTGACGCGACCGAGCGTGTCGTCGGACTTGATGGTCAGGAGCTCCTGCAGGCAGTACGCGGCGCCATAGGCCTCGAGTGCCCACACCTCCATCTCACCAAAGCGCTGGCCACCGAACTGGGCCTTACCGCCGAGCGGCTGCTGGGTGATCATCGAGTACGGGCCGGTGGAGCGGGCGTGGATCTTGTCGTCGACCAAGTGGGCGAGCTTCAGGATGTACGCGTAGCCGACCGTGATCGGGTTATCGAACGCCTCGCCGGTACGGCCGTTGTACAGCGTGACCTTGCCGTCGTTGCCGATCATGCGACCGCCGTCGCCGTAGACCGGATCGACGGCCTCGGGCCGGAGGTTCTCGAAGATCTTCTTGATCGTCGGGTGCTTGCCTGCGAGCTCGACCTCGTCCCACTTCGCACCGTCGAACACCGGGGTGGCGACGAGCGTGGACGGCCGAGTGGTCGGCCGGGTCTTGCGCTCCGTGCCGCGGATCGGCTCCTCGCCGATGAAGTCGCTGTCGTGCTCCCAGCCCCACCGAGCCGCGTAGCCGAGGTGGGTCTCGAGCACCTGACCGACGTTCATTCGCGACGGGACGCCGAGCGGGTTCAAGATGATGTCGACCGCGGTGCCGTCGGCCATGTACGGCATGTCCTCGATCGGCAGGACCTTGGAGATCACGCCCTTGTTGCCGTGGCGGCCGGCGAGCTTGTCGCCGACGGAGATCTTGCGCTTCTGGGCGATGTAGACGCGGACCAACTGGTTGACACCCGGTGCCAACTCGTGGCTCTCGTCACGGCTGAACACCTTGACGTCGATGACCTTGCCGGTCTCGCCGTGCGGCACCTTGAGCGACGTGTCGCGCACCTCGCGCGCCTTCTCGCCGAAGATCGCACGGAGCAGCCGTTCCTCGGGAGTCAGCTCGGTCTCACCCTTGGGGGTGACCTTGCCGACCAGCACGTCGCCCGGCCCGACCTCGGCGCCAACGCGGATGATGCCGCGCTCATCGAGGTCGGCGAGGATCTCCTCGCTCAGGTTCGGGATGTCCCGGGTGATCTCCTCGGGGCCGAGCTTCGTGTCGCGTGCATCGACCTCGTGCTCCTTGATGTGGATCGAGGTGAGCACGTCGTCCTTGACGAGACGCTCGCTGAGGATGATCGCGTCCTCGAAGTTGTAGCCCTGCCACGGCATGAACGCGACGAGCAGGTTCTTGCCCAAGGCCAGCTCGCCGTTGTTGGTGGACGGGCCCTCGGCGAGCACATCGCCGCGGACTACCCGCTGGCTCTCCGCCACGATCGCCTTCTGGTTGATGCAGGTGTCCTGGTTCGACCGCTCGAACTTGTGGAGCCGGTAGATCTTGCGACCGAGGTTCTTGTAGTCGACCGTGATGAGGCGACCATCGACCTCGGCGACCACGCCCTCGTCCTCGGCGAGGATCATGTCGGCAGCGTCCCGAGCCGCACGGGCCTCGATGCCGGTGCCGATGAACGGCGCTTCCGCCCGAACCAGCGGCACGGCCTGGCGCTGCATGTTCGCGCCCATGAGCGCACGGTTCGCGTCGTCGTGTTCGAGGAACGGGATGAGGGCGGTGGCCACCGACACGATCTGGCGCGGCGACACGTCCATCATCTGGACCTCTTCGGGCGGCACCGAGGAAATCTCGGTGGTCGCGCCGAGGAACACGTCGCGCTCGAGCTGCAGCTTCAGATCGCTCAGCGAGGCGGCCTGCGGCGAGCGCCGCACGAGCACTCGAGGCGCCTTGAAGGTGCCGTCGGGGTTGAGGGGAGCGTTCGCCTGTGCGACGACGTACTCCTCCTCCTCGTCGGCCGGCAGGTACACGATCTCGTCGGTCACCCGACCGTCGATGACCTTGCGGTACGGCGACTCGATGAAGCCGAACTCGTTGACGCGGGCGAAGGTGGCGAGGGCGCCGATCAGGCCGATGTTCGGGCCTTCCGGCGTCTCGATCGGGCACATCCGGCCGTAGTGGCTGAAGTGGACGTCGCGGACCTCGAAGCCGGCGCGCTCGCGGCTGAGGCCACCGGGGCCGAGCGCCGAGAGGCAGCGACGGTGGGTCAGGCCCGAGATCGGGTTGACCTGGTCCATGAACTGGCTCAGCTGGGAGGTTCCGAAGAACTCCTTGATCGCTGCGACCACGGGCCGGATGTTGATGAGCGTCTGCGGGGTGATCGCCTCGACGTCCTGGGTCGTCATGCGCTCGCGGACCACGCGCTCCATGCGGCTGAGGCCGATGCGAACCTGGTTCTGGATCAGTTCGCCGACCGAGCGAATGCGACGGTTGGCGAAGTGGTCCTGATCGTCGAGGCGGTAGCCCGGCTCGCCCGCGGCGAGATTGAGCAGATAGGTCATGGACGCCAGAACCTCGCAGCGGCTGAGCACCGGCTGGTCGGCGTCGGGCCGGTCGAGATCGGTCAGACCGAAGAGTTCTTCGAGGCGATCGAGCTCGGGGCCGAGCTTGCGGTTCAGCTTGTAGCGGCCGACTCGGCTCAGGTCGTAGCGGCGCGGCTCGAAGAACGCGTTGCGGAAGTAGGCACGGGCCGAATCGAGCGTGGGCGGTTCGCCCGGGCGAGCGCGCTTGTAGATCTCGACGAGCGCCTCGTCCTGGGTCGGCGCGAAGTCGCGCTCCTTCTCCCACTGCCCGTCGAGGAAGTGGAAGTGGTTGACGAAGCGGTCGAGAAAGCCGGGCTCGTTCTCCTCGTCGAAGCCGAGCGCGCGCATGAGCACGAAGATCGACAGGCGACGCTTGCGGGCGACGCGCGTGCCGGCCGTGACGTCCTTGCCGGGCTTCTGCTCGACGTCGAACTCAACCCACTCGCCGCGGTACGGGTGGATGGTGCCCGTCACCAACTGGTGCTTGGACAGGTTACGAAGGCGGAACCGCTCGCCGGGCTGGAAGATGACGCCCGGCGACCGCACGAGCTGGGACACCACGACCCGCTCGGTGCCGTTGATGATGAACGTGCCCTTCTCGGTCATCATGGGGAAGTCGCCCATGAAGACGGTCTGTTCCTTGATCTCGCCGGTGTTCTGGTTGACGAACCGGGCGCGCACGAAGATCGGCGCCGAGAAGGTCATGTCCTTCTCTTTGCACTCCTCCACCGTGAACTTCGGCGGCGGACGCAGGTCCTCGTCGTTCGGGTCGAACTCGAGCTCGAGCGACAGGGTCTCGGTGAAATCGCGAATCGGGCTGATGTCGCGGAATGCCTCGGCGAGGCCTTGGTAGAGGAACCACTGGAACGACTCTCGCTGGATGGCGATCAAGTCGGGGAGTTCGAGCACCTCGTCGAGGTTGCCGAACGAATAACGATCCCGGAGAACGGAACGTGCGGACAAAGGACCTACTCCTCGCATGCGCTGGTAGTCGAGCTGGCCACCGATGCCTGGACGCGCGCAACGACACCTCGAAGCGGGTGACGGCAAAACGGCAGCAGCACGGCAACCTGTGAGCATACGGACGCGGGCAAGGCGCGGTCAACCCGGGAGGTTCTGGGGACGCACGCCACCGCTCGATTTGGGGGAACGGTAAGCCGAGGTGCGGCGGAAGGTCAAGGGCAGATTGTCCCGCCGGCGATCCCTGCGCGTCCGCGTCCGAACGCGACGAACGGGTGGGGTCGACCCACCCGTTCGTTCAACGCTGTGGACCGCCGGGATGAGCCCCGGCGGTTGGGCGTCGGTGGTTACTTGACGTCGGCCTTGCCGCCGGCGGCCTCGATGGCCTCCTTGGCCTTCTCGGCGTCTTCCTTGGACACACCCTCGAGCACGGCCTTCGGCGCGCCCTCGACGAGATCCTTGGCTTCCTTCAGACCGAGGCTCGTGAGCCCACGGACTTCCTTGATCACCTGGATCTTCTTGTCGCCCGCATCGGTCAGGATGACGTCGAAGCTCGTCTGCTCCTCGACCTCACCCGCGCCGTCGGCGGCGGGCCCGGCAACGGCGACCGCAGCGACGGGCGCCGCAGCCGACACCTCGAACTTGTCCTCGATCGCCTTCACCAGCTCGTAGGCCTCAACCAGCGTGAGGTTGGAGATGGACTCGAGCAGCTCCTCAACCTTCGACATCGTCAGTTCTCACTTTCATCTGCTGCGTCAATCGCAGCCGTGGGGGTATCTGAATCGGGGGCCGACTCGGCGGCGGCGACCGCCACCTCGTCAGCAGATGCCGCCTCGGCGGCAGGTTCGTCGGCTGCGGGGGCCGCAGCGTCGGCAGTGGGTGCAGGGGCATCGCCCTCGGCGAACACCTTGGCGTCGATCGCGGCCTGGAGCACGTAGGCCAAGCTGCGATGAACACCGCTGACGACCGACGCGAGACCGCGGGCGTTACCGTTGATCGCACCGGCCAAGCGCGCGTACACCTCGGCAGCCGTGGGCAACGAGGCCAACGCCTTGGCGCCGTTGGCGTCGAGGACGTTCTGGCCCAGCACGCCACCCTTCAACACGAGGAGCGGTTGGGTCTTCGCGAAGTCGAGTACCGCCTTCGCTACCGAAGCGATGTCGGCGGGTGTGCCGTCGGGTGCCGCGGTGATCAGCGCAAGCGCTGTCGGGCCGACGAGCACGTCATCGAGATTGATGCCGAGCTCGCGGGCAGCGATGCGCACGAGGGTGTTCTTGTAGACCTTGTACTCACCGCCGGCCGGCCGCATCGCGTTGCGAAGGCCCGCAAGCTCGCGGACCGTCAAGCCTCGGTACTCGGTGATCAGCACCGCATCTGCGGCGCCGAGTCGTTCCTTGACCTCGGCCACAACAGCGGCCTTTTCGGGACGGGGGTTCTCCATCTTCTGCACCTCCCTTCTGTTCAATCAGGCCCGAGGATTCGGGCGGTTCTGGGTCCCGGCGAACCGGGGTGGGAATGCCTCGCGCCATGACGCGACACGGGGCGTTCGCAACGACCGCGCGAACACCCCGATACGTTCTGGGAGGTTCACCTCGTCGGGCGGGCGTCCTTGCGTCGGCCCCTTCAGCGCACCCCGCGGGCGGAGCGCACACCAGATGTCTGCGGCGAGCGAATGTGCGTGCCGACGGCTCGCCGTCGGCACGATCGAGAAAGGCTACTCGCCCACTCGGGCGGGATCGACTCGGATGCCCGGGCCCATCGTGGAGGCCACGGTGACCTTGCGGAAGTACCGGCCCTTGGACGACGCCGGCTTGGCACGATGCAGCTCATCGACCACGGCGTAGAGGTTGGCGACCAGGGCAGGAACGTCGAAGCTGACCTTGCCGAGCGGCACGTGCACGTTGCCGTGACGGTCGGTGCGGTACTCGACCTTGCCGCCCTTGAACTCCTCGACCGCCTTGCCGACGTCGTTGGTGACCGTGCCCGACTTCGGGTTCGGCATGAGGCCACGGGGGCCGAGCGTGCGACCGAGCCGGCCGACCAGCGGCATCAGGTCGGGCGTGGCGATGGTGACGTCGAAGTCGAGCATGCCGCCTTCGATCTGGGCGGCCAAATCGTCGGCACCGACGAACTCGGCGCCAGCGGCCTCGGCTTCGCGTGCGGCGTCGCCGACGGCGAACACGGCCACACGAACCGCCTTGCCCGACCCAGACGGCAGAGCGACGGTGCCGCGCACCATCTGATCGGCCTTGCGCGGGTCGACGCCCAAGCGGAATGCCACCTCGACGGTTTCGTCGAAGTTGCGGTTCGAGATCGCCTTCGCGAGCTCCACCGCCTCGGCACCTGCGTGCAGGTGGTCGCGATCGAAGCGCTTCAGCGCATCGGTGAACTTCTTGCCCTTCGCCATGACGGCTCCCTCTCAAGATCGGGCCCACGGGCGAGGTCGTCCCGCGGTGCCGGTTCGGATGATGCCCGCGGCGTTGCCGCAGGAGAATGACTGCGCTCGGTCGGCTCAGCCGACGACGCGGATGCCCATCGAGCGAGCGGTGCCGGCGATCTGCGCCTTCGCCGCGTCGATGTCGTTGGTGTTGAGGTCGGGGAGCTTGGTCGACGCGATGTCGGTGAGCTGCGCATCGGTGATCTCACCGATGACACCCTTGCCCGGCGTGGCCGCGCCCTTCTCGAGGCCCGCGGCCTGACGGATGAGCACCGGTGCCGGCGGGGTCTTCGTGACGAACGTGAAGGTACGGTCTTCGAAGATCGTGATCTCGACGGGAATCACGGTGCCGCGCTGGCTCTCCGTGCGGGCGTTGTACTCCTTGCAGAAGTCCATGATCGCGATGCCGTGGGGACCGAGCGCGGTACCCACGGGCGGCGCCGGTGTGGCACCGCCGGCGGCGATCTGGATCTTCACGACTGCAGTGACCTTCTTCTTGGCCATGGATCACACACTCTCTCTCGGCATCCGGCGTGCCCGAGCCCAGGGATGAACACGCCGATCACGGCGGTCGAGCACACGCAATTGATAAGTCTGGTCGAGCGGTACGAGCGGCCGCAAAACTACGCGGGGCGCACGACCGACGGCGGTCAGAGCTTCGCGACCTGACCGAACTCGAGTTCCACCGGGGTCTCGCGACCGAAGATGTTTACGAGCACCTTGACCTTCAGCTGGTCGGCGTTGAGCTCGACGATCTCGCCGCTGAAGTCGGCGAACGGGCCTTCCTTGACGCGCACCGTCTCGCCCATCTCGTACTCGAGCCGGGGCTTGGCACGCTTGGGCGCCTCGTCCTCGTCGGCCTTCACGGTCAAGAAGTTGTCGACGTCGCGACGCGGCAGCGGCGTGGGCTTGTTGCCCGCCCCCACGAACCCGGTCACGCCCGGCGTGTTGCGAATCACGTACCACGAATCGTCGTCGAGCTCGCACCGGATCAGGATGTAGCCGGGGAACATCTTCTTCTGGACGACGACCTTCTTGCCGTTGCGGATCTCGGTCACGTCCTCGAGCGGGATCACGATTTCGTAGATCCGCTCCTCCATGTTCATGGAGCGGGTACGCGCCTCGAGGTTCTGGCGAACCTTGTTCTCGTAGCCGGATTGGCAGTGCAGGACAAACCAGCGACCGGGCCGGTCGTAAGCGCTCTCGGGGCGACGCGGCGCCTCGATCAGGTCCTCCGCATCGATCACCTCGGCGGGCGCGGCGTCCTCCGCGGGCGCGGCGTCCTCGGCGACCGGATCCGTCGCATCGGGGGCCGACTCGACCATGTCGGCGTCGTCGACCGCATCAGCGGCCTCGGCCACCGGGGCATCGGTCGCGACGTCGCTCGTCGACTCGGTCTCGTCGCTCACGTCGTTCGTATCGGGGAGGCTCATGATGCGTGCTTGTTTCTTCTTCTCTGTGTGGAACGGTGCAGACTCGATCGCGGCGGTCAGAACAGGGCTGACCACGCACCCGAGAGCAGCGACCCACTGGTGGAGGGACTCGGGAAGAGGAAATCGGTGAACTGCCCGAACCCGAGATCGATGAGGAATATGAAGGCGCCCAGGATCACGATCGCGATGAACACGATCACCGACAGGCGGATGGTCTCCGCACGCGTCGGCCACGAAACCTTGCGCAGTTCGGCGCGAACCTCGCGCACGAAGTCCGCCGGGGAGGTCCGCGAGTCGGCGCTGCGGACCTGGGGCTGCCGACGCTCGCGCGTGGCCACCGGCGAACCGTCAGCCGTGAGCTGACCCGCCCGCTGGAGGGCGCGTTTTTGTTCTCGGTTCATTGCCATGCGGAACACCACTTCCGTACGAGTTGCGACGCCTCGACGCCGCCCGAAGCAGGGCAGGAGGGACTCGAACCCCCAACCTGCGGTTTTGGAGACCGCTGCTCTGCCAATTGAGCCACTGCCCTTCGGGTCGTCTCCGACCGATCGCCAACCCTAGCAGCGGCAGCCGCCGGGATGGCCGAACCAAAATACGGACCGCGACGACGCGAGGCCAGTCGAATCCGATTCCCCGAGCATCGCACGCTCGCAGCGCGGGGTCAGAGCGCGCCGAACGCGCCCAGGCTCCGGGCACCGGCCGTCGGCCACGCACGCCGAACAGCGATCGCTGCCGCGCAGGCCCCAGCTGCCGCTGCTCCGAGCGCCGCAGCGACAGCTGCGCCGCGACGCGCCATGCGTCGCCGATGCTCGACCACGTTCTCGGTCCAGGCGTCGCCCAATGCCTCCACCGACGACAGCACCTCCGCCAGCAACTGCGGTCCGGGGTCGATCCTGACCGAGCGTAGGCCGCCGAGTGTTCGGTGAAGCGACCGCACGGAGGCGGCGTCGGCGCGGCACCGCGAGCAGGCCCGGAGGTGACGCTGCAACTCGATGGATCGGGGCTCGCATTCATCGGCGAGTCGATCCAACAGGGGACGCGCCTCGTCACATTGCACGGCTCGCCTCCTCCGCCTCGATCAGATCACCTTGAGCGGCAAGCGCCGCACGCATCTGGGCACGGCCACGGTGGAGGCGCACGCGCGCAGCGGCCGACGAGATGCCCAGCGTCGCGGCGATCTCGTCGTGGCTCAACTCGTACACGTCACGCAACAGCACGACCACGCGAGACGACATCGGTAGCGCGACGAGTGCCCGATCGATCGGCGCCGACAGCCCGGCCGCGACCACCGCATCGGCCGGATCCATCGAGTCGGCGAGGCCCGCGATCTGGTCGCCCACGAGATCCAAATCGATGTGGGTGTGGCGTCGGCGGGCCGACAACAGCGACATCGCACAGTTCGCCGTGACGCGATAGAGCCACGAGGAAAAGGCTGCCTCGCCACGGAACGTGTCGATCGACCTGAAGGCGCGCAAGTACGCGTCTTGCGTGACGTCCCGAGCGTCGTGCTCGTTGCCCGTGAGGCGCAACGCGAGCGTGTAGGTGTCGCGATAGGTCGCCTCGACCAGGTCGCCGAAGGCGTGGCGATCGCCCGCGATCGCGGATGCGACGAGCGAATCGACGGGGCGGGCGACCACCCCGGACGCGGGACCCCCGACTGCCGGCGGCCGTGCACCGCCCGGAGGCGGGGCCGCTGCGGCAGAGCGGGTGTCGCTCAGCGGGTCTCCTTGTGGACCGTGTGCGTGCGATCCCACTTGCAGTACTTCTTCAGCTCGATCCGCTCACGATCGTTGTTCTTGTTCTTGTTCGTGATGTAGTTGCGGCGCTTGCACACCGTGCACTCGAGGGTCACGTGAACACGCTTGTCGGAGGCCATCGGAGTCGTCGTCCTGTCGTCGCTTCGTTCGCCCGCACCACGGGCGCCAGATCTCGGGTGCCGCGTGCGCGGCCGGGGCAGACAGCTTAGGCGGGATCGACCCGGCCGGAAAAATGACGAGGAGGCGCCCGCAGCGGGCGCCTCCTCGCTCACATCGTGCTGCGATCGCCGGTCTCCCGGCGCACCGTCACTTGATGATCGAGATCACACGGCCAGCACCAACCGTGCGACCACCCTCACGAATCGCGAACCGCAACCCCTCATCCATCGCGATCGGAGCAATCAACTCCACCTGCATCTCCGTGTTATCACCCGGCATACACATCTCCGTACCACCCGGCAACGAGATCGAACCCGTCACATCCGTCGTACGGAAATAGAACTGCGGCCGATAATTCGAGAAGAACGGCTTATGCCGCCCACCCTCCTCCTTCGACAACACATACACATTCGCAACGAAATCCGTGTGCGGCGTAATCGAACCCGGCTTCGCCAACACCTGACCCCGCTGCACCTCTTCCTTCTTCGTCCCACGCAACAACGCACCGATGTTGTCCCCCGCCTGACCCTCGTCAAGCAACTTCCGGAACATCTCCACACCAGTACACGTCGTCTTCTGCGTCGCCTTCAACCCGACGATCTCAATCTCATCGCCCGTATGAATCACCCCCTGCTCGTCCTTACCGGTCACAACCGTCCCGACCCGTAATCGAGAACACATCCTCAATCGGCATCAAGAACGGCTTGTCCAGATCACGCACCGGCTGCGGCACATACTCATCCACCGCAGCCATCAACGCCATCACCTGATCCTGCGCATCCGAATCGCCGTTCAACGCCTTCAACGCCGACACCGGACACACCGGAACATCATCACCAGGGAACTCGTACTCCGACAACAACTCGCGAACCTCAAGCTCCACCAGCTCGAGCAGCTCCTCATCATCGACCATGTCGACCTTGTTCAACGCCACCACGATCGCCGGCACACCCACCTGCCGAGCCAACAACACATGCTCACGCGTCTGCGGCATCGGACCATCAGCCGCCGACACCACCAAGATCGCGCCATCCACCTGCGCCGCACCCGTGATCATGTTCTTGATGTAATCCGCGTGCCCAGGCATATCCACATGCGCATAGTGACGATTATCCGTCTCATACTCCACATGCGACACATTGATCGTGATACCACGCTCACGCTCTTCAGGAGCCTTATCAATGTTCTCGAACGCCGTAAACGAGTTCCCCGCAACCCGATCCGCCAACGTCTTCGTAATCGCAGCCGTCAACGTCGTCTTACCATGATCAATATGACCCATAGTCCCCACATTCACGTGAGGCTTCGTCCGCTCGAACTTTTCCTTGGCCATGGCGTCCCTTGCTCCTTGTGTTTCGACCGTGCCGGTCGTGGCCGATCCTGGGTAGGCGGGTGGTGGCGGTCAGACTCGAACTGACGACCCCTCGATTATGAGCCGAGTGCTCTCACCAACTGAGCTACGCCACCGCTGTTCGCACTGAGCCGTCCGGGCGATCGCCCTCGCTGCTCTGTGCCGATGAGCCCCCTGTCAGAATCGAACTGACGACCTTTTCCTTACCATGGAAACGCTCTGCCGACTGAGCTAAGGGGGCACGCACGGCGCGCTGGCGCCGAGACGACCCGCGACTATAGCCGCCGGGGAGCGCGGGACCAACCACCATTCGCCGGACCGCTCCGCCGGTGCCCACGGGCCACCGACCGGCACGAAGGCGGGGTACACCGCAGGGCGCGTCAAGCCTCCGGGTCGCCCGCGTACCATCGCTGCCGTGCAGGTACGACTCGCCACCATCGACGACAGCGAGGCCATTCGGCGCATCTACAACGTCGAGGTTCGCTCGTCGACCGTCACCTTCGACATCGTCGAGCGAACGGCGGCCGACCAGGCCGCCTGGATCTCCGACCGCTCCGGCGCGCACGTGGTCACCGTCGCCGAGTCCGCGGGCGCCGTAGTCGGTTTCGCCTCGCTGTCGCCCTACCGGCCGCGCGCCGCGTACTCGACCAGCGTCGAGGACTCGGTGTACGTCCACCGCGACCACCATGGCCGCGGCGTCGGCCGGATGCTGCTCGGCGACCTCACCGAACGGGCCGCGGCGCACGGATTCCATGCGGTGTTCGCCCGCATCGTCGGTGGCCATGAGGCCTCGATCGGGCTGCACGCCGCGCACGGCTTCGAGATCGTGGGCCACGAACGCGAAGTCGGCCGGAAGTTCGGCCGATGGCTCGACGTGATGGTCATGGAACTGCTGCTCGGCCACTGACGGCCAGTCGCACGACGGTGTCGCGTCGCCCGACACGCTCGAGGTCACTCCGCGGTGGAACCCCATCCCCGACCGAACCTGCGAGACGCTCGATGGCACATGTTGCGCTTCGATGTCGTTTCGGTGTCCTTCCGGGCTCGCGAACATTGCCGTGACTAGTGTTCCGACGGCACTCGCCCGCGTTGTGGGGGCACGTGCAGTGACATAACCAACCGAAAGGGTGACGTATGCAGACCAACAAATTGTTGGCGAAGAGCGTCTCGCTCCTGCTGGCCCTCGGCCTCGTTGCTGCCGGGTGCGGCGACGACTCCGGGACCGACGAAGGCTCGAGCGACAAGACGACGACGACGGCCGCGGACGACGCCAAGGGCGACGGTGCGCTGGCCGGCATGAAGGGGACCACCCCGCTCGTCGATCTCGGCCAGGAGTTCAAGGACCGGATGCTGAAGGTCGACCCCGACCTTTCGGACTTCAACTACGGCGCTGAATCGTACGACGCCGCGATCGTGATCGCCCTGGCGGCCACCGAGGCGAAGACTGACGGCATCGAGTACGCCTCCAAGATCAACGGCATCACCCGTGGTGGCGAGAAGTGCACCGACTTCGCGGGCTGCAAGAAGCTCATCGACGAGGGCAAGGACGTCGACTACGACGGCGCCAGCGGGCCGCTCGAGTTCTCCGGCAACGGCGAACCGACCGAGGCCTCCTACGGCGTGCTGCAGTTCGGCTCGATGAAGAACTCCGAGGACGGCACGAAGTGCGAGAAGTCCGACGAGTGCATCGACGAGTCGAAGACCGAGTTCGTCAAGGCAACGGCTCCGAAGTCGGCCGACGTTCCCGAGGTTCCCGTCGTGGGAACGCGCGCCGGTGACGGTGTGCTCACGCTCGGCACGTTGCTCCCGGTAACGGGCTCCCTCGCCTTCCTCGGCCCGCCCGAGGTCGCCGGCGTGCAGCTCGCCGTCCAGGAGATCAACGCAGCCGGTGGTGTGCTCGGCAAGGACGTCGTGCTCGTCGAGGGCGACTCCGGCGACACCGAGAACAAGGTTGCCCCCACGACCGTCCAGACGCTGCTGTCGAAGAACGTCGACGGGATCATCGGCGCCGCGTCCTCCTCGGTCAGCCTCTCGGTGGTCGACACGATCGCGACCGCTGGTGTCGTGATGTTCTCGCCGGCCAACACGTCGAAGAAGTTCTCGACCTACGACGACAAGGGTCTGTACTTCCGTGACGCGCCGTCCGACATCCTGCAGGGCTCCGTGCTCGCCGACACCATCATCGGCGACGGCAAGAGCAGCGTCTACGTCCTCGCCCTGAACGATGACTACGGCACCGGCCTTGCGGACGACCTCGAGGGGTCGCTCAAGGACGGCGGTGGCGAGGTCGTCGGCAAGAAGATCTACGATCCGAAGGCCGCCGACTACTCGACCGAGGTCCAGGAGGCGAAGGACTCCGGCGCCGACGCGATCGCGCTCATCGGCTTCGACGAGTCCTCCAAGATCCTCACCAAGATGGTTGAGCAGGGAGTCGACATCTCCAGCGTCTACGGCGTTGACGGCAACATGGGCAACGCCCTCGCCGAGAACTTCGAGGCCGGCAAGTGAGCTAGCGCTCCACCGAGTCGAAGACTCCGCAACGCGGGGGCCGAGCAACCGCTCGGCCCCCGCTCGCCGCCCTTCCGACCCCCTCCCAGGTTCCGCGCTCGGCGCGCCGTTCGGCGCCGGCGCCGATCTCACGTGCCGGCGGACGCCGGCGCGGCGTGGCGCGGCGCGCGGCGTGCCGAGATAGAGCTCGATCACCTTCGGGTCGTTCAGCAGGTCCTGACCGGTACCTGTGTAGGCGTTCGTACCGTGATCGAGCACGAAGGCACGATCGACGACCTGCAGGCAGCGCGTCGCGTTCTGCTCGACGATCACGATCGACACGCCGACCTGGTTGATCCGCCTGCAGTTGATGAACACCTCGTCCTGGAAGGCCGGCGAAAGGCCGGCCGACGGCTCGTCGAGCAGCAACACCGACGGATTCATCATGAGCGCCCGACCCATCGCGACCATCTGCCGTTCGCCGCCCGACAGCGATCCGGCGGTCTGGTTGGCGCGCTCCCCCAACCGCGGGAAGAGGTCGACGACCTGCTCGAAGCGCTCGGGAATGGACTTCGGGTCGAGGAACGCCCCCATCTCCATGTTCTCGCGAACCGTCATCGACGAGAACACGTTCTCGGTCTGCGGGACGAACCCCACACCCTTCGTCACCAGCTCGTGCGCCTTCAGCGACGTGATGGTGTCGCCGTGCAAGGTCACCGCACCCGATCGGATCGGGATCAGCCCGAACAGCGACTTCAGGAAGGTCGACTTGCCGGCGCCGTTCGGGCCGATGATGCCGACCATCTCCTGGTGGAACAGTTCCATCGAACACCCGTTGAGGATGTTCACCTCGGGAACGTACCCGGCGACGATTGCATCGGCCACCAGCAGGGGCACCTCTCGCCGTTGCTCGCGTGCCGCGAGCGCGTCCGAGCCCGTCATGAGGCACCCCCTTCGGGCCCGCCGCCGACATCGGGGTTCAGGTCTCGATCGTGGTGAGATCCGAGGTAGGCGTCGATCACCGCCGGGTTCGACCCCACCTGGTCGGGAGTCCCCTCGGCGATCAGTCGACCCTCGGCCATCACCACCACCCAATCGCTGATGTCGAACACCATGTCCATGTCGTGCTCGACGAAGATGACCGAGCGGCCTTCGTCACGCAACGACTTCACGTGCTCGAGCAGCGACTGCTTGAGCGCGGGGTTCACGCCAGCCATCGGCTCGTCGAGCATGATCAGCTCGGGCTCGGTCATGAGCGCACGGGCCATCTCGAGCAACTTCCGCTGGCCGCCCGAAAGCTGGCCCGCGTACTGCTCGCGCATGTGATCCATCTTGAACCGGGCGAGCAGCTCGTCGGCGCGCTCGGTGATCGATCGTTCCTGATCGGACCAGACCTGCTTCAAGAGCGAGCCGAGGAAGGACTCGCCCTTCTGCCCCGTCGCCCCGAGGCGCATGTTCTCGATGACGGTCAGCTTGGTCAGCACCTTGGTGAGCTGGAACGTCCGGACCATGCCCATCTTGGCGACCTTGTGCGGGGCGACGCCGTTGAGCGGTGTGCCGTTGAAGGTCCACGTGCCTTCCTGCGGCTGATCGAAACAGGTGAGCAGGTTGAAGAACGTGGTCTTTCCGGCGCCGTTGGGCCCGATCAGCGCGGTGATCGTGCCTCGCTGGAACTCCACGTGGTCGACATTGACCGCCGTGACGCCGCCGAAGCGCCGGACCACCTTGTCGGCCACCACGATCGGGTCGGGCTTGGCGACGCCTACCGTGTCGGGCACGCCGGCGAGCGCCGCGGGACCGGAACTCGTCTCCATCGTGTCAGCGGGCATCGAGCTCCACCTCCCTGCGGTCTCCGAAGATGCCCTGCGGGCGGAACACCACGAGCAGCATCAGCGCGACCCCCAGAAAGACGAACGGGAACTGGCCGGCGTTGTCCTTCACGATCGATGGGAGCCACGACGCGGATTTGAACCAGTACGTTCCGCTCACCTCGGTCACGAGATTGGTCATGAACGCGAAGATCCCGTACCAGATGACGCCACCGATGATCGGGCCGCCGACTCGGGCCGCACCGCCCAGGATGAGGGCGGCGTACGCAATGAAGGTCGTCCGGGTGACGAAGTCATCGGGTAGGGCGAGGTTCTGGTACAGCGCGTAGATGGCGCCGCCGACCGCGCCCATCACACCGCCGAGCACGAGCGCCTGCATCTTGTACGCCTGCACGTTCTTGCCGAGCGAGCGGACCGCATCCTCGTTCTCCCGGATGGAGCGCAGCACGCGCCCCCACGGGCTTCGCATGAGCAGGAAGGTGAGCAGACCGAAGAAGGCGATCACCAGCCAACCGATCAGCATCACCCACAGGTCCTTACCGAGATACTCGAACGGACCGAACTCGTACCGATGCGAGTTGTCGAACGGATTCGCATCGAAGAACGAGTTCGCGAACCCGTTGATCCCCGAGTTCCCGCCGGTCAGCCAGTCGAACCGCTCGGATCGAATCACCAGTCGGATGATCTCGGAGGCCGCGATCGTCACGATCGCGAGGTAGTCGCCACGCAACCGAAGCGTCGGCACGCCCATGAGCAACGCGAGCAACACCGCCGCGACCAGCCCCGCCAGCACGCCGAGCCAGACCGAATACCCGAGTCCGCCCGCCTGCTCCGAGGCGCTGACGATCGCAACGCCGTACGCTCCGACCGCCATGAAGCCGGCCTGACCGAAGTTGAACAGACCGGTGTAGCCGTAGTGGATGTTGAGGCCCTGTGCGCCCAGGATGTAGCGCACGGCCTCGGGACCGATCGCAGCGGACACGGTCAGCACGAAGAGGTTGGACCAGTTCATCAGCCAACACGCTCCCTGCGTCCGAAGACACCCTGAGGTCGGACCATCAAGACCACGATCAGGACCACCAGCGCGCCGACGTTCTTCAGCGACGGCGGAACCCGGAAGGTCTCGGAGAAGTTGACGAGCGTGGACAGCTGGATCGCCACACCGAGGATGAAGCAGCCGGCCGCAGCTCCGAAGCTCGTGCCGAGGCCACCCAACGTGATGCCGGCGAACATCAACAACAGGAGGCTCTGACCTTCCAGGAAGTTCACACCCTGATCGAGCGAATACAGCACACCGCCGAGACCGGCCAGCGCGCTGCCCATCATCCAGACGAGCCGGACGACCCGCGCGGTGTTGATGCCCGACGATGCCGCCAACGGGCCGTTGTCGGCCACAGCCCGCATCGCCTTCCCGAACCGGGCGCGCTGCAGGAACAGGCCCACGGCGCCCAGCACGACCACCGACAACACGATGGTCACGATCGCCCGTGGCGGGACGTTCTGGCTGCCGAGCGAGAACAGCGGCTTCTGGATCGCGTACTCCGTGAAGGGCCGGTTCCGGGTGCCGAAGAACAGCTGGTACACGGCGATCAGCGTGATCGACAGGCCGAACGACACCACCATGAGCGAGAACGGGCTCGTCTTGCGTTTTCGCAGCGGCCCCCAGAGACCCGCGTCGAGGACCAGACCGGCCACCGCCGAGAGCGCGACGGCGATCAGCGCCGACCACAGCACGGGAAGGCCGCCGTCGTGGTTCAGAAACCAGGTGACGAGAGCACCGAAGGTCACCATTTCGCCGTGAGCGAAGTTGGTGAACTGGGTCGTGCCGTAGATCAACGAGAGCCCGATCGCCGTCATGGCGATGATCAACCCCAACCGCACGCCGTCGAGGAGCGTGCCCGGCAGGCGGTCTAGCGCGCCCGCAGGCCCGGCGATGCCCTTGCCGAACGGGAAGATGATCGCCCGCCGTCGCCCCTCGGACACCTCGACGGTGAGCTGAGTCTTCTTCGTGTCGGTCAGCCGAACCCCCTTCGGCAGCGACCCAACCTGCAGCTTGGCGGTGTACGTGCCCGGCCCCGGAAGGTCGAGCGAGTACTTGCCGCTGTCGTCGCTCACCGCCGTTCCGACCTTCTTGCCCGAGGAATCGACGACGTCGACCTTCACGCCGGCAACCGGCTTGTTGCCATCCTCACGGTTCAGGAACGTGCCGGCGATCGCCTCGCCACCCTGGGCCGACGCGAGCCCGGACCAGCAGCCCAGCCCGACGATCAGCAACGTGCACACAGTGACCAGGCGTCGCGTCAGTCCCATCCAGCGGTTCTCCCCATGCTCCGGTGACCTGTGCTGATTCCGGGGCACGTTAGCCCTCCGATGTCCCAGACGCACCGGTTGTGTTGGCCGTCTCCGGCGGACCACCGATCAACGGTTCGTCGGTCGATCGCAGGTCGGCATTCGGCAGACCGTCCGGGTAGCGCAGCCGAACCTCGTCGACCGCGGCGATCGCGACCTCGACGTGGCGACGCTTGGACGATTCGTAGAACTCACGCGCCGCGCCGTAGAGCTTCGGCTGACCGTGCAATGGCTTGTCGCTCACGACCAGGAGCGTCGACGACGGAACCCGGTACCGGAACCCGTTGGCGGCGACGGTCGCCGACTCCATGTCGACCGCGACCGCGCGCGCCGAGCCGATCTCGGCAAGGGCAGTGCGCTGGTTGAACTCCCAGTTCCGGTTCGACGTGGTGAACACCGTGCCGAGCCGGAAGGGCAGGTCGCGACGCACGAGTTGCTCGTGCAGCAGCTGATTGAGCTGGAAATTCGACGTGACCGGCACGTAGCGCGGCAGCACATCGTCGAGCACCTGATCCGAACGGAGATACGCGGTCGCGAGCACGAAGTCACCGATCGCCTGGTGGTTCCGAAGGCCGCCGCAGTGGCCGATCATCATCATCAGATCGGGCCGCAGCACGGCGACGTGATCGCTGATCGTCTTGGCGTTCGAGGGACCGACGCCGATGTTCACCAGCGTCACGCCCCCGTGCCCGTCGAGGCGATGGTGGTACGCCGGCATCTGCACGTCCGGTCGGTTCGGCACGACGCACTGAGGGAACAGCTCACGAAACGCCTCCACGTGCATGTGGTAGTTCGTGAACAACACGTACCGCTGGAAGTCCTCCGCGCTCGTGCCCGTGTAGTGCGCGAGCCGGTCGAGCGACAGCTCCATGCGCTCGGGCGGGAACAGGAACAGCTTCTTGCGCTTGAGGTCCCAGTCCGACTCGTCGGTCCGGGCGAACAGCTCAATGTCGTGCAGCTGGAGCCGCGGGCGAGAGGCCACCGCCGATACCTCGGCCCCGGCGGCGACCAGGCGCTCGATCTCTCGCACGAGATACCAACGCCATGCCGCCGGGCGAGCAAGCTCGCCGCTGATCACCCGGTTGTGGTCGGACCACGGGCGGCTCACCCGCAGCGCCGGGTAATCGCCCTGCTCGTAGATTGCTTCGAGCTCATCGCAGATCTGGACCGCAGACATGGCGGGACGCTACCAGCGGGGCTGTACACCCGACAGCGGCCGGACCGTCGACACTCGCTCAGCGTTCGGCGACGTCCACCAACGCTGCGCCGGTCCACGCGGCCAATTCGCTGTACGACGTGTCGAACACCGCGTGTGGGTGGCCGGCAGCTGCCCACACCGTGTCGAAGCGGTCGAGCCCCACATCGAGGACCAGCACCGACTGCTCGGCGTGTCCGAGCGGGCTCACGCCACCGATCACGAACCCCGTGCGCTCACGGACGAAGTCGGCGTTCGCCTTGCCGAGCTCGCCGGCGATCACGGTCAGCCGCGCCGTGTCGACGCGATGGTCACCGCTCAGTATCACCACCACCGCGGCGTCGTCCGCAACGCGGCGAAACACGATCGTCTTCGCGATCTCCCCGACGCCACATCCCAGCGCCGCGGCGGCGTCCGCCGCAGTCCTCGCACTGTCGGCGAGCATCGTCACGGTGCGACCGGGCGCTCGACGCGCCAGCTCGTCGCTCACCCGCTGCACGCCGGCGGGAAGTTCAGAGGTGGTCATTCGGGGTTCCTTCCCGCCGGAGACCGGCACGACGACAACACCCCGCGCCTGATGGCACGGGGTGTTCATGGTGGGCCGGGAAGGATTTGAACCTCCGTAGGCTGAGCCGGCGGGTTTACAGCCCGCTCCCTTTGGCCACTCGGGCACCGACCCAGGGAGCGACACTCTAGCCCGGACGGACCGTCCCGGGCACAGTCCATTCGTCACCGGCTCCGGCCCGTCGATCGAATAGCGTTGCGCGCCCATCCCACCGACCCCGAGACGAGGACACCGTGGCCAGCTTCGACATCAGCTCCGAAGTGGACGAACAGGAACTCCGCAACGCGATCGACCAGGCGTCGCGCGAGATCTCGACCCGGTTCGATTTCAAGGGCACCGATTCCTCGATCGAACTCGGGACGAACGACATCACGCTCCGCTCGGTGAGCGCTGATCGCCTGACCGCGCTTCGACAGGTCCTCGAGGAGAAGGTGGTGAAGCGCAAGCTCTCGCTCAAGGCACTCGACTACGGCAAGGTCGAGGACGCGGCCGGAGGCACGGTCCGCCAGGTCGTCACGGTGGTGGCCGGCATCAACCAGGAGCGGGCGAAGGACCTCAACAAGTTCATCAAGGCCCTCGGCCTCAAAGGGATCCAGTCCCAGACCCAGGGCGAGCAGGTCCGCGTCATCGGCAAGAAGCGCGACGACCTGCAGGATGTCATCACCGCCTGCAAGGAACACGACTTCGGTATCCCGCTGCAGTTCGGGAACTTCCGGGACTGACTCACGAGGTCGGGCGAGCGTCGGCCCGATCAGCGCCATTCCCCACTGCGGAGCCGGGCGATGCGGTCCGCAGTGGGCGGGTGCGTCGAGAACAGCTGCGCCATGCCCTTGGCCGCCCGGCCCCGGAGCGGGTTGACGATGTACGCCTGTGCTTGCGCCGGATTGACCTCGACGGGTATCCGCTGCGCGCCGACCTCGAGCCGCTCCAACGCCCGAGCGAGCGGCTCGCCGGTGCCGAGCAGGCGCGCAGCGCTCGCATCGGCCTCGAACTCTCGGCTGCGGGAGATCGCCATCTGGATCACGCCGGCCGCCATCGGCCCGAGCACGATCAGCAACAACGCTCCCAGCGGATTGTCGCCCTCGCGATCGCTGCGGCCGCCGCCGAACATCGCTCCCCACATCGCCATGTTGGCGGCGAACGAGATCCCCTGCGCGATGGCGGCTGCGACCGAACTCGTGAGGATGTCACGGCTCCGCACGTGTGAGATCTCGTGGGCGAGTACGCCCTGGATCTCATCCCAGCTCAGGTGATCAACCAAACCCGTGTTGATGCACACCGCTGCGTGCGCCGGGTTGCGCCCGGTCGCGAAGGCGTTGGGTTGAGGGTTCGGCGAGACAAAGAGGCGGGGCATGGGGAGGCCGGCGCGCTGCGCGAGATCTGCAACCACCCGGTGGTACTCCGGGAACTGCTGCGGCGTGACCGCCTGCGCGCCGGCGGCCCGGATGGCGAGCTTGTCGCTGAACCAGTACGCACCGCCGGTGAAGACGAGGCCCATCGCGAACCCCAGCATCAGGCCGGAACGGCCGCCGAGGAGCTGCCCGATGAGCATCAGCAACCCACCAAGGCCGGCCAACAGTGCAGCGGTCTTCAGGTTGTTCTTCATGTGGTCCTTTCTAGCCCGACGAACGAACGGGTCGACCGCGGCCAACGCCGCGACCGCCCCGGTCCTTCCGTCTCGGCTGTGACCACGTTCAGCGCGACGCGTTTGGCCGGATCAGTCCTCCCCGGAGGCCCCAGCGGCGCGGCGACGGATCTCGTCGAACACGTTCGGGTCGGCCAGTGTGGTGGTGTCACCGAGGGTGCGACCTTCGGCGACGTCGCGCAGCAGGCGACGCATGATCTTGCCCGAACGCGTCTTCGGCAGATCGGGCACGAGCACGACCTGCTTCGGCCGCGCGATCGGTCCGAGCTTCTTCGCGACGTGCTGGCGGATCTCCTCGCCCAACGCATCGGAAGCGTCGTGGCCGCCACGAAGGATCACGTAGCCGACGATCGCCTGACCGGTCGTCTCGTCGGTCGCACCGACAACGGCCGCCTCGGCCACGGCCGGGTGGTCAACGAGCGCCGACTCCACCTCCGTGGTGGAGATGCGGTGGCCCGACACGTTCATGACGTCGTCGACCCGGCCGAGCAGCCACAGGTAGCCGTCCTCATCCACCTTGGCGCCGTCGCCGGCGAAGTAGCGGCCCTCGTATTCCGACCAGTACGTCGCACGGTACCGATCGGGGTCGCCCCAGATGCCGCGCAGCATCGCCGGCCACGGCTGCGTGAGCGTGAGGTATCCGCCGCCGTGTTTCACCGGGACGCCATGGTCGTCGACGACCTCCACTCCGATGCCCGGCAGCGCGAACGTTGCCGAGCCCGGCTTGGTCGAGACGACGCCCGGCAGCGGCGCGATCATGTGGCCGCCCGTCTCGGTCTGCCACCACGTGTCGACGATCGGGCAGGTCCCACCGCCGATGTGTGCGTGGTACCACATCCACGCTTCGGGATTGATGGGCTCGCCGACGGTGCCGAGGACGCGCAGCGTCGACAGATCGTGGCGGGCCGGCTCGTCGGCACCCCACTTCATGAACGTCCGGATCGCGGTGGGGGCGGTGTACAGCTGGGTCACGCCGTAGCGCTCGATGATGTCCCAGAAGCGGTCCTTCGGCCACTCGCCTCGCGCCCCGGCTCGGAACTCGGCGCGTGGGGTGTCGGGCGTGCCCTCGTACATCACCGATGTGGCGGCGTTCGCAAGCGGGCCGTAGACGATGTAGCTGTGCCCGGTCACCCAGCCACAGTCGGCGGCGCACCAGTACACGTCGCGGTCCGCCTTCAGGTCGAACGTGTAGTGGTGGGTGAAGGCGACCTGGGTGAGATAGCCCCCCGTCGTGTGCATGATGCCCTTGGGCTTCGCCGTCGTGCCCGAGGTGTAGAGCAGGTACAGCAGGTCTTCGCTGTCCATGTGCTCCGGCGGGCAATCGGCCGAGGCCGCCGCGACCAGGTCGTGGTACCAGTGGTCACGCCCCTCGGCCATGGTGACCTCGGTGTCGCATCGATTCACCACGACAACGCTGGTGACGCTGGGGCAGTCCGCGAGCGCCTCGTCGACGTTCTCCTTCAGGGCCGACGGAGCACCGCGGCGGTACCCGGCGTCGGCGGTGATGACGCACACGGCCTCGGCGTCGTTCACCCGGTCGCGAATCGAGTCGGGGCTGAAGCCACCGAAGATGACCGAGTGCGCCGCGCCCAGGCGGGCACACGCGAGCATGGCCATCGGAAGCTCCGGGATCATCGGCATGTAGATCGCGACCCGGTCGCCACGGCGAACACCCAGCGACTTGAGGCCGTTGGCGAAGCGCGCCACCGAGTCGAGCAGCTCGGCGTACGTGATCGTGCGCGTGTCGCCGGGCTCGCCCTCCCAGTGGAACGCGACGCGCTCACCGAGGCCGGCGTCGACGTGGCGGTCGAGGCAGTTGTAGCTCACGTTGAGCGTGCCGCCGACGAACCACTTGGCGTCGGGGAGGTTCCACTCGAGCGGCGTATCGAAGTCACGGAACCAGGTGACGAACTCCCGCGCCTGGCGCGCCCAGAACGCAGCGAGGTCGGTGTTGGCCTCGTCGTAGAGCGACCGGTCGCCCGCGTTCGCCGCCGCGACGAACTCGGCGGACGGTTGGAACGTCCGCTCCTCGTGGTAGTAGTCCTCGATCGTCGGCTCGCTCACGGCACGGCCCCCCTGTCGCGGTGTGGTTCGGGTACTCCCCGGTCGCGGGTGCGGGCGGCCGGAAAGGCCGAACGCTAGCGGGGACCGAACCGAGCCGGTGCGCTCAGGCGAACGAGCCGCCGGCGTCCAGGAAGGCGCGGGCCACCCCGACATGGAGCGCCGCGCCGAGACCGAGCGCCGACTCGTTCAGCCGCATCCGGTTCGAATGACACGACGGAGCGGCCAGGAAGTCATCGATCTCGGCGGGGCAGGCTCCGAGGAACGCCATCGCACCCGGTACCCGCTGCAGCACGTAGCTGAAGTCCTCGGCGCCCATCACCGGCGATGGCAACTCCACGAAGGCCTGTCCGCCGACGACCGCGTTCACGACGTCGACAGCGAACGCATGGAACTGCGGATGGTTCGCCGTGACGGGGTAGCCCTGCGTCATCCGCACGTCGACCGTGCACTCGTGCGCTGCCGCAATGCCCTCGGCCACGCGTCGAACCCCCGCCACGACCCCGGCGCGGGTGGCGTCCGAGACCGTGCGGATCGTGCCCGCGATCGTGGCCGTCTCGGGTATCACGTTCGTCGTCGTCCCCGCAGCGATCCGGCCGACCGTCACCACCGCGGGGTTGAAGGCCTCGACGCGACGCGTCACGAACGTCTGCATCGCCGTGACGATCTCGCACGCGACCGGAATGGGATCGTTGCCGAAGTGCGGGGTCGAGGCGTGGCCACCGCGGCCGCGCACGACGATCTCGAAGTCGTCGGTCGACGCGAGCAGCGGACCCGGCCGCCCGGCGACCAATCCGGTCGGTACGTTCGGCGAGATGTGCAATGCGAACGCGGCGTCCACACCGTCGAGCACGCCTTCCTCGATCATCGTCGCGGCACCGCCAAACCCCTCCTCCCCCGGCTGGAACATGAAGCGGATTCGCCCGGCCAGTCGCTCGCGCTCCCCAGCGAGCACGCGTGCCGCCCCAACGAGCATCGCGACGTGAGCATCGTGGCCGCAGGCGTGGGCCCGATCCGCGTGCTCCGACGTGAACGACTCGCCGGACTCCTCGGTCATCGGGAGCGCATCGGTGTCGGCCCGCAACAGGATCGTCGGCCCACCCGTGCCGCCCACCAGGTCGGCGACCACCGATGTGATTGCGCGCCCGGTCGACACCTCCAGGCCGAGACCGCCCAACGCCTCGACGATTCGCGCCTGGGTCCGGGGGTTGTCGGTGCCCAACTCCGGGTCCCGGTGGATCGCCCGGCGCAGATCCACGATCTCACCTTCGATCGAACGGGCGGCGTCCAGCGCGCCGACTACCGATTCCGTCACCGACACGATGGCCTCCCCTGCTCGATTCGTCGCGGCGCGTCCGCCGGAACTCGCCCGAGGCGGGCGAGCCTACGCCGATGCAGGCCCGATCGGCCCCGGTGCGCGAGCATTGGTGCATGGGTGAGGTGGTGTCGATCGTCAATCAGAAGGGTGGGGTCGGCAAGACGACGGTGACCCTCGGACTCGCATCGGCTGCGGCCGAACGCGGACACAGCGTGCTCGTCGTCGATCTCGACCCGCAGGGCGCGAGCACGTGGACCCTGGGGGTCGACCAGGCATCGTTGACCGCGACGGTCGCCGACGTCGTCGCGAGCGGTCGGCGCAGCGCGGCCCGCAGCGCGGTGACCGCGTCGACGTGGACCCCGCTCATCGACGTGTTGCCGGCATCGCCCGATCTGCAGGACCTCGAGGTGTTGCGCAACGGCATCGAGGCGCGGCTGCTCGGCACGTCAGTCGAGACACGCCTGCGGCGCGCCCTCCATGACCTGGCCGACGGCTACGCCATGGTGCTGGTCGACTGCCCTCCGGCGCTCGGGGCGCTCACCACCAACGCGCTCGCCGCGTCGACCCGCGCCCTCCTGGTCGTCGAGCCCACCGCGCTCGGCCTGCGCGGCGTCCGCCCCGTCCTCGGGCTGATCGACACGGTGCGAGAGCGACACAACCAGCACGTCGAATTCACCGGCACGATCGCGAACCGCGTGCCCGGCCGATCCAACGATGCCGCAGCCCAACTGGAGGAGCTCGCCGCCATCGTCGGAAAGCGGAAGCTGTGGGCGCCGCCGATCCCGCTGCGCGTCGCCCTCGCCGAGGCGGCCACCAACCGGCAGTCGATCCACGCTCTGGGGGCGCGAGGCCGGCGCGCCTCAACGGCCTTCGACACCCTGTACTCGCGCCTGTGGCGGCTGGTGAAGCCGAGCCGGGCCTGACTCCGGGGTTCACCGTGCACCCTCCGGCTATCCTGGGCAGCCTCATGGCGACGCCGGGGACAGTTGCGCACGGGAGGGCCGGCGAGCGCGTGAGCGTCGTCATGGCAACCTTCAACGGCGAGGAGTTTCTGATGGAACAACTCGCTTCCATTGCGCGCCAGAGCCGATGTCCCGACGACATGATCGTCGTCGACGACGCGTCGACCGATGCGACGGCCACCATCCTCCGAGACTTCGCCGACGCGGCGCCGTTTCCCGTCGAGCTCGTCGTGCGCTCGTCGCACCTGGGGACCAGCGCCACCTTCGAGGAGGCGATGCGACGCGCGACCGGGGACATCCTGTTGATCTGCGATCAGGACGACCACTGGCACCCCGACAAGATCGCGACGATGGTCGACCGTCTGCAGGCGAACCCGGGCGCGCTCCTCGCCTTCTCGGACAGCCGGCTGGTCGGACCCACCAATCGCCAGATCGATCGGTCGCGCTGGCGCATCGCCGGGTTCACCCCGTCGGAATGGCGCTCGATGCGCGACGACGCGTTCGGCCAGATGGTGTTCCGGCAGGTGGTCGCAGGATGCACCGCAGCGATCCGCTCCGACCTGCTGACCGCGGCCTTGCCGTTCCCCGGCGCGCTGCAGGAAGTCGCCGGCCCGATCATCTACGACCGATGGCTCTCGCTGGTTGCCGCCGCGGCGGGCCCGGTGGTGCTCGTGCCCGAGCAGCTCATCGACTACCGGATACACGAGGGTCAACAGGTCGGGATCCCCGCACTGCGGTGGCGTCGAGTCGCCCCCAAGGCCGTGCTCCACCTCGCACAGCTCGTAATCTCAACGGCCGAGCGGAACCGCCGCAACGAGTACCTCGACCTGCACCTCGCCGAGATCGACAAGCGGCTGACGCTGTCGGGCCTGGCCACCGACGCGAGCGACCGCCGGTTGGCACTCGCCGAGGAGCACGTGCGCCGACGCATCGAGCTCACCGCCGAGCGGCGCAATCGCATCCGGCGCGTGATCCGCGAATTCCACCACCAGGACGGCTACCGCCGGTTCTCGTTCGGGCTCGCCACCGCCGTCGCCGACGCCCTCCGCTGACTCGCGGCGCCCGCCGGTTCACGCCGAACCCGCCTGCCATCCGACCGAGAACGGCCCGGTCGTCCCGAGCCTCAGCGCGGCGCGCCCGGCGCCCACTCGGCGACGATGAACCCACCGAGGCCTTTCGGATCGCAGAGCGCTTCGGCCTCGCCCACCCGGCTCCGCGCCCGCACCGCAGCGAGATCGCCCACGTGCGCTCGCTCCGTCCAGACCCGGCGGCCCTCGTCGACGAGTTCTCCGATCCCCAGCCCCTCGAGCCATGCGGCCTGCGTGGCGAGCACGGCGCCCCTCGGCAACTGGTCGAACGGCACGTCGACGGTGATGTCGACAGCGTTGGTGTCGGGTCCGACCCGGTGACCGACCGTGTGATTGCGGTAGGTCCGGATGAACGGGCGGCCCACGAGCTCGCCCGTCGTGGCGGTGCCGTAGTCGATCAGGAGCACGCGGCCCGTCGCCACGCGCTCCATGGCGGCCTGCACCCAGGCCGACGCCTGCTCCACCCACGGGACGCGAGCGCCGACCGGGATCTCCGACGCGTCGATGCCACCGTCGGCAAGAGGGTCACCGGCGAGCGCGATGAGTCGCTCCGCCGATCCGTCCATCCAGACTTCGTCCCAACCGCCCGCCCGCCGCTGCAGGACGCGAGGTGCGAGGTTGTCGAGCAGCTCGTTCGCGAGCACGACGTGCGCGTCGTCGAGTTGTTCGAGCGCGGCGAGGCTCCGCACACGCTCGTCGAGAAGCTCCTGCTGCGACGCCCGCAGCGCCGCCGATCGCTCGATCGTCAGGTAGCGCAGCGCCGCGCTACACCGGGGCCGCGCCGCGAGCACCCCCGCGGCGAGCGCGCCGCGGCCGGCTCCCGCCTCCGCAACGATGAACGGTGCGGGCTCGCCCAGGTCGGCCCAAACGAGGTCGAGCCATCGGCCGATAAGCACCGAGAACAGCGGGCCCACCTCGACGCTCGTGACAAAGTCGCCACGAGCCCGACCGGCCTGGCCGCCCAGCTCGTAGAAGCCGTGATCAGCCGAATAGAGGCGCTCGTCGACGAACTCGTCGAAGCGCAGCACCGCGTCGGACCGCGGCGACGGTCAGCGGCCGGACGGCGCCGCCGCGGGCGTCGCCTCGGGTGTCGCCGCATCGGTCAGCGGACCGGGATAGACACCGAGCGCAATCGTCGCGACCAGCGCGATCCCCACGGCGAAACGCAGCGACGTCGGCACCTTGATGGGCGTCGATTCGCCCTCGGGGGCATCGTCGAACCACATCGTCTTGGCGACGTTCAGGTAGTAGTAGGCCGCGATCGCGGTGTTGAGCGCCACGAAGATCGCGAGGACCGTCGCCCAGCGCCCCTGGCTCTCGATGAGCGCACGCATCACGCTCAACTTGCCATACCAGATGCCCAGCGGCGGGATACCGACGAAGGACGCGAGGAACACGCTGAGCGCCACCGCGAGACCGGGCGAGTACGAGAACAGGCCTCCGAAGCTGGAGATCTCGGCCGAGCGCGTCCTGCGGGCGATCGCCATGACGACGGCGAAGGCGCCGAGGTTCGTGGCGGCGTACAGCACGAGGTAGATCACGATCGCATCGATCCCGCCGTACTGGCTCGCGACGAACGGCGCCAGCATGAAACCCGCCTGGGCGATGCCGGAGTACGCCAGCATCCGGATGACATTCGTCTGGCGCAGCGCGATCAGGTTGCCGATCGTCATGGAGAGAGCGGCGAGTACCGCGACCACCGGGATCATGACGTTCATCCGCAGCACGAGCGCCTGACCGATCACCTGGATCAGGGCCACGAAACCCGCGGCCTTGGAGGCGACCGCCAAGAACGCCGTCACCGGTGTCGGCGCACCCTCGTAGGTATCGGGCGCCCACATGTGGAACGGCACGGCCGACACCTTGAACGCGAACCCGACCAGCACGAACACCACGCCGAGCGTGACGGCCGGCGAGTTCTTCTCCCCGATCGCTCGACCGATCTCGCTCAGCTGCGTCGAACCCGACCAGCCGTAGAGCAGCGACATGCCGTAGAGCAGGATCGCGGACGCGAACACGCCCATCAGGTAGTACTTCATGCCGGCCTCGTTGGACCGACCGTCGCGCTTGCTCCACGCGGCGAGCATGTAGGCGGGGATCGACAGCAGCTCGAGCGCCACGAAGATCGAGATCAGGTCGCGAGCCGATGCCATCACGGTCATGCCGAGCACCGAGCTCACGAGCAGGGTGTAGTACTCGGACTCCCAGTAGTCGCCCTCGCCGATGTAGTTGGTCGACAACAGCACCACCACATACGCCGACACGATGAAGAGCGCCTTCAGGAGCAGCGACGTGGAGTCCACGACGTAGGAGCCGCCGAACATGGTTCGCGTCGGATGATCCGACGTGGCGAGCGTGAGGATCGGAACGAGCGAGCCGAGCAGACCCAGACCAGCGATCGATCCGACAATGGCCTTGGCGCGATCGAGCAGGACCACGTCGAGGAGGAGCAACACGCACACCACGCCCGCGAGAACGAACTCCGGGGCCAGCGCGTGAAGGTCGAGCGTGGGTGCTACGAAGTCGGGCACGAGATCACCATCCGAGGTTCAGGGCCTTGAGCGCCGTCTCGGTCACGTTGAACATGAGACCGGGCGCCACGCCGAACACGACGATGCCGAGCAGGAAGGGCGCCCAAGCGATCCATTCGGTCAGCACGACGTCGTGCACGTGGGGGTCGTCGGCGAACTCCTCCGGCGGCGTGCCGAAGGCCGTGCGCTGGTAGAGCCACAACAGATATCCGGCGGCGAGCACCGTGCCGAGGGAGGCGATCACCATCAGCGTGCGAAAGAGCCCGACCGAGAGCCCCGCCGCCGGCGAGTAGGCCGACAGGATCGCCGGGAACTCGCCCCAGAAGCCGGCGAGACCGGGGAGGCCGAGCGAGGCCATCGAGGCGAACCCGAGGATCCAGCCCATCTTCGGCATCTGGATCAGCATCCCGCCCAGCCGCTTGATCTCAAGCGTGTGGAACCGATCCTTCACCGAGCCGGCAACGAAGAAGAGCATGCCGGTGATGAGACCGTGCGCCACCATGCCGAACATGGCGGCGTTGATGCCGTGTCGGGTGAGCGTCGCAATGCCGAGCATCACGAAGCCCATGTGGGCCACCGACGAGAACGCGATGAGGCGCTTCATGTCCGTCTGGGCCAGACACCCGAGGGCGCCGTAGATGATGCCGATCACGGCGAGCACCGCGATCACCGGCGCCCAGCTCTTCGCCGCCTCCGGGAGAATGTTGATGGCGATGCGGACGAAGCCGTACGTGCCGAGCTTCAGGAGCACGGCTGCCAGGATCACCGAGCCCTGCGTGGGAGCCTGGGTATGTGCGTCGGGCAGCCACGTGTGGAACGGGAACATCGGCACCTTGATGCCGAAACCGACGAACATGCCGCCGAAGATCAGCAGCTGTGTGCCGTGGGCGATCGTGGCCGACAGCTCACGAAGCTGGCGCATGTCGAAGGTATGGGCGTGCTGATACAGCGCCAGGAACGACAAGATCATGAGCGCCGAACCGAACAGCGTGTACACGAAGAACTTGATCGACGCGTACTTGCGCTCGGGCCCGCCCCACACGCCGATCATGAAGTACATCGGCAGCAGCACGATCTCGAAGAACACGAAGAACAAGATGAGGTCCTCGGCCACGAACGAGCCGATCATGCCGGTCTCGAGGATCAGCATCAGCGCCAGGAACGCCTTGGGGTTCCCCGGGTCCGGGATGTGGTTCCACGAGTAGATGATCACCAGCGGCACGACCGCGAGCGTCAGGCCGAACAGCGGCAACGACAGGCCGTCGATGCCCATGATGAATCGGCTGTTGATGACCTCGATCCAGCTCCGGTCGACCAGGAACTGGAAGTGCCCGTTGCCGTAATCGAACTGGAGGAAGACGAACACGCCCACCGCCAGCGTCGCGAGCGACGTGAGCAGCGCGATCGCCTTGTGGAGCTGCTCTTCCTCCTTCGGCAGGAGCATCATCACCAGAGCTCCCGCCAGCGGCAGGAAGGTCACGACTGGTAGCGCCCAGTTGTACTTGTCCATCAGCTCTTCCTTGTCTTCCTACGTTCCTCAGCTACCGACAGCGACGACGATGACGCCGGCCAGCAGTGCCGCGGCTGCAAAGAACAGCGCGGCGTATTCCTGTACCCGTCCCGACTGCGCCTTGCGCAGCCCACCACCGGTCGCACCTGCGAGCCCGGCGATGCCGTTGACGCTGCCGTCGACGACGGTCTGGTCGATCTTGTCGTACACCCAGCGACCGGTGCCGACGGCGCCCTTGCCGGCGCCGTTCACGATGCCGTCGAGCACATTCTGGTTCACCCAGTACGTGGCACGTGCGAGCGGGCCCTTGACGAATCCGGTGATCACGTCGGTGTAGAGCCAGTCGAGGTAGTACTTGTTCACCAGGATGCGCTTGCCGAGGCCGGCCAGCTTGTTCCGGCCGGCGAGCCCCTCGAGCACCTTGAGCTTGCCGGTGTAGAAGGCCCACGTCAGCCCGATGCCGGCGAAGCCGATCAGCGTCGCGATCGTGGCCAACACCGGGTTGAATCCGGCGTGGGTGAACCCCTGGCCGTGACCCGGGAAGAACACACCGACCGGCTCGATCGCGTGCTCGAATCGGAGCAGCGCCGACTCGGGCAGGAAGCTGAAGTACTCCGGAAGGTTCACGAACCCGGCGACGACGGCGAGCACGGAGAGCACGATCAGCGGAATCGTGATCCGCGGGCCCGACTCGTGCGGATGCCCGTGGCCGCGGAACTCGCCGAAGAAGGCGTACCAAACCGTGCGGGTCATGTAGGCGGCCGTGCAGAAGGCGCCGAGCAGCAACATGACCAGCACGAAGTAGTAGGTGCCGTTGGCATCGTTCATGCCACCGGTGCCGGCGAGGATCTCGTCCTTCGACCAGAAGCCGGCGGTCACGAGCGGGAACCCGGCGAGCGACAGCATCGCGATCACGTAGGTCGCGAACGTCTTGGGCATGATCTTTCGGAGTCCGCCCATGTCGTCGACCATGTTGAAGCTGTGGTGGCAGGCGTGGCTGAGCGAGCCGGCGCCGAGGAACAGGCAGGCCTTGAAGAAGGCGTGCGTGAAGAGGTGGAACATGGCGGCGGTCCAGGCCCCGACCCCGAGCGCAGCCACCATGAAGCCGAGCTGCGAGACGGTTGAGTACGCCAACGTCTTCTTGATGTCGCTCTGCACGAAGCCGAGTAGCGCACCGAACAGGCCCGTCACCGAGCCGACCACGGCGAGGAGGTTGATCGAGCTGCCGCCGATGGACAGCCCGTGGAAGAACACGGGGTACAGCCGGGCGACCATGTAGATGCCCGCCACGACCATGGTCGCGGCGTGGATGAGCGCCGAGACCGGCGTCGGGCCCGCCATGGCGTCGGGCAGCCAGGTGTGCAGGATGAACTGACCGGACTTCGACATCACCGCCGCGATCAGGCAGCACGAGGCGATCAGGAGCAGCGTGTGGCTGATCTTGCCGCTGTTCGCGAGGGCGTTGATATCGAGCACGTGGAAGCGCTGGCCGCCCGCGAAGAACAGGATGACCGCCCCGACGAGCAGGCCCATGTCGCCGACGCGGTTCGTCAGGAAGGCCTTGAGCGCGGCGTCACTGTTCGGCTTCTCCTCCCACCAGTGCCCGATCAGCGCAAAGGAACAGACGCCGACCAGCTCCCACCCGACGATCATCTGCAGCAGGTTGTCGCTGAGAACGAAGAACAACATCGACGCCGTGAACAGCGACAGGAAGGCGAAGTAGTGCGTGTAGCGGCGGTCCCCGTGGACGTAGTCGGTGGAGAACACGTGCACCAGCAGCGAGATGAGCGTGACGACCACGAGCATCATCACCGATTGCCCGTCGACGATCGTGCCGGCGGTGAACTTCACGTCGCCGGAGGTGAACCAGTCGACGCAGCGCACGACGGGGCGGGTGAAATGCTCACCCTCACCCTCACCCTCGGCGGCGACCGTCGGGCGAGACGCACCGTGATTGGACGTCGCCTCGTGTGCGGCGCCCGCCTCTTCCTCAGCGACGGAGTGCACGGCGGTCGCGCACTGCGCCGGGACGTCATCGAGACCGCCGACGGCGTCGTGCGCCGTGTCGCGTGCGAGCCACTGCCCGGCCGTCACGAGCGACAGCACGAACGCGATGCCCACCGCGGCGAGGCCGAAGAAATGGCCCTTACCCGGCGTCCGCTTACCGAACGCAAGCGTCAGGAGAAACGAGAGCGCCGGGAGCGCGGGGATGATCCAGACCTTGTCAGCCATGACGACCTCAGCCCTTCAGCTCATCGAGTTGATCGATGTCGACCGAACGACGGTTCCGATAGATGAGCAGCACGATCGCGAGCCCGACGCCGACCTCGGCCGCCGCAACCGCGATCACGAAGAGTGCGAACACCTGGCCTGCGATGCCGCTGTTGGCGCCGAAGGCAACCAGGTTGATGTTGACGGCGTTCAGGATCAGCTCGATCGACATGAGCACCAGCACGCCGTTGCGGCGCACGATCACGCCGTAGACGCCGATGCTGAACAGGATCGCCGCGAGCAGCAGGAACTGGTTGAGCAGCACGATCAGTCCCTCCTTGCCAAGACGATGGCGCCGATGAGCGCGGCGAGCAGCATGACCGAGACCACCTCGAAGGGGATCAGGTACTGGTTGAACACCGCGTCGGAGAGCGCAGTCGTGGAGTTCGCCGTGGAGAAGACCAGGTGGGTTTCACCGAACGAACTGAGCAGCGCACCGCCGAGGACGACCAGCAGCATCACGGCGGCACCGATACCGGCGGGGCGGAGCTTGGCGTTGTCCAAGTCGTCGGACCGGCCCATCGGCGCCCGGGTCAGCATGATCCCGAAGAGGAACAGCACGATGATCGCGCCGATGTAGACGAGGAACTGCGTGACGGCCAGGAACTCGGCCTGCAAGATCAGGTAGTTCACGCCCACACCGGCGAGCACGACCACCAGGTAGAGCGCGGCGTGGACGATGTTGGTCTCGGTGACGACCTTGATCGCCGCACCGATCATGAGCAGCGCGCAGATGCCGAAGGCGATGTTCGCCGGCACGGCGAAACACTCGCTCGGCGCGCAGGCTTGCGCTGCGAACAGCGACGCGATCACTTGCCCCCTTCCGGGACACGGGCTTCTGCTTGACCTGCGAGCCGGCCTCGAGCGGCTCGATGTCGGGCACCGTCTCCATCCACTGCGCCAGGCGCGACTTGTCGTGGAGCAGGTCGGCGATGCGGACCTCGGAGTACTCGTACTCGGGGCTCCAGTAGAGCGCCTCGAACGGGCACACCTCGACGCAGATGCCGCAGTACATGCAGAGCGCGAAGTCGATGTCGAACCGGTCGAGCGCGTTGACCGAGCGCGGCTTGCCGCCGGCGCGGCGGGGCGGAGCGAGCGTCTTGTGCGCCTCGATGTAGATGCACCAGTCGGGGCACTCACGGGCGCACAGCATGCAGGCCGTGCAGTTGTCCTCGTTGAGCGAGATCACACCGCGAGCGCGTGGGGTGATCGCTTCCTTCTCGTGCGGGTACTGCACGGTGGCGGCGCCCTTGGTCGGCTGCGGAATCGGGTTGCGCAGCCCGTCCGGGAACATCGTCTCCTTGGCGGTCCGGGCGGTGACCCCGAGCCCCTTCAGGAAGCCCGGCACGGCGGGTTTCGGAGGTGCCATCGCTACATCACCACCTTGAGGATCGCCGTGAGCGCGATGTTCGCGAGCGAGATCGGGATCAGGGCCTTCCAGGCATACCGCTGCAGCTGGTCCTCACGCAGACGTGGCATGGAGAACCGGACCCAGAACACGACACCGGTCAGCGCCATCGCCTTGGTCAGCAACACGATCGGCCCGATCACGTGCATGAGCCCACGAGGAATGCCCCATGCGTCGGGCAGCGCCCAGCCGCCGAGGAACAGGGTTGCGGCGATCGCGGAGAACCCGACGGCGCCGGCGAACTCCGACAGGAAGAACACGAGGAAGCGGATGCCCGAATACTCGACCATCCAGCCGCCGATGACCTCGGATTCGGCGACCGGCATGTCGAACGGGGTCTGGCCGAGCTCGGCCTGCACCGCCACCATGAACACGATCAGGCCGACGAACTGGGTGAGCACGTACGGGCTGCCGAAACCGGAGAAGCCGAAGATCTCGCCACCGGACTGCTTGTAGACGATCTCCTGGAGGTTCAGCGTGCCGGCCTGGATCACCACGCCGACCACGGCGAGCACCATCGGGAGCTCGTACGCGATCAGCTGACCCGCTGCACGGATACCGCCGAGCAAGGCGTACTTGTTCGCGGAGGCCCACCCCGCGATCAGCACACCGATCACCGACAGCGACGACACGGCGAGCACGTAGAAGATGCCCGCCGGGAGGCTGGACACCACCGCGGTGGGGCCGGCCGGGATGACCACGAACATGAGGAAGGTCGACCCGAGGATGATGAAGGGCGGAAGCTTGAACAGCTTCTTGTCGGCCGCGTCGGGGATCAGGTCTTCCTTCTGCAACCACTTGCCGACCTCGGCGACGAGCTGCAGGGTGCCGTGCGGTCCGGCCTCCATCGGGCCGAGGCGGCTCTGCATGAACGAGATGAGCTTGAACAGGAACAGGTACACCGCGATCGCCGCGCCGGTCGGCACCGCGATCGTGGCGACCAGGATCTTGACGGCGGAGACCCACCAGCCCGTGTATTCGAAGGCGAGTGTCATCGGTCGATGTCTCCCAGGATGAAGTACAGCGAAGCGAGGATCGTCACGATGTCGGGCACGAAGACCCCCCGGAGGAGCCACGGCGCGATCGACACGTTGTTGAAGCTCGCGGTGCGGATCTTGACGCGGAACGGCGTCAGGTCGCCCTTCGACACCACGTAGAAGCCCATCTCGCCGAGGGGATTCTCGGTGGCCACGTAGGCCTCGCCCTCGGGCACCTTGATGATGCGGGGCACCTTGGCCATCACCGGACCGGCGGGCACGCCGTCGCAGATCTGCATGACCATCTTCGCCGCCTCGCGCGTCTCCTGGAGACGAACCCAGAAGCGGGCGTAGCTGTCGCCGTCGGTGTGGGTCCACACCTTCCAGTCGAGCTGGTCGTACACGAGGCCGACGTTGTTGTCGCGACGGATATCCCAGTCGATGCCGGAGGCGCGGATGTTGGCGCCGGACAGGCCGTACTGCAGCCCGATGTCGGGCGGGATGACGCCGACGCCGCGAGCGCGCGCCTCGAAAATCTCGGAGCCGACGAACAGGTCCTCGAGCTCGTCGCAGAACGCGAGCACCTTCTGCATCGACGCCTTGGTGTCGGCCAGCCAGCCCTTCGGCAGGTCGTCCTTCAGGCCGCCGATGCGGTCGAAGTTGGGGTGGAAACGCCCCCCGGTGACGGCCTCGATCTGGTTGAGCACGTACTCGCGGTCGCGGAAGGCGAAGAACAGCGGCGTGAGCGCGCCGACCTGGGCGGCCATGTCGCCGAGGAACAAGATGATGTTCGCGATGCGCGCCATCTCGAATAGGGCGGTACGGATCCACTGGGCGCGTGGCGGAGCCTCGATCTCCATCAACTGTTCGCAGGCGAGGATGAAGGGCACCTCGTTGGCGAACGACCCGACCCAGTCGAGGCGGTTCACGAGTGCGTTGACCTGCGGGTAGGACCGGACCTCGGCGAGCTTTTCGTAGCCGCGGTGCATGTAGCCCATCATCGGGTCGGCGGAGATGACCTGTTCGCCGTCGAGTTTGGCGACGATGCGCAGCGTGCCGTGCGTGGCCGGGTGCTGCGGACCCAGGTTGAGGGTCATGCCCTCGGTCTCGAGTTCGACGTTCACGCGCGCATCGGCGGCCTTCGCCGCGATGTAGGCGAGCTTCTGACGGTCGGTCACGGGGGTCACGACGCCTCCTTCGTGTCCGCGTCGTCGGCGCCATCGCCACCGGGCATCGGTTCGGTGTCGACGATGCCGGGCCAAGGCTTCACCATGCGGGCCAGCAGCGGGAAGTCCTTGCGGAGCGGATGCCCCTCGAAGTCGGCCGGCAGGTAGATCTTGCGCAACGCCGGGTGTCCGACGAACTCGACGCCGAACATTTCGTACACCTCGCGCTCGTGCCAGTCGGCCCCGGCGTACACCGTGGTCCACGTCGCGATCGACGGTGCGTCGTCGGCGAGATCGGCCTTGAAGGTGACGCCCCAGCCGTCGCGCAGATTGGCGACACGGGCGATCGCTTGGAACCTCGTGTCGCCGCCGGCGTACCCGGTGGTCTGCGCGGTCGGGGCCTTCTCGCTCTCGCCCTTGACCAGGCGATCGACCTCGGAGTCCATCGAGCGTCCGAACGGCGATGGCATCCAGTCGATCGCGGAGAGGAACCCGAAGTACCGGGCGCCCATCGCGTAGCGAACGGTCTCGGCCGCTTCGGCCCACGCCTCGTTGGTGACGCGGACCCACAGGTCGCGTCCCGGCAGGATGTGCGAACCCACCACGGCGTCGCCCAGGTACCCCCGGATGGTGCCGAGCAGTTGCTCGCGAGCCTCGTCGCGTGCGACGGGCTCGACATCGGCCGTGGTGTCGGTGTCATTGGATGACAATGGGATCACCCCTCCAGCGGCTCGCCATGTCTTCCTCGCCGATCCGCTGCTGCAACAGGACGACGCCTTCGAGCAGCGCCTCGGGCCGCGGCGGGCATCCGGGGACGTACACGTCGACGGGAAGGATCTGATCGACGCCCTTGGTCACCGAGTACGAGTCCCAGTACGGGCCGCCGCAGTTGGCGCACGAGCCCATGGAGATGACGTATTTCGGGTCGGGCATCTGCTCGTAGAGGCGGCGGATCGACGGGGCCATCTTGTCGGTCACCGTTCCCGAGATCACGACCATGTCGGCCTGACGCGGTGACGCCGGCAGCGGGATGACACCGAGGCGCATCACGTCGTAGCGCGGCGAGCCGAAGGCGGCGCCCATCTCGAGCGCACAACACGCGAGGCCCCACTGGTACACCCACAGCGAGTACTTGCGGCCCTGGTTGAACAACTTGCCGAGCGGCTTGGGGATCTTGCCGCCCTCGACCAGCCCTAGACCCATTTGAGGACTCCCTTGCGCCACGCGTACACGAGGCCCAGCAACAGGATGAACACGAAGATGCCCATCTCGACGAGCCCGAAGCCGCCGTAGGCCTCGAGGCGAGTCGCCCACGGGAAGATGAACACCGCCTCGACGTCGAACATGACGAACAGGAGTGCGAACACGTAGTAGCGGATCTGGCTCTGGGTCCAGCCCGTGCCGACGGGGTCGACGCCGCTCTCGTAGGTCAGGCTCTTCCCGGGCTGGCGGCGAGCCGGCCGCAGCAGGTGGCTGGCACCGAGCAACAGGCCGACCAACGCTGCACCGACACCGCCGAGGATGAGCACCGTGAGGTACTCGCGGAGGAAATCACTGGCGCTCGACACGGATGAGAACTTACTCAGGGGACACGGACGGGGCCAAAGCCCGAGCGACCCGACCCGCTCGATGCGGAGCGTCGCCGGAGCAGCGGGCCTGCGGCGAAGGTCGTGACCAACGCCATAACGACCATGATCGTGAACACCGTCTCGTCGATGATCCCGAGGTCGAGCCCAACCGACAGCATCACGATCTCGGTCAGGCCGCGCGTATTGAGCAGAACGCCGAGCGTCCAGGCAGCGCGTCGCTCCTCGCCCAACGCCAGCGCTGCAGCCGCCGTACCCCCGAGCTTGCCGACGACGGCGACGAGCAACACCACCGCCAACACGAGCCATCGTTCGGGGCGATCCAGTTCGCTGATCGCAACCGACGACCCGACCACGACAAAGAACGCCGGCAGAAGCACGTTCGTCACCACGGGCTCGACCGAAGCCACCCCCTCCCGACGCTCCGGCTCCCGACGCTCGGGCCGACCACCGAGGGCGACACCCGCGAGGAACCCGCCGAAGATCGAGTGAAGGCCGATCCACTCGGTGACCGCCGCCGCGGCGACGGCGATCACGACCATCACCACGATCGACGGCCGCATCCGCCTGGCCAACGGCCGCACAACCAGGAACATGACCCCAGCGAACCCCACCGTGGCGGCCAACATGCCCGCAGCACCGGACCACCCCGTCGACCCGGACGCACCCGAAACCCCGGCGATCACCGCCAACGCGCACCACGCCGTCACGTCATCGACCGCGGCACAGGTCAGCGCCAGCGAGCCGAGCGGTGTGCCGGCGAGCCCCACCTCTTGAAGGATCCGCGCCAGCACAGGGAAGGCCGTGATCGCCATCGCGACCCCGACGAAGAGGCTGAACGGCAACGCACGCCCCTCCAGGCCGAGCGTCTCATGCCTCCATGGGCCGACCGCCGCACCGAGCCCGAACGGCACGAGGATCGAGACCTGGCTGATCACGATCGCCCGGCGACCGGCGCCGACAAGCGCCGGTATCCATCTCGTGGCCCACGAGGAACATGAACAGAACGAGGCCGATCTGGCCGAGCGAGCGAAAAGACCCAACCGGCCTCCGGGGCAACAGCCATCCGGCGACGTCGGGGCGATCGGCCGGGGAAGGCTCGGCCCGAGCGCGATGCCGGCAGCGATCTGGCCGAGGACCGTCGGTTGTCGAACGAGGCGGCGGCAATCGCGTGCAGTCCGGCAACAGCCACCACCGTTGCCAACGCAACGAACAGATGTGCAGTCGTCGACAACGCAGGTAGTGCCACGGCTCCATTCAAACGGGTCCGTGGTCGGCCGGGTAAGTTCGCCGCGTGATCCCATACGGTCGGCACGAGTTCGACGGAACGGAAAACGCCGCCGTGGCGGACGTCCTGCGAGCGGCTGGATCAGCCAGGTCCTGCGGTCGAGTCCTCGGAGTCCGAGATCTGTGCAGCGACCGAAGCGCGCCACGCCGTTGCCCTCTCCAGCGGAACCGCTGCTTTCCAGCTGCGGCGGCAGCGTGCGGGATCGGCCACGGGTCGCGGGTCGCCACGTCGTCGCTGAGCTTCGTCGCGAGCGCCAACTGCGCTCGGTACGTCGGCGCCGACGTCGAGTTCGTCGACATCGACCCCAATACCTTGAACATGGCGCTCGAAGACGTGTCGCCGGCGACCGACGCTCTCGTGGTCGTCCACTACGCGGGGTTGCCAGTCGACTGGCAACGTTTGGCAGTGCGGCCTGCCGTCGTGATCGAGGACGCCGCTCACGCCCTCGGCGCCGCGACGCCAGACGGGCCCGTCGGCAACTGCGCGCGCTCGGACGTGTGTGTGTTCTCCCTCCACCCGGTCAAGTCGATCACCAGCGCCGAGGGCGGTGTCGCGACCACCAACTCCGATGATGCTGCGCGGGCGATGCGTGCGTTTCGCAACGGCGGGATGGAGCGGCGGCCCGGCCTCGATCCGTGGGCATACGAGATCCGGCGAATCGGCTTCAACTATCGAATGTCGGATGTGCACGCCGCAATCGGCGGGCGCAGATCAAGCGACTCAGCCGCTTCATCACCCGCCGCAACACGCTGGCCGACCGATACGGCCTGGGCTGCTCGCCGATCTCCCGGTGACGTGGGCACCGCGAACCCCCAAAGCGGCACCAGACATGCCCGCCACCCATCCTATTCGTGGACCACCGCCGAACCGTTGAGTCGAACGTGGTGCATGCACGTGGTTCGGCGTACAGTTCACTACGTGCTGATCCACCACCAACCCCTCTACCACCGCGACGGGCACGGCGATGCTCCCTCGATGTCCGTCCACACCGAAGCGGCGTATGCACGCCTGCTGTCGCTCCCTCTCTACCCGTCGCTGACCTTCACGCAGCAGGACGTGATCGCCGAGGCGCTCAGCGAGGCCACCTGACCGAGGGTGAACGACAGGTCGACGGCGATCGCACGGGTAGCTGAACTTCCGCCCGGTCGACCTGTCCGTCAGCGAACCCTCGCCCGACCCGGCGACAGTCCGCACGCTCCCGGAGCGGCCGATGTGGCGGACCCGGTGGTTCTCCGATCCGCCAAGGACCAGATTCCGTCCGGAAGCACATCAACCCCACACGGGAAACGGAACGCCGCCGAGGATCCGACGCCATCCGAGAAGCCTGGCGCTGATCCCGCGATCGTCTCGACCCTCCCGTCGGGTTCGGCGCGCCGGATCCTGTGGTTCGCTACGTCTGCCACGTACAGTTGGCCTTCCGGCCCGACAGCCACCGAGGTCGGGCGGTTGAACCCGACACCCACGCCGCGTCCGTCCGAGTTCCCGACGTCGCGCCCCGCGATCGTCGACACCATTCCATCCGGGTCCACGCGACGCAACCGGTGGTTGGCCCGATCCGCCACAACCAGCGCTCCGTCTTCCAGGATTGCAAGATCGCTCGGCTCATCGAATCGAGCGACACCGCCAGGACCATCGGCGAACCCGCGGGTCGACCCCGCAATCGTCGCCACCGTGCCGTCGAGAGCAATCGAGCGGATGCGATGGTTGAACGTGTCCGCGACGTATATCACGCCATCAGCATCCACCTCGATGCCATACGGCTGGCGGAAGCCGGCACCGGCGCCCGGCCCGTCGACGTCGCCGTACATCCCGCCGGCCACGGTTGTGACCACGCGATCTGGAGCGATCACACGCACGCGGTCGTTGCCTTGATCGGTCACCACGACCCGCCCCGTTCGGTCGACCGCGACGCCGAACGGAAACCGAAACCGGGCATCAGCCCGGTCGCATCCTCCATACCCGGACGGACCCGGCGACCGTTCGTACGGTCGAACCCTCGATGCGACGAATGCGGTGGTTGCCTGGGTCGGCCACGACGAGAGCGCGACGTCGAGAACCAAGCGTAGGCTCAGGCTTCTCCGGGGACAACGAGGCCGCAGAGCGTCGATCCCGGTCCGCGAAAGACGGTCACCAGGACACCTGCCGAGAGCCAAGCCCGACGCGACGGCCAACGGAGTCGCAATGCCGACCGGCGAGGCCACAGGCGATCGGGTGGTACCACCCGGACAACGTATCGTCGGGAGTCGGACCGGCGCCGAGAACACTCGACAGGAGTCGACATCAGCGACCCAACCATCGGATCCAGTGTTCGCTCGCAGGGATCGTGCTGGCGATGGCTGCATCGTGTGCCCAACAGACCGCGACGACCGCCAGCACGACAAGCGAGAAACGGCCCACGACGAGCGAGCCGGGCGCGACACCGATCACCGTGACGATAACCACGGGCAGATTCCGGGGATGCCGACCGAGATCCCGGTCGGAACGCGAGTCAAGCTCACCAATCCGACCCAGGAACTCCACGAGTTCCTGGCGTTTCGACTCGCGCCGTCCGAAAGCCGTTCGGCTGCGGAACTCGTCGCTCTCACCGAAGATGAACTACTCGCCGTTCTCGGTGACGGAATCCCGGAGGTGGTACTCGCGGCCGCGCCGCGCACGTCCAGTGACCCCGGCTTCGGCGACGATCGCTTGAGCGACCCGGGGCGCTATCTCGTCATGTGCGCCGTTCCGGTCGGCGCCGATGCCGTCACGCTCCTCGCGAGCGATCGCTACCTCACCGGACGATGGCCAGACGAGTATCGCGCCGACCAACCCACGCATCCCTCGGCGAGGCCATGGAGGTGACTGTGGTCGAGACCCCAGGGCCGTGAGCGGCTCTGAACGTTTCGGCCAGTATGATCCCCGCATGACCGGCGGGAGGGACGTCGTCATCGGTATCTCCGCCGATTTCCACGACGCAGCCGCTGCCGTGCTCATCGATGGCGAACTCGTCGCAGCCGCCGCCGAGGAGCGGTTCACGCGTCGCAAACACGACCCGTCGCTGCCACGGCATGCGGCGATGTGGTGCCTTGATGAGGCCGCCGTGACGGCCGACGACCGAGTGGTAGCGGTCTTCCACGAGAAACCGTAGTCCGTTTGGGAACGAATCGTCACGACCGGCGCGAGGACCGGGCCACGCGGATTCACCGCGCTCCGCGAGGCCATCCCGCAGTGGACACGATCCAAACTGTGGATCGGCTATCGAATAGCACAGATGTTCGAGACGCACGGAATCCGGTGCGCCGAGATTCGGTATTCCGAACACCATCAGAGCCACAGTGCGGCCGCGTATATGCGTCACCGTTCGAGCGCGCCGCCATCCTGACATTCGACGGGGTCGGCGAATGGGCGACCAGTACCGTCGGATGGGGTGCCGGCAACCGCATCGAGATCAAGAGAGAAACAGCGATTCCGCACTCACTCGGCCTGTTCTATTCCACGATCACATCGGTGTGCGGGTTCGCCGTGAACGACGACGAATACAAGCTGATGGGGCTCACCCCGTACGGATCGCCCGGTTCAGCGACGCTGCGCGACCGCGTGATTCGCATCGATGACGATGGCGCCGTCACCCTTGACCAACGCTGGTTCGACTATCGAAGTGGACGCCGAATGGCACATCCACGGCGTAGAGTTGCTCGGTTTCCCCCGCTCCACCGGACGACGGAGAGTTGACAGAACTCCACGCCGACATCGCCCGGTCGGCTCAGGAGGTGATCGAGGAGGCAATCCTTCGCAGCGCTCGCTTCGCTCAGAGACTGACGGGAGAGCGCGCTGTCTGCCTCGCCGGCGGGGTCGCCCTCAACTGTGTCGCGAATACCCGACTGCGGCGGGACGGCCCCTTCGACGAGGTCTGGGTACAGCCAGCGGCAGGTGACGACGGCTCGGCCATCGGTGCCGCCTTCTGGAGTTGGCACCAGATCGACGACCGCCCGCGGGAGCCACGCCAAGGCGATCGCATGGCCTCGGCGGCTCTCGGCCCGGCGTACACCAACGACGAGATCGCGGCGTGGCTCGAGGACTCCGAGATCGAGCACGAGCGATTCGATGACGTCGGAGCGCTCGTCGAGGTGGTCGTCGCGCACTCGCCGCCGGATCGATCGTCGGGTGGTTCCGCGGCCGCATGGAGTTCGGGCCGCGGGCGCTGGGAAACCGATCGATTCTGGCGGACTCCGCGACAGCGCCGTGATCGACCGCCTCAATCGCCGGACCAAGGGCCGCAGTCGTTCCGCCCGTTCGCCCCAGCGGTTCTCGCCGAGGCCGCCGACCGCTGGTTCGACCTCGACGGCGCCACGTCGCCGTACATGGTCTTCACCGCTCCGGTTTCCGGGTGGCGCCCACGCGACGACGCCCACGTTGCGGGCGACGCCCACAGAGGCCTCGCAGCACAGCTCCGCGACGTGCGCTCAGGCATCCCGGCGTGTACCCACGTCGACGGGAGCGCCCCGGTGCAGACCGTCGACGCCGAAACCCGACCCGACTTCCACCGACTCATCGTGCCTTCGGCAACCAGACCGGAGTGCCCGTCGCTCAACACGTCGTTCAATCGCGGGTGAGCCGATCGTAGCACGCCCGCCGGACGCTCCCGATGCTTTCGGGCCGCGAACCTCGACCTCCTGGTGCTCGAGGGCTGCGTGATCCGTGCAACCGAGCCAGAGGAAGCACGATGATCCTGCGCGCCCGATTCGCCGTACGAGCGCTGCGAGACATCTGGCGCTACGGAGTCCGTACCGGGCAGTGGTGGCTTCCAGTGATCGCCATGGCGCTGACGGCTGCGACCGCCGCTGCTGCTGCCGCTCACGCCGCTGTGCCAACAGCGATCTACACGCTCTTCTAAAAGGCGATCGATCGATGGCGACCTCACACCTCCACGAGCGCACCCCCGTCGACCCCTGGTCGGTCGGCACCACCGGGCGGGGACCGAACCGGCTTCTCCCAGCGCCTGCAGCCACCTCCCCTGGCCGCCGGCGGCCCAGCGTGGCGAGTCGCGCCGCAGGGGGCCAACGCGCGACCCAAGGCGCCCTTGCCCTCGTCGCACAAGCCTCCCTACTGATCGGCGCGGTCACGACCTCGCGGCCGCGAGTCCGAGCGGCACTCGCATCGCTGCCGCCGTGGTCGCTGCCGTCGCCTGGCCGCGTAATCGGCCGCTTGCCCATCGTGGTGGTCGGGATCGCGGCTCCGTTGGCGGCGCAGGCGCTCTGCGGCAACGCGGCGCGCGTCTGGCACCGCGAGCGACAGTCGGCGCCGGCCACGATGGCCACGCCCCTCATCGCGGCTGGAGGGATGGTCTGGTACCGATCGGGAAGGGCTGTCCCATCGCTGGCGCTCCTTCTCTCGGCCGGGTTGCTCGTCGAATGGTCAGACCGCCACGGGTCCATCAGCTGCGGTGTCCCGCCACCTCACCGCCGTTGCCAACGCGCGCCGGCCGGTTCGCCAGCGGCACGATCCTCGCGA
>JADJBW010000014.1 GCA_016703525.1 Actinomycetota bacterium | reverse complement strand
CGATGCTGCGGATCCGCCGTTTCGAGGAGCGGTGCGTCGAGCTCTACTCGTCCGCGAAGATCCGAGGCTTCCTCCACCTCTACGTGGGCGAGGAGGCGGTCGCCACGGGGATCGGCGCCCACCTGCGCCCGACCGACGCCGTGGTGGCGACCTACCGCGACCACGGTCACGCCCTCGCAAAGGGCATGACGATGCGTTCGGTGATGGCCGAGATGTTCGGCAGGAGACCGGTTGCAGCCGCGGGCGCGGCTCGATGCACCTCTTCGACGCGTCGGCGCGGTTCTGGAGGGAACGCGATCGTGGGCGGCGGGCTTCCCGTGGCCGCAGGGGTTGGCGTTCGCCGAGCAGCGCCACGGCTCCGACGCCGTCGCCGTGTGCTGCTTCGGAGAGGGTGCGGTCGCCGAGGGCGAGTGGCACGAGACGATGAACCTCGCGTCGCTGTGGAACCTCCCGATGCTGTTCGCCTGCGAGAACAACCTGTATGCGATGGGGACCGCGCTGGCACGGTCGGAGGCCGACGTCGATCTCGTGGCGAAGGCCGCCTCGTACGGCATGACCGCCTGGTCGGTCGACGGGATGGACGTGGCCGCCGTGTGGGACGCCACCCGTCGAGCGCTCGTCTCGCTGCGCAGCGGTGGCGGCCCCGTCTTCCTGGAGCTCCGCACCTACCGGTTCCGCGCGCATTCCATGTACGACCCCGAGCGGTATCGCGACTCCTCGGAGGTCACGCAGTGGAAGGAGCGGGACCCGATCGCGACCTGGCGCCGACAACTGGAGGGCGACGGGACACTCGCTGCGGGCGCGTTCGACGAGCTCGACGCGGCGGTCGGCGACGAGCTCGACGACGCGATCGCCTTCGCCGAGGCGTCCGAGGTGGAGCCCGTCGAGGAGTTGCACCGCTGGGTCTACTCCGACGACTCCACGGTGGTCACGGGGGGCAGACCGATGGGAGGCAGACCGTGAAGCTGGACTATCGAGGTGCGCTGCGCGACGCGTTGCGACACGCGCTCGCCAACGACGAGCGGTGCTTCCTGATGGGCGAAGACGTCGGCGCGTACGGCGGCTGTTTCGCCGTCTCGCTCGGGCTCATGGAGGAGTTCGGTGAGGATCGAGTGCGCGACACGCCGCTGTCGGAGTCGGCGTTCGTGGGGGCCGGCATCGGCGCGGCGATGGGTGGCGTCCGGCCGATCGTCGAGATCATGACGGTCAACTTCTCGCTGCTGGCGCTCGACCAGATCCTGAACAACGCGGCGACGTACCTGCACATGTCCGGTGGGCAGTTCGCCGTGCCGTTGGTCATCCGGATGACGACCGGCGCCGGGCGCCAGCTGGCCGCGCAGCACAGCCACAGCCTGGAAGGGTGGTACGCGCACATCCCCGGCATTCGCGTGGTCGCCCCGGCGACGGTGGCGGATGCCCGCGGCATGTTGTGGACGGCGCTCGCCGACCCGGACCCGGTGTTGATCTTCGAGCACGCCGCGCTGTTCGGCGTGACCGACGACCTGCCCGACGAGCTCGAGCCGGTCGATATCGACCGGGCGGCGATCCGGCGCGCGGCGACGACGTGACCATCGTGACCTACGGTTCGGGCTTGTACCGCTCGCTCGAGGCCGCCGACCGACTGGCGGCCGAGGGCGTGTCGGTCGAGATCGTCGACCTTCGAACGCTGCGCCCGCTCGACTCGACGACGTTCCTCGATTCGGTCGCACGGACCCACCGTGCGGTGGTCGTCGAGGAGGGCTGGCGCACCGGCGGGATCGGAGCCGAGGTGGCCGCGCAGATCTCCGAGGAGGTGTTCTGGGACCTCGACGCACCCGTCGGTCGGGTCGCAACGGCCGAGGTGCCCATTCCCTACGCCCCGCATCTGGAGGCCGCGGCGCTCCCGAGCGCCGAGCGCGTGGCCGAGGCCGTCCGGGCGACGCTGGGGTGATCGGCTGATGGGCGAGTTCCGCATGCCGTCGCTCGGTGCCGACATGGACGAGGGCACGCTCGTGTCGTGGCTCGTCGCTGTGGGCGATCGGGTGACCCGCGGCGACATCGTGGCCGTCGTGCAGACGGAGAAGTCCGACATCGAGGTGGAGGTCTTCGAGACCGGGCAGGTCGCGGAGCTGCTCGTCGAACCCGGAACCACCGTCGAGGTCGGCACGCCGCTGGCGCGCATCGATTCGGGGTCGACGGCGACGACGAGTCGCGGTCCCGAGCCCACACCTGGGTCGCAGAGCGAGGCGCGGCCCGTTCCGCGGCCTGTGCCGGCAGCGAGCCCGGCGCGCCGACACGCCGGTCGCGTGCTGTCGCCGCTCGTGCGGCGCGACGCTCGCCGGCTCGGGATCGATCTCGGCCGAGTGCGGCCGGCCCCGGACGGGACGATTCATCGCGACGACATCGCCGCCGCGGTGCCCGCCGCTCGGCCGACTCGTCGGCGGGTCTCGCCCTACGCTCGCCGCCTGGCGATGGAGGGGAGCATCGACGTGTCGACCCTGTCCGGCACCGGCCCGTCGGGCGCGGTCGTGGCGCGCGACGTGCCGGGCGCCGCGCCCGCTGCGGCGAAGCGCACCGTCGACCCGATGCGGACCGCCATCGCCCGCACGATGGAGCGCTCGAACCGCGAGATCCCGCACTACTACCTCAGCCACACCGTCGACATGGCGGCGACCGTCGAGGCGCTCGCGGCCCACAACGACGGCCGATCCCCGCGCGATCGCGTGTTGCTGGCGGCGCTGGAGCTCCGCGCCGTCGCGCTCGCCGCACGCAAGGTCGACGAGATGAACGGCAGTTGGGTCGACGGAACGTTCGTGCCGGGCGACGGCGTCCACGTTGCGACGATCGTGGCACTGCGTGGCGGCGGGTTGCTCGCGCCGGTGATCCGCGACGCCGATCGCCTCGACGCCGACGAGACGATGCGCTCGCTCGGCGATGTCGTGGAACGGGCGCGGCGCGGTGCGCTCCGATCCTCGGAGCTGTCGGGGGCCACGATCACGGTGACCAACCTCGGCGAGGACGGGGTGGAGGCGATCTTCGGCGTCATCCATCCGCCGCAGGTCGCGATCGTGGGGTTCGGTGGGCTGGTCGAGCGCCCGGTGGTGGCGCAGGGTCGGATCGTCGCGCACCCCACGCTGACCGTCACGCTCGCCGCCGACCACCGGGCCACCGACGGACGGATCGGCGGACGCTTCCTCGCCCGCGTCGCAGCCCTCCTTCGATCTCCCGAGCGGCTGTTGTGAGCCTCGAATCCACCCCGAAGGAAGGAAACCGGCGATGACGAACGACGAAGCGAGGCAACTCCTCGGCGAGGTGCTCGGACGCATTGCGCCCGGCACGGATCTCGACGAGATCGACCCCGCGGAACTGCTGTCGGACGAGCTCGACCTCGACTCGATGGACCTGCTGTCGATGCTCGAACTGCTCCACGAGCGGACGGGCCTGGAGCTCCCCGAAACCGATGCGCCCAAGCTACGCACGCTCGACGACGCCGTCGAGTACCTCGTTCTGCGGTCCGGATGACCGACGGGTCTGCCCACCCGACCGGGCTGACGGCCGTCGAGGTTGCCGAGCGCCGCGCGATCGACGGACCGAATCGGCTCCCCCAACCGCGACGGCCGGGTGCCCTGGCGCAGGTCGTCGGCCAGCTCACCCACTTCTTCGCACTGTTGCTCTGGGTGGCGGGAGCGCTCGCGATCGTCGGCGGACTGCTGCAGCTCGGGATCGCGATCTTCGTGGTGATCGTCGTGAACGGCCTCTTCGCGTACCTCCAGCAGAGCCGTGCCGAGCGCGCCGCGGAGCGGCTGCGCGATCTGTTGCCGCAACGCGCGACCGTGATGCGGGACGGCCGCGAGGTCGAGATCGATGCGGCCGAGCTCGTGGTGGGCGACGTCGTCCTGTTGAGCGACGGCGTCCGCGTGTCGGCGGACCTGGAGCTGCTCGATGCGCAGGCGTTCGAGGTCGACTCGTCGTTGTTGACCGGCGAGAGCGTGCCGGAGTCGGCCGCCGCCGGGGATCGGGTTGCGGCGGGAACCTTCGTCACGCAGGGCCGGGCGGCGGCGCAGGTCGTCGCGACCGGTGCGGGCACCCGGCTGGCGGCTATCGCCCGGCTGACCCAGGGCGGCCCACGACGCAAGACGCCCCTTGCGATCGAGCTGGATCGAGTGGTCAGGATCATCGCCGTGATCGCGATCGGCGTCGGCGTGGTGTTCTTCGCGGTCTCGCTGCTGGTCGGCACCCCGGCGACCGACGGGTTCCTCTTCGCCATCGGGGTCACCGTGGCGCTCGTGCCGGAGGGACTCCTGCCGACGGTCACGCTCTCGCTCGCGATGGGGGCGCAGCGGATGGCGGCGCGCCACGGCCTGGTTCGACGCCTCGAATCGGTGGAGACGCTCGGGTCGACCACCGTCATCTGCACCGACAAGACGGGAACGCTCACGCGCAACGAGATGAGCATCACCGAGCTCTGGCGCCCCGGCGGCGGCAGCGTCGCGGTGGACGGGCGCGGCTACGACGCCGACGAACCGCTCGATCTTCACGGCGACGAGGCGGACGCCGTGTCGACCGTCGCCCGCACGGCGCGGTGGGCGTCGACGGCGCGGGTGGAGCAGGTGGACGGCCGCTGGGTGGTGATCGGCGACCCGATGGAGGCGGCGATCGACGTGTTGGCGCGGCGGACACGCACGGCTGAGGGCGAGCGCCCCGAGACGGTGCGACTGCTGCACCCGTTCGACGCGCACCGCCGCCGTTCGAGCGCGCTGGTCGTCGATCCCGCCGATCCGCACACGGGCGTGCTGGCCGTGAAGGGCGCGCCGGAGGCGGTGCTGAGGCGATGCGCGACCGGAACGCTCGGCGCTCCCGCCGCGGTCGATTCGATGGCGCGGCGCGGGCTCCGAGTGCTCGCCGTCGCTCGACGCCCGCTCGACCTCGACGATCCGGGCGAACCGGACGCGATCGAACACGGGCTCGACCTGATCGGCCTGCTCGGTTTCGAGGACCCGCCGCGCGCCGGCGTCGCCGACGCGATCGATCGATGCCGCGACGCCGGCATCAGCCTCGTGATGCTGACCGGCGACCACCCGCTGACCGCAGCGGCGATCGGCGCCCGCGTCGGGCTGCACCGCAAATGGGATCCCGTCGTTGACGGGCAGGCCCTTCCGACCGACGACGAGGTGCTCGGCCGGCTGATCGATCACGACGGCACCGTCATCAGTCGCATCACGCCCGAGGACAAGCTCCGCGTCGCCACCTCGCTGCAGGCCCGCGGCCACGTCGTGGCGATGACCGGGGACGGCGTCAACGACGGGCCGGCGTTGCACGCGGCCGACATCGGCGTGGCGATGGGTCGAGGCGGCACCGACGTGGCGCGCGAGGCCGCCGATCTCGTGCTGCTCGACGACGAGTTCTCGACCATCGTCGCCGCGATCGACCAGGGTCGCGCCACCTTCGCCGACATTCGTCGCTTCCTCACGTACCACCTGAGCGACAACGTCGCGGAGCTCACGCCATTCGTGCTGTGGGCGATCACCGGTGGCCGATTCCCGCTCGCCCTCGGCGTGTTGCAGGTGCTGGCGCTCGACATCGGTACCGACCTGCTGCCGGCGCTCGCGCTCGGAGCGGAACCGGCGCACGCGCAGCGGCGGCATGCTCCGCGGGGCACCGACAGCCTGCGGCGCCACCTTTTCGATCGAACGGTCATCCGGCGTGCGTTCGGCGTGCTCGGGCCGACGGAGGCCATCATGGCGATCCTCGCGTTTCTGGCCTCGTTGTGGGGAGCGCACTGGCGCCCCGGTCAGGCGTTTCCGACGGGCGCAGCGCTCACCACGGCCTCCGGTGCAGCGTTCACGGCGGTCGTCCTGGGGCAGGGCGCGAATGCGTTCGCGTGTCGCTCCACCGTGCTGCGGCCCGGGCAACTCGGGTGGTTCCGGAACCGCATGCTCGTCGTCGCGGTCGCGACCGAGATCGGTGCGCTGGCGGGGTTCCTGTACATCGGGCCGCTCGCTCGCCTGCTCGGCCATCGGCCGCCATCGGCGGCAGGACTTGCCGTCGCCGTCGCCGCCATCCCCGCCGTCCTCGCGGTCGACGCCCTCGACAAGTCGTTCCGCCTGAAGGCCATACGGCGCGCCGCGCTCGTCACCCGGACTCTTGCCAAATCGCCCGACAAGGAGCAGCCCAATGACCAACGATGATCGACTCGTCATTCCCTTCGAGGAGCTCCGCATCGCCGACGTGCCGCTCGTCGGGGGTAAGAACGCGTCGCTGGGCGAGATGATCGCGGCGTTGCGTTCGCAGCGCATCGACGTACCCGACGGCTACGCGGTCACGGCGGCGGCCTATTGGCGGCTCGTCGCGCACAACGACGTGCGCCCGGTGATCGCGAGTGCGATCGAGGAGTACCACGCCGGGCAGATTCCCCTTCGCGATGCGGGCCGCCGGGTGCGTTCGGCCCTGGCCCACGCGGAGTTGCCCGACGACCTCGATGCAGCGATCCGCGATGCGTACTCCCGGATGTGTGCGGCCGGGCACACCGCTGAACTGCCCGTCGCCGTCCGCTCGAGCGCCACCGCCGAAGATCTCCCCGACGCGAGCTTCGCTGGGCAACACGAGAGCTATCTGAACGTGACGGGCGCCGACGCCGTGGCGGCGGCGTACCGGGAATGCGTCGCGTCGATGTTCACGGATCGGGCGATCGCCTATCGCGACGCCCAGGGCTTCGACCACCTGAGCGTCGCGCTGTCGGTCGGCATACAGCGGATGGTGCGTTCCGACGCGGGCGCCGCCGGCGTGATGTTCAGCATCGACACCGAAACCGGATTCCCCGATCTGGTGGTCATCGACGGCGCGTGGGGGCTCGGCGAGGGCGTGGTGAAGGGCGAGATCGACCCGGATCGCTTTCGCGTCTTCAAGCCGCTGCTCGGCGACGTGGCGGTGCGCCCGATCGTGAGCCGCGAGCGTGGGCGAAAGCTCACCAAGATCGTCAACGCCTCCGGCGGGACCGGGTCGACCGCCGAGGTCGCGACTTCGGACGACGAGCGTCGACGGCTGGTCCTGTCCGACGACCAGATCCTGCAGCTGGCGCGGTGGGCGGCGGCGATCGAGGCGCACTACGGCCGCCCGATGGACATCGAGTGGGCGCTCGACGGCGTGGACGGCGGCCTGTTCATCGTGCAGGCGCGACCAGAGACCGTGCACGCACGGGCGGGCGCAGCTGCGGTGAAGCTGCGCATCAGCGGTCACGGCCCGGTCCTCGCGCAGGGCGTTGCCGTCGGTGACGGCGCGGCCGTCGGCCCGGTGTGTCGGCTCTCGAACGCCTCGGAGATCGACCGGTTCCCGGACGGGGCCGTGCTCGTCGCCGAGTTGACCGACCCCGACTGGGTTCCCGTCATGCAGCGCGCGTCCGCGATCGTGACCGACCGGGGCGGCCGCACCTCCCATGCGGCGATCGTGAGTCGCGAGCTCGGCTTGCCGGCGGTGTTGGGCACCGGCACGGGCACGACGGCGCTGACCGACGGCGCGACGGTCACGGTGTCGTGCGCCGAGGGCGACGTGGGGTTCGTGTATGCCGGAGCGGCCGAGCTGACCGAGGTCGACGACGACCAGGCATCGGTCCCGGACACACGCACCAAGGTGATGCTGAATCTCGCGAACCCCGCCGCGGCGATGTCGTGGGTCCACCTCGCCGCAGACGGGATCGGCCTGGCGCGCATGGAGTTCATCGTCTCCGAACGCATCCGCTGCCACCCCATGGCACTGGCGCACCCCGAGCGGATCGACGACCCCGGCACCCGCGCGGCCATCGCCGAGCTGACCGACGGGTGGGATCGGCCCGAGGAGTATTTCGTCGACACGCTTGCCGACGGGATCGCGATGCTCGCCACCCCGTTCTGGCCGCATCCGACGATCCTGCGACTGTCCGACTTCAAGACCAACGAGTACGCCAAGCTGTTGGGCGGCGAGCCCTTCGAGCCCGACGAGGAGAACCCGATGATCGGCTGGCGCGGAGCGAGCCGGTACTACCACCCGGGCTACCGCGACGGGTTCGCCTTGGAGTGCCGGGCGATCAAGGAGGTCCGCGACCGCCGCGGGTTCACCAACGTCGTGGTGATGGTGCCGTTCTGCCGCACGCCCGCCGAAGCGGATCGGGTGCTCGAAGTCATGGCCGAGGAGGGGCTCGTGCGCGGCGAGAACGGGCTGGAGGTGTACGTGATGGCCGAGATTCCGTCGAACATCCTCCGGGCCGACGAGTTCGCCCAACGCTTCGACGGGTTCTCGATCGGGTCGAACGACCTGACCCAGCTGACGCTCGGAATCGACCGCGACTCCGAGATCCTGTCCGGGCTCGGCGACGCCTCGGACCCGGCGGTGCTCGGCCTGATCTCGCGGCTCATCCCGATCGCGCACGAACACGGTCGCAAGGTCGGGTTCTGCGGCCAGGCGCCGTCGAACGAACCGGCCTACGCCCGATTCTTGGCGGATGAAGGCATCGACTCGGTGTCGGTCACGCCCGACAGCTTCATCTCGGTGAAGCGGCAGATCGCCGACGCGGAATCGGCCCGGTGACGGCGCATCCCCCGCCCGCACGTGCCCCGGTGGTCATCGCCGCCGGTGAGTTGGATGCGCTGATCCGGTGGTTGCGCGACGACGGGTACCGCGTGATGGGCCCGACGGCGCGGGACGGTGCGATCGTGTTCGACGAGCTCCGGGGCGGATCCGACCTACCGATCGGCTGGGGCGACGAGCAGGCGCCGGGGCGGTACCGGTTGCGCCGCCGCGACGACGACGCCCGGTTCGGTTGGGCGGTCGGTCCGCAGGGTGCGCGGCGGGAGTTGTCGCCGCCGACGGTCACGTTGGTGACGATTCGCCGCGGGACCGACGATGCCGGACGGGGAACGTTCGACGCTGTCGTCGCCGATCACGAACGCGAAGCGCCGGTGGCGCTGTTCGGGCTGCGGCCCTGCGAGGTCGCCGCCATGGCCGTGCACGACCGGGTGATGCTCGACGGGGCGTACCCCGACCCGGTGCAGGCCGCCCGCGGTGCGGGTCGCGCCGTCGTTTCGGTGGACTGCGCGAGCCCGGCGTCGACGTGCTTCTGCTCGACGATGGGCACCGGCCCGTCGTTGCCGCCGGACCGACGCGAGGTGGTCGATCTCCGCGTCGCCGAACTCGATCCCGGAGGCGACCATCGCTTCGTCCTGTGGTCGCACTCGACGCTGGGCGACCGGGCGCTCGGGGCGGTGGCGTCGCGGCCCGCCGAACCGATCGATCTCGAGGCGGCGGCTCGCGCCGAGCGCGCTGCCTGCGATGCCATCGTGCGCCACGTCGACGGCGCTAGCGCACGGCGCGTCCACCTGGTGCCGGAGGATCCTCGTTGGGAGGACGTTGCGCGCCGCTGCCTGAGCTGCGCGAACTGCACCATGGTCTGCCCGACCTGCTTCTGCTCGACGACGGTCGACGAGGTCGACCTCGGTGGTGATGTCGTCACGCGCTCGCGGACGTGGGATTCGTGCTTCACGATCGACCACTCGTACCTGCACGGCGGTGCCGTCCGTGCCTCGACGAGATCTCGGTACCGCCAGTGGCTCACCCACAAGTTCGCGTTCTGGTGGGAGCAGTTCGACGAATCGGGCTGCGTGGGTTGCGGGCGCTGCATCACTTGGTGCCCGGCCGGCATCGACGTGACCGAGGAGCTCGACGTGCTGGGGAGGCTGAGCGGCTGTGAACGCGACTGTGAACGCCGCGTCCTCGCACGGTGCGCCGATGGCGCCGCGGCGATGGCGGGTGCACGAGCGGCGCGCCGAGACCGCCGACACCGTGACGATCGTGATCGTCCCCGACGATCCGTCGCAGGCGATCGACCCGCCTCGACCGGGTCAGTTCGCGATGCTCTCGGCATGGGGAGCGCACGAGATACCCGTCTCCTACAGCGCCGTCGAGCCCTCGATCGAGCACACCGTTCGGTCGGTCGGGCCAGCCTCGGAGGCCGTGTTCGAGTTGAGGGTCGGCGATCCACTCGGGGTGCGCGGCCCGTTCGGGACCGGGTGGGACCTCGGGGTCACCGACGATCGCGACGTGGTGGTGGTGGCCGGTGGTATCGGCTTGGCCCCGCTGCGCCCGCTCGTTCGAGCGCTGGTCGATGACGATGCGGCGCGTGGGCGAACCAGCGTGTTGATCGGGGCGCGGACCCCGGCGGAGGTGTGCTTCGGCGCCGAGATCGCCGAGTGGTCCGAACGCGGCCTGACCGTCGAGGTGACCGTCGACGCCGCGGTTCCCACGACAGGGCCGCGGTGGCACGGCCGTGTCGGTCTCGTGACGCGCCTGCTCGATCTGGTGGATGTCGACCCGCGTCGCACGACCGCGTTCGTGTGTGGGCCCGAGGTGATGATGCGGGCCTCGGTGCACGCGTTGGGGCAGCGTGGCGTTGGGGCCGAGTCGATCCTGGTGTCGGGCGAGCGCAACATGAAGTGCGCGATCGGGCACTGCGGCCACTGCCAACTCGGCGGGCAGCTCCTTTGCCGCGACGGTGCCGTGATGCCCGCGTCGATCCTGGGGCCGCTGATGGCGGTGCGCGAGCTGTGAGCAGGCATCGCCCGCGCGTGGCCGTGTGGAAGTTCTCGTCGTGCGACGGCTGTCAGCTGACCCTGCTCGACTGCGAGGACGCGCTGCTCGCCGTCGCTGATCGGGTCGAGCTCGCCTACTTCCTCGAGGCGGGGGCCGACGGTGGAGACGACGGCGGCGAGCGCGGCTCGTCCCTGTTCGATCTGTCGCTGGTCGAGGGTTCGGTGTCGACCCCGAACGACGTGGAACGCATCCGGATGGTGCGCCGCCGATCGCGGCGCCTCGTCACCATCGGGGCCTGCGCGAGCAGCGGGGGGATCCAGGCGCTGCGCAACTTCGCCGACGTCGAGGAGTTCCTCGGCATCGTCTACGCACAGCCCCAGTTCATCTCCACGCTCGCGACGTCGACGGGCATCTCGGACCACGTTCCGGTCGACTTCGAGCTGCGCGGTTGTCCGGTCGACAAACGGCAGCTCCTCGCCGTGATCGCCGCGTTCGCGAACGGCGATCCGCCGCCGGTGCGCGGACACAGCGTGTGCATCGAGTGCAAGCATGCCGGAACCGTCTGCGTTGCGGTCGCCGGAGACATCGCGTGCCTCGGACCGATGACGCACGCAGGGTGCGGCGCCCTGTGTCCGACATATCACCGTGGTTGTTACGGGTGCTTCGGTCCGGCCGAGGACGCCAACGTCGCGGCGATGGGCGTCGAGCTTCGCCGACGTGGCGTCGAGGACGGCGACGTGGCCCTTGCGCTCCACACGTTCAACGCGTGGGCCCCCGAACTGCGAGACCCCGAGGGGGAACGATGACGCACCGCCCGCCGGCCACCCGCACCCTGAAGGTCGATGCGCTTGCCAGAGTGGAGGGCGAGGGGGCGATGCACGTGGAGGTCCGCGACGGTCGGCTCCACGACGTGCAGCTGCGCATCTACGAGCCGCCGAGGTTCTTCGAGGCGTTTCTGCGGGGGCGTCGCTACACCGAGCCGGCCGACATCACGGCGCGCATCTGCGGAATCTGCCCCGTCGCGTATCAGATGTCGGCCTGCTCGGCGATCGAGGATGCGTGCGGCGTCGTCGTCGACGGGCCGCTGCGGGATCTGCGTCGGTTGCTCTACTGCGGGGAGTGGATCGAGAGCCACGTGCTGCACATCGTGCTGCTCCACGCCCCGGACTTCCTCGGCTACGAGAACGCGATCGAGATGGCCGGCGATCATCGCGAGCGGGTCGAGGCCGGCCTGGCGCTCAAGAAGGTGGGCAACGACGTGCTCGAACTGCTGGGCGGCCGCGCCATCCACCCGGTCAACGTTCGCGTCGGTGGGTTCTATCGCGTGCCCACCCGCGCCGAACTCGAGCCGCTGGTCGATCCGCTGCGACGGGCGCTCGATACCGCGCTCGCGATGGTCGAGTGGGTCGCGGGCTTCGAATTCCCCGAGGCGGGCCACTCGATGGAGCTCGTCGCCTTGAGCGATCCGAGCGACTACGCGGTGATGGGCGGCAGGCTGCGCTCCACCGGCGGCCTGGACATCGCCTCGGCCGAGTTCTCCGACCACATCGTCGAATCGCACGTCGAGCACTCGACCGCCCTGCACGCGCACCTGCTCGAACGCGGCGAGTTCCTGGTGGGGCCGCTCGCCCGGTTCGCGCTGAACCACGCGCAGCTCGGCGACGAGGCGCGCCACGCCGCGGCGGCGGCGGGCCTGGAGCCGGGGGAGCGCAACTCGTTCCGGTCGATCGTCGTGCGAGCGGTCGAGGTGGTGCAGTCATGTTCGGAGGCGCTGAGGATCATCGAGGGTTACGAACGGCCCGACGCCCCCAACGTGGCGGTCGAGCCGCGTGCCGGGGTCGGTACCGGCTGGACCGAAGCACCCCGCGGCACGCTGTGGCACCGCTACGAGATCGATGATGCCGGCACGATCCTCGACGCGACGATCGTGCCGCCGACGAGCCAGAACCAGCCGGCGATCGAGCACGACCTGTTTCACTTCGTGGAGGCGAACCTCGATCTCTCCGACGACGAGCTGCGCCATCGAAGTGAGCAGCTCATCCGCAACTACGACCCCTGCATCAGCTGCGCCACCCATTTCCTCGACCTGACCGTCGATCGCACATGAGCGGCGAGCGGTCGACGCGCCCGCTCGTCATCGGTGTGGGAAACACGTTCCGGGGCGACGACGGCGTCGGCCCCGACGTGGTGCAACGCCTGGAGTCCGACGGGTTCGGCGCGGTCGCCGACCTGGCGGTCGCCGACGGCGAGCCGACGCGATTGCTGGACCTGTGGCGCGAGGCCGAGCGTGTCGTCCTGGTCGACGCGATGCGAGCCGATGCCGCGGCGGGCACCGTCGTGGTGGTCGACGCGCTCGCTGGCCCGGTGCCGACGCATGGGCGTGCGGCCAGCAGCCACGCGGCGGGCCTCGGCGACGCAGTGGCCCTCGGGCGGGCGCTCGGTCGGCTCCCGGAGTCGCTGTGGATCGTCGGCGTCGTGGGCGATCGCTTCGAGATCGGCGCCGATCGTTCGCCCCCGGTCGCGGCGGCCGTCGGCGCGGCGGCCGCCGCGGTGCGGGCGCTCGCCTGAGCATCGAAGGCCGACGCAGGGACGCATCGGCGGAGTCCGATACGGTCCACGGCGTGCATGTGCTGTTCGCATCCGCAGAGGTCGTACCGGTCGTCTCCACGGGTGGGCTGGGCGCCGCGACGGCCGGACTGACCGCAGCGCTTCGCCGCGCCGGCCACCGCGTCGAGCTCGTGGTGCCCGACTACGGCGGCTACCCGCTGCAGGACGAGCGTTGCGAGACGATCCACCTCGACCCGTGGATCGGCGCCATCACGGTCCGAACGGGAACCCACGCCGAGGTCGGGCCGATGCACCTGGTTCGTTTCGGCGGCATCGAACGGCCGCACCCGTACGTCGATCCCGACCATGCCCGAGGCTGGGGCGACAACGATCATCGCTTCTTCGGGTTCTCGGCGGTCGTGGCCGAGCTCGCGCGGCGCCTCGGCGTCGACGTGGTGCACCTCAACGACTGGCACACGGCGGGGGCGCTCGGCCGGCTGCCGTCAGCGATGCCCACGGTGCTGACGATCCACAACCTGGCGCATCAGGGCTGGGCCGACAGCGGGTGGCTCGCGAACCTTGGCGGTGCCGCGCACGCGTACGCGTGGAACGGTGCGGTGAATGCGCTCGCGGGCGGCATCCGCCTGGCCGATCGGGTGGTCGCGGTGAGCCCGACCTACGCGGATGAGATCCGCCGCGACGACCTGGGGATGGGCCTGGCGCCGCTCCTGCGCGACCGCGGGCCGTCGTTGCGCGGCATCCTCAACGGGATCGATACCGCCGAGTGGGACCCGTCGCTCGATCCGACGCTCGTGGCGCGCTTCTCGTCGCGCGACCTCGACGGCAAGTCGGCGGTGCACGACGCGCTCTGCGACGAGCTGGGAATCGACCGCGGGCCCGGCCCGCTCATCACGATCGTGAGCCGTTTCGACGACCAGAAGGGCATCGACCTGCTCACGTCCGCGCTGCCGTATCTGGGCTCGATGCCGGCGCGACTGGCGGTCCTCGGCTCGGGTGCGCCATGGCTCGAGCGTGCGGTGTACGACGCAGCGGCCGCCGCACCCGGCCGGATCGCGGCGGTGATCGGGTACGACGCGTCGCTCGCGCATCGGCTCTTCGCCGCCGGACACCTCACCGTCGTGCCGAGCCGATTCGAGCCGTGCGGCCTCACGCAGATGCAGGCGATGCAGTACGGCACCGTGCCGATCGTGACCGATGTCGGCGGCCTGCACGACACCGTGATCGACGTCGATGCGAGCCCGCGGTCGGGCACCGGGATCGTGATCCCGCGGCCCGACGCCCTGGCGGTGCTCGACGGCCTGCACCGGGGCGTGCGGCTGGCCGCGAACAAGCGCCGGTACGCCTCCGTGCAGCGACGCGGGATGGCGCGCGACTGGTCGTGGGACGGTCCGGCCGAGATCTACGCGGATCTGTACCGCGAGGTCGCCGGAATGGGTCGGAGCGGCGCCTGAAGTCGCTAGGATTCGAGCAGTGCCTGACCCTCGAATCCTCGTCATCGTCCTTGCCGGTGGAGAGGGGAAACGACTCCTTCCGCTCACGGCCGACCGGGCCAAGCCGGCGGTTCCCTTCGGGGGGAGTTACCGCCTGATCGACTTCGTGTTGTCGAACTTCGGGAACGCCCACTACACGAAGATCGTCGTGCTCACGCAGTACAAGAGCCACAGCCTCGACCTGCACATCACGCGCACCTGGCGGTTCTCGAACCTGCTCGGCAGCTATGTCACGCCGGTACCGGCGCAAATGCGCCGCGGCCCGTTCTGGTTCTCGGGAAGCGCCGATGCGATCTACCAGAACCTGAACCTCGTCCACGACGAGAAGCCCGACATCGTGTGCGTGTTCGGCGCCGACCACATCTACCGGATGGATCCGCGCCAGATGGTCGCCGACCACATCGCACACGGCGGCGGCGTGTCGGTCGCGGCGATCCCGGTGCCGATCGAGGAGGCGAAGGCCTTCGGTGTGATCGAGGCCGATGAGAACCAGCGGATCCTGGCGTTCCACGAGAAGTCGCAGACGCCGCCCACCATGCCCGGCGACGACACGAGGTGCCTCGCGTCGATGGGCAACTACGTCTTCGACACCGACGCGCTGATCCACGCCGTCACACCCGGCCGCCTGTCCGAATCGCCGCTCGACATCGGCGGCGACGTAATGCCCCGGTTGGCCGAAGAGGGCCTGGCCCGGGTGTACGACTTCTCCACCAACTCGATCCCTGGTCAGGACGAACGCGAGCACAGCTACTGGCGCGACGTCGGGACGGTCGACGCGTATTACGACGCCAACATGGATCTGGTGGCGTCGGTGCCCGTGTTCAACCTGTACAACGACAACTGGCCGGTGTTCACCCACTCGCCGCCGATGCCGCCCGCCAAGCTCTCGCGTGGTCCGTCGGGTCGGCTGCCCGAGGTGAGCGACACGCTGCTGTGCCACGGCGCGATCGTGTCGGGAGCGATCGCCCGCGGCTCGATCATCGGACCGTCCGGGTTCGTGTCGGAGGCCGAGCTCGACGGCGCGCTGCTGTTCTCGGGGGTGTCGGTCGGCGAGGGCGCCCGGCTGCGCCGCTGCGTGGTCGACAAGAACGTGGCGATTCCGCCCGGCTTCCGCCTGGGGATCGACCCGGAGGAGGATCGCGAGCGTGGGTTCACGGTGTCGCCGGGGGGCGTGGTCGTGATCCCGAAGGGCGCCGTGCTGGCGCCCCGCGACTGAAGTCGACCCCATGTCGATCTCGCCCGAACTGGCCGAACTGGCGCAGCGCGTCGGGGTCGCGACGGGCTACGTCGACGGGACGGGCGTGGCGCGCGTCCCCTCGGTCGAGGTGCTCATCGCTGTGTTCCGGGCGCTCGGCATCGCGATCGATCGCGAGTCCGACGCGGCATCGCTGCTGGCCGACAGCGAGGCGCTTCCGGCGGTCCCTGTTCGGTCGACCGCTGCCGCGCCGACGACGTGCGCTGCTGGCCCCCAGCCGGCGCGTACGTGGGGGGTCTTCGCCCCGCTCGCCGGGCTTGCGGCGTCGCCCGCCGAACGCGATACGCCGGGCCACATCGGCACGCTCGCCGCGCTCGATCACGCCGTCGCGTCGCTCGGCGGGCGCATCGTGTCGACGCTGCCGCTCGTCGCCGGCCGTCCCGACGATCCGAGCCCGTATTCGCCCGTCACGTGGCGCTTCTGGGACCCGAGGTGGGTCGATCGCTCGTGGCTCCGCGGCCGCCTCGGCGGCGACGGTCCGGGCGCCGTCGACCATCCGTTGGTGCAGTCGTGGTGCGCCGATCACGGCGACGCCGTGCGCTTCGTGCGATGGAGGTCGGCCGCCGCTCGTCACGGTTGGGACCCGTCGACCTGGTCGGGCGACGTGTCGGCGTGGGTGCGCACCGGACAGGGCCCACCGGAGCGGGCCGGAATCGACCCGCACCACGTCGCGGCGGCGCTGGTCGATCAGTTCGGTGTGACGGCGCATCTCGATGAGCTCGGCGCCGAGATGCGGGCGGGCGGACGGGCGCTCTACCTCGACCTGCCGGTCGGGGTCCGGCCCGACTCGTTCGACGTGTGGGAGCGCCCCGACCTGTACGTGCGCGGCGTCTCGATCGGCGCTCCACCCGATCGGTTCTTCCCCGACGGGCAGTCGTGGGGCCTGGCGCCGGTGCATCCGCTGCGTGCCGCGGCGAGCGACTTCGATGTCGTTCGCGCCGCGCTCGAGGCGCACATGTCGGTTGCGGGGGTGCTTCGGATCGATCACGTGATGGGTCTGCACCGCCAGTTCTGGGTGCCCGACGGTGCCCCGGCCGGCGACGGCACCTACGTCGCGTTTCCGGCGGACCAGTTGTGGGAGGCGGTCGCCCAGCACTCGCAACGGCACGGGTGCGGCATCGTGGGCGAAGACCTCGGAACGGTGCCCGACGAGGTTCGTGCCGCGATGGCCGAGCGCGCCGCCCGCGGGCTGTTCATCGCGCAGGACGAGGTGCGTCACCCGTTCCGGTTGGCTCGCACCCCACCGTCGGCTGCGGTCGCGTCGCTCAACACCCACGACCTCCCGCCGGTGGCGACGTGGTGGGCCGAGCACGGCGATCCCACGGTGCCGACCGCGACGGTTCGTGACCATCTGTTGGCGGAACTGGCGGCCTCCGACGCCGACATCGTGCTGGTCGCCGAACAGGATCTGTCGCTCGACGCGGTGCGGATCAATCTTCCCGGCACCGTCGGCGACCACAACTGGTCGCGCCGGTCGGGCCTCGACGTGGCCGACCTGGATCGCGGCGAGGCGCGACGCTGCCTGGGCGATGTCGATCGCTGGCGGTCCACCCCTCGCGGCGCCTGGCCCTCGGGTGCCGCGCCGTTCCTCGACGAGGCCGACCTCCGGTCGTTGCGACGCGGCGTCCATACCCACGTCGCGGACCGGTTCGGCGTGCATCCCGTCACCTCGGCGGGCATGGTCGGGGCCGCCGCGTCGGTGTGGGCCCCGCACGCGACCGAGGTGGTGATCGCCGGCGATTTCGACGGCTGGTCGGGCACGCCGCTGCGGCATCGCGCACTCCTCGATTCGCCCGGCGACGATCCGGGCGTCTGGGAGGGGTTCGTGCCGGCGGCGATGCTGGGGGATCGGTACACGTTCCGGTTGCGCACGGGCGACGGCACGTGGATCGAGAAGTCCGACCCGCTCGCGCGTGCCGCCGAACTCCCGCCGGGGAACGCGTCGATCCTGTGCGAGGACGAGCCGGGGTCGGGCGGATGGAGCGATGGCGAGTGGCTCGCGTCGCGGTCCGTGCGGCAGGGGAGCGGCACGGCGATGTCGATCTACGAGGTGCACCTGGGGTCGTGGCGCCGCGGCGAGCACGGCGAGGTGCTGGGGTACGCGGCGCTCGCCGATCGCCTGGCCGACCACGTGCTCGACCTCGGCTTCACCCACGTCGAGTTGATGCCGGTGATGGAACACCCCTTCGGCGGGTCGTGGGGCTATCACGTGACCGGGTTCTTCGCCCCGACCGCCAGGTACGGCACGCCTGCCGAGTTCGCCGGGTTCGTCGACCGGCTCCACCGGCGTGGCGTGGGTGTGATCCTCGACTGGGTGCCCGCGCACTTCCCGACCGATGCGCACGGCCTCGCTCGCTTCGACGGCTGGTCGCTCTACGAGTACGGCGACCCGCGCGAGGGCGAGCATCCCGAGTGGGGCAGCCTCGTGTTCGACTGGGCTCGGCCCGAGGTGCGCGCCTTCCTGGTGTCGAGCGCGCGGTGGTGGGTCGAGCGCTACCACGTCGACGGGATACGGGTCGACGCGGTCGCGTCGATGCTCTACCGCGACTACGCACGCGAGGCCGGCTCGTGGATTCCGAACGTGCACGGGGGGCGCGAGAACCTCGAAGCGGTGGACCTGCTGCGCCACCTCACGACCGAGCTTCACGCGGCGGTCCCGGGCGTGCTGGTGATCGCCGAGGAGTCGACGTCGTGGCCCGGCGTCACGCACGACCCGGCCCACGGCGGGCTCGGCTTCGACCGCAAGTGGGATCTCGGCTGGATGCACGACACGCTCGACTACCTGGGCCGCGACCCGGTCCATCGCGGGTGGCACCACGACGAGCTCACGTTCCGCCCGATGTACTCATGGTCGGAGCGGTTCCTGCTGCCGCTGTCGCACGACGAGGTCGTGCACGGCAAGGGCTCGCTGCTCGCCAAGATGGCGGGCGATCGCTGGCAGCAGCTCGCGAACCTGCGGCTGCTCTTCGGCCATCAGGCGTTCAGCCCCGGCGTCCCGCTCGTGTTCATGGGTGGCGAGCTCGCCACGCCGTGGGAGTGGAACCACGACGACGAGCTGCCGTGGTGGCTGCTTGATCACGCCGAGCATTCCGGCGTGCGCGACTGGTTGCGGGCCGTGAACCGCGCCCGCGCGGCCTACCCGGCGCTGCGCGAGCTCGACGACGAGGCGCACGGGTTCGAGTGGATCGACTGCTCCGACCGCGAGCGCAGCGTCGTGGCGTGGCAGCGCAACGCGCTCGACCCGGCCGAAGCGCTCGTCGTCACGGCGAACTTCACGCCGATACCGCGCGACGCGTACCGGGTCGGGCTTCCCGCCGACGGCACGTGGGAACTGGTGTTGAACAGCGACGATCGCCTCTACGGTGGGAGCGGTTATCCGGTGGTGCGGTCCGTGCAGGCACAGGATCAGCCGCATCACGGCCGAACCCGGTCGGGGGAGTTCACCTTGGGTCCGCTCGCGATCTCGCTGTATCGAGGCGTTGCGCCATGACCGCGTTCGTCTGCGTTCACGGTCACGCGTACCAGCCGCCGCGTGAGGACCCGGTCACCGGCGAGGTGCCCGTGCAGCCGGGCGCCGAACCGTTCCACGACTGGAACGGGCGGATCTCGGCCGAGTGCTACGCGCCGCTCGCCGCGGCCCGCCGCCTCGGCGAGCACGGCGAGGAGGTGTCGCGGACCAACCTGTGGTCACGGGTGAACTTCGACCTCGGCCCGACGCTCGGCGTGTGGTTCGACCGGCACCGGCCCGACATCGCGGAGGCCGTCCACCAGGGCGACTCGCTCGGTCGGGGGGCGATGGCGCACCCGTGGGTGCATGCGATCCTTCCGCTTACCCCCGAGCGGGACCGCGCCACCGTCCTGCGCTGGGGCAACGCCGACTTCCGGGCCCGGTTCGGGCGCGAGCCCGAGGGTGTCTGGTTCCCCGAGACCGCCGTCGATTCGGCGTCGCTCGAGGCGGCGGCCGACGCCGGCCTGTCGTGGACGGTCGTCGCGCCGCATCAGGTGCGGGCGCGCGACCAGGGCGCACCGCCGTCGGCGGCCTCGCCGCACTACCCGGTGCGCATCGTGTTGCCGTCGGGACGGCCGTTCGTGTTGGTCCCCTACGACGGCGAGGTGTCGCACGCCGTCGCCTTCGGCGACCTGCTGCGCGACGGCGTGGCGCTCGCGAATCGAGTGACGTCCGCTGCCGAGTTCGCGCTTCGCTCGGCGCGGTCGGGCGACACCGTCGACATCCCACCCCTGGTGATCGTGTCGACCGACATCGAGACCTTCGGCCATCACCATCGATTCGGCGAGATGGCGCTCGCCCGGGCGATGGACGAGTGGGACGCGCACGGCGGTCTGCGTCGATGCGTGGTCGCCGACTATCTCGACGAGGTGGGCGTGCATCGTGACGGCTGGCTCGTGGAGCGCACCGCCTGGAGTTGCGGTCACGGCGTCGAGCGGTGGCGCTCGGAGTGCGTGTGTCGCTTCGAATCGGGCACGTCGCAGTCGCGGCGGCGCCCGTTGCGCGACGTGCTCGACGCGGTGGACGACGCGGCGCGTCGGATCATGGAGGGCGAGGCCGACCGCGACCTGGTCGATCCGTGGGCAGCGCGCGACGACTACGGCACGGTATTGGCCGCGAGCGGCACGCCGTCGTCGGGGCAGGTACGAGCGTCGTTCCTGGCGTCGCACGCGGCGAGCGGTGCCGACCCTCAGCGGGTCTGGGCGTGGATGGAGGCCGAGCGCCTTCGCCTGGAGGCATGGTCGAGCTGCGCCTGGTTCTTCGACACGGCCGACCGCATCGAGACGCGCCAGACCGTGCACCAGGCGACCGAGGCGGTGCGGCGGCTGTCGGTGTTGGGCGGGGTCGACCTGCGGGAGTGGCTCGACGCGCAGTGGCGCGACCACGGCTTGGGCGACGAGGAGGTCAGTCGGCCCAGCGAATGAGCGCGAGGTCGCTCCAGCGATGCAGCGCGGGGTGGAACGGCACGACGCGCACGGCGTAGCCCATCGTCCCGGGCCGGTCGCACACGAACGGCGCGACGTACTGGAACGTGCCGTCCGGACCGCGGGGCGCCTCGGCCGGAACCATCTCGACGAAGTCGGCGTCGGTCAGCTCGCCGTCGGGCCCGACTGGGCCGACCGCGTATTCGACGCGAACCTCGTCGGGGAGCAGCGACCCGAGCTGCACCTCGGCGGCGAGCTGCACGGTTTCGTTCGCGTGCACGTCGAACGGGGGCGCGATCGACACCACCCGCACGCCCGCCCAGGCGGCGCTCACGCGCTGGCGCCAGGCGGCGAGTTCACGCACCGACCGATCGTCGGCGGCGTGGAGCTCGCCCGCCCGCTCGGCGACCGGCAGGTAGTGCGCTTCGGCGTACTGGCGGACCATCCGCCCGGCGTGGAAGCGCGGGACCAGATGCTCGAGGCACGCGGCCATGGCCGTGGTCCAACCGACGGGGATGCCCGCGGCGTCGCGCTCGTAGAACTTCGGGACGACCTCGTTCTCGATGATCTCGTACAGCCATCCGGATTCGATGCGGTCGCGCTCGGCATCGTCGAGCCCGTCGGTGGTCGGGATCGCCCATCCGAGTTCGGGGCGGTACGCCTCGTCCCACCAGCCGTCGCGCACCGACAGGTTGAGCACGCCGTTGAGGGCAGCCTTCATGCCGCTCGTGCCGCACGCCTCCATGGGGCGCAGGGGAGTGTTGAGCCACACGTCGACCCCGCGGGTGAGCATGCGGCCGGCGTCGAGGTCGTAATCCTCGACGAAGGCAACCCGGTGCCGAAGCTCGGGGTTGGCCGAGAGATGCGCGACCGAACGAAGGAACTCCTTGCCGGGATCGTCGGCGGGGTGTGCCTTGCCGGCGAACACCAGCTGGATCGGCCGGTCGCCGAGCAGCAGGCGGCGCAGGCGTTCCATGTCGGTCAGCAGCAGCGTCGCCCGCTTGTAGGTGGCGAAGCGACGGGCGAAACCGATGGTCAACACGCCGGGATCGAGCTGGTCGTCGACCCAGCTGTGATCGTCGCCGTTGGTGCCCATCGCGGCGCGGCGTGCCAGCGTCGCGAGCGTGCGGGCGCGCACGAACTCCACCAGGTGGCGTCGTCCGGCGTTGCGCGCCGACCAGAGCTGGGCGTCGGTGCTCGCGTGGATGGCCCGGAAGCGTTCGGGCGCGGCGGTGGGCCAGTCGGGTCCCACGTTCTCGTCGAGCAGTTGGGTGATCTCGTCGGCCATGAACGTGGGCGCGTGCACGCCGTTGGTGACCGCTCCGATGGGCACGTCGTCGACCGGGAAGTCGGGCCACAGCGACGAGAACATCGATCGGCTCACGTCGCCGTGCAGGATCGACACAGCGTTGGCGTCGCCGCACAGGCGCAGGCTCATGTGGGCGAGGTTGAACACGTTGGGGTCGCCGGCGGGCTCCGAGCCCAGCGCGAGCAGCGTGTCCATCGCCACGCCGGTCTCGGCGCACCACCAGGCGAAGTAGCGGGCCACCAGGTCGCGCGGGAACCGGTCGATGCCGGCCGGGACCGGGGTGTGGGTGGTGAACAGCATCGAGGCGCGCACCGATTCGACCGCCTCGTCGAAGCTGAGGCCGTCCTCGGACATGGCGACCCGAATGCGCTCGAGGGTGAGGAATCCGGCGTGGCCCTCGTTCAGGTGGAACACCTGCGCGTCGAGCCCGAGCGCCCGGAGCGCCCGGAAGCCACCGACCCCGAGCAGCATCTCCTGGCGGATGCGTTCCTCGGACCCACCGCCGTAGAGCCGGTCGTTGACCAGCTGGTCGGGGCCGTGCTCGCCGGGGATATGGGTGTCGAGCAGATACAGGTCGTTGGGGCCGATGCGGGCGCGCCACACGGAGGCCTGCGCCATCTGCGCCGCGAGCGTGATCGACACCTGGATGTCGTCGACGCGGTGGAGCGCGAGCTCGGCGGGGTGCAGCCACGGGAACCGCTCCTGCTGGCGACCTTCGCGATCGATGATCTGGCGGAAGTAGCCCGACCGGTAGAACAGGCCCACGCCCACGATCGGCAGGTGGAGGTCGGCGGCGGCCTTCAGGTGGTCGCCGGCGAGCACGCCGAGGCCGCCCGAGTACTGCGGCACCGACGCGGCGAGTCCGAACTCGGGGGAGAAGTAGGCGACGAGGGGGAAGTCTCGTCGGCGGCCCCACGGCACCTCGGCCGGCGGCGCCTGGAGCGCCGCGAGGAGCTCGTCGGCGCGGCGAACGAAGGTGGGGTCGGCCGCGAGCGTCTCGAGGCGAGTCGCGCTCGCACGGTTGAGTACGGCCAGCGGGTCGAGGCCGAGGAGGTCGATCGCGTCGGGGTCGATCGTGCGGAAGAGCTCGCGGACGCGCGGGTCGAACACCCAGCCGAGATTCGAGGTGATCGCGGCGAGAGATTCGAGTGCGGGGGGAACGCGGGCGACGACGGTGAAGGTGTGGTTCGTCTTGATAGGGATCAGGCTAGCGGTGGCCTCCGACGGTTCCGACCGATCGGGCTCGACGCGCAGGGAGTTCACACACCCGTTCGCCCTGTTGTCCCAAAAGTCGACCAAGGAGGTCGTGAATGGGTAGCTTGGCGCCCCATGACTGCCGGACTGAGCCACCTGCGCGAGCTCGAGGCCGAATCGATCCACATCATCCGCGAGGTCGCAGCGACCTTCGAACGGCCCGTGCTGCTCTTCAGCGGCGGCAAGGACTCGATCGTGATGCTGCGTCTCGCCGAGAAGGCGTTCTGGCCGTGCAAGCTGCCGTTCCCGGTGATGCACGTCGACACCGGCCACAACTTCGATGAGGTCATCGAGTACCGCGATCGCCGGGTCGCCGAGACGGGATGCCGGCTGGTGGTCGCGTCCGTGCAGGACGACATCGACGCCGGCCGGGTTCGCGAGCTGACCGGCCCTCGGGCGAGCCGCAATCCGCTCCAGACGACGACCCTGCTGCGGGGGATCGAGGAGCATCGCTTCGACGCGGCGTTCGGCGGCGCCCGGCGCGACGAGGAGAAGGCCCGGGCCAAGGAGCGGGTGCTGTCGTTTCGCGACGAGTTCGGCCAGTGGGACCCGAAGCGTCAGCGGCCCGAGCTGTGGCACCTCTACAACGGCCGCCACCACCCCGGCGAGCACATCCGGGTGTTCCCGCTGAGCAACTGGACCGAGCTCGACATCTGGCAGTACATCGCCGAGGAGAGCATCGAGCTGCCGTCGATCTACTTCGCCCACGAGCGCGACGTCTTCCGCCGCGACGGCATGTGGCTCGCCGTGAACCCGTGGATCACGTTGCTCGACGGCGAGACGGTCGAGCGCCGGGTCGTGCGGTACCGCACGGTCGGCGACGCCACGTGCACCGGTGCGGTCGAGTCGAGCGCGGCGACCGTGGCGGAGGTCATCGCCGAGGTCGCAGCGACGCGTATCACCGAACGCGGCGCAACCCGCGCGGATGACCGGGCGTCGGAGGCCGCGATGGAGGATCGCAAGCGCGAGGGGTACTTCTGATGACGACCGAGATGTTGCGATTCGCCACGGCGGGCAGCGTGGACGACGGCAAGTCCACGCTCATCGGGCGCCTGCTGTACGACTCGAAGTCGATCTTCGACGACCAGCTCGCCGCGGTGGAGGCGAGCAGCGAGCAGATGGGAGCGGAGTACACGAACCTGGCGCTGCTCACCGACGGCCTGCGGGCCGAGCGCGAGCAGGGCATCACCATCGACGTGGCGTACCGGTACTTCTCCACGCCGCGCCGGAAGTTCATCATCGCCGACACGCCCGGACATGTGCAGTACACGCGCAACATGGTCACCGGTGCCTCCACCGCCGACCTGGCGATCGTGTTGATCGATGCGCGCAAGGGCGTGCTCGAGCAGTCGCGACGGCACGCGTTCATCGCCTCGCTGCTGCGCATTCCGCACCTCGTGCTCGCTGTCAACAAGATGGACCTCGTCGACTACTCCGAGGAGCGTTTCGAGGAGATCCGAAGCGAGTTCCGCGACTTCGCCCGCAAGCTCGACATCGCCGACCTGACGTTCATCCCCGTCTCGGCGTTGCACGGCGACAACGTGGTCGAGCGGAGCGCGGCGACGCCGTGGTACGAAGGCAGCACCCTGTTGCATCACCTGGAAGAGGTGCACATCGCGTCGGACCGCAACCTGATCGACGCCCGGTTCCCGGTGCAGTACGTGCTGCGCCCGCACGGAGCCGAGTTCCACGACTACCGCGGCTACGCCGGCCGGGTGGCCGGCGGTGTGTTCCGCCCGGGCGACGAGGTGGTGGTGCTGCCGTCGGGGTTCAGCTCGCGGATCGCACGCATCGACACCTTCGACGGGCCCGTCGACGAGGCCTACCCGCCCATGTCGGTCACGCTGGTGCTGGAGGACGAGATCGACATCAGCCGCGGCGACATGATCTGCCGGCCCCACAACCACCCGATGCCCAATCAGGATCTCGATGCGATGGTGTGCTGGCTCGACGATCGCTCCGAGTTGGCGCCGGGCCGCAAGCTGTCGATCCTGCACACCACTCGCTCCGCTCGGGTGTTGGTGCGCGATCTGCAGTACCGGCTCGATGTCAACACGCTGCACCGCGACGGCGACGCAACGTCGCTCGGGCTCAACGAGATCGGCCGCGCGACGTTTCGGTCCACCCTTCCGCTACTCGCCGACGAGTACCGGCGGAACCGCGAGACGGGGTCGTTCGTGCTGATCGACGAGGCAACCAACAACACGGTCGGCGCCGGGATGCTGCTCGGATCGGCGCCGGGGTCGTGACCGACGATGTGGTGTGGCACCCGTCAGCGATCGGCCGCGCCGAGCGCTGGTCGGCGCTCTCGGTGCACGGGGCCGTGGTGTGGTTCACGGGCCTGTCGGGTTCCGGCAAGTCGACGGTCGCAGTCGAGGTCGAGGCGTGCCTGGTGGCGGCCGGACAGCCGGCGATCGTGCTCGACGGCGACAACCTGCGCCTCGGACTCAACGCCGACCTCGGCTTCAGCGCTGCCGATCGCAGCGAGAACATCCGTCGTGTCGCCGAGGTGGCGGTGCTCGCGGCCGAGGCGGGGCTGGTGGTGCTCGTGCCGCTGATCTCGCCGTATCGGGCCGACCGCGAAGCGGCACGGGCCCGCGTCGAGGCCGCCGGGCTGCGCTTTGTCGAGGTGTTCGTCGACACGCCGATCGAGGAGTGCGAGCGCCGCGACCCGAAGGGTCTGTACGCCCGAGCTCGGAGCGGCGAGATACGTGGCTTCACGGGGATCGACGATCCGTACGAAGCGCCGGTGAACCCCGAGCTCACGCTGGGAACCGGAGCCGGCGGCCCGGCCGAGATGGCCGACGCCGTGCTCGTGGCGCTTGCCTGAGGTCTACGCTCCGGCGTCCGAAGCCTGGGCGGCGGCTGCGTCGCGCCGGGGGGCGTTCGCCGAGACGCGACGGGTGTCGGCCTGCAGGTCGGCGTTGCCGTGCGGTTGCCCGGCCTCGAGGTAGCACGCCAGGTGGTAGTGCTCGACTCGGTTCCACTGGCCGCGCACGTAGATGTTGCAGATCACCTGCTTGTTGCGCATCTTGGCTTGGAACTTGACTCGTTCGCCGCAGTGCGGGCAGTCGACCTGCGATCCGGCCTCGACATCGCGGACGACCGCACGGCTCAGGCGCTTGCTCGAGGACTTGGTCTTCCGGGCTGTGGAACGAGCGGGCGAGGTGCCGGAGTCGGGACGCGGGGTCGTCGAAGTTGCCATGCAGAGGTGATCGACCGGGGCGGCCGAGGGCCTGAGAAATCTGGGTCGTTCGGACCGTGGCAGGTGCGTAGCCACGCCTCGCCGCGTTCAGGCTCTGGTGGCGGTGATCGCGACCCGGACCGTCACCTCGGGTGACACCTTGAGCAGGCCCACCCGGGGCGGCTGCAGTCCCCAGTCCCGGACATCGAATGACTGCTCGCCCTCGATGCGGATCGTCGCGCCGTCGCGGGTCACGGTCAGTTCGCCGGCGACGGCGCACGTTTCGCCCCGGAACGCGATCGAGCCGGTGACCGCCAGGCGATCGGGGGCGACGATCGTCGCCTCGGTCACCTCGCCGACGATCTCGGGATAGCGGCGGGCGTCGATTCGGCGTCGGGTCTCTCGGTCGACGAGCGTTGCCCGACCGCAGGAGTTCGACCGAAATGCGCACCTCGCCCGTCACGGCCGGCGTCGGCTGGAGTTTCGAGCCGCGCAGCCCGAGATCGACGAAGCCCGTCAGCCCCGTGGCGGTCGCGTGGATGCCGTGCAGCGTTGAGGAACCCTCGATCCACACCTGCGATGCGTCGCTGTCGATCTCATGTCGGGCCATACCCGCATCATGCCCGGCGCAGGGCGTGTGCGATGACGCCGGCCGCCAGGCCGACCCAGCAGCGTGTGCCACCCCCACCAGCGCCAACTCCCCCTCCGGCCCCCTGCGTCTCTGTAGTCGGCTGGCCGACGTTCAGGTCCTCGGATTCTGGCCGTCCCCAGGCCGCCGTGCTCGCGTGGAGTGGGTCCCTGATCCGTCAGGCTGCAGCGTGATCTGCTCGTAGCTCGCGCGCGCTCGATCGTGGGCTGTGGTCGTTGGGCGTTCACCAGCTTGCGGTGGCGAACATCGTGCGCTCGTGGCGTCGTCGCTGCGGCGGTCGCCTGTGAGCGGTCGTGCCCGGCCCCCAGCAGGTCCCGGCTCGCGGTCCTCGCGCTTGAGCTCGATGTCGGTGCCGGCGCCTCGACCGCGTTTCGCGCTTCTCGCCGTCGCGCGGCCCCGCCAGGCGGGGGTCGGCGCGTCGTGTGTGTCCTTGGGAGGAAGTTCGGAGGGCGCCCAGGTGGCTCCGGCACGTTGTTGGGCCGAGTGCGGCAGCCAGCTCCTGCCAGCTGGAGCAGAACTATCGCAGGGCTGTCTGGGGGCGGCCGCCCGATCGTGCCAGGAGGCGTGCGTTGCGCACCCCCCCCCAGACATCGGCTCGCTTGGAGTGGAGGAACACCCGGTCGTGAGGGCGCTCAGGTGACCGGCCTTGTCGGTCCCCAGGTGCTCGGCGTAGAGGTCGAGGTACTCGTTGGTCGTGTGGGCCCCATCTTCGCCGGGGCCCGCGGCGGGCGCGGCGGTGTCTTCGCGTGGTGGGTTTCGTGTTCGTCAGGGGCCGGGGGCTGTTCGTGGTCGTGTTGTCGTTGGTGGGCGTAGCGTTCGAAGCGGGTTGGGGTGCGGTAGTTGGGTGTGGTGGGGATGGGGGTGCCGTCGGGTCGGGTGGTGTTGAGGGTGCCGTCGGCGTTGCGGGTGGTGGTGAAGTCGTTGGTGTGGAGGTGGTGGTGGTCGGTGGGGCAGACGCCGGCGGTGTTGTTGGGGTCGGTTGTGCCGCCGTTTGCCCAGGTGTGGAGGTGGTGGGTGTGGGTGCGGTTCGCGGGTGTGGTGCAGCCGGGCCAGACGCAGTGTCGGTCGCGGTGGGCGAGGACGCGTCGCAGGATTGGGGGTGCGAATCGGCGGGTTCGGCCGTAGCAGAGGGGTTGGCCGTTGTGGTTGAACACGGGGGTGATGTCGGCATCCGCGAGGAGGTTCCACAGGGTGGTGTCGGTGATGTCGAGATCGGCTTCGGTGTGGGCGTTGGCGCCGGTGAAGAGGTCGTGTTCGGTGGGTTCGGTGTTGAGGTCTTCGAGGTTGATGTGGAGGTAGAGGCCGACGCGTCCGGGTTGTTTCGCTCCGGCGCCGTCGAGGACGAGTTCCATCAACGCCATCGCGCGGAGTTGCCGTTGGGTCGGTAACACGACCTGACCGTCAGCACCATCAACGCGATCAACACCGTCAGCGCGATCAGCATCGTCAGCGTTGTTGGTGTGTTGGGCGTGTTCGTTGGTGAGGCGGGTGCGGATGAGTTGCATCCGTTCGGTGAGGAGTGTTTCGAGTTGGGCGCCGTCGTCTGCGGAGAGGTCGGCGTTGAGGACCCACCGGTTTTGGAACGTGCGTGCGGTCCATGCGGTGGAGGTGTCGGTGGAGGGGTCGCTGTCGCCGTTGATGGTGAGTTTGGCGCGGAGTTCGCGGCAGAACCGGGTGAATTGGTCGATGGTGGTGTCGGTGGCGACGTCGATGAGGCGTTGTTGCCAGCTTGCGATGAGTTCGATGGCGAGGTCGCGTTCGGTGCCGGTGAGTTCGGTGGGCAGGATGGTGGTGGCTGCGTTGAGGTGTCCGAGTTCGATGTGGCGGTCGGTGAAGGCTTGGCGGAACGGTTCGAAGACGGGTCGATGGTGGCGCGGGCGAGGCGGTTGGCTTCGTTGCGGCTGATCCCGGTGTGTGTGGCGAGCCAGGCGCGTTCGGATCGCATGCCGTCGCGGTGGTGGACGGCGTGGTTGATGGTTGCGGTGGCTGCGGTCACGGTGATGACGTCGACGGCGCGGCGTAGGCGTGTGGTTGCGGCGGAGAGGTCGGCTGCGAGTGTGGTTGCGAGCGTGAGTGGGATCGCTTTGTTGGGGTCGGCGAGGTTGGTGGTGAGGTTGTCGGCGCGTGCGCCGAGTTCGACGACTTGGGCGCCGAGGGTGTCGATCAGGCGGATCTCGTCGCTAACGTCGCCAACCGACCGCGGCCGCTGAGGCCGGGGTTGTTTGGGTCGCGGTCGTTGCCGCCTTGTGCGTCTGTTCCCTCGCCGAACATCAGTTCTTAGGATATCGAACGTGTATTCGGTGTGCAAGGCGTGTCTGAACATTTCCGGGTTTGACGTGTCACCGGTCGCGGGGCGGTTGACGGCTCGGGGCGTGGTGGGTGGGGCCGGTGGGGGGGGGTGTCGGTGGGGCTGGGTGTTAGTGGGTTCGGATGGTGGTGGCGAGTTCTTGGACCCGGTAGGGGACGGTGGTGGTGGCGGTGACGGTGCCGAGGTCGCCGCCGGGGTCGATGTTGGAGGTCCAGGTGAGGTGCCACACGGTGGTGACGGTGATGGTGAGGTCGCGGGTTGGGGTGGTGAACCGGTGGGCGCATGTCGAGCGGTTCGGCGTGGTGTTGGGCCGGTAGGGGGTGCCGTGGCCGGGGCAGGTGATGGTGGTGGCGTCGTCGCGGGACGCGGGTCCGTCGACGGCCGGGTTGATGGTGAAGTGGGTGGAGCGAAGGGTTGCGGTTGCGGTGGCGGTGACGCCGGGGATCGCCGCGGTTGCGCTCAGTGTTGAGGTGGGTTGGGGTGCGTCGAGCCAGGTGGTGAGGTTTGGCAGGGTTTGGCCGGGTGGGTTGGTTGGGGGGGTGGGTGGGGGGTTGGTGAGTTGGTCGGCGGCTTGGTCGATGAGGTCGGGGAGGATCGCGGCGGGGTCGGGGAGCGCGACCGGTCCGGCGGCGGGGATGGTGATGTAGGCGGGTTGGGTGACGGGGATGCCGTTGCGGTAGCAGATGCGGTAGACGCGGAGTCCGGGTTCGAGGTCGGTGGTTTCGTTGCCGATCGACAGGGTTGTGGTGTCGGCGCGGGGAGGAAGAACCGGCAGGTGATCGGATCGGCGGGTGCGGGCGATGCCGGGTCGCTGCTGGCGCGCCGCTGCCGGGTTTGCCGTTGCCGCCGGTGCGCCCACCGAGATCCTCGCACCGTCACCCGTCGCGCTACCGCCCGCCGCGCGGTCGGCCAGGCCGCCCTCGACCGAACTCGCCATCTGGCGCGCGCCACCGGCAGGGTGGTGGCCACCCCGGCACGGCCATGAGACGGCAGCGCGCAGTCCGAGGCTTCGTCGCCACCCGGATCGGTCTTCTGCCGGTGTGTCCATCGCCATACTCCATCCGGCCTGGTGAACGTCTCGTCGGAATCGCGGACCTGCCGTCGCGATCGACGATCTCGCCGGTTCCCTGCCCGAGCGTCACGTCGTCGAAATAGGCACAGATCGTCGCGGTGACCTCGCCGTTGTCGGACTGTTCGATCGCCTCGATGCGATGCCACGAGTCGTCGGGGCTGTCCCACACCAACTGGCGGCCATCGACGTCAAGGCCGCGCAGCAGCCCGCGGAACTTCTCCAACATCGGCTCGACGATGCGATCGGCCAACTGGGGTGTCTCGTAGTTGTCGAGCTGCGCCGCAACCTTGATGTCCTCCCACGCCGCCACATACGCCGCCTCGATCTCGGCCGCCAACGGGCTCACCGGCACCGTCGTCAACGGCAACGTCGCCACCGGCGTCCCACCCGCCGCCGCCGGCGCCGCCGTGTTATGCGTCCCCGCGAACTCGGCGTCGTCACCTCCCACGACCGACCCCGACCACCCGAAGCCCCCGAAGGCCCGCCCCCGGGCTCCAGTCGCACCCGAGGCGCCGACGCACCCGAGGCACCAGCGGCGGTCGTGGTTGACTCCCGATCACCGACCAACACCGTGGAATCGGTCGAGCGGCCCGACGCCTCGCCCGCGTCGGAACACCCCGCCGCAACCACCAACACGAGCACCGCGCACGCCGCCCCCGTCGCTACGACGGACACCCCACGCCACCGACCACCGGACCCGCACAACCGCGACATGCCCAGCGACGGTACGGACCACCCCACCCCAGGAAGTGAGCCTCTCACCCACCGGTTGCAGCGGGTGGCGCCACAGCCGCCGATCCGCCGCCGCCCGGCGGCTCAGCGGCTCAGCGGCTTGTACTTGATGCGGTGCGGCGTGGCGGCGTCGGCGCCCAGCTCGCGCTTGCGGAAGATCTCGTAGTCGCTGAAGTTGCCCTCGAACCAGCGCACCTGGGAGTCGCCCTCGAAGGCGAGAATGTGGGTCGCGACGCGGTCGAGGAACCAGCGGTCGTGGCTGATGACCACGGCGCACCCCGGGTAGGCGAGCAGCGCCTCCTCCAACGCCCGGAGCGTGTCGACGTCCAGGTCGTTGGTCGGCTCGTCGAGCAGCAACACGTTGCCGCCCTCCTTCAGGATCCTGGCGAGATGCACCCGGTTGCGCTCGCCGCCCGACAGCACACCGACCTTCTTCTGCTGGTCGGGACCCTTGAAGTTGAACGACGCGCAGTACGAGCGCCCGTGCACCTCTCGGTTGCCGATGCGTAGTTGGTCGACGCCGTCGGTGATGGTCTCGTACACGGTCTTGTTGGCGTCGAGCACGTCGCGGGACTGGTCCACGTACGCGAGCTCCACGGTCGAGCCGACCTTGAGGGTGCCGCTGTCGGGCGTCTCCTGACCGCAGATCATGCGGAACAGCGTCGTCTTGCCGGCGCCGTTCGGTCCGATCACGCCGACGATCCCGGCCCGCGGCAACTTGAACGTCAGGTCGTCGATGAGCAGGCGATCGCCGAAGCCCTTGCTCAGGTGGTCGGCCTCGATCACGACGTCGCCCAGCCGTCGCCCGGCGGCGACCACGATCTCGAGCTTCGACTCCTGCTCTCGCTCGGCCTCGGCCTCGGCCTGCAACTGCTCGTAGGCGGCGAGGCGTGCCTTGCCCTTGGCCTGCCGCGCCTTGGGCGCCAGGCGCACCCACTCGAGTTCGCGCTCGAGGGTCTTGGATCGCGCGGTGTTCTGCTTGTCCTCCATCTCGAGGCGCTTGCGCTTCTGTTCGAGCCAACCGGAGTAGTTGCCTTCGAACGGGAAGCCGCGGCCGAAGTCGAGTTCGAGGATCCACTTGGCGACGTTGTCCAGGAAGTAGCGATCGTGGGTGATCGCGACGACGGTGCCGGAGTAGTCGGCGAGGAAACGCTCGAGCCAGCCCACCGACTCGGCGTCGAGGTGGTTGGTCGGCTCGTCGAGCAGCAGCAGATCGGGTCGGCTCAGGAGCAGACGGCACAACGCGACCCGGCGGCGTTCACCACCCGACAGCGTGTCGACCGCAGCGTCCGAGGGCGGGCATCGGAGCGCATCCATCGCGATCTCGACGTTGCGCTCGAGGTTCCACGCATCCGTCGCGGTGATCTTGTCTTCGAGCTCGGCCTGGAGCACGCCGATCTTCTCGAAGTCGGCATCGGGATCGCCCCACATGCCCATGACCTCGTTGTACCGGGCCAGGAGATCGCGGACGGGCCCCACGCCGTCCATCACGTTGCCGAGCACATCCTTGGAGGGGTCGAGCTTGGGCTCTTGCTCCAGCAGCCCGACGCTGTACCCCGGGGTCAGCCGCGCTTCGCCGGTGTACTCGTCGTCGAGGCCCGCCATGATGCGGAGCAGCGACGACTTTCCTGACCCGTTGGAGCCGATGACGCCGATCTTCGCTCCGGGATAGAACGACAGTGAGATGTCCCGGAGAACGTCGCGGTCGGCCGGATAGAACTTCCCGACCTTGCGCATGGTGAAGATGAACTGGGCAGCCATGGCGGGCGATCGTATCGGTCGCCGTTGGATGGCCCGAATCCGGGGGACACCGTCCCCCGGATTCGATCAGGTCACTTCGCTGCGGCCTTCTTCGCCGGCGCCTTCTTTGCAGGTGCAGCCTTCTTGGCGGGTGCAGCCTTCTTGGCCGGAGCGGCCTTCTTGGCGGGCGCGGCCTTCTTGGCCGGTGCGGCCTTCTTGGCGGCGGTGCCTTCGCGGGCGCAGCCTTCTTGGCCGGAGCTGCCTTGGCCGGTGCGGCCTTCTTGGCCGGAGCTGCCTTGGCCGGTGCGGCCTTCTTCGCCGGAGCGGCCTTCTTGGCCGGAGCTGCCTTGGCGGGTGCGGCCTTCTTCGCCGGCGCCCCTTCGCCGGCGCAGCCTTCTTGGCGGGTGCAGCCTTCTTGGCCGGAGCCTCTTTGCCGGTGCTGCCTTCTTGGCGGGTGCGGCCTTCTTGGCCGGAGCCTTGGCGGGCGCAGCCTTCTTGGCCGGTGCGGCCTTGGCGGGCGCGGCCTTCTTGGCCGGAGCCTTGGCGGGCGCAGCCTTCTTCGCTGGCGCCGCCTTGGCCGGGGCGGCCTTCTTGGCGGGAGCCTTCTTCGCGGTGGCCTTGGTTGGCGCCATCGGTGGTTCCTTTCCGGTGATGTTTGCTGTGCCTGCCCGCTCAGGACGCGGCGCGTCCGTCCTGGGAGGATCGGGGACAGTCTCGCCTGTGCGTGTGAGGAAATCGGGGATCATCAGATCCACGCTCCGGCGATCCGGGTCGAAGGAAGCAACGTGAAAGTCTCGGCGCTCGCCGAGGGTCAACGCATCGCGTGCGCTGCGCGGCGCGGGCGAACCCATGTTGCGCAGGGGGACATAGCAGCGCGTGTCGCCGACTTGGACGTACGCGCCGTGTGAGCTGAACTCGACGACCTCGCCGTCGACGGACGCGCCGAGCGGGTGGTTCGCGACGAACAGGAGAAACACCGTCGGCTCGTTCGTGGGAGCGGACGCCGGCGATGATCGCCTGCGTCGGCGCGCCCCGCGTTCGGCGGCTCCCGCCACGGGCTCGGTTGCCAAGGAGACGGTGGCCGACGTCGACGGGGCAGTACCGGCGGACTTGGGCTTGCGCCTCGATGCCGTCGCGGGCTTCGCCGACGCTGGCTTCGCTGCAGCGGACTTGGAGGCAGCGGCCTTCGTCGGCGCTGCCTTCGCGCCCGGGCCGGCGTCGGCGTCGGCGTCCGGCGAGGACTTCCCTCGGCCCCGCCGACTGCGCGTCGAGGTGCCCGATGCCGGGCTCTCCGAACCGGCCGGTTCTTGCTTGCGCTTCGCGTCGCGCACCGCTCGGCGGCTTCGCTCGCCGCGGACCGGCGTGCGTTCCACGAACACCCACCCGATCGGTGGTACGGACTTGCCTCCGAGCAGTCGGCCCTCGTCGAAGAGCCAGTCGTAGGTTCCGTGGAACTCCTGGAACGAGTCGTTCGACAGGATCGTCGCGCCGGATCGGTCGGCGATCTGGAGGATGAAGGCGTCGCCGCGGCCGACGGCACCCGCGGGTGGCGTCACGATCTCGCCGGCGTTGATCGCGGCTTCGTACTGGTCGTGTTCGGTGTCGTCGATGCGATGGCCGAACGTGGCGTCGACGACGACCACGACGTGGTCGAACTCCCGCTGGGAGATGAGGTCACGGACCGCCTCGTCGAGTTGGCGGAGGCTCGGAAGCGTCCGCCCTTCGGTGGCGATGTTCGAACCGTCGACGACGACGGTCGTCTCGGTTGGTGATGATGATGTGGACATTGATACGTACTGGTCGTTTCGGTGTGCCCGGTTAGGGTGGGCGCCCATGTCGTTCGACGCGGTCTTCTTCGACTTCGGCGGCGTCGTCCTCGCCTCGCCATTCGAGGCGTTCACATCATATGAGTGTCGGGTAGGGCTCCCGCCGGATGCCATCCGCACGATCAACGCGACGAACCCCGATGACAACGCTTGGGCGCACTTCGAACGGTCCGCGATCGGGCTCGACGAGTTCACGCGACGCTTCGAGGCGGAGGCGCTGACGCTGGGCTTTCGTGTCGACGCGACCGAGGTGCTCGCGTGCCTCGACGGCGAGGTGCGCGAGCCCATGGTCGACCTGGTGCGACGGTGCCGCGAGCGTGCGACGACCGCGCTGCTCACCAACAACGTCGTGTCGATGGCGGCCTCCGATCTCGACGGCGGCGCGGGCGCGTCGCGGTTCGCCGAAGCGCTCGCGACCTTCGACGTGATCGTGGAATCGTCCAAGGTCGGCGTGCGCAAGCCCGACCCTCGGTTCTACGAACTCGCCTGTGAGCTGGCCGGTGTCGACCCGGCGCGTGTGGTGTTCCTCGACGACCTCGGCATCAACCTGAAGCCGGCTCGGGCAATGCGGATGACCACCATCAAGGTGGGCGCCGACTACACCGTGGCGATCCGTGAGGTCGAGCAGCTCCTCGGCCTCACGCCCGCCTGAACCGCCCGCCTGAACCGTTCACCTGCGATGGCGTCAGGCGAACGCCGCCTCGATCAGTTCGCGCTGCTCCTGCGCGTGGATCGCGGCCTTGCCCGTTGCGGGTGATCCGGCGTCGTCGCGGCTCACCCGGCGGATCTCGTAGCGATCGCCGAGCGTGTTGTACAGGAAGCCCTTGATGCCGTTCCACGGCCCCATGTTCTCGGGCTCCTCCTGCAACCACACGACCTCGCGGCAGGCGGGCAGGCGGTCGAGCTCGGCGAGGATCGCGTCGAAGGGCCACGGGAACAGCTGCTCGACCCTGCCGACCGCGGTGGCGATGCCGTTGGCGTCGCGGTACTCGATCGCCTCGTGTGCAACCTTGCCCGACGCGAGAACGAGGCGGGTGACGGCGCTGCGGTCGAATGAGTCGTCGTCCACGAGCAGCTCCTGGAACGTGCCCGTGCACAGCGCCGACGCGGGGGAACGGTAGGCCTTCGAGCGCAGGCCCGACTTGGGCGTGAACACGATCAGCGGCTTGCGCACGCTGCGATGCATCTGGCGGCGCAGCAGATGGAAGTACTGGGCCGCGCTCGTCGCGTTGCAGATCTGCAGGTTGTCCTCGGCCGCGGCCGACAGGAACCGTTCGATCCGTGCGGAGGAGTGTTCGGGGCCTTGGCCTTCGTGGCCGTGCGGAAGCAGGAGCACGAGGCCCGAGGTCTGATCCCACTTGTTCTCGGCGGACACGATGAACTGGTCGATGATCATCTGCGCGCCGTTCATGAAGTCGCCGAACTGCGCCTCCCACATGACGAGCGCATCGGGGCTGGCGACCGAGTACCCGTACTCGAAACCGAGCGCCGCGTACTCGCTGAGCAGCGAGTCGTAGATCCACAGGTGCGTGTCGCCCTGCGCGAGCGCGGCGAGCGGCTGATGCTCGCCGCCGGTCTCGTAGTCGACCAGGGTGGAATGACGATGGCTGAACGTGCCGCGGCGCGAGTCCTGGCCGGTGAGCCGGATCGAGGTGCCCTCGTGGAGCAGGGTGCCGAAGGCGAACGCCTCGGCGAGCGCCCAGTCGACCCCGCCGCTGCGGAACAGCTTCGTCCTCGCGTCGAATTGGCGCGCCAGCTTCGGGTGGATCGTGAGCCCGTCGGGGGTGGCGGCGAGCGCTTCGTACACGGTCTCGAGGGTGTCGGCACCGACCGCGGTGTCGGCGGGGGGAAGCACGCCGCGAGCGGGAGGGTGGGGGAGCGCGATCACCTCGCCGCTCGGCGCGGTGGAGCGGGTCTCGTCGAGCGCCGCCTGCAGCCGGCGGTTGAAGTCATCGAGCGCGGCCTCGGCGTCCTCGATCGAGATGTCGCCGCGCCGCACGAGCGCCTCGGTGTAGAGCTTGCGGACGCTTCGCCGAGCGTCGATGCGGCGGTACATGAGCGGCTGGGTGTAGCTCGGATCGTCGCCCTCGTTGTGGCCGTGGCGCCGGTAGCAGACCATGTCGATCACGACGTCCTTGAAGAACCGCTGCCGATACGCGAGGGCGAGCCGAGCGACGCGCACGCACGCCTCGGGGTCGTCGCCGTTCACGTGGAAGATCGGCGCCTGCACGGTCTTGGCGATGTCGGTGCAGTACTCGGAGCTGCGCGCCGCGGACGGGTCGGTGGTGAACCCGAGCTGGTTGTTCACCACGAGGTGGATCGTGCCGCCGACCTTGTACCCCTTGATGAGCGACAGGTTGAGCGTCTCGGCGATCACGCCCTGTCCGGCGAACGCCGCGTCGCCGTGCAGCAGGATCGGCAGCACCGGGTAGTCGCCGGCCGAGCCCCCGCGGGCGATGCGGTCCATGCGCGCACGCGCCATGCCCTCGACCACGGGGTCGACCGCTTCGAGGTGGGACGGGTTCGCGGCGAGTTCGAGCGGCAGCTGATTGCCGGCCCGACTCGTGAACGTGCCGGTCTGACCGAGGTGGTACTTCACGTCGCCCGAGCCCTGGATCGAGTCGGGGTCAACGTGGCCCTCGAACTCCTTGAACAGCTGCTCGTAGCTCTTGCCCACGATGTTGACCAGCACGTTGAGCCGGCCACGGTGCGCCATGCCGAGCACCGCCGAGGCGAGGCGGCGGTCGGCCGCGTCGTCGAGCAGGGCGTCGAGAATTGCGATCGCCGATTCGGCGCCTTCGAGCCCGAAGCGCTTCTGCCCCATCCATTTGGTTGCGAGGAACTTCTCGAGCGCCTCGGCCGCGTTCAGCCGGCCGAGGATGTGGTGCTGCTCGGCGGCGTCGAGCCGGGTCGGTGCGCCCTCGACCTGCTCCTGGACCCAGCGCTTCTCCTCGGTCGACTGGATGTGGGTGTACTCGATGCCCACCGTTCGGCAGTAGGCGTCGCGCAGCACGTGCAGCATGTCGCCGAGGCGCATGCGCTCACGCCCGCCGACCGGGGCGTACACCCCCTGCTCGACGCCGGTCAGGAACTCGCGCTCGAGATCCCAGATGGTCAGGCCGTAGGTCGCCGGGTCGAGCTCGGGGTGCATCTCGGGCGGCTCGGCGGCGAGCGGGTCGAGGTCGGCGATCAGGTGGCCGCGCACGCGGTACATGTTGATGAGGTTCGCCACCTGCATCTGCTTGCCGATCATCGCCTCTTCGCGGTCGACCGGGTTCACGTCGGTGCGCCATTGCACCGCGGTGTATGGCACGCCGATCGACTCGAAGATCCCTTCGTAGAACCCCTCCGCCCCGAGGAGCAGTTCGTGGATGTGGCGCAGGAACAGTCCCGACTCGGCGCCCTGGATGATGCGATGGTCGTACGTCGAGCTGATCGTCATCGTCTTCGAGATGCCGAGGTCGGCGATGGTGCGCTGGTCGGCAGCGGTGAAGGCGGTGGGGAACCCGAGGGTGCCGACGCCGACGATCACGCCCTGGCCGGGCATCAACCGCGGGACCGAGCGCTCGGTGCCGATCGTGCCCGGGTTCGTGAGGGTCACGGTGACGCCCGCGAAGTCGTCGGGGCTGAGCCGGTTGTTGTTGGCCTTCCGGATGAGGTCGTCGTAGGTCGCGACGAACTCGGCGAAGTCCATCGTGTCGGCCTCGCGGATGCACGGTACGAGCAGGGTGCGCGTCCCGTCCTTCTTCGTCAGGTCGACCGCGAGCCCGAGGTTCACATGCTCGGGGCGCACGAGGCGGGGCTCGCCGTTGGGGCCCTCCGCGAACGATGCGTTCATCTGCGGCACGTGGTCGACGATCGCTCGAACGATGGCGTAGCCGATCAGGTGCGTGAAGCTGACCTTCCCGCCTCGCGTCCGGCCGAGGTAGCCGTTGATGATCGAGCGGTTCACCTCGAGCAGCTTCGCGGGGACCTCGCGAAAGCTCGTCGCGGTGGGCACGGCCAGCGAGCGTTCCATGTTCTCGACGATGCGCGCACCGACGCCGCGGATCTGCGTTCCGGGCGGCTCGACCGCCGCGCCTGGTGCGGAGGTCGCCGCCGGGGGTCGCGTCGCAGCTGCCGGTGTCGCTGCCGGTGTCGCGGCGGGTGGCGTCGCCGGCGCAGCGACGTCGGGAGTCGCGTTTCGGCGGGAGGGGACGGTCGTGGGGCGGTAGTCCGTGAAGAACTCCTGCCATGTGGGGCTCACCGAGTTGGGGTCGTTGCGGTAGGCCTCGTAGATCTCGTCGACGAGCCACGCGTTGGGTCCGAGATGTTCGGCGGAGTTCCCCGGTTCTTCTGGCATTGGGCCAATGCTACCGGCGCCTCCGACAGGCCTCGGTCGGCGGTTCGGCGGCCGCGGCGGGTGGCGCCGGAGGGTTGGCGGTGGGGCTGGTCGGCGGGGCCGGGACGGGCCGGGGGACGGGCCGGTAGTGTCGGCCCGATGCTGATCGCGACGTGGAACGTGAACTCGCTGAACGCCAGGATGCCGCGGGTCGAGGACTGGCTCACGACGGTGCAGCCCGACGTGCTGTGCATGCAGGAAACGAAGATGTCCGACGATCAGTTTCCCGCCATGACGTTCGCGGCGATGGGCTACGAGGCCGTGCACCACGGGCATGGGCGGTGGAACGGCGTGGCGATCCTGTCCCGCGTGGGCATCTCGGACGTCGTGTCCGGCTTCGACGACGGGCGCGAGCCCGATCCCGATGCCCGCGTCATCTGGGCGACCTGCGGCGGGGTGCGGGTCGCGTCGGTCTACGTTCCCAACGGCCGTGAGCTCGACCACGACCACTATCGCTACAAGCTCGATTGGCTCGGTCGGCTCCGCAACCACCTCGATCGGCACCATTCGCCCGACGAGCTCCTCGTGGTGCTCGGCGACTGGAACATCGCGCCCGACGACCGCGACGTCTGGAAACCCGAGGCGTTCGCCGGGATGACGCACGTGTCCGACGCGGAGCGTGCCGCCTTGAGCGACGTGAAGGCGTGGGGCCTCGTCGACACGTTCCGCGAGCGGTTCGCCGACGACGGCCTCTTCAGCTACTGGGACTACCGGGCGGGCGACTTCCACCAGCGGCGCGGCATGCGCATCGACTACCTGCTGTCGAGCCGTGCGCTCGCGGCGCTCAACCGCAGCGACCTCGTCGACCGCAACGCCCGCAAGGGGACCAAGCCGTCGGACCACGCTCCCGTGCTCGGCTGGTTCGACGTGGCGGCACCTGCCTGACGCATCGCGCCGGCCTGGGGCGGCGGTGTCAGCCTCTACCGTGGTGGCCATGACCGACGTCCAGGGACCCCCGCCCGGCTCCGACGGCTTTCCCGGAGCGCTTCCCGAACAGCCCGGCCGCAGCCCCCGCGTCGACGGGCTGCACGGCCTGCCGCCCACGCCGCGCCGGCTCGCGCTGCGCCGCCTCGCGGCAGCGGGTCGCGACATCATCGACGCGATGTCGTCGACGTCGGCCGACGAGGACGAGCTCGCGCAGGCCGCCGCGCTCTTGGAGAACGTGGCCGCGACCATTCGGCGCATGCCTGGTGGCGCCCACTACGAGGGCATCGCCGAGATGGCGAACGCCGGCGAGCTGCTGGCGTCGCGACGCGACCTGATCGATCGTGGCGACCCCGAGGCATGGGCGTCGTTCGACTTCAGCCCCTTCATCGGGCTCGCGAACCCGATGTCGCCGCCGATGGAGTTGGCCTACGACGGCGCCAAGGTGGTGTGCAACGTACGCTTCGGCTCGGCGTACGAGGGGCCGCCCGGGTGCGTCCACGGCGGATACGTCGCGGCCGCGTTCGACGAGGTGCTCGGCGCGGCGCAGTCGTTGTCGGGCACCCAGGGGATGACCGCGCGGCTGACCGTCAACTACCGGTCGCCGACCCCGCTCTGCGAAGACCTGCGGATCGAGGGCGAACTCGACCGGCGCGAGGGCCGAAAGATCTTCGTGGTCGGCGCCATGTTCGCCGGCGAGCGGCTCACCGCCGAGGCCGAGGGGCTGTTCATCGCGTTCGACCAGGACAAGTTCGCCGAGCTGCTCGCGGCTCGGGCCCGCCTGGGGCTCGGCTCCGGCACGCCGCCGACGCGCTGACGCGCACTACTCGGCGCCGACCAACCGAAGCAGTTCGGGCCCGTAGCGCTGCGCCTTGACCGGCCCGACGCCGGCGATCTGGAGCAGTGCTGCGTTCGAGCGGGGGCGCGCCCGGGCGACGGCGGTGAGGGTCGCGTCGTTGAACACCACGTACGCAGGCACGTTGGCGGCCCGGGCCTGATCGCGTCGCCACGCCTTCAGCCGTTCCAGCAGCGCCTGCGCGTCGCCGTCGAGGTCGGGCGCCTCCTCGCGCCCGATGGCCCGTCGCCGTCCCGGTCGATCTCCCGCCGCCTGGCGCAGCTTGGCACGCTCTTGACGCACCGCCGCAGCGAGGTCGGCGGGCGACGCGGCGTCGGCGAGCATCGAGATCGCCAGCTCGATCACCTCGAGGTGGGGCGACGGGCGACGGTTGATCGATCGGCTGCCGAAGGTGCGGCGCTGTGCCCAGCTGACGTGCAGCTCTCGCTCGGCGCGGGTGATGGCGACGTACAACAGCCGATGCTCTTCCGCCTCGGCCTCGGCGGTACGCGCGTAGTGGATCGGGACGAGGCCCTCCTCGATGCCGGCGAGGTGCACGATCGGCCACTCCAGACCCTTCGCGGCGTGGAAGGTGGCGAGATCGACGGCGTCGCCGGCGGTGTTGGTGGATTCGCTGCGGAGCGCGGAACGCACCCAGGTCACGAACGACGGGCCGTTTCCGGCGGGCTCCAGGTCGAGGAACTCGCGGGCGAGTCGGACCAGCTCGGCGACGTTGCGCAGGCGATCGGTGCCGAGCGGGGAAGGGCCGTGCGGGGACCGCGAACGCCCGCGTTCATCGGGTGCGCCGTCGTCGTTCGGAGTGCCGCCAGCGGGCGCGGTGTCCTCGATCGGTGCGCCTGCGGGAGCGACGCCTTCGTTGGCGCTCGCCTCCGCTCGTTCCATCGCTGCGAGCCCCGCATCGACCTCGGACGCCAGGTCGGTGACGGCGACGGGGAGCGATCCGCCGGGGCGCCCGAGACGCCGGAGGGCGTCGCGCACCTCCGGTTGTTCCAGCAGCGACCCGCCGCCGCGGCTGCGGGTGGGGATCTTCGCCGCCGAGAACGCCTCTTCCAACGCGGCGAGCTGCGCGTTGGTGCGCACCAACACCGCTTGGTCGGCCCAGCGCGCCCCCGGCGCGTGCCGGTCGCGTACCCGGCGTGCGATCGAGCGCGCTTCGGTGACCTCGTCGAGCAGCGCGTGCACCTCGGGAACGGGGCCGTCGCCCCGGTGCGGCACCAGCCGGAACCGGCGTGCCGAGGTTCGGCTGAGCACCGCGTTGGCCAGGCCGATGATCTGCGGCGTCGACCGGTAGTTGTCAGTCAGCTCCACGGTCGCCGCCCCGGCGAAGTGCCGATCGAAGTGGTCGAGGTAGCTCGAATCGGCGCCGTTCCACGCGTAGATCGCCTGGTTGGGGTCGCCGACCACGCACAGGTCGACATCGGGCCCCACCCATGCCTGCAGGAGCCGGAACTGCAGCGGGTTGACGTCTTGGAACTCGTCGACGAAGAAGTGGCGGAAGCGCCAACGCCGAGCCGCTGCGTACTCGGGATCGGCCTCGATGTCGCGGGTCGCGAGGCGCAGGAGGTCGTCGAAGTCGACGAGGCGCCGCGCGAGCTTCTCCTCTTCGTAGCGCCGGTACACATCGGCGACGCGCTCGAAGTCGATCGGCGGCGTGCGGTCGGCTGCGGCCGCTGCGGCGGGATAGGCCGCAGCGGTGATCATGCGCGCCTTGGCCCATTCGATCTCGGAGACCACGTCGAGGGGAAGGGTGGAGGAGCGGTCACGCATGAGCCCCGCGACGAACCCGACCTTGCGGTCGAGCAGTTCCGGCGGGGTGATTCCCCGCTCCTCCCACCGCCGGCGCAGTTGGGTGAAGGCCACCGCATGGAAGGTGCCGGCGTTGACCCCTTCGCGCAGGCCGAGCTGGCCGAGTCGGGAGCGGAGCTCGGCAGCGGCTCGTCGCGTGAAGGTGACCGCGAGCACGCGCCGTGCGTCGATGTCGCCGTCGAGCGCTCGACGAGCGATGCGACGGGTGAGCACGCGGGTCTTTCCCGACCCGGCACCGGCGATGATGCGCAGCACCGGGGCGGCATGCAGCACCGCCTCGCGCTGCGCCGGGTTGAGACTCGACAGCAGCGCGTCGCGTCGCGCCGCATCGGTCGACTCGGTCGGTTCCTCCGATTCGTCGGGAAAGAGCGCGTCACTGGGGTGCACCCCGCGGACCCTATCGGCCCCCACCGACACCGAGTTCGGGGCGAAGGTCCGTCCCGGTCCGGCCCGACGCCGGGCCGGTGGCGGTAGCGTTGCCCACGTGAGCCTGTCGCAGAAGCACCTGTTCAACGACGAGCAGATCGTGATCGACCGCCACCCGCATTGGTGGTTTCTCGTCCCGCGAGGTTCGGTGCTGGTGCTCGCCATCGCACTCGGCGCCTACGTGGGGCTGATCTACGAGTTCGACAAGGACTCCTCGCTCGAGACGCCGCTGCGCATCGTCGTGGCGTTGCTCGTCGCGCTTGCGCTCGGCTGGTTCCTGTTGCGCCTCGTCGCCTGGCGGACCACCAACTTCGTGGTGACCACCGAGCGCTGCATCTACCGGTCGGGCGTGCTGCGCAAGTCCGGGATCGAGATCCCCCTCGATCGCATCAACACCGTGTTCTTCAGCCAGACCTTCTTCGAGCGGCTGCTGCGGGCCGGCGACCTGGCGATCGAGTCGGCGGGCGAGAATTCGCGGCAGAACTTCTCCGATGTGTACGACCCGATCGGCGTGCAGTCGACCATCTACCAGGAGATGGAGAAGTACGAGAATCGTCGGCTCGACCGCATCGGGGGCGAGGCCCGCGAGGCGGCGGTCGGTGCGGTCGGTGCGTCGATCACCGTGGCCGAACAGCTGGAGAAGCTCGCCGACCTGCACGCCCGCGGCGTGCTCACCGACGCCGAGTTCGAGGCGCAGAAGGCGCAACTGCTCGGCTGAAGGATCATCGGCCGGGCGCGGTTGACCGCCCCCGCCCGACCTGTTTCGATTGGGCGCCATGTCATTCGTGAGTGCGAACGGGTTGTCCCTCCACGTCGAGACCTTCGGGCGCGCCGACGACCCTCCGCTGCTGCTGATCGCGGGCCTCGGCGCGCAGTGCATCAACTACCCCGACCCGTGGTGCGCTCAGTTCGCCGACCTCGGGCTGTTCGTCGTCCGCTTCGACAACCGCGACATCGGCCTGTCGGATCGCTTCGACGGCGAGTACACCCTGGCCGACATGGCGGACGACGCCGTCGGCGTGCTCGATGCGCTCGGCCTCGATTCGGCCCATGTGTGGGGATCATCGATGGGTGGGATGATCGCGCAGACCATGGCGATCGCTTCGCCGCAGCGTGTCCGCTCGCTCATCTCGGTGCAGTCGACGCCGGGCGACCCGTCCGTGGGGCAGTCCGACCCCGAGGCGCTCGCCGCGATCATCTCCACCTTCGCACCGGCGGCCGACCGAAGCGCGGCCATCGATGCCGCGGTCGAGCTGTCCCGCGTCCTCATCAACAACGACGACGTGTTCGACCGGCCGCTGCAGGCGGAACGCGCCGAAGCTGCGTACGACCGCAGTTCCGACCGCTCGGTGGTCGCACGGCAGGCGGGCGCGGTCATCGGCGCCACCGACCGTTCCGCCGGCCTCGCGGCGCTCGACGTTGCGACGCTCGTCATCCACGGCAACCGCGACCCGCTGATCGATATCTCGGGCGGGCGCCGCACGGCCGAGCTCGTCCCGAACGCCCGATTCGTGGAGGTCGACGGCATGGGCCACGACCTGACCCCGTGCTTCTGGAAGATCTTCACCGACGCGGTGGCCGAGCACCTCCGCACGATCGAACCCGCGCTGGGAAGCCGCGCGTAAGAAAGGGAACGACACCACCATGGGACCGCTCTCCGGAGTGAAAGTGATCGAAGTGGCCGGCATCGGCCCCGGACCGTTCTGCGCCATGATGCTCGCCGACATGGGAGCCGACGTGATCCGCGTGGATCGGTCCGCACACGTGCGTGGCTTCGATCCCGCCGTGCCGCCCAGCGACTCGCTCGCTCGCGGTCGGCGATCGATCGGCGTCGATCTCAAGTCGCCGGCCGGCGTGGAGGTGCTCCTCGATCTGGCCGCCGAAGCCGACATCTTGATCGAGGGGTTCCGCCCCGGCGTCGCCGAGCGGCTGGGATTCGGCCCCGACGTGTGCCTCGCGCAACCCGCGCCTGGTGTTCGGCCGCATGACGGGATGGGGCCAGGAGGGCCCCATGCGCCCGCCGCGGGCCACGACATCAACTACATCGCCCTCGCTGGTGCGCTTGCGTCGTTCGCCCGCGACGGCGAGCAGCCGACGCCACCCATCAACATCGTGGGCGACTTCGGCGGCGGCGGGATGCTCCTCGCGTTCGGGGTCGTGTGCGCAGCGCTGTCGGCACGAACGACCGGCGTCGGCCAGGTGGTCGACGCGGCGATGGTCGACGGCTCGGCCGTGCTCATGTCGATGATCTGGGCGTTCAAAGGCATGGGCATCTGGGATTCCGAGGCGCCGGGCACCAACCTGCTCGACACGGGTGCGCACTTCTACGACACGTACCGCTGCGCGGACGGTACGTGGATCTCGATCGGCGCGATCGAGCCGCAGTTCTACGCCGAGCTCTTGGAGCGCGTCGGCCTGGCGGATGCGGAGCTTCCGCACCAGATGGACAAGGCCGCGTGGCCCGAGCTGAAGGCTCGGTTCCGCGAGGTGTTCGCGTCGCACCCGCGACGAATGGTGCGAGATCCTCGAGACGACCGACGCCTGTTTCGCTCCGGTGCTCACCATGGACGAGGCCCCCAAGCATCCGCACAACATCGAGCGCGGCACGTTCGTGGAGCTCAACGGCATCGTGCAGCCGGCGCCAGCGCCTCGGTTCTCGGCGACCCCGGGAGCGGTCCAGTGCCCCCCGGCGCACGCCGGGCAGCACACCGACGAGATCCTCGGCGAGTGGCTCGGGCTGGGCGACGATCGCGTGCAGCAGCTGCACGCGGATGGGGCGGTGGCCTGACATGGCGACCCTCGTGAGTTTCCACGCCCACCCCGACGACGAGTCGATCGCAACCGGCGGAACGATCGCGAAGGCCGTCGCCGATGGCCATCGAGTCGTGCTGGTGATGGCGACGCGCGGCGAGATGGGCGAGGTCGCCGACGACTTCCTCGATCCGGGCGAACAGCTCGGTATCCGGCGGATCGGCGAGACGTTCGAGTCGGCGAAGGTGCTCGGCGTGCATCGCGTGGAGTTCCTCGGGTACGTCGACTCCGGGATGATGGGGGAGTCGACCAACGACCGGGCCTACAGCTTCTGGCGGGCCGACGTCGACGCCGCAGCGGCGCGGCTCGCGCAGATCCTGCGTGAGGAGTCGGCCGATGTGTTGACGATCTACGACGAGATCGGCGGCTACGGGCACCCCGATCACATCCAGGTGCACCGCGTCGGCGCCCGGGCGGCCGAACTGGCCGGGGTGACGGAGGTGTTCGAGGCGACGATCAATCGCGACGCGATGATCCGGTCGATCGCGGACGCCGCCGAGACGATGTCGGAGGAGGAACGCGCCGAGATGCCCGACCTGGAGGAGCGCCCCGATTTCGGCATGCCCGAATCGCGGATCACCCACGCGGTCGACGTGTCGGCATTCCATGAGGCGAAGCGCGCGTCCATGCGCTGCCACGCGAGCCAGATCTCGCCCGACGACTTCTTCTTGAAGATGCCCGACGACCAGTTCCTCACTGCGTTCGGCACCGAGTGGTTCATCCGCCACGGTGCGCTTCGCCCCGAGGGTGCCCCGTTCGAGGACACGATCCTCGCCTGAGCGGTGGGCGTCTCTCGTCCGGGGCCCGGGTCGGTCCGTGGTGCTCAGCCCGCTTGGTCGAGATCGCCAGGTCCGTCGAGATCGCCGAGTCCGTCGAGCGCACTGTCGCCGCGCAACACCAGGGTGGCGTCGACGTGACGCACGAGCACGGCCGACCCGGTGAGTCGGCCGATGATGAGCCGTCCGTCGGCGTCGATGCCGGCGATGGCGTCCACCTCGACGTCGACGCGGGCGTTCGGCACCGGCAGATCGCCCGGCGGCTCGATCGCCTGCGGGATGCGCAGCGCTACGACCTCCCAGTCGGCTCGCGGCATCTCGTCTCGCTCGACGACCACGAGCGACGCGTGGGCGAGCGTCACCTCCCGCCGGTCGAGGCGCAGGCGGGCGATCGTGAGTTGGCGATGGCGCATTCGTTCATGCTGGCATGGCCGACATGAGCCTTCGCGAGTTCCACCGTGCCCTCGCGTGGGGGGTCGTCGGCTCGAACGCCGCTGCCGGTCTCTGGTGTCTCGGAGCGCATTGGCTGGCGGCGCTGCGGCGGCGCGAGCAGTGGTGGCTCGTGATCGCGTCGCAGGTGCTGGTTGCGATCCAGGTCGGCGTGGGCGTCTGGTTGTTCACCCAGGGGCGGCCCGAGCCCCACTCCATGCACGTGTTCTACGGCTTCGTCACGTTGATCACGGTCGCGCTGCTGTATGCCTATCGCGCCCAACTCCGGGCGCACATGTACCTGCTCTACGGCTTCGGCTGTCTCTTCATGATGGGCCTCGGCCTGCGAGCCATCTACCTGACCTGACCTGACCTGACCGTCGTCGGTTGGCGCGGACACCGAACTGAGTGCATACGGAACTGGGCCGATCCGCCGACCCGAGGGGTCGCCAAATCGGCCCAGTTCGCTCGACTGCCCAGTTCGCTGAACGGATCAGGAGCCGCTGAGGCGCTTTTCGAGCGCGGTGAGCTCGTCACGCATCTCGGCGGGCAGGCGCTCGCCGATGAACTCGAAGTGGCCCTCGATCAGGTCGACTTCGCCGCGCCATGCCTCGGTGCTGACCGAGAGGATCTGCGCCATGGTGGCGTCGTCCAGGTCGAGTCCCTCGCGGTCGATCGCGTCGGCGGTCGGCACATTGCCGATGGCCGTCTCGGCCGCCGATGCGGTGCCGTCGAGGCGCTCGACGATCCACTTGAGCACGCGGCTGTTGTCGCCGTAGCCGGGCCACATGAACTTCCCGTTCTCGTCCTTGCGGAACCAGTTGACCCAGAACATCTTCGGCAGCTTGTCGGCGCTGGTCGACTCGCCGATCTCGAGCCAGTGCTTGATGTAGTCGCCGACGTTGTAGCCCATGAAGGGCAGCATCGCGAAGGGGTCGAAGCGCACCTCGCCGATGGTGCCCGCCGCCGCAGCCGTCTTCTCCGAGCTCATGATGGCGCCGAGGAACACGCCGTGCTGCCAGTCGAACGCTTCGGTCACGAGCGGCACGTTGGTGGCGCGGCGGCCACCGAAGAGGATCGCGGAGATCGGCACGCCGGCGGGATCTTCCCATTCGGGTGCGATAGCCGGGCACTGCGACGCCGGGGCGGTGAACCGGGCGTTCGGGTGCGCGGCCGGCGTCGAGGACTCGGGGGTCCAGTCGTTGCCGCGCCAGTCGGTCAGGTGCGCCGGCTTCTCGGGCGTCATCTGCTCCCACCACACATCGCCGTCGTCGGTCTTGGCGACGTTGGTGAAGATCGTGTTGGCCTCGATCGACGCCATGGCGTTGCGGTTGGTCTCGTCGTTGGTGCCGGGCGCGACGCCGAAGAACCCGGCCTCGGGGTTGATGGCGTAGAGGCGACCGTCGGGACCGAACTTCATCCAGGCGATGTCGTCGCCGACCGTCTCGACCTTCCAGCCCGGCAGGGTCGGGATGAGCATGGCCATGTTGGTCTTGCCGCACGCGGAGGGGAACGCCGCCGCCACGTAGACCTTCTCGCCGTTCGGGGGGGTCAGGCCGAGGATGAGCATGTGCTCGGCCATCCAACCCTCATCGCGCGCCATGGTCGAGGCGATGCGCAGCGCGAAGCACTTCTTGCCGAGCAGCGCGTTGCCGCCGTAGCCCGAGCCGTACGACCAGATCTCACGCGTCTCGGGGAAGTGGCTGATGTACTTCTCGTCGTTGCAGGGCCAGGCGACGTCGTCGCGGGCGGTCCCGTCGGCGAGCACGAGGGGGTAGCCGACCGAGTGGACGGCGGGCACGAAGTCGCCGTCGGCGCCGAGCACGTCGAGCGCTCCCTGACCCATGCGGGTCATGATCGCCATGTTGACCGTGGCGTAGGCCGAGTCGGTCAACTGCACGCCGATATGGGCGATCGGCGAGCCGAGCGGGCCCATCGAGAACGGCACGACGTACAGCGTGCGGCCCTTCATGACGCCCTGGTAGCGGTCGAGCATCTCGGCCTTGAGGTCGGCCGGGTCGCGCCAGTTGTTGGTGGGTCCGGCGTCGATCTCCTCGCCGCAGGAGATGTAGGTGCGGTCTTCGACGCGGGCGACATCGCCCGGATCGGACAGCGCGAGGTAGGAGTTCGGGCGCTTTGCGTCGCTCAGTCGCTCGAAGACACCGGCGTCAACGAGCCCCTGGCACATGCGCTCGTATTCCTCGGCAGAACCATCGCACCAGTACACCTCGTCGGGTTCGAAGATCTGCCGCCAGTGCTCGACCCAGTCGAGAAGCTTCTGGTTCGTGGTGGTAGCTGCCATAGGTGCCTCCGGGGGGACGACGAATCCACTAGTCCTACCGGTCGGCGCAGGGGCAGTGCAAAGCCACCCCGTCCGCGATCTGAGCGGGGGGTGGCCGGAGGGGAAACGTTGGGATGTGTGGAGCCGCCGACTGGCGTTCGGTGAACGGTCAGCGACGATCGGGAGCGGGCTCGGCGGCGAGCGCCGTTTCGCTGAATCCCGGCGTGGCCATGTCGGCCTCGGAACCGAAGTGCACGTTGGCCGCGAAGCCGTCGACGATGTCGAACACGACCCGCTGGCCCTGTCGCAACATACGGAAGATCGAGTTGTCGAGCGCGCCATCTGCCAGCTCGAACTCGCGGAAGGACCCGTCGACCATCTCGGAATCGCTCACCACGACGCCGGTCTTGGTGCCGGGGTCATAGGCCTTGATCACGCCCTGCACGAGACGCCGATCAGGACGCGTTCGACCGGACGGTCGGCTTTTGCACCTTGCCCGACTTGAGGCAGCCGGTGCAGACGTTGATGCGGCGGGGCGACCCGTTGACAATCGCGCGCACGCGCTGGATGTTCGGGTTCCAGCGGCGCCGGGTCCGGCGGTGCGAGTGGCTCAGGCTCATCCCGAAGCTCGGCTTTTCGCACAGATCTCACAGACGGAGGACATGGTTCACCTTGGTGACTCGTGGGGAGTGCTTCACGATGCCCCGGGCGGCGATCTGCTGCGCGCGATCGCCCGCCAAAGGGCTCGGCAACCCTAGCAGACGCCCTCCGAGCGGCCCAAGCGAGCGAACCGGGAGGTGGGCGGGCGCATCCCCCCGACCGCCGCCGTCGGTGGCGTCGCGTACATTCGGCCGGATGGACCGCACCGACGGGGTCGACCGAGTTCTGAGCAGATTGACGGCGGGCGATCTCGTCGAGGTGGTGCGTTTCGCCGCAGACGCCATGGTGGCGCACGCTCCGGCCCTCGATCGGCTCGACGCCGGATCGGACGGCAATGGGAACACCGGCTCCCACTCGGCCGCGGCGCTTTCGTCGGTGGCCGAGGCCGTGGGGTCCTGTCGTTCGCTCAACGAGTTCGCCGCAGCGGTCCCCACTGCGGCCGATCCGTCGCTCGGCCGTGCCGGCGGGCTGTTGTTCTCGTTTCTCGGCGGGGTGGCCGATGTGTGCCGCAACACCGATGCCGTAGACGCCGGCCGGCTGGCGCTGGCACTCGAAGCGGGCGCCGAGGCGGCGTCCCATTCGATCGCGTCGCCGCGGCCGGGCGGTCTCGACGCCGTGGCCCGCGCCGTTGCCGAAGCGGCGCTCGCTGCATCCGATCACGGCGCCGCGCTCGCGCCCCTCGTGCTCGCCGCTGCCGAAGCCGGGCTCGACGCGCTGGAGCGCACGCCCACGGTGTGGGAACCCCTCGCTGACGCCGGGGTGGTCGATGCGGGCGGTGCCGGTCTCATGGTGGTGATCGAGGCGCTGGTCGCGGTCGTGCACGGCGACGATCCGGACCCGCCGGCGTGGGAGTTCGACGACGACACCGACACCGACACCGACTCCTCCGACCGAACCGGCCGCTACGTCGTCGAGATGCTGGTCACGCCCGAGGGGGCCGACGCCGGCAGCGGGGCCTCGGTTCTCGGCTCCGAAACCGCTGCGCGGCGGCTGCGGCGGGCGTGGGTCGCGCTGGGCGACGGCGTTGCGATCGACGCATCCGGTCCGTCGCTCGTCGCCTCGGTCTCGACCGACGAGATCGGTGCCGTCATCGAGTCGGCACTCGTCGTCGGCCGTCCATCGAGGATCGTCGTCTCGGATCGCCGTGGCTGAATCGCCTGCGGCGCCCCCGCGCGACGCACGTCCGATCACCCTCCGCGACCTCGCAGGCATGGAGGTGCAACGGCTGGCCGGCGTCGGGCCGAAGACGCTCACCGGCCTGCACCACCTGGGTATCGAGTCGATCCTCGACCTCGTGTCGCACTATCCCCGGCGCTACCTCGATCGCACGCGCCAGGCCACCATTCGCGACCTGCGCGCCGGCGAGGAGGGCATGGTGCTGGCCACCGTGCAGTCGATCGAGTCGCGGCGGGTTCGCGGCGGTCGATCGATGGTGATGGCGACGATCGGCGACGGCACCGGGCGGCTCCGGCTGTCGTTCTTCAACCAGGGCTGGCGGGTGAAGCAGCTTCCGATCGGCACCGAGGCGGTGTTTCACGGCAAGGTCGACGAGTTTCGTGGCCAGCGCCAAATGACGAACCCGGTCGTCGATCTGATCGGCACCAGAACCGGACGGATCATCCCCGTCTACCCGCAGTCCGAGAAGGCGAATCTGTCGACGTGGGAGCTCGGCGATCTGGTGGCGCAGGCGCTGCGTCGCTGCCAGCCGCGCGGGTTGGCCGAACCGCTGCCTGCGTGGTTGCGCGACCGGCACGGGTTGGTCGACCGGGCGACCGCCCTGCGGGGTATCCACGAGCCGGCGTCGATGGCCGAGATGGCGCAGGCGCGGCGTCGCCTCGTGTTCGACGAGTTGTTGCGGATCCAGGTGGCGCTGGTGCGCGCGAAGCGAGAACTGGAGCGCAGTGCGCTCGGTATCGAGCACAGCGCCGATCGCGGGCTGCTCGACCGGTATCTCGGCCGCCTGCCGTTCCCGCTGACCCGGGCGCAAGACCGTGCGATCGCCGAGATCCGTTCCGACATGACTCGGCCGTTGCCCATGCACCGCCTGCTACAGGGCGATGTGGGCGCCGGCAAGACCGTCGTCGCCGTCGCAACGTTGTTGACCGCGATCGAGGGCGGCCATCAGGGGGCGCTGATGGCACCCACCGAGGTGCTCGCGGAGCAGCACGCCATCGGCCTGCGACGCGATCTCGCCGGCCTGACCGTCGCCGATCGCGAAGGCGGCCTGTTCCCGGAGCGAGAACTGCGGCTCGCCCTGCTCACCAACCGCACGACGGGTGTGGAGCGCACGCGGGTCTTGACCGACCTGGCGGCGGGAGCGATCGACCTGGTCGTGGGCACGCACGCGCTCATCCAGTCGGGGGTCGGCTTCCGGTCGCTCGGGGCGGTGGTGATCGACGAGCAGCATCGCTTCGGGGTGGAGCAGCGTGCGGCGCTTCGCGTGGCGAACGAGGACGGTCGCGTGCCCGACGTGTTGGTGATGACGGCCACGCCGATCCCGCGAACGGCCGCCATGACCGTGTACGGCGACCTCGACGTCTCGGTCCTCGACGAGCTGCCACCCGGCCGCACACCGATCGTCACCTCGTGGGCGCGTACCGACGCCGAGGTCGACGCGGTGTGGGAGTTGGTGCGCAACGAGGTCGCCGGTGGACGTCAGGCCTACGTCGTGTGCCCGCTGATCGACGAGTCGGAGAAGCTCGAGGTCGCCTCGGCGAACGAGGTGTTCGAGCGGCTGCGCGCGGTCGATCTCGCCGGCCTGTCGGTAGAGCTGCTGCACGGACGCATGCCGTCCGCGGCGAAGGAGTCGGTCATGGCGGCGTTCCGCTCGGGCGACGTCGACGTGCTGGTCGCGACCACCGTGATCGAGGTCGGCGTCGATGTGCCCAATGCAACGGTCATGGTGATCCTCGACGCCGACCGGTTCGGCATCGCGCAGCTGCACCAGTTGCGGGGCCGCGTCGGCCGCGGCAGCTATGCCAGCCGCTGCGTGCTGGTGGGGGCCGAGCCGACTCCCGACGGGGTGGCCCGGCTGGAGGCGCTCGTGCGGTCGACCGACGGGTTCGAGCTTGCCGAGGTCGACCTGGACCTGCGCGGCGAGGGCACGATCATGGGCGAGCGCCAGAAGGGCCAGAACGACCTTCGCCTGGCGTCGCTGCGCCGCGATCGCGAGTGGGTCGCCCACGCTCGGGACGCCGCCTTTGCGCTCGTGGACGGGCCGGGTGGGCTCGACGCGCATCCGCAGCTGGTCGACGAGGTCGATCTGGTGTTGCGTGACGACGACCAAGAGCAACTGCTGAAGGGGTGAGCATGCGGGTGATCGCGGGTACGGCTCGGGGCCTGCGCCTCGACGCGCCGCCGGGGCGTTCCACGCGTCCGACGCTCGATCGCGTGCGGGAGTCGATCTTCAACGCCCTCACGTCGGCCGATCTGCTGGCGGGGAGTGTCGTGCTCGACGCCTTCGCCGGGTCGGGCGCGCTCGGGATCGAGGCGCTGTCGCGTGGGGCCGAGACGTGCGTCTTTGTGGAGCGTGATCGGGCGGCGCTCGCGGCGCTGCGCTCGAACCTCGAGCGCACGCGCCTGGCCGATCGGTCGACCGTTGTGCCGGGCGACGCGTTTGCCCTGCTCGGATCGTCGGGGCGGCTGGCCGGACGCAGTTTCTGCCTCGCCCTGCTCGACCCTCCGTACGGCACCGAGGAGTGGGCCGCGCTGTTGGACTGCATCCGCGCCGAAACCGTGGTGATCGAGTCGGATCGCGTCGTAGATCCGGGCGATGGTTGGCGTGTTCGATGGGATCGTCGTTACGGCGGTACGTTGGTGCGAATCGCGGAGCGGGCCGCTCGGGGGCCTGCCGACAACCAGGAGCCTGCATCGTGACCGTCGTGCTCTATCCCGGGTCGTTCGACCCGATCCACAACGGCCATGTCGAGATCGTGGAGACGGCAGCCCGGCTGTTCGATCGGGTGATCGTGGCGGCGGTTCGCAACCCGCAGAAGGGTGATCCGCTCTTCTCGCTGGAAGACCGCCAGGACCTCATCCAGCTCGCCTTTGCGCATCTCGACAACGTCGAGGTCACGCTGTTCAGCTCGCTGGTGGTGGACCTCGCCCGTCAGGTCGGCGCCCATTTCATCGTGAAGGGGTTGCGTGCGGTGTCCGATTTCGAGTCCGAGCTGCAGATGGCGCAGATGAACCGATCGATCTCGGGCGTCGACACGCTGTTCATCCCGACCACCTCGTCGCACTCGTTTCTCGCCTCGAAGCTCATTCGCGAGATCGCCCGATTCGGCGGAAACGTCGACTCGATGGTGCCGCCGTGCGTGGCGCAGCGGCTCGGGGAGCGGTATCCGAGCGCGTGAGCGCGCAACGTGTCACGCTGATCGCTCGAACGCCCCGCCGTTCGCCCCGCTCGTTCCGTAGTCCACCGTCACCACGCCCCATCAGAGGAATCCGACCGTGACCGACGCTTCGTCCATCCATCAGTCCGAGGACCTGCTCCGCCAACTCGTCGAGATCGTCGAGACCGCCCGAAGCATGCCGATGTCGAACTCGGCGATCATCAATCGCGACGAGTTCCTCGACATGCTCGACGAGATCCTGTCCAACCTGCCCGATGAGCTTCGGGCGGCACGTTGGCTGCTGACGGAACGCGAGGAGGTGCGGGCGAAGGCACACCGCGAGGCCGAGGAGATCATCGCGGATGCCAAGTCTCACGTCGCTCGCATGGTGCAGCGCACCGAGGTGGTGAAGGCGGCGAACCACCGGGCGCAGGCGATCCTCGACGAAGCCGAGGAGGAGTCGCGGCGCATGCGCCATCAGGCCGAGGACTACTGCGACCAGAAGCTCGCGAGCTTCGAGGTGGTGCTCGATCGGCTCGCGAAGACGGTCACCGCAGGGCGCCGCAAACTCGCTACGACGATCGCAGAGTCCGAGCTCGGCACGCCGATCCCCGCCGGCGTGTACGACGACGACGACGATTCCGACGCGGCGGCCTTCTTCGACCAAGACCTCGACTGAGCCGCCGACATGAGTCCGTCGATTCCCGAGCTGATCGTCAACATCACCGAGTTGCGCCGCCACGTGGGCGAGCGGCGCTCGGTCGACTGTCGGGTCGACCTCGGGGAGATCGGCCTCGATGCCACGTCGGTGCACGTCGAGGGCCCGGTGACGGTGGCGATCGACCTCGAATCGGTGTCGGGCGGCATCGCGTCTGCGGGGCGACTCGCGGCGGCGTGGAGCGGCGCGTGCCGCCGGTGCCTCGACCCCGTGTCGGGCGAGATCGAGGTGACGGTCGACGAGGTGTTCGAGCCGGCACCCGACGAGGGTGTCACCTACCCGATCCTCGAGGACCGGATCGACCTGGAGCCGGTCGTGCGCGAGAACGTGCTGCTGGGGTTGCCGATCGCACCGTTGTGTCGCGCCGACTGCCCCGGCCCCGACCCTGAGCACTTCCCGGTCCAACTCCCGGCCGACGAGGCCGACGCGGCTCCCGTGGACCCCCGATGGGCGGCCCTCGATGCGCTCGTCGCCGACATCGAGTAGCGCTCGTTTCGAGCGCCTCATCCGCCGATCGCGGCAAGGGCGATCGGGGCGGGGACGGCCGCTTCGATTTCCGAGGGGCGGATGCGTCCGGTAGAGTGGCCGCCCGTTGTGTGCACGCCAATCCGCGTGCGACCGCAGTGTCGGCCGATCCGGTCCGACCAGAGCGAGCAGGAACGTCGATGGCCGTCCCCAAGAAGAAGATGTCGAAGGCGAAGAGCCGGAGCCGCCGTGCCTCCGCATGGCGGCTTGAGGTGCCGTCGCGCAGCACGTGCCCCCGATGCGCCGCCGTGAAGCTCCCCCACGTCGTCTGCGGCAACTGCGGCTGGTACCACGGCCGCCAGGCGATCGAGGTCGACTGAGTCGAACTCGTACCGGGCGTCGGGATGCCCCCGGTGGGCCGTCCGATCCGGGTACACTCCGCGTCCCCGGATCGCGCCCAAGCGGCTCGGCTAGACGCTCTTCGCGGTCGTTCCTTCTCGGAGCGCGACCCTGGGGCAGTATTCATCAGGGGAAGTGAGAAGGAGAGCACGTCGTGCCGGCCGAAACGCACACTCATCACGCGCCACTTGACCGCGAGGCTGTGCTGGCGGTCGTGCGTGACCAGCTGGGGATGATCCTCGAGATCGACCCGGCGTCGGTTCTCGAGGGCGACTCGCTGACCGCCGACCTCCACGCCGACTCCATCGCGCTCATCGAACTGGTCGAGGCGCTCGAAGAGGAGTACAGCGAACGCACCGCCGGCTTCGAGATCGATAGCGAAGATCTCGACGAACTTCAGACCGTTCGGGATGCGGTCGATTATGTCCTCAGTCGACTCGGGTGACGCGCTCGACGGCGACCGAGTGGCGCTCCTCGCGGCGCTCGCGGATCGGATCGACCACGAGTTCGCCGACATCACGCAACTGGAGATCGCGTTCCGGCACCGCTCATGGTGCGCCGAGAACGGCGGCCTCGCGTCGAACGAGCGCTTGGAGTTCCTCGGAGATGCGGTGCTCCAGCTCGTGGTGACCGAACGTCTCTTCACCACCGATCCGCCGGCGCCGGAAGGGCTTCTCGCCCAGCGTCGTGCGGCGCTGGTGAACACCCGCGCGCTGGCGGGCGCCGGCCGCCGTATCGACCTCGCGTCGTGCCTGCTGCTCGGGCGTGGCGAGGCCGCGACGGGCGGTGCCGAGAAGGAGTCCATCCTTGCGGACTGCTGCGAGGCGGTGATCGGCGCGGTGTATCTCGACGGCGGGCTCTCGGCCGCGGCGTCGGCGGTGGCGCGCCTGCTCGGCCCCGAGATCGCACATGTCGAGTCGGGGGCCGATCCGGGCGACCCGGAAGTCGCGGCTGCAGGAGTTTGCGGCCCACCGGCTCGAACGCATGCCCCGCTACAGCGTGGTCGGCGCGGGGCCCGACCACGCGAAGGAATTCTCCGCGACGGTCGCGTTCAGCGGGGAGGTCTGGGGCGAGGGCAGTGGCCGGACCAAGAAAGAGGCGGAGCAAGCCGCGGCCGCCGCGGCACTCGAACGGCTCACCGATGAAGGGAACCCCGGCACATGAGTAGCGCAGAACTCCCGGAGCTCGAGATACTCCGCCGCGACCTCGACAAAGAGGTGTCGGGGAAGAAGATCAAGGCGGTGGACGTCCCGGGCAAGAAGTCGATCGCTCGCGCCGGCACGCCGAAGGCGCTCGCGACGCGCCTGACCGGCGTCAAGATCGAGCGGGTCACCCGTAAGGGCACATGGATATCGCTCGCGCTCGACAGCGGCGACGTGATGCTCGTGGCCCTCGGTGCGAAGTCGCGGCTGCGGCGGGCACAGAACAAAGACGCGCTCGAGCCGGGAACCGCCGTGGTGCTCACGTTCACCCAGCACGGGCAGCTTCGCCTCATCGATCCGGCTTCAACGGCCGAGTTGTTCCTCGTGCCCTCCGACGAGGTGGCGGCGACCATCGGTCCGCTCGGCCTCGACCTCGTCGACGAACCGGTCTCGTGGACGAAGTTCGGCGAGATGGTGCTGCGGCGCTCGGGCAAGCTGAAGTCGATCCTGATGGACCCGACGATGCTCGTCGGCATCGGTGCCATGTACTCCGACGAGATCCTCTTCGAGGCGGGGCTGCGCTACGACCGTTCACCTGACACGCTCTCGACCCAGGAGATCCGCCGTCTGTACCGGGCTTCGGTCGAGATCATCCACGACTCGGTGAAGCACGGCGGCGCGAGCGTGGGCGACGACGGATACCTCACCCTCAGCGGTGCCCGCGGCGGCTACAGCGACATGATCAACGTCTTCCGGCGCGACGGCGAGATGAGCCCGCGCGCCCGCGGGCCCATCGTGAAGTCTCGTTTCGGGAACGGCTACACGTACTACTGCGAACAGACACAGGTCTGATCGGGCGATCACACATCGGCGCACGGACGGCGCGAGCGGCGCGAGCCGCTAGCGTGACCACCTCTTCGTCCGGGCACTGACCACGGAGAATCTGTGTTTCTCAAGACCTTGCAGATCAAAGGGTTCAAGTCGTTCGCCGACTCGGCAACGCTGAACCTGGAGCCCGGTGTCACCGTCGTCGTCGGCCCCAACGGGTCGGGGAAGTCGAACGTGGTCGACGCGATCGGCTGGGTCCTCGGCGCCCAGGCGCCCTCGACCGTGCGCTCCTCCAAGATGGAGGACGTGATCTTCGCCGGTTCCTCCAAGCGACCGGCGCTCGGGCGTGCCGAGGTGTCGCTCACCATCGACAACGCCTCGGGAACACTGCCGATCGAGTTCTCCGAGGTCACGATCACCCGGACCCTGTTTCGCAACGGCGACAGCCAATACCTGCTGAACGGCGTGCCGTGCCGGCTGCTCGATATTCAGGACCTCCTGAGCGACTCGGGCGTGGGGCGTCAACAGCACGTCATCATCAGTCAGGGGCAGATCGACGCGGTGCTGAACGCCCGGCCGGAGGATCGGCGGGCGATCATCGAGGAAGCGGCGGGCGTGCTCAAGTACCGCCGTCGCAAGGAGAAGTCCGAGCGGCGGCTCGCGTCCACCGAGGCGAACCTGTTGCGGATCCAGGACCTCTTGCGCGAGGTGCGCCGCCAGCTTCGACCGCTGGAGCGCCAGGCCGACGCGGCGCGTCGACACGGCGCGGTGCATGCCGAGCTGACGGCGCTTCGGGTGCACCTGGCCGGCCGCGAGATCGCCCGGCTCCGCACGCAACTCGCATCGTCGAACACGTCGCAGACCGAACTGGCGGCGGTCGATCGCGACTTGCGCACGCAGCTGGCGGCGCTCGACGCAGCGATCATCGCGATCGAGTCGCGCTTGTCGGCGACCGGTGGGGACGACCTCGGCGATGTGCTGACGCGGTGTGAATCGCTGCGCGAACGCGCGGTCGGTCTGTCGCGTCTCGTCGCCGAACGCCGTCGCGGCATCGACCGCGACCGCGAGTTCTCGGCCGACGCCACCGTCGCAGCGTCGCTCGATGCCGAGCTCGCCGGGCTCAATGCAGATCTCGCCGCGCTCGACGGCGAGGACTTCGCCGGCGACGAGGCCGTCGTGATCGCGGCGGAACAGGCGCTCGACGAGCAACGGGGTGCCTTCGATGCCGACTGGGGGCGGAACGAACGATCGACGGCCGCTCGGAGCGAGGCAGCGGAGATTCGCGGCGAACTCGCGGCCGTGCGTTCCACGTCGGAACGCACGACATCCGATCAGGCCCGCGTCACCGCTCAACGCGACGCCGCCGTCGCCAAGGCGGCGCGTGTCTCCGAGGAGCGCGAGCGGATGGTCGTGGAACACCGCGACGCCGAGGCGAGCGTCGAACGGCTGAGCGCGGCGGCCGAGAAGCGCTGGGGTGGCCCGCGAGGCGGCCGACGCCGAGTTCGCTGCGGCCGATGAGGCGGCGTCGGCCGCTGCTGCGCAGCGCTCGGCCTGGGCCGCCCGGGTCGAGGCGCTCACGATGGCGCTCGACGAGGCACGCCAGCGCGCCGGCGCCGAGCGGCTCGCCGGCCTCGACGGGGTCGTGGGCACGCTGCTCGACGTGGTGCAGATCGATGCCGGATGGGAGGCCGCCTTCGAGGCCGCCGCTGCCGAGGCGCTCACGGCCGTGGTGGTCACCGACACCGACGTCGCCCGCGCCGCGCTCGAGGCGCTGAGCACCGGTGAGCTGTCGGGTGCGGTGGTTTCGCTCTCGGCGTCGCGAGCGATGCCGTTCACGCCCGCCGTGGGAGAGCCACTGCGCCGCCACGTGCGCGGTACCCGCCCCGGCGTCGACGGGCTGCTCGACGCGCTGCTGAGCATGGCGGTCGTGGTCGACGGCGGATGGGTCGAGGCGCTCGACGCCGCGATCCAGCACCCCGAGGCGCTCGTCATGACGCGCTCAGGCGACCGGTTCGCCGCGGCGGGCTGGCGGGTAGGGGCCGGCGGCTCAGGCGCGACGGGCTCGGCGTTGGAAGAGGCGCAACACCAGGCGACAGCGGCCGCGGAGGCCGCCGAGGCGGCCGCCGATGCGCTGCGCCAGGCCCGCGCTGCGCTCGCCGAGGTGCGATCGGCCGCAGCGCAGGCCGACAAGGCGCGCGACCAGGCCGTCAACCGCGTCCGATCGCTTGGCGACGCGATGGCCCGCCTGGAACGCGACACGCCCGAATCGGCGGCCGAACTGGCTCGCATCGACGCGCACCTGGGTGAGCTCGCCGAGCGGGCCCAGCGACAGGCGTCGCGGCGCGCCGAGCTGGAACAGCGACTGCCCGAGCTCGAAGCGGCCGAGGCGGAGCTGGCGGCACGGGCGAAGCGACAGGCCGAGGCCCGTCGGGCACTCGAGGCGGAGACCGCTCGGGTGCGCCAGCTGCGATCGGCGCTCGACGTGCGGGTCGCCGCTCGCGACGAGCGTCGCCGCATGCTCGAATCGCGAATCGCCAAGGTTGACGAGCGGCTCGATCGCCACCAGGTCGAGCGGCGCGAGGCCGAGCAGCGTCGGCTCGAGCTCGATGCCCGCGCCGATGCCACCGACGTGCTCGCCGAGTTCGTCACGTCGCGCACCGCACAGGTCGAGGTGGTGCTCGAAGAGCTCCGGGCGGCCCGCCGCCGCTACACCGAGCGGACGCGGGCCGTGACCGCCGAGCTCGAGGAACGTCGTCGCGAACGCGCAGCCCTGGAGACCCGTCTGACCGAACATCGCGAACGGATGTCGCGCGCCGAGATCGGCGAAGCCGAGGTTCGCATGCGGCTGGAAGCGGCCACGGCGGCGTGTCGCCACGAGCTCGATGTCGAGCCCGAGGCGGCGATCGAGGCGCCGTGCCCCGAACTGGCGGAGGGCGCTACGCCGGCCGCCCGGGTGCGCGAGTTGGAGCGTGAGATCCGGGTGATGGGTCCGATCAACCCGCTCGCGCTCGAAGAGTTCGCCGCGCTCCAGGAACGGCACGAGTTTCTCGAAACCCAGCTCGACGACATCCGCACGACGCGACGCGAGCTGGCGAAGGTCATCCGCGCGGTCGACGCCGAGATCGTCAACGTGTTCGCCGCGGCATATGCGGATGTGTCGGAGAATTTCACCGGCCTTTTCGAGACGCTGTTCCCCGGAGGGAAGGGGTCGCTTACGCTGACCGATCCCTCCGATTTGCTGTCGACCGGCATCGAGATCGAGGCCCGACCGTCGGGCAAGAACGTCCGGAAGCTCTCGTTGCTGTCGGGTGGCGAGCGATCGCTGACCGCGCTGGCGTACCTGTTCGCCGTGTTCCGCAGCCGCCCGTCGCCCTTCTACGTGATGGACGAAGTCGAGGCGGCGCTCGATGACGTGAACCTCCACCGCTTCCTGGCGCTCATCGCCGAGTTCCGTGAGACGGCGCAGCTCGTCATCGTCAGCCACCAGAAGCGAACCATGGAGTCCGCCGACGTGCTGTACGGCGTGACCATGGAGCCGGGCGGTTCATCGAAGGTGCTGTCCGAGAAGATCAGCGCCTAGCGACCCAAGCAGCTCGAAGCAAGGTCGCGCTCGCGGTAGTGATGGCGGGCGGCGGCGCCGCTCAAGCGGCCGACCACTCGGCCAGCGTGGTCACCGTGCGCCAGTTGCGAGCGGTGAATTCGCGGCCGGCCGGGCGTTTGGCCAGCGCCTGCACGAGCGGCGATCGGCCCTGGCCGTCGGGCAGCCAGAGGTACAGGTCGCGTCCGATGAACGTGAGGTCCTCGCCCGGCCCGGCTGAGGCCAGCGCTCCCTCCACGTCTGCGGGCTCGACCGGCCTCGTGGCGAACGAGACGACCAGGCGCGTCGGATCGCCGCCGGTGGGGTAGGGGCAGTGCTCGATGGTCGCGGCGAGTTGCTCGCCGGTGCGCAACATCACGGGCACCTCGTACCCGCAGTGCTCGCCGATGCGACGCGACAGGTCGGCGGCAAGGGCGGTTTCGGCCTCGGCGGTTGCATCGGCGTGGAACACGACGTTGCCGCTCTGAACGTAGGTGCGAACGTCGTCGCAGCCCGCAGCGCGGAACAGGTCACGCACGTCGGCCATGGCCAAGCGTCGTCCGCCGACGTTGATCCCGCGAAGGAGCGCAACCCAGATGGTCACGCCTCGTCGGTCGCCGCAGCCGCCGTTGTCGTCGTACGTTTGGAGCCCGACCCCGAAGTCGTCGTGGTCGACGTCGGCTCGTCCGTGGGAGAGGACGTCTCGTCGGCGACCGATGTCGTGGTCGTCGAGGTCGCGGCCGATTCCTTCTCGGCCTCCTTGCCGATGCAATCCGCGAGGAACCCGGCGAGCTTGTTGCTCGTCTTGGTGGAGACGTCGTCGGTCGGCCCGTTCGCGTCGACGATGTCCTGCATCACCTTGGCGTCGCCCTTCACCTGGGCGTACACACAGGTGGCGACCGACTTGGAGATGCCCGGCGCCTCAAGCGCCTTCACGAACTCCGCCTCCGGGAACGTCTCCTCGGTGCCGCAGGCCGTGCCCGCCGCTGCGAGGCCGATCGTCAGGGCTGCGGCGAACGCGGACCGCCGCAACAGCGCACACGTCGCTCGTGGTCTCATGGCGTGCAGCCTATCGAGGCGCCACGTCTACCCAGTACCCATGGCGCGCGGCACAGCGCTCTGTGCTGTCGGGCTTGCGCCGTGCGATCTGGCCGGCGCGATCTGGCCGGCGTGACCACCACCGGCGGGTCACGTCAGACGCTGGAACCACCACAGCGACAGTGCCCCGGCGAGCGTGAGCGCCACGGCCGCCCAGGCAGCCACCTTCCAGGTGATCTCGCGACGTTCGGTGTCGTATCCGACTCGGCGTTCGAGTTGGGAGTAGACCTCGTTGAGCGCCGATTCCGACTCGGCCTCAAACGCGACCCCGTCGGTCTGTTCGGCCAGTCGTGCAAGTTCCTCTTTGTCGACCGGCACCGGGGTCTCTCCCACCTGGCCGGTCTCGGGGTCGGCGATCTCGACGGTTCCTCCGGGCGTGCCGTACGCGATCGTCGAGACGGGCACCTTCGCCTTCTTCGCCTCGGGTGCAATCTCGTCGATCGTGCGACCCCACGTCGTCTTGCCGTCGGACAACAGCACGATCGCGCCCGGTGCTCGCTTGCCGTTCTCGTCGGGCGGGACATCCTCGATTGCCTGCAGCGATGTCGCGACCGCCTCGCCGATGGCGGTCCGCTCGCCCAGTTCGAGCTGGCGGATGGCCTTGGTGACCGCGGCGCGATCGGTCGTCGGAGCGACGCGGAGGTTGGCGGTGCCGTTGAATGCCACCAAGCCGACCTGCAGGTTCGCCGGGATGTCGTCGACGAACGCGATGGCCGCGCGTTTTGCGGCGTCGATACGGGTCGGCTCCACATCGGTGGCCTGCATCGACAGCGAGGTGTCGATCGCGAGGATGATCGTGGACCGGTCCTTCGGCACTCGTTCCTCGGCGACCGGTTGCGCCATGGCGAACACCAGCCCCGTCAACGCGAGCAGGTACAACGCCGAGGTGACGTGGCGGCGCCATCTCGGCGAGCGCGGCGCGACCTTGTCGAGCAGTTCCACGTTGGAGTACCGGAGCGCATAGGTCGGTCGCCGGAACTGCGCCGCGATGTACGCGGCGGCGAGGCCGGCGACGGCGAGCAGCCACCAGAGGCGGCCGGGCTCGAGGAAGCTGCGGTTCATCGGGGGGTCCTCCGAGCGTGGTCGGACTCGGGCGAGTCGTGGAGATCGGTGCCGATCGGGGCTGTCATCGGCGCCCCGGGTTCACGTTTGCGTGGCGTCGCCGCCCGGTGGCGACGTGGCGTGCGAGCGCGAGGAGCCAGTCCTCGTCGGTGCGGAGCCGCAGATGGTGGGCGCCCGCGCCGCGGATGGTGGCGCCGATGGTGGCCCGCTGCTCGGCCGCCGCTTGGGCGAATCGCTCGCGCAGGCCCTTGCGGTTGGTGTCGACCTCACGGACCCGCCCGGTCTCGGTGTCGATCAGCGTCAGCGTTCCCATCGCCGGGAGTTCGAGCTCGCGCGGGTCGAGGACCTCCACGCACAGCACCTCGTGGCGCACGGCGAGCGCGGCGAGTGGATGGCGCCAGGTATCCGGCGGATCGAGGTAGTCGGAGATGACCACTGCGAGCCCGCGTCGGCGGGCGACGGCGGTCGCCCGCGCCAACAGTTCCGCGAGCGTCGCGTGGTCGCTCTCGCCGGGCGTGTCGCTTCGCTGGGCTCCCTGAATGCGCGAGAGCACGGCCATCAGGTGCGTGCGCCCCTGGCGTGCGGGGAGCGTGGCGATGCCGGAATCGGTCGACACCACCGCTCCGATGCGGTTGCCGCCGCGGGCGGTCAGAAACCCCACGCCCGCCGACGCGGCCAGCACGAGGTCGCGCTTCTCCCACGTGTGCGTGCCGAAATCGAGGCTCGCCGAGCGATCGGCGACGATCCACGTTTCGAGCTCGCGATCGGCGATCGTCTCGCGAATGTGGGCGTGGTTGGTGCGGGCTGTCACGTTCCAGTCGATGCGGCGGACGTCGTCGCCGGGCTGGTACTCGCGGGCCTCCCCCGGCTCGCTTCCGTGTCCGGGCACGAGACCCTGGAAGTTGCCGTGCAGGATCCCGTCGAGGCGATGGGTGACATCGATCTCGAGGCGCCGCAGAATCTCGGCGGCGCGAGCGTCGCTCGGCGCGCCTGTGGGCGCCGTCGCCGCTGTGGATCGACCCGGCCCGGCCACGGTCACGCGGTCCAGGACTGCGCGTCGGTGCGCGTGCCGTAGTACGCGTCGGTCGGGCCGCCGACCTGCGACGGCTGGATCGCGGGCGCCGGCACGGTGGACAGCACCCGTGCGAGCAGGTGCTCGGAGTCGACGTTCTGCGCGAGCGCTTCGTAGGTCAGCACGAGGCGGTGCCGCAGGATTTCGGGCGCCACGTCGAAGATGTCCTGGGGTACCACGTAGCTGCGGCCACGCATGAGGGCCATCGCCCGGCCTGCCCGAACGAGGCCGAGGCTGGCTCGTGGGCTCGCGCCGAACTCCAGGAAGGGGCGGATGTCGGCCAGCCCGTAGTGCTCGGGTGTTCTGGTCGCGAGCACCAGGTTCACGGCGTACTCCATGACCGCACGGTCGCAGTAGACGTCCTCGGCGCTTCGTTGCAGTGCGGCGACCTGTTCGAGGCTGAGCACCTCGGACGCAACCGGTGGGTGGACGCCCATCCGGTTGACGATCTCGAGCTCCTCCATGGGGCTCGGGTAGCCGAGCACGACCTTCATCAGGAACCGGTCGCGCTGCGCCTCGGGGAGGGGATACACCCCCTCGTTCTCGATGGGGTTTTGCGTGGCCAGTACGAGGAACGGGGCGGGGACCTTGTGCGTCGTGCCGCCGATGGTGACCTGGCGCTCGGCCATCACCTCCAGCAGCGCGGACTGCACCTTGGCCGGTGCACGGTTGATCTCGTCGGCCAGCACGAAGTTGGCGAAGACGGGGCCGAGTTCCACATCGAAGCGCTCGGAACTCGTCCGGTAGATCCGCGTGCCGGTGATGTCGGCCGGGAGCAGGTCGGGCGTGAACTGGATGCGGCTGAACGTGCCGCCGACGGTGCGGGCAAGCGTCTCGACCGACAGCGTCTTGGCGAGCCCGGGGACGCTTTCGAGCAGGCAATGACCGTTGGCGAGCAGCGACACGACGATCCGCTCGATCGCCCGATCCTGCCCCACGATCACCTTGCGCATCTCGAACAGCACCCGTTCGAGCAGCGCTGTGGCCGACTCCACGGGCTGCTGACGAGGCTCTCCGCCGGCAGCCTGGCCGGAGGGCGGCGGCGCCGAGGACGAGGTCGCCGGCGCTGGCGTTGGGAGCGGCGTCGGCGTCGGGGTGGGAAGCGAGGGGGCGCGGCCCTGGGTCATCGCCGGCTGGCCGGGGACTCCCGACCCGGAGGTCGGCTCGCCGGGCACCGCCGGTGGGGTGGTCGTCATCGGGGGACCTCGCTGGGATCGGGGACGAAGCGCTGTCACGGTAGGGCCTTTCGCGGCGGAGGCGGCGCCCATGGCTCTGAGCCGCGTCTCAGCGCATGAATCGCCTCTCAGCGCCCGACGCGATTCGGGCAGACCGCTCGCACCGCCGCCGCTTCCGAGGCGACCGGGAGCCATCGGGAGGTCGTTAGGCTTCCGGCCCATGGACTCCCCTCTCGTGATCCTCCTTGTCATTGCCGTGCTCGTGGCGGTCGGGGTGGTCGGTTTCGTCGCGACGCGGTCGAAGCGTGGCGAGGCGATCGAGCCGCCGGCCCGGCCTCGGCCCGATGGGAGGCCGGCCTCCCCGACGGCGTCCGCCGCAGCGGGCACGGCGACGATCGATCCGGCGACGGCCGCGCCCGGCGCCGAGACGGTCGCTGCTGGCGAGGAGGAGGGCTCCGCCGTCGGAGGGGTCGAGGCGGCCGAGCCGGCAGAGACGGTGGTCCCCGCCAAGCCGAGCTTCCGCGATCGACTGACCCGTGCGCGCGGCACGTTCGCCGGCGCGCTCAGCGCGATCCGGGGCCGATCGGCGATCGATCAGGACACCTGGGACGACCTCGAGGAGGCGCTCATCCGAGCCGATGTCGGCGTCGGTCCCACGACCGAGTTGCTCGACGCGGTGCGCGCCAGGGTGAAGGCCGACGGCCTCACGACCCCCGACGATCTGATCGAGGCCGTGAAGACCGAGATGACGACGCGGCTGCTCGCACCGATCGACCTGCGCATGGCCGACGAGTCGCCCACGATCTGGCTGTTCGTCGGCGTGAACGGCGTGGGCAAGACCACGACGATCGGCAAGGTCGGTCGACAGCTCGCCGACGAGGGCCGCTCGGTGGTCATGGCGGCCGGCGACACGTTCCGCGCCGCTGCGGCCGAGCAGTTGGCGACTTGGGCGGAGCGGTGCGGTGCGTCGCTGGTGCAGGGGGCGGAGGGCAGCGATCCCTCCGCGGTGATCTTCGACGGGGTCGCCCACGCGGCGGCGACGCGAGCCGATGTGGTGTTGGCCGACACTGCGGGGCGGCTCCACACCAAGACGAATCTGATGGAGGAGTTGCGCAAGGTGCGGCGCGTGGCCGACAAGGGTGCCGGCCAGGTGACCGAGGTGCTGCTGGTGCTCGACGCGACGACCGGGCAGAACGGGTTGACTCAGGCGCGGCAGTTCACCGAGGCGGTCGAGCTGACCGGTGTGGTGCTCACCAAGCTCGACGGGTCGGCGAAGGGCGGGATCGTGTTTGCGATCCAGAGCGAGCTCGGCATTCCGGTCAAATTGGTTGGGCTCGGCGAACAGGCGGAAGATCTGGTTCCCTTCGACGCCGAGCAATTCGTCGACGCCCTGTTCTCCCTCGACTGACCTCGCGCTCGAGTGATCGATCGTCTCCACGGTTGATCTGTGGAGATACCTGGTGGTCGGCTGACCGATCTTCTCCGCGGTTGATCTGTGGAGATACCCGGTGTTCGGCGGACCTCCCAGCGGCGGCGCCGCAGGCACGTGAAGTAGGGTGCCGACGTGGGAGGGGCAGGGAGGTTCGGGGGCCTGTTGCTCGCCGTGGCGACGTTGGGTTCCACGCTCGCCGGGTGCAGCAACGAGGATCCCCGCGCCGCCAACTCGACGACGACCGTCGCCGACGACAACTCGCCGCCGAGCGAGGTCACGATCGCTGTGACCGTGGACTCAGGTGGATCTGCCTCGGCTCCCACGCGAATCCGCGTCGGACGGCGCGAACCCGTCACTCTCGAAGGCGGCCGGGTCGACGCAACCAAGACCGACCGCACGACGGGCCTCGTGACCGCTGAGACGGCCGAGGGACGCCAGGTCCTGGCGGCCGTGGTCCCAGCCGACGAGGCCACCTTCGGCGCGATCGCGGAGGTGAAGGTGTCGGCGGAGACGACGGCCGCGAGCCTCGCGTTCCGCGCACCCGGCCAGCCCACAGGCGAACCGGCGGTCGACCTGATCGTTCTCGCCTGCATCTATGCCGACCCCGGCCTCGCCGCCGCGACCTCCGAGGTCGAGCGACTCCTCGGAGCGGGCGGCGACCCGGTCACCGCGCCGGACCCACCGTTGCTCCTGGCGGTCAACGCCATCGTCACGCATGTGGTCGAAACCGGGTGTGGCTCGGTGAAGGCCGGCGGGTCGCCAACCACGGGTCGATTGCACGGCCGCTCCGCTCCTGGACCGGCCAGGGCCGGAGCAGCGGTGCCGACGGCGACCGCCGCGGCCTCGAGTCCTGCTGCGAGGGCTGGATCGTGCATCACCGGCGGGCTGATCGACCCGGACGGCGCCGGAGCGAACGTCGCGTGCGCGAAGCTCGACGCCAAGACCTCCGTAGCGAAGAAGGCCGTCACCGCCGGCAAGCCGTTCACCGTCACAGTCACGAACCCCACTCCACGATGGGTGATCCTTCAGGACGCGACGAAGGACGGGCCCGACGCCATGCTGGGTGCGATCGCGCCCAAGCAATGGGCGATCCCCGGGCTGCAGGATCTCATCGTCCAGTTCGGCAAGGACGCCGCCACGGCGCTCGCCAACGAGGCCTGCAAACGCGTGTCGTTCGGGTTCTTCTGCGACGACGGAATCACCTTCGGCGAGGCCTGGGACAAGGTGGTCAAGAAGGTCACCAGTGCCCTCGCCGACGCGGTGACCGACATCGAGATGCCCGCATCGGCGTGGGGCCGACCCTTCGCCATGGTCAGTTTCGGCTCTGGAACGAACGGCGAAGACGCCGCCACGTTCACCCCTGCCGAAGCGGCGCCATCGGTCGCCTTCACGCTCACGCTGCTCACCGAGACCCTCCTTCCCGCTGCCGGACTGGTCGGCGACCTCAACCAAGGGCAGACCAAGAAGCAGGTCAAGAAATCGTTGAAGGAAGCCTTCGCCGCGGCGCTCGCCGACGTGGCGAACGCCCCGGACCCGAGCAAACCCAGGAAGCAGCACGATCTGCTTGAGGTCCTCCTCGATGTTGCCGTCGACACGGGACCGGCGCTGACCGAGTTCCTCTCCACGCAGTCAGCGTCCCAATCCTCGGACCCCGGACCGTTCGAGGCCTTCACCGCCGCCGCCAAGCTCGTGCAGCCGTTCTTCAAGATGGCCGTCAAGATCATGTCGGAGATCGACTGGCGGGTGGCATTCACCGCGCTCCACATCAGCGCCATCCTCGACCCTGCCGGGCTGGTCGAAGACCTGGTGGTCTCCACGATCAAGAAGTTCGTCCCGGGCCTCGGATGGGTCGAGCTCATCGACACGGGCATCGACATCGTCAACCTCTTCGGATCCTCGGCAGAACTGCTCGTCGAGATGTCCGGACGAGCGTGGCTGGACATCTTCTGGATCGGCGAGCACACCACCGAACTCCCGAAACGACCAGCCGTCACCGGTGCCGAACTGGCGGCGCTCGACGGCACGGCACTGTGTCGCTCGTACGTCGGCGACCAGATCGCCGAACAGGAGGCGATGTACCCCGAGATGCACTTCACGGGCTCCGCAGGAGTGTGGCGGAACGGCGAGTTCATCGACGCGACCGACGGTCCGGCGTTCGCGCTCGGCGACTTCGACGGCGACTCGGTGGGCGACGGCGCCGTCGCGATCTACTGCGATCCGAATGCCGGAACCGGTTCCTCGTATCAGCCTCACCTGGTGGTGATCCTGCCCGCAGCGACTCGCAAGCCGATTCGCGCCGACGACCCGGAACACACGTCCTACGACCACGAGGTCAACATCCGATCGCTTAGCCCCCAATCTGGCGGCAAAGAGCTGCGGATCGACTCGGTGGTGCCCCGTCCCTTCACGGACCCCGGCTACGGTCCCGACCTCTGGAGGACCGTCAAGGTCGTCCGCGGCAAATTGGTCGTGATCGACAGCGGTTCATCGGGTCCACCGGCGCCGTCCGCGGCCCTGCAGACCTTCTGGGAGTCGATCGGCGACCCCGTCCCGGCGCCCATCGGGGACGGGTGCAACCCCCAATCCGATGTGCTTCCCGATGGCCGATACTTCGGGTTCATCGCGGTCGCCGGTATCACCGACGGCGGATTCGACTTCGACCTGGCGTGTTACCTGAGTTCGGCACGAGCGGAAGCCCGCGGCGATGAGGTGATCGAGGAGAGCACGATCGAAAACGGCTCCACCAAGCTTCGCCGGCTCACCACGGCGAACGACTTCACGTTCTGGCGACTCAACGACGCCGGGTTCCCCGGAGCCCCGTGCACAGCGGAAGAGCCAGCGGCAGCCGGCACGTGGGAGAGCTACTGCAAGGCCGCTCAAGTGCCGGCGATCGACTACCAGGGCGGCACGGTCCCGGCGCTGATCCTGGTGAAAGGCGGCAAGGTCATCGAGGCCGCGGAGTTCTGGTTGTCCTGACGGACGCCACGACACCGTCGAGGGCCATTCGACCGCGCTCAACGGTGCTGACGTCTCGCATCGTCGGACTCTGTGGACTCGGCAACCCAACTCCGTCGGAATTCCGCGCCGCCGCAGGGATCTGCACGACCCAACGAAACATCGATCGCGTAGCGTACGTTCCGCCTGGTGGCGGCTTCGGGGTAGCCGCGCTCCCTCCGACGAAAGGCGGCAACCATGGCGTGGCACATGCTGCAATATCTGCCCGCGGCGGTCCAGGCGGCTGAACGATCGGCCCCCGACGGTTTCACCGTGGTGGACCGGCTCGTGGTCGCCGCTGTCCGCGATGAGCGGGTGCTCGGGCACGATGCCGTGCTGCTCGCGGTCGGTGCGTCGACCGCATGAGGGGCGCTCGTGATCAGCCGGACGGGCGACGGGTCGCTGTCGGTCGAGGGCGACGTCGCCTCCGACGAGCTACGGGCAGCGATCGTCCGATCGCGGACAACGACACCGCGGAAGGGCGCCAGCGCAACCGGCGAATCGAGTTCGTGCTCGGCGCCTGAGCCCGATGAGCGCTACGCGGTCATCGGTGTGCCATCGAGGTGGCGTGAACGCCGGTAGCCCATTGCCGGGCGTGGCTCGCAGCTAGGCTGGATCGACCATGTTTGAAGCACTGTCCGATCGGTTCGAGGGGATCTTCAAGCGGCTGCGCAACAGTGGCCGATTGACCGAGGCCGAGGTCGATGAGGTCCTGCGTGAGATCCGCGTGGCCTTGCTCGAGGCCGACGTCAACGTTCGGGTCGTCCGGAGCCTCCAGGCGCGAATTCGCGAGCGCTGCGTCGGGGTCGAGGTCGGCCAGGCGCTCACCTCGGCGCAGTTCGTCATCAAGGTCGTCAACGAGGAGCTGACCACCACCCTCGGCGGCGAGACGATCTCGATCACCTACGCGTCCAAGCCCCCGACCGTGGTGTTGATGGCGGGCCTGCAGGGGTCCGGCAAGACCACCACGTCGGCCAAGCTCGCTCGCTGGTTCAAGGCACAGGGCCGCCAGCCGCTGCTCGTCGGAGCCGACCTGCAGCGCCCGGCAGCGGTCGAGCAGCTCCGCACCCTCGCGGGTCGCATCGATGTTCCGGTCTACAGCGAGCCGAGCGACCCCGTGAGCGTCGCTGCCGGCGCGATCGCCGAGGCTCGCCGACTGGGCCGCGATGTGGTCATCGTCGACACGGCGGGCCGCCTGGCCGTCGATGCGGAGATGATGGAGCAGGTCCGCCAGATCAGCGAGGCGACCCAGCCCGACTACACGTTCCTGGTGATCGACGCGATGTTGGGCCAGGACGCGGTCAACGTCGCCGAGTCGTTCCACGAGACCCTCGAGCTCGACGGCGTGATCCTCACGAAGCTCGACGGCGATGCCAGAGGCGGCGCCGCGCTCTCGGTCAAGGAGGTCGTCGGCCGCCCGATCGCCTTCGCCTCGACGGGTGAGAAGCTCGACGAATTCGACCTGTTCCACCCCGACCGCCTCGCGGGCCGCATCCTCGGCATGGGCGACGTGCTCTCGCTCATCGAGAAGGCCGAGCAGGCGTTCGACGCCGAGCAGGCCGAGGTCGCGGCGCAGCGGCTCATCGACGGCTCATTCACCTTCGACGACTTCCTCGAGCAGATGAACGCCATCCGCAAGATGGGTCCGCTGCAGAACATCATCGGCATGCTCCCCGGCATTCCGAAAGAGGTGCGCGACGTCGAGATCGGCGACCGCGAGGTGGGACGGGTCGAGGCGATTATCCGCTCGATGACGGTGGCCGAGCGGGCAGATCCCGATCTCATCGACACCTCGCGGCGTCAGCGCATTGCGAACGGCTCCGGATCCAAGCCCGCCGAGGTCGCGCAGCTCGTCACGCAGTTCAAAGAGATGCGCAAGCTCATGAACCAGATGGGTCCCGGCGCGATGAAGCGGGTCAAGAAGAAGACCAAGAAGGGCAAGTCGAAGCGAGGGCCCGGCGGCAACGCGAGCGGTCGGACCACGCAGAAGGGCACCCAGCCGCAGCTGAGGCAGCCCTATCGCTTGCCGGGGCTCGATCCGGTGGCCGATCAGCTCCAGAAGGCGGGCATCGATTTCCCGGGTCTGCCGCCCGCCGAATGACGCGGGCTTGCCCGCACACCGACCGACCGACAACAATGTCCGGCTGCCGCGCCTACTGCTGCGGCGCCTGACGAAGCAGAGAGAAGAGTTCGAACGTGGCCGTGAGACTCCGCCTGATGCGGATGGGCAAGAAGAAGCAGCCCACCTACCGAATCGTTGCCGCAGATGCGCGGTCCCCGCGCAACGGCCGGTTCATCGAAATTGTCGGCACCTACGACCCCCGGCGCGAGCCGTCGGCGATCAAGGTCGACAACGAGAAGGCCGTGCGGTGGCTGTCCAACGGGGCGCAGCCGTCCGAGCGTGTCGAGAAGATCCTCAAGATCAGCGGTGCGTGGGACGAGTTCGAGACCGCCAAGACCCAGGCGAAGTCGGGCTCGTGAGCGAGAACGAGGCAACGACCGCTCGCGCCGAGGCGGTGCTGGCCCACGTGGTGACGGCGATCGTCGATCATCCGGAGGCCGTGAAGGTCTCGACCGACGACAGCCGCAACGTCACTCGACTGAACGTCGAGGTCGGGCCCGGCGACATGGGCCGCGTCATCGGCAAGCGGGGGCGGGTCGCCAATGCGATTCGCGCCGTGGGTCGGGCCGCTGCAGCGACGGATGGCCACGAGGTCGACGTCGAGTTCGTTGACTGAGTCCGCCGACTCGGGCGATATGCCCGCCGGTCTGCTCGAAGTCGGCGTCATCGCCAAACCGCACGGTTTGCAGGGCGAACTCGTCGTGAAGCTCATCACCGATCGAACCGAACGGCTCTCGTCCGGGTCCGAACTGTGGACCGGTCGGGGGCCGCTACGCGTGGTGTCGTCGCGGCCACACCAGGACCGGTGGCTGGTCACCTTCGCCGGGGTCAACTCGCGCGAGGCCGCCGAGTCGTGGTCCCGGGTGCCGCTGCTCGCCGCGGCGATCGAGGATCCCGACGCCCTCTTCATCCACGAGCTCATCGGCCTGACCGTGGTCGACGCAGCGGGCGTCACCCGCGGGAGCGTCGTCGAGGTCCAGGCGAATCCGGCGAGCGACCTGCTCGTGCTCGACACGGGGGCGCTCGTGCCGCTCACCTTTGCGGTCGGTCAGCCCGACGGCGGCGTGCTTCGGGTCGACACCCCCGACGGCCTCTTCGAACTCTTCGAGTGACGGGCGTGCGGATCGACGTCTTCTCGATCTTCCCGGAGATGTTGACGGGGTTCTTCGGGCAGTCGTTGCTCGGACGGGCGCAGCGCGGCGACCTCGTCGACCTGCGGGCGCACGACCTGCGTGAACACACCAGCGACGTCCACCGGTCCGTGGACGACTCGCCGTTCGGTGGCGGCGCCGGGATGGTGTTGTCGCCCGAACCGATCTTCCGCTCGGTTGAATCGGCGCAGCCGCCGCGCCCGCTCTACCTCCTGGGCCCCGGCGGTCGCCGCTTCGACCAGTCGGTCGCCGAGGAACTCGCCGCGAGCCCGGGCTTCTCGATGATCTGCGGCCGGTACGAGGGCGTCGACCAACGCGTTCGCGACCACCTCTGCGATGGCGAGCTGTCGATCGGCGACTTCGTGTTGAACGGGGGAGAGGTCGCCGCGCTCGCGATCGTCGAGGCGGTGGTGCGGCTCGTGCCGGGCGTCATGGGCAACATCGAGTCGGCGGCCGACGAGTCGTTCACCTCCGGTCTGCTCGAATACCCGCAGTACACCCGCCCGGCGGTGTTTCGCGACTGGGCCGTGCCCGACGTGTTGCGATCGGGCGATCACGGTCGCATCGCCCGGTGGCGGCGGGCGCAGGCGATCGCTCGGACGTTGCGCGATCGACCCGACCTGATCGTGGCGCGGCGGGGCGTGAGCGACGCCGAGCGGGCCATGCTCGACGAGTTCGGGTTGGTAGCCGCGGAGCCGCACGACTAGCCTGGCCGCTTCGTGCACGCCGACGCGCCCCCGTCACCTGTGTGCACCAGTTCGAGTCACGACCCAGGAGCAAGACGCGCCATGAAGCCGACCGATCTCGTCGACCAGTCGAGCCTGCGGGACGACGTTCCCGAGTTTGCTCCGGGCGACACGCTGAAGGTGCACGTTCGCGTTGTCGAAGGCGCCAAAGAGCGTGTCCAGGTGTTCCAGGGCGCCGTGATCCGCCGACAGGGCGGCGGCGTGCAGGAGACCTTCACGGTGCGCAAGCTCTCGTACGGCGTCGGCGTCGAGCGAACCTTCCCGGTGCACTCCCCGACGATCGCGAAGATCGAGGTCGTGAGCCGCGGCGATGTGCGGCGCGCCAAGCTGTACTACCTGCGCGATCGGATCGGTAAGGCCGCGAAGATCAAGGAAAAGCGCGACTGATCGGCCGTCCCCGCCGCCGGGTTCGGCACGGAGACCCGCTCCACCTTCCCCTCCTGTCATCGATGAGTGTCCGGTCCTCTGGGCCGGTGGAGGCGCGTGGCGCATCAACAAGAGCTCGGTTCCGCGGGTGAAGCCGTGGTTGCAGCGTGGTACGAACGCCGCGGGTACGAGATCCTCGAGCGCAACTGGCGCTGCCGCGAGGGCGAGATCGATGTGATCGCACGACTCGACGACGTGGTGGTGATCTGCGAGGTGAAGACGCGCTCGACCGATCGCTTCGGCAGCGGGCTCGATGCCGTAGACGGGCGCAAGCAGCGCCGTCTGCGGGCGCTCGGCGCCGCGTACCTGTCGTCGGGCGCGCAGCCGGGGTGGCGCCCGGTGCGCTTCGACGTCGCATCGGTGACACCCGGCCCGCACGGCTACTCGGTACAGGTTGTCGAAGCGGCCTTCTAGGCGCCGCGGCGGGCGCGACGCCGGCTGACTCTCCCTCAGCCCAGGAGCGCCCAGAGCACCGCCGCCACGCAGATGGCGAGCGCCGCGACGACCAGCAACACGTCGCTCGGGCGTCGGCGCATCGGTCGGTCGGGATTGAAGCCCATGGGGCGAGTCTTGCACGGTCGCCTCCGGCGCCTGCGCCGATAGCGTGGCCGTCATGCTCGACGAGACATCCTGGGACGGGGCCGACCATGCGGGGGCCGACCATGCGGACGCGGGCGATGCTCCAGCCGCAGACGCTCCCGCCGCAGACGCACCGCACGCGGCCGCCCCGGTGCTCTTGACCGACGAGGAGGCCCGAGTGCTCGGGTGCCTCCTCGAGAAGGAACGCACCACGCCCGACGACTATCCGCTCACGGCGAACGCGCTCATGCGGGCGTGTAACCAGTCGACCTCGCGCGATCCGGTGGTCGCGTATGACCAGCGAACCGTCGAGGGCGCGGTCGCCTCGCTCAAGGCGGCCGGGCTGGTGCGCTTCGTCCACATGCCGTCGGGGCGAGCCGTCACCAAGTACCGCCACGTCGCGGGGGAGTGCTTTTCGCTCGATCAGCGCGCGCTCGCGGTCGTGTGCCTCCTGCTGTTGCGAGGCCCGCAGACGGTGGGTGAGCTCAAGACGCGCTCGGAGCGGCTCGCGGCCTTCGCCGATCTCGGCGAGGTGTCCGACACGCTGGACCGGCTCGCCGCGGCCCCAGCGCCCTTCGTCGTCGCCTTCGAGCGCGCGCCGGGGCAGAAGGAGCAGCGGTGGGCGCACCTGCTGTGCGGCACACCGGAGCCGCCGACCGTCGCCGTTGGCGGCTCGGTCGGGATGGCGTCGGGCCCGACGAGCGCCCAGCGGATCGCTGCCCTGGAGCTGGAGGTCGAGGACCTGCGGTCCGATGTGAATCGACTTCGGTCGTGGGCCGACTCGGTGGCCGCCGAGTTGGGCATCGACCGGCCGCCGCTCGGCGGCGACGACTTCGCTGTCACCCCGGTGTCCTAGTCTCGCGGCTGCGCTCCCGTCGGAGCGGCTCGTCTCGTCGGTGAGACCTCCCAGGATCGGTGGCGACGCCCCCGGTCCGCGGCGACGGGAGTCGAGATGTTGGCCACGGTGCAGGCGGCGACGCTGGTGGGTGTCCGGGGAATCCCGGTCATGGTCGAGGTGCATGTCGGGCAGGGGCTGCCCGGGTTCACGATCGTTGGGCTTCCCGACGCGGCGTGCCGTGAGGCTCGCGATCGCGTGCGCGCCGCCGTGTTGTGTTCGGGGCTGAAGTGGCCCCAGCAGCGCATCACCGTGAACCTCGCGCCGAGCGCGGTGCGCAAGGTCGGCACCAGCCTCGATCTGGCGATCGCGTTCGGCGTGCTGATCGCCGACAAGCAGCTCCAGGTCGACCCGACGGGCATGGCCTGCTTCGGCGAGCTCGGGCTCGACGGTTCGGTGCGCCCGGTGTCCGGGGTCTTGCCGATGGTGGCGTCGCTCGCTCTCGACGATGTGCGCGAGGTCGTCGTTCCCGCGGCGAACACCGCCGAGGCGTGCGCGTTGGGTCGCCATGTCGTACGGCCGGTCGAGAGCCTCGGCGAGCTCGTGCGTTGCCTGCGTGGCGACGAGCCATGGAGCCAACCGCGCCCAGACGAGCCCGACGACGTTGTGGCCGAACGGGCGCCCGACCTGTGCGAGGTGCGCGGCAACGCCGTGGCCCGTTTCGCTGTCGAGGTGGCGGCCGCCGGCGGTCACCACCTGCTGCTCGTCGGTCCGCCGGGCGCGGGCAAGACCATGCTGGTCGAGCGCCTCCCGGGCCTCCTCGGCGTGCTCGATGCGGCGACGAGCCTGAGCGTCACGTCGATTCACAGCGCCGCCGGGCAGCCGGTCCCGCGCAGCGGGCTCATTCGGCTCCCGCCATTTCGCGCTCCGCACCACAGCAGCTCGCTCGTGGCGCTCGTGGGCGGAGGCTCGCATCAGCTCCGGCCGGGCGAGATCAGCTTGGCGCACGGCGGGGTGCTCTTCCTCGACGAGTTGGGCGAGTTCGGCGCCGCGGCGCTCGATGCGCTTCGCCAGCCGCTCGAAGAGGGCGTGGTGCGGCTGAGTCGGGCTCACAGCTCGGCCGAGATGCCCGCGTCGTTCCAGTTGGTCGCTGCCATGAACCCGTGCCCGTGCGGCTACGGCGGAACGGTCCAGTGCCGTTGCAGCGCAGCCGCCTTGGTGCGCTACGCACGGCGCCTCTCGGGTCCCTTGCTCGATCGGTTCGACCTTCGCGTGCTCGTCGAGGCGACGTCGCGTCGCGATCTGCTCGACGCAGCGCCGGCCGAGCCGACGGCGTCGGTCGCCGAACGGGTGAGCGCAGCGCGACGTCGCGCGATCGAACGCGGCGTGCCGGCGAACCGGTACCTCAGCGGCCGACAGGTCGAGGAATGCACGCGTCTCACCGATGCGGCGCGCGAGCGCCTCGACGACGCACTCGCCCACGGTCGGCTGTCGGGACGCGGGCTGCGTCGCGTCCGCGCCGTAGCGCTGACCCTCGACGACCTGGCGGGTGGCGATGGCGAACTCGACGAGGGCGTCGTGGCGCAGGCGTTGCTGTTGCGCTCCGATCTCTCGGTCGGCGAGGTCGCGGCGGGTGCGGCATGACCGGCGACCTGCAAGCGATGGTGGCGTTGGCTCAACTGTCGGGCGTCGGGCCACGGCGCCTGTGGGCGGCGTCGCGTTCGGGTCCTGCGCAGGTGTGGCGCGATCTGGTCGCGCGGCGCACACCGGCCGGCGTGCCGGCCCCGCGGTCGTTGTGCGAGCGGTGGTGGGGCGAGGTCGAGTCGGTTTCGGTGGAGAACGTGTTCGCCGATCACACCGCGGGCGACCTCTTCGTGTCGGCCGCCGGGCTCGTCGGAGCGCCGGTGCTCGACGGTGCCGGTCCCGAGCACCCGGCGCACGAGCCCGACGATCCGTACGTGCCGCCGCTGCTGTTCTGGCGGGCGTGGTCGCTTGATCGGTTCGACGCGCTCCATCGCCGGCCGCGCGTGGCCATCGTCGGCACGCGCCGGGCGAGCCGATATGGACTCGACGTGGCCCACGAGCTGGGTGGGGCGTTGGCCGAGGCGGGTGTCGTGGTGGTGTCGGGTCTGGCGCTCGGGATCGATGCCGCGGCGCATCGAGGCGCGATCGCGGCCAACGGGGCGCCACCGATTGCGATCGTGGCGTCGGGTCACAACGTGGTGTACCCGCGCCGCAACCGCGAGCTTTGGGAGGCCGTCGCCCGGGCGGGGGCCATCGGTACCACGGCGCCGCTCGGCACCGCACCGGAGGCGTGGAGGTTTCCGGCCCGCAACCGAGTGATCGTGGGGCTGAGCGATGTGGTCGTCGTGGTCGAGAGCCATCACGCCGGGGGATCGCTCATCACCGCCGACTACGCGGGCGCCCGTGGGGTGCCCGTGCTCGCGGTGCCGGGACCCATTCGCAGCGCGACGTCGCTCGGGGAACGAATCGCCTGCTGGGTGACGGGTGCGGTCCATGCCTGGGGGTGGACGACGTGCTCGTGGCCCTGGGGTTGCAGGGCGGGGACGTACGGGCGGCCCAACCGGAAACCGGCGAAGGCGATCGATCGTCCGACGACCGGGCGGTGCTCGACGCGCTCGGCTGGGAGTCGGTGACCCTCGATGAGGTTGTCGCTCGATCCGGGCGGCCCTTCGCCGTGGTTGCATCGTCGCTCGCCTCGCTCGAGTCCGAGGGCCTGGTCGCCGCGACCGCAGGGAGATTCGAGCGATGCGCCGGAGGCTCCGACAGGTGATGTCACCTAACGCGGTCGATAACACACCCTCAGTGGTTCATCGTTTCCTACACTGGTGTGATGGCGTGGGAGTTGGACCAGTTCGAAACCTCCCTGAACCCGCTCTCGGCGGCCACTCGCGTCGCGTATCGATCCGACTGCGACCGCTTCGTCGCCTGGGCCGTGGCCAACGGGCTCGACGAGCCGACCATGGTCGCCCGCAACGACGTGCGGTCGTTCCTGGTTTCGCTGAGTCAGTCGGGCGCGTCCTCGCGAACGATGCGTCGCCGCCTCGCCGGTGTGCGGCGCTATTTCGCCTGGCTGCGCGAGGCCGGGCGAGTGCAGGACGACCCCACCGCGGGGCTCAGCGCACCGCGAACGGCCGGGCGGCTGCCACGTGTACTCCGCGCCGACGAGGTGCTGCGACTGGCCGAGGGAGCGGATGCGCCGGCAATCGATTCCGACGATCTGGCGTTCGTCGCGCGGGAGCTGCGCGACCGGCTCATCGTCGAGTTGCTCTACGGCTCGGGCCTGCGCGTCTCGGAGCTGTGTGGACTCGGTCTCGACGACGTGCATATGGCCGAGGGTGTGATCGAGGTATGGGGCAAGGGCGGTCGTCGCCGGCGCGTTCCGATCAGCCGGCCGGCGGCCGAACTGCTGCAGGTGTGGCTCGCAGCTGGGCGGGCGCGATTCGACGAGCACGTCGGCGAGCGAGCGGCCGCGGCCACGGCGGCGTCGTCGGGCGCTGGGCCGGCCGAATCGATGCGGCTGTTCTCGAACCTGCGTGGACATGCGCTCGGTCCGCGCGATGTGCGGCGAATCCTCGACCGGCGGTCCGAGGTGGAGGTGCATCCTCACGCCCTTCGTCACACCTTTGCGACTCATCTCCTGGACGGCGGAGCCGATCTGAGAGTGGTGCAGGAACTCCTCGGGCACGCGGACCTTGCCACGACCCAGATCTACACCCACGTCAGCAGAGAGCGACTCCGGTCGATCTACGACGTCACTCATCCACGAGCGTGAATATGGCGGCACGAACCGACACCATGACCGATGTCAACGAACTTTGGCTTCGCTATCAGGCGGAGCGGGATCCGGCCGTACGTGATCGACTGATCGTGCACTACGCACCGTTGGTCAAGTACGTGGCATCTCGCGTCGGCGGCGGTTTGCCGCAGAACGTCGAGCAGGCCGACCTGGTGAGCTACGGCATGTTCGGGCTGATCGACGCGATCGACAAGTTCGAGGTGGACCGCGGCTTCAAGTTCGAGACCTACGCCATCGCTCGCATCAAGGGAGCCATTCTCGACGAGCTTCGCTCGATGGACTGGGTCCCGCGGTCGGTGCGAGCCAAGGCGCGCACCGTCGAGAAGGCGTACGGCAAGCTGGAGGGCAAGCTGGGCCGGGCGCCGCGTGACGATGAGGTCGCGGCCGAACTCGGACAGTCCGAGGACCAGTTTCAGCAGACGCTCAGCCAGATCTCGGTGGTCGGCCTCGCAGCGCTCGACGAGATTCTGGTGTTGAGCGGCGACCGGGGCGAAGCGGTCACGCTTGGCGACACGATCGCGGATGCCGGCCACGGTCCCGTCGGTGCGTTCGAGGTGACCGAGCTGAAGCAGCTGCTCGCCGGGGCCATCAACCGCATGCCCGAGCGCGAGAAGGTCGTGCTCACGCTGTACTACTACGAGAACCTCACGCTGGCCGAGATCGGCCGTGTGCTCGGCGTGACGGAATCCCGGGTCTGTCAGATCCACACCAAGGCGGTGCTGCAGTTGCGGTCCCGGCTCATCGCCCTCGAGCGCGAGCCCGCCTGATCGCACGCAGCGTGCCGACGGCCGCCGGTCGTCACGATTCCGGCGTGTCGCTCCGACCATGCCGCGTCGAGCCGTCCTGCGGCCCGCCCGCCCCGCTTCCCCCGAGAATCGACCTCTCCGAGCCTGCTGAGCGCGTCCCGCTCGGCGGTCGCCGTCCGCGGGAGCATCCGTGCCACCACCAACTCTGTCCATCGCTGCAGCGGTCGTTGCCTCGACCCTGGTCGGCCTCGCGCATCCCGCGACGTCGTGGTTCGACGGCCGGGCGGCCCGAGGTCGCCCGACTCCTGCGGCGCAGCGGGCCGCCATGGATCGGCCATCGAGCGCGGCGCCGGCACCGCGAGGCAGAGCGGATCAACCGCCGCGGCAACCCGTGCCGGTCGACGCGCCCATCCTCGAAGCGTTCGGCAACCCCACCCGCTTCGGGCCGGGCAATCGCGGCATCGACTTCGACGTCGTGCCCGGTCTGGCGGTCGCCGCTGTCGCAGCCGGCACGGTGACCTTCGCCGGATCGGTGGCCGGCGAGCTCTTCGTCACCGTGCAGCACGCCGACGGGCGTCGAGCCTCGTACTCGTACCTGCTGGCGATCGCCGTCGAGCGCGGCGATGTCGTCGATGTCGGCACGGTGCTCGGCGCCACATCAGGCCGATTCCAACTGGGTCTGCGCGATGGCGATCGCTACCTCGATCCCGCCGGCCTCATCCGTCGCGGCCGGAGGCACGCGGTACTCGTTCGCTGACGACGCGATCGCACCGCTAGCATCGTCCACCGGCCGCGCAACGTGTGCGGCCTTCCCGTGCGCTCAGCGCGCGGCAACAATTCCGCACGGCACGAGATTCGGTCGCAGGCTTCTGCGCTGTGCCGGTGCGGTCAACCGAAGGGATGTGAATCTGATGGCCGCTGTCGTGACCATGAAGCAACTGATCGACGCGGGTGTGCATTTCGGGCACCCAACCCGCCGCTGGAACCCGAAGATGAAGCGATTCATCCACGGGGAGCGCAACGGCAGCTACATCATCGACCTCCGGGTCACCCTCGATCGCATCGAGACCGCGTACACCTACGTTCGCGATCTGGTTGCCGACGGCGGCACGATCCTGTTCATCGGCACGAAGCGCCAGGCACAGGACAGCGTGCAGGGCTACGCCATGAAGTGCGGCATGCCATACGTGAACCAGCGTTGGCTCGGCGGCATGCTCACCAACTTCGAAACGATCTCGAAGCGGATCTCGAAGATGAAGGAGTACCAGCGCATGCGCGACTCCGGTGAGTTCGAGATGATGCCGAAGAAGGAAGCCCTGCTGCTCGGCCGCGAGCTCACGAAGCTGGAGCGCAACCTCGGCGGCATGCGCAACCTTGAGCGCGCCCCCAACGCGGTGTTCGTGCTCGACACCAAGAAGGAAGACATCGCGGTGACCGAGGCGAACAAGCTCGGCATCCCGATCGTGGCCGTGGTGGACACCAACTGCGACCCCGATGTGATCCAGTACGTGATCCCCGGCAACGACGACGCGATTCGCGCCGGCGACCTGATGGCCCGCATCATCTGCGAGGCCGTCGAAGAGGGTCGCCAGATCCGTGCGCACCGCACCGGCGCGCCGGTTGTCATGCCGCGCACCGCCGAGGAAGAGGCGGCGAAGGCGCAGGAGCAGGCCGAGGCCCGCCGTCAGGCGGCGCGTCAGGCCGCCGAGCGCGAGGCGCGCCTCGCTGCCGCCCGTTCGGCCAAGCCGACCGTCGAGGACGCTCGCTCCGCTGCTCCCGTCGAGGACGCCGCTCCCGTCGAGGACGCCGCTCCGGCTGAGGACGCCGCTCCGGCCGAGGACGCCGCGACCGAGGTCTGATCGACGCGATGCACGTTGCGCCGGTCGCGCGAGCGACCGGCGCGCACCTCTGAACCCACCACCACACAGGAGTACATCTGCCATGGCCGAAATCAGCGCCAAGGACGTGAAGGCCCTCCGCGACGCGACCGGCGCGGGGATGATGGATGCGAAGAAGGCGCTCGTCGAAGCCGACGGCGACCGTGAGCGCGCCGCTCGGATTCTTCGCGAGAAGGGTCTGACGAAGGTCGCGACCCTCGAGGATCGCGAGAACACCCAGGGGGCGATCGCCGTCGCCGTCGCCGGGTCGACCGCCGCGCTCGTCGAACTGAAGGCCGAGACGGACTTCTCGGCGAAGTCCCCCGACTTCGTCGACCTGGTGCAGCGCCTGGCATCCGCCGTGCTCGCCGGTGGCGTCGACGCGGTGGCGAGCCTGTCGGACGATCTCGACACGCTGCGCATCTCGAAGAAGGAGAACATCGAGCTGGGTCGGGTCGAGTGCTTCGAGGCCGCCGACGGCAACGTGCTCGATACGTACCTGCACGAGCAGGATGGTCGCGGCACGGTCGGCGTGCTGCTCGAGGTGGCCGGCGTCGATCAGGAGCTCGCCCATGAGGTGGCCCTGCACATCGCGTTCGCCAAGCCGTCGGCGCTGCGTCGCGACGAGGTGCCGGCCGACCTTGTCGCAAAGGCGACCGAGGGGTTCGAGGAGCTGACCCGCAAGGAAGGCAAGCCCGAGCAGGCGATCCCGAAGATCGTCGAAGGCCGCGTGAACTCGTGGTTCGCCGAGCGCGTGCTCCCCGAGCAGGGCATGTTCGGCGACAAGGAGACGGTGCAGCAGCGCCTCGGCTCGGGCGAGATCGTCCGATTCGCGCTCGCCGTCATCGGCCACTGAGTTCGATCTGACCCTGCGGATGGGCCCGACCATCCCGCGACCCCATCACAAGGGCGGTGCTGACATGAGCGACGAGCGGATTGCAACGGCGAAGGTGTCGGCCCGATGGCCCCGTGTGTTGTTGAAGCTGTCCGGCGAGGCGTTCGCCGGGCAGCAGGGGTACGGCATCGACGGCGAGATCGTCGCCCAGATCGCCCACGCGATCATCGACGTGAAGTCCGAGCTCGAGGTCGACCTGGCGGTTGTGGTCGGGGGCGGCAACATCTGGCGCGGGATGACCGGTTCGGGCGCTGGCATGGATCGAGCGCAGGCCGACTACATGGGCATGCTCGCCACGGTCATCAACGCGCTCGCACTCCAGGAGACGCTGGAACGGCTGGGCCAGCCGACGCGTGTGCAATCCGCGATCCACATGTCGCAGGTAGCCGAGCCCTACATCCGGCGGCGCGCCATCCGTCACCTCGAAAAGGGTCGCGTCGTCATCTTCGCCGGCGGCACCGGCAACCCGTTTTTCACCACCGATACGACGGCGGCCTTGCGTGCCGTCGAGATCGAGGCCGGTGCGATCCTTATGGGCAAGAACGGTACCGACGGCGTGTACACCGACGATCCGCGCACCAACCCCGAAGCCGAGAAGCTCGACGAGGTCGCCTACATCGATGTCCTCAACCGAGGGCTGAAGGTGATGGACTCGACGGCGATCACGCTCTGCATGGACAACGATCTGCCGATCGTGGTGTTCGATCTGATGGGTGATCGCCTGATCGCCCGAATCCTGCACGGCGAGACGATCGGTACCCTCGTCTCGTGACCGGCCATGCCGTCGTGACGGCGTCGGTTGTGTCAGGCTGTCGGGATGAGTGAGGAGTTCATCGAGGCGATCCTCGAGGACGCGACCGAGCGGATGGCGAAGGCGGTCGCGCACACCAAGTCCGAGTTCTCGGGAGTTCGAAGCGGGCGCGCGAGTTCGGCGCTGATCGAGAAGCTGCCGGTCGAGTACTACGGCTCGACCGTCGCGCTGCAACAGCTCGCGTCGTTCTCGGTTCCCGAGGCCCGGCTGCTCGTGGTCACGCCGTTCGACAAGGGCTCGCTCAACGCCGTCGAGCGCTCGATCCGCGAGGCGAACCTGGGCCTGAACCCGTCGAACGACGGCGTGCAGATCCGTCTAGCGTTCCCGCCGCTCACCGAGGAGCGGCGCAAGGACTTCGTGAAGATGGTGAAGGGCCGCGCCGAGGACGGCCGCACCGCCGTTCGTTCCGCCCGCCGCGACGCCCGCAAGGACCTCGACGGGCTGGAGCGCGACGGCGACATCACCGAGGACGAGCAGCGGCGGGCAGAGGACGAGCTCGATCGGCTCACCAAGCGCCATGAGGCGGAAATCGACGCGGCGCTCGACCAGAAGACGGTCGAGTTGATGGAGGCCTGATGGCGGACGACTGGTTCGAAGACGACGTGGACGAGGCCGACGACGTCGAGACTCCCTCCGCAGGATCCGGTGTCCGCATCATCGGTGCGACGGCCGCGACCGGCTCGGTGCCCGTGACGCCGCCGCCGACCGGCCGCCACGACGCGGTGCCTCCCGCCGTGCCGAAGGCGTCGCCGCCGCCGATCAACCGACCACCGCGACTGCCGGGCCCCGGTGCCGCGACCCCGTCGTCGTTCGGCGCGGTTCCGATCATCCGGCCGGACATGGACCCGCCCACGGGCGCGGTCGAGATCCCACCGGTCGCGCCCGATCAGTCGTTCGAGATGCCGCACTACTCCGACCCGCCGACGGGCCAGGTGCCCAAGGTCGTCGTCGACGAAGAGTCCGACGGCTGGGCGAACCTCAGCGGGCAGCCCCGCTGGCGCGACGAGCACGACGACAGCGAAGCTGCCGACTTCTCCGATCTGCTCGACGATGCCCCGAAGCTCGGCGCGCTCGACGAAGCGTCCGATGCCGGAGCCGTGTTCTTCGACATCCCCGACCTGACCGACGATCGCATCCCAACCGTTGGCCCGCCGTCGCGGGAGGTGCGCGCTGTGCGCGTCGACGCGACGAGCGAGCACGCGGCCCTCGATGGCGCCGAGGCGGCCGAGCCGCCCCGCCAGCAGCCGGGGCCTCGGCGCCGACGGCCCGGACCGGCGCCCGCCGGAGCGAGCGGTCAGCGCGCGGCTCGTGGCGCAGCGACCGGCAGCGAGAGTGGCGGCGCGGGCGGCCGCAACATGCCGATGGCGATCTCCGTCGGCGTCGCGCTGCTGGCCCTCGGCGGAGCGTGTTTCTGGCTCGGCGCCCTTGCGACGACGGCGCTCATCGCGGTGGTGTTGTGCGTCGCCGCGATCGAGCTCTTCAGCACGCTGAACCAGGCGGGGTATCGGCCTGCGGGACTGCTCGGCATCGTTGCCGTCGCCGGTCTGGCGGTTGCGCCGTTGTCGAAGGGGTACTTCGCGTACCCGATCGTGCTCGGCGTCTTCATGCTGGCGGGCCTCGCGTGGTTCCTGTTTGTCCAGCCCGGCGAGGGTGCCGTGATGAACCTTGGGGTGACGCTGCTTGGTGTGCTCTACGTGGGCGGGCTCGGATCGTTCGGCACGCTCGCGCTCGGCGCGGCTCGGCCGTTCGAAACACCCAAGCTCGACAACGCTGGCATAGGAGTGGTCGTCGCCGCGGTACTCGTCGCGGTCTCCTACGACGTCGGCGCCTACTTCATCGGTCGTGCGTTGGGCCACACACCGCTGAACGCGGCGAGCCCGAACAAGACCCAAGAGGGGCTCTTCGGCGGCGTGTTCGTCGGCATCGCCGTGCCGTTCCTCATCCTGTTCCTGTCGGAGTGGGATCCGGTCGGGGCGTCGGCGTCGAAGGCGTTCGCGTTCTGCCTGATCTGCGCGGTCATGGCCCCGCTCGGCGACCTGTGCGAATCCGCGCTCAAGCGTGATCTCGGCGTGAAGGACATGGGAACGTTGCTTCCCGGTCACGGTGGTGTGCTCGACCGCTTCGACGCGTTGCTGTTCGTGCTGCCGACCGCATACTTCATGGCGCATCTGCTCGGACTCGGCAGCGCGGGGGGCGTCACCGGGCTCTTCTGACCCGGCACTCAGGCACGCGGGCCGAAGCGGCAGGGTGTGCCACTACGCTCCGAGCGATGCCCACCGTTGCCGTGCTCGGTTCGACCGGGTCGATCGGAACCCAAACCCTCGATGTGATCTCGGCGTCGGACGGCGCCTTCGAGGTGGCCGTGCTCGGCGCGCACTCGAGCGTCGAACTGGTCGCCCAGCAGGCGGCGGCATTCCGCCCCCGCATCGTGGCGATCGCCGATCCCGACGCGGCCGCGTCGCTCGCCGGCCGGCTCCCGGCCGGCACCGAGTTGGTGGCAGGCGCCGACGCCTTGGCCGCGGTGGCCGCCGAGGCCGACATCGTGGTGAACGCCGTCGTCGGGTTCGCCGGCCTTGGTGTCACGCTGAGTGCGCTGCGGGGCGGCCGAAGGCTTGCGCTCGCGAACAAGGAATCGTTGATCGCCGCCGGGCCCGTCGTGCAACCGCTCCGCGCGGTGCACGGCGCCGAGCTGGTGCCGGTCGATTCGGAGCACTGTGCGATCCACCAGTGCCTGCGTTCCGCCGGCGACGATCGAGCGGTCGCCCAGCTGGTGCTCACCGCGTCGGGTGGCCCGTTCCGCGGTAGGACCGAGGCCGATCTCGCCGGAGTGACCGTGGCCGAGGCGTTGGCCCATCCCACCTGGTCGATGGGGCCGAAGATCACCGTCGACTCGTCGACCCTGGTCAACAAGGGCCTCGAGGTGATCGAGGCGCACGAGCTGTTCGGCACCCCATACGACGACATCGACGTGGTGGTCCACCCGACATCGGTGGTGCACTCCATGGCGACTTTCACCGACGGCACGACCATGGCGCAGCTGTCGTTGCCCGACATGCGACTGCCGATCAGCTACGCACTGCACTACCCGGGGCGGGGCCGCGTGGCGTTCGGTCGGCTCGATGTCTCCCAGCCCTTCGACCTGCGCTTCGAACCGCCGGATCGAGCCGCGTTTCGCTGCCTCGACCTGGCCTACGCGGCCGGGAGGGCCGGCGCCACGGCACCCGCATGGTTCTCCGCCGCGAACGAGGTTGCGGTCGATGCCTTTCTCCAGGGTCGAATCCGCTGGGTCGATATCGCGGCGGTGAACGACGCAGCGCTGCAGCGATGGGACGGAACGGCGGCCGCCGACGTCGAGGCGGTGCTCGCCGCCGATTCGGCGGCCCGGCGGGTCGCCGCAGAGTTGATCTCGATCCAGGAGGCGGCGTGACCGTACAGGAGGGCTTTCCCGTGCCGACCGAGCCGTCGGCCGACGACGTTGTCGTGGACCCCGACCACTTCGGCCGATCCGGCGCACCGGGCGAGCGTGCGGAGCCGGGCCGGCCCTTCGTGCGTCCGGCGCGGTTGGGCATCCTGATCGGTCTCATCGTGGCGCTCGGCTGGTGGCGTGGGACCTCGGTGCTGGTGGTGGTAGCGGGCGTGATCGTGATGATCTTCCTGCACGAACTCGGCCACTACGTGATGGCGCGCCGAGCCGGCATGAAGGTCACCGAGTTCATGATCGGGTTCGGCCCGCGCATCTGGTCGTTCCGGCGCGGCGACGTCGAGTACGGGCTCAAGGCCATCCCGGCCGGGGCGTACGTGAAGATCGTCGGCATGGCGAACGTGGAGGAAGTGGCTCCCGGCGACGAGCCGCACACCTATCGCCAGGGCGGATTCTGGGCGCGAATGGGCGTGGCCGTGGCCGGGTCCACCATGCACTTCCTCGTCGCGTTGGTGCTGTTGTTCCTGACGTTCGTGTTCTCGGGAGTGCGCGAACCGAATCGCTGGGCGGTCGGCACGCTCGCGCCCGGCAGCGCGGCCCAGAACGCCGGGCTCCAGGTGGGTGATCGCATCCTCGCTGTCGGCGGTGTGGCGGTGTCGACGCACGAGCAGATGGCCGAGCAGGCGCGCAAGCTGGCGGGTCGGGAGACGACCCTCGACATCGAGCGGGACGGACGGCGCCAGACGCTCGACCTGCGGATCACCCCGCGGCTTCCCGTGTACGGCACGATCGGCGAGGACCTGATCGTGTTCGAACGAGCGGTCGGTGAGCTCGGCGTGTCGGTGGCCGAGGGCGGGGCGATCGAGGCGCAGGGGCTCCGTGACGGCGACGTCATCGTGCGCGCCGGCGGCACCGACGTGGCCACGATCGACGAGCTGCGAACGGCCCTGGAGGCGCCCGAGTTCCGCACCGACGGCCGGCTCACGCTGAACGTCGAACGCGACGGCACACCCCGCACGGTCACGCTCAACCTCGGCTCCGGCCTGCAGCCGGGAACGGTCGTCGGATTCCTCGGTGTGGGCCAGGAGATCGTGCCTCGACGCCTCTCGGTCGCCGAGGCCGTGCCGGAATCGGTTCGGTCGTTCGGGTCGACCATCTCGTTGTCGGTGTCGGGGATGGCACGGTTCTTCCAGCCGGCGACGATCGGGCGGTTCTTCGAGCGGGCGGTCGAGACCCGACCGGGCCAATCGAGCGGGCCGACCGTGCCGACGTCGGCCGACCGCACGAGCGCCGCCAACATGGAACGCAACGGCGATCGCATGATGTCGATCGTCGGCGCGGTCGCGTTCGGCGAGTCGCTGACCTCGGAGTGGGCGGATCTCGCGGCCTTCTTCATCCAGCTCAACATCGTGATCGGCGTGTTCAACCTGATTCCGCTTCCGCCCTTCGACGGGGGTCACGTGGCGATCGCGGTCTACGAACGCGTGCGTGAGTTCGCTCGCCGCGACGGGCGCCGTTACCTGGCGGATGCGAACAAGTACATGCCGATAGCCGTCGGAGTCGTGATCCTGATGAGCGTGATCGGGCTCGCTGCGCTGTACCTCGACATCGTCGATCCCGTCCGCGTCTGAACCGTTGCGAGCCGTCCGTGCCCGGCGCCTCTGCGGCGCCTCGTCGGTCGCTCGCGTCGGCGACGAGCCGGTCGGTAGCCTGCGCTGATGGACGCCGGTCAGGTCACCTTCGCTCGTCGCACTACCCGCCAGGTCACGGTGGGCGGGGTTCCGGTTGGCGGCGGCGCCCCGATCACGGTGCAGTCGATGACCACGACCAAGACGGCCGATGTCGACGGAACGCTGCAGCAGATCTACGACCTCGCCATGGCCGGATGCGACATCGTGCGGTGCACGTGTAACGAACCCGAGGCTGCTGAGGGGCTCGCCCGTATCGTCCCCCGCAGCCCCGTGCCGATCGTGGCCGATATCCATCATCAGTACCGAATGGCGCTCGCTGCGCTCGAGGCCGGGGTGCACTGCCTCCGGCTCAACCCCGGCAACATCCGCAACCCCGAACACATCAAGCTCGTCGCGTCGGAATGCCGCGATCGGGGCGTGCCGATTCGCATCGGCGTGAACGGCGGGTCGCTCGACGAGCGCCTCTACCAGAAGTACGGCGGCAAGGTCACCCCCGAGGCCATGGTCGAGTCGGCGATGACCGAGCTCGCGTACTTCGACGAGGTCGGCTTCGACAACGTCAAGATCTCGGTGAAGGCATCGAACGTCCCGCTGATGATCGAGGCCTACCGTCAGCTGTCCGAAGCGACCGATCATCCACTGCACCTGGGCGTCACCGAGGCCGGGCCCGGCACGAGCGGCCTGCTCAAGGCCACCGCCGGGATCGCGGCCTTGCTCGCCGAGGGCATCGGCGACACCATCCGCTACTCGCTCACGGCCGATCCGGTCGAGGAGGCCCGTGCCGGGCGCCAGCTGCTCGAGGCGCTGGGGCTGCGCGAGCGCAAGAACGTCGACCTGATCGCCTGCCCGTCGTGCGGCCGCGCCGAGGTCGACGTGATAGCGGTCGCTGAGGCCGCGCAGGCAGCCTTCGGTGATCGCGAGATCCCGTTGCAGGTGGCGGTCATGGGATGCGTGGTGAACGGGCCGGGCGAGGCGCGAGACGCCGACCTGGGGATCGCCGCCGGGAACAAGCGCGGCCACCTGTTCGTTCGGGGGACCAACGTGGCCGTCGTCCCCGAGGACGAGATGGTCGAGACGCTGGTGGAGTGGGCCGAGTTCATCCAGGAGCACGGCGTCGAGCGCGCCCTGGCCCGCGCCGACCTGCATGCGGCCAAGGCCGCCGCCGAGGCCGATCGCGCCGCGTTGCTCGACGAGCAGGGCGACGACGCGAACCACTCCGAGCAGCGTGTCGAGCTGATCCGCAAGCTCACCTGACCGGCGGCGGCGCCGTCGCGCATGCCGACCGGCGACATGACAGGCCGTGAGGACGGCAGGCGGGTGTCGCGTAGCATCGGCGCCCATGGCCAAGCCACCAGTCCTCACGCCGCAGGCCGACGATTTCCCCCGCTGGTACCAGGAGGTGATCGCGAAGGCCGAACTCGCAGAGAACGGCCCGGTGCGCGGCACCATGGTGATCCGCCCGTACGCGTACGCGATCTGGGAGCGGATGCAGGCGGGCGTCGATCGTCGCATCAAGGCGGCCGGCGCCGAGAACGCGCTCTTCCCGCTGTTCATCCCCGAGAGCTACCTGACCCGCGAGGCCGAGCACGTCGAGGGGTTCAGCCCCGAACTGGCGGTGGTAACGGTCGCCGGCGGCAAGGAGCTCGACGAGCCGATCGTGGTTCGCCCGACCTCCGAGACGGTGGTGGGGGAGTACATGGCGAAGTGGGTGCAGTCGTACCGCGACCTCCCGCTGTTGCTGAACCTCTGGAACAACGTGGTGCGCTGGGAACTCCGACCGCGCCTGTTCCTGCGCACGACCGAGTTCCAATGGCAGGAGGGTCACTGCGCCCACGCCACCGAAGACGATGCCGCGACCTACGCCCGTCGGATCCTCGACGACGTGTACGCCGACTTCATGATCGAGGAGCTCGCCGTGCCGGTGATCCGCGGTCGCAAGCCGTCGAGTGAGCGGTTTGCCGGAGCGATCAACACCCTCACCTGCGAGGCGATGATGCGTGACGGCAAGGCACTGCAGATGGGCACGAGCCACGAGCTCGGTCAGAATTTCGCTCGCGCCTTCGACATCGACTATCTCGATTCCTCGGGCGAGCAGCAGCTGTGCTGGACCACGTCGTGGGGCGTGTCGACGCGCATGATGGGCGGCCTCATCATGACCCACGGTGACGACCGCGGGCTGCGCGTGCCGCCGCGGGTCGCGTCGGTCGAAGTCGTGGTGATGGTTGTGCGCGACGACGACGCCGGTTCGGTCGCCGAGGAGGCTCGGCGCATCGCCGACACGCTTCGAGCGGAGGGGTTGCGCGTGCGGCTCGACGAGTTCACCAACGTCGGGTTCGGCCGGCGTGTGACCGACTGGGAGATCAAGGGCGTTCCGATCCGCGTCGAACTCGGCCCCCGCGACGTCGCCGAGGGCGTGGCGACCATCGCTCCGCGCTGGGGTGGCGACAAGCATCCCGTGCCGCTGGGGGCGCTCGCGGAAGCGATTCCTGAGCTCTTGCGTTCGATGCAGTCGACGCTGCTCGACGAGGCGACCGCGCACCGCGATGCCCGCATCGTCGACGTCGAGTCGATCGCCGAGGCGGTCGAGGCGTCCGCGGACGGCTTCGCTCGGATTCCCTGGTCGGTCGTCGGGCCGGAGGGCGAGGCCGCACTTGGCCAGCACGCCATCACGGTGCGCTGCCTGGTGGACGCCGACGGTGCGGTGGCCGCGACCGAAGACGGCGAGGGCAACGTCGCCATTGTCGGTCGCTCATACTGACGCCGCCTACCCGCGGCGCTCCGGGTGCCTATACTGGCGCCCACGATTTCGCGTACCGAGTCGGTACCTCCGAAGGCGTGGGCTCCGGCCCACGCCTTTCGTTTGATCCCGGCCGGGTCCGTGACCCAGGGCCATGGTCCGGAATCGATCCGCAAGTTCTGGTGCGGCACGCGATCCGTGCCGCCGGTGCAACCGTCCGAGGAGGTGTTCGACATGGCAGTGACCGACCGAGTGAGCCAGATCGTCGAACCGCTCCTGGCCGACCTCGACGTGACGATCTACGACATCGACATGCAGGCGAGCACGCTGCGCATCACGCTCGACCGCAGCGGAGGTATCGATCTCGACACCATCGGCGAGGCGACGCGGCGCATCTCTCGTGCTCTCGATCTCGAGGACCCGATCCCCGGCCGGTACCTGCTCGAGGTCACGAGCCCCGGCGTGGAACGAGCGCTCCGGACGCCCGAGCACTTCGCCGCGGTGGTGGGCGCCCAGGTGCGCCTGAAGACGCGCCCGGGCTCCGGACTCGACCGTCGCATCGCGGGCGAGCTGATCTCGGCGAATGCCACGTCGGTCCGGGTGCACAGCGATGACGGCGTCGATGTCGACGTGCCCATCGATGACATCACCCGGGCGCGCACCCACTTCGAGTGGGCCACGCCGACCAAACCCACCGGCGGCGGTCGCCGGCCGGACCCGACCCAGGGGGTTCAGCCCCCGGCCAACGAGAGTGAGGGGCCATGAATCCCGACATGATGGAGGCGCTGCAGGCGATCGCGACCGAGCGGGGAATCTCGGTCGAGACGCTCTTCGGTGTGCTCGCCGATGCGATGGAGTCGGCCTACAAGAAGATCCCGGGCGCTCACGAGTACGCGTGGGTTGTGATCAACCCCGACAACGGCGAGTTCCGTGTGATGGCGCAGGAACTCGACGAGAACCTGGAGCCCATCGGCGAGGAGTTCGACGTTACGCCCGACGGTTTCGGCCGCATCGCTGCGCAGGCGGCGAAGCAGGTGATGAGCCAGCGAATCCGCGAGGCAGAGCGCGAGCTGAAGTACGAGGAGTACGCAGGCCGCGAGGGCGACATCGTGACCGGCATCGTGCAGCAGAGCGACGCCCGGTACACCCTGCTCGACCTGGGCAAGGCCGAGGCGCTGATGCCCCAGTCCGAGCAGGTGCCCTACGACCGGCCGCAGGCGGGTCAACGCGTCAAGGCGTACATCATCGAGGTGCGTCGCACTGCGAAGGGCCCGCAGATCGTGGTGTCCCGCACGCACCCCGGGCTGATCAAGCGGCTCTTCGAGCTCGAGGTGCCCGAGATCGCCGACGGCATCGTCGAGATCAAGGCCTGCGCCCGTGAACCAGGGCAGCGCACGAAGATCGCCGTGGCCTCCAACGACCAGAACGTCGACCCCGTCGGCGCGTGCGTGGGTGCCCGCGGCGGTCGGGTTCGCATGGTCGTCAACGAGCTGAACGGCGAGAAGATCGACATCGTCCCGTTCTCGGAGGACCTGCCCGAGTGCGTGATGAAGGCGCTCGCCCCGGCCAAGGTGACCGAGGTCCGGATCCACGAGGAGATCGGCACCGCCGAGGTCATCGTGCCCGACTACCAGCTCTCGCTCGCGATCGGTCGCGAGGGGCAGAACGCACGGCTGGCCCACCGTCTGGTCGGCCTGCGGGTCGACATCAAGAGCGAGACCCAGCTGCGCGAAGAGGAGTCGGGCGAGGCGTGGGCCGAAGGCGAGTGGATCACCGATCCCGAGACCGGCGCACAGCTGTGGCAGCCGGCCGACGGCGGACCGGCGATCAGTGCCGAAGAGTGGAACACCGGCGTCGACCCGTCGGCGGAGGCGTCCGAAACCGTCGAGGCGCCGGCGTCGGACGCGCCGGTCGACGACTCGATCGTCGACGAACCGGCCGAGGATGCCGGCGCCGAGGATGCCGGCGCCTCGGATTCGGCGCCGGACGAGGCGACACCGGATGACGCGCCACTCGGCGCGCCGGATGACGCGCCGAGGACGAGCCGTCGGATGCAGCTGGCCCGGACGAGGAACCTGAAGCATCCGAGGACGAGGCGGAAAGCTGACGCCCGGACCGATCCGCACGTGCGTCGGATGCCGCAGCCGTCGTCCGCTGAGCGAACTCGTTCGCTTCGTGGGCGACGACGGGGTCGTCATGCACGGGTCGGGTCGGCCCGGGCGCGGTGCGTGGTTGTGCCCGTCCGAGACGTGCTGGGAACAGGCCTCGAAAAGGCGCATATGGAGCCGAGCGTTGCGACGATCGGTGGTGCTTCCGGCAGGTGGCTGGAAGGCGATCGAGGCATCGCGTTTTCGCGGCGAGGTGCGTTCGTGAAAAGATGAGCGACGGTGGGTGCCCATGGCCGGTCGGCCGGTGCCCCACCACGAACCGGTTCGGCCCTCCGCCGGACCGACACGAGAAGGAACAGAGACCGGATCTTGGCACCAAAACTCCGTGTGTACGAGCTTGCTCGCGAGCTCGGCATGACAAACAAGGAGACCCTCGAGCTGTGTGAGTCGCTCGGCATCGGCGTGAGGAGCCACTCGTCGAGCATCATCGACGCGCAGGCAGACCGCGTGCGTCGCAAGGCCGAGCGCGAAGGACTGATTCGCGATCAGCAGCCCGAGGAGCCCAAGCCCGAGCGCGGCAAGAAGGGCGCGGGCGCGTCCCCGACCGCCGACGTCGACGCCGCCGAGGCGGCGCCGTCTGAGCCGTCTGCCCCGGTACCCGCTCCCGAACCCGCTCCGGCGCCGCGTGCGGCCGACCCGGTCGCGGCAGCGCCTGCGCCCGCCGCTGCGGCACAGGCCGCCCCCACGCCGCCCGCCGCCGCCGATGTGGCGGCGCCAGCGGCGGCCGTCGCGCCGGCCGCTGAGCCCGACGAAGCGCCACAGAGCGCCGCATCGTCGAGCCGCATGATCTCGTCGAAGCCCGCCGCCCCGCCACGGCGGGCCGAACCGGCGCCCGCCGCGGCGCCTCGGCCGGCGAGCGCGCCGCCGACGCGCCCGCCCGCGAGTGCCCAGCGCCCGCCGGCGCCCGGTGCTCGTCCGCCCGCCGGAGCCCCTCGTCCGCCCGCCGGTGCTCGTCCCGTTGGTCCACGCCCTGGCGGTCCCGGCGCGCCAGGTGGTGCCGGTGCACCGGTGTCGCGCAGCGGTAAGCCGATTCCGCCGCCGCCCGGACCGCCCATGTCGCGCAGCGGTAAGCCGATTCCGCCGCCGCCGGGTGCCGGTGGCCGCGGCCCCGCGCCCGTCAATCGTCCCGGCGGCCCTCGACCCGGCGGGGCGCCCGGCGGCGGCTTCCGCAGCGGTCCGCGCCCCGGTGGTGGCGGTGGCCCCGGTGGCCCCGGCGGTGGTCGACCCTTCGGCGGCCCCGGTGGTGGTCCCGGTGGCCCCGGTGGTCCCGGTGGTGCACCAGGACGTGGGCGGCCGGGTGGCGGCCCTCAGCAGCGTCCGCCGCGTCGCAAGGGGCGGCGTCGCCGCAACCGTGAGGAACTCCAGCCGATGGGCATGCCGTCGTACACGCCGCAGGACGCGGCCGTGCCCGACGGGATCATCGTCATCGAGCGCGGTTCGTCGCCACAGGCGCTCGGGCCGAAGTTCAACCGAACGGCGGCCGACGTTGTCCGCTTCCTGCTCACCAACGGCGAGATGGTCACGGCCACGCAGTCGTTGAGCGACGAGATGATCGAGCTCTTCGCCGACGAACTCGGCGCCGAGATCGAGCTCGTCGACCCGGGACAGGAGCAGGAGGTCGAGCTCCAGAAGGTGCTCGACATTCCCGACGACGAGGACATCGAGCACGACGACCTGCCCGAGCGCGCCCCGGTCATCACCGTGATGGGCCACGTCGACCACGGCAAGACGAAGCTGCTCGACCGCATCCGCAACGCCAACGTCGTCGCCGGCGAGGCCGGCGGCATCACCCAGCACATCGGTGCGTACCAGGTGATCCACGGTGGCCGTCCGATCACGTTCCTCGATACCCCGGGCCACGAGGCCTTCACCGCCATGCGTGCCCGCGGCGCCGATGCGACCGACGTGGTCGTGCTCGTGGTCGCGGCCGACGACGGCGTGATGCCCCAAACGGTCGAGGCGATTCAGCACGCCAAGGCCGCCGAGGTGCCGATCGTGGTGGCGATCAACAAGATCGACCGCGAGAACGCCGACCCGCAGCGGGTGCTGTCCCAGCTCGCCGACAACGGCCTCGTGCCCGAGTCGTGGGGTGGCGACACGATGGTCTGCGAGGTCTCGGCCCTGCAGAGCATCGGCATCGATGAGCTGCTCGACAACCTGCTGGTCGTGGCCGAGGTCGAAGACCTCCGCTCCAGCCCGAAGGGTCGGGCAACGGGCGTGGTGCTCGAGGCGCACCTCGACGTCGGCCGCGGTCCGGTGGCGACGGTGCTGGTGCAACGCGGGACGCTCAAGGTCGGCGACCCGCTCGTTGCCGGCCCCGCGTGGGGCCGCGTGCGGGCGCTCATCAACGATCTCGGTCAGCAGATCCGCGAGGCCGGTCCGTCGACGCCGGTCCAGGTGCTCGGCCTGTCCGACGTCGCCGCATCGGGTGACAACTTCGTGGTCGCTCCCGACGAGCGCAAGGCCAAGTCCGTCGCCGAGACCCGCGAGCGTTGGCAGCGCGACGCACGTCGCGGCCGCGACGCCAGCGTGATCGCTGGTGGCGCGCGGCTCGAGGACATCTTCGAGCAGATCCAGACGGGCGAGTCGTCCACGCTCAACCTCATCGTCAAGGCCGACGTGCACGGTTCGCTCGAGGCGCTCATCGAGTCGCTCCGCAAGCTGGAGCGCCCCGAGGTGAAGATCGGCGTCGTGCTCCGCGGCGTCGGTGGCATCACCGAATCCGACATCCAGTTGGCGGAGACATCGAACGCCACGGTCATCGGCTTCAACGTGCGTCCCGACCGTCGGGTCCGCGACTTCGCGGCCTCCGAGGGGGTCGAGATCCGCACGTACGAGGTGATCTACAAGCTGCTCGAGGACGTCGAGGCGGCCATGCTCGGCATGCTCGCCCCGGAGTACGAGGAGATCGTCACCGGCGACGCCGAGGTGCGCGAGATCTTCCGGGTTCCGCGCGTCGGTGCGATTGCAGGCTGCTACGTGCTCAACGGCAAGATCACCCGGAACTCGAAGGTGCGCTTCATCCGCGAGGGCACGGTCATCTGGAACGGCGAGATCGACTCGCTCCGCCGATTCAAGGAAGATGTCCGCGAGGTGGCCGCAGGCTACGAGTGCGGTATCGGCCTGTCGGATTTCCAGGACCTGCGCGACGGCGACATCATCGAGACCTTCGAGCTTCGCGAAATCCCCCGCGTGTGAGTCGATGCCGGCGACGACCGGCTTCGTTGAGATCACAATCTTCGGTCGATCGGCTTGCCTGCCGATAGGAGGAGATGTTCGAGCCTCAACCGGAGCCGGTCGTCGACCGGTCGACCGACATCACCGTGGTGTTGCTCGCTGCGCCCGGCGCACCTGCCATCGACACCGTCGTGCGCTCCACCGCCGACGCGCTCGATACGTTGGGCCTGGCGTGGGACCTGACGGTCGTCGCTCAGCCGAGACGACACGAGCCGACCGGCACCGCGGTCGAACCCCGGACGATCGCGGCGGCCGGCGATGTCGGCCTCGATGAGGTTCGCTGGGTCGAGAGTTCGGGCGACCGATGCGAGCGACTCGTCGCCGGTCTGCGCACCGCAACCGGCGAGCGCGTCGCGCTCATCGACGCGGCGGCGCAGATCGAGGCGGCGGCGATCGAGCCGCTCGTCCGGCTTTGCGATCTGGGCTGGGACGCCGCCCTGGGACGAACCGGAGACATCGCCGAGGGCGACGTCCGAGCGGAGCCGCCGCTACGCGATCGCCGTGCGCTCGCCGCCGCCCGGCTCGTCGTCGACCCCGATCTGGCCGAGGCATGGTGCGGCATGTCGCTGTGGCGGGCCGAGGTGATCGATGCGGTCCTGCCGCATCTCGCGGGCGACGGATCGGCCGTCGATGTCGCGCTCGTCGCCTGGGCGTCGGTGCTCGGCTACCGGCGCCTGGCCGTGCACCCGGTGGTGTCGACGGTTGCCGACGCGTCGATCGCTCCGCCGGTGACCGTGGACGTGGTCCGCGACCTGCTCGGCCTCCGCAGGCGCTTGCAGGCCGACGCACGGTACGTGCGGCGCGAGCATCCGCCTCGTCTGCGCGACGAGCCGGCTCGCTGGGCGGCGGCTCGCCGTCGTCGGCAGGTGCGGGAACTCGTGATGGCCGCCCACCGTGCCGCCGAGCTCGGAACCGAGGCGCCCATCGCGGCCCTCGACCTGGTCGCTCGGGCGGGCGGCGACGTCGAGGTGCTGCGCCACGCACGCCAGTACGCGCAGGCGATCGGTGGCCGCCGTCGCAACGATGGGCTGATCGCCGCGCTCCGGCTGCTCGACGACGCGCTCGCCGAGGCCGGCGATCGCGCCGGTGCCGCCGTGGGCGCGCCGCTTGCCCGCTGAGGCGGGCGTTCGCCCGTTGGCACGCTGCGGCAACCGCTCCGAGTCGAAATCGGATCGGTCCCAGCGGACCGATCGTGCTACCAATGTGGCCCACCCGAGGAGGTTGGCCAATGGGACGCCCCCGCCAACGAGCCCAGACTCGTCACCAGTTCAACCGAACCGACCGCATCGGCCAGACGATTCGCGAGATCGTCGCGACCGAACTCGAGCGCCTCGGCGACGAGCGGCTCGAGCTCGTGACCGTCACCGGCGTCGTGGTCGACGGCGACCTCGGTACCGCGAAGGTGTACTACTCGGCGCTCACCGCTGAGGCGGAGCACCGAGTCGACGAGGTCGAGGGTGCGCTCGAGGAGCTTCGCTGGCCGATCCAGAAGGTCGTCAACCGGGCGATCACGGCCCGTCGCACGCCGCAGTTGTCGTTCCACCCCGACGAGGTCCTCGCCGCGGCGCTTCGCATCGACGACATCCTGGCGCAACGCGTCACCGACGAATCGGACTGACGTGGGTCGACGTCGCAGCGGCGGGGCCGATGTGCACGGCATCGTGATCCTCGACAAGCCCGCCGGGTGGACGAGCCACGATGTGGTCGCGAAGTCGAGGGGCGTACTCGGCACCCCGCGCGTCGGGCACTCGGGCACGCTCGACCCCGACGCGACCGGGGTGCTGGTGCTCGGCGTGGGCCGGGCAACGCGTCTGCTGCGGTTCCTGCAGGGGCTGCCGAAGAGCTACTCGTGCGAGGTGGTGCTCGGCGTCGAGACATCCACGCTCGACGCCGCGGGTGAGGTGACCGCATCCCACGACATGTCGGCGGTCACCCCCGCTGCCGTCGAGGCCGCCGCCGCGACGTTGCGCGGCGACATCTTGCAGGTGCCGCCGATGGTCTCGGCGATCAAGATCGGTGGTCGTCGGCTGCACGAGATGGCACGGGCGGGTGAGGAGATCGAGCGGCCGCCGCGGCCGGTGCGAATCGACCGCTTCGATCTCGAACCGACCGATGACCCGATGGTGTACCGGGCAATCGTCGACTGTTCGTCGGGCACCTACGTGCGCTCCCTCGCCGCCGATCTGGGCGCAGCGCTGGGTGGCGGTGCGCACCTGCGGGCGCTTCGTCGGCACTCAGTCGGCCCCTTCATCGAGGCCGAGGCATCCACGATCGAGACGCCGGTGCTGCTCCCTGCGGAGGAGGCGTTCCGAGGCGTGGACGGTGTAACCCTCGACGCGGAACTCGAGCGTGCCGTGCGGGTCGGTTCGGTGCTCGCCGACGAGCGCTTGGGTGTGACCGGCGACGGCCCGTGGCCGGTGTTCGACGGCACCGGTCGGATCCTCGCGGTCTACGAACGGCGGGGTCCGGGTCGGGTGAAGCCGGCCGTCGTGCTGGTCTGATCGCCGACTCAGCGCCGGCACCGGCGCCCGAGCGGATGGCCGGTCCGGCGCTCGCGCCTACGCTGGGTGCATGCGAGTCGTTCGCGGCGGAGACCTGGCCGCCGAGCAGATCGACCACGTGGTCACGATCGGGGTCTATGACGGGGTCCACCTGGGCCACCGTGCGGTGCTGGGCGCCGTCGGCGCGGAGGCGGCGCGTCGCTCGATCGCGAGCGCGGTCGTCACGTTCGACCGCCATCCGGCGCAGATCCTCCGGCCCGACGCCGCGCCGTTGCTGCTGACCGACATCGACCAGAAACTCGAACTGCTGGAATCGACCGGCATCGACGACGTGGTCGTCGTGCACTTCGACAACGAGACGGCACGCGAACGACCCGAGCACTTCGTCAAGCGCGTGCTGGTGGAACAACTGCGCGCGCGTCTCGTGGTCGTCGGCGAGGACTTCCATTTCGGCTTCCAGCGATCGGGCAATGTCGAGCTGCTGCGCGAAGCCGGGCGGGACTGGGGTTTCGACGTGATCGGGCATCGGCTGGTCGGCTCCGACGGGGCAGCCGCCCGGCCCGAGCGCCAGGTGTCGTCGACCGCGATCCGCCGTGCGCTCACCGAGGGTCGGCTCGCCGATGCCAACGCCATGCTCGGCCGCGCCCACGAACTGCGAGGCACGGTCGTGACCGGCGACCAACGGGGTCGAACGATCGGGTTCCCAACCGCCAACGTCGCGGTCGCCACCGACCTGTGCCTGCCGTCGGAGGGGATCTACGCGGGCGGACTGCGCCGCGCCGACGGAACCGAGCTCGACGCGGCGATCTACCTGGGCCGCCGCCCGACCTTCTACGACGACCGGGCAGCGATGGTGCTCGAGGTGCACTGCCTCGACTGGTCGGGTGACCTGTACGGCGAGCCGGTGGCCGTCACGTTCACCGACCGGCTGCGAGGCGACCAGCGCTTCGATTCCGTCGACGCGCTCGCAACGCAGTTGCAGCTCGACTGCGACGACGCCCGCCGCCGTCGGGCGACCCGCCGGGGTTGACGGTGCCCCGCGTCGACTGCACCGTGGCGCCGGGGTCGAGCGAGGCGGGCAGCCTTGCTCATCCGCCGGTGCTCGACAGCCGTGCGGGGTCGCTGCAACGATGTGATCGAAGGCGCCGTCTCTTCGCGAAACGGCGCGCGTGGAGGTCGAGATGAGCCAGGTGCTCGAACCCATACCCGGGCCAGTCCCCGACGACGTGCCGCTCGACCCGGTTCCGGTCGCTGCGCCACGGCTCGCCCGCCACCGCATCGTGCTGACCGACGGGCACGAGGTCGGCATCACGATCGCCGGGCGCGGCATCCCGCTCGTGGTGGTCCACGGCTTCAGCGCAGAGGGGTTCCTGTACGCCCAGACGCTCAGCCGGCTCGTCGCCATGGGGTTCAAGGTCATCGCGATCGACACCGCCGGGCACGGCGGCACCGAAGGCCTGCCCTCCGACGGCCACGACCTGCGCGAGTACAGCGAACTGCTCGGCCGCGTGATCGACGAGCTCGGCATCAAGCGGTGCGTGCTCGCCGGTCACTCGATGGGTGGACGGCTGGTGACCCAGCTCGCGGCCCAGCGCCCTGAGCAGACGATCGCCGTGCTGCTGATCGACGCGATCGTGGGGGACACCTGGGACCGGATGGTGTACGCCTTCCGGCTCGTCCCCGGGCTCTTGCCGCTGATCGGCGGGGCCCTGGTGCTCGACAGCCTCTCGATCGTTCCGCTGCGCGACCCGGTGCAGGCCGCGAAGATGATCCGTCTGCTCATCCCGACCGTCGTCGGCCACGTGACCCAGCCGTGGCGGCTCCTGGGGCCCATGATCTCGATCCTGCGGTCCCGATCGAGTCGGTATGCCCTGAACGAGATCGCCGCGAACCACGTGCCGGTGTTCGTTCTGCACGGGGACCGCGATCTGGCGGTGCCGCTGCGCACCGCCCGCCAGGCGGCCCAGCGCACCAACGGCACGCTGATCACCATCCGCGACGGGCGGCACTCGTGGCTGCTGCGCGATCCCGAGACGCTGCCGGCGATCGTCGCGCAGTTGCTGCCCGGCGATCTGGGCGACGCGTGTCGCGGTGCGCTCGTCGCGGAGGGGCTCGATCCCCACGAATCGGCCCCCGACCGCATCGAGGCGGCGCTCTACACCCCGGCGGCGAAGGTCTTCACCCTCTCGCCGCATCGTCAGGTGACCACGATCGCCGGCCGGCACCACCGGCCACGGTTCCGTTGGACGACCGAGACCAACGGGGACTAACGTCGCAGGGTTCAATTGGCGAGGTGAAGCGAGTCTCCGCCCACGCTCGCCGGGTCAGATGCCCAAGGAGTCAACGTGTCACGTCCCCCCGCAAATCTGCCGCCGAAGGCCGATACCATCGCCAAGTTCGGCAAGGCCGCCGGCGATACCGGTTCGACCGAGGTGCAGATCGCGTTGCTCACCGATCGCATCAACCACCTGACCGAGCATCTCAAGATGCACAAGAAGGATCACCATTCCCGTCGCGGGCTCCTGATGCTCGTGGGCAAGCGCCGCCGGTTCCTCGACTACCTGAAGGCGATCGACGTCGAGCGCTACCGCACGATCATCGCCGAACTCGGCCTTCGTCGCTGAGCCGCAATCTCCTCCGACCGTTCGGCTTCGCCGGGGCACCGTCAAGGGCCTCATGCGGAGCCGAACGGTCGCGTTCGGATAGAGTGGCCGGGTCGTCCGGCAACGGGTCGGGCGGCTGCGAAGAGCGACTCGGGGGTCAGTGCCTGGTCGCCGACGCCTGAACGAAGCTCCCACGAGGACCGTTCGGGCGCCGACAACTGGGAACTGGCCATCGTCGCATCGCAACCACAACGGGATCGCGTGATCCCCGAACATTGAGTGGAGATGCTCATGGCTGAAGCCGTACGCGTCTCGTCGTCCGTTGGTGGCGACGAGTTCACTGTCATGTCCTTCGAGACCGGAAAGCTGGCCAATCTGGCCGGCGGCGCCGTGCTTGCAGGGCTTGGCAACACCCGGATCCTGGTCACCGCGACCGCCGCGAAGTCGGTGCGCGACGGGATCGATTTCTTCCCACTGACCGTCGACATCGAGGAACGCTCGTATGCCGCCGGCAAGATCCCCGGCTCGTTCTTCCGGCGCGAGGGCAAGGCGTCCGACGCCGCGATCCTCACGTGCCGGCTGATCGACCGGCCGCTGCGCCCGTCGTTCCCCGAGGGGTTCCGCAACGAGGTCCACGTCGTGGGCACCGTGATGAGCGCCGACCAGGAGAACCCGCACGACGTCCTGGCGATCAACGCCGCGTCCGCGGCGCTCTGCCTGAGCGACGTTCCCTTCGACGGCCCGATCGGCGCCGTGCGGATCGCCTACGACGTCGGCGGCGAATGGGTCGCCCACCCGACGTACCAGGACGGCGAGACGGCCACCTTCGAGATGGTGGTCGCCGGACGCGAACTGCCCGACGGTGACGTCGCCGTGATGATGGTCGAGGCCGGCGGCGGCGAGCACGCCTGGAACCTCTACGAAGAGGGCGCGCCCAAGGTCGACGAGGCCGCGCTTGCGACCGGCCTGGCGGAATCGAAGCAGTGGATCAAGGAGGCGATCGCCCTCCAGCGTCAACTGGTCGAGGCGGCCGGCGGCAAGAAGCCGACCATGGAGTTCGCCAGCCAGGTCGACTACACGCCCGAGCAGTACGCGGCGATCGAGTCGTTCGCCGGCCAGCGCATCGCCGAGATCATGACGATTGCCGACAAGGCCGAGCGCGGCACCGCCGAGAGCGCGCTGCGCGACGAGGCCGTCGCTGAGCTCGCAGCGCAGTTCGGCGACGACGCCGCTGCGGTCAAGCAGGTCAAAGCGGCGTACCGCTCGCTCACCAAGGCGACCGTGCGCAGCCGCATCGTGAACGAGGGGCTGCGCATCGACGGCCGTGGCACCAGCGACATCCGTGCCCTGTCGGCCGAGGTCGGCGTGTTGCCGACCGCACACGGCAGCGGGTTGTTCCAGCGTGGCGAAACCCAGGTCATGAACGTCGCGACCCTCGCGATGGGCAAGATGGACCAGATGATCGACGGCATCACGCCCGTCACGTCGAAGCGGTACATGCACCACTACAACTTCCCGCCGTTCTCCACGGGCGAGACCGGGTTCATGCGCGGCCCGAAGCGCCGCGAGATCGGCCACGGCCTGCTCGCGGAGCGTGCGTTGCTGCCGGTGGTGCCCCCGATGGACGAGTTCCCGTATGTGATCCGCACGGTGAGCGACGTGCTCGCGTCGAACGGATCGACGTCGATGGCCTCGGTCTGCGGTTCGACCCTGTCGATGATGGATGCCGGCGTGCCGCTCAAGGCCGCCGTTGCGGGTATTGCGATGGGCCTCGTGTTCGCCGAGGGCAAGTACACGACCCTCACCGACATCCTCGGAGCCGAAGATGCATTCGGCGACATGGACTTCAAGGTTGCGGGCACGGCCGACTTCGTGACGGCGTTGCAGCTCGACACCAAGATCGACGGCATTCCTGCCGACGTGCTCGCCGCAGCGCTCGAGCAGGCGAAGGAGGCTCGTCTCCAGATCCTCGAGGTGATGGCCGGCGCGATCGCCGCGCCGCGCGACGAGGTGTCGCCGAACGCGCCCAAGATCGTGAGCTTCGAGATCCCCGCCGACAAGATCGGCGAGATCATCGGCCCGAAGGGCAAGGTCATCAACGCCATCCAGGCCGAGACCGGCGCCAACATCTCGGTCGACGACGACGGCATGGTCGGTGTTGTCGCGATCGCCGCGGTCGACCCCGGCGCGGTGGCCGAGGCCGAGCGTCAGATCCGGCTCATCCTCAACCCGCCCACGGCGGGCGTGGGCGAGGTGTACACGGGCCGCGTGGTGAACATCACCAAGTTCGGTGCGTTCGTGAACATCCTCCCGGGTCGCGACGGCCTGGTGCACATCTCCAAGCTGGGCGGCGGCAAGCGGATCGACAGCGTCGAGTCCGTCCTCAGTCTCGGCGACGAGATCGAGGTGCTGGTCGAAGACATCGACCCCAACGGCAAGATCAGCCTTCGTCCGACCAGCGCGGTGAGCGAGGGCGGCTCCGCCGCCGACGCGTCGGCACACGCCTCGGGCGGTGCCGGTGGTGACCGTGACGCCGACGGTGGCGGCATCGCCGAGGGCGCTGCGCCCGATTCGGCGGCGGGCGATCGTGTCCAGGTGTCGTTCGAGGACTTCCACGACGGTCGCGTCGCCGAGGAACACGGCGACCTCGGGCCCGAGGTCAAGGGCGTCGGCGACCGGCGCAGCCGCCGGCCTCGCCGTCGGTGACCCCGTCGCTCCCCAACGTCGGCGCTGAGCTCGCGGCGCTCGACGCGAGGATCGAACGATCGATCCTCGCGTCGGGCGCCCGCCTGCTTACCGACACGATTCCCGACGCGCCGTCGGTGTCGATCGGCTGCTGGGTCGGCGCGGGCAGCCGCGACGAGCCCGACGATCTCGCGGGAGCGTCCCACTTCCTGGAACACCTCCTGTTCAAGGGCACGGCGCAGCGTTCGGCGCGCGAGGTGAACCGGGCCGTCGACGCGGTCGGCGGCGAGTTCAACGCGTACACCACCCGCGAATCGACGGTCTTCTACCTGCGCGTGCCGGCCACATCAGCCGACATGGCGACCGAGTTGTTGGCCGAGGTGGTGACGCAGCCCCGCCTCGATCCGGCGGATGTCGAGATCGAGCGCGGCGTCATCCTCGAAGAGCTCGACGCCGCCCTCGACAGCCCCGACGACCTGGTCTTCATGCGCCTTGCCGAGGCGCTCTACCCCGGACACCCCTCGGGGCGTGAGGTGCTCGGCACCGAGTCGAGTATCACCTCGCTCGATCGCGACGTGCTCGCCGCGTACCACCAGCGCTGGTACCGCCCCGCGAACTTCGTGGTCGCCGCAGCCGGAGCCCTCGATCACGACCGGCTGGCCGCCCGCCTGGGCCCGTTGCTCGGCGACGCGGGCGGGGAGCGGCCCGAGCGCACGGCGCCGGGCGAGATGGCATCCGCCGACGTGATGGTCGAGCGGCCGATCGAGCAGGCGCACCTCGCGTACGGATGGCGCGGCCTACGCGACGGCGATCCCGACCGGTACGCGCTCGCGGTGCTGAACCACGTGCTCGGCGACGGGCCGTCGAGCCGGCTGTACGACGAGGTGCGCGAACAGCGCGGCCTCGCCTACGCGGTCACCTCGTCGGCCTCGGCGCACTCCGATGTCGGCTCGTTCTCGGTGTACTGCGCGACGGCACCCGAGGCGGTGGCCGAGGTTCGGTCGCTGGTCGAGAGCGTGCTCGACGACGTGGTTCGCAACGGGATCGAGGCCGATGAGCTCGAGATCGCCGTCGGCTACCTGACGGGTTCGATGGTGCTCGGGCTCGAGGACTCGGGCGCTCGGATGAGCCGTCTCGGCGCATCGGAACTGGCGCGAGGCCGCGTCGTCACGATCGCGGAGGCCCTCGCCGGTCTTGCCGGCGTCGACGACGCGTCGGTGCGGCGTGTCGCCGAGCGGATACTGGCCGCGCCGCGCGTGACCGTGCAGGTCGGACCCGGCCGCCTGCGCGACGCGGGCTAGACACGCGGGAATGGAAACCGTTCAACTCGACCAGCCGGCCGATCACGTGACCCGGATCACCCTCCATCGGCCCGATCGCCTGAACGCCATGTCGATCGAGCTAGTGATCGATCTGTGGGACGCGCTCGAGGCGGTCGCTGCCGACAACGACTGCTGGGTCGTCATCCTCACCGGGGCGGGTCGGGCGTTCTCGTCGGGCCTCGACCTGAAGGACTACGGCATCATCCCGAACATCGACGGACTGCAGGTCGGGCGGATCGCCCAGCGTTCCATGCGGTACTACTCCCGTTTGATCCCGAAGCTGCGTGAGCTCCCGCAGCCGGTGATCGCCGCGGTGAACGGGCCTGCGTACGGCGGGGGGATGTGCCTGTCGCTCGGCGCCGACCTCCGCATCGCGGCCGAGTCGGCGGTGTTCAACGCGACCGGCATCGTCAACGGCCTCACGTCGACCGAGATGGGTGTCAGCTACCTGCTGCCGCGGCTGATCGGCGCGGCCAATTCCAACGACCTGTTGCTCACCGGTCGGCGCATCGACGCCGCCGAGGCGCTCCGGATGGGGCTCGTCAGCCGGGTCGAGCCCGACGCGGAACTCGCCGATGCCGCGGTCGAGATCGCCTCGGGCATGGCGGGCTTCAGCCCGTACGGCCTGTCGATGACCAAGGACACCGTGTGGGCCAACCTCGAGGTGGGCAGCCTGGCCGCGGCGATCGAGCTCGAGGACCGCAACCAACTCATGCTCGGCTTCACCGACAACCTGCCCGAGGCGATACGCGCGTTCGCCGCGGGAAGGGCCCCCGTCTACACCGATGAGCCGCGGCGCGACATCTGGGTGCAGCCGGCAAACGCCCCGGAGTGACCGTCGGCCGTCGGCCTAGGATCGCGCCCGTGAGCAGCGTGCGTGTGGGTGTGTTCGGAGCGGGCGGTCGGATGGGGCAGACCGTGTGCCAAGCGGTGGTGGCCGATCCCGAGCTGGAGCTGGTGGCAGCGGTCGACCCGCATTACGCCGGGTTCGAGGTGTGCCAGGTTGCGGGCGTCGCCGATTGTCAGGTGATGGTCGCGAGCGATCCCGCCACGTTCGTCGAGGCGGGCGTCGATGTGGCCATCGACTTCACCGAGATCACCGCGGCGCGGGCCAACCTGCACTTCCTGGCGGCCAACCACATCCATGCGGTGGTCGGCACGTCGGGCTTCGGCGACGGCGACCTGGCCGACCTGTCGCAGCGGTTCATCCACTCGAATTGCGTGATCGCACCGAACTTCGCCATCGGCGCGGTGCTGATGATGCGCTTCGCCGAGCTCGCGGCCCCGTTCTTCGACACGGCCGAGATCGTCGAGTTCCATCACGACCAGAAGATCGACGCCCCGTCCGGCACGGCTATGTCGACCGCCGCGCGGATGGCGGCCGCTTCGACCGGGTGGGCGCCCGATCCGACGACCGCCGAGGTGCTCCCCGGCGCTCGGGGTGGCCGCGGCGACGCCGACGTCCCGATTCACTCGGTTCGCATGCGTGGCATGGTGGCGCATCAGGAGGTGATCCTGGGCGCAGCCGGACAGACCCTGGTGATTCGACACGACTCGATCGACCGGACATCGTTCATGCCCGGGGTCGTGCTGGCAGCGAAACGCGTCGCCGAGTTCCCCGGCGTCACGTTCGGCCTCGACACCGTGCTCGGCCTGGGCGGCTGACCGCCGCAGGCGCGCCGGAGCCGCCGTCGCGAGACCGGAATACGCGCCTCCTGCGGCGCCCCATCACGGTGCTTGCGAGTCGGCCGCACGGCGCCTATCGTGCCGCTCCGTGTTCGCCCGGACGCTCTCGATGACCTTCCACGCTGGTGCAGCGGTGCTCGTGGCGGCGGGATACGACAAGGCGCGACGCCCGGCGGCGACGGCTGCCATGCTGCTTCGTTGGATTCCGTCCCTCCGGCGGCCGCAGGCGATGGCCCGCCTGCTGAGCGTCGGCGAGGTGGCGTTGGGCCTGGCGGGACTCGTGGTTGGATCGCGGTGGCTGGCGCTCGCGGCCGGTGCCGCATTCGCGGTATTCGCCGTCCAGGTCGAGGCGCTCCGGCGGCAACACGCCACCGATTGTGGCTGCCTCGGTTCCGCATCGAGTCCGCCCGACCGCCTGCACGCCGGCATGAACGCACTGTTCGCGCTGGGGTGCGTCGGCGCTGCGGCGTTGCCCGCAGGCTCGGCGAGCGCAGTCAGCGTCGTCGAAGACGAGGGCCTGATGTCGGTGCCGTACCTCGTCGGTCTGCTGACGGTGGCGCTGCTCGTGCTGGCCACGCTTGCCGTGGCGATTCCCACCCGCCACGCCATCAGCTTCAACCCGGACCGGGAGGCCCGATGACGATCGCCGAACGACTGGTCGATCGAGCCGCAACTCGAATCGCCCGACGCGGATTCCTCGGGCGGGCGGCGCTCGTGGGCTCCGCCGCGGTCGTCGCCCCGGTGGACTACCTGCTCCGGCCGACCTCCGCGTACGCAGCGATCTGTGGGCCGCAGAGCCTGTGCCGGACCGGGTACACGGAGTTCTGCTGCACGATCACCGGCGTGAACGCGTGCCCTGCCGGCACCGTGACAGGCGGTTGGTGGAAGGTGGATGGCTCGCACTTCTGCGGCGGCGCGCCGCGCTACTACCTGGACTGCAACGCGCAGTGCGGCGGATGCGGGTGTGGGAGCAAGGGGATCTGCGACGGGTCGTGTTCGGGCACCGGGTGCGGGTGCGCCAACGGCGACTGCAACAACTGGAAGGCCGGCTGCAACAAGTTCCGCTACGGGCAATGCAACCAACACATCGAATGCCTGGGGCCGATCGTCTGCCGGGTCGCGACATGTACCCCGCCCTGGATGTTCGACGCGTCGTGCACCACCGCTGCCCGCACCGACGAGAACACGCGGTACCACTCGCGTCCGTGTCTCGAGGAGAGCTTCGGGGCGATCGACGTGGTGCGCCACGACGGCGGCGAGCTGGAGATCGGCGGCTGGGCGATCAACCAAGACGACTATCGCGACACGGCGCTCGTGCGGGTCTACGTCGACGGTGTGGTCGTGGCGGACGTCCTCGCCGGCAACGACCGCCCCGATGTCGGCGCGGCGTTTCCGACGTTCGGATCACGGCACGGGTTCCATCTGCGGGCTCGGGTCGCCCCGGGCCGTCGGTATGTGTGCATCTACGCGCTCGATCGGGAGTCGGGCCGGGCGTCGTTTCTGAACTTCCGCGAAGTCGACGTGCCGGCGCCACTCGGCAGCCTCGACGTGTGTACTCGGCGCTCCGACGGGACGGTGGTGCTGGCCGGATGGGCGCACGACCCGACGCGGGGCACCAACCCACCTCACGTACGGCTCGTCGTCGACGAAACGGTCGTGAGCGAGTTCGACGCGGCGGGCGTTCGACCCGACGTGGCGGCGGCCATCGGCCGCGACCCGCACTGCGGATTCACCGTGATCCTTCCGGCAGGAACCCCCGGCGCAACGGGGTGTCTGGAGATCGTGGATCGCTTCGGTGGTGTCACTCGAATCGTGTGCCGCCCGATCGGAACGGCGTGACGCGGGCCGGAGGGCGCGTGGCCGTGGCTCGGATGAAAGGGAGTCTTCAATGACCTGGTGGCTGCTCGTGTTGAGTTTCGTCACGCTTTTGTTGTCGGTGCTGGTCGTCGGCCTGCTCCAGTCGCACGCGGCGATGGTTCGGGCGCTCGACGGGCTGGGCGCGGACTTCGGTGAACACACTCGCCCTGGGGTCGGCGACGCTGCCGTCGAACCGGCCGGAGACGAACGCGCCGCTACCTCGTTGGTGGCGGCCGAGGGTGGTGCCGTGGGAATGGCGGCCCGCGACGTGATCGGTACCGACGTCTCGGGCAACCCGATCGCCATCGCCGTCACGAGGGTGGAGCGCCACACGCTGCTCGCCTTCCTCTCCTCCGGCTGCCTTGCATGCCACGGCTTCTGGGAAGGGCTGGCCGATCCGCGCAGCCGCGCCGAGGCGGTCGGCTCACGGGTGTCCGTGGTGGCCGTGGCGAAGGGGGTCGACTCGGAGAGCCCGGCAGCGATCGCCAAACTCGCCGGCGGCAACCTGGCGACGGTGATGTCGAACGAGGCGTGGGACGACTACTCGGTGCCCGTCGCTCCGTACTTCGTGCTCGTTGACGGCAGGACCGACCGCGTGATCGGCGAAGGGTCGGCGGTGACGTTCGCGCAACTGGGTTCCATGCTGGAGCGGGCCGCAGCAGACGCTGCTGCCGCCCGCAGTCGGGCCGCGAGCGATCTCAGTCGTCGCGGCCTGCTCGGCATCGCCGGTGGCGTCGTCGACCTCACGGCCGACTCCCGCGAGCCCGACACGCGGGCTCAGGAGCGCTCGACATGACCGGCCGACTGTCGGCGCATGGACTCAGCGTTGCGCTGGTTCCTGGCTGGGACGTACAGATCCTCCGACGCGACGAATCGGCGTTGCTGCTCGCATCGCCCGACGGCGATGTGCCGGTAGGGGGGTACGCGCTCCCGATGATTCACGCCGCGACGATCACGATGCCGCCGCTGCGGGGTGACTACGGAAGCCACGTCGTGCCGATCCTGGGACATGACGACGTGTTCATCGCGATGGTCGAGTTCGGCGCGGAGTCCGTCGGGGCCGCCATGTTCCGCCCCGGATTCCCGGTCCTGCGGTCGCGGGACTTCGACCCGGAGGCGTTGCAGCGAGCGCTTCCCGACCGCAGCGGAACGCAGCGCTTCTTCACCGTCGCCGGACGGGCGTTCGGCCTGTTCTGTGTGATCGGCAGTCACCTGCGACGCGCCCGGCTGACGTCCAAGGCAAACGAACTTCTCGCCGGAATCGAGGTAGACCCCGCATGAACTGGCTCCTGATCTCCATCCCGACGGCCACCGTTGCGGCCCTGGCGGGGACATGGTCTCCGTGTGGGCTGTCGATGCTGTCGACGTTCACCCCGATCCGTGAGGCCCCGCACGGACGGCGATTCCCCGTCACCGCCGCCTGGTTCATCCTCGGCGCGGTGCTGGGAGGCGCGGCCTTGGGATCGTTGTCCGCAGTGGGAGCGATCTCGCTTGCGGCCCTCCGGCTCGACCCGTCCGTCAGGGCGATGGCGGTCTCCGCGCTGTTCCTGTTGGGCGCGGCGTGGGACGCGGGATGGCTGCGCCCGGCCTTGCCGCACCACCGTCGGCAAGTGAACGAAACCTGGCTTCGGCAGTTCCGACGCTGGTTCACGGCGTCGGGCTTCGGCGTGCAGATCGGGTTCGGGCTTGCGACCTACATCATGACGACCGGCGTGTACCTCACGATCCTCACCGGGGTCGCATCCGCTCGCCCGGCGGTTGCGGCGCTCACCGGCGTGTGGTTCGGCGCGGTGCGCGGAATGGTCGTGCTTTCGACGGCGAAGGTCACGACGTCGGCCGATCTGATCGCGATTCACCAGCGGCTCGAACAGTTGCGATCGCCCGTTCGCCGCGCCGTCGCGGTACTGCTCCTGTCCTTCGGTGCGGTCATCGCTGCGGCCACGCTCGGCGTCGATGAGCGCTTCGGGATCCTCGCGCTCGGTACGGCCGGGCTGGCGGCGGCCGCGTGGACGCTTCGATGGCACGGCCGGGCCGTGGCCAAGGGGATCGGCCGAGGTGCTCGCCTGACCGATGCGGATCAGTTCGCCTGATCAGTCCTCGTCGAGGTCCTCGCCCATGTGTGCGAGGCCGACGAGTTCCCCCGAACCGCGGCGGATCTGCAGGGCGATCCCGAGCACGACGACAGCGACCGATGCGATCGTGACGGGCATCTGGTAGCGATCGACCCATGCGGCGATGTCCTCGATCTGTTCGCGCAGCAGCACGCCGATCCATCGGCACAGAGCGAGGCGCGCCAGCGTCCCGGTGATGTTGAGCACGGCGAACGTCGTAGCGGGAAGCCGGGCTGCGCCGGCGAGCACCGAGACCCAGTTGTTGGGCATGACGAACGCGAGGGGGTAGAGCAGGCGCCGGTGCGTCGGGTCCTCGAGCCCTCGGCCGTCCTCGCCGGTGAGGCGCTGCGTCACGGGCTAGGTCTCGTTGATCCAGCGCAGCGCCCGGTCGCCGTACCAGTAGCCGAGCAGGAACATGAACGGGTCGGGGAGCAGGTGGCGGGCCAGACCCACGCCGAAGTAGGGGAGCGCGTCCAGGTGGTTCGTGGTCAACAACAGGTAGCGGTTGACCGGGCTCAACGCGATCAAGAGGAGCGGGTTGCTCTTCAGCAGGGTCGCCCACGACGCGGCGGCCACGTACCCGGCGATGAGCACCGCCGTGATCGGGACGGCGGATACCGGCAACACCCAACGTGGGGCTCGGCGGTGCACGATGGTGTCGGTCGTCGGGCCCGCGGGCATCGGGACAGGCTACGTGGTGCCCGCCGGCACCGGTGCGATCGACGGGTCTGACAGTCGCGCGACGCGGCGGTACGGTTCCGCCACGATGTACCGCTTCTTGCTGCGTCCTCGATGGATCCTTTCGCACATCGCCGTGTTGGCGCTGATCGTTGCGATGGTCAACCTGTCGTTGTGGCAGGTTCGCCGACTCGACGAGCGGCGCGAGCTCAACGCGTTGATCGCCGCGCGAGGCGACGGAGAGCCCGTCGATCTGGAACGAGCCCTCCGCGGGATCGACGCCCCCGACGATGGGGAGCGGGTCGACTACCAGATCGTCAAGGTGCGCGGAACCTTCGATGCCGAGCACGAGTTCACCGTGCCCAGCCGGACGCTCAACGGCGCTCCCGGCCGGTACGTCGTCACACCGCTTCGCCCCGAGAGTGGGGGAGCGGAGGTGCTGGTGTTCCGTGGGTTCATCCCGCAGGCGATCGCCGACACCGACCCGCCGATCGACGGCGTGGAGCCGCCGAGCGGCACTGCGACCGTGGTCGGGTGGCTCCGCGTTACCGAGCGTCCGGGCTCGCTGCAGCGCGACGACGCCGACCTCGGCAATCATCAGTTCGCGCGGATCGACATCGCCGGGATCGAGCGCTCGACGGGGCGGGCCTACGCCCCCGTGTACGTGCAGGCGGACCGGATCACGCCGGCCTCCGATGCGCCGCTCTTGTCGCCATTTCCGCTTCCGGAGCGCACCGAGGGCCCGCACTTCTCGTACGCAGCGCAGTGGGCGATCTTCACGCTGATTGCGCTGTTCGGCTACCCGATGGTGCTCCGGCGGGTCGCCCGCAGCCGCGACGATGACGATGACGATGACGATGACGCGATCACTGACGGGGGCCATGGCAGCTGAGCTGACATCCCTGCGGGACCGCGTGCTCGACGCGGCTGTCGTGTGCGTCGATCGTGGCGGGCTCGGGCGGATCTCGCTCGAGGACGTCGCCGCGCAGGCGTCGGTCGCGAGAGCGACGATCTACCGGCACTTTCCCGGCGGTCGTGACCAGCTCATACGCGAGGCGGTCGATCGCGAGGTCGGCCGATTCTGGCGCGACCTGGCGGTGAGCGTTCGCCATCTCGACGGGATCGAGGCCCGGCTGGTGGCGGGGCTCGTCGAGGCGCGGGCACGGCTGGAGGGCCATGCGCTCCTGCAGCGGCTGCTTCGGCAGGAACCGGGCGACATCGTGTCGGTGCTCGCCGAGTCGGGCCCGGCGGTCTACGAGGTGCTGGCGACCTATCTGGAGGATCTGCTCTCGATCGAGCGGCTTCGTGACGGCGTAGATCGTCGCGAGGCTGCCGAGTACCTCGCTCGACTGGTCGTGTCGCACATCAGCGTTCCGGGCGGTTGGGACCTGGGCGACGAGCCGGCCGTGCGTCGGCTCGTGCGGCGGCAGTTCCTCGCGGGCGTGATCGACGGGATCGAGCCCGATCGTTGAGGCATCGTCGGCACACATCAGCGAAGCCCGTTGACGGTGAGACGGATTTGGTCTTAGTGTCTCATTCGTGATCTCGGCGGTGATCGACCTCCGGACCCAGCGTCTCGACCTGGGAGTCGACGAGCACCTCGTGGTCGACGCGGCGCTGACCTGTATCGGCCGATGGGGCCTGGCGAAGACGACGCTCGACGACATCGCTCGCGAGGCGGGGATCAGCCGGGCAACGGTGTACCGGCGAGTGCCGGGCGGCAAGGCCGGGCTCGTCGCACTCGTCGGGGAGCGCGAGACGGCGCGCCTGATCGAGCAGGTCTGCGTCGCGGTCGACGAAGCACCCGATCTCGCGTCGGCCGTGGTCGGTGCGGTCACGGCTGTGTCGCAGGGACTGCGGTCCAACACGGCGTTTGCCTACCTGCTCCAGCATGAACCGCACGCCGTGCTGCCCTATCTGTCCTTCGACGAGCTCAACCCGGTGATCGGCGTCGGCCGGTTGCTCGGCGGTACCCACCTGACTCGGTTCCTGTCGTCGGAAGCGGCAGCCGAGGTGGGGGAGTGGATCGTCCGGCTCGTCGTTTCGTTCATCCTCATGCCCGGTCCGGCCGATCTGTGCAACGAGGGCGATGTCGATCACCTCGTGCGCACCTTCCTGCTCCCCGGCATCGACGGCACCTGACGGGGCGCAGCGAGGCTGGAACCGCGCACGTTGCGGTCGCGACCCAATCACCCAACCACCCATATCCAAACCACCACCACCACAACAACCACACCACCACCAACCAGCAGCAGGCGCGGGCTCAGCGAGCACCGTCAGAGGGGGCAATACCATGGCCGGATACGAAGACCTCATCGGTCGCGAAGACATCAACGATCTCGAGGCGATCCTGTCGGTCGCCAACACCGACACCACCGAGATCGTTCGCGCGGTTCGGGACAACGCCGACGCGATCTTCACCTGGGACTACGAGAAGGGCGCCCGACCGGCGCTCGAGAAGCTCTACGAGAAGGCCAAGACCTCGCAGTGGAACGGCGAGACCGACCTCGACTGGAGCATCGAGGTCGACCTCGAATCGGTCGGCGTCAACAACTTCGCGCAGAACGCAGCGCCAGGCGGTGCCGGGTTCGCCGACTTCGAGGTGGCCGGCACGCCGTTCGAGACCTGGACCGACCAGCAATGGCTCGACCTCGGCGTCGAGTCCAACAAATGGATGCTGAGCCAGTTCATGCACGGCGAGCAGGGTGCGCTCATCTGCACGGCGAAGATCGTCGAGACCGTGCCGTGGATCGATGCCAAGTACTACGCGGCCACCCAGGTGATGGACGAGGCGCGCCACGTGGAGGTGTTCGCCAAGTACCTCGACACCAAGCTCGACGGGTATTACCCGATCAACACGCACCTCGGGCTGCTGCTCGAAGACATCGTCAACGACAGCCGCTGGGACATGACGTACCTCGGCATGCAGATCATGGTCGAGGGACTCGCGCTCGCCGCGTTCGGGTTCATGCACATGATGACCACCGAGCCGCTCCTGAAGCAGCTGCTCCGCTACGTCATGAGCGACGAGGCCCGCCACGTCGCGTTCGGTGTGATCTCGCTGAAGGAGTACTACGAGGGTCTGACCGACGCTGAGATCTTCGAGCGGCAGCAGTTCGCCTTCGAGGCGGCGGTGCGCATGCGCGACCGCTTCATGCAGCAGGAGGTCTGGGAGCGGATGGGTGTGCCCGTGAAGGAGGCGATCGAGGCGGTGATGCTCACCCCGACGCGCCAGATGTTCCAGATGATGCTGTTCTCGAAGATCGTGCCGAACTGCAAGAAGCTCGGGCTGCTCGACCGCAACGACGCATGGCTGCGCCGTCGTTTCGAGGAGCTGGGCGTGATCCAGTTCGAGGATTGGGTCGATACGGGTTCGGAGTACGAGAACTTCGCACTCACCGACGAGGAACTCGCCTCCGCCTCCTGAGCCGCCGCCTCGCCGTCGTTCGACTCCTCAGCAATAGGTCGCGAAGTACGAGTCGAACGACGGGAGAGCGAACGAGACGCGGTCACCGTCGGGCCACAGAAGTCCGCGGCGGACGAGCGCCGTCGTGAGCTCTTGGGTGTGCGCCCCCGTTCCGCCGAACCGTGTGTCGCCGAGCCGATGCGCGATGTCCCGGAGGAACACGGAGCCGGCACCGAGGTCGGCGACCGCACGAAGGTAGCGGTGTTCGGACCCGGTCAGGCCGGAGGTGCGCGGCCGGTACCACGCCTCGATGACGTCCTCGAGCGCGTTGGCGCGCCCAGAGTCGACATCCTCCGCTCCGAGGGGAAGCTCGGGCGCCGCCAAGAGCGCGGCCTCGGCGAACGCTTGCACGAGAAACGGCGTGCCGTCGCTCAGGTCGAGGATCGCTGCGACCGCGGAGGGATGGAGGGGAACGCCGGCAGCGGCGCCAAGTCGCGCGATGTCGGTCGCCTGTAGGGGTTCGAGCACGAAGTCGAGCCCGACCGGAGCGGCGGGATGCCCGCCGAACACCGCGACGATCGGCAATCCCGCGTCGGCGATGTCGGTGACGATGTCGGCCAGCGTCACCGCATGGGGTCCCAGCAGGTGCGAGTCGTCGATCGCCAACAGGAGCCCACCGTTGAGGTCGAGCATCGCCTCGGCGGCAGCGAGAAGCGGTGCTCGCACGGCGACGGGTTCATCGGGCCGCTCGGCGCGCAGGCGATCGTTGATCGCTCGTAGCTCCGGGAGTCGAGACGCTCCCGGGCGGCGAGCCGCGAACCGCTCGACGGCGGCGTTCACGGTGGCGGCGATCGTCCGGCCGAGATCGGCATCGGCCGTCGAGAATCCGGCGGCCCACTTCGCAGAGCTCGCCCGATCGGCGATCTCGCGAAGCACCGCGGTCACTCCGAGGCCCGGACGCCCGCTCATCGAGATCGGTCCGCCGCCACCGCTCAACACCGCCTGCGCCAGCAGTTGCTCGATCAGATCGAGCTCACGGGTCCGGCCGACCGTTGCCGCAGGAGCGGCGCCGGGTCGGAGATTGAACGGGGTATCGCCGTGGTCCACCACATCGACTCTACGGGCGGGATTCCGCGGCTCCACCCGACACGGGGGACGCTTCCCGATAGCCGTCGTCGCAGGCCGGAACCCGCTTGGATTCGACGCTCGCCGAGCCTCAAGTCGGGTGGGTCCTCCGCCGATAGGCCACAGAGAGGTCAGGCGAGTCGGGAGACCCCATGCTCAGGAATGCGGCGTTCAGAACCAAGCTCGCGCTGGTGACGGTGCCATCGGTGTTGATGATCGTGCTGCTCGTCGTTGCCGTCGCAGGGCCCTATTTGCAACGTGCCTCCGCCGCGGAACAGGTCCGCCAGCGCGCCCGGCTCGCGACCACCGCGACCGATGTCGCCGAGTCGTTGCGAAACGAGCGCGATGCAACGCTGACCGTGCTGGCCGCAGGTGACAAGACGGCTGGGAACCTCAGCGTTTCCGACGCTCGCACAGCCATCGGCAGCGCACTCGACGCATTCGACAGCGCGGCGCGCGCGACCGAGGCGGACGCACGTCCGTCGACGCTCGCCGCGGCTCACGACAAGCTCGCGACGCTCACCGACCTGCGCTCGGCGATCGACAGCGAGGCCTACGTCGCTCAGCGGGTCTTTGACGCCTACTCCGCGGCGCAGGAACCGCTGGAGTCGGTGTGGACCGCAGCGGCCTCGGACGCGACCGACTCGACCGTGATCCGCGAGTCGTCGGCCCGCGACGTGTTCGCCGAGTCCGTCGCGCAGACGACCCACATCCGTGGGTACGTCGTCACCCGCCTCGGCGACGCACCGCTGACGGTGGCCGACTATGGCCAGGTCGTCACGAGCCGGCAAATCGCCACGGAGGAGGCGGCACGCTTCGAACGCCTCGCCGCCCCTGACGTTCTGCGGCAGTACCGGACGCTCACCTCGGGAGCATCGTTCGCTGGGTCGAGCGACCTGGTGAGCGAGGTCATCCGCTCGGCCGCCGCCGGGCGTTCGACCGAGATCGCCCCGAAGTCGTGGAACTCGGCCATGGACCGCCGGGTCGAGGCGCTCAACGAGATCACCACGACCATGAACGCCTCGATCGAGGATGCGGCGCAGTCGGCTCGCGACGATGCTCGAACGCAGGCGCTGGTGATTGTCGCCGTAGCGGTGGCCGCGGCCCTCGCGTCGATCGGCTCCGCGACGATCGCCGGTCGCTCGATCAGCCGCCGCCTTCGATCGGTGACCGCAGAGGCGGAGGAGATCGCCGACCGGCAACTGCCGGCGGTGTTGACCCATCTGGCCGACGGCTCGGGTTCGACCGCCTCCGACGTGCTCCCGCAGGTGACGGCCAGCGGGCGTGACGAGATCGGGTCGCTCGCCGGCTCGTTCAACAAGGTGCTGCGCACCGCGGTTGACACCTCGCTCGAACACACCCGTCGCCGGTCCGAGACGTTGACCCAGATCCTCGTGAGCCTTGGGCGACGCAACCAGGCGCTCATCGACCGCCAGCTCGATCTCATCGACGCGCTCGAAGCAACGCACGACGATCCGCAACTGCTCGACAGCCTGTTCCGCCTCGACCACCTGGTCACGGGGATGCGGCGTAACGCCGAGAACCTCCTCGTGCTTGCCGGCGACGAGTTCCCCCGCGCCTGGAGCGAACCCGTGTCGATCCTCGACGTGATCCGGGCGGGCATTTCCGAGATCGGCGACATGACGCGGGTGAACGTGGAGATCCCCGCCGGCGAGTCGCTGCGGGTCGAAGGTCGCCTCGCGGTCGATCTCTCCCATGTGATCGCCGAGCTGGTCGAGAACTCGACCGCCTACTCGCCGCCGAGCACCCCGGTTTTGGTGCGCGGCGAGGTCCTGCCCGACGGGTACCGGATCTGGGTGCTCGATCAAGGCATCGGCATGCCGCCGGATGCGATCGATGAGGTCAACGATCGCCTCGCCAGCCCGCCGGCGATCGACGAGATCGTCGCCGATCAGGTCGGCTTTCAGGTGGTCGCACGTCTGGCGCGACGAATGGGCATCGGCGTGTATGTGCTCGCCAATCGAGGTCGGGGGCTCGCCGTGAGCGTCTCGCTCCCCGCTGCGATGCTGATCCGCACCCCGCCGTCCGCCCCTCCGGCGCAGCACGCGCCGTCGGCTCCGGCCATCTCGATGCCGGCGATTCCGGCGATCGGCGCGGCCCCCGCGCCCGCCCCGGCGCCGGCCTCCGCGCCGCCCCCCGCCGTCCATCCGATCGCTGCATCTCCCCGGGAGACGACGCCGGCGCGGACCCCGGCGCAGGAACCCATCGTCGTGGGGCCGGCCGCGAACCAGCACGCTCAGGCCGCTGCGGCGCCCACCGCCTCGGGTCTGACCCGCCGCACGCCCGGCGCTGTGTTCGATCCGGAAGGCGACGCATCGGGCGCACCGTTCCGTCGGTTCGGCGGCGACTCGGCACCGGCCTCATCGGGGCGCCCGTCGCCCGCAACCGACGAGCCCTTCGACGCCGTCGCCGAGGCGCGGCGTGCGGCACTCTCGAGCCTTGCGAGCGGCGTGGCTTCGGGCCGCGAGAGCGCGGGCGCGCCCGCGCCGGCTTCGACCACCGACTGGAACCGAAACGGAGACCTCCGATGACCGCGACGCTCAGCGCTGAGGCGCAGAAGCTCAACTGGCTCCTGGGCTCGTTCGTCGAGCGCGTTCCCGGAGTTATCGACGCCGTCGTCGTCTCGTCCGACGGCCTGCTCATGTCGATGTCGCGCCGGCGGCGATCAACTCGCGGCCGTCGCATCGGGCCTGATGAGCCTGACGCACGGAGCGGCGCGGTGTTTCGGCGGCGGGGACGTCGCACAGGTGCTCGTCGAGTTGGCCGAGGGCTACATGCTGTTCATGTCGATCTCCGACGGCTCGGCGCTCGCGGTGCTCGCCGGGAAGCGCTGCGACGTGGGCATGGTGGGATACGAGATGACGATGCTGGTGAAGCGCGCCGGTTCGGTGCTGACCCCCTCGCTCGTGGTCGAACTCCAGTCGGCGCTGCCGGCGGTCTGACCCACACCGAGATGTCCGCTGAGCGACGCTTCCTCCGACCGTTCGCCCTGACCCAGGGTCGAGCGGCCGCGGTCATCGACCTTCCGCTCGACGCCATCGTCACCTCGACGGACCGGGCACGGCACCTCGCCCATCGCATGGTGGCAGAGCGCGCCCGCATCGTTCAGCTTTGCGCCGAGCCGCACTCGATCGCCGAGATCGGAGCGCTGATCGGCGTCCATCTCGGCGTGGCCCGAGTGCTCGTGGCGGATCTGATGGCCTCGGAGTTCGTGGAACTCTCCACCGCCGACTTCGATGACGACGGGCCCGACGTGTCGACCCTTGAAAGGCTGCTCGATGATCTCCAGACGTTCTGATCGCCCGGCGTCGGCGGTGCCCGCGTCACCCCACGACGGGGCGGATCACTTCGCCGCCGCGAACGCACTCGACGGTCGACGGTCCACCAATCCGTCGGCGCCGGCGCCCGCGGGGATCACGCCGCTCAAGGTCGTGGTTGCCGGCGGGTTCGCCGCGGGCAAGACCACCTTCGTCGATTCGATCAGCGAGATCACGCCGCTGACCACCGAGGCGCCGATGACCCAGTATTCGGTCGGCGTGGACAACGCCGGTGCGGTGTCGACCAAGACCACGACGACGGTTGCGATGGACTTCGGTCGGCTGACGCTCAGCGCGACCACGATGCTCTACCTGTTCGGGACGCCGGGGCAGGATCGGTTCTGGTTCATGTGGGACGAGCTCACGCGGGGCGCAGTCGGTGCCGTCGTGCTCGTGGACACGCGCCGCATCGCCGACTGCTTCGGTGCGATCGACTACTTCGAGCGGCGACGGACCCCGTATGTGATCGCGCTGAACCGATTCGACGGCGTGCTCGCCCACCCCGTCGAGGAGGTGCGCGAGGCGCTCGCCGTCGCCCCCGAGGTGCCCGTCGTGGTGCTCGATGCCCGCGATCGTGAGTCGACCCGCAGCGCGCTCATCGCCCTCACGCGGCACGCGATCGCACGCAAGAGCGGTCGGTAGGTCGCCGGCGGCACCCGTCGGGGTCGGACCGGGATCGTGTTCTAGCGTCGCCACCATGGACGACGCATCGGCGCTTGCAGTGCTCCAGGCGATCCGTCTCGGAGCGGTGCTCGACGAGGACTGGCTCGCCACCCGGCTCGGCCTCGCACGGGGTGAACTCGCCCCCCGCCTGGAACGCGCCGTGGGGCAGGGGTGGATCCGACGCCACGAACCCGGCGCCGATCTGCCGCACGGGCCGCGCGGTTGGACGCTCACCGCCGACGGGCGCGCACGACTCGCCGTGCTGCTCTCGGACGAGGTCGATCGCTCTGGTGCACGCTCGACCTTCGATGCGTTGATGCCGCGCTTCGCGCCGCTGAACGCGGCCTTCCTGCAGCTGTGTACGGACTGGCAGGTCCGCTCGCTGCCGAGCGGCGGCTCGGAACCGAACGATCACCGCGATCGGCGATACGACCGACGGGTCGTCACCCGGCTGGAATCGACCCACGCCGACATCGTGGTGATCGCCGGCGAGGCGGCGGACGCTCTGGGTCGCTTCGGCATGTACGTGCCCAGATTCGACCACGCGATCACCCGGGTTCTGGCCGGTGAGCACGACTGGTTCACCCGGCCGCTCGTCGATTCGTACCACACGATCTGGTTCGAGTTTCACGAGGACCTGCTGGCCACGACGGGCCGAACGCGCGCAACTCCGCCGTGAGGGTCGCAGGCGAGAACTAACGTCGCCACCCATGACGGGTCCTACCCCACGATTCGGCCGCGTGCTCACGGCCATGGTTACGCCGTTCGACGAACAGGGCGATCTCGACCTCGACGCGGCGGCCACGCTCGCGGCGTGGCTGGTCGACAACGGCAGCGACGGATTGGTGATCGCCGGAACCACGGGCGAGAGCCCGGTGCTGTCGGACTCCGAGGAGGTCGCACTGACCAAGGCGGTGCGCGCCGCTGTGTCGGTGCCCGTGCTGCTCGGGACCGGCTCGAACGACACGGCGTACGCCGTCGACGCGACCCGGCGTGCGGCACAGCTCGGCGTCGAGGGCGTCCTGGTGGTCTCGCCGTACTACAACCGTCCGTCGCAAGCCGGGCTCGATCAGTACTTCCGCAGCGTCGCCGCGGCGACCGACCTGCCGGTCGTGATCTACGACATCCCCGTTCGAACGGGCCGGAAGGTTTCGACCGACACGCTGCTGGGTCTCGCCCACGATGTCGACAACGTCGTCGCCTTGAAGGACGCCGCCGGGGACCCGGCGGAGACGGCAACGTTTCTGCGTGACGCGCCAACGGGTTTCGAGGTCTATTCCGGCGACGACGCGCTCACGTTGCCGCTCCTGGCCGTGGGCGCGGTCGGCGCGATCAGCGTGGCCAGCCACTGGATCGGCCGCCAGATCGGAGAGATGATCGCCGCGTTCGCCGCCGGCGACGTCGGCCGGGCGGCACACATCAACGGCACCCTCGTCGAGAGCTACGCGTACGAAACGGGCGACGCCGCGCCGAACCCGATCCCCACAAAGTGCATGCTGCGGGTGCTCGGGTTGAACGTCGGTTCGTGCCGATCACCGCTCGGACCGGAGCCCGATTGGCTCGAAGCGCAGGCCCGCACCGTTCTGGATCGGCTCGTCTGATGGGAACCACAGCGAACTCACCGGTCGAGATCACCTTCCTCGGCGGCCTGGGCGAGATCGGGCGCAACTGCGCCGCGATCGAGATCGACGGTCGAATCATGTTGCTCGACTGCGGGCTGATGTTCCCCGACGACGACATGTTGGGCATCGACGTCGTCCTCCCCGACTTCTCGTGGCTGATCGAGCGCCGCGACGACATCGAGGGGTGCATCCTCACCCACGGCCACGAGGACCACGTCGGAGCGCTGTCGTATGCGTTGGCCGAGCTGTCGTTCCCCATCATCGGCTCGGCGTTGACGCTCGGGCTCGCCCGGTCTCGCATCGAGGAGGCCGGCCTGCTGGGTCGAACCCAGATGATCGTCGTGGAAGACGGCGAGCGCCGCAGCTTCGGCCCGTTCGATTGCGAGTTCCTGCCGCAGACCCACTCGGTTCCCCATGGGTTCGCGACGGTGTTCCACACGCCGCAGGGGGTTCTGCTCCACACCGGTGATTTCAAGATCGACCTCACGCCGGTGGACGGCAGGCTGTCCGACCTGAGCCGCGTCGGCGGGTTGGCGTCGGGCCCCGGGATTCGGCTGCTGTTGAGCGACTCGACCAACGCCGACCAGCACGGTCATTCGCGCTCCGAGCGTGCGGTCGGATCCGTGCTCTACGACGTGATGCACGAACACGAGGGCCGCCGGGTCATCACCGCGTGCTTCGCCAGCCACATCCATCGGGTCCAGCAGATCGCGGACGCCGCCCGGTCCCACGGACGGGTCGTTGCGCCGCTCGGCCGCTCGATGCGCAAGAACGTCGCGATGGCTCGCCAGATGGGGGTGTTGCACATCCCCGATGCATCGCTGGTCGACATCGACGACATCGACGGCTACGAGCCCGGTCAGGTCTGTGTGATCTCCACGGGCTCCCAGGGCGAAGCCATGTCGGCGCTCGCACTGCTCGGCAGCAACGAGAACCGCTGGCTTCGGGTCACGCCGAACGACACCGTCATCTTGTCGTCGCACCCGATCCCGGGCAACGAGTCGGCGGTCGCCCGGGTCATCGACAACCTGGTGCGCCTGGGCGCCGAGGTCGTGCACTCCGGCATCGGGGACGTTCATGCGACCGGGCATGCCAAGCAGGAGGAGCTGAAGCTGTTCCTGTCCGTTGCCCGTCCCGAGTGGTTCGTACCGGTACACGGCGAGTACCGCCACCTGGTCGCCCACGCCCGGCTGGCGAAGATCATGGGTGTGCCGGCCGAGCAGGTACGGGTGGCCGAGGACGGCGATCGACTGATCCTCGACGACGACGGGCTTCGGCCGGCCGGCCGAGTGCCTGCGGAGTACGTGTTCGTGCACGGCGTCGGCGATGTCGACAACTCGACGCTGCGCGACCGCCAGATCCTGGGCAACGACGGGGTGGTGGCCGCCATCGTGTGCGTCGACCTGGCATCTCGTCAGCTGGTCGGCGGGCCCGAGATCGCGGCCCGGGGCTGGGCTGCGGCCGACGAGCACGACGACCTGTTCGCGACGATGGCCGACCGGGTCCGCGCGGCGGTCACCGCCGCTCTGGCCGAGGGTCAGCCCACGCGGTCCTCCCTGCAGAAGGTCATCCGCCGGTCGGCGGGCTCGTTCGTGGGCGAGTCGACGCGTCGCCGTCCGATGATCGTTCCGGTGGTGCTGGAGGCCTGAGCAGCGAAGTCAGCGCCCCCGCTGCGCCGGCTGTCCGCGTGGCTGTCGGTGCCGGTCGGTAGCCTTGGCACACCCATGGCAGGCAAGGCAGGCTCCGGCGGTTCGACCGCGTCCTCCCGTTCGTCCGGAACCGCGCGGCGCGGCACGGGCGGAGCGAGGGCATCCAAGGTTCCACCAACCGACGCGCCGAACGGGCTCGCCGCGGTGTTCGCGAATCACGGCCACGACATCTGGGGGATCGCCCTCGTGGTCCTGGCCGTCGTGTCGGGCATAGCGGTCTACGCGCACGCCGCCGGTGTCGTGGGAAACGCGATCGATGCGGCGCTCGGCTCGGTGTTCGGGCTGCTGCGATATCTCGCTCCGTTGGTCATGGCCGCAGGAGCGGCGGCGCTCATTCGTGGGCCGCGGCAGGCGGTAGCCGAGGGCGCCGACCCCGTCGAGGTGTCGAGCCGCTCGGTCCGCCGCATGATCGGTGCGGCGCTGTGTCTCGCCGCGGTCGGCGGGCTGTTGCACGTCGCTATCGATCCGCCCTCGATCGCTCGCGAGGGGCTGAGCGCCTGGTCGGGGGCGGGGGGATTCCTCGGTGGCCTCACCGGGGGTGGCCTCGCATCGCTGATCGACCGTGTGGGTGCCGCGCTCGTGCTCGTGGTACTCGGCCTGCTGGGGGTGACGCTCATCGTCGGGCGGCCCATGCGCGAGTTGGCCTCGACCGCGCGCGATCGTGGCGGCCCGGTCGTGCGTCGCGGCGGTCAGGCCATGGCTGGGCTGTTCCGTGTCGGCGATGGCGCCGTGCCCGACGGTGCCGACGCCCCCCGGCTCTACGACTACGCGTCCGACCCCGAGAGCGAGTTGGCCAGCGCCGAGCGGCCGAAGCGTCGGCGCGCGCCCAAGCCGACGCCCCTGCCCTCGGTCATGCCCGAAGTGACGGTACCCACCTCCGTCGAGCAGCTCGAGATCGAACTGGTGCCCCGGTCGACCGACTCGCCGTGGACGCTTCCGTCGCTCGCGGCGCTTTCGCGATCGCCGGCCCAACAACACGACCTCGACGCCATCACCAACCGCGGCCGCCAGCTTGAGGGCGCGCTCGCCGAGCACGGGGTCACGACTCGACTGTCGGGCATGGTCGTCGGTCCCACGGTCACCCGGTACGAACTCGAGCTCGGCGTCGGTGTCAAGGTCGCCCAAGTGACCAACCTGTCGAAGGACATCGCCTACTCGATGGCGTCGCCCGACGTGCGCATCATCGCTCCGATCCCGGGCAAGTCGGCGATCGGCGTCGAGGTTCCCAACGAGAAACGCCAGATCGTCGCCCTGGGCGACATCCTGTGCTCGCGGGAGGCCGCAGCTGCCACGTCGCCGCTGGCTGTCGGCGTGGGCCGCGACATCGAAGGCCGAGCGGTCATCGTCGACCTGGCCAAGATGCCGCACGTGCTGATCGCGGGGCAGACGGGCGCCGGCAAGTCCAGCTGCATCAACTCGATCATGACCTCGGTGCTGATGCGCGCCACCCCCGACGACGTGCGCATGATCCTGGTCGACCCGAAGCGGGTCGAGCTCACCCAGTACAACCGCATCCCGCACCTGCTGACCCAGGTGGTGACCAACCCGAAAAAGGCAGCGAATGCACTCGCCTGGGCGGTCGCCGAGATGGAACGGCGGTACGAGCTGCTCGAGCAGGTGGGCTTCCGCGACATCACGGGGTACAACGACGCTGTCGACCGAGGGGATCTGGCCCCGGAGCTCGGCGAGGAGGTCGAGTACCAGCGGCTGCCGTTGATCCTGATCGTCGTCGACGAGCTCGCCGACCTCATGATGGTCGCGGCACGCGATGTGGAGGAGTCGATCAACCGCATCGCCGCCAAGGCCCGCGCCGTCGGGCTGCACCTGGTCATCGCGACCCAGCGGCCGTCGGTGAACGTGATCACCGGCGTGATCAAGGCGAACATCCCGGCCCGGTTCGCGTTCTCGGTCGCGTCGGCGACCGACTCGAAGGTCATCATGAACCACGGCGGGGCGGAGCGGCTCGTCGGCAAGGGCGACATGTTGCTGCTCGATCCGTCGTCACCGAGCGCCGACCGGGTGCAGGGCTGCTGGGTGACCGAGGCCGAGGTGGCGTCGGTGGTGACCTCGTGGCGCGAGCAGTCACCCGAGGTCGCGTACGTCGAAGAGGTGCAGGGCGAGGCCAATCTCGCGGCCGTCGCGCCGCCGGGCGCGAGCGGCTCGGGCGACGACAGCGACGACGATCTGCTGGCGCAGGCGATGGAGCTCGTGGTGCGCAGCCAGCTGGGATCCACGTCGATGCTGCAGCGCAAGCTCAAGGTCGGGTTCGCCCGCGCCGGGCGCCTCATGGACCTGCTGGAGAGCAACGGAGTCGTGGGTCCGTCCGAGGGGTCGAAGGCACGAACGGTGCTGATGTCGATCGAAGAGTTCGAGGCGCACCGCCAGGGTGAATGAGGCCGAACGCAACGCGTCCATCGCTCCACCCCGAGTTCACTACCCTGGCGCCGTGCGGCCCACTGTCTGGATCGAAACGCTCGGGTGTCCGAAGAACCAGGTCGACTCCGACAAGCTCGGGGGCCGGCTGGCCGCCCAGGGCTATGTGCCGGCGTTGGGGCCCGACCGGGCCGATCTGGTGGTCGTCAATACGTGTGCGTTCGTCGAATCGGCGCGTCAGGAGTCGGTCGACACGATCCTGTCGCTGGCCGACGTTCGAGCACCCGAGAGCCGCCTTGTGGTCACCGGGTGTCTCGCCGAGCGGTTCGGGCCCGAGCTCGCCGATGCCGTCGCGGAGGTCGACGCCGTCGTCGGGTTCGGCCACGACATGGCGCATGCCGCTCCCGAGGACGGTGTTGCCCGCCCCGACGCCACGGTCCGACCGCGCCGGCGCATCCCGGTCGGCGCCGCGTCGCTCCCCGATTTCGACCTGCTCAACCTGCCTCGGCCTGCAGCGTCGGCGCCGTGGGCGTATGTGAAGGTCGCAGAGGGCTGCGATCGGGCGTGCGGCTTCTGTGCGATCCCGAGCTTCCGGGGCCCGCAGCGCAGCCGAACGATCGATTCGATCCTCGGCGAGGTCGACTCGCTGGGGGCTCGCGAGATCGTGCTCGTCGCGCAGGACCTGGCCTCGTTCGGGCGCGATCAGGGTGTGGGCGAGCGATCGCTCGCACGGCTTGTGGCCGAGGTCGCCGCAGTGGTCGACCGGGTGCGCTTGTTGTACCTGTACCCATCCGACCTGTCCGACGGGCTCGTCGACACGGTGCTTGCCTCCGGCGTGCCCTACTTCGACCTGTCGTTGCAGCACGTGTCGGCTCCGCTGCTCCGACGGATGCGGCGATGGGGCGACGGCGCCCGGTTCATGGACCGGATCGACTCGATTCGCTCCAAGGAGCCTGCCGCGACCTTCCGCTCGAACTTCATCGTCGGCTACCCCGGCGAGACCGAGGACGACCATGATCGACTCCTCGACTTCATCGCGGCCGTCGAACTCGACTGGTGTGGGTTCTTCGAGTACTCCCGTGAGGACGGCACCTACGCCGCCGACCTCGACGGCGTGGTCGACCCGTCGCTGATCATCGAACGCCTCGCCGAAGTGCAGGAGTTGCAGGACTCGATCACCGCACGAAAGCGGGCCGCGATGGTCGGGGCCGAGGTGAAGGTGCTCGTCGACGCCGTGTCGAAGGCCAGGTCGTGTGCGGAGGCGCCGGAGATCGACGGCATCATCGAGGTGCCACCCACGCTCCCGGTCGGCGAGTTCGTGCAGGTCCGCGTGGTCGCGGCGCGGCCCCGACCTCGAGGCAGTGCCCGTCGAGGCGTCGATGGCGACGCGATGACCGACGACGTGTCGAGCCGCGCCGCTCGCTTCGGCCCCTCCGCGGTGCTGACGCCGGCGAACGCGATCACGGTCGCGCGAATCCTCGCGGCGCCGGTCGCGTTCGTGATGATGTTGCACACAGCCGGCCCTCGCTCGTGGCCGCTGGTCGCGGTGTGGTTCGTGCTCTCGACGACCGACTTGCTCGACGGCCGCCTGGCGCGCAAGTACGGCGCGACGCGATCGGGCGCGTTTCTCGATCCGCTTGCCGACAAGGTGCTCGCGATCGGCGGACTGACGTGCATGTGGTGGATCGGCCGGTTCCCCCTCGTCGCCCTCGCGATCGTCGTTGTCCGCGAGGTGGCGATCAGCGTCTTCCGCTCGTCGTTCGTGAGCAGCGGGCTTGCGGTGCCGGCCTCCAAGCTGGCGAAGTGGAAGACGTTTCTCCAGTTGGGGGCGGTTGGGTGGGTGGTGCTGCCCCCCACCCACGAACTGCGGTGGCTGGCCGACATCACGCTGTGGGTCGGTGTCGTGATCGGCGTGGTCAGCGGGGTCCAGTACCTCGTGGCCGGCCGTCGTTCGGCGACCGCGATGACACCCTGACGCGCCGCCCCTCGGTCAGCGCCCGATGGGTGATGCCGGTACGTCCCGCGGGTGGTTCGAGGCGATACGGTGGCGCGACCGATACCGGATCCGATGCGGGGCCGGGTGGACTGGAGGACGTCATGGCGCGTTTCGCCCGATCGATCGCCGCTGGAACGCTGTTGCTCACGGTGGTGCTGCCGGCATGCTCCGACGACGACTCGGCCCCGACGTCGGCCGACGCGACGTCGACGACTGCGCCTGCGGGCGACCGGCCGGCGGACGACACGCTGCAGGTGCTGGTCACCAACGACGACGGCATTGCCGCGCCGGGGATCGACGCCATCGTCGAGGCGCTGCGCCAGGACGACGGCATCGAGGTGACCGTCGCCGCTCCCGCGGAGAACCAGAGCGGCACGGGCGGATCGACGACCTCCGGCGATCTCACGGTGGCCGACGCGACCACGGCCTCCGGGTTTGCCGGGCACGCGGTCCGCGGGTATCCAGCAGACACGATCGTGTAAACGCTCGATCGCGGCGGCATCTCCTTCACGCCTGATCTGGTCGTCTCCGGCATCAACCAGGGCCAGAACATCGGTCCGCTGACCTCGGTTTCGGGAACCGTCGGGGCGGCCCTCGCCGCGGCGCAGCGGGGGGTGCCGGCGCTCGCTGTGAGTCAAGGGCTCGGGAATCCGCCCGACTACGCCAGCGGCGTGAAGGCGGCGCTCGCCTGGCTGGCCGAGCATCGCGACGCCATCGCCGCCGGCAAGGCGCCGGTCGAGGTGACGAATGTCAACGTGCCGACCTGCACGGCCGGCGCGGTGCGCGGCCCGATCGAGGTGCCCGTCGCGACCGACGCGACCGGACGCGACATGCTGGGCCCGAGCAACTGCGAGTCGACCGCCGAGGCGCCTGCCGACGATGTCGACGGCCTGAGCAACGGCTACGTCACGGTCAGCCTGATTCCAGCCGCCTGAGCCGGCCTACCGCTCGTCGCCGGGGGAGTCGTGGGAGTGGCCCGTGCCCTGACGGGCCCGATACGCGGCGACGTGCATTCGGTTCCCGCAGTTGCCCACGTCGCAGAACCGCTTGGATCGGTTGCGGCTGAGATCGACGAACACGGCGTCGCAGTCGTCGGCCTCGCACCGCCGGAGTCGGCGGTGTTCATCGGATCTGATCACGTCGACCATCGCCATGGCGGTCTCGACGCGCAGTCGTGTCGCGAACGGCGCGTCGGATTCCGCGGCGTGGAGATGCCAGTCCCACCCGTCGTGTCGGACGAGCTGCGGGAGCGCTCGGGCCTGGCGCAGCATCGCGTTGATCAACCCCACGCTGTGGTCGCGGTCGAGTTCCCAGAAGCGGAGGAACTCCGGCCGAAGGTCCCGAACGCCGTGGAGCTCGCCGACGGATCCCGTGAACGAGCCGCTGTAGCGGTAGCGCGCCACGAAGGCCGCGAGATCCTCCACCGAGCCGAGTTCGTCGGCCTTCGAGGCGGATCGTGTCGCGTCGGTGTTCACCAGCGCCGCGGCGGCGTGGAGCGACTGCTCCGTGTCATGAGTGAATATCACCTTGGCTCCTGACGTCGCGACGGCTAGGGTCACGAGTCAACCTAGCTGACGCACCTGACGTCGCCGTTCTCATCCGACCGTCCCCGGACCTTCTCCCGAGCGAGCATCAACCGTGACCGATTCGCGCGATTCGCACGGTCTGTCGCCCCGTGCGGAGCGGCAGACTGCCGGCCAGGCCACCGTCGCCCGGCCGCACTCCCTCGTTGGGGTCGGCGCGGCGATCGCGTCGGCAGCGACGTTCGGGCTGAGCGGCTCGTTCGCCCGCCCACTGCTCGGCGCCGGGTGGTCGCCCGCGGCGGCGGTCGCTGTGCGGACCGCAGGCGCGGCGCTGGTGCTCGCGCCCTTCGCCTACGTGGCGCTGGGTGGTCGGTGGGGCGCTCTCGTCGCGGCGTGGCGTCGCCTGCTGGGCTTCGGCATTCTCGGCGTTGCGGGCGCCCAGCTGTGCTTCTTCGCTGCAATCGAGCGCCTGTCGGTCGGTGTTGCGATCCTGATCGAGTTTCTCGGCCCCGTCCTACTCGTCGTCGCGACGTCGATCGCTCGCCGCCGGCTGCCGCCGCGGGCGACGGCCCTCGGTGCGATCGTGTCGGTGCTCGGCCTGGGTGCGGTGCTCGACCTCGGCGGCGTCGGCCGGGTCGACCCGGTCGGGTTGGCCTTCGCGCTCACCGCCGCTGCGGGCGTCGCGGGCTACTTTCATCTCGCCGGGCAGCCCGACCCCGAACTCCCACCGGTCGCGATGGCGGCGGGTGGACTCTGCGTCGGTGCGGTGCTGCTGGTCGCGGCCGGGCTGGCCGGGTTGGTGCCGTTCCACCTGTCGACGGCCCGGGTCGATCTGTTCGGCGCCGATGCTCCGTGGTGGGTGCCGATGTCGGTGATCGTGGTGGTCTCCACGGCCTTCTCGTACGGCACCGGGGTGTTCGCGGCCGAGCAGTTGGGCGCGCGCCTCGCATCGTTCGTCGCGCTGCTCGAGGCGCTGTTCGCGGTGCTTGCGGCGTGGGTGCTCCTGGGCGAACGACCGACGCCGATCCAGGGCATCGGTGGCGTGTTGATCGTGGCCGGCGTGTTGCTCGTGCGTCTCGAGGCCTCGTCCAATCGGCCGGAGTCATCCGACCGGCGGCGCTTGGCTCGTGTCGGGCCGCAGGCCGTCTCGTGACGCCGGGCGAACCCGTATGCCCTCGGCACGGGTCCGCCTAGGGTCTTCGCCGTGACCTCGACGACCCGTGATCGCCTACTCGATGCCGGGCTGGCGTCCTTCGCCACGAAGGGCGTCGACGGCACACCGATCGTCGAGTTGGAGGAGCGTGCCGGGCTCGCGTCGGGATCCGGCGGCTTCTACCGGTACTTCCGCACCAAGGACGATCTGCTCGAGGCGGTCGTGCGGCGCGAGATCGAGCGCGTCGAGGCGACGTCTGGCGACCCGACGCGACCGCAACCGGACGCATCGGAGGTCGCCGGCTCGCGCCGCTGGCTGGTCGAGCGGGTGTCGACCGCGTTCGACCTGATGGACTCCCTCGAGCCGCTGGTGGCGATCCTGGCTCGTGAGCGCGACCGCATTCCGGGCCTTGCGGCGCTGATCGCCGGCCGCCTTGTCGCGGACGGAGCGCATCGTGAGCAGCGCACGATCGCGACGGCGCTCGGATCGGCGGTCGAAGCGGGTGGCAGCGACGCCCCCGGCGCCGTGCTGCTGAGCGCCGTCGTCGGGTTTCATCTCTCGGCGCAGTATTTCGGGGGATCGCCCACGGGGATCGGTCGCGAGGAGTTCGTGGACGCGCTCGTCGACCTGGTGCTCGGCCCGGACGCGCCGTAACGCGGTCGACGCGCGGGTCATCAGGCGCCCTCGCCACCGATCATCCGCACGAGGTCGTTCGGCATCGCACGCGCCGCGTCCGCGAGCAGGGGGAGAAAGGCGGCCAGGGCGCTGGAACGCCGCCACGCCAGCGCGATCGTGCGGCTCGGCACCGGATCGGTGAAGCGCCGCAGCACGACGTGCTCGGTCCGTGCCACAGGCGGCTGCACCGACAGTTCCGGGAGGAGGGTGATGCCGACCCCGGCGGCGACCATGTGGCGCAGCGTCTCCAGGCTGGTGGCCCGGAAGTCGGACCGCTCGGTCGCTCCGACCAGGCGACAGATCGACAGCGCCTGGTCGCGCAGGCAGTGGCCGTCCGCCAGCAGCAGCACGTCTTCGCCGACGAGCGCCGAGGGATCGATCGGCTCCGACGAGCCGGCGAGGCGGTGGCCGTGGGGAACCGCGAGCAGGAACTGCTCCTCGAACAACGGCTCGACGTGCAGGCGCTCGTCGTCGATCGGGAGCGCGAGGAGCCCGGCGTCGAGGCGGCCGGTGTCGAGCAATCGAAGCACGTCCTCGGTCTTCTCCTCGACCAGCAGCAATTCCAGCCGGGGGAACCGGTCGCGGAGCACGGGCACGATGTGGGGGAGCAGGTATGGCCCGAGCGTCGGGAAGAGCCCCACCCGCACCGTGCCCGACGCGGGATCCGCCGCTCGTCGAGCCAACTCGCGAATCGTGTCGGCCTCGCGCAGGATGGCGCGTGCCCGCTCGACGATGTGTTCGCCCGCCTCCGTGAGCAGCACCCGGCGCGGGTTCCGCTCGACGAGCGTCACGCCGAGCTCGGCTTCCAGCTTGCGGATCTGGGTCGACAAGGTGGGCTGGCCGACGTGGCAGCGCCGGGCGGCGCGGCCGAAGTGCCGTTCCTCGGCAACCGCGACCAGGTAGTCGAGGTCCCGCAGGTTCACGGCGCCGACCTTCGGTCGGCCACAGCGGCGTGCACGTCCTTGCCCACGGTCCCTGCGTTCAGGCGCTCGCGAGGGCCTGAACGGGAACCGGCGTGCGGATCAGGTGGTCGAAGGCGCTGAGCGCCGCAGTTGCACCCGCACCCATCGCGATCACGATCTGCTTGTACGGCACCGTCGTGCAGTCGCCGGCGGCGAACACGCCGGGCAACGACGTGGCACCGCGATCGTCGATCACGATCTCCCGCCGTGGTGACAACTCGACCGCACCGTCGAGCCACTCGGTGTTCGGCAAGAGGCCGATCTGTACGAAGATGCCGTCGAGGGCGACGTCATGGGACGTGTCGGTCGCACGGTCGGTGTAGCGCAGGCCGGTAACTTCCTCGCCGTTGCCCAGCACCTCGGTGGTGAGCGCGCTCGTGATGATGTCCACGTTCGCCAGGCTGTGCAGCTTGCGCTGCAACACGTCGTCGGCCCGGAGCTGGGGATCGAACTCGATCAGCGTCACGTGGGCGACGACCCCGGCAAGGTCGATGGCGGCTTCGGCCCCGGAGTTGCCGCCCCCGATCACGGCGACTCGCTTGCCCTTGAACAGCGGGCCGTCGCAGTGCGGGCAGTAGGTGACGCCCTTGTTGCGGTACTCGGACTCGCCCGGAACGTTCATGGAGCGCCAGCGGGCGCCGGTCGAGAGCACCACGGTGCGCGACTGCAGCGTGGCGCCGCTGTCGAGCTCCACCGTGACGAGGCCGCCGGGCTCCGCCGCGGGGATCACCTTGGCGGCACGCTGCACGTTCATGACGTCGACGTCGTAGGTGCCGACGTGCGTTTCGAGCGCGGTCGCGAGCCTGGGTCCCTCGGTGTGCGGGACCGAGATGAGGTTCTCGATCGCCATGGTGTCGAGCACCTGCCCGCCGAATCGTTCGGCGACGACGCCCGTGCGTATGCCCTTGCGTGCGGCGTAGATGGCGGCCGCGGCTCCGGCCGGCCCGCCGCCCACGACGAGGACGTCGAACGGGTCCTTGGCGTCGATGCGCGCGGCTTCGCGCTCGGCGGCGCCCGCATCGAGCTTCCCGACGATCTCGGCCAAGGTCATGCGGCCCTGCCCGAACGGCTCGCCGTTGAGGAACACCGTCGGCACCGCCATGACCTTGCGCTCGTCGACCTCGGGCTGGAACAGCGCACCGTCGATCATCGTGTGTCGGATGCGTGGGTTGATGGTGCTCATGACGTTGAGCGCCTGTACGACGTCCGGGCAGTTCTGGCAGGTCAGCGACACGAAGGTCTCGAAGTGGTACTCGCCGCCGAGCCCCTCGATCTGCTCGATCTGCTCGTCGGCGGCGCGGGAGGGGTGACCGCCGACGTGCAGCGCGAGCACCAGGGACGTGAACTCGTGGCCCATCGGAATGCCGGCGAAGGTCACGGCGATGTCGGTCCCGGCGCGCGACGGTGAACGACGGGCGGCGGTCGGCCGACCCGTCCCGGCGCACGACGATCTTGTCGGACAGCGCCGCGATCTCGTCCAGCAGCTCGACCATCTCGGCCGACTTGGGCCCTTCGTCGAGCGAGGCGACCAGCTCGATCGGCACGCGAAGGTTCTGGAGATGCGTCTCGAGTTGGGACGTGAGGTTGGTGTCGAGCATGGGATGGCTCCTGTCGTACGGGCGCGGAGAGGCAAACGGCCGGCCCCTGACGGGGTGTCGGGGGCCGGCCGTTCACACGAGGTGCGGGATTCCCGCGTGGGTCAGATCTTGCCGACGAGGTCGAGCGAGGGCGCGAGGGTCTCGTCGCCCTCTTCCCACTTCGCCGGGCAGACCTCGCCCGGGTGCGTGCGGACGTACTGCGCGGCCTTCACCTTGCGCAGCAGCTCGGCGGCATTGCGGCCGATGCCCTCGGCGGTGATCTCCATGAACTGGATGATGCCGTCGGGGTCGATCAGGAACGTGCCGCGGTCGGCGAGGCCGACTCCGGGGCGCATCACGTCGAAGTTGGTGGTGATCGTGCCGTTGGGATCGCCGATCATCGGGTAGGTCACCTTGCCGATCGTCTCGGACGCGTCGTGCCAGGCCTTGTGGGTGAAGTGCGTGTCGGTCGACACGCCGTAGATCTCCACGCCGAGCGCCTGGAACGCCTCGTAGTTGTCGGCGAGGTCGCCGAGCTCGGTGGGGCACACGAACGTGAAGTCGGCCGGGTAGAAGAACACCACCGACCACGTGCCCCGCAGGTTCTGGTCGGAAACCTGGACGAACTCGCCGTTGTGGAACGCGGTGGCCTCGAAGGGGAGGATTTCGGTGTTGATCAGTGCCATGGGGTAGTTCCTCGTTGGTAGGGGTTGTCGGGGACAACGCCATCCTACGAACCCCAGAGCGATTGGTGAAGTCGAACGAATCAATGATCTCGATTGATGCCTCCGATCGGCCTTCGATCGTCGGCGGCACTCCGGGATCGGCGTGCCTGCGGCGGTGCTCCGGGCGCGGACGTGCCCCCGGCCGGTACAGCAGCCGGGGGCACGTCAACCGGTTGGGCAACCCATCCCGGTTCGAGCGGCTCCAGGAGGGTGGGGCCGCGTCGAAGGTGAAGCGCGGTTGCCTCGACGGCGCGAACGCCGAGCGTCCTACAGGATGAAGAGCATCTCCTGGTAGGTCGGCAGCGGCCACAGGTCGTCGGCAACGAGACGCTCCAGGGCATCGGCCGCGGTGCGCACGGCAGTCATGGCGGGGATGAGCGTCTCGACGCCGTAGCGGGCCTCGTCGATCGTCGAGTCGCCACCGTGGCCCGACAGTGCTGCGCCGAGTACGTCGATCGCTGCGGTCAATGCACCGATCTCCGACGTCACGGATTCGAGCACCGTGTTGTTCGTCGGGAGGCTGAGCTGGGCGAGGGCAGCTGCGCCGACGGCGAGCTCCTGCTGGTACCGAAGCGCGGCGGGCAGGATGACGGTCTGTGCGATCTCGAGCGTCTGACGGGCCTCGACGGTGACGCTGAGCGCGTACTGCTCGAGGTAGACCTCGTAGCGGCTCGCCAACTCACGCTCGCTCAACACGCCGTACTTGGAGAAGAGCGCCTTCGCCTCCGGCGTGTCGAGCTGCGGGAGCGCGTCGACGGTGGTGCGCAGGTTGAGCAGCCCGCGGGCCTCGGCCTCGACCTGCCAGTCGTCGGAGTACCCGTCGCCGTTGAACACCACGGAGCCGTGCTCGGAGATGATGGCTTCGAGCACCTTCTGGATCGCCACGTTCAGGTCGGTGCCAGCGTCGGTTGCGGCCTCCAGCTCGGTGGCGATGAAGTCCAGCGACTCGGCGATGATCGTGTTGATCGCGACCATCGGCCCGGAGATCGACTGCGACGAGCCCGGCGCGCGGAACTCGAACCGGTTGCCGGTGAACGCGAACGGGCTGGTGCGGTTGCGGTCGCCCGGGTCGGCCTTGAGGTCGGGCAGGGTGTCGACGCCGATCGTGAGCGTGCCGCTCTCCTTCGACGCCGTCGCGCCGCCCTTCGCGATCTGATCGAACACGTCCATCAACTGCTCGCCGAGGAAGATCGAGATGATCGCCGGCGGCGCCTCGTTGGCGCCGAGACGGTGATCGTTGCGAGACGACGCGACGACGGCCCGGAGGATGCCGCCGTAGCGGTGCACGCCACGGATGATGGCGGCGCAGAACACCAGGAACTGCGCGTTCTCGTGCGGCGTGTCGCCGGGGTTCAACAGGTTGCCCTGGGTGCCGTTGCCGATCGAGAAGTTCACGTGCTTGCCCGAGCCGTTGATGCCGGCGAAGGGCTTCTCGTGCAGCAGACACTCCATCCCGTGCTTCTCGGCCACCCGGCGCAGCGTGACCATGAGGAGCTGCTGGTGGTCGGTGGCCAGGTTGGCCTTCTCGAACACCGGGGCGATCTCGAACTGGCCCGGGGCGACCTCGTTGTGGCGGGTCTTGGCCGGGATGCCCTGCTTGAAGAGCTCGCGGTCGGCATCGATCATGAACGCCAGCACTCGCTCGGGGATGGCGCCGAAGTAGTGGTCGTCGAACTCCTGGCCCTTCGGCGATGGCGCGCCGAACAGGGTGCGGCCGGTGCTCATCAGGTCGGGGCGGGCGAAGTAGAAGTTGCGGTCGATCAGGAAGTACTCCTGCTCGGCTCCGGCGTACGACACGACGGTGTCGACGTCGGTGTGTCCGAACAGCTTCAGCAGGCGCTGGGCCTGCGCGTTCATGGCCTGCTGGCTGCGCAGGATCGGCGTCTTCTTGTCGAGCGCCTCGCCGGTCCACGAGATGAACACGGTGGGGATGCACAGCGTGTTGCCGTTCGGGTTCTCGAGGATGTACGCGGGGCTGGTGACGTCCCACCCGGTGTAGCCGCGGGCCTCGAAGGTGCCGCGCAGGCCGCCATTGGGGAAACGAAGACGCATCGGGCTCGCCCTGGAGCAGGGTCTTGCCGGCGAACTCGGCCATCGACGCGCCGGAACCGTCGGGTTCCAGGAAGCTGTCGTGCTTCTCGGCGGTGAGTCCGGTGAGGGGGTAGAAGACGTGGGCGTAGTGCGATGCACCGTTCTCGATCGCCCAGTCCTTCATGGCCGACGCGACGATGTCGGCTGCGGTGGCGTCGAGGGGCTCGCCGCGTTCGATCGTGCCGACCAGCGACGAGAAGACGGCCTTGGGCAGGCGCGCCTTCATCACCGACTTCGTGAACACGTTCTTGCCGAACAGCTGTGCCAGCGGCTCGGTGACATCCTCATCGGGGATCCTGTAGCTCGCGACCGCCTTGATCGCTCGACGTCGGGTCTCGTTGCCGCTCATGTTCGCTCCATCTTCCGGGGTGTTTCCTCGGGACCGTAGCCACGTTGTGTAACGGGAATGTTTCGGGATTGCGACCATCCGCGCCGGCCTCCGGCGGCCCGATAGCCTTCCGGGATGCGCGCCGAGGTGGTTGCGATCGGGACCGAATTGTTGCTCGGCCAGATCATCGATACGAACTCGGCGTGGATCGGCGAGCAGCTCGCGTCGGCGGGGATCGACTGCCACCGACAGGTCAAGGTGGGCGACAACCTCGACCGCATCGTTGCGGCGATCTCCGAGGCGCTCGATGGCAACGACGCAGTCATCTGCTGTGGCGGTCTCGGCCCGACGCAGGACGATCTGACGCGTCGGGCCATCGCCGCGGTCGCCGGTGTCGATCTGGAGTTCGACGAGGGACGAGCCGAGATCATCGCCTCGATGTTCGCGGCCCGCGGCCGCGACATGCCCGAGAACAACCTCACGCAGGCGTGGCGTCCGGCCGGCAGCGTCTTCATTGATGAGCAACCCGGGACTGCCCCCGGAATCGTGTGCCGGGTGCGGTGGCCGCACGCCGCCGCGGACGACGGACGCCGTCGACGACCGCGCCGTCGAGAAGGTCATCTACGCCGTGCCCGGCGTGCCGTGGGAGATGCGCGAGATGGTGGCGGGAACGGTGTTGCGCGACCTCGCCGCTCGGTCCGCCAACGCGACGGTCATCCGGAGCCGGGTGCTGCGCACGTGGGGACAATCCGAGTCGGGCCTGGCCGAACTGCTGGCCGACCGGATCACCGCGCTCGATGCCGTCGGCAACCCGACGATCGCATTCCTCGCGTCGGGCATCGAGGGCATCAAGGTCCGCGTGACGGCAAAGGCCGACTCCGACGACGGCGCGCTCGCGATGCTCGATGACGAGGAGTCGCGGCTGCGCCGCCTGCTCGGGGAGTTGGTGTTCGGGATCGACGACGAGTCGATGGAGCACGTCGTGCTGGCGCTGCTGGAACGCAGCGGCTTGACGTTCGCGGTCGCCGAGTCGGTGACGGGTGGGTTGATCGCGTCGCGGCTTGTGGCGGTGCCGGGCGCGTCGCGCTCGTTCCGTGGCGGCGTCGTGAGCTATGCGTCGCAGACGAAGTTCGACCTGCTCGGGGTGCCACCCGGGCCGGTGGTCACCGCTGAGTGCGCCGAGGCCATGGCGAGCGGGGTCCGGCGGATCATGGGTGCCGACGTGGGGGCCGCGGTCACGGGTGTGGCCGGGCCCGACGAGGCCGAGGGTCGCCCGGTCGGCACCGTGTGCATGGCGGTCGACGTAGGTGGCGATGTGTCGTCGTTCGAGCTCCGTCTGCCCGGGCGCCGCCAGCAGGTGCGCGAGTTCGCCTGCATCACGCTGCTCAACTTCGTGCGCACCAAGCTCGACGTCTGACGGTCGACCGTCGAAGGGTGCTTGATCGAACAGGGGTTCGCAACTACACTGCTGTTGTTCGACCGAAGGTTCGCTCGACGACTCGACAACGGCAGCGATCGGGGCAGCTCGGTCTTCGTTGTCGGTGGTCATCGATACCTTCCCGAGGAGCAACTTGCTGCCCCACACGGCAGCCCACCAACCGGTGAAACGGTGATCCGATGAAGGGACAACAACGATGACGGTGGATCGCAACAAGGCACTCGACTGAGCGCTGGCGCAGATCGAGAAGCAGTTCGGCAAGGGTTCCGTCATGCGCATGGGCGACAAGACGACGATGAAGATCGAGTCGATCTCCACGGGCGCTCTCGCTCTCGACATTGCGCTTGGCGTCGGTGGTCTTCCCCGTGGTCGCGTGGTCGAGATCTACGGCCCGGAGTCATCCGGCAAATCGACGTTGGCAATGCACGTCGTTGCCGAGGCGCAGCGTAACGGTGGCGCATGCGCCTACATCGACGCCGAACATGCGATGGACCCGGTCTACGCCGCGAAGATCGGTGTCGACGTCGATCAGTTGCTGATCTCGCAGCCCGACACGGGTGAGCAGGCGCTGGAAATCACCGACATGCTGGTGCGCTCTGGTGCACTCGATGTGGTGGTGATCGACTCGGTCGCCGCGCTGACGCCGCGGGCCGAGATCGAGGGCGACATGGGCGACACGCACGTCGGGCTGCAGGCGCGGCTCATGTCGCAGGCGCTGCGAAAGCTCACGGCCAATCTGAACAAGACAAACACCATCTGCATCTTCATCAACCAGTTGCGCGAGAAGATCGGCGTGATGTTCGGTTCCCCCGAGACCACGCCCGGCGGTCGGGCGCTGAAGTTCTACTCGTCGGTCCGGCTCGACATCCGCCGCATCGAGTCCATCAAGGACGGCGCGGAGATCGTCGGCAACCGCACCCGCGTCAAGGTCGTGAAGAACAAGGTGGCGCCACCGTTCCGGCAGGCAGAGTTCGACATCATGTATGGCCAGGGCATCAGCCGCGAGGGTTCGCTGCTCGACATCGGCGTCGACTTCGGTTTCGTCAAGAAGTCAGGCGCTTGGTACACCTACGAGGGTGAACAACTCGGCCAGGGGCGCGAGAACGCCAAGAGCTTCCTGACCGAGAACCCGGAGCTGATGGTCGAGGTCTCCGAGAAGATCCGGCGCACCTCGGCATCGGCGACGACGTTCCGATCGATCTCGAAGTGGTCGAGAACGACATTCCGGTCACGCTCGACAGCTGAACCGGACACCGGTCGGGTGTTCCGGATCACCCCTCCGGTGAGGTGATCTGGAACACCTTGGTCAGGGTCTCGTGGACGGTCCACACCGTCTCGGTGCCCTCCGCGAACACGCCCACCGACCCGGGCGTGAGTTCGAGGCGATCCCCTCCGGCAATATCCACGGTGGCGCCCGGCGAGCACGACGAACAACTCGTCTGCTTCCCATCCGCACACACCCCGGGAGTCATCCGCCAGATGCCCCGGCAGACCGTCCCGTCCGACGTCTCGTCGAGGATGCGGACGAAGGTGCGCGGATCGCCGGCGATCACCGTTCCGGAGGGGGGATCCTCGGCGGGGAGCGGGAGGTGCTCGTCAACGACGAGCGCGAACGATGCGGGCACGGTCATGGGACGACCTTACGGCGGCCGTTGGCGCCTGGCGGGCGTGACCGGGGACTTCTCATACGATGGGCTCGTGACCAAGCGTTTCGCGGTGCGCACCTACGGCTGCCAGATGAACGAGCACGATTCCGAGCGGATCGCCGCCATGTTCGAGGCCGACGGCATGGAGGCCACCGACGACCTCGAGTCGGCCGACGTGATCGTGCTCAACACGTGCTGCATCCGGGAGAACGCCGACAACAAGCTCTACGGGACCCTGGGGCACCTCAAGTCGCTGAAGGCCGAGCGGCCGGGTGTCGAGATCGTGGTCGGCGGGTGCCTCGCGCAGAAGGACGCCGATCTCGTGCGTCAGCGGGCTCCGCACGTCGACGTGGTGTTCGGCACGCACAACGTCGGGCGTGCGACCGCGTTGCTCGCGCAGTCACGAGCGTCCGGCCCCGTGACCGAGATCGTCGAAGCCTCCGACGCGAACGACGACCTCTTCGCCTCGGCCCTGCCGGTGCGGCGCGAGGTCGGCTACCAGTCGTGGATCACCATTCAGGTGGGATGCGACAACTCGTGCGCGTTCTGCATCGTTCCGTCCGTGCGCGGGCCTGAGCGGTCGCGGTCCTTCGGTGACGTCGTCGCCGAAGTGGAGGGGCTCGCATCGCAGGGCGTCACGGAGGTGACGTTGCTCGGCCAGAACGTCAACTCCTACGGGCGCGACCTCGCGCTCGGCGCGCGCAGCGTCATCGACGGCTCCGGGCTCGTCGACGACGACCTTCGCCATCGAGTGGGGAGCGCCTGGCTCGCTGGCCCGCGGCGTGCGCGCCCGCTCTTCGCGGATCTGCTCGATGCGGTCGGCTCCGTCGACGGCATCCGACGTGTCCGCTACACGAGTCCGCATCCCAAGGACCTCCACCCCGAGACGATCGAGGTGATGGGTCGGCACCCAGCGGTGTGCGAGCACCTGCATCTGCCCCTGCAGTCGGGCAGCGACCGCGTGCTCGCGGCGATGCACCGCGGATACACCGCCGACCGGTACCTCGAACGACTCGTCGCGGCGCGGGCCTCCGTCGACGACTTGGCGGTGTCGACCGACATCATCGTCGGGTTCCCCGGCGAGACCGACGACGACTTCGAGGCGACGCTCGAGGTGTCCGCCGCCGCTGGCTACGACGCCGCCTACACCTTCATCTACTCGCCCCGATCGGGCACCGAGGCGGCGGAACACACGGACCGCTTCGTCGACCACGCGGTCGCGGTCGAACGGATGACCCGACTGCGCGCCGTCATCGAGCGGTCCTCGATCCACCGCAACGAGGCGCGCATCGGCCGGATCGAGGAGGTGCTCGTCGAGGGTCCGTCCAAGCGCGACCCGTCGATGATCTCGGGCCGGACGCGGCAGAACAAGCTCGTGCACTTCGCCGCTGACCGGCTCCGTCCCGGCTCCTATGCGACGGTCGAGATCACCGGTGCCACCATGACGCACCTGCGGGCCGAGTTCCGCGAGGTGGTGCACGTGCCGATCCATCGCACACGGTTGTCCGTCGCCGCGGCCTCATGAGCGCGCCGCCTCCTGCCGCGAGCGGCGGGTTGGCGATCGTCGGACCGACCGCGTCGGTAAGTCGGCCCTGGCGCTGGGGCTGGCGAGCCGTCTCGGCGGCGTCGAGGTGGTGTCGGTCGACTCGATGCAGGTGTACCGCGGCTTCGACATCGGGACCGCCAAGCCGACGCCTTCCGAGCGCGCTGCTGTCGCGCATCACTTGCTCGATCTGCTCGACCCGAACGAGGAGTGCTCCGTGGCGTGGTTCCAGGAGCGGAGCCGGGCAGCGGTCGCCGAGATCGTGGCTCGCGATCACCGGCCGCTCTTCGTCGGCGGGACCGGCTTGTACCACCGCGCCGTGGTCGATGACCTCTCGATTCCTCCGGAGGCGCCGGAGGTCCGCCTGCGCCTCGACGCGCTCGACACCGACGAGCTCGTTGCGCGTCTCGGGCGACTGGATCCGGCTGCGCTGCGCCGAATCGACCCCTCGAATCGACGCCGGCTCCTCCGGGCGCTCGAGGTCTGCGAGTCGACGGGTCAGCCGTTCTCCTCCTTCGGTCCAGGACTCGACGTGTACGCGTCGACGCCGCACCGACTCGTCGGGCTGCGCGTCGATCGCGGCGCGCTCGCCACCCGAATCCGCATGAGGGTCACGGCCATGCTCGACGCCGGGTGGCTCGACGAAGTGGCCGGGCTGACCGAGCGCGGACCGTGGTCGCGTACGGCGGCACAGGCCATCGGCTATCGCGAGCTGGCAGAGCATCTCGCCGGACGATCGTCGCTGGCCGAGGCCGTCGACGCGACCGTCCAGCGCACTCGCCGGTTCGCGGTGCGCCAGATGCGCTGGTTCGCCCGCGATCCCCGCATCGTTTGGTTTGACGCCGAAAGTCCGTCGATCGTCGACCAGGTCGCCGATACCGT